>NZ_NUOT01000025.1 GCF_002584535.1 Bacillus cereus
ATTTTCAGGGTTCACTTCATAAAAACAGGGAGCTTTTTATAGTCTCAAGAACATCTTAGGGGAGTTAATCAATAAAAATTCAGAGGATTTTCTGCGCGATTAAACCAATTATGAGAGATTGAATTATTATATGTAATCCATTTTAAACTGCAAAGTAAAATTATGTGGTATTTTTTTACTAAAATATGTACAAAAATGATGCAGTTTTTTACTAAAAAATTTTGACTTTTTTGAATTTTTTTAGTAAAAAGATAATAAGTCTTTATTTTTGGTAGAATGAATTCGGAGTTAGAATGGAAAAACTTTTTAGTTCGTATTATATAAGGGGGCCTTTAGATGATACATAACCAGTTAATGGAGAACTTTAAGAAAATATTTCATCAAGAGGAGTATCGTACTTTCTTTGCGCCTGGTCGGATTAATTTGATTGGAGAGCATACTGATTATAACGGAGGAAATGTGTTTCCATGTGCTATTACTTTCGGCACGTATGCGTTAGCAAGCAAGCGAGATGATGCGTTAATATGTGCCTATTCATTGAACTTCCCCGAAAAGGGTGTTATTTCATTTTCTTTACAGGATTTAGATTATAAGCAAGAACATGAGTGGGCGAATTATCCAAAAGGTATGATTCGTTATCTCATAGAAGCTGGATATAGCATTGATTCAGGAATTAACATTATGTTTTATGGAAATATTCCAAACGGTGCGGGATTGTCATCGTCTGCCTCTATTGAGCTTGTAACAGGGGTAACGATGGAAGGATTATTTCAATTCGAATTAGATCGTATAGAATTGATTAAAATTGGTAAAAAAGTAGAGAATTATTTTATCGGTGTAAATAGTGGCATTATGGATCAATTTGCTATTGGGATGGGAAAGGCAAGATATGGGATGTTATTAAATTGCCAAACAATGAATTTTACGTATGCGCCACTGCACCTGGATAACTACAATATCATTATTATGAATACAAACAAGCGGCGAGAGCTTGCTACTTCTAAATATAATGAGAGAAGAACGGAATGTGAACAGGCACTTGCAAATTTACAAGAGATAATTGATATAAGCTCCCTAGGAGAAATAACTGAAAAAATGTTTGAACAATATAAGCATGTAATTAAGGAAGAGAGCTTAAGAAAACGGGCTAAACATGTTGTGTATGAAAATTGCCGAACATTGCGATCTGTAAAAGAATTAAAAGAAAATAATATAAAAGAATTTGGAAGGCTGATGAATGAATCCCATTGTTCTTTACGTGATGATTATGAAGTGACAGGGCAAGAACTAGATACATTGGTTGAATCAGCCTGGAAACAAGAAGGGGTTATAGGAGCACGTATGACAGGTGCGGGGTTTGGTGGTTGTGCAATTGCGATCGTTGGGAAAGAATATACGGATCAATTTATTTGCAACGTTGGACAAAAGTATAAAGAAGTCATCGGTTACGAAGCGACATTTTATGTTGCTGATATTGGGGATGGGGCACGAGAGCTGCAGAGAGAGGCAATGCAATAAATGGCAGGTTATATCGGTGTTCGTGCTTGTATAGCAATTCGTAGGGCAAAGTTTAATGTAGTAGTTACAGCTAATGTGTAACTATTTTATTTTTCTTTATAGTTTAGGATGGGAATGAAAATAGTCCGAATGGATATAACGATTCAGCGGAGGGAAAGTATCATGAATGTTTATCAAGTCATTGAGCAACTTATAAAACGAGCATGTTCACTTCGGTTTATCGAAAGAGAAGATGGAATTTATATAAGAAATCAAATTCTTCACCTTCTTCATTTAGAGCGTTTTGAAAAGCAAGAAAGTAAAGCGGAAGAAAAAGAAATAACAGATTTACTAGAAGATTTAGTTCAGTATGCGAGTGAACAAGGAATTATTGATGATTCTTCTTATAAAAGAGACATATTAGCGAGTCAAATTATGAACTGCTTTATGGCAAAACCATCAACTATTAATCAATGTTTCTATCAACATTACGAGTGCCATCCAGAACATGCAACGGATTATTTTTATGAATTAAGTCGAATAAGTAACTATATTCAAACGAAGCATGTTCAGAAAAATATTAATTATAAAGCCAATACAGAGTATGGAGAACTGGACATTACGATTAATGTATCTAAACCGGAAAAAGATCCAAAAGAAATTGTAAACGAAAATCTAATACAGAATAAGGATTATCCGAAATGCTTACTTTGCATTGAAAATGAAGGATATGCGGGTAGACTTGGCCATCCGGCACGTTCTAACCATAGAATGATTCGAATGGAATTATTAGGAGAGCGCTGGTACTTACAATATTCTCCTTATGTATACTATAACGAACATTGCATTGTGCTAGCGGAAACACATCGGAATATGGAAATAAATCGTCAAGCTTTTGAAAGATTACTTTCTTTTGTGAAACGGTTCCCTCATTATTTTATTGGCTCCAATGCGGATTTACCTATTGTAGGCGGATCCATTTTATCACATGATCATTATCAAGGTGGTAAATACGAATTTGCAATGGCAAAAGCAGAAGATGATTATGTATTTCAATTAGATAGATTTCCGAAGGTTCAATGTTCAGTAGTGAAATGGCCTATGTCTGTTATTCGCTTAAAAGGTAAAAATTCTAATTTATTAGTAAACGTGGCAGCTTCCATTTTGGATAAATGGAAGCAATATAGCGATCCATCCGTTCATATTTACGCAAGTAGAGACGGTGTGCCGCATAATACGATTACACCTATTGCTCGCAAGCGAAATGAACAGTATGAGTTAGATCTTGTACTACGAAATAATCGTACAAGTAAGGAGTATCCTTTTGGTATCTTTCATCCGCATCAAGATGTACAACACATTAAGAAGGAAAACGTAGGTTTAATTGAAGTGATGGGATTGGCTGTACTTCCAGCAAGGTTGAAATTAGAGTTACAAGAGGTAGAACGATATGTATTGTATAAAGACAATTGTGTAGCAGAATATCACAAACGATGGGCAGAGCAATTGAGAGAGCGGTACAAAGTAGAAGCGAATGAAGAGAATATTCATCACATTGTTCAAAAAGAGCTAGCAGCTAAATTTTTAAGGGCATTAGAAGATGCTGGAGTTTTCAAACGAAACGATGGAGGAATAGCTGCATTTAAACGTTTTATACAAAGTTTATAGGAGCGGGCGATAGGGATATGACAGTCTTTCAAAATATATTTGGTAAAGTAAATGGAAAAGATGTGTACGCTTATACATTAAAAAATGCCCAGGGTATAGAGGTTACGTGTTTAAATTACGGTTGTGTGATTACGAAAATTATTACGCCTGATAGGAAAGGAAAGTATGAAAATATCGTTTTAGGGTTTGAAGAATTGGAAAACTACGAGAGATATTCTCCATACTTTGGAGCAGTTGTAGGAAGAGTAGCTGGTAGAATCAAAGGGGCTCAATTTGAGTTGGATGGCAACACCTATACGTTAGTAAAGAACGAGCAAGACAATCACCTTCATGGTGGTTTGAAAGGATTTAGTTATATCGTTTGGGATGCTAAAATAATAGAAAATGAGAAGGAAATCGGAATTGAATTCACTTATACTAGCCCTAACGGAGAAGAAGGATATCCAGGAACTGTACATGTAAAAGTATTCTATACATTAAATAATGCGAATGAATTTTTGATTCGTTATGAAGCACAATCGGATAAAACGACGATATTAAACGTAACGAATCATACGTATTTTAACCTAAGTGGAAATTTAAAGCGGGATGTCTTACAGCATACTTTAAAAATTGACAGTGATCAATTTCTAGAATTAAACGAGCAATTATTACCAACCGGTGAAATATTGGATGTAATAGATACGCCCTTCGATTTCCGAGCAGGAAGGCAAATAAAAGAGGGAGTATATTCTCGCTATTATCAAAATGAATTAGTAGGGAAGGGATATGATCATCCTTTTCTGTTGAATAGCAACTACGATCAGGAAATTATATTATGGGATGAAGAAAGTGGCCGCAAATTAGTCGTGGAAACAGATGAGGTTGGCGTAGTTTTGTATACAGGAAACCAATTACCAAGTGAGTTTGAAATATGTGGGGTACAATCCAAAAAGTATTTAGGACTTTGTCTAGAAACGCAAGGATTGCCTGATGCCATTCATCATTCGAATTTTCCTTCGTACATTTTAAATAAAAATCAATTATTCTCTTCCTCGACGAAATATACGTTTCGGGTTGAATAATTGAGAAGAGTAGGTGGATTAGGTATGGCAACGATTAAAGATATAGCAGAGAAGGCAGGCGTATCCATAGCTACTGTTTCTCGGGTGTTAAATAATGATGTATTACTTTCTGTCAGTGATGAAACGAAGAAGAGGATATTTGAGGCAGCAGAGGAGCTTTCTTATAAGAAGCGTACAAATCGTAAAAAAGAATTACCGAAAATTGCTTTGATCCATTGGTATACAGAGGAAGAAGAGCTTAACGATTTATATTATATGTCCATTCGTTTAGGAATAGAAAAAAGATGTGAACAGCAAGGGGTGAAAATTGTAAAACTTTTTCATAGCCAAATGGAAGAGTTGATGAAGGAAAATATTCAAGGCATGATTGCAATAGGGAAATTTAGTGAACGAGAAATAGGTTTATTTGAAATGATAACAAAAAATATTGTATTTGTAGATTATTCTCCAAATGAAGAGATTTTTGATTCGGTTGTGGTAAATTTTGAGAAGGCAACAATGAAGGTGATTGATTATTTAATAGAAAAGGAACATCAAAAGATTGGATACATAGGAGGACGGGAAACATTTAAAGATCAGACTTCCGAAATTGAAGATTCAAGGGAACGTGCCTTTATAACATATATGAAGGAAAAAGAATTATTTTATGAGAACTATATATACACGGGTCAGTTTTCAGTAAACGATGGTTATTTATTAATGAATCAGGCGATAGAAGAGCAGCAGGATCAGTTACCGACGGCTTTTTTTGTTGGAAATGACGCGATGGCAATCGGATGTCTAAGAGCACTAAATGAACATGAAATTGCTGTTCCAGAAAGAGTAAATATAATTGGTGTAAATGATATTAGTATTTCCCAGTATCTTTCTCCAGCGCTCAGTACAGTGAAAGTATATACAGGACTTATGGGAGAAACGGCAGTGGATTTATTAATGGAACGATTGTTAGGACGGAATGTAGCTAAAAAGGTAATTTTGTCAACGAAATTAAACATTAGGGAAAGTAGTTTTTAGTAAATGAATAAATGAAAAAAGAAACTTCTGCTTATTGAAACAGGGGTTTCTCTTTATGAGGTTATCTTAAAGGTTAGTGTGTAGTGTAATATGGTTTTAAGAGGATTATATTCAATATTATAGGGGATGGTTGAGTGAGCGATACAAAAATGCAAATCAAAAAGACAAAGAGAAAAGTAGCATTGGTATTATTTGCTGCGCTAGTAATAATCATTGGCTTCGGATATTGGAAATTTTTTAGTTTGCAAGGCGTTCCGAAAGGGGAATGGATTCGAACTGTGCAATCCCCAGATGGAAAGCATGCTATAAAAACTTATTTTCATAATGCTGGGTCATTAAGTGCAGATGCTGTTAGAGGAGAGCTGGTTAATCTTAGTTCCGATTCCACCAAGAATATATATTGGAACTATCCAGATACAGATCCATACATTCAATGGATGGATAAAGATAGAGTTAGAATTGGAGATCAAACTTTAGATATTTCACGGGAAGAAACGTATGATTGGCGTGAGGATGATAAGCATATTAAAAAAGAGCCGAAACAGTTTATTCAGTAAATGATATGTAGTAAGAGAAGTAGAGTATGGATGGTTATTTTAACTCTATAAATTGCTCTATTTAGTGAAAAAATTTGGATACCATAACGAAGAACATAAGAGCGGAAATCCCAAAATACGGAATGCTCATTGATTTTCGCCCTGCTTTTATTTCATTTATGCCGATAAGGATAAATGAACAACTAAAACTAAGTTGTACGTAAGGGGTGATTGCGAGGCTATTGGTAAAAAAAGAATATATACAAAGAATAAGTGTAAGCAAGAGAAAAATACGTAATCCAGTTAGCATTAAAGTCCCTCCTTTGAAAGTTCGAATTAACAGAATAAATCGAATGTAGCTAGAAATAAAGTAAGTGTTTCGGCTAATAAATAGAATGTTCCACTTGCTTTCTTTTGTTCACGTAATTCGTCAATGCTCATAGTGAAAGACACTAAGCCTAAAGCAATGAACATATAAAGCAGAATACCTCTGTTATCTGTGATAAAACTATAGATAGATAAAGCTAATGCAATGAATGCAAAGGTAACCCGAACGGTCTTTAACATATGTTCATTCCTCCGTAAGAAAATAGTTGTTACATAATATACTTTACTGCGAGGACAGCCCACACGAAAACTCCTGCCACCATACAAGTTAGGCCAGTACTTGGGTCTTTCTTTTGTATTTGTTCAATTGCGATTATAAACATTAAGGCTCCTACGAAAAATTGTGAGAGTGTAAGAAATGCATCATTCTGTGTAATGAGGCTATATAAGGATACGATAATGACAATGAAAGTAGTGAGGAGGCGGGATATACGAAGCATATTATTGATCCTCCTGTTTATTTGTTAGATAAGGATTAGCCTCTGGTTTGTCCACTGAATGTTTGTAAGAATAACCTTTATTGATTGTCAGCACAGAGAGAACCAATACGATAAGTACAATAATGACTCCAATAATTAATATTTTAATCAAATGGACCCCTCCTTTTCTCCATTTTATCACTAAACGAAACTTCGTTTTACATAATTTTGTAATTGTTGAAAACAATAGAAGTTAAAAAGGTGAAAGAAGGAGCGTTATATGGATAATAAGAAAACTTACTATATATCAGTAGGAAATGGACAGATTTCGCAGGTGAAAACGGCGGATACATATAGCTTTGAAATCCAGGCGAATGATGAGGAAATTATTGAGTTACGGGAATGCTTCGATCAGGCATATCGCGAAGATCTTGGCTCTTTTGTACGTTCACATGTTCCATATGTGGAATATCATCATGATTCAAATAATGACCGGTATGATGCTGAGCTGCAGAAAGCATATAAGATGATTTATGATTTAGGGAATCATGAAACGAAGGAATTAGTCGCACAAATGGGAATAATCAATGGATTATAGTTGGATAACATTATGCATATGAATACGAATTGTGCTACAATTTGTGGTAGGAAAATCTTGTAACCATCTATAGGGGAGTAATGGCATGTACAAATTTAAAGATTATTACCACAATACTGTACAATTATCGTTTGAACGTTACCCATTTTCTCCTGAGCCAAAGCATGTTTGGGTTGTATGCCGGTACGGGGATCAATGGTTATTAACGCATCATTTGCGCCGCGGTCTTGAATTTCCAGGTGGTAAGGTAGAACTCGGGGAAACACCGGAAGAAGCGGCAGTTCGAGAGGTTCATGAAGAAACTGGCGGGATTGTTTCTGATTTAACTTACTTAGGACAATACAAAGTATCTGGAAAAGACAAAATAATCATTAAAAACATTTATTTTGCAACAATTAGCGCAGTAGAAGAACATACGCACTATGAAGAGACAAAAGGGTCTGTTCTATTAAAAGAAATCCCTGATAACATTAAAAGTGATAGGAAATTTAGCTTTATTATGCGCGATGATGTATTAGCGCGTACGATGAAACATATAGAAGAACTCGGCTGTTTTACGAAGTAAAGGAGCCGAGTTCTTTTTTATACAAAAGATAGTATTTCAAGCAAATCTCGAACTGTACGAGAATGTTCAAAATCCTTCCAAAATGAATCCTTCTTCCAAACCGCAGTCATCCCAGCCTTCTCAGCTCCCATGACATCATTTTCAGGATGATCTCCAACATAGATGCATTCTTCTGCCTGAACGTTTAATTGTTTGAGAGCACGCTCAAAAATAGCTGGATGAGGTTTCTTAATGCCTTCTGCTTCTGAAACAAGAATTGTATTTGTATACGTATGTAGCTGCAAGGCACGAAGGTTATTCATTTGGAATTCGGTAAAGCCATTCGTAATAATTCCAATTGCGATATTCTGATTTTGTAATTGTTGTAGCAATTCGTGCATATTTGGAAATGGAATACAGTGGTTTGTGAATTCTGTGACGTAGTCGTGTAAAAGTTGTTCAACTGTTAGAGTCGTAATGTTATATTCTTTGAGCAAGATGGCATAGACTTTATCTTTCCAAGTGTAGCCGTTATTATCAAGTTGGACAAAGCGAGTACAATACTCATTTTTTTCTATTTCAGTAAAGTGCGCTGCGTAACGACTATATTGGTCGCCAATAAAACTTTCCAAAGATTGACGTCGATCTAATAATGTCCCGTCTAAATCAAATAATACAGCACGTATCATAATACATTCCTCCTTCTTAAAGTAAAAAGCCCACTTAAAATAATTATCGCATATTTTCAAAAAAATGATTATCCCACTATTTGCAGGCGGTAATACTCCCAATTTAAAATGTAAATAGAAATGAGGAAATTAGGGGGAAGAAAAGGTTCACCTACTGATTAAATTTTCACTGTATAATATCTTTGTAGAATGGAATAATGGAGGGTTATATGGAGAGATATTATGGTAAGATATTCCTTTTTATTTTAGCGATTTGTTTTACGGTAAGTTGCAATAAATCGGTGAATGTTGCCGAAAAGAAAGAAATATGTAAAACAGAAGAAGAGTGTACGAAGATTGGGGATGGTATGATTCAAAAAGTATATAAGAAGATGGAAAATCTGTCTCAGCTAGAAGTACCGGGGGAATTTGAAGAAGGTGCAGAAGTAATTAAGGAAGCGCAGCAAAAGAAGAATGATGATGAAAATTATTTCTTTTTAGCATCTTACTATATTGATAATGAAGATATTATAGATCCTTATTTTGAAAAACTAGATAAGAAACGTTTAAATAAAGTGTTTGCGGATGATAAAGAAGCAAAAGAAGAAGTCATCGCCCAGCATGAGGATATGGATTATCATGATACATTATGGGAAATGTATCGTACACTGATCCCTGCTAAATATAGAGAGAGTATAAAAGAATTTGATATTGTGACAGATGGATATGATGGAGTTGTTGCACATGTGGCTCCTAGTATGGAAAATCAGAAAGAGTGGGTGTTAAGTTTAGATACACTTGATTCCGGCATAAATATAGATGAAGTGATGAAAACGTTAATTCATGAAACAGCTCACGTATTAACATTAAATGATACGCAAATTCCAGTAGATAAAAAGTATATAAAAGCATTTGAAGAGGATAAAGATATTTCATCGTATAAAGCCAAATGTGAAAATCTTTTCTTACAAGAAGGTTGTACGAAAGAGAATTCTTATATCAATAAGTTTTATGAATCGTTTTGGAAGCAAATTGAAAATGAATGGAAAGAAAAAGAAATTGAAACAAACTTAGAAGCACAAATCCAATTTTTTAAAGATAAACAGGATCAATTTGTTTCAGAATATAGCACAACAAATGTAGCAGAAGACATTGCTGATACATTTACTGCATTCATTTTACAAGATTCAAAGAAAGTGAAGGAAGGTACAGAGATGAAGTATAAAAAAATTGCTTTCTTCTATCAATTCCCTGAGCTTGTAAAAATGCGTACTGAAGTGTTATCTGGCCTATATGAAATTTCAAAGGAAGTATAAACGAAAGAAGCTGACCTCGGCATGTTGCCTTGAATCAGCTTCTTTTTCTTTTCCCTACAAGTAATTTTTCAAGTCCTTCCACAAATACATACATAAGAGTCGCGAGGATACATGTCAGTAACACACTCAGCAGTACAAGTGTAAAGTTAAACACTTGGAAGCCATAGCTAATTAAATAACCGAGGCCTTGTTTGGAAACGAGAAGTTCACCGAAAATTACACCAACCCACGATAATCCAACGTTTACTTTTAAAGTTGAAATGATAGATGGAAAGGAAGACGGTAAAATAACTTGTTGATAGGTTTGCCATTTATTTGCGCCAAACGTATCCATTACTTTTATATAATTCGAATCAACTTCTTCAAATGCACTGTAAATAACAAGAATGGTGATGATGATGGAAATAATGACTCCCATTGCGATTGAAGAAGAAAGATTTGGGCCGAAAATAACGATAATAATTGGACCAAGTGCTACTTTTGGCATCGCATTTAACACGACAAGGTATGGGTCTAATACACGTGCTAGAAGTGGTATCCACCAAAGGAGTGTGGCGATAATTGTTCCGAGCACCGTGCCGAGAATAAAGCCGATACTTGTTTCTAAGAGTGTCGTCCATATGTGAATCCAAAGTGAGCCATCTCCCCATTTACTTAAAAATAACTCCCAAATACTTGAAGGAGAGCTGAACAGTAAGGGGTCAATCCATTCTTTCTTACTAGAAATTTCCCATAATGTAAGAAAGAGTACGAGCAGTAGTAATTGTAAAAAGGCAGCAGTCCAGGTACGCTGACGTTCTTTTTTTCGAAACTGTTCGTGTAATTGTTTAATATTATCCAAGACGTTCCAGCTCCTTCCATATGTCTTGAAAAAGGGCCGGAAAATCGGAATGGTACCTTGCCTCAAGTGGTGGTAGAGAGCGAATGCTTTCTGGTACGGTAAATGTTTTAGCAATTTTCCCAGGGTTTGCTTGAAGCAAGTAAATGCGATCACTCATTGCAATTGCTTCTTCAATATCATGTGTGACGAGAAGAGAAGTTTTCTTATACTTGTGTAATAAAGAAAATACGAGCTCCTCTAATTTTAATTTTGTTTGATAATCAAGAGCTGAAAAGGGCTCATCAAGCAAAAGGATTTTCGGATTTGTCGCAAGTGTACGAACGAGTGCGGCTCTTTGACGCATACCACCGGATAATTCCGAAGGATATTGCTTTTCGACGCCTTCGAGGCCAACTTGCTTTAAAAGTTGTAATGTATGCTCCTTTGTTTCCGTTCCGTATGTTTTTGTAATATGCAGTCCAAGCATTATATTTTCTTCAATCGTTTTCCAAGGGAATAAGTAATCTTGCTGAAGCATATATCCCATTGAATCTGTTGATTTTATTACTGGTTTATCATCAAAAGAGACAAAACCTTGGATTGGTTGAAGTAGTCCTGCAATAATAGAAAGGAGTGTTGTTTTGCCGCAGCCACTTGGGCCGAGAAAGGATATAAATTCCCCTTCTTCTACGTGTAAGCTAATATCTTCAAGGATAAGCCGAGCTTTTTCTTTTGAAAAAAAGCATTGGGAAACATGAGATATTTGTAAGAAACTCATCGTATTCGCCCCTACTTCTTAATAACGCTTTCGGCAATTTTTGTATTGACGAGCGCCTCATGTGGAACCTCTTTTTGTAATTCCCCAGCCTCTTTCATAATGACTTGAAGTTGCTTCCATTCTTCCGCATCTAATAATGGATTCGTTGCGTAGGAATGTTGCTTTTTGTAACGTTCAATGACCTTCAGCGTAATGTCTTGTGAAGTATCTTTGAAAAGAGGTGTAACAGTTTTTGCGATTTCTTCTGGGCTATGTGTATCTACCCATTGCTGTGCTTTATATAATGCACGTGTGAATTTCTCCGCAGCTACTTTATCTTTCTTTAAAAAGCTTTCCTTTGCCATAAATGTTGTGTAAGGAACAGTTCCGGATTCAGTACCGAAAGAAGCGACGATATAGCCCTTTCCTTCTTTTTCTAAAATACTTGCAGTTGGTTCAAAGAGCTGCACAAATTCACCTGTACCAGACGCGAAGGCATTTGCAATATTGGCAAACTCAACATTTTGAATTAAATTTGTATCTTTGTGCGGATCAATACCATTTTTCTTTAAAACGTATTCCCCAACCATTTGCGGCATACCGCCTTTACGTTGACCAAGGAACGTAACACCCTTTACATCGTTCCAATTAAAGGAGCCTAACTTTTTACGTGAAACTAAAAATGTACCATCAGTTTGCGTGAGCTGTGCAAAGTTAATAACTGGATCTTTTGCCCCTTGCTGGTGAACATAAATGGATGTTTCAGAGCCCACAAGTGCAATATCAATTCCGCCAGATAATAAGGCTGTCATTGTTTTATCGCCACCAGCTGTCGTTTGCAGGTCAATATCTAATCCTTCTTCTTTAAAAAATCCTTTTTCAATGCCAACATATAGCGGTGCATAGAAGAGAGAGTGTGTAACTTCACCAATGCGAATCTTTTTTGTCTGCTGCTTCGCGTCATCCTTTTTATTACACGCTACAAACGTAAAAACAGTAAGTACAAATATACAAAAAACAGCTATGAATTTTTTCAAAATATGACACCTCCTAGAAATGAATCTACTGCCATAATATGTAGGTAAGTGCCTAGATGTGAGTGGACATAGAAGGAATTTTTTGGATGGTAAAGAAGTACAAATATAAGGGGTGATAAAATGAAGTATGAATATGATGATAGCATGCATTTACATCTTGATTATTTCGGAGAAGAGTACGATATGGAATCGATTGCTTATAAAAGAAAACATGAAGATGTGTGGGATGTCTTTTTCAACTTTTCATTTTATGGGATTTCGCCAAGCAAGATGCAAGAAAATGCGTATATGGATGAGTATGCAGGTTATCGCGTTTTTTCCGTACATGCCAATGATTTAAGCTGGGAATTTGGCAGTGCGAAGTTTGAAGAATGGCTTTTGGGGCACGGTATATTGGAAAAAGCTGTACAGAAATAGGATGGTTGATTTTTTTGTTTTGTTATTTATATTTGTAGCGGGTTTTATGATTTTGCAGGTTCTTGTTTATCGATTTGCAAAGAAAAATATTCATAAATATAAAAGAATAAAGCTCGTTTATATGTGGCTGGATATGCATGTGAAGAAGGGTCCTACATTAGATTTTGGTGATTATACACTTATATTGGTTATATGCATTCTATGGGGGATTTGGTAGAGTCTAGCGTGTCGGTTAATACAAAAAGAGGTTATCCTAAAAGTAGTTTTTTAGGATAACCTCTTTTTATATATCCACTTTGATTTTTCAGCTACAAGTTACGGCCTCTGAAACAAAAGCGAATTCCCCCTCGTTTTCTCCCTCTGTTTTTATGGCATGAGGCAAGCCCATTTCTATCTATGAGCAGACGCTCTCTTTCACCCTAAAAAGGATTTATGCAGGTTTTTTAATTTGTATATTTGAATTTTTATTTATTTATAAAAGAAAGTTTATGCATGAAACTATTTTATGTAGTTAGATAACATGTTAAAATTCTAATTACTGTGCATGCAATTATAAACAGTGAGAGTGTTTGTAATTTGGTTCTGTAATATTTTGACTAGGTTTATATGTTTTTAGAGGATTGATAGCGCTTTATATTACTGTTGTTATTGACGGAATTTTTAGATAAATATAGGGAGGTGACTGTGAATGCCTAAACCATTACAGAAAAATAGTCGCTATATGGTTGGATTGGACAGTCTAAGAGGTCTAGCCATACTAGGTGTTATTTTATATCATATCAATTTTAATTGGATGCCTGGGGGGTTCCTAGGGGTTACTGTATTCTTTGTATTGTCGGGTTATTTAATTACGGATATTCTCGCTATAGAATGGAAGAGAAATAAGAGAATTGACTTGAAGAATTTCTGGTTGCGTAGGGCAAGAAGATTGCTTCCAGGAATGTTTGTCATGCTTGTAGTTGTTTTAGCATGGATTACAATTTTTCATAGCTCTTTGCTAGGAAAGATGCGAGGAGATTCACTAGCAGCTTTATTATACTTCAGTAACTGGTGGTATATTTATCACAAATTATCATACTTTGATAGTTTTAACCAACTGTCCCCGTTGAATCATTTTTGGTCGTTAGCAGTTGAAGAACAGTTCTATGTAGTCTGGCCATTTATTATTAGCCTGGCATTTCGTTACATAAAACAGAAATCACGTATCATTTTATTTATTGTTTTAGGGGCAGCTGCTTCTGCATTAGCGATGGCTATTCTGTATGAACCAGGAGTTGATCCAAGCAGAATTTATTACGGTACTGATACGAGGGCTTTCTCCTTATTAATTGGAGCGGCACTTGCTTTAATTTGGCCAAGCAGTAGACTTGCGAATAAAATTATTCCAAAGGCACGTCTTATTCTTGATGTAGTTGGAGGAATTGCTCTTATCGTCATCCTCGTTATGTTTTGGAAAACGAATCAATATGATCCGTTTTTATATCAAGGAGGAATGGTCCTTTTATCAATCGCTACAGCATTGCTAGTAGCGAACCTTGCTCATCCAGCTAGCCGAATCGCTCTATTTTTAAGGTTTAGACCATTACGCTGGATGGGTGTACGATCGTATGGGATATATCTTTGGCATTATCCGATTATCGCATTGACGACTCCGAAGGTACATGCTGGAGAGTTTTCACTTACAAGAGCAATTCTTCAATTTGTACTTATTATAGTTGTGGCACAAATTTCATGGAAGTTTATTGAAAATCCAATCAGACAAGGGGCACTCCGGAACATTCGATCTAAGAACTGGAAAATAAGAAACTTAGCATTAAGTGGTAAGTTAGCTATAGTAGGTGCATTATTAATTTCTTCGATAGCTGTTTTTGGATTATCAACAGCTAGTAAAGCAAAGGAGAATTCTCAAAAAGATAAGGTAGAGTCGGTACAAGCGGAACCGGCGAAACACCCAGTTGCAGTTCAGGAAAAATCAGCTGAGGAGCCGCCTCAAAATAAAGAACAACAAGAAGCTAATACGCCGCCTAAAGATCCTCTAACAGTTACAGCTGTAGGTGATTCCATTATGATTGATATCGCTCCGTATTTGAAAAATGCATTTCCTAATATTGTAATTGATGCGAAGGTTGGTCGACAGTTGTCTAAAGCAATTCCTGTTGTAGAACAGCTAAAAAATCAGGGGAATTTAGGAAATCATGTTATCGTTGGATTAGGTACAAATGGAGCGTTTACTAAGGATCAATTAGTATCATTAGTACAATTGATTGGGAATGAACGTAAAATTGTATTAATCAATACGAGGGTACCACGTCCATGGGAATCATTAGTGAATGAGAAATTAAAAGAGGTAGCATCTGAGTATAAAAATGTGACGTTAGTCGATTGGTATACAGCAAGTGCTGGAAATAAGGCATATTTTGAACCAGATGGTGTACATTTAACGAAAGCAGGTGCAGAAGCATATGCTGCGCTTGTAGCAAAAGCGGTGAATCAATAATTTGATTTGCATCACATTTTGACATAACTTCAAAGTGTGATGCAATAGATTGATTGAAAACAAAAGAGAACTTGTAGAGATGCTACAAGTTCTCTTTTGACTTATATTTCATAACGGGGTAATCAGACAAAATAGCTCAAACACAAAGAACCGGGGAGTTCTCTTTACAGTTAACCTGACAAGTTCAGTATATAACACATAATAACGTTTTTAAGTACATATTATTGAAAATTATGTGAATTATCAAATTCGTGAATTAGGTTAAAATTTTCTGCATTATTAGATATTATTTTGGTCAAACACTACTATCATTTATTATAATAAATATTGATAATAATATAGTGAAAGTATATGGGATTTGGGGAAGTGTTAAAGTGAAAGAAAACTTTATCTCATTTCAAGAAGAAAAGAAAAATGCTCGACTCTTTTTATGGGTATTGAATATTGTATGGGGTATATATGAAACAGCTTATTCTGTTATGCTAGGAGATTCTGAACTACTAATAAGATTAAAGGTTCAAGTTCCAACGCTTTTGTATGGAGCTTGCTTAATAGCATACAGTATGTATCTAGTAAACAAGGAACAGTCATATCGTATTAAGTATATATATTTATTAGCTTATATGCTTTCGGAGATTTTCAATTTGTACTGGTATGCAACTCACAATAAAGTAGCATTTGATGGTGGGAATATACTTGAATTTGTTTTTATTTTATTTGTGCCAATTTTTATGAGTAAACGGTACTTGAAGTGGTTATTTTTAGTTATTATGGGTAAATATAGTGCACTTTTGATCCTGGGGAAAAAAACAGCATTTATGCAGTTGGTTATGTATAGTCTCTTATTATTTGTAGCCTATCTCCTATTGAATCGATTTTTACAGTACCTTTCTACTGTAAACAGTGTGATGATAGAAAAACGAGAGTCCGAAAAGCTCGCGGTTATTGGGAAAATGGCAGCGTCTGTTGGACATGAAATTAAAAATCCACTTTCCTCATTAAAAGGATTTACACAATTGCAGAAAGAGAAATATGCGGATGATAAGGTGTATGAACATATGATTGATGAGATTGAACACATAAATAATATGATAAGTGAACTGATGGCGATGGCAACTTGTAAGCCTTCTACATATAGTAGTCATTTAATAGAAGAAATTGTATCAAAAGCGATGAAAGAAATGAGTGCAGAAATAAACAAAAAACAGCTGTATCTCACTTATGATGTTGCACCTGATCAAATAAAAATAGAGTGTGATAATCGTAAATTAAAAGGAGTATTTCTATATATAATAAAGAATGCGATTGAAGCGATGGGACATGGGGGAACACTTTGGATAGATATAAAGAAGCGAAACAAGGATGATGTAATAGTAAGTATTGTAGATAATGGGTGTGGCATAGAGGAGGAAGATTTAAATCGTATAACAGAGGCCTTCTATACAACAAAAAAAGATGGCATAGGTTTAGGGCTTACTGTTGCTTGCAAAATTATTGAAGAACATAATGGGGAAATACATATTACGAGTAAAAGAAATGTAGGAACGAAAGTAGACATTATTTTACCTATATAAGAATAAGTTGGAAAATCGACATATAATCTTTCCAAGGAGAGAAAACGAGTACAGGCCATCTTCTGTTCTTTATAGCAGAGACTTATATGTTAAAAAATCAAAATAGATTTATATAGAAGGAAAGATTTGTGAAGTATGTGTATTGTGAATAGAGGAGTTACTACATGGACAGTATTGATAGATTAACAAGGGAACAGGTTCGAACGTTAAGGCTGTTTTTAAGTTTATTCATTGCTACTTTTTTTATTTATGATGTTGCATCTTATTATATTATGCCGAAGCTAGAAGGCGTAAATGAGGCCCCAATTGTAGAACAAGGTTTAGGGGTATGGTTGTATATTCTTACGGCTATATTGGTGCTTGTAGGAATATATGTGATGAGGCGAAAGAATCCATATGCTGTGAAATATATTATTTTCATAGGATATAATACATTAGATTTTATTCATAATTTTATCATTTACTATGGAACAGATTTAGAGTTTGATGCAGGAAATATAGTGGAAGGATTTTTCTTTCTTTTTGCACCATTCTTTTTGAACAAGCGCTATTTTTGGTTAGTAGCAGGAGGAACAATAGTAAAGTATGCCTTAATGGGAGTGGTTGTACATTCTTTTATTGTTCTCGTTCCTATCGTCCTTTGTAGCTTGTTTTCGATTATAGGATGGGTTATTTTATTGAGATTCCAAGCTTATATACGCACAATTGAAATGACACATAAGGAATTGCAACAGTCGGAGAAGATGGCTGTAATTGGCAGGATGGCAACAGTTATCGGTTTTAAAATGCGTAATCCATTAATGCTTTTGAAAAGCTTTATTAGAGGGCAACACGAAAAGTATCCTGATGATAAAGTATATTGTGATATTATGGAGCAAGAAATTGAAAGAATCGATACAATTGCCACCGAACTTGTGGAGCTTGGGAATTCTAGGCCGATGGAATACAAGAATCATGATATAAAGGATATTCTTTCATACGTGGTAAGAATTATGGGACAGCCTGCTTCGGAACGAGGAATTAAAATACATACCATTTATAAAGGTGAATTGCCAAGTATAATATGTAATGAAAAACGTTTAAAACAGGTGTTTTTAAATGTAATAAAAAATGCGATTGAATCCATGCAAGATGGTGGAATAATTATCATTGAAGTTACATTAAAAGATGCAATGGTAATTCGAATCAAGGATGAGGGATGCGGCATACCGAAAGATAAAATTCCTAAACTGAGCGAAGCTTTTTATACAACGAAAGATGAAGGAACTGGTTTAGGATTAATGGTTACATATAAGATTATTGAAGAACATCAGGGCAAGTTACAGTTTGAGAGTGAAGTGGGAGTTGGAACTACGGTTGAGATTGTGCTTCCAATTTCGCAATAAAATAAAAAGAGAAAATCCGTTCAATAAACGAATTTTCTCTTTTTTGATGTAATAAGTTTTACATATTATTTGGGTTCTAGTAGCCCTTAACTTTTCAAGTTAGCGATTTGCATGAAGAAGGATTACTAACAGATTGCCTTAGGATTATATCATATAAAGATATGAAGGAATGATATGCAATATTTCATATTATAGCTTAGGCTAATATAGCCTATTGATAGGTAGATGTTTACATGAATACTCCCCCACTTAACTTCGTTTGAAGTAGGGGTACTCTTTCAGCAAAATCTGATAGAAAAAGGAAGTGATTATTTTTTTAGAAACCGCCAAGCATGAAGAAAAAAGGATTCTTAGTGGTACCTTTTTATAATTAATCTCGCAGACCGAATCCAATGATTTTCTTCGTTTTCATATCAACAAACGCATCTACATTTCCAAGTTTGTAAGAACGATCAGATGGAAACGAAACACGATAGACCTCTTTTCCAATATAAGAGGAATCTTTGACAGAAGATATTCCAGCTTGCAACGTTTCTGTCGTAACTGTAGCATGCTTCCAGCCAGTGCTTATTTCTTCTTTCGCATGCTCAGATAATTGATTCCATACCGTTTTCTTTAATTCGTCCTTAGGAGTACCTTTACATGAGCTTAATAGAAAACAAGCAAGAACGAGGAGTGCGAAAGAAAGTATTCGACCTCTCATTTAATACCACCATTTCTTCTGCGGGAGTAAAACAATATCCACATTAAAGTTTTCTATAAACCAATCACGCATCAAAGTTTTCTTTATTAAGTATTCAGAAGCTGAATGCGATACGCCGATAAGCGACATATTTGTTTCTTTCACATAATCCATAATTAATGAATATTTGTATTTGCCGTATTCATTATCGATATGACAATGAATTTCCCCTGTAATATACGCCTCGGCGCCTTTTTCTTCTGCTTCTTTGAGAAGATCTACTTTATCACCGCAACCAGCGATAATCGCAATTTTTGTGATAGATTCATGGTGTTTACCTTCAAAGTCTATGTACGGAACGTGGAAGAGTTCTTTTAGACGTTGTTCGAGGTTGCTTGTTGTTGTTTCATGCATTTCGCAAATGAGTCCACAGGGTATATCTTTTCCATCATAAGCAAATCCATCTACTATATTGGCCTCTAGAGCTTTAGCAATCGCAATGCTTGTTCCATATGTTTGATGATGATCCATTGGAACGTGGCATGTATAAATAGAGAGTTCTTTTTCTTTGATAGTTTGTAAATCGTGCATTGGAATAGGTACAAATCCTCGTCCAGATTTTCCGAGTGGATCACCACATTCCATCACAAGAGGGTGATGCATAAAAAGTAAATCACCTGGCTTGGATTGTGAGATGAATTTTTCAAGAACATCATCTGTTGGAAAGACAGCTAAAAAGATTGTGTTTACAGTTTCAGCACCTTTTATCATAAGACCGTTAAAGGTATTTACAAAGTCTGCTTCAAAAAATTGTCGCCAAGGAAATTCGATTGGATCGTATACAGCTGGAATAAATCGACTAAAGGCACTGTCTTTTCCGTATTTTTTGATTTGAAATAAAGAATCTAGTGCATGTTGTACTTCTTTTAAGGCTGGCATAATCTCTCCTCCTTTATCACATTCATTGTATAGTAGTTGTAATTTTCTGTATATAACAAGTGGATAGAATTCACAAAAAGAATGGTACAATATAAGAATTATGTATAGAAGTAGGAGGAAAGAGAAATGAACGTGACTGTAACAGATGCAGCATATAAAAAGATTATGGATACGATTCCAAGTGAAACAAAGTTTATAAAATTATTTTATGATAATGAAGGGTGCGGCTGCGTGATGAGCGGGATTATCGACTTAGTGGCTGTATCAGAAAAAGATGAACGTGATGTCGATATTGAATCAAATAAATTACAATTCATTGCAGATCGAACAAAGCTTGTGTTTATGGATGATAAGCTTATTGTTGATTTACATGAATCAGGCGGGCATTTTCAACTGAAAAGTCCGAGCCAATTTTATAATCCAACTATGAAACTGCATATTCGAGTATAATTTATTAAAAAGGGGCAAATTGCATGCTCCTTTTTCTTATGTAATTTTTCATGTAATGAAATGTACATATAATTGAATTTTCTGTATAATTCTCTGTGCGGAGGGGATACATATGAGAAGATGGGGGATTGAATTATTACTTTTAAGTGTGGTTATGATTTGGGGTATCAATTATACAATTGGAAAATACGGACTTGTAGAACTTACAGCAATTGAGTTTACTGCGCTCCGGATGATTGCAGCAGCACCGCTATTAGTAGTACTTACATTTTATATTGAAAAGTCATTGTACATGGAATTAAGGGATATACCAAGGCTCATTGTAGTTAGTGTTGTGGGAATCGTGCTGTATCAAACATTATTTATGGAAACTATAAAGTATACATCCGCTACGAATGCTTCTTTACTTATTTCTATTTCACCTATTTTTACAACGGTGTTTGCAATTTTTCTTAGACAAGAGAAGTTTTCTTCGCGAAAATTAGTTGGCTCTATTATAGCTTGCATCGGTGCCTCCCTTGTTTTATTAGTAGGACATTCACTTGCTGGGTCTTTTTATGGAAATGGAATTGGACTCATTACATCGATATGCTGGGGGCTATATCCAGTTTTAGCTGGACCACTTATAAAAAAATATTCGGCACTTCGTGTGACTACATGGTCAGCAGTTGTTGGAGCAATTCCGCTTGTTATACTGAGCGGCCCACATGTTTTTTTGCTGCCATTCCAAATTGAACAAGGGATGTCATGGTTTGCACTACTATATTCTATTTTCTTTGTAACGGTATTTGGTTTAGTCATTTGGTATGTCGGGGTTCAAAAAATTGGTGCTTCACATACGATGGTATATATGTACATTACACCGCTTGTTGCGGTTGTATTTGCGGCGGTATGGGCGAAAGAGCATATTTCGTTCCAACAGATGATTGGTGGTTGTATTATCTTTCTCGGCTTATGGTTTGTAAAGTCTGAAAAACTTGATGCACAGCATATCGCATCAGAATATATATCAAAATAGGAAAACAGATCAGTCATGATCTGCTTTCCTATTTTTTTATTTTTGGTAAAAACATAAGGAATAAAATGGAAATGATAAGTGGGATAAAGTTGAGAAAAGGTATGCGGAATAGTGCAATAAGAATAATTCCGGAGAGAAGAACACCGAGGACAGCATAGAAGATACTATGTTCTTTTGTGTACCAATATAATGAGAGTCCTATAAGTGCAGGGATAATGAGGTGAATGAGAGCCATTAAAAAATAAATCATTAGACGCCCCCTTTATTTGTGTACTCATTACATACATATAAATTGAAAAACTGACATAAAACCTTTCTTTATAGGTGGGAGAGAGGATTTGGTCGAGCGGAGAAGTGGTAAGAACTTTTTTTGCCGCATGCCATGTGAGAACAGAAGGAGAAAACGAGCGGAGATCTCTTTTTGTTTCCAAGGCCTTGGTTTATATGTTGGAAAATGAAAGTGGATATATCTACATCATATCCATATTTTTGTAGATTGATATCACTTTTTTGTAAATCTATGAGAAATGTTTGAAAAAAAGTCACAAGTTGCGCCTGCTTCCAAACTAAAAATCTTGTATAATATTATTTCCAAAAAATATTTTAACAACATAAGTGTAGTGTTTATGTTGTTTATTTTCGAATGTAACAGATAAAGTCTGATGATATGTAAATAAGATGATAAAGGAGAACTGCATGATTAGTATGTCATTAAGGTCATTTAAAATCCAAATGTATTATTTGCTAGGTGCAATGCTATTAGGTTGGGCGATGACACCTTTTTCTGCACACTTTTTAGGTGTAGGGATTGGTTTACTCGTTAGTATGTATTGCGTTTGGATTTTAGGAAGACGTATTGAAAAGCTTGGAGATAGTATTGTAAAAAAGAGTAAAGCACCGACACTTGGTATGGTTAATCGTTTTGCAGCAGCGATACTCGGCGCAATTATTATGTATGAAATTGAACATCATATGGTTATGTGGGCATTTGCTGTTGGAATTATGGGTGGTTATTTCTTGATCGTTATTAATTTAGGCTATTACAGCATGAAAGATGCGAAGAAATAGGTAAATACAGAACCTTTTCTTTTTTAGGTAAGAGAGAGGATTCGATGGTGAATAGAAGTGGTCAGAGAATTTTTTTACTCTATGTCATGTGAAAACAAATGGAGAAAATGAGTCGAGAATCTGTATTTGTTTGCCAAGCAACGATTTATATGTTAGAAAATCAAGATATATAGAAAGAAGCTTACGTTTTAGCGTAAGCTTCTTTTTTATTGTAAGTATGTGTAACCTATAAAGTCGCATGGGTTTTGTCGGTGAGTACGCGAACTTTTTAGGCTACACTATACTTATTCATATGAGTAAAGGGGTATTCAAACAGTAAAGGTTAAATTAAGCGATTGGACCGCCTAATTTGATAATGCTTTCGGAAACGTTCTCGAACTTTTTGAAGTTTTCTTTGAACTTATCTGCAAGCTCGATTGCTTTTGCTTTGTAAGCTGCTTTATCAGCCCATGTTTGTTCAGGCATTAATACTTCATCAGGTACACCTGGTACATGAAGTGGCACTTCAAGACCGAAGATGTCATGTTTCGCTGTTTCAGCGTTATCAAGCTCGCCGTTTAATGCTGATTGTACCATTGCACGAGTGTAACCTAAGTTCATACGTTTTCCAACGCCGTATTCGCCACCAGTCCAGCCAGTGTTTACTAAGAATACTTTCGCATCATGTTTCTCGATCTTTTCACCAAGCATTTCAGCATAGCGAGATGCATCAAGTGGCAAGAATGGAGAACCGAAGCAAGTTGAGAACGTTGCTTGCGGAGATGTTACACCGCGCTCAGTTCCAGCTAGTTTACTAGTGTAACCGCTTAAGAAATGGTACATAGCTTGCTCTTTATTTAACTTACTGATTGGAGGCAATACTCCAGATGCATCAGCAGTTAAGAAAATAATTGTATTTGGATGTCCTGCAACACTTGGTACTACGATATTATCAATCGCATCAATTGGGTATGCAGCACGTGTATTTTCTGTTAATGTAGTATCATTATAATCTGCAATACGTGTTTGATTATCAATTACAACGTTCTCAAGCACTGATCCAAATGTAATTGCATCAAAAATTTGTGGCTCTTTTTCATGAGAAAGGTTAATACATTTTGCGTAGCAACCGCCTTCAATATTGAATACGCCGTTATCAGACCAACCGTGCTCATCATCACCAATTAATTTACGGTGTGGGTCAGCAGATAATGTTGTTTTACCTGTTCCAGATAAACCGAAGAATAGAGCAACATCACCTTCTTCACCTACGTTTGCAGAACAATGCATAGATAAAATATCTTGTTCCGGAAGTAAGAAGTTCATAATAGAGAAGATTGATTTTTTCATCTCTCCAGCGTATTCAGTACCACCGATTAATACGATGCGTTTTTCAAACGAAACCATAATAAATGCTTCAGAGTTTGTGCCGTCAATCTCTGGATCTGCTTTAAAGCTTGGTGCAGAAACAATTGTGAACTCAGCTTCATGATTTGCTAATTCGTCTTCAGTTGGACGAATAAATAATTGATGTACGAATAAATTGTGCCATGCATATTCATTAACAACTTGTAATGGAAGGCGATAGTTACGATCAGCGCCAGCGAATCCTTTAAATACGAATAATTCTTCTTTTTCTTTTAAGTATTCTAATACTTTTGTATATAATTTATTAAAATGTTCTTCAGAAATCGGTTGATTTACAGATCCCCAAGCGATCTTATCTGCAACCGATGCTTCTTTCACAATAAATTTATCTTTAGGAGAACGTCCTGTATATTTTCCTGTAGAAGCAGATACAGCGCCAGTAGAAGTCAATTTCCCTTCATTTCTCATTAGAACTTTTTCTACTAATTGTGGAACGCTTAGTTGAACCTGTGCATTGCTTCCGTTCAGTAATTCGTGTAATCCAATTTGGACATTCACAGTACTCATATTTATATACCATCCTTTTCATTTTAATGAAATTTTTCTCGTAATCCCCAACAAGAGTATAACACAATCATATAAATAATGTATACTATTTATTTATTTTTGTTTGTGTGAATGTATTATTTTCCTATTTATATTTCGTTCGACAAATAATCCGAAAAACTTGTGGGAATATGTGAATATTAATTGACAAATGAATATCATTTCTTTAGTATAGGTTGGGACGGATACTCTCTTATCCCGAGCTGGCGGAGGGACAGGCCCGATGAAGCCCGGCAACCTCACTTGTAACGGTAAATACAAGTGAATAGGTGCTAAAACCTGTGCGAGGCGAACGGTCTCGAACGATAAGAGCGAAGGGCAAAAAGCAGTATGCAAGTAGCAAATTAAACCTTTCCTCTATGTTAAGTGGGAAAGGTTTTTCTTTTACTTGTTTGGGAGAATATATGAATGTCGCAGTTTGTGGCAAATTAAGGATGAGTTCCGTACAATATATACAATTACTGTAGGGAGGTTTACCACATGACAAAACAACGTCATCTGTTCACATCTGAGTCTGTAACTGAAGGACATCCAGATAAAATTTGTGACCAAATTTCTGATTCAATTTTAGACGCGATCTTAGCAAAAGACGCAAACGCACGTGTAGCTTGTGAAACAACAGTAACAACTGGTTTAGTATTGGTAGCGGGGGAGATTACAACTTCTACTTATGTAGATATTCCAAAAATCGTTCGTGAAACAATTCAAGGTATCGGTTACACTCGTGCAAAGTATGGATTCGATGCAGAAACTTGTGCAGTTTTAACATCTATTGATGAGCAGTCTGCTGACATCGCTATGGGTGTTGACCAAGCGTTAGAAGCGCGTGAAGGTCAAATGACTGACGCTGAGATTGAGGCAATTGGTGCAGGGGACCAAGGTTTAATGTTTGGTTTTGCATGTAATGAAACAAAAGAATTAATGCCACTTCCAATCTCGCTTGCTCACAAATTAGCTCGTCGTTTAACGGAAGTTCGTAAAGATGAAACATTAGAATATTTACGTCCAGACGGTAAAACGCAAGTTACAGTTGAGTATGATGAAAATGGTAAACCAGTACGCATCGATACAATTGTAATTTCTACACAGCATCACCCGGAAGCTACATGGGAACAAATCGATCGCGACTTAAAAGAGCACGTAATCAAAGCTGTAGTACCAGCAGAATTAATGGATGAAGAAACGAAATTCTTCATTAACCCAACTGGTCGTTTCGTAATCGGTGGACCACAAGGGGATGCTGGTTTAACAGGACGTAAAATTATCGTTGATACTTACGGTGGATACGCTCGTCATGGCGGCGGTGCATTCTCTGGTAAAGATGCAACAAAAGTTGACCGTTCTGCAGCATACGCAGCTCGTTATGTTGCGAAAAACATCGTTGCAGCTGGTCTTGCTGAAAAAGCAGAAGTACAACTTGCATACGCAATTGGTGTAGCACAACCAGTATCAATTTCAGTTGATACATTTGGCACTGGTAAAGTATCTGAAGAAGTACTAGTAGAACTAGTTCGTAACAACTTCGATCTTCGCCCAGCTGGTATCATCAAAATGCTAGACTTACGTCGCCCAATTTACAAACAAACAGCAGCTTACGGCCACTTCGGACGTACTGATGTAGATCTTTCATGGGAACGTACAGACAAAGCAGCAACTTTAAAAGAGCAAGCTAGTCTATAATATAAGAATGAAAAGCTTTGCGCGGAGCGCAAGGCTTTTTTTTATTTGTAATTAGACTGTAGCAAGGCAAACGTTTCAATATCATGCCATTTACCATTTCGGAATACAGCCTCCTTACACGTACCTTCATGCTGAAAACCGAGCTTTTTATAAAGGTGAATCGCTCTGTCATTAAATGAAAAAACACGTAAGGATATACGGTGTAAGTTTAATTCTAAAAAGGCGTAATCCAATAATAAAGTTAATGCTTCTTTTTCGTATCCCTGCCCCCAATAATCTTTCCTTCCGATATCGATAATACATTCTGCATTTCGATTATGTGTATCGATGTTAATTAAAGATGTGATGCCAATGGGGAGGCTACTCTTTTTTTGTTCAATGATATAACTTTTAGAAGTAGAGGAGTGAATGATTTGCCCGCAAAATTGCTCTACTTCCTGAAATGAATACGTATCAAGATTGAGACTGGTAGCGCTCATAACTTCTATATCATTTCGCCAATGGTAATAGGTTGGAATATCACTTTCTGAAAACTTTCGTAAACGAATCCGATTTGTTTCGAACAAGTGAAAAACCTCCTTTACTTTACTGTATTATTTTGGCTCTTACATACTCCAGCACACGAACTGCAATATACTTCTCCATCAAGTTCAATATATTTTCTCATATTCGTCATTCCGCTTGGAGGAAAAGGCATATGAACCCAAGCTTTTTCATATGTTTGAATTTCTTTGTCGCATGATCTGCAAAGTGTAGGTTTTTTGCGAAACAATGGCCATCAACCTTTCTTTTGACGTGCTTTTCCGGCGCAAAATGCACTGCATAGTAAAAAGAGTGTCGCAAATCCCCATCCGCCGATTGCTGAGTATGGGACAGCGTCCTTTAATGCCATTCCAGCACTGATGGAAGCGATAAATAGAAGGATAAATACCGTTGTGAGTTTCTTATAAAGTTCCATGAACGAGCCTCCTAATTATGAAAAATTATTTAGTATTTATCAGATCGTTTCGCACGAATTTAAATGCAATGAAATAAATAGCGAGTAAGAGGGGAATCGCTGTACTTGTTAAGTATGTGCGGTTAGAATCATAGGACCTCTTTTTTTATGGTTATATATACCAATATTGTATCATAATGTTTTAGCCGTTCACTAGATAATTATGTAAATGTGATGTACTGCACATTCGAGAGAACTTCTATCAGGTATGATAAAATTATGAGTAGTTCATAAGAAGGAGCGAATAAAAATGAGCGTAATAGAACATAAAAAGCAAGCGCCTAAAAAAGTACGCTGTAAAATTATCACAGTTTCTGATACACGCACAGAAGAAACAGATAAGAGTGGTAAGCTATTAAAAGAATTATTAATGGAAGCAGGACATACGGTAACTGCTTATGAAATTGTAAAAGATGATAAAGAAAGTATTAGACAGGCTGTATTAAGTGGATATCATCAAGAAGATGTTGATGTGGTGTTAACAAATGGAGGAACAGGCATTACAAAGCGTGATGTTACGATTGAGGCAGTTTCGGCATTATTAGATAAAGAAATTGTTGGATTTGGTGAATTGTTTCGGATGATTAGTTATTTAGAAGATATCGGAAGCGCTGCAATGTTAAGTAGAGCAATTGGCGGAACAATCGGAAGAAAAGTTGTCTTTTCAATGCCAGGTTCTAGCGGGGCTGTTCGCCTTGCGATGAACAAATTGATTTTGCCAGAGCTTGGGCACATTACATTTGAGCTGCATCGACAATGAAAAAACTCGCCGGAATTGTATTAGCAGGTGGTAGGTCGAGACGTTTTGGGGAGCCGAAAGCGTTGGCGATTTGGCAAGGACATACTTTTATTGAACACATCGTTCAGGTGATACAGACTACTGTGCAAGATGTAGTTGTAATTAGTCATCCTGATATAAAAGAGAAAATTGTTACTTTGGTAGACGTTCCTGTTATAGAAGATATTCCTTCCTATAAAGGAGATGGACCGCTTGCTGGGATTGTATCTGGAATGGAGCATATTGAAGCAGAATGGTATATCATTTTGCCTTGTGATACGCCGAACCTTTCAAATGAGTGGATTACCGCATTAGTAAAACAAATCAGTGAAGGCTATGAGGCAATTGTTCCAGTGATTGATGGCAGAAAACAGCCGTTATTAGCGGCATATCATCAGAGTATGAAAGAGGAAATTTATACGCTATTAGAGGAAGAAAAGCGAAGTATGGGACAACTTTTATCACAGTGTAACGTAAAGTATGTGATGGGAGAAGAATGGAACGCGGTTAAGGAATTGTTTGTGAATGTAAATACGAAAGAGGAATATGTCCGGGTACTCAAGGAGAACAAGACCAAAAAGGTATGACGTTATAGAAGTCATACCTTTTTTCTTTATGAATGGAACTTTCCTATTTAAGCAAGTAGTTCGGCATTATTTTGCTGAAGCACCTCTTCATATTGCATGTATAAGCTGTGAAAAATTTCATTCCAACTTTGTGTGGTGGCATAGGATCGAGCCGCTATACTCATTTGTTTACGCGCTTCTTCGCTATTTAACAATTGATAAATGGATGATAAAAATGAGTTCGTATTTTTGGGCTCGCAAAGAAAACCTGTTTTTCCATCTGCAATAATATTTTTTACTCCGCCAGAATTTGCACCAATCACTGGTGTACCACATGCGAGAGATTCAAGCACGACATTACCAAATGTTTCTGTGGCTGATGGAAATATCATAAGGTCAGAGCAGGCATAAGCTTCTGCTAGGTTTTCTCTTTCCAAATATCCAGTAAAGGTTACGTTATTGGTTGGTGTAGTTTCACGTAAATCTTTAGCAAGAGGACCATTTCCAGCAATAAGCCAATGAATCGCATCTTTTCGTTCTTTTATTGTTGTATGAATAAGCCTACGAAGGGTATCAATATCTTTTTCAGGGGCAATGCGTCCGACGTATGAAAGAATGTATGAAGCAGTAATATTATATTTTTTTCGGAATACGTCTTTATTGTAAGCAGGATGGAAGAGAGAACAATCTACTCCTCGTCCCCATATATATAAATTTCGAAATTTCTTTTGAGTTAATTGCTGCAATGTTTCAGAAGAAGGGACAAAGTTTTTTTGCATATGACTGTGGAACCATTTCAAATAATTCCATAACATATTGGAGAAAAATTCAATTTTATAATATTGTAAATAAGCGTCAAAGTCAGTGTGATAAGAACCGACAAGAGGAATACCTAGTTTTTTCGCATAATACATGCCGCAAAGCCCCATGTTAAAAGGAGTAGCAACATGAATGATATCAGGATTAAATGCAAGAAGTTCCTGTCTAATACGCGGGGTTGGAAATGCAAAGCGGCATTCTGGATATAGTATTTTCAGCGGGATGCTTCTCATCTTATTCACATTGGCGACAAAATTATCTTCTGCTGTATGTTGTGGTGCGAATACAGAATAGGCAATATTTTGTTTTTGAAAATAACGAGTTAAACGATCTAAAGTTTTTGCTACACCATTTACTTGCGGTGTGAATGTATCAGTAAATATGGCGACTCTCATCTAATCTCCCCTTTACATAACAAGTGGAATGAATTGATAAAAAGAGATAATGCCAGAACATGTGCCAAGGCACATACCTACAAATACATCAGATGGATAATGAAGTCCAAGATAGATGCGGGAGATTCCCCCAATCATTGCTAATGGAAGTAAAAAAAATATTAAGGTTGGATCATAACAAATAAAGGGAACAGCTACTGAAAAAATAGCTGTTGTATGACCGGATGGAAATGAATGATCTTGTAGTGGATGCAATGGGTATTTTGCATCTTGAATCGTTAAGTAAGGTCGTTTACGTGGGTACCATCTTTTTAATATTTGCACAGGAATATGACTCATTGTTAATGAAAGAGCTGCTGCAATTGCGGCAGTGTGCAGAAGTCCTTTTGAAAAGATAAGAAGGCATAACGTGAGCGAGATAGAAAAGGTTGCACCACCGATATGTGTAATCGTGCGGAAAAAGATATTTAATGTTTTTTGATCAAAGTAACGGTTAATTCCTTTGAAAATGTAACATTCTATTTTGTATAAGGAGTTGACGGATTTAGCTTTCATGAAACCTCTCTCCCCTCATTTATATATGTATTGAGATGATATCTTTTATTTTAATAAGAATTTATTGAGGGAATAATAAGATTTTGTAAAGAGAACGTTAGAGTTTTAATGAAAAAAAGCTGCCACCTTAATGGCAGCAAGCAGAACTATTTTTGAAGTGACTTATAATATTGCCCTTTTTCAACATACTGTTTGCGAATGCGATCCATATCTTTTCGATCTTCATCTGTTAGTTCGCGAATAACCTTTGCAGGACGACCGAAAGCTAGTGTATGAGGAGGGATCTTCTTTCCTTGTGAAACTAAGCTATCGGCACCGATGAATGCACCTTCGCCAATTTCAGCACCATCTAAAATAATGGATCCCATCCCGATTAAAGCATCTTTTTTTAAAGTGCAGCTATGTAAAATCACTTGATGTCCAACTGTAACATCGTCTTCTAAAATAAGGGGATACTGTGGACTTTGATGAAGCGTACATTGATCTTGTACATTTACTCTATTTCCAATGATTGTTGGCGAAACATCACCGCGAATAACAGTATTAAACCAAATGCTTGATTCTTCGCCGATTGTAACATCACCTGTAATCGTAACGTAGTCAGCGATAAAAGCACTACTCGCAATTTTCGGATTTTTATCTTTATAAGGATATATCATGTAAAGCCTTCCTTTCCTAGAAACTAGTTTTAGTGTATCAAATTACAGAAAAGAGTGAAATGGAGGAGTTTCGTATGTGGAATTATGAAGCAGAAACAGCCAAAGCGGTAATCGTGATTGTGCACGGGGCGATGGAATATCACGGACGTTATGAGGCACTAGCAGAAATGTGGACTCATTTTGGGTATCATGTTGTTATGGGAGATCTTCCGGCTCATGGAACAACTTCAAGAAATAGAGGACATATCGACTCATTTGATGAATACATAGAGGAAGTAAAATTATGGGTGAAAGAAGCAAGGAAATATCGGCTTCCTATTTTTTTATTTGGTCATAGTATGGGCGGACTTATTGTCATTCGTATGATGGAAGAAACGAAGAGAGAAGACATAGATGGAATTATATTAAGCTCGCCATGTCTAGGTGTTTTAGCTGCACCTGCTGCTCCGCTTCGAGCTGCTTCAAAGTTGTTAAATATTCTCACACCGAAACTCCAATTCCCCACAAATCTTACAGTAGAAATGTCAACTAGGAATAAAGAAATTCGCGATGCGATGGAGAATGATTCGTTGTTCTTGCGCAAGGTGTCAGTTCGTTGGTATAGTGAATTGATAAAATCAATTGAGATTGCTCATGAAAAAATTGATGAGTTTCCAGATGTTCCGCTCTTGCTAATGCAGGCGTGTGAGGATAAACTTGTAGATAAAACACGTGTCCGTAAATGGTTTGATAACTTAAAGGTTAATGATAAGACGTATAAAGAATGGTCAAATTGTTACCATGAGCTATTAAATGAATATGAGCGAGATGAAATTTTAAGCTATATCAAAGCATTTACTGAAATACATGTAAATAACATAATAGAAACAAATAAATAATGATTTGGACATTTAATAGAGGAGATGAAGGAAGAAGTGAACGTACCGAGTAATCCCATAACGCTCATGGCGAAAGTATACCGTGATGTGTTTCCGGTTGTACACCATGAGCTAGCGATGTGGAAAGAGCGTGCCTACCATATTCCGAATGATGAGCTTCATAATCAGGCTATTGCAAGTATTGAACATAAAACGTTTCATTGTGAAGGTGGTGGTATTTTAGCACTGCTTGCAAATGAACACCGTGAGGACTGTATTCGTTTTATTGTAGCGTATCAGACAATTAGTGATTACTTAGATAACTTATGTGATCGTAGTACATCGCTTGATCCAAATGATTTTGCTGCACTTCATGAATCAATGCTGGCTGCATTAACACCAGAGAGTGAAGGAAGTAATTACTATCGTTATCGTGATGATCAAGATGATGGTGGTTATTTAGATGAGCTTGTTGCAACATGCCAAGATGTTTTGCTAAAAACAAAACACTATGACAGGATAGCGCCAATCCTTCACGAGCTTGCTTGTTACTATTGTGATTTACAAATTCATAAGCATGTGAAACTAGAAGAGAGAGAACCGCGCTTGCGAACATGGTTTGAAGCTCATAAGGAAAATGTACCACCGATGAGCTGGTTTGAATTTTCGGCATGTGCAGGATCTACTCTTGGAATCTTTTGTCTTGTTGCCTATGCGTTTCATGATGAATTACTTGATGAGGATATTGCAAAGATTAAGCAAGGTTATTTCCCTTATGTACAAGGTCTTCATATTTTACTTGATTATTTCATCGATCAAGAAGAAGATCGTATCGGTGGAGACTTAAATTTCTGTAGTTATTATGAAAATGAACAAGTGATATTAGAGCGAATGAAGCATTTTGTGGAAGAAGCGGAAAGAAATATTGGTGACTTACCACATGCGAAGTTTCATCGTCTTATTAGTCGCGGTCTTCTTGGAATGTATTTATCTGACCAAAAGGTATCAGAGCAAAAGAATATGCAGCAAATGGCAAGGCGCATTGTGAAATACGGGGGGTTCACTTCACGATTCTTCTATTGGAACGGGAAGATGTACCGAAAGAAAATGGCACAGTGATGAAAAGACCACTCTTTTTAGGAGTGGTCTTCTTTACTATGTATATTTGAAAGTTGTGATTTACTTAGGAAAAACATATTCTATAAAATGAAAAGTTCGATTTCCTAATCTTTTACATATCCCTCGAGGAGGTCAAGCATGCTATGAAAACAGAGAGGATGTTTTCGATACTTATTTATTTGTTGAAAAAAGATATCGTTCCTGCTGAAGAGTTGGCTAATACATTTGAAGTCAGCAAAAGAACGATTTATCGAGATATAGATGCTTTATCGGCAATTGGTATTCCTATTATTTCTTATTTAGGAAAGAATGGTGGTTTTACGTTAATTGATAACTATCAACTAGATAAATTTACATTTAGTGAAGAGGAAAAGAAATTTTTACTAGAAGGCTTAACCTTAAAAAATGAACTATTTGATAACAATCAATTATCAATGCTACAAAAAAAATTAGAGTTATTGAAAGAAAATAAAGAGGAATATCATTCCAATATCACAATATCATCATCTACATTACATAGAGAAACGATAGAAGAAGAGACAAAACGAAAGGTCAAAAAAATACTGTCTATAATTGATGAAGGAAATAAAATCCATATTTCTTATGTGTCACAAACAGCAAATATATCTAGTCGAATGATTCAGCCTTTAAAACTAAATTTTATGAACGGTAGTTGGTATTTAGAAGCTTTTTGTGAGTCTAGAAAAGCTTTGAGATTATTTAAATTGACTAGAATAAGAAGTATGGAAATTATACATGACAATACTAGAGCGGCCTATACTGAGAAAAATGAATATGTAACGAATAAGGCAGCTAAAGTAGAGAGGATTGTATTATTATTCTCAAAAAGTGAACTTGGAAAATTATACGACTTCTTTACTGATGATGAAATAGAGTTTCTTGAAGATGGAGAGTTAAAAGTAACTTTTCAATATGATAGCAATAAAAATATATTGCCATTTCTCTTGATGTTTGGGAGGCATGTAAAGATACTAGAACCTTTATGGCTTAAAAATAAATATAGAGGTGAAATTGAATATATTTATAAAAGCTGACAGACTGTTGTCATATTATGAATGCTATACTTTCCATATTAACTAGTGGGGGAATGATCTATGAATACAGCGATTACTGAAAAACATATTTATGGAAAAAAGGTAAGAACAAATAATCAAAATACAGATGCCATACTTAATCTATGGGAAGAATTTCTTCGTTTAGATTTAAAAGGTGATGTATATGGTGTTTATACGAACTATGAAAGTGATTTTACAGGTGATTATGATTTATATATTGGCACGGAAGAGAAACTTGTTGAGGAAAGTAATGTCATCATTCCCGCTGGTAACTACCATGTTGTAGAAGTAGATCATAGTGATCCCAAAGGTGTCTTTAACGCTTGGGTGGATATTTGGAACAGTGATATCAAAAGAGCATATAAAACAGATTTTGAATTTTATTCTAAAGATGGAAGTATAAAAATATTTCTGTCGGTTGAATAGTAAATAATTAACCGGTTCCTATACAAGGAACCGGTTGTTTTGCTCCAATATCGGAAAGAATTCACAAAAAAAATCGCATTCGCCTTTTGAAGTCTGTTTCCCAATGATAACCATAAGCGAGGCGGAGTTTATTAATAAAAATCCCTCGGGTATGTTGGAGTTTTTCATAACATTGTATAGCCCATTTCAAAAGGAATATTTTTTGTTTTCATGAAATCTTCCTTCTATCTTTTTTGATAGGATACATATTTGTTTACAACGGCTTTAGCCAGACAAGTAGATGAATCCACAAAACAAAGGTTATGTAGTTCTGTACCCCATATAACATTCAAATCTGTACAAGCGATAATAACGGCATCTACGGATTCACCCAATTCTGTGCAAAGTGTACGCCATAATTCGCTTGCTTCACTTATGTTTCCAGATTTTATTTTCGATATAATTTGAGTGCCATCTCTTTGCCAGTTGTCTTTATGTATGTAGTCCATACCGCGTTTTGAAATTCCATCTTGATATATGCCAGATTGAACAGTCGCATCAGTAGCTAAAAGAGCTACTTTTTTTACGTGATCGGGTATTTCTTTTATTGTTTCATCAACCATATTTAAAATGGGAACTGAAATAGAATTTTGTAATTGATCAAAATACAGATGAGCTGTATTACATGGCATGGCGATAAAATCCACACCTGTACTTTCCAGTTTTTGTGCACCATGTACAATAGCCTGTTTCATATCCTTATGATTAATAGGCCTATCCATATAAAAAGGTGTTGGACAAGAATAAATCATCATATGTGGGAAGTCCATATCGTACTTTGCGCCGTATATCTTTTGGCATTGTTCAACTACTGTATCAACGAATGGTCCTGTTGATTTTGGTCCCATTCCTGCTAGTATTCCAATCATTGTTGTATCTCTCCCTAATTTCATAATCTAAATTTAGAAATTCTTGTTTTCATCTACATGTTCCTTCTTTTTCGTACAAGAGAAAGAAATAATCCTATTAATACAACTGAATATGCAAGTGCCCATGCAGTAAGCCAAAGCACACGGACAGGTAAATGATGTTCATGTTGACCAAGCATCATAAAATGATTAATAGGAGGGAAGAACCATAATAATTCTGGCATGTCTTTTTTGAGACGAATGGATGCGATTGTAATCAGTAATACAAATGAAAGGCTAAGCCAAGCTGTACTTGCTTTTTGTATGATATTTCGTGTAAATAAAGTTGTGATAGAAGTACCCAGTATAGATAAAGAAAAGTGGACAAGGAAACCAGTTATAAATAATGATACTGTCATTTTTTCGTTAAACATATGAAAGGCAATTGGGTATATAACAGATATAAGGGATAGAACACTACAAATGAGAAGTACTGTTACATATTTACTAAGGTATAAGGCCTGTATGCTTTTGGTATGAGAAAGAGTAATTTGTTCTTGAACAGGGTCTTCCGTATGAAACAGTGTGATGGTGATCCAAGCTGAAAGTAGGTAGAGCATAAGTGCGGTTTCTAAATATGTTGTAACAATCGGATTTGGCGTATAGGCATAGACAAAGAGCAAACTTATGATGTACATCGCGATTGGTGGAACATACTTGTACGACTTTGTATAATCAAGAAAATTGTAGCGAATGAGTGCAATCATAAAGATCCTTCTTTCGGTTTTGGAATTTAGGTTGTAGCAATGTAACGGACGCATTGTTATGTAATAAATAGTGAAGTATGTCATTTGTATAAGCCTTTTCAATTTGTAATTGAATGAGGCTCTGGTTAGATGCGACATGTATGCAGCCAGATTGTTTTTGTAACTTTGTAATAGAAAATGTATACGGTACAGTTGCTTCTATGTAGATATGCTCTTTCGGGATTGCATCAGATGTTAAAAGTCTATCCTCTGCAATCGTACGATTAGCTAGTGTCACAATTCGGTCAGCAAAATTTTCTAATAGCTGTTTCTCATGGCAGGTGAAGAGAACGGTAAGACCTTGTTGTTTTAATGTAAGCAATATTTGCTCGAGTTCTTGTTGTGATTTTAGATCAAGACCTGAAAGCGGCTCATCTAAAATTAAAAGATCTACGTTGCTAAGGAGTGCTTGGATAATACCAGCCTTGTGCTTCATTCCTTTTGAAAAATTCTTTACAACGGAATGATTGACGTGCTCTAAATGAAAAAGCTCTAGTAGGGGTGGGATTTTATTTTGTAAATGCTCTTGAGATAACCCGTGAATACGACCAAGGTGATACAAATAGTCTTCCAGTGTAAAACGAATATCCTCTGGAAAATGTTCAGGTACATATCCGATTTTCATGTCGGGTTGTTTCTTGATTGTTCCAGTTGTAGGAGTAATAAATCCAGTAACTATTTTGAGGAGTGTACTTTTTCCAGTACCATTCCCACCAATAATGGCAGCTGCTTGTCCTTTTGGAATAGATAAGTGAATGTCTTCTAAGATTAGCTGTTTTCCATATCTCTTTGTTAGCCCTTTCAATTCTATCAACAAAATATTTACCTTCCTTCTTTGTAAGGTTTACACATCCATTATATGGTAAATTTTGTCGATAGGACAATAAAAAAGCCGTGCAGTGTATGCACGGCTTATCGCTTTTCAATCGCCACGATAAATGGCGGATTATTTTGTTGGTTAATGAATCCGTAACGAAGCACGTGGGTTTGTGTTTGATCCAGTTCTTCAGCGAATTTCAGTACAGCATCACGTTCTATTTGTCCTTCAGGATGTCCGTGATAAATGACAAGAACGATGATTCCTTCTGGTGCCATGATGTCTAATAATTGTTCGATGGCAGCTATCGTTGAATTTGGTTTTGTAACGATATGTTTGTCACCGCCAGGAAGGTAACCTAAGTTAAAAATGGCTCCAGTCACTTTCCCTCTTGCTTCTTCTGGTAATACGGATAACAAAGTGTCGTGGCTGTCATGAATAAGAACAGTTCGTTCTTCTAGGCCTTTTTCTTTTAGACGAGCAGTCGAGTTTTCAATTGCTTCCTGCTGAATATCAAATCCAAATACTCTCCCGCTCTCTCCAATGATTTCCGCTAGAAAGCAAGTATCATGACCGTTTCCAAGTGTTGCATCTACAGCATAATCGCCTTCTTTAACAGCTGTTTGCAAAAGAGTGCGTGCAAACGGCAAGACACGTTCTAATTTCATACTGATTTCACCTCGTTTGCATATTTCCCTTGCCAGCTTCCGCGGCGTACAAATTCTGCATCTATGGAATTTAATACCTCCCATTTGTTTAAGCTCCACATTGGACCAATCATTAAGTCAGGTGGACCGTCACCTGTGATACGATGCACAATCATATTTGCTGGAATAATCTCAAGTTGATCGACAACGAGACTTACATAATTCTCGAGAGAAAGAAATTCTAATTGTCCTTTTTCATATTGCTTCACCATTGGCGTTCCTTTTAATAAATGGAGCAAATGAATTTTAATTCCTTGCACATCAAGTTTGGCTACTTCACGCGCCGTTTCCATCATCATGTCGTAGTCTTCAAGTGGGAGACCGTTAATAATATGAGAGCATACTCTAATGCCGTGTTTACGAAGCTTGTTTACACCTTCCACATATGACGGATAGTCATGGGCACGGTTAATAAGATTTGCTGTGCGCTCGTGAACAGTTTGTAGTCCAAGTTCGACCCAAAGATATGTCCGTTTATTTAAATCAGCTAAATATTCCACAACATCGTCAGGTAAGCAGTCAGGGCGAGTAGCAATGGAAAGACCAACAACGTCTTTTTCTGCTAAAAGTGGTTCGAATTTTTCTTTTAACACTTCTAATGGAGCGTGTGTGTTTGTGTATGCTTGGAAATAAGCGATACACTTTCCATCCTTCCATTTTGAATGCATTTTTTCTTTCATTTCATGATACTGCGTTATAACATCATCGCGGCGATCACCAGCAAAGTCACCAGAACCGGCAGCGCTGCAAAATGTGCATCCGCCGTATGCAACTGTGCCATCACGGTTTGGACAATCAAATCCAGCGTCTAATGAAACTTTAAAGATTTTTTCGCCGAACTCTTTTCGTAAGTGATAATTCCACGTATGGTAACGTTTATTGTCATTTGTATATGGAAAAGGGTTTTGAGCCTTCATTACATATCCCTCCTAAAACCTAAAATGAAACAAAATCCATTATAACATACTCATAAGGTCAATATGGAAGGGACACACTAAGGGGGAATTAACGGCAAGGAGGAAAAATGTAATGGCAGAGCGTCAATCACTTGAAGAATATATTACGCAAGCAGAGCAAGCGATCGAATATGCAAAAGAACAATTAGATATTGGAAGTAGACAAGAGCATTACAACACAATGGAGTATTCTGATGCGCAGTTAAAATTGGAACAGGCTTATAACGATTTACAAGTAATGCAGCAACACGCAAATGATGAACAGCGTGAACAGTTAAACCGTGCACGTATGGCGGTTCGTCAATTGCAGCATCAAATGATTATTACACCACACTAATAAGGAGTGAATGAAAGTGGCAAAGCGCTCAGATCAAAACAACCCAGAGCAAAAAACACAAAATGGGCATAACGCAGAATTTTCAAATGAACTTGATCCAGTAGTACAAGCAAAACAGCGGAATCGTAAAAAGGGACAACCGCAAAAATCGAAACAATCAGAGTAAGCCAGGTCGCAGTATGACCTGGTTTTATTTTTTGTAATTTTGAGCACCTACATTATAATTAAGTTTCAAGTAAGAATAGTAACGGAGGAATGAATAATGATTGCACATATCGGTACAGTAGCAGTTTACGTAGAGGATCAACAAAAGGCACTTGAATTTTGGACGGAACAGGCTGGATTTGAAGTATACCGTAATGACCCAATGGGACCAAATGCAAGCTGGATTGAAGTAGGACCAAAAGGAACACGTTCTCACTTAGTTATTTATCCAAAATCAATGATGCCAAATGCAAATGAATTAAAAGCATCGATCGTATTTGTAACAGAAAATATTACAGAAACGTATGAAACAATGAAGAAGAACGGGGTAGAGTTTACGCAAGAGCCGAATGAAATGGCGTGGGGAACGTTTTCTATTTTTAAAGATAATGAAGGAAATGAGTTTGTTTTAAAGGGTTAGTGCTATGAAAAGTTGAGTTTATACAAACTCAACTTTTTTATCATATTTAGCGAGAAGACCCCTACCTCAAGCGCTTAACGGTAGGTGGGGGGAGTTCAATTATATTACAAAAGTGTAAGGTGAATGTAATGTTAAGCAATAGCAGATATCTTCCAAAAGGCGCAAAATAGGAAATGGAAAAACAAGCGTAGGAGGATATATATGAACAAACCAGTTGTAGACGTTAAAAGTGTTCAAAAAGTGTACGGTAAAAAAGGTGAGAGTCAATCACACGCATTAAAAGGTGTATCATTCTCAATTCAAGAAGGTGAATTTGTTGGCATCATGGGGCCATCTGGTTCGGGGAAAACAACGTTACTAAATGTAATTTCAACATTAGATAAAGCAACAGGCGGTGTTGTTGAAATTGCAGGTACGGATATTACAAAGATGAAGCAAGGTGAACTATCTGATTTCCGTTCTCAAAAATTAGGATTTATTTTCCAAGACTTTAATTTATTAGAGAACTTATCAATCTATGAAAACATCGCTTTACCGTTATCACTTCAAGGTGTTCCATCACGTAAAATTGGACCAAAAGTAGAGAAGGTAGCGGAAATGCTAGGAATTTCAGCAATACTTCAAAAGTACCCTTCTGAAGTATCTGGTGGACAAAAACAACGCTCAGCAGCAGCGCGTGCACTTGTGCATGAACCAGCAATCATTTTAGGAGATGAACCAACAGGAGCACTTGATTCTAAAAACGCAACAAGTCTTCTAGATGCGATGACAAATTTAAACGAAGAACAAGGCGTTTCTATTATGATGGTTACTCACGATCCATATAGTGCAAGTTACTGTCAGCGTATTTTATTCATTCAAGATGGAGAGCTATACAAAGAAATTCATCGCGGTGGTACGCGTGAAGCGTTCTATAAAGAAATTTTAGATGTACTTGCAGACTTAGGTACACAAAAAGCATAAGAAAGGAGGTTCAGGCATGTTATTTAAGCTTTCTATGTCAGGACTAAAAAGTAAGCTGAAAGACTATATCGTCTTACTTGTTGGTCTTGTTATGTCTATTTCAATTTTTTATATGTTTCAAACGTTAGCACTGAATAAGGCGTTTCTTGAATCAAATTCTATTATTAGGTCGATTGGATTTGTATTCCAAGCTGGTTCATTCTTACTAGCAATTATCACGTTTTTCTACATTTTATACGCGAACTCTTTCTTACTATCACTTCGTCAAAAAGAGTTCGGTATGTATATGATGCTGGGAGCAAAAAAGCATAAGATTACACTACTTATGTTTATGGAAACAATCATTATTGGAGTAGCATCTCTAGTGATTGGGATTACAGTAGGTGTAGGTCTTGCACAAGGAATTGGGCAGCTACTTATGAAGCAGCTTGAGTTTACTGCAGGTGGTTATCAAGCATTTTATGTCCCATCAATGACTGTTACTTGCATTTTCTTCTTTGCACTATTTGTGTTATCTGCAATTATGAACAGTATTAAGCTATCACGTATTTCAGTCTTACAACTTGTACATGCAGATGCACAAACAGAGCGTGTTGCGGTGAAAGGAAAATTGACGGGTGTAGTAGCATTTTTAGCAATTGTTTTATTAGGCATTGGTTATGCTTCCATGGTTTATATGGAGAAGTTAAGAGAAATGGGAATTATTATTGCGTTAATTACAACAACAGCAGGCACTTATATGTTATTTGGATCTGCCCTACCATTTATTATTAAAAAGCTAAAGAACAATAAGAAGCGTAGTGAAAAGGGGCTTAACGCATTTACATTTGCGCAATTAAACTTCCGTATCAATAGTTTAACAAAGGTACTTGCAACAGTTGCGATGTTAATTGCACTTGGTGCAGGAGCAATTTCTGGCGGTATGGCTTTTAAAAATAATGTTATGAAGACTGTTGATGGTGTTGAAATATATGATTCAGTGGTTCATAACCCAACAGCAAAAGAAAAGAAAATTTTAGATGGTATTCCATTTAAAGAAAAAAGTGAATATCGTTACAAAACAGATGATAAATATGTTTACTACTTAAAAGAAGATTTAGAGAAAAATCGCCCATTGGTACGCGATGGTGTAGGTAAAGAAAGTTTTGATAAATTTAAGAAGGTTTCTGAAGAGCTTCCCGTAGGTGCTATTTCAAGAAATATGAACGAAAAAGATGCGAATACAAAAAAACTTCCAGAAGAATGGGAGGAAGCTTTTAGAACGCTTCAGCCATTTTATTTATTCCCTGATCAAGCAATTAAAATTGTCGATCAAAAAATGTACGATGGTATAAAAGGTAAAGAAGGTATTGTATGTATTGGAAAAACAGATGATTTTGTAGCATATACAAAAGAATGGAAAAAACTTGACGAGTTGCAACTAGATAAATATAAAAATATAAAAGCAGATAATTTACAAACTAAATATGTGATGTATACTGGGTTTCACGGTATTGCAAGTGGAACAGTATTTATGGGCTTCTTCCTCGGAATTGCTTTCTTAGCAATGATGGCAAGTTGTTTAATGTTTAAAATTCTTTCTGGTGCATCAAAAGATATTACACGTTATCAAATGCTTCGTAAAATCGGTGTTCGCCGTGAATTATTAACGAAGTCTATCTATAAAGAGTTATTCTTAGTATTCTTATTCCCAGCGATTGTAGGTATCGCTCACGTATTGGTTGGAATGAACATTTTCGGATTTATTTTACTTGATCCGTATTTCCGTATTTGGCTTCCAATTGTTATTTTCGTAGTCATTTACGCAATTTATTACTTCATTACAGTTCAATTGTATAAAGGAATAGTTCTTCCGAAAGAAGACTAAGATTTAGAAAATACCGAGCAGAGGGTGCTCGGTATTTTTTGATTAAAACGTTTAAGGCTTCTGTGAATATTGGATTAACAATTGTATCAAGAGGAGAATTTTCTATTATTTTAGCGAATATCGGAATGGCAGGTGGCTTAATGGCTACAATTAAACCATTTTCAGCTTTATATGTTTTGATATTGGCATCTATAGGACCTTTACTAGCGAAGGAATCCAATAGGATATATGCTGTATTAGATAAAATATTTAAATGGAGTTCTAAAGAGCGGTCAAAATCAGAAATAGGATGAATCTCCTGTGGGAAATTAAAATATAAAGATTAGTCATAAATAGTTCTATTGATGTAATTACAAAACAGAATGCAAGTTATAACAGGAAATCATGTGGGATAGAATGTATGTTTTAGAGATCGATTCCAATATAGAAAGGAGCTGCCTCAAAAGA
>NZ_NUOT01000026.1 GCF_002584535.1 Bacillus cereus
CGTGAAAGATCTAGAGTTGCATGAATGGAAGTGTCTTTCTTGTGGTATGCATCATGATAGAGATGCCAACGCAGGACAAAATTTGAGAAAAGAGGCCTTAAGGCTTCTAACCATAGGGGCTACGGGGATTGCCTACTTATAAAGCCGAAGGATACTTTGGTGTTCGTAGGAATCCCTCACTTCAAACAGTTTGTTAGACTGTTAAGTGGGGGTAGTTCAAGAGTCCAAATTGATTTTGCATAAGCAATGTTCATACCACAGTGTTCCATATTGTTTTGACTTACGCTCCTAAAATGTGCTTGACCAACAAATAATTTACAAGGTGATTTTAAAGCGCTATGAATTCGTTTTTGGATTAATAAGATATGACAGCCATTGTGCTGGAAATTACGATGTAAGAATACGACTCTAATGCTATTTTTCCTTTCAAAATTTAGGAGAAGTAGGAAGTTTTTTGTGGAAGGAAAATGGAAGATTACTGTCGAAGGGAGTAGAAACAGAACAAAGGTGGTGCTCTCATGCGAAAGATGAAGGTAGATACATGTTCTTATTGTGGTTCTACCAATATTGGAGAAGGTGAGTTTGTTGGATATGCACAAATAAGAAAGAAAGAGACAATGTTTACTTCTTCTCCAGTTGATGCTTATATTTGTACGGATTGTGGAAGTGTACTTTTAATGAAAGTACGAAATTATCAAAAATTTAAGCAGAAACCACTATGATAGAAGAAAAGTATCTATATCCAAGTCTTTATAAGAATCGATTGATATTACGTTCGATACATATTATCAAAAGATAAAGAGAGGAGGTTTCTCATGTAGCCACTCTCTTTTCAATTATGAGAGAAGCTGAATTATTTCTTCGGAAATAATTCAGAAAATACAGAAAAATAAAACTTTAGAACATGAAAGTTTGGTATAATACTTAAAAATGAAAACGCTTTAACGGGGGGTTGGGACAAATATGATGATGAATGTACCATTAACAATTAGTTCTATGATAGAAAGGGCAGAAAAGCTGTTTCCAAAAAAAGAAATTGTCTCGCGTACACATGATACGATCACAACTTTAACATACAAGCAATTAGGAGAACGAACGAGAAGACTTTCTAGTGCGTTAAAAAAATTAGGGATCAAAGAAGGGGAACGAGTTGGAACCTTAGCTTGGAATCATCATCGACATGTAGAAGCGTATTTCGCAATTCCGGGCATTGGATCTGTCTTGCATACTATTAATATTCGCTTATCTCCTGGGCATATTTCCTATATTATTAGACATGCAGAAGATCGTATTTTACTCATTGATGAAGATCTTGTACCACTTGTTGAAAAAATTCAAGGTGAATTATCAACTGTACAAGCATACATCATTATGAGTGATAAAAAAGAACTTCCAGAAACTTCATTAGAACCTCTTTATCACTATGAACAACTACTCGCAGAAGGAGATCCTGATTTTTCATTCTTAAAAGATATTGATGAAAACACACCAGCAGGTATGTGTTATACGTCTGCGACAACAGGTAACCCAAAAGGTGTTGTATATACGCATCGTAGTACAGTACTGCATTGTATGGCGCTAGGACTCGCGGATACAGCAGCATTATCTGAAAGTGATGCAGCAATGGCAATTGTTCCAATGTTTCACGTCAATGCTTGGGGGCTGCCTTTTGCGGCAACGTGGTTTGGCGCGAAACAAGTGTTACCTGGTCCAATGTTTACACCGAAAATTTTGCTTGAAATGATACAGAATGAAAAAGTAACTTTGGCTGCTGGTGTACCAACAATTTGGCTTGGTGTTTTGCAGGAATTAGAAAATAATCGTTACGATTTATCAAGTATGAAACGGATTTTATGTGGGGGTGCTGCAGCTCCTAAAAGTGTGATTGCAGCATTTGAGAAAAAGTATAATGTACCATTTGTCCATGCATATGGAATGACTGAAACAAGTCCACTTGTGACACTTGCAAGGTTAAAAAGTTATGAGACAAATTTATCTTACGAAGACCAACTTGAAATTCGATCAAAACAAGGATATCTTGTGCCAGGTGTTGAGATGAAAGTAGTTGGAGTAAACGGAGAAGTGAAGTGGGATGGAACTGAGATGGGGGAATTGTGCTTACGGGCACCGTGGATTGCTGCAAGTTATTATAACGATGAACGCACTGTAGAAGGATTCCGTGATGGTTGGTTATATACAGGGGATGTTGTTACAGTTGATGAGGAAGGCTGTGTTAAAATTGTTGACCGTACAAAAGATGTGATTAAAAGTGGGGGTGAGTGGATTTCATCTGTAGATTTAGAAAATGCTTTAATGGCACATGAGGCGGTATTTGAAGCTGCTGTTGTCGCGGTTCCTCATCCTCAGTGGCAGGAACGTCCTATTGCATGTGTTGTACAAAACCAAAATAGGTCTGTAACGAAAGAAGAATTATATGAATTTTTACAACCACAGTTTGCAAAGTGGTGGTTGCCAGATGATATTGTGTTTATGGAGGAAATTCCTAAAACATCGGTTGGGAAATTTTTAAAACAAACATTACGAAAAGAACTAGAGAATTTGCATAAAAGTAGCGAAAAATAATGTATAAGAAGAGGCGACTCCCATCAGCAGGAGTCGCTTCTTCTTATACATGAATCCTGTTTATAGTGGTTTTAATTGTTAACTAAAATTATAAAATTGTTGACAATAATACAAGAGAAAAGGTAAGATAACTCCAATGATATGTTATCCTATCATAATTTATAGTTTACAAACAGGGGAAATAAATACATGAATACAAAGAATTTAGTTTTTGTCGCTTTATTTAGTGCAATTATGGGTGTGTTAGGACTGATACCACCAATTGCGCTTTCTGTTACACCTGTTCCTATTACATTGCAATCTCTTGGTGTTATGCTTGCAGGAGGATTGCTTGGATCTCGCCTTGGGGCATTAAGTCAAATGGTTTTCTTGTTTGTTGTTGGAGTAGGAGCGCCATTATTAGCTGGTGGTCGCGGTGGTCCAGGTGTATTTGTTAGTCCGAGTGCAGGTTATTTAATTGGATACGTTGTTGGAGCATTCGTGATAGGGTACCTTGTAGAACGCTTACGTCATGTATCTGTTATAAAAGTATTTTTCATTAATATAATTGGTGGAATTCTAGTTGTTTATATATTTGGCGTGACTGTTCAATCATTTATCATGGATATTTCTGTATGGAAAGCGATTAAAGTAAGTGTCGTATTTTTGCCAGGTGATTTCATTAAAGCTGTGATTGCAGCATTTCTTGTACCTAGATTACATCGTTCACTGAAACATATTATTACGCCTGCTGTAAAGAATGCTAAAATCTCAAATGCTAGCTAAAGAACGTAAGAGACTTTATAAAATCTAGGAAACACGTATTAGCGTGTTTCTTTTTGTTATCTGAAAGGAAAGGATGAATAGTAGTGGGGATTGCATCGCCTTATAGGAAACATACTTGTATACATCCGGATAAAATAGCGATCCAGGAAAAAGATAGACGAATAACATATAAAGAATGGCATGAATCTGTTTGCCAAGTTGCAAATTGGCTCAATAAAGAAAAAACTATGAATAAAACGGTTGCGATTTTATTAGAGAATCGTATTGAATTTTTACAAATCTTTGCAGGTGCTGCATTGGCAGGATGGGTTTGTGTGCCACTTGATTTAAAGTGGAAGCAGGATGAACTTGAAACAAGGTTGAAGTTAGCAAATCCAACTATTGTCATTGCGGCTGAGCAATGTAACATGAATGAATTGCCACGAATAAATGGAACTGTACTTTCTATCAATGAATGGAATCCGCTGGTGGGTAATCAGTTAAATACGTATCATTCTTCAGAAAGTGTACAAAATCTCCCTTTCTATATGGGGTTTACATCGGGATCAACTGGCGAGGCAAAGGCATTTCTTCGTGCACAGGATTCTTGGGTTCATAGCTTTGATTGCAATTTGCATGATTTCCATATGAAAAATAATGACATTGTTTTGCTTGCGGGTACATTGGTGCACTCTCTTTTTTTATACGGAGCAATAAGTGCACTATATTTAGGACAAACAGTGTATCTAGTAGAAAAGTTCATTCCAAATCGTGTGTTATCTATATTAAAACAAGAGAAGATTTCAGTGATGTATACCGTTCCAACGATGCTAGAGGCATTATATAAAGAAGAAAGTATTATAGAGCAAGAAATAAAAATAATTTCTTCAGGAGCAAAATGGGAAACTGAAGCAAAACAGAAAGTAAAAGCCGTATTTCCGTATGCAAAAAGATATGAATTTTATGGTGCTTCTGAATTAAGTTTTGTTACAGCACTAACAGATGTAGAAAGTGAAAGAAAAGCCTCTTCAGTTGGAAAGCCATGTCATAATGTGCAAGTTCGGATATGTAATGAAAAGGGTAGAGAATTAAAGCAAGGTGAAATTGGAACAGTTTATGTGAAAAGTAATCAGTTTTTTATGGGATATTTACTGAATGGAAATCTATCTTGTCAAGTTACAAAAGATGGTTGGATGACTGTACATGACATAGGGTATCAAGATGAGGAAGGTTTTATATATATAGTGGGTAGAGAAAAAAACATGATTTTATTTGGAGGTATAAATATTTTTCCAGAGGAGATAGAGAGTGTAGTATCTACTCACCCACATGTTGAAGAAATTGTAATTATTGGTATGAAAGATGAATATTGGGGCGAAAAGCCTGTTGCGATAGTGAAGGGGAAAGCTACAAAGCAAGAGCTGAAAAGTTTTTGCTTACAACGATTATCATCATTTAAAATTCCAAGAGAGTGGTATTTTATTGATGAAATCCCTCATACAAGTAGTGGAAAAATTGCTCGTGAAGTAGTAAAAAGGATCATTGAAGAGCAGGAGAAAGTTTATGAATAGAGCTGTTATTGTAGATGGAAAGAGAACGCCGATTGGTAAGAAAAATGGAATGTTGAAAGGATATGAGGTTCAGCAATTGGCAGCACCTTTACTGGCGCACTTAAGTAAAGGAATAGAGCATGAAATTGATGATGTAATATTGGGAAACGTTGTTGGACCAGGTGGAAATGTTGCGCGGTTATCAGCACTTGAAGCTAGGCTTCCTTATAAAATACCAGGTGTAACAATAGATCGCCAGTGCGGTGCAGGATTAGAAGCAATTCGAATGGCTTGTCACCTTATTCAAGGCAGGGCAGGTAATTGTTATATTGCTGGAGGGGTGGAAAGCACAAGCACATCTTCCTTCCCGAATAGAGCTCGTTTTTCACCTGATTTTATTGGAGACCCAGATATGGGAGTGGCAGCAGAGTATGTAGCAGAACATTATAAAATTACAAGGGACATGCAAGATAAATATGCTCGTTTCAGTTATCAAAGAACATTGCTAGCACTTAAAAAGGGATATTTACAAAAAGAAATCCTTCCGATTTCTTCAAATGTAACGGAGGATGAAACGATAAAGTACGGAATGAATTATGAACGAATGATAAAGAGAACAAGGCCGGCTTTTTTACAAGAAGGAACAGTGACAGCAGGAAATTCTTGTGGTGTGAATGATGGAGCGTGTGCTGTACTCGTAATGGAGGAAAAGAAGGCTCGTGAACTTGGATATAACCCGATTCTTCGGTTTGTTCATAGTACTGTTATTGGTGTGAATCCGCATTTGCCAGGGAGTGGGCCTATATTTGCTGTGCAAAAGTTATTACAAGATCAGAATCTATCAATAGACGATGTTGATTATATTGAAATGAACGAGGCTTTTGCTGCGAAAATTGTAGCGTGTGCACAAGAACTACATATTCCATATGAAAAGCTAAATGTGAACGGTGGAGCAATTGCTCTTGGTCATCCTTACGGTGCATCAGGAGCGATGCTTGTGACTCGTTTATTCCACCAAGTGCAAAGAGAAAAGGCACAATACGTAATTGCAACATTAGGTATTGGTGGAGGAATAGGGCTTGCTCTATTATTTGAGAAAGTAGAATACTAGAAAAAATCTAGTTTTCTACTTTTTTTGGTTTATAAACATTACTTCCAGGTTTTGATTTTATTTCATTCCAAGCAGAGATAGCATCAAGCTATCCTTTATATTTTATTTCAAACAATTTTTTGTGATAAATGAATAAGTTGTGCTAAAAATGCTTCTCCTGTAACAACTGCTTTACCGCCGCCGCGAGCACTTTTTTGATTACCACCGCCTTTTCCTTCAATAGCAGGGAGAGCATTTTTTAAAATTGTATTCATGTTTGCTGTTACTTCTTTTCCGCATGCAAGAACACATTGTAGTTTTTCTCCGCTTTCAGTAACCAGGTATGTAATCGAGTGTTCATTTTGTTCAGTAATAATAGCTGATAATTTCGTGATTTCCTGCATGGAACGATTTCTAAAGACTTTAGAAATGAGTGTGCCAGCATGTATGTTTTGGGATTCTTGCAGTAATTCAGTTGCTTCTACGAATAGTAGTTTTTCGTTCATAGTTTGTAGTGCTTTTTCACTTTCTTTCTGAGAGGTAAGCAGCTGGGTTACTTTATTTGAAATATCATTTTCACTACTGTTTAACTGTTTGGAAACGTCTTTAATAATTTGTTGATAATGTCCCAATAACTTGAGTGCACGCCATCCTGCAACAAATGTTAAACGGATGCCACCTTTATTTCGCTCCCAGCCCATTATATGAATTGGTCCCACTTCACCTGTATATTTTGGATGTGTACCGCCACACCCGTTGTAATCGTAGTTTTCAATCATTACAACACGAATATTTTCTGTAATGGTTGGTTCTTTTCGGAGAGGCAACTGTTTTGCTTCCTCTAAATTCATCCATTTGATATGGATAGGATGGTTTTCGAAGACGATTTGATTTGCGATCTGGAGTGCGCTAGTAGCTGTTTCTACCGAAAGTTCAGGCGTGTCTAAATCAATTGTTATTGTTTCTTTTCCGAGATGAAAACCAATTGTAGGAATGTCAAAATGATCCCAAAAGGCAGCAGATAGGATGTGCTGTGCTGTATGTTGTTGCATATGATCAAAACGACGTTGCCAATTGATTTCACCTATCACTTCTTTTGTATGTAATTCATTTGATATAAAATGACGAATTTCGTCTTCAACTTCCTCAACATTGGTGACGGAAGCATCATTTAATGTTCCTGTGTCATGTGGTTGGCCGCCGCCAGTTGGATAAAAGGCTGACTCTGTTAAAGTAACATATAAATTTCCTGCGTTATCATAGTCCTGTTTTATAATTTGTGCTGTAAATGATTGCTGATAGGCATCGGTGTAGTATAATTTTTTATTCACTTTCGTACTCCTTTCTATTTCACTAGATTTATTGTAAAACAATCTAAATAAGTTTCCTAATATTTCAGAAGAAAAAACCTATTTTTAGAATTTTCTTGCTATAATAGGAAAAAGGAACATACGGGGGTGGATGAAATGCTGTACGAAAATGGCGTAGACAAATTGATTCGTCTCAATACAAATATTTCTGAACTATATCGTGAATTACATGCAATGACCCGGACTTTAACGGAATGTAATCGAGAAAGCGTGATGTTTGATCGGTTATATGTAAAAGAACTATTATGGAAAAAAGAAGATGTGTCCGCTATGTATGATCAGCTTCTCGTTCAGCTTTGTATCAATGAATGCTTTGATTTAAAAAGTGTCATTACTGGTGAATACAAATATACGTATGAGGAAGTAGAAACTGCGGTCCTTGAATTTAATGATAAGTATAATGTAGACATCCTAATCAAGGATGTTTGCAAAGAGTTACAGTTTACATATGGTATTGACATGGAGTTATCTAGAACAGCTAGGGTATAATTATAGGTATTAAAAGAAAAGCAGGATAGGAAAAGTTGGGAGAGAACTTTTCTTACCCTGCTTTTTATATAACGTTTTAATTTAAAAAAAGTACTTTTTTCTCATATTTATTTGCAAATTCGGTTTTGGAAATGTGTATGGAAAGAAACCCATTTTCTAAACAGGCTAGCATTTTCTTATAAATGATATTGGTAGGTAAAGAAATTGTTCGTTGTAAGGATGAATTCTTATGGAATATATGAATTGTTAGGCCTGTCTCCATCTTGTTTATAAGTACATTTTGTTCTGAAGCATTAGGGATATCAGTCTCTAAAATGTACTCTTGCTCTGTTTCACAAAGATCAATGTGGATGTGATTAGGGAAACTAAAGTTGTCGTATGAATCAGAGCAAAATTGATCCATCCATTCTTCAAAACCATCAACACGAAAAAGACAATTTTTCTTTTTCTTGCCCATGTAAGACACCCTCCGTAAAGTCTCAATTCATACTATAATATGCATTAAGAAATTAGAGGTGAAAAGTAAACTGGAAAATATGTCAATGAGTTTATTGAAAGTGGCTAAAGCAAGGAGGACAATGCATATGCATTGTCCTTCTTTTACATATCGTGATGTGCGTGATTTTTTTGTCTTGAATGATTTCGATTTTTTACTTTATGAGATCCACTTAAAGGCTCAGGTTGCCCAGAAGGCTGTCCTTTTTTGGTATTTTGACGAATGGACTTGCTATTGTTTTTTTCCATGTTGTCACCTCCCTCTTATATTTAGAATGAGAGAACTTTGTAAATTTATACGAGAATGTTTTTATGAAAAACGGTAAAGATAAGTGAGACTAACTTTAACAGAAAGGGGAAAGCATATGCCGTATCATAAAGATAAACAGCAAGCTTTTCAAGCCGCGCAACAAGGAGTCGTACAAGCGGAAAATTTATACAATAATATCGTGAGAAATGATCCGAATTATGGTCAGGATTTAAAACATTTACGACAAGAAGTACAAGAGGCATATGAACAAATCCAAAATGCATTAGAAGTAGCATCTGAAACACAACGTCCACAACTTGAACAGTTTGAAAGTAATTTACAAAATATTATGCGAGATGTGGATCAGTTAGATGATTGAACAGGTTGTTGTATGATTTCAACAACCTGTTCAATTCTGGAGTCAATATGTTGAAAAGAAAAATTTCTGTAATAATAATCATTTGTTTAATTTGTGTAGTACATATATTTCAAGTGGACAAAGTAGAAGCAAAAATGTTAATGAGAAAAGAATTAGAGCCTACAGGTTATGTGACATGGGAAGTACCAAATAACGAGAAAATAATTGCAATTACGTTTGATGATGGCCCGGATCCTATATACACACCGCAAGTATTAAAGTTATTACACCAATATAAAGCTGAGGCAACTTTTTTTATGATTGGTTTTCGAATTCAGCGGAATCCGTATTTAATTAAGCAGGTGCTGAAGGAAGGTCATGAAATTGGAAACCATACGATGAATCATTTATATGCTAGAAGCGCATCTGATGAAAAATTAAAAGATGATATTTTAGCGGGGAAAAAATATTTGCAAAAATGGGTAAAAGAGCCGATGCTTTTCCGTCCACCAGGCGGATATATTAATGATGCGGTATTTGCAACAGCAAAAGAAGCCGGGTATCAAATTGTGTTATGGTCATGGCATCAGGATCCGAGAGATTGGGCAAATCCGGGTACTGAGTCTATTGTGAAACATGTCGTAACAAATGCGAAGAGTGGAGATATAGTATTATTGCATGATGGTGGGAGTGACCGCGGTCAAACTGTAGCTGCATTGGCAAAAATTTTGCCGGCTCTTCAAAAGGAAGGGTATCGATTTGTGAAAGTTTCGGAGTTGTTACGTTACAAACATTAAAAACAGTAAAAACCCCAAAAGGTACTCCTTTTGGGGTTTTTACTACTGATTCTTTTTACGTTTTTTATTATTTTGACGCTGAGCTGGTGTTAATGGCTCATTGGCGAATTCCTCATTATAGCCAGCCCCTTGTCCTTGTGCTGATGCAGCATTCATTCCTTGAATTACATGGTTAGCTTTACGTTTACCCATTTCGTTTCACCCCTATAATATTTTCTTTATAAAAACAAATAATGGTACATGTATGAACAGTAAAGTAATGCTCAAAGAGAAAGCTTTACTTTATGGTAATAGTATTCATAAGGAGAGCGAGGACTATTCAAATTTCCAGAGATAAAGAAAACTTATGATAAACTATAAGTTTCTTATTATTTACTTATTTAGAAAGTTGTAATAAGATATTATCGTAAGGTATTGAAAAGTTTGTCTACATTTTATATTCAGACAACTCAGTCACGTTTAACAGGGGGGAAACATAATGGTCAAACATAATCCATTTCAATCTCGTGAAACATTTGAAGTAGATGGAAAAACGTATCATTATTATCAATTAAAAGCGCTTGAAAATGCAGGGGTTGGCAACGTATCGCAATTACCATATTCAATTAAAGTTTTGCTTGAATCTGTACTTCGTCAAGTTGATGGACGTGTTATTACAGAAGAGCATGTTACAAATTTAGCGAAATGGGGAACAAAAGATGTTCAAGATATCGATGTTCCATTTAAACCATCTCGTGTAATTTTACAAGACTTCACAGGTGTTCCAGCTGTCGTTGATTTGGCTTCACTTCGAAAAGCGATGGCAGATATGGGCGGAGATCCTGATAAAATTAATCCAGAAATTACTGTAGACCTTGTAATCGATCACTCTGTACAGGTTGATAGAGCGGGTACAGCTGACGCGCTTGAATTCAACATGGACTTAGAGTTTAAACGTAATGAAGAACGTTATAAATTTTTAAGCTGGGCACAAAAATCATTTGATAATTATCGTGCAGTTCCACCAGCAACAGGTATTGTACACCAAGTAAACCTTGAGTATTTAGCACCAGTTGTTCATGCTGTGAAGAATGCTGAAGGCGAATTAGTTGCATACCCGGATTCATTAGTTGGAACAGACTCTCATACTACAATGATTAATGGTATCGGCGTTCTTGGATGGGGCGTTGGTGGTATTGAAGCAGAAGCAGGGATGCTTGGACAACCTTCATACTTCCCAGTACCAGAAGTTATCGGTGTGAAGTTAACTGGTACACTTCCAAGCGGTACAACAGCAACAGACGTTGCATTAAAAGTAACGCAAGTGTTACGTAAAAAGGGTGTAGTTGGTAAATTTGTTGAGTTCTTCGGTGACGGACTAAAGAGCATGCCTTTAGCTGACCGTGCGACAATTTCAAACATGGCACCAGAATATGGTGCAACTTGCGGATTCTTCCCAATTGACGAGATTTCATTAGATTACTTACGTTTAACAGGAAGAGATGAAGAACAAATACGCGTTGTTGAAGAATATTGTAAAGCAAACGGTTTATTCTATACAGCAGACAGCAAAGATCCAATTTATACAGACCTTGTTGAAATTGATTTAAATACAATTGAATCTAATCTTTCAGGACCAAAACGTCCACAAGATTTAATCCCTCTTTCAAATATGAAAGATGAGTTCCATAAAGCAGTTGTGGCACCAGTTGGAACGCAAGGACTTGGATTCAATGAACAAGAATTCGATAAAGAAGTGAAAGTTGCATTAAAAGATCAAGAAGTAACGATGAAAACAGGTGCAATTGCAATCGCTGCGATTACAAGCTGTACAAACACATCTAACCCATATGTATTAATTGGTGCAGGTTTAGTTGCGAAAAAAGCAATTGAAAAAGGTCTTAAAGTACCTGGTTATGTAAAAACATCATTAGCTCCAGGATCTAAAGTTGTTACAGAGTACTTAGATAAATCAGGTTTAACAACATATCTAGATCAATTAGGATTCCAAACAGTTGGTTACGGCTGCACAACTTGTATTGGTAACTCTGGTCCATTAGCACTAGAATTAGAAGAAGCAATTGCAGCAAACGACTTATTAGTAACATCAGTTTTATCTGGTAACCGTAACTTTGAAGGTCGTATTCATCCGCTTGTAAAAGCGAACTACTTAGCATCACCACCACTTGTTGTGGCATATGCGCTTGCTGGTACAGTTGATATCGACTTGAAAAATGATGCAATTGGTAAAGATGTAAACGGTAATCCTATTTACTTTAACGATATTTGGCCATCAGCGAAAGAAATTGAAGAAGTGGTTCAAAGCGTCGTAACATCTGAACTGTTCAAAAAAGAATATGCGCAAGTATTTAACAGCAATGAACGCTGGAATGAAATCCAAACTTCAAATGAAGCATTATATACTTGGGACAATGACTCAACATACATTCAAAACCCACCGTTCTTTGAAGGTTTATCAAAAGAACCAGGTGAAGTAGAAACACTTTCAGGTTTACGTGTAGTTGGTAAATTTGGAGACTCTGTAACAACAGACCATATTTCACCAGCAGGTTCAATTGGTAAACATACACCAGCAGGTCGCTATTTATTAGAAAATGGCGTACAGCCAGTTGACTTCAACTCTTATGGTTCTCGTCGTGGTAACCATGAAGTTATGATGCGCGGTACATTTGCAAACATTCGCATTAAAAACCAAATCGCACCAGGAACAGAAGGTGGATATACAACTTACTGGCCAACTGGTGAAGTAACATCTATCTATGATGCTGCAATGAAATACAAAGAAGACGGTACTGGACTTCTTGTAGTTGCTGGCAAAGATTACGGTATGGGAAGCTCTCGTGACTGGGCTGCGAAAGGTACTAACCTTTTAGGTATTAAAGCAGTTATCGCAGAAAGCTTTGAGCGTATTCACCGTAGTAACCTTGTACTAATGGGTGTATTGCCATTACAATTTAAAGATGGCGAAAGTGCAGAAACACTAGGTCTTGTTGGTAACGAGTCATTTGAAATTCAAATCGACAAAACAGTTAAACCACGTGACCTTGTAAAAGTAGTTGCAATTGACCCAGAAGGAAATGAAAAACAATTTGAAGTAGTAGCACGTTTCGATAGTGAAGTTGAAATCGACTACTATCGTCACGGTGGTATTCTGCAAATGGTTCTTCGTGAGAAAATTGAAGAGTCTAGAGTGTCAAACTAATAAAGTTATTGTAGTAAAAGAGAAAAGTAAATATTTTTAATCAAAATTAGGAAGCTGACTGAGGTTAGCTTCCTAATTTTATGTGAAAATGAAAGAAAAGGGATGAAGCAAGGAGAATTAGAGACATTGGTTATTTCAGACATTCCTAATTGGGTAAGGTTGTACGAGTTTGTATTAGTGGAATACATTCATGATATATCATAATTTATTTCGCTTTATTGAGTTGATAGTCGTATGTAGAAGAATCTACCGTATTAAATTCTTTTATTGATGTCATTTTAGTTGTTTCAGGATTATAATTAAATATTTTAAGGGTATGTCTATCACCACTTGCAGGATCATTCTTCTTATAAGCAAATGCATTTTCTGCAATTTGAATCATATTACTAGTTAGTGTATCAACTGGAGAAGAATCGTGGTTTGTAGAAACTTCAACAACCTTTCCTCTGTCAAAAAATATAAGGATTATAATTAAGATGACAAAACATATGCGCATATAGCGTAGTTCTTTACTAATTAGATGCTCTCCCGTAGCATTCATCTTGCCTATCATTATTAAGAACTAGAGATTGAAGTAATTGAGTAAAAGCTAATAATGCCAAGCGTGGTGAATAAAATAAACGATACCAAAGCTGTATAAATGCAAACACGGCCGGCTTTTCTTCTTGCAGGATCTTTACTAAATAGGGAGATAATCCACGCGATAATACCAATAGGATAGAATATAAAACTAAAAACATAGAGAATAGCTTTTTCAAATGAGTGCATAAGAACCCTCCTTTTTTTAATGAAGTCATTTTTAGAAAAAAATACAAGCATCTTCTTTATTGTGGTTTTTAATTTTCTGAATATTTCTATAACATAAGAGGGAACGGAATAGAAGGTCCTATAAAGTATCCAAGCATTGAAATTGAGGGGGATTTCACGTGAATTCCATCCAGATATAATAACGAAAAATAGGTGGAATAACAAAAGAAATAACAGCAGAAGGCCATTTCAACTGAGAGAGTAAGATTCCCAAAACAATAGATAATAATGGTAAAATAACAAAAATAAAAGTCACGAGATGGGAGAGTATCACCTCATGTGTGTATACGTTTGTGAAAACGCATTTGAGTAAAAATTTTAAAAACGATTAATCCGATTATATAAAGAAAGCTTAGAATGAAAATTATGCAAGAGGTAGGCGATTTTTGCAATGTGTATAACAATTTATCAATATAGTAAATTTGATTTACATCTGTAATTGATGCCGGTGAAAAGACTAAGTATTTCTCCCAATTCTTTTCCACAGCAATCATGGTACCTATAGAATGAGTGACAAGTAATGTATAAAGAAAAATAGGAAGAACAATCATGAGTTGTAACCCAATGAATCCGGTTTTATATTTTCTATAGTATAAATAGCGAGTTATCATAATTCCTATTAAATAGATAATTGATAATACAAAAATTGTAGTAAAAACTGGACTGTACTTAAAGACATACAGTAGTTTATCAATTTCATAAGTTTGATTGGAGTCTTCTGCTGTTTTTGGAGTGAAGACGAGGTGTTCTTTCCAGTCCTCTGAAATGGTTAAATAGCTGGCAGTCCAGCTTGTGATAAATAATGAGAAAAATAAAATGGGAAGAATGAAAATGTATTGTAACCAATGTAAAACGGTTTTGTTCATAGATAATCAGACCCCCTTCCAAATTATAACTATTATCATTATATGATAAAAAGAGAGGGTTTTCGGTTTTTGATTAAGAATATTCTATTTATTTATCAGGAGAATATTTCCAAGCTTGTCCGTATAAGCTAAAATAAAGTGTAAATCCGATTATTATTTTTGAAATGAAATGATAAATGACTGAAACTATAAGGGTGATGTATATGTGGCGAAAATTTACGGTTATTATCATCTTACTTTGTTTAGCTGGTTACGCAGTATATGTGCAATTTGGAAAAAATGAAGAACAAGTAAGGGAAGAGTCGGTGAAAAGTGAAGCAACGATGAAAGAGGTCATTGCAAAGAATGGAATTGAAGTAGGAAAGAATGCACCGGATTTTGAGTTGTCAAAATTAGATGGGACAAAAGTAAAATTATCGGATTTGAAAGGAAAGAAAGTTATTTTAAATTTCTGGGCAACATGGTGTGGACCTTGTCAGCAGGAAATGCCGGATATGGAAGCTTTCTATAAGAAGCATAAAGATGGTGTGGAAATCCTTGCTGTAAATTATACGGTTTCTGAAGGTGCTAACGGAGAAGAGAAAGTGAAGCGGTTTGCAGAAGAGAAAGGAATTACTTTTCCTGTTTTACTTGATAAGGATATAACTGTTACAACAACATATAAAGTAATTACCATTCCAACTTCTTATTTTGTGGATACAAAAGGTGTGATTCAAGATAAATTTATCGGGCCGATGACACAAAAAGAAATGGAGAAACGAATTGCAAAACTAAAATAATATGAAGAAGACAGGAATGGCAAAAGGCCATTTCTGTCTTTTCTTTTTCATCAAACAGCTTGTTCATGATATGATAAAAGAAATTTGAACGATAATAATCATGAAGGAGAGTATGTTGTGGGACATTTATCTTTGCCAGCAGACTATGTTGTGATTGATTTTGAAACGACAGGATTTAATCCTTATAATGACCGAATAATTCAAGTGGCGGCGGTTCGATACCGTAATCATGAGCTGGTAGATCAATTTGTTTCTTTTGTAAATCCAGAGAGGTTTATTCCAAGTCGGATTACCAGTCTAACAGGGATTACAAATTATCGTGTTTCAGATGCTCCAACGATTCAGGAAGTGTTGCCATTATTTTTAGCGTTTTTAGGTAAAGATACGATTGTTGCTCATAATGCTTCGTTTGATATGCGTTTTTTAAAGAGTAATCTAAATAGGCTTAGATTGCCAGAACCTAAAAATAAAGTAATTGATACGGTATTTTTATCGAAAAAATATATGCAGCATGCCCCAAATCACAAGTTGGAAACTTTAAAAAGAATGCTTGGAATTCGTTTGAGTTCCCATAATGCACTTGATGACTGTATTACATGTGCGGCCGTATATCGAAAATGTGCTGCTATTCAAGAAGAAGGACAAAAGAAAATGAAAAAAGAGCTGATTGAAGAAGAGGCAGTATGCACATTAATAAAAGAAATGCTTATGAAACATAATCGCGATGTAGAGTGGATCCGTTATGTAAGTGTCGGAAATTATTTAGATATTAAAGCTTTTTATCCAATTGTGAGGATGAAAGTAAAAGGGCGAAAAAAATATGTACTAACTGAAAAAACAGAACAAGACGTGCTAGAGATATCTACTAGCTTAAAATGTGAACCGGCTTTAAAAAGTGAAATAGGTATGACGAGAATAATGATTGAAAGTTTAGATGACCTTATGAAGTTAGAGAGCTATATTTTGGCTGAATATGATTCAGTGTTACGAACATTACACGAGTATAAAGAAAATCAAGTGAATGCAGAAGAAGCGATTAAGAAATATTTGAGTATAATGAAATGAAAAATCTATTCGTTGTCCAAGGACTGCGAATGGATTTTTTTGTGCATAATAGACTTTTCTTTAACAAAACATAAAATTTTCTTACAAATCTGATTAAAGAGTTTTTCATTTGCTCATACTAATTAGTAAGAAAGAGAAGGAGAAAGGATGAACAGCATGAGAAGAAATCGTCGGCAAACGTTTGAAGAACTTGTGAAGGAAAATAAAAGGCAACTGTTAAGCGATCGTGATGCAATTGAACGGATTGAAGAACGGATTGAAAAGCGTTATGAAATGCAACTTTTTAAGCAGGCTGAATAATTCTTACCGCTAGTATGATACTAGTGGTAAGGAGGCGAATGTTATGGGAAATCCAAAAAAGAACTCAAAAGATTTTACACCAGATCACATTGGAACACAGTCAAAAAAAGCTGGTGGAAATAAAGGGAAGCAAATGCAAGATCAGACAGGGAAACAACCGATTGTGGATAACGGTTAAAGAAAAGGAGAATGTTTTCATTCTCCTTTTTTTATGTGTATACATAATCTAATTCGTTTTTGGAAAGCTAATATGTATATATATCTTAATTAGGAGGGAAACAATATGTCAGAGCAATATAAAGCAAATCCAGATGACAGAAGTGATAATGTAGAAAAATTGCAAGAGATGGTACAAAATACGATTGATAATTTTAATGAGGCAAAAGAAACTGCAGAAGTTTCAAATGAAAAAGACCGTGCTGCAATTGAAGCAAAAAACCAACGCCGTTTAGAAAGTATTGATTCATTGAAAAGTGAAATAAAAGATGAATCTGAAAATAATGGGTAAAAAGGCTGACAGTTGTCAGCCTTTTTTTATAATTGAGAAATTTTCAGTAAGTAAACGCCAGTTTTGCGGAAAAGGGAGTCCGATTTTCCAATAGCTAATTCCGCGAATGCCTTGTTCTTTTATTAAATTAAACTTGCTTTGAACAGACCTAGCATCTTCAAACCATACTTCGTGCTGCACGCCATTTTCATCAAAATAATTAAAGTGCGGTGCTTGTGCTGTGAAATCATAACGAATTGGAACATTATATTTACGAGCAAGTGCAACAGCTGCAACAGAACTAACAGCTTTTGCAGGAGGGTTTCCTGCCTTAAAGGGGAGCTTCCAGTCGAAACCATATAAATTCTGTCCCATCATAATTTTTCGCGGGGGCATTTGGGATTTTGCATATTGGATTACCTGTCTTACAGGGCCAATAGGAGAAACTGCCATAGGTGGTCCACCTTGCCATCCCCAGTCATAAGTCATAATCACAACAAAGTCAACAATCTCCCCTTGTGCTTTATAATCATGTGCTTCAAAAAACTTTCCTTTTTGTTTTGAACTCGTTTTTGGTACAAGTGTCGTACTTAATGTATATCCCTCAGGTAATCTTGTTTTTACATTTCGTAAAAAGCGGTTGTATGCTTCGCGATCTTCTGGAGCGACATTTTCGAAGTCGAAATGAATATCACGCATACCGTATTTCTCAGCTGTTTGTAGAATGTTAGTAATAAACTTATTTTGAATGGTAGCGCTTCTTAAAAGAATAGATGCTAATGCGGTGCTAAAGTTTCCATTTTCGATATTAGTAATGACGAGCATTGGGATTGTTTGTCCTTGCTTAGCGAGCTCAGCAATTTTAGCGGTTTCAGTTGGTTCTTTTAAAGTACCATCTCTTTGTGCTTCAAAGCTGAAATAAGCTAAATATGTTAAAAAAGGATTAATAGCCCGTGTAGCACTTACTAAGCTTTCTTTAATAGGTATTGTGGAAGGTTGCAAATAGGCGATAGATTCTATCTCTCGTTTGGAGCCCTTTGGGACATATAATTGTTGACCAACATGGAGAATAGATTTTAATGATAGATTATTAACTTTTGCTAGGCTGGCGAGAGGAACGTTATATGTTTGAGAAATTCGATAAAGGCTGTCTCCAGGTTGTACGTAATAATTATTTCCTTTCGTATTTACAATTAGTGCCTGACCGACAACAAGTGTTTCAGCTGGATTAAGTCCGTTGTCTTTTACAATTTCTTCGGGCGTAGTACCAAATTTTGACGCTAAGCTATATACGCTATCACCGCTACGAACGGTTACAATTTGAATCATATACTCGCTCCTTTCAGTAAAAGATCCACCGTTTCTATTTTATTTTTGATTTCACTGTATTATGATTAAATGTATGTGAGGAAACAGAAGTGAGAAGGAGATTATGATATGTTTGTAGCAGAACACGAAATTGAAATCCGCTATGCGGAAACAGATCAAATGGGTGTGGTTTACCATTCAAACTATTTAGTATGGCTAGAATTAGGGCGTACAAAATTGATACAGGAATTAGGGTTTTCATATATTGAAATGGAGAAAGAAGGAGTTATTTCTCCAGTGTTAGATTTACAAATTTCATATCGGAAAGCAATGCGTTATGGAGAAAGAGCAATTGTGAAAACATGGATTGATTCAGTTAGTCCACTTCGTGTTACATATGGATATGAAATTTATAATGGTGATGGAGACCTTTGTATTACCGCTACAACAACAAATATTTGTGCGAAAAAAGATGGTTTTCGTCCCGTATCCTTTAAGAAATTATATCCTGAGTGGTATGCGAAGTATGAAGAGATTAAGAAAAAATAAAAAAGCGCGTGGATTTCGCCACGCGCTTTTTTATTTTTCATAATTAAATTGTGGAAAGTCATCCCCAGCATTAAAGGTAACGGCTAGGTCGTGTCCATCAAAGAACCATTCATCATCACCTTCAACAAAGAAAGTAATACCCTCTTCTTGAATTTGAACAGCAGGATGCGCAGGGTCATCTTTACGGATTCCTAAAGAAAGCCCTTTTTGAACAGTACTACAACCACCATATTGTACGAAAAAGCGAATTGTATCGCCAGATTGTAAGTTTAATTCATCTTTATACCAATTTACTGCTTCATTTGTTACAGAAAGGTTCATGTATAGTTCCTCCAAGTTATGTTGCTTTTTCTATAGTATAAAAAATAACGCAAAAAGACGCTATTAATATGCTTTGCGTTTTCTTTTTGCGTTATGTGGGTTGCAACCTTACTTTTGTTTCTTTGTTAAATTTGCTTTCGGTTCAGTTTTATTTATAATTCGTCCAATATTTGCACGGTGTCTATAAATAACCATACCAGCTAATAAACACATTGCAACAATAAAGATTTTATCCCCAGTAACAATTGATGCGATAACAGCAACAACAGCTGTTACCATAGAAGAAAGTGATACGTATCTCGTTGTAAATAGAAGGGTGAAAAAGATAACGGCTAATATCGCAAAGATGACTGGCGCATAACATAAGAGTACGCCAGCAGAAGTTGCAACTGCTTTTCCTCCGCGGAATTTTGCAAAGATTGGGTATACATGTCCAAGAACTGCAGCCAATCCAAACCAAAGGGGATGGATATCTAAGGCGAAAATTAACGGCAGAGCTGTCGCTAACGTTCCCTTTAAAATATCAGCAATTGTAACGATAAAGCCTGCTTTTTTCCCTAGTGTCCGAAATGTATTCGTTCCTCCTAAATTACCGCTACCATGCTCGCGAATGTCGATTCCGTAACCAATTTTTCCAACAACAAGTGCAAATGGAATCGAGCCAAGTAAATACGCAACGATAAATAAAAGATATGTAAGCATAAGTTCAGTCTCCTTTATTCAAATGTGTTGATAAAGGGTAAAAAGAGTTTTTCCCGTATATTGTACCATACATTTGTAAAGAGCACATTTCTTTTTTGTAAATGAAAAATTCAAAGTTTCTTAAAAAAACTTTCACAGGAATGTTACATTTCTCACAGATTGATCAAGACTATATGTTGTATCATTTTGTTAGTGAATGAACAAGATGTAGTTGGAGGTTTTAGAAATGATGAAACAAAGTGAGCGTGGAGAAGAATTAGTGAAGATGTTTGAAACAATTGTCCACGGGAATGAACAGGATTTAATGCAAGAAAATGCAAATGTTGATGGACGATCCCCTATGGGAATGATGGGAACATTTGCATCTGAGAGTGCAAAATATTATGCAGTGGAACATTTGCTTTCTGAACAAGTAAAAAAAGCAATCAATCAAAATATATTATATCCACATGATATGGATTTTTATGCGACAGGTACGACAACGTGTTCGCAAATTCCTTTAGCACAACTGCTTGAAAACGGATTTCATACAGGGCATGGACATATGAGGCAACCACAAGATATTAAAAGTGCGTTGGCACTTTCTTCGATTATTCTTCAAGCCAATCAAAACATGCAGCACGGTGGTCAATCCTTTGCCATGTTTGATATGGATTTAGCACCATATGTGAGAAAAACATTTGAAAGAAATAAGAAAAGATTAGGGGCGTATCCGTTAACAAAAGAGCAAGTAGAAGAGTTTGCATGGAAAGAAACAGAGAATGATACGTATCAAGCGTGTGAAGCTTTTATTCATAATTCAAATAGCATGCATAGCCGGGGCGGTGGGCAAGTTCCGTTTATTTCAATTAACTATGGAACAGATATATCAAAAGAAGGGCGGTTGTTAGTTAGACAATTATTACGGGCGACAAAAGCTGGCTTAGGAAAAGGTGAAACACCTATTTTCCCTATTCAAATTTTCAAACTAAAAAAAGGTGTCAATTTTGAAGAAAATGATCCGAACTATGATTTATTTGAATTGGCATTAGAAACGACAGCAGAACGCTTATTCCCGAACTTTTCATTTTTAGATGCACCATTTAATGCAGTGCATTATGATGGTCGTCCAGAAAGCGAAGTATGTTATATGGGGTGTCGAACTCGTGTTATGTCTAATATTCATGGAGAAGAGACTGCGATTGGTAGAGGGAATTTATCTTTTACATCTATTAATTTGGTGAAATTAGCATTAATTAGCGGTTCACAAGAAGCGTTTTTTGAAGCTTTAAATTATTATATAGACCTTGGTATTCGTCAACTACTCGAACGGTTTGCTTATCAATGTACGAAGAAGGCAAGAGATTTTCACTTTTTATATTCACAAGGAATATGGAGAGGCGGAGAAAATCTACACCCTGAAGATTCTGTTGCTGAAATTTTAAAACAAGGAACGTTAAGTATTGGTTTTATCGGTCTTGCAGAATGTTTAGTTGCTTTAACAGGAAAACATCATGGGGAAGATACAGAATCATGGAATCTTGGAAATGAAATTGTGGCATTAATGAGACAGAAGATGGATCAAGCCACGAAAGAACATCAGCTGAATTTCTCCTTAATTGCAACACCTGCAGAAGGGTTATCAGGAAAGTTTGTTAAAAAAGATCGAGAGGAATTTGGAACCATTAGTGGTGTGACAAATCATAATTATTATACAAATTCATTCCATATTCCGGTTTATTATAACATTCAAGCAATTGATAAAATACGTTTAGAAGGACCGTTTCACACACTTTGTAATGGTGGACATATCACGTATATTGAATTAGATGGAGCGGCGGTTCATAACCAAAAGGCATTGAAACAAATCGTACAGGCGATGGCAGAGTATGGGGTCGGATATGGATCCATAAATCACCCTGTGGATCGTTGTAAATGCTGTGGCTATCATGGTGTCATCAAAAATGAATGTCCAAGTTGTGGAACCGAGGATGAGAATGAAATAGAAAGAATTCGCCGTATAACAGGATATCTTGTAGGAGATATGTCCAAATGGAATAGTGCAAAGCGCAGTGAAGAAGCAGATCGGGTGAAACATAAATGAGAGTAATGAATATTATTCATGATAGTGTAGTAGATGGAGAAGGATTGCGGACAGTCATATTTTTTGCGGGCTGTCCGCATCGTTGTTTAGGATGTCATAATCCTAAGTCATGGAATATTTGTAATGGTACTGAAATGACCGTAGAAGAAATTGTAAAAGAGATTGCCAAAAATGTGCTTACTGATGTAACATTTTCAGGTGGAGATCCATTTTTTCAAGCTGCTGAAGTGAAGAAGGTAGCAAAAGCGGTGAAGGCTTTGAAAAAAAACTTATGGATTTACACAGGTTATACATTAGAAGAGATACAGAGTTCTCAAAATAATGATATGATAGAGTTGTTACATTATGGGGATGTTCTTGTCGATGGAAGGTTTGAAATTGAAAAAAGAGACTTGACACTTCCATTTCGCGGAAGCTCCAATCAACGTATTATTCGATTGAAAGAGTAAAAAGGCGGGATAGGTTAGATGAACAAAACGGTATTGCTTGTTGAAGATGAAAGAAGATTACGAGAAATTGTTAGTGATTATTTTCGCAATGAAGGTTTTGAAGTAATAGAAGCTGAAGACGGAAAACAAGCGTTAGAATTATTTGCGGAACATACAATTGATTTAATTATGCTAGATATCATGTTGCCAGAGATAGATGGCTGGTCTGTGTGTCGTCGTATTCGAAAAGAGTCGGCGGTACCAATTATTATGCTTACAGCACGTTCTGACGAAGATGACACATTGTTAGGTTTTGAACTTGGGGCTGATGAATATGTAACAAAGCCTTTTAGCCCCAAAGTACTAGTAGCTAGGGCGAAAACTTTATTAAAGCGTGCTGATGGGGCAGTAGGGATTGCCGAAGAGAATACACTCTCTATGGCTGGAATCGATGTGAATCGTCTTTCACGTACGGTATCGGTAAATGGAGAAGAAATTATATTAACGCATAAAGAATTCGAACTTCTTGTGTATTTAATGGAGAACAAAGGAATCGTATTATCACGCCAGCATTTATTAGATCAACTTTGGGGATATGATTATTATGGTGATGATCGTACTGTAGATACACATATAAAAAAATTACGTAATAAGTTAGGTGACAAAGCAAAACATATCGGGACTGTCATTCGAGTGGGATATAAGTTTGAGGAATAACTTTTAAATATTATGTAATTCAACTTAGAGATATTTATAAATACAAATGGAAAAACGGTAGAAAAGCATTCTTTTTGAGGGAAGTTTCCTTTTGGCCCTTCGTAATAGCAACTTATATGTTGAAAAAATATATAGGTTGGGAATATAGTACATTTACACCCTTTTTTGTAAGTGGAAATGTACAAATTATAGTTTTTTTGTCTACAATATTGAATAAGGGTATTATTTTAATTGGATTTCACGATGAGTTCACAAGAAGGACACAAAATGTGACTATACTGAAACTATGAATTCAGCAGAGAGGGGATATCAATTATGGGATATTATGACGGATCAAATATGAATGAAGAGCATAGTGAAACGAGAGAAAGCAAAAAATCAGGTAGTAAAAAAGGATACTTTTTTACAGGTCTAGTTGGAGCAGTTATCGGAGCTGTATCCATTAGTTTCGTAGCACCATATATGCCATGGACAAATGGGAACGGGACGGTTTTAACTTCTAATTCAAAAGTAGAGGGAACTGTGGTTCCTGTTGTAAATAAAGCAAAAAATGAAACAGATTTACCGGGTATGATTGAAGGAGCTAAAGAGGTTGTTGTAGGTGTAATTAACATGCAACAAAATATTGATCCATTTGCAATGCAGCCAGCAGAGCAAGAAGAAACGAAAGCTGGATCAGGATCGGGTGTAATTTACAAAAAAGCAGGGAATAAGGCTTTGATTGTAACGAATAATCACGTAGTAGAGGGAGCAAACAAGCTTGCAGTAAAACTAAGTAATGGTAAAACAGTGGAGGCAAAACTAGTTGGTAAAGACCCTTGGTTAGACTTAGCTGTTGTAGAGATTGATGGATCTAATGTTAATAAAGTGGCAACGCTTGGCGATTCAAGTAAAATTCGCGCTGGTGAATCGGCAATTGCAATTGGGAATCCACTAGGTTTTGATGGTAGTGTGACAGAAGGGATTATTAGTAGTAAAGAGCGTGAAATTCCAGTTGATATTAATGGTGACAAACGTGTGGATTGGGAAGCACAGGTTATTCAAACAGACGCAGCAATTAACCCTGGGAACAGCGGAGGCGCGCTATTTAATCAAAATGGTGAAGTCATCGGAATCAACTCTAGTAAGATTGCACAGCAAGAAGTAGAGGGAATTGGTTTTGCAATTCCAATCAATATAGCAAAACCAGTGATTGACTCTCTTGAAAAAGATGGTACAGTAAAACGTCCAGCAATGGGAGTTACAGTTGCATCTCTAGAAGAGATACAACCATATGCACTAGGTCAATTAAAGTTGCCAAAAGATGTAACAAGTGGTGTTCTCTTAAGTAAAGTTTATTCAGTTTCACCAGCTGAAAAAGCGGGACTTCAGCAATATGATATTGTTGTAGCACTAGATGGACAAAAGGTTGAAAATACGCTTCAATTCCGTAAGTATTTATATGAGAAGAAAAAAGTTGGCGATAAAGTTGAAGTTACATTCTACCGAAATGGTGAAAAAATGACGAAAACAGTTACTCTTGCGGATAACTCTGCTGCTACCAATTAATAAAGAAGTCTCTTTCGTATTGAAAGAGGCTTTCTTTATCGGCTATACTAAAAGAATAGGAGGGATTTAGTATGGTAATTGAAAACCCAACTCGTACGGAAATTGGTGAAATATTGAAAAATAGTAAAACAATTGCGGTTGTTGGATTATCCGATAAACCAGAACGTACATCATACATGGTTTCAAAAGCAATGCAGGATGCAGGGTATCGTATTATTCCAGTAAACCCGTCCGTAGATGAAGTACTAGGAGAAAAAGCTGTTCCGTCATTAAAAGATATTAAGGAACATGTTGATATTGTAAATGTATTCCGCCGTTCTGAATTTTTAATGGATGTTGCAAAAGAATTTGTCGAGATTGACGCGGATGTTTTTTGGGCACAATTAGGAGTACAAGATGAAGATACATATAGGTTTTTAAAGGAAAAGGGCTATACTGTTATTATGGATCGTTGCATTAAAGTAGAACATGCGATGACGAAGTAGTCTAGATATTGAAAATGAAAGGTCAATTCAGCTCAGGATAACATTTGAAAACTGGGCAGATGAACGAGGTGTTCATCATGAGATTTTTTAAAGGCTGTTTTTGGGGATTGCTACTGGTTATCCCATTTTGGATAATTGTCATTTGGTTAATTATCAAATGGTGGAGTATGTAATTTGGAATACATATCCATTTCTCGTTGACAAACGATTATTTTTCTGAAATAGTAGCCTAGAGGAATCCTTGTGAAAAAACAAGGATTTTTCTATTGAAAATGGTATATAAAAGACATAACATAACTTGCCAAAAGTATGGTTAAGGCGTTATTCTATAATAGAAACATATGTTCTGATTTGATTAGGAAAGGGGCAAGGAGTTTGGCGAAGCATCAATTTCAATATAACGAAGATGCCATTCAAGTGCTTGAAGGTCTTGAAGCCGTGCGAAAACGCCCGGGTATGTATATCGGGAGTACAGATAGCCGTGGATTGCATCATTTAGTATACGAAATAGTAGATAACTCCGTTGATGAAGCATTAGCGGGATTTGGTGACGAAATTTCTGTCATAATACATAAAGATAATAGTATTAGTGTTATTGATAAAGGGCGTGGAATGCCTACGGGAATGCATAAGCTTGGAAAACCTACACCTGAAGTCATTTTAACTGTACTTCATGCAGGTGGTAAGTTTGGACAAGGCGGTTATAAAACGAGTGGTGGTTTACACGGTGTTGGTGCATCGGTTGTAAATGCTTTATCAGAATGGCTCGTTGTAACTATTAAACGTGATGGGAATATATACGAACAACGTTTTGAAAATGGTGGTGTTCCTGCAACAACACTAGAGAAAATCGGAAAAACGAAACAATCTGGAACAACGATGCATTTTAAACCAGATCCATCTATTTTCAGTACAACAAATTATAACTACGAAACGTTATGTGAGAGATTGCGTGAATCTGCATTTCTGTTAAAAGGCATGAAAATCACTTTAAAAGATGAACGAAATGATTTAGAAGATGTTTTTCATTATGAAACAGGAATTGAAGCTTTTGTTGCTTATTTAAACGAAGAAAAGGACTCAATCCATCCGGTTGTATACTTCGCTGGTGAACAAAATGGGATTGAAGCAGAACTTGCATTTCAATTTAACGATGGCTATTCAGAAAATATTCTTTCATTCGTAAACAATGTACGTACGAAAGATGGCGGGACACATGAAGCGGGATTTAAAACAGCGATGACACGTGTTTTTAATGAATACGCTCGTAAAGTCTCAATGTTAAAAGAGAAAGATAAAAATTTAGAAGGTACAGATATTCGCGAAGGGTTAGCGGCAATTGTTTCTGTACGTGTACCGGAGGATTTACTACAATTTGAAGGTCAAACAAAAGGGAAGCTTGGAACAAGTGAAGCCCGTTCATCTATAGATGCGATTGTGTCCGAACACTTAGCATACTTTTTAGAAGAAAATCCAGACGTAGCAACACTTCTTGTGAAAAAAGCAATTAAAGCAGCACAAGCCCGTGAAGCAGCACGAAAAGCAAGAGAAGAAGCAAGGACTGGTAAGAAGAAAAAGCGTTCAGAAGGAACATTGAGCGGGAAGTTAACACCTGCGCAATCACGAAATCCGCAGAAGAACGAACTATATTTAGTAGAGGGTGACTCTGCCGGTGGTTCTGCAAAGCAAGGACGTGATCGCCGTTTCCAAGCAGTTCTACCACTACGAGGTAAAGTAATTAACACGGAAAAAGCAAAGCTTGCTGATATTTTCAAGAATGAAGAGATTAATACCATCATTTATGCAATTGGCGGTGGTGTTGGAAACGAATTTTCTGTCGAGGATATTAACTATGATAAAGTTGTAATTATGACTGATGCCGATACAGACGGTGCCCATATTCAAGTGTTATTACTTACATTCTTCTACCGTTATATGAAGCCGTTAATTGAGGCAGGTAAAGTATTTATTGCTCTTCCACCTTTATATAAAGTAAGTAAAGGAAAAGGGAAAAGTGAAGTAATTGAATATGCATGGTCGGATGAAGAGTTAGATGGTGTGACGAAAAAAGTTGGTAAGGGATATATGTTGCAGCGCTATAAAGGTCTAGGTGAAATGAACGCGGATCAGTTATGGGAAACGACAATGAATCCAGAAACGCGGACATTAATTCGTGTGAAAATTGATGATGCTGCAAGAGCGGAACGACGCGTGACCACATTAATGGGTGATAAAGTAGAACCACGTCGTAAATGGATTGAACGCAATGTACAATTTGGTATGCAAGAAGAAGGAAATATTTTGGAAAATGAAATGATTATGGAGACGGAGGTGGAATAACATGCAAGCAGAGAAGTTTCATGACCTCCCGCTTGAAGACGTGTTAGGTGATCGTTTTGCACGTTACAGTAAATATATTATTCAAGACCGCGCGCTACCAGATGCGCGTGACGGTTTAAAGCCGGTACAACGTCGTATTTTATATTCCATGTATGTAGAAGGAAACGTACATGATAAGGCGTTTCGTAAATCGGCCAAAACAGTTGGTAATGTTATTGGTAATTACCATCCACATGGTGATTCCTCTGTATATGAGGCGATGGTCCGTCTAAGTCAAGATTGGAAAGTACGTAACGTCTTAGTTGAAATGCATGGGAATAATGGTAGTGTGGATGGTGACCCAGCGGCAGCGATGCGTTATACAGAAGCGCGGTTATCGCCGATTGCCTCTGAATTGCTTCGTGATATTGATAAAGAAACAGTAGAATTTGTAGCGAACTTTGATGATACAAGTGAAGAGCCAGTCGTACTGCCAGCGATGTTCCCAAACCTATTAGTAAATGGCTCAACAGGAATTTCTGCTGGTTACGCAACCGAGATTCCGCCGCATCATCTTGGTGAAGTAATCGATGCTACAATGATGCGTATTGACAAGCCAAATAGTTCCGTTGATGACTTATTAACAGTAATTAAAGGACCTGACTTTCCAACAGGTGGTATTATTCAAGGGATTGATGGAATTAAAAAAGCGTATGAAACAGGAAAAGGAAAAATCATCATTCGCGGAAAAGCAGAAGTTGAAACCATCCGTGGTGGTAAACAACAAATTGTTATTACAGAAATTCCATATGAAGTAAATAAGGCAAATCTAGTAAAGAAAATGGATGAATTACGTCTAGATAAAAAACTAGATGGAATTGCTGAAGTACGTGATGAGACGGATCGTACGGGTCTTCGTATTGTTGTAGAATTGAAAAAAGAAGCAAATGCAGAAGGTATTTTAAATTATTTATATAAAAATACGGATTTACAGGTGCCATATAACTTTAATATGGTAGCTATTAATAACCGTCGTCCGACGCTTATGACATTACCGAAAATTCTAGATGCGTATATTGGGCATCAAAAAGAGGTTGTTACACGTCGTTCAGAATATGAACTTAGAAAAGCAGAAACCCGCCAGCATATAGTGGCAGGCTTAATGAAAGCATTATCGATTTTAGATGAGGTAATTGAAACAATTCGAGCATCTAAAGATAAACGTAATGCAAAAGATAATTTAAGTGCAAAATTTGGATTTACAGAAGCACAAGCGGAAGCAATTGTATCACTGCAATTGTATCGTTTAACAAATACAGATATTACAGCACTAGAAAAAGAAGCGGAAGAACTAGAAAAGAAAATTACAGAATTACAAGCGATTTTACAAAGTGAGAAAAGGCTTCTTCAAGTAATAAAAACAGATTTGAAGAAAGTAAAGAAAACGTATAGTGATAATCGCCGTGCCGTTATTGAAGAGGAAATTGAAGAAATAAAAATCGATGTGGAAGTTATGATTCCACAAGAGGATGTCATCGTTACTGTAACGAAAGAAGGGTATGTGAAGCGAACGGGTTGGCGCTCACATAACGCATCGAACGGAAAAGACTTCGGTATGAAAGAGGGCGACATCTTACTTGAGCGTTTCGATACAAACACAACAGAAACGGTTCTTTTATTCACGAATAAAGGAAACTATATTTATCTTCCAGTGTACGAAATGCCAGATATTCGTTGGAAAGATTTAGGTCAGCATGTTGCGAATATTGTTTCGCTCGATAGGGATGAAACATTAATTTGGGCGACTGTTGTACCGAATTTCGAGGAAGAAAAGCGATTTATCGTATTCGTAACGCGAAATGGTATGATCAAAAAAACGGAACTAAATCAGTACAAGGTTCAGCGCTATTCAAGAGCGTTTGTTGCTGTGAACTTGAAAAAAGATGATGAAGTTGTAGATATATTCACAACAGATGGAACAAGTGATATTGTTCTTGCAACACATGGTGCATATGCACTTATTTTTGATGAAGAAGAAGTAAGTCCAGTTGGTGTAAGGGCGGCTGGTGTAAAAGCGATTAATTTAAAGGAAGATGACTATGTTGCTTCTGGTAAACCGTTAGATGGTGAAAAAGATCAACTTATTCTCATAACGCAGCGCGGTGCAGTGAAACGATTAAAAGCATCTGAAATTGAAAAATCAACAAGGGCAAAGCGAGGTCTTGTTATCTTTAAAGAGTTAAAACGTAATCCGTACCGTATTGTTGGTATTGAAATTGTTCGTGATGATGAACTTGTTTATATGAAAACAGAAAAACAGATTGTAGAAGAAATAGATCCAAAAGTATTTCGTAATAAAGACCGGTATAGCAACGGTAGTTTAGTGTTAGATGTTAGTGAGACCGGTGAAGTGGTTGAGACATGGACGAAGAAACGGATAGAATGAATAAACGATAGTAAATATTCCAATTAAATATACGCATTTTATTAGTGAAAACCATGTTCTATATTATATAGATCATGGTTTTTTTGAAATATTGGAAGCTTTAATTCTAATACATTTTAGGATTTATCCCGTATTAACGGACAGTATCACTCTTAAGTCAAATTTCAGTGAAAAGCAAAGAAGTGGGAGATGAATGCCCGATTGGTTCAACTAACCATAAGTAGGGGGAAGAAACCTGCCACTCATGGAAGTTTTACTTTATAAAATTCCTGTTGTACAAAATAAGTATCTTTACATAAATTTTCTCAATATAGAATTACATAAATTCTTGGATTGAATATTTAAAAATTCAAACTATTAATTTACAATAACTTAAGAACTATGGAACAGTAATAAATGTATGAACTATATTCTGTAATAAAGGAGTCCATAAATGAAAAAAGTATATTCCTTTTTAATGACTGTATCTACATGTATATTTATATCGGCTTGTTCCAATCAAACAAATTCTGAAAAAGAGGTAGAACCTGATACTAAAAAAGCGCCAATAGCTGAAACTAATGTGAAAACTAAGCCTTATACAGAGCCATTAACACACGTAGGACAAGAGGCAAAGCATCCACTTGGAACAGTGACTCTAAAGCAATTAAGTGAGCCTAATACAATGATAGAAGCAGGGCCTCTTCATATTCAAGTAGAAAGAATTAAGGTGATTCAGAGTACAGAAGTAAGTGAAATTGGGAAATACAACTTAAAAGAACGAGGACTAAGTACAGAGCAAATGAATGCAATACAATTTACAACCACTTTAGAAAATACTTCAGATCAAGTGCTTGATTTGGAACAAGGTCCTTTTAAAACACTTGTTTTAAGTAATGGTGAGGAAGTAGATGTATATAAAATGAATGCGGACCCAAAAAGTCGAAGTTTAAATGCGAAGGAGAAAATGAAGTTAACACTAATTTGTTTCTTACCTCAAGCTCCAAATGATGTTAAATCCGTAAAAGTAATTACTGATGTGATACGAGAGCAGCAAACAAAAAATGAGGTGAGTGGAGTAACCACTACTGATATTACTATGTAAAAAGAAAACAGCCTGATGAGGCTGTTTTCTTTTGTTTCCAATTAAAAAGCGCAGTATCCAACAACTGGTTTAGAAGAACCAGTTTTAATGAAATAGTCAGGAGCAAAGCCTTGATCTAACTCGCCACCATAGCCATTATCATCTACAAAATCCCAAACCTTACTTCCCATATAAGATTCGCCATTCACATAGCAAAACAACCAAAGATTAGTGCCATCTGGAATGTTTGATTCAGTCCTTGTACCATTTATTGTCGGGGTCGTACGAAGATCTAGCCCAGAACCTGTTTTTTGTACCGGATAAAAAGCAGCTTCCGTTACCGATTGACTTGCAAATAAAACTGAACCAGCTACTGCTACTGAAGCAATTGATAATGCAACTTTTTTAAACATACGTGTTACCTCCTAATAAATTATATTTTATTGCAGATGGGGAATCCCCCGCATACCTATCAAGTATTATCTTTTATTTAAGATTGATAAGCATGAGGGAGAGCCCCTTTCTCCCTATAAATGAATAGAATGTATGTTTAAAAATAAAGCTAATGTTTGTTTCTTTATCAATACTCTAGTTACTAGTTTGAAAAAATAGTGTTTTTGGTAAAACAAAAATTCTTATTTGTTGTTTTCAAACCATGTTTGAAACGTTTGTAAAGGTTGTTCTCCTAATATACGATTCATTTCCTTTCCATCTTTGTAAGAAATAATTGTAGGTGTTCCTTTTATCTGAAACATAGTCCAACCTTGTTTATACTCTTCTAGATTCAAAACTTGCATATCGATATTCATATTTTTTGCCATAGGAACTACAATTGGTGAAATCTTTTGGCAATGCGGACAGGTCGTTTTGTAAAAATAAACTACTTTTGTTTTGTGATTTGATAGATCTTGTTGCAATTGTTCGGGGGTAATTTGATTTTTATAATAATCTACCTTTTCAGTACTTGTGGTTTTTTCACTTTTTGTTCCTTTATTGGTTAGAATAAAAATAAGTGTAAATATTGATAAAATAGTAATCATGAAAAAAAGCATTTTTTTCATATACTGTTTCTCTCCTTGCTTACTTTAATAAGAATAAAGCCACAAATAATAATAATAAGAAAGGCTATTAGGGCGAGAAATGGGATTGTAATAAATCCGAACCAATTTAAATAATCACCTGTGCAAGGTATTCTCCCACATGATGTTCCGTTTTCAGATAAAAATGGGATTTTTTGAAGGGAATAGTGATAAGCAGCTATACATGCACCAATGATAGCGAGAACCAAACTGTAAATCCCAATCCTATAATCTTTCCGTATAATAGCCGTCCCTAGTAAAAGAACTAGTGGATACATGAGAATACGTTGGTACCAGCATAATGTACAGGGCTCATATTTCATTATTTCAGATAGATATAAACTCCCGATGGTTGCAATAAAAGAAACACACCAACTACTAAACAATATGTATTCTAGTTTTTTTGTATTGCTCATAACTTCAACCTTCCTTGTTTAAGAGATGAAAATCATGTAATAAAGGCTTTTAGAAAATAGAATATGAGTAATTGCAAAATGATTAGCTCAAGAGTTATTATAAATTATGTTTTTGTTTTGTATATTGAGAAAATTTCGTGTTTATAAAATCTTATAGAAGAATAAAGTAAATAAGATGAGATAAATGTAAAGAGTTAGTGCTTAGGGGGACAATAATGTTCATAGCTTGATGGCAATGAGGACAATTTTCCTTATCTTCTATATTTTTCTCCCGCTATGCGTGGGCAGTAAGATCACCACTTCAAAACTCAGTAAAAGCAAAGAAATTAGGTGAGACTCAACTGCTTATAAAATCCGGATCGGTAAGAGCTAATAATCAGCGGGTTATGAATAAAACCCTACTGATTAAAGTTTTCTTTCATTTGTATCAATCTAAGAATGAGCAAATGGTTATGTAAATAAAATAAAACTTGATATAATAACTATGAAATCGTTCTCAAATATGGAGGAATATATGAAAAAAATAGGAGTAGGGATTGTTGGATTTGGATTTTCTAGTACTACATTTCACATCCCTTTATTACAAACGATTGATGAATATGATATTCATGCGATTGTATCTTCAAAAGAAGATATAGTGAAACAAGCATTACCGAATGTGCAGGTTGTTAGTAACATTGATGAATTAGTGACAAGAGATGACATTGACCTTGTTGTTATTACGTCACCAAATACAACGCATTTTCCATTTGTAAAAGAAGCTATTGTGCATGGTAAACATGTCGTTGTAGAAAAACCGTTTGTTGTTTCAGTTGAAGAAGGAGAAGAGCTTATTAGATTGGCGAAAGAGCATGATGTAGTTGTTAGTGTGTATCATAATCGCCGCTTTGATAATGATTTCTTAACAATAAAGAAATTGATTGAGGAAAAACAAATTGGGAATGTGTATACATATGAAGCACATTTTGATCGTTTCCGTCCTCATGTACGTGATCGCTGGCGTGAAAAGAATTTACCAGGTTCAGGGATTTTATATGATTTAGGATCGCATTTAATTGACCAAGCATTACATTTGTTTGGAAAACCAGATGCCATTAGTGCAGATGTAGTAAAACAACGGCCTGGAGCAGAAACGGATGATTACTTCCATATTGCACTTCATTATGGAAGCATGCGTGTCATTTTACACAGTAGTAGTTATGTGAAACATGCGGGACCTCATTTCAATGTTCATGGGGATAAAGGTTCGATTGTAAAATATGGTATGGATTCACAAGAAGACCAATTAAAAGCTGGTATGAAGCCAGGTGACAATGGATATGGAGAAGATTGTGAAAGTAATTTTACTGTTCTAGAAACAGAAGAGGAAGAAAAACGCATTCCAACAGAAGTGGGATGCTATGAAATGTATTATAAAGGAATTCGAGATAGTATAGTAAATGGTGTGCAACCTCCTGTAACAGCTGAAGACGGTTTACAAGTGATTCGATTAATCGAATATGCAATTGAAAGTAGTACAACAGGCAAGGTGATTTTACTATAAATAAAAAAGACACGATTTCGTGTCTTTTTTATTTATAGTATGATGTGAACCGAGTCTTTGAATTGTATGCCTAATTTTTCTAAATGTTATTTTCAGGATTAGAAAGCCCATAAAAAAACATCGTAACAATATCTTGAATATGTTTTTCGCGATCTCCTTCCAATAATTGAGGCCCGTAGTCATCACCTAATTTACTGAACATTTGAATGTATAGTAACATCATTTCTTTTGAAAGATTGGGATTAATTTCATTGTTACGTTGTGCATGTTCTAATATCTCTAAAAACCAAGGCAGGACGGTTTCATTTTGATAACGATATATAAATTCGCGAAGCTCTGAATCTCTTTGGATCACTTGCAACAACATGTCAGGATGAAATAATCCGCCGCTTTCCATTTTTCTAACAATCATTTTATGCAGTATTTCATGGAAAGGCCTGTTTTCGGATGCTAGCTCTTTATAGTATTGGAATTCAGTAGTCGCAAATTCTTGAATAAGTTCTCTAAAAAGAGCGTCTTTACTCCCAAAATGGTTATAAATCGTCACTTGGGATACTTTCGCTTTTTTTGCAATATCCTCTATTTTTACCTCGTTAAATCCACGTTCTGAAAATAATAACAATGCCGCGTCTTTAATGGCGCGTTTTTTCTTTTCTTTCACTTTTTCAAACCCGTTCAATACAATCACCTCACCTAAAATATACAAGAAAATAAAGATGAAGACAATAAATTTGAAATATAGGCTTGTAAAAATTTCAAAAAGTTATTGCTAATATAATTGGAGAGGAGTACAATGATTTTGAAATATAAACAGTTAAATATTTCAAAAAATGAGGTGGGATAATGATTTCAGTCCAAAATATCACAAAGCAATTTTCAAATGGAAAAGGGTTATTTGATATTACTTTTCAAGTAAAAGAAGGTGAAGTTTTCGGTTACCTAGGACCGAATGGTGCAGGGAAATCAACGACGATTCGTAATTTAATGGGATTTATCAAACCAACAGCTGGTCATGCAGAAATTTTTGGATTAGATTGCTGGAATGAGGCTGCGAAAATCCAAAGAGAAGTTGGTTATTTGCCAGGAGAAATTTCTTTTACAGAAGGAATGAATGGATTAGAATTTTTAAAACTAATGCAAGGTATGCGAGGATTGAAAGAAACAAAACGACGTGATGAGCTTATTGAAAGATTACAATTTGATGTGAAAACACCGATTCGAAAAATGTCTAAAGGGATGAAACAAAAGGTAGGCATTGTTGCTGCATTTATGCATGATCCAGAGGTGTTAATTCTAGATGAACCAACATCGGGATTAGACCCACTTATGCAACAAACTTTTATTGATTTAATACTAGAAGAAAAACAAAAAGGAAAGACAATCCTTATGTCGTCACATATTTTCACAGAAATCGAGCGGACATGTGACCGAGTAGCGATTATTAAAGAAGGACGTCTTGTAACAGTGGAAAATATTCATGATTTACAGGGGATGAGAAGACAGGTAATGGATGTAACAGTGTCCTCTCAAGAGGAAATGCGGTCTTTACAAAAGAAAAATTTGCAATTTGAAGCAGTGAAGGGGAATACAGCATCTGTTATTGTGCAGGGGAATTATCAGGAAGTATTACAAATACTTGCACAGTATAATGTAAAAGCACTTCAAACGAGAGCTATGGATTTGGAACATTTATTTATGCATTATTATGATGCGAAAGAGGGTGCAAACCATGAATAAACAGCTGTTTTTAGCTAGCTTTAAAGAAAATTCAAAAAGTATATGGAGTTATTCGATTGGTGCGGCTCTTTATTTATGGTTGTTAATTTGGATATTCCCATCACTCGTATCAGCAAAAGGGTTAAATGAACTGATAGGTGCTATGCCAGAGAGTGTGAAGAAAATAGTTGGTATGGAAACTCCGATTCAAAATGTAAGTGAGTTCTTAGCGGGTGAATACTATGGCATGTTGTTTATTATCATTTTGACGGTTTTTAGTGTAACAGTTGCGACGCACTTAATAGCTCATTATGTAGATAAAGGAGCGATGGCGTATTTACTAGCAACACCTGTATCTAGAGTGAAGATTGCAATAACACAAGCAGTAGTTCTTATTCTTGGATTACTGATTATTACACTTGCTACATACGGAGCTGGTGTATTAGGAGCAGAGTTGTTCTTAAAAGACAATAATCTAAATCAAGAATTATTTTTCAAGATGAATTTAGTAGGGGGACTTGTATTTTTGGTAGTCAGTGCCTATTCATTTTTATTTTCTTGTCTATGTAATGATGAAAGAAAAGCTCTTAGCTATTCAGCAAGTCTAACCATTTTATTTTATGTATTAAATATGGTGGGGAAATTAAGTGATAAGCTAGAATGGATGAGAAATATATCATTATTCTCACTGTTCCGTCCAGAAGAAATTGTGGCAGGAACATATAACATATGGCCGGTGAGTATTGGGTTAACTTGCGGTGCTATTTGTATGTTTGCAGTAGCGATTGTGTTGTTCAAGAAGAGAGATTTGCCGCTGTAGATGAATATGGTTGAAAAGATAGTTAGTTCATAAAGGAATTAACTATCTTTTTTATTTCTGGAAAATTAAGAAAAAAATGAACCTTTTATCCCACTAAACCGTCTAATAAGTGTAAAGTTTTATTGAGAGAAATAAAACAGGAGGACAAACAGTGAAAGTACTACCGTTATATAAAACTATGGTGAAAGAAGAGACGGATGTTTCTTTAGCTAAAAAAGGTAATCATGAAGCATTTGTTTCCTTAATACATACACATAAAGTTAAGCTTTATCGTATTGCAAAAGCAATGCTACATGATGAAGTTGATATAGAAGATGCGATGCAAACAACAATTTTGAAAGCGTATGAAAATATAAAAAAACTTAAAAATGAGGAGTTTTTTCAAACATGGTTAATACGAATTTTAATTAATCATTGTAATGAAATAATCCGGTCGCATAAAAAAGTAATCGCAATGGAAGAGAGTGATTATCAGATGATATCGTTTGACGATTACGAAGATCTAGACTTGCATAATGCAATTCAGTCCTTAAATGAAGAATTAAGAGCTGTAACAGTGTTGTATTATTACGAGGATATGAATCAAGAAAATATTGCAACACTATTAGAAATCCCAAAAGGTACAGTTAAATCAAGATTGTCGAGAGCGAGGGAACAACTACAGGAGCAATTAAAAATGGAATAGGGGGTGCTAATACGATGGATAGAGACAAACTGTTTGATGAAAAGCTGAAAAAGCGAATAGAAAAAGAAAAGACATTGTTACCAGAGCATTTGAATCAGAAAATTAGTGATACGTTACATAATATTCCTGTTCAAAAGAAATCTTATAGAGTTCAAGTTATGGCTGTTAGTGCGGCAATAATGGTATTATCACTCGTTTCTATGCTTGAATTTTCTGTGCAAAGTTTTGCACAAAAAGGTGGGGTATTTGAATATGTAACGAAAAAAGCATTTTCAGATTATGAAAATGAAGAAGAAACAAAATCTAACGTGAATTATCCTGAAAAAGAAAAGATTCATCAAAGAATGCTAGATTCAATTGATTATTTTAAAAATGTAACAGGCCAATTTGAAGAATATACGAGATCATCTCATCTTATTACTACTTACAAATATGCAATTGATACAGAGAATAAGAGGGGAATTTCTTCTAAAGAGGATCGGCAAGCAAAGAAAATGACGATTTTATATAACAATGGAAAAAGACAGGAATTTAATGATAAAGATGCTACTTATAAAGAAGTGGATTGGAAGCCTGAACCAAAAAACAAAGAATTACTAAAATTAACTCCTACCGAAAGGGTCTTTAATAAAGTAGGAGAGAAGAAACGATATGACGGTGAATATGTCGGATTCGCTACATACAGTATTCAATCTGAGTTTGCAGATTTGTTAATTAGATATAAAGATTGGAATTTCAAAGAAATAAAGTATCTTGGATTAGATTGTTACAAAATAGAGGGTGTTATAAATATAGAGATGCCTGTTAGTACATCAGAAGATTTACAGGGGGAATTTGAAATGATTGTTGAAAAAAATACGGGAATCATGTTAAATTTTCTTAGTTTCGATAAAGGGATGATTCAGTATTCTATTACTACAGAAAAGATACAAATAAATAAAAGAATAAATGAAAACGTATATCAAAAAGATGTATCTTCATACGAAAAATTGAAAATGTATTGAGTAAATAAGGAATTTGTCATTTTGTCAGTTTTTAATTTGTATAGAATAATAAGAATCGGGGGAAATAATGTGGAGAAGAGTGTACTTTCACGTGAAAAAAAGAATAAGAAAAAATCTAAAAAAAGAAGAGTCATAGGCATATTTTTAGGGATCTTGTTAGCTAGTGGCGTTGGATACGGTGCGTACCTATACAATAAAGCTTCAAATGCGGTGCAAAAAGCATCTCTCAGCCTAGCGCGTGGTGAGAAATCTGACTTACGTGAGGAAGTTGTAAAGCCAATAACCAATAATGTTTCTCTCTTAATTATGGGTATTGATGAAAATAAGGAGCGTCAAAAAGAATACAATGGTTCGTTTCATACAGATGCATTATTACTAGCGACTTTTAATAAAGATGATAAAACAGTCAAATTAATTAGTATACCACGTGATACATATACATATGTTCCAATTGAAAAGAAAAAGGATAAAATAACTCATGCATATGGAAGAGGTCTTGTAAAGAATGGAAAGGATGGAGGGCCACAAGCTTCTGTTGAAGCAGTAGAAAAATTATTACATGTACCGGTTGATTATTTTGTGAAATTCAATTTCAATTCGTTTATAAAAATTGTTGATGATTTAGGTGGCATTGAAATAGATGTTCCGATTGAGTTTTCTGAACAAAATAGTAAAGATGAGCCTGATGCTATCCATTTGAAAAAAGGAATACAAACATTAACTGGTGAACAAGCACTCGCTCTTGCAAGAACGCGGCATATTGATAGTGATGCTATGAGAGGACTGCGTCAGCAACTCGTCATTGAAGCAATCTTAAAAAAATTAAAAAGCGTAGGGTCTGTTACAAAAATAGGAAAAATGATTGATGCTGTAGACGGTGATTTTAAGACAAACTTAGCTTTGGCTGATATGCTGTCGTTTTACAAATATGGTTTAAATGCTTCAATTGAGAAAATACAATTAACCGGAGATGATCTATATTTACCAAATGGTCCGAATGGTGAACGAGTATATTATTATAATCCAGACATAAAGAGTTTAAGAGAACTTAGTAATAAACTTCAAAGCCATCTTGAATTAAGTGAACAGCAAATTAAAAAAGAAGGTGAAGAGGGTTAAGAAGTATAGCACACACAATATAAAAATTTTTTAGTAAAGCAGATAATTATAAATGTCTGCTTTTATATTTTGTTAAGAAAGGATTTACTAGAATTATACATTATTTATTAACAATAATTCAGAAGAGTTTTCTTTACAATTGGAATAAATAGAAGAAAAATCAAATGCATGTAGGAATACAAAAAAATGCTATATCAACGTAGTGGCATGTTTATGAATATTAGTGCAATAAAATAATTTTTATAAAATTTTTAATAATAATACTTTACAAAAAACAAAAAATTAGTAGAATAATAGTTAATAGAAATCTTTTGATAAGAATATAAAGAAAAACAGAATTATCAGAAATTTCTTAATCTAGAAACGTACAAGAAATTAGGGAGGGTACAAAAGTGAAAAAGAAAAAGATGAAAAAACTAACAGCAGTCGTAGCACCAGTTTTAGCAATGAGTATGGCATTAACGGCATGTTCTACAGGTGGAGACAAAAAAACAAGTACGAATTCAAGCGGAAGTGATAGTAAATCTGATGCTAAATTAGCAGCAAAACAAGTACTGAATCGTACAGAAACAAACGAAATTCCAACGATGGATACTTCCAAAAGTACAGATACTCTTGGATCACAAATCTTAGGGAATACAA
>NZ_NUOT01000027.1 GCF_002584535.1 Bacillus cereus
GGAATTGAAAAAGATCGTATACCTTATCTAGGAGAACCATTTTATAGTATCAAAGAAAATGGTATCGGTTTAGGATTAATGATCTGTTATAAAATTATCGAAAAGCACCAAGGAAAGATACTTATTGAAAGTGAAGTAGGCAAAGGAACGACAGTTAATATTAATCTTCCTATATCTACTCTCGAAAATTAAAGCTCTTATTCATCTTCTTAGGTACACCCTTTCACCATGAAATTTAAAATAAACATATCTCAAAAGCAAAAAGTTTCTTTTCTATAGTTTAGAATAAAGAAACTTTTTTGCTTTTAAATATTATGGATAGATTTAATATACACAACTCCTTCCCTTACTTTAATAGATCCTGATATATTTCGTTGATATTCCTGCTCTAAAGACTATTTCACGGAAGAAACTCCATTAAAGGAGCCTCGATGGTGCCTTTCAGGAAATACTTTGGTTGCATATGGAGCGAAGCTTTTCAATCTCCTTCATTTATCTGATTCTCCTTATTTTCTTGTAGCGATGTGAATGTTAAATTATAATTTAAGGTAGTTTGACATAAAAACATTGATAACATTAAATAAAAATTTCATTATTTTAAATATATTTTAACGAAATATTAAGGAGTATAGTCATGGAAAATATAGATATTGGAAAAAAAGTACAAAAGTATAGAAAAGCTAAAGGCTTGAGCAGTAAGGAGTTAGCAAAATTAGCTGCAATTACCCCTTCAATGTTAAGCCAAATCGAACGTGGATTAGCAAATCCTTCAATACAAACCATAAAGGTCTTAGCTAAATCCCTTGATGTTCCAACATTTAGTTTTTTCATTGAAGAAACAAACACAGATGATTTAATCGTAAGATCCAATAAACGTAAGAAAATGATTGTTGATAATTTATCTTATGAGTTATTGTCACCTGATTGCACTGGTAATTTGGCAACAGCGATTATGAATGTTCCTCCCAATACCTCTTCGTCAGAAAATCCTCTGGAACATAGAGGTGAGGAAGTTGCAGTCATTTTAGAAGGAAAAATTTTGTTATATCTAAATGAAGAACAATATGTATTAGACGCTGGTGATAGTGTAAAGATACCAGCAAATTTAAAACATAAATGGGAAAATAATTTCAACGAAATGGCAATTGTATTATTTTCAGTGACACCACCTTCGTTTTAAATTAAATAAAATATTGAATGTTCCCTTACAACATCTTTTCGTAAACTTTTAAATTTTGATAAATAATTTTTAACAATGGAGCATCTACATGAAATTGTTTTGCTAATTTCAACAAATATCCTTGTAAGTACTCCCCCTCGATAGATGAACCTTTTTCCATATCCCGCTGCATAGAAGATTTCATATCATATGAAATCTTCTCAATCGTCTTCATATGTTCGTCAACAATATTATCCTGAATGGGGGCCCCAGATGCTTTCATAATCTGTGCTGCTTCTTTAAATAAATTCCGAATCAAGTCCCGTCCCCCATCACTTTCACGGATCGGACCTATTGGTGCGCGCATTAGCGTAGTCACGCCTGACATAACAGTAATAAATAAATATTTATGCCACATATCTTGCACGATATGATTACTTAAAACAAAACTTGCTTTTGTACCCTTTAATGTGTTGGCAATCCCCTGTATTCGCTCTGTATGTAAATGTTTTATTTCCCCAAATACAAGTCGGTTAGCAGAGCTAGTTTGAACAACATCTCCCTCACCGTTTAATGTTGTTTCGATAAAACACAAACCTCCAATAACTTTATCCTCACCAAATACCTGTTGCAATGTAGATAAGTGAGCTATACCATTTAGTAGTGGTATAATAATTGTATTTTTACCAACAAATGGCTTCAAATCGTTTATTGCTTCTTCTAAATGATAGGTTTTTGTTGAGAATAAAATTAAATCGAATGGATCTACGGATTCAGTTTTTGTGATTAATTGTGGTATAAAGGAGAAATTTCCATTTATGCTACGAATAACAAGACCATTTTTCTCAAGCTGTTGTTTTCGTCCACTACGAACGAGAAACGTAACATCTTCCCCTTTTTCTACTAAACGGCCTCCAAAATATCCTCCAATTCCTCCAGCTCCTAATACTAAAATACGCATATAGAACTCCCCTTTTCCAATTATGAAAATTTCACTTCCTTGTAGCATAACTATATTATACATCTGACTTATTTATTTAACAGAAGATTCAACTTCTTAATAAAGTTTTATTTTAAAATTATGTATTATAGTAAAGAATTGTGTGGTTAGAAAGGATGAGAAAAAATGCAATATCCAATGTTCTTATCTAAAAGATTAACAATACGCCCATTTGAATTAGACGATGCTCCGAGAGTTCAAGAATTAGCAGGAGATAAAGAGGTTGCTAAGACTACTACAATTATTCCTCACCCTTATCCAGATGACGTGGCAGAAGAGTGGATTACCTCTACTCATACAGCTATGGATAAGGGTGACAGTTTTCACTTTGCAATGGTTAATGAGCAAAATATGCTCATCGGTTGCATATACCTTTTTATTAATAAAAAACATAATAAAGGTGAGCTAGGATACTGGATAGGTAAATCATATTGGGGGAAAGGATACTGCACAGAAGCCGGCCAAGTCATCGTTACATATGCATTTGAAGAATTGCAACTAAACCGTATTTATGCTGATGCTTTCACTAAAAATCCTGCCTCATCTAAAGTCATGCAAAAATTAGGATTGAAGCATGAGGGAACATTTAAACAAAGTTGTTTATACTGGGGAATGTATGAAGATACTGTTGTTTATGGTTTAACAAAATCTGCTTATAACAAGAGTAAATAGCTGCTCTTCTTTTTAGCAAATATCAATAATACGAAAGCTTTACTTCCGCCATAAAAATCAAAATTTCAGGAAGAAAACACACGGAAACATCCTTATAACATTTAGTTTTAATAAATAAATGGATCCTTATAAAAAGAGTAGACCACAAATTTTTATGGCCTACTCTTTTCTTTAAACATTTCCCTTGTTTTGCTTCACCAGAAATAATCTATATTTTCTCACATCTTATAAATGACTTAAATTCCTCTTCTATCCCCAAAAAACACCTACATAAAATATGATATACTAAATTAAAAATCAATAGAGGAGCTGGCTATTATGGGGATGATTGGACAGTATCTATTAGTTACAGATGAGGAATTAAGTAAAATCAAAAATAAAGAGTTGGATCTTTATTTTAAAGAGTCCGATTTAGATATCGATAAGTCATGGCAGTTACTTCATTTTACTTTATGTGGTGAGATTGGCGGAGGGGAGCCACCACTTGGACATGTCGTACCTCTTAATGATTCTATCATAGATAACGATTTGCTCGGTACTTTTTATCTTACAACTAGTGAAGTCGAAGAGACCTATTCTGCAATAAAAGATTTAAGCGAATCTGATTTCAACAACATGTACAACTTTCAAGAATTAATGGATGAACAACTTTATCCACTCGTTGAAGATGATGATTCTGATGAGATATTCGAATATACTTATAGTTATTTTTTAGAAATTAAGGCTTTATATAAACAAGCTGTTTCAAACAAACAATGTGTAATCTTTTTCATTATCTAAATACAAATAAAAAATGGATCCTCTCTTTTACGATGGGATCCATTTTTTATTAAAGTCAATTATTATCCTAATTTCACTTGATTTTCTGCTTCAATTTTTTCTAATGCAGTAGCTACTTGCTCTTCTGTTAATTCATGTTCTTTCACATAACGGTTACGTGGGTGCACACGGCACTCGTGTGAGCATGCACGTAAATATTTCTGTTCATTTTCTTCTGAGCATAAGATTTGTTTGTTACATTCTGGATTTGCACAATTTACATAACGCTCACATGGTTCTTTTGTAAAGTGATCTTTTCCAACAATAACATGTTCTTTTTGGTTCACTGGTACACCAATACGCTCATCGAATACATAACATTGTCCATCCCATAGTTCACCTTGCACTTCAGGGTCTTTTCCGTACGTTACAATCCCGCCGTGAAGCTGACTTACATCTTCAAAACCTTCTCTAACTAACCAGCCTGAAAATTTTTCACAACGAATACCACCTGTACAATACGTTAAAATCTTTTTGCCTTCGAGCATTTCTTTATTTTCATCAATCCAATCTGGTAGCTCGCGGAATGATTTAATATCAGGTTTAATTGCGCCTCTAAAATGGCCTAGATCAAATTCATAATCATTTCTCGCATCAATGATAACTGTATTTTCTTCTCGCATTGCTTCATAAAACTCTTTTGGTTCTAAATACTTTCCTGTTGTTTCTTTCGGATTGATATCATCTTCTAAACGAAGTGTAACAAGCTCTGGACGAGGACGCACATGCATTTTTTTAAACGCATGCTCATCCGCTTCATCCACTTTAAAAACGATTCCAGCAAATCGTGGATCGTTCTTCATTGCTTCCATATATTTCTCTGTTTGCCCGACAGTACCTGAGGCCGTTCCGTTAATCCCTTCTTCTGCTACAAGAATTCTCCCTTTTAACTCAAGTGAATTACAAAATTCTAAATGCTGAGCAGCAAACTCTTCAGGGTTCTCAATTGTAGTGTACATGTAATACAGCAGTACTCTGTATGGTTTTGTATTTAACATTTTATTTTTACCACCTATCTAATTCGATATTTTAAAATCATGTATAAGTTAACGATCATATCGGAACATATAAGAATAAGAAAAGATTTGTTACCTATTGTTCAAATAACTTTCTCCTATTTACAATGTTTTCCCTGAAGTTAACGCAAATGAAAAACGAGATCACATAACAATCCAATACGGTTGTAATGTAATCCCAATATATTATATAACATACAAATTAGTTTCCAGCAATTAATATGCTGTGAATCCTATTTTACAATTGAAAGCACTTTTTTCCACTCCATATTGTAAGTCAACTCTCTTTATTCTCCTACAATCCCTAAAGTTATAACTGTATGTGAGCTATTTTATTTATTTTTGTTACATAGTTATTCCGATCACACATTTTATTGTATACAGTCATATAATTTGCATTAAGGAAACAGTTATGTTCAAATAAAAACATCATCTAAAATATCTAAATGTATTGAAATAGAACAAAAGAATAAATACAATAATTGCATCAAGTTAAGAAACTAAAGGGGAAAACTACTATGAATAAAGATATAACAAAAGATGAACATGTCCCTCCTCAAAGTACAACAATTCAATCTGCCCACCTAGCTTTAAGTGGCGAAACAAAAGGATTAAAAAAATTATTGCCTTTTCTTGGCCCTGCATTCATCGCATCCGTAGCTTATATTGATCCAGGAAACTTCGCTACAAATATTGCGGCAGGTTCACAATATGGTTATTTATTACTTTGGGTGATTCTAGCTTCCAATTTAATGGCCGTATTAATTCAGTCTCTATCAGCAAAGCTCGGAATTGCTACCGGAAAGAACCTGCCTGAAGTTGCTCGTGAACATTTTCCAAAACCCGTTTCAATTGGTTTATGGATACAAGGAGAACTCGTTATTATAGCTACTGATTTAGCTGAATTTATCGGTGCTGCGTTAGGATTATATTTACTGTTTGGTATTCCAATGTTACCCGCTGCTTTAATTACTGCAGTTGGATCATTCATTATACTGGAGTTTCAACGCAGGGGCTTCCGTCCATTAGAAGCTGTTATTACAGGAATGGTCTTTATCGTTGTTATTGCATTTGGTGTACAAGTGTTTTATGCGAAACCAGAGCTAAGCCCTCTTCTTTCAGGACTGTTTATTCCTAAATTTCAAGGTGTAGATAGCATTTTACTTGCAGCTGGAATTTTAGGCGCAACAGTAATGCCACATGCGATTTATCTACATTCTGCTTTAACACAACGCCGCGTAGTCGGAACAACAGATGAACAGCGCAAAAAGATTTTCCGCTTTGAATTCATTGATATCATTATTGCAATGGTGATTGCTGGAGCGATTAATGCAAGTATGCTAATTGTAGCAGCTGCCTTGTTCTTCAAAAACGGATTACATGTTAAAGATTTAGATGTCGCTTTTAATGAGTTTAGCAATTTAGTTGGCCCTGTATCAGCTAGCCTTTTTGGGATTGGATTGTTAGCTGCTGGTTTATCTAGTTCTTCTGTTGGTACAATGTCTGGTGATATTATTATGCAAGGATTTATCCGCATGCATATTCCTTTATATTTAAGACGATTTATTACAATGATTCCACCTCTTGTTATTATTGCGTTAGGAGTGAATCCAACTCATGCCCTTGTCATGAGTCAAGTTGTATTATCATTCGGAATCGCATTTGCATTAGTACCTCTTATTATGTTTACAAGTAACAAAAAGATTATGGGTGTGCTAGTGAACCATCGCATTACAAACGCAATTGCTTGGCTAATTGCTGCGTTAGTTATCGCTTTAAATATTTTCTTGCTGTATCAGACATTTACTGGTCAATAAAAAAGAAGATCTCATNNATGAGATCTTCTTTTTTATTTCAACAGTAACGTTACATATTCTCTCTTTTGTATTCGGCTTCATCTTATATTCGTTCAAAAAGATTTCACTCAACTGCTAAGACAATACCTGGCACAATCTATTCATGAGTATTCTACAAAGCTCCGCGAGGATCCAGCAGTAAAGAAAACTCAATACACATATTATTGCAATAACTTTCGAATCCATAGTTGTATCAACAGTAGGGCCTAGCACTGGAAAACGAAATACATACAAAAGCATTATAATACCTGTAAGTAAACATATTGATGAAAAGGAAACAACCACAACTCTCCTCTTAAATTGTAAAAAGGCCGCCCCCATCGCTATACCTAATAAACCTGTTGTAAAGGGAAAGATAATTAGTTCACTCGGCTGAATAATAAATAAAAGGAAAATCGTAAGGGTATAAGAAAGGATTCCCTGGCGGATAGAAAAGCAAGTAGTTAAAAAAATTGGTAAGGTCGCTAGAATACTAATCAGAAAGCCTATACCAGGCATAAAGCCCCCCGCTGATTGAAACATAGCGGCAAATGTGCTCAATACAGCTGTAATAACTAACTTGGTTGCAAGGGCCATCTTTCTTACGTGAACATAGTTTGCATCTGTCTCTATCATCGATTGATACCAATAACGAACAAACTGATCGATTCAAACACCCCCTAAAAACATCCAATTCGTCACTTTCTATACTATTCATTCCCTTGCGCTTTATGCTGTATTGCCTGTTAGTAATCAATTGGAATGAGGACTGTCCCTCCGTGAATATTCAAAAATAGAAGCTTTTTCTAAGGGGTACAATGTATCGGGCGGATACTATGAAAAGAATTTTAAAGCCAGAAGATATCTTAGTTCCATTAGGATATGGAATTGAAGTATTTGCTAAAAAGCTTATAACTCCCATTAACTTAACGTTTACAGATTGATGGTAAGGTGTTAGTGCTTACTCCAACCTGAAGAAAAGTAATAGCTGAGGGATTTCTCCTGCCACTTTCCGGTGTTACTTTTTATAAAGGGAATATCTATCAAATCCTATAGTTATAAATCATGGAACAATTTCAAAAACAGTACCTTGGTTAAAATCAGTTACTTTCATAGAGCCATAAACTCCTAAATATAGTCTGGTTTGATCCAGATTCGTTCCCAAATTAACATAATAAGCTGATTGAGACCCAAAATTATAATCCGTTTCAATAACACTAAAATCATTTAGTTTACAATTTGTACTTCCCCTGGTATAAGCTAAAACTCCTCTAACCGGAGGTCGAGATTCTTCATTCTTGGCAAGATCGGTAAACACGACGCTTCCCGTTAAATTTGGGATTTCATTCCCCATATATGGCTGGACTCCTGTAAGTGCAGTTCCTCCAAACTTATCGGGTCGGGGATCTTTATGAAAATAACTAGTTAAAGGCTGAAGACGCCCTACTAAAGTTTTTACTGCTTCATTGTAATAAGCAATTGTTTTCTCAACCAAAGTCGGATTTGCAGAACAGCCCTTTATAAACGAAGTAGGAAAAGCACCTTCCCACCCTCGCCAGCCAAAGTTAATAAATCCTTCTTGGTCAGTTAAAGAAGCTTGAATAAGCTGAGTAACCGGTATTGGTTTATAATGAACGAATGAAAAAATCGACTCTACCAGGTCCTGTCCGACAATCCCCACATATTTGATATACTGATTATAAAACCTTTGAAATGAAATGCCTGTTATATTGCGAACCCCTTTGGCAATTACCGTAAGCGTTTCCTGGATAGATGAGGGAAGTTCATTAAAGCGCGTGACTACGGGTGGATTATTAATAGATGTATTCTTAACTACATCAATTTCAATTATTTTACCAGCTATCTCCATATCATTCTGACTTAAATTAAATGGATCATAGCCTGCCCCACCATCTCCAGTTGTTAAAACAAGTTTTCCGGTTTCAGGTGAAAAGTTTAAGCTATTGACACCATTATGATTAAAAAATGGTCTTCTTAAGTTAAGTAATGTCCGTCGTTTTTGAGGTTGACCATTCGATTGTAAAATCCATTCTTCAACTGTATCAATATGATCATATTGCGTTTCTCTATTTGTCCACCTTAGGTTTAAAGTACTGGAATCACATGGGTTAGGCTTAAAATGTTCAGAAAGGGCACCTGGACCTTGTGTTCCAGCTACTGAATAATGAAGATAAAACAGACCGTTATAATAAAATTCTGGGTGAAATGCTAGCCCTAGCAATCCCCGTTCATCATATCCACTACCAGAAACACCTTCCTCAGAAGTACCTAATTTTATGACTCGCGGGCGAATATCTAAAAAAGTCCTTATAACTCCGTTTCCTATGTAAAAAATCTCTCCTACCTGGGTTGCAATAAATAATCTTTCAATTGAGTCACCCGGAAGTATAGCTGTTTTCAAAACGGTGGGTAAATTTATCTTACTTACAATGGGCCGTAAACTAACTTTAACTTTTATCAACTAACTTTACACCCCTTTTTAATGTTTTCTATCATAAGAATATGATTAGAACTGTTCTATTAGTATCAAATTTGGACCAGGGATTCCCTCAAGAATATGGCCCTTTAACGGAACAACTCTATGTCACTAAATAATTCCTTAATCCACTTTTTATTCAGATGTTCTTTTTGTTCTAGTCAAAAAGAACATCTTCTGACAAAAATACCTAGGAGGGTAAAGGTTCACAATTTTTTTATAAACATCACGACTTTATTTCAAATCAACAATAACCCCGCCCTAATTTTAAGGCGGGGTTAAAATAATATACCAAATCGGATTCCATATTAATTATTTTTCTCCTTTTTTAAATCGATTTGTTTTTGTATTTCATTCTGTGCTTCATCACTCATTTCAAATGCATATATATGAGACCAGTACTTCTTGGTTAAAGGATCGTATTCCACCCTTACTGTGACATCTTTTTTGGAATCTTCGTTTAAATAACCGTTAATTTTTATTTCATGCACTGGATTCGATGGTCTATTTTCTTTCTTGTTTGAGTTTATACTCTTTTCAAATGTTTGTTTAACGAGTGTTAAATTTAAATTGTACTTCTCTTTTAAAAATTGAATTGCCTCAGATTCAGCATTTTTTCGGATGTTCGTTTCTTCTTCAGAAGTAAGAGCTTCCTGTTTCGCCTTCTCTTCAGCCTGTTGGTTATTTTTAGATAAATTCATTCCTCCTGCATTTTCTTTTGAATCAAAATCAATCAACCATTTTTCCTGTTTATAATGCGCTTCAATAGAAGCTGTACAGGAATACCCATTTATTTTTTCGTCTTTTTGTTTATCGCAGTTTAATAATTCATATCTAATCTCTAAAATAGGATATTCGGGACTCCCTGTACCCTCATTCCATTCCAGCATACTTTGTTTAAGCTCATCCGTAATCTTAATAGGACCATTGTTTTTTTCTACTGCCTCTTTTACCTTTTCTATGATGTGTTGCTCTTTTACTTGTTCTGTAAATATGTATTTTTCTTCATGATTACCATAAATGCTTAAAGGGATCTCTAAAGCAAGCCATAGGATCAACCAAGATAATGCATAATAAGTCAACATTCGCTTTACAGAGAATATTCGAAACATGGCAAGTACAGCGCCAATACATATTAGGGGTAAACCTATATAAAGTAATGGAACTGTAATTATAAATGTAAAAGCTGTCATGAGAAGAATACCGTAAATCAAACTGTTATATTGCGGGATACCCATGTTGTATGCAGATATAATTAAAACCCAGATGTAACTTGTTGAAACGAGAAAAGCGATTGTATAATACAGCTTATTTCTTCTGTTTTTCTCTGCCATTTTTTCACCACCTTTGCCATATTAAAAATCTATATTTTAGTTTAACATAATAGCCCATTAAAAAATTATCTATTCTGAAAATACAATGCTGTGAATGGAGAAAAATTAATTTTCCACCATTCATCTCAGAGCTTATTTTTAAAATGACTTTATGATTCATACAGCTTAATCATTCCGATGTTGGATTGAAATAAAGTTTGAGTGAAAAGTAGCTAAAAACTTTGATTTCATCATAAAAAAACCTCGTATTTTGATTAAAATGCGGGGGCTAAAATTTTGCAAGCTATATATTTTTATAATAAAGTTTAATGATTTCGGTAAGCGAATAGTTATGATTCGCCCTCCCGTTTCTTATTCCTCCAAACATAATTTATACTGTATCAACTTAACCTTTTTGTCTAAATAAATTTCACTACCAATACGACTAACCTCAGTAAAACCTAATTTCCCCATCATCTTCCTTGAACGGAGATTTGTTTCATGCGTTTCACCGTAAAATATAGTGATTCTTAATTCTTTGACTGCATGATGGATTAGACTATTAACAGTTTGAGTACCAATTCCCATGCCCCAGAGTTTGCTATCCCCAATAGCAATACCAATTTCAGCACTATTATTTCTTATCTTTGCTAAATCTGCATAGCCAATAAGTCTATTATTATATTCAATTCCAAAACGAATAAAATCATTTCGTTGCTTATCTACACAATGATTCCACCATTGAAATAATTCATCTTTATCTCTATTTTTTTGCCAGCCATTTGCTTCACAAAATCGTTCATCTTTATTCCAATTTAAAACAACGTCATAATCCTCTAATTTTAATGCCCTAAAAGAAATTCCTTTAGCATTTTCATCAATTTCCATTTCTTTCACCTACCATTAACAGCCCTTTTTTTCGCGTTAATATCGTAACATTCTCACTTTTGTCATATAGGATAAAAAGAAAATATGATATTCAATTTCAATTAAAATCACATTTTTAATCAAACTGTATTCCAAGGCTACAGTTGTTAAAAGCGGGGGAATCGTCTTGAAAATAAGCTCGCCGTTATAAATCCGCATTTTCCTGACGGTACCCCTCATCTATCAACTTAAGATTTTGAAATGCATCAAAACGAATTTTTTTCTTTCCACTTTTATTCATGAGAATTAAGTTCACTTTTTTCGCTTTAGGATACAACCTTTTTTACTTAATGGCGATGTATAGTGACCCACAAGTTAAAAAACATCATTTTAATGTTTTTTAACTTGTGGGAGTAATAGAACAGATTTCTTAGCAAATTTCAGGAACCCAACTGTAGTAAACGAATTAAAAATGCTAATTTTCTACATAACCGTTTGTCAAGGATACCTATTAAAGGTCATATCCATCATTCGGGAACATTCTTGTTATTTGGAACTATTTCTGGCTACGCTGCATTTCTTGCTTCTCCATATAACTACGCATCTGTCGCATATATTTAGGTGCGTCCATCGGATTCCCCGCGATCATTTCAATGATACAGAGTCTTTCGGCACTTTCCACCTTACTTTGGACTTCAGAACCTCCGAAAGAGCCTAGGTACATTCCGATATAATTTGGATGGCTCTCGTCGAATGCCCCCTTCCCATACATCATCGTTGCAACAGGAACGTTCATGGCGTCGACCAGCTGCCGAGCTGCTGTCTGAAGCCCGAAACGCATTGTTTTCACATCCACCAGGATAACCGGACGCTTTGCACGCTCCAGCAGCCGATGGACATGATTCACCGCAGCCTGAAGGGTTTTCAGGTTGGACGTTGGACGTGGTGGTACCGGCTCTTTCCGGACCGTGATCGCCTTGTTCACTAAATCATCGGCTACAACCAGGTATACCGGTTTTTTCTTTTCCTTAGCAATGCGAATCGCAGCCGGAATTTCAATCTTGGCGTTTTCCGGCGTAAGTACTGCGGTATAAGCCGTAATCTGCTCATACACCTTGCGGAAGACATCAAAATTTCCATCCATTAGGGTGTGGTGCATCAGCTTGTGCTCTTTTTGATCCTTCTCAGGAGGCGCACCCACAATGTGAATAATTGGCACATGCTCGCTGTTGGCTCCCTCTATCGCATTGCAGGCGCTAAGCTCCCCGACCCCAAAGGTCGTAATAAGAGCGGATATTCCTTTGATTCTTGCATAGCCATCTGCGGCATAGCCCGAGTTTAATTCGTTCCGCCCTTCTATAAAACGGATACCGTTATAACACTCCAAGGTATCAAGAAGTGTAAAATTATAGTCCCCTGCGACGCCGAAAATTTCGGTAATGCCCTCCAGTTTCAAGCAATCGAACAAATACTGGCCAACCGCTTTTTGAGCCGTCCTGCTTTGCAAACCAAAGCTGCCCGCATTTATTATGTTGTCCATCGCTTGCTCACTCCTTATCCATTTCTTTGGCTTGTCTTGTTTTATAGCACTCTTTTTGAGAATTCCTTTTCATCAAACAGGTTATCCGCCGTGCTGAGCTAAAGATACTATCATAAGTCATTCAACGTAGTTTTAGGGAGGTAGCTAACACTAGCACAAATGTGTTATGAAAGAGTAACCGGTGCAAAAAAACGTTGAAATTAGAGATGTATTTCTTATAACAAAAAATGTCCATCACAGAGAAAGAACAAACTCCGAATTATTTACTTTAAAATTTAAAAAAGAGCCAATACTTCTGTATCAAGTAATTAGCTCTTTTCCACCTTATTATTTTTCAGCTATAAAAGCATGTTTATACGTATACACCCCACCAAATTGGTGCTTCTCAATACCTTTGACATATTCCTTCTGTATATATGCTGAACCAGTATGATAAAGCGGGGCAATTGCAGCATCTTCCAAGACTACTCGCTCTGCCTCTTGTAAGGTCTCCCATCTTTTCTGTTGGTCTTGTACAATATCATATTTTGCTTTCTTTATAAGATCATCATAATAAGAATTCGAGTACTCCATCTTATTATTAGAATTATTTGTCGTAAATAATTCTAAGTAACTTATCGGGTCTTTATAATCTGGCCCCCACACTACCATAGATATATCATATTGCCCTGTTTGTTCTAGCTGTAATTTTTGCTTAAATGGTTGCTGTTTAATCTGCACTGTTAAACCTTGTAAATGCTTTTCCAAATCGCCTTTTATATACTCTGCCATACGCCTTGCATTGTCTTGTTCAAATGTCAGGAGCTCAACTGTAATACTTTCTGTGCCAAGCTCTTTTTTAGCGTCTGTCCAAAGTTTTTTTGCTTTTTGCAAATCATAGCTAGCAATATTCCCATTCTCCTTTCTAAAATCCTTCCCAGTTGCTTCATTCTTATATCCTTTTGGGATCAGACCTTGTGCAGGAGTTGCACCATTATTTATAAAGTGCTTTACAAATTCCTCTTTATTCAATGCTAAAGAAATAGATTGACGAACTTTTTTATTTGCTAGTGTAGCATTTCTTTCATTAAGTCGAAGCATCGCTATGGCTGACTCACTTGACACATGTAGCCCCTTGTTGTTTTTGTATCGTTCTACAAATGTAGAATTAATAGGCACACGGTCAAGAGTACCAGATTCATATAAATTTACAGCCGTCATTGTATCTTTTACAATATGGAAGTTTATTTCATCTAGCTTCACTTTCCCTTTATCCCAGTAAGTATTATTTTTCTTTAATTGAAATTCTTGTTCATGCTTCCATTTTTCTAACACAAACGCTCCATTATATATTAGGTTATTAGGCTCTAATCCATAACGATTTCCTTGTTCTTTCACAAATGATTCATGCTGTGGTAAATAAATAGGCAATGCTAATAATTGCAGTAAATACGGAACAGGCTGTTCTAACTGTACTTCTAGCGTATAATTATCTAATGCCTTTACTCCTAGTCGATCAGTAGCCAATGTACCTTTATTTATTTCTTGTGCGTTTTTTATATAAAATAACATGTACGCATATTGAGAGGCTGTTTCAGGACTCAATGTCCGTTTCCAAGCAAAAGTAAAATCATGTGCTGTTACTGATTCACCATTTGACCATTTTGCATCTTTACGCAAATGGAATGTATATCTTTTCCCATCTTCACTTTTCTCAAATGACTTCGCCACACCAGGTACGGGGTTATCTTGATTATCTAGTACATATAACCCTTCAAATATATTTTGCATCACATGTGATGATGTACCATCCATCGCTTTGGCTGTATCAAGAGAAGGGATTTCTTCTGATACTGTTACGTTTAACACTTGTTTTTGATCCTCTTTATTAACTTTATTCGCTTTACTACTACAAGCCGATAAAATTAAAGATGTGACAAGTGTAATTGCTAGTAAGCGGCTCTTTTTCTGCTTCATGAATTTTTCTCCTTAAATTCGAATAATATTATAAAACGCTATACATTATAGCAGAAAGACTAGTATAAAGTCGTGTTATTCTGTTGAATATTTATTCGTTTCACATAAAATTCACAAAAAAACGCTCTCCTCTTGTATTTCATTAAAAAGGATAGCGTTCTTTATCAATTTGTCTATTTCAATTACATCTTCAACCCTCGTTTATAACGACTCGCTTCAAAAATAATTCGCTCTTCATCTAATGTTTTACATTCACCGTTCCACACAATGTGCTTTCCGTTAATTACAACATCTGATATATCTTTCCCACTCGCGGCATAAACAAGGTGTGACAATACTTCTTCCGCTGGTTGCAAATGCGGCTTATTGGATGGATCAATTGTAATAAAGTCGGCACATTTCCCTACCTCAATTGAACCTGTTTGTTTCATTCCAATTACTTCTGCCGCACTTTTGGTGGCTAATGAAAGAGCTGTTTCAACGGGTAGTGCAGTTGCATCCTTATGGATACCTTTTTGCAATAAAGTGGCAACGCGGAGCTCTTCAAACATATCTAGGTTATTGTTAGATGCAACACTATCTGTGGCAATACCAACTTTGATTCCCGCTTCTAACATTGTCTTAACATCTGCTATACCAGATCCTAATTTCAAATTACTATTAGGATTATGAGCAACACGAACATCATGTTCTGCTAAGAAAGCGCGCTCATTTTCATTTAGCACAACCCCGTGTGCAATAACTGTCGGTCTCTGAAATAAACCACAACTTGCCACATACTCTACTGGACGTTTGCCATATTGCGTTTCAATATCACGTACTTCACGCTCTGTTTCCGAAAGATGGATGTGAACCATTGTCTGATTTTCCATCGCAATGCGTGCACACTCTTCTAGCATTTCTGTAGAACATGTATATGGACTATGAGGGGCAATCATTGTTGTTAACATGTCGCCTTCACTGTAATATTGTTTTACATATTTCTCCGCATCTTGAATTGCTTTCTTCTCATCCTCTTTCGTTCCAAAGCTAAATAAAGTTCTTGAAACTGCAGCACGCATTCCACTCTTACGGACCGTTTCCATAATAGTATCTTGATCTACACCAATCGGATTAAACATATCAGAGAATGTTGTTGTCCCACTCTTCACCATTTCTAATAAACCAAGTTCTGTACTCGCAACAGCAAGTTCTGGAGTAAATTGACTTTCCAGTGGCCAAATTCTTGTTTCAAGCCACGGCTGGAGCAGCATATCATCACCAATGCCACGTAAAAGAGTCATTACAACATGTGTATGCGTATTCACAAGACCTGGCAATAACCACTTTCCTTTTAAATCGATTACTTCATCCACTTGATCCTGATTAGAAAATTCTCCATTTTGTACTTCTATAATCTTATCATCTTCTACGATGATATATCCGTTTCGTAACACTTCATTCTGTTCATTTAGCGTTGCAATCGCAGCGCTTACATAAGCTGTTTTCAAAAGTTTTTCCCCTCTCAACTCTATAAAGTATATTCCTTTCGATAAGTTACCACCATTATAGTAACTTATTAAACATTGAGAGTCAAAAGATATTTCACTTCAGACAAATTCTATTGCATAAAGATATGCACTTTTTGTTTTAAAGTATAATATTGCCTTTCATTCGTGTCTGCAAATGCTTCTTCTCTATTAGAAGGAATGTCCATATAAGTTATCTCTTCAAAAAATTGTGATGATGTAAAATCATATCGTTTGCCATTTATCATATTGTAAAAATGCCAAACTTCGTCAACTTGCGTCTTCTTTATTTCTTCTCCAAACAAATCGTGTATAACAAGTGCTGTTACACCGCATTGCCCTTTTGCTGGATTTTCTATCGTCCACTTTGAGCTTGTTTCAATTGACCACGACTTTTTTAAGATTTCGTACACCTCTGCAAACTTTAACTCATTCATTTTCTCAGCATCCCCTATGTAATATCGATTCTATACATCATATTGTAAAAGTGGCAAAATCCGATTTTTAAAAACAGTTGAAGGTGTCTCACCGATTAATTTTGCGCCCATTTTCATATAATACCCTTTTGCATTTGGATCACTATCAATTGTAAATCTCTTAATTCCCAAGTTAGCTGCTCTTTCTACAACACTTTGCCATAAAAGTTTCCCATAACCTTTCCCCTTATAATTTGGATGTAAATATAAGAAATCAAGAGCATCCTCTTCTTTACGCAAAAACGAGAAAAAACCAATTTTTACTCCTTGATTTTCTAAAACATATACGTAGTTATTGACAATATACGCTTCTGTAATTGTTAAATCTTCCTTACATGCTAATATAAATTCTTCGCTGTAATCCCAAGTTGCTTTTGAATTTAGTGCTAGCTCACTTAATTCATTTGCTTCGTTTAATAACGCTTCCCTTACTTTCATTTCTCCCTCTCCTTTTGTAGCTATGTCTTGAAAATCTCTTTCTATATATTCTACATTTATAAACTCACTCATGATTCCCCTCCAATTTCTTAAAATAAAAGTCTCACTTCTACAAAAAGTGAGACTTTTATTTTATACGTTATGTTCATTTAACCAAGCTATCAAATCTTGAAATACTTCATCCCTATTCACTTCATGAAACATTTCGTGCCTTCCATTTTCATATAAACGAAGTGTTACATCTTTCACACCGCATTTTTTATACATATCGTACACCTCTCTTACACCTTTCCCCATGTCGCCCACCGGATCACGATCTCCAGAAAAAATGTGTATCGGAAGGTCTTTAGGTGTTTTTTTATATTCCTCTAGTTTATTCACTTCAAGCACACCGTTAAATAATTCACGATAAAAACTTGTTGAACAAATAAAACCACATAATGGATCTTCTATGTATCTATCAACTTGATTTGTATCTGAAGAAAGCCAATCAAACTTTGTACGATTCGGTTTAAAGTTCGAATTAAAATTTCCAAATGATAAAAAGTTTAACATTGGACTTTTTGTTTTTGCACCACGTAGCTTCATTTCAACTGTTGCCACTTTATGACCTACTACACCTAAAAACCCAGGATTTCCACCTGTCCCAGAAATAAGGAATCCATCATATAGTTCACCACGAAGTTGCACAGCACGTCTAGATAAGAAAGAGCCCATACTATGTCCTAATAAAAAAAGCGGACAATTATGTTCATTACGAATAAGTTCCGATAAAAAGATTATGTCAGAAACAGCTTGATCCCAGCCAATATTCGGTTCAAAATGGCCGTAATCCTCTTCTTGTTTTGCTGTTTTTCCATGTCCCCGGTGATCATGAGCATACACACCATAACCAGCCTTCAATAAAGCATCAATGTACTCTGTATAGACACCAACATGTTCCGTCATACCATGTGCAATTTGTACAATTCCACGAATTTCACTTTCCGGTAGCCACTTACGTAAATAAATTTCCGATCCATCCAATACCGTAACAAAGCATTCCTGTATGTTCATTTTCACACCCTCCAAATCCATTATGTACATTTTTATAAAATGAATGATTATTCATTATTCTTACTATGTATTATATGCAATTGTTTTCGTAATGACAAACACTGTATTTTCTAAACGAATCCTCAAATTATTATCTTGAAGAACAAGAAATATAATTATATAGTAACTTACATAAAGTAACTATATAATTATATTTTTAGGAGGGAACCATTATGATACCATCATTATTTTTAGCACACGGCTCACCAATGCTTGCTATTCAAGATACAGACTATACACGTTTTCTAAAAACACTTGGAGAAACATATAAACCAAAAGCAATTGCTATTTTTACAGCACACTGGGAAACTGAAGTATTAACCATCTCATCTTCAGATGATGAATATGAAACAATTTATGATTTCGGCGGATTCCCTCCCGAATTATATGAAATACAATATAAAGCAAAAGGTTCTTCAGCCATCGCAACAATGCTCGAAACAAAATTTAAACATAAGGGGATTCCAGTTCACAAAGATACAACTCGAGGGTTAGATCATGGTTCATGGACACTATTACATCGTATGTATCCAAAAGCTGATATACCTGTCGTTCAAGTTTCAGTAAATCCATTCCTTCCCGCAAAAAAGCAATATGAAATTGGACAGGCAATTCAAGGACTTGGACAAGAGGATATTTTAGTAATCGGCAGCGGTGTTACTGTGCATAATTTACGTGCACTCAAATGGGATCAAACAACGCCTGAAAGTTGGGCTGTTGAATTTGATGACTGGATTATAAAACATATGCAAAATAACGATAAAAATTCATTGTGTAACTGGGAAACCGCTGCTCCTCACGCGCGTTTAGCCGTTCCAAGAGCAGAACACTTTGTCCCACTTTTCATTGCTATGGGAAGTGGGAATACTGAAGGTAAAATGATTCATCGTAGCTATGAACTTGGAACATTAAGTTATCTTTGCTTTCAGTTTTAATTAATTTAAAACAAAAAGGATGAAGCACCGTTCACTTCATCCTTTTTATTCAATCTTTACAACCTTTATAATTCACCTTATTAACTAGCTTCCAAATGCTCTTTTTCTGATTCCATTGCGCTTTTACTATTAAAATATACCCAAATGCAAGCCAAGAATAAAAGCGATGCTGTAGAGAAGAATACATATTGAAATCCAGCATGTGCGGCAATCTGTCCTCCGAGTACTGGTCCAATCATATTTCCTAAAAACTGAAAGGATTGATTATATCCAAAAATACGTCCAGTCACATGTTGTGGTGTATGTTGTTTAAGTAGAGTTTGTACGGAAGGTAACAATCCAGCTTGTGCAATCCCTAATAGAAAACGCAATATTAATAATTGCCAAGCAGCTGTCACAAACGCTTGTGGGATAAAAAGAATTCCTGCGACGCACAATGCTACAATTAACGTTTTTTGAGGGCCAATATGATCCGATAATCTTCCGAGTTTAGGAGCTGCTAAAATGACTGCTAGACCTGTTGCAGATATCACCGCCCCCGCAATTATCTCAATATGATCCATATGAGGACACGCTAAATGTTTCACATACAACGTAATAATAGGTTGTATGGACATATTTGCAAGTTGAATCATAAAAGTTGCTACAAATAGGCTTATAATAAAATGTTTCGCCGGGACCATCGTCCATACTTTTTTTGGTTGCTCTTTTTTTGCTTGAACAGAATGATTCGATTCATGTAAAAAGAAAAAAACAATTAAGAATGAAAGAAATAAAAAAGCACCCGTTACTAAAAATACATGACGCATTCCGATTAATTCAGACAAATAGCCACCAAGCATCGGGCCAAGTAAGGAACCACTTACACCACCGGTTGATATAGTAGAAATTGCCCAACCTGAATGCTCTTTTGGTGTTTCTGCTGCTATAAATGTGATTGCAGTCGAAAGAAATCCTGACACTGCCCCCATAAAAAAACGAAGTGCAACTAATTGATATACATTTGTAACAAATCCCATAAGCGTCATAATCATCGCCATACCAAGACTCGCACGAATAAGCATCAATTTCCGGCCATGTATATCACCGAGTTTCCCCCATATCGGCGATACAATTGCGCCCATTAAAAATGTTACACCAAATGCAATTCCTGACCACTGTGCAATTTCAGATGTTCCCGTTACGCCTAGATCCTCAATATAAAAGGATAAGAATGGTATCACTAAGCTCATACCTGCCGCCGTAGTAAAACAACCAAGCCAACAAATCATTAAATTTCTTTTCCAGCTGGCCATTTTCGCACCTTCTTTCTTAGATACCCATTCTACACCTTTCTACTGAAAAAGTTTAGCAATACGATTCAAAAGAACATATATGTTATTGAAATAAACTAGCAGTTCAGCTTAATAAGAAAAATCATGCATTTTTACTACAGGATTTTGATTAAATCTTATTCAAAAACTGCAATAACATGTAAGAACAATAAACAACCCTCCTATTGCTTCTGTAACATTTCTACTCAAAGTAATCTCTATATAATATGTATTACTTGCGCATCACAACTCTCCTCGTAAAACTCAATCGGACCTGCCTGACCAATCACTGCATATTCATAACCAATTTGCTTCATTTCAGCCAAGCATCTATGTAATAGTTCTCTTCCTACACCATTTACACGATTATTTTTAGCGATTCCCATCGGTCCAAACAGCCCCTTCTTTCCTCTTACAATATCATAACAAGCAAAACCAATAATCTTTTTCTCTTGCACTGCGATATACATTGGAATTTCTTGATATATTTGAAAACCATTATGAATTGCATCAATCCATCTTTCTCCAAATTCAAACATAACAAATTGAAGAAGTTCTTCTAAATCAGATTGAACAACTCGTCTAACATTGCAAAAGGCATGTTTCATACTTGTTGGTATTTCATAACTATTCAAATTTACAGTCATATCTCTTGGTACTGAAACAATCTGTAAAATACTTTGTTTCATATCTTCGTCTATTAGACTTGCAATTGTCTCATCTTGCTGAAGGATCACGCTTAAAATATGTCCTTCATTCAGATATAATTGATTAAATCGCGCCATCTTATGTTTAGCTAATTGTAATATCTCCATTGTTTTATAAGAAACTTTGTATCCTTGTACTTCTATATATCTTTTATCCTGAAAGCCCGCCTGTTGTAATTGTACAAATTCCGTTACAAAATCTAGCCCTATATTATGAAATAAATACATATATAATTCACTACAAACCCCTGTTCCTTCTTTATACGCTCCTATAAATAAATCTAACGGACGAATGATGTATTCATTATATTTAGATTCTTTGCTTGCAATTTGAAACATTCTATTTACTCGTTTTGTGAACTGGAATTCTCTCATATGTATTCTCCCTTTTACAGCAACTGTTTAAATATATACTTAACTCCCGTATCATCAGACTTTATATCCCATTCAATATCCATCTCTTTCGTCATAACTGCAATAATGGATAATCCAATTCCCGCACCTTTATTTGGCGAATGAGTATTTTGAAAACCTGGCCCATGGTCAACAACTGTAATTGTTTTTTCCTCATGGTTTACATATACTCCTATAAATTTCCCATCAGCTGCATGCCTAACTACATTTTGAATTATATTATCTATAATTCTTTGAAACCAATTTTCATCGATGTTCCAAAACAATTGCTTTTCTGGAATCACAATATCAACCTCAAAACCTTTCTCATCTAATATGTCATACCATGATGCAACAAGCTTTCTCATTAAACGTGTCATATCCGATCGTTCTGGATGATATGGATATTTCTTTGCCGTTATTAAAGAATAAGATAATAAATTCTCAATTAATTCTGCCACATAATTTATTTTTTCGTCCATTAACATCATTGTTTGATACCCTTTTACCGAAATCACTTCTTCTTTCAATGAATCTATTTGTGCACGCATTATCGTTAATGGTGTCCGTAAATCATGAGAAAGATCGGCAATTAATTTTCTACGAAATTGTTCCTCTTCCTCCTCCTTCAATCGACTTTGCAGTAAAGCCTCTACCATACGATTAAAAGACTCTTCTAATAAACCGATCTCGTCTTGCTTTGATATAGAAATTTTTGACGGAAGTGTCTGGTCATGAGGAAGTTCCATTGCTTTTTGTAGCTTTAATAATCTTTTTCTAATCTTAAGAAAAAAGATGATAGAGATAATGATAAACGTCGTAAAACATCCAATAATAACCATTCCAAAAACAATTTCATATCTTTCACGTATTTGAGTAATTGGTGCTTTCACATATTTCCTCGGAATTTGAAATACCATAAACGCCCCTTGTTTCTCTTTTCCAATGTAAGATACAACTGTAAATGGATCCCCTTCAAAACTCCTTTTCATAAACGCAACTGCATCACTTGCACTCCACTCCTGTGGAATATTTTGTTTTTCAGGAATTTGAAGGTTCGTTTTCCCTTGACTATCCACCCAAAACATTGATCCTTCTGGATATTTTTCTTGAAACTCTCGAAAAGTTCGCTCAATTCCTTCAGAATTTTTTTCGTGTAAATCTATCGCTTTATTTCTCCATTCCTCTTCTATTTGCACACTTGAATATGCAACTTTAAAATCTTCTATCCACTCTATATATTTAATAAAGAGAAACGAACTGAGTGGGACAATAAGAGGTAACATTATAATCGCTATAAATATGATAAATAGGTACTTTCGTAATAATGATGTACTTTTTATCATACTTTACACCGATAGCCTATCCCACGTATTGTTTCTATTATTTGAGGGCTACTAGGGTTTCTTTCTATTTTTTCGCGTAAATGACGGATATGAACCATCAATGATTTATCCCCTTCTATGTAGGATTCATTCCATACCGCTTCAAAAATTTGTTCTTTCGTTAATGTACGATTCATATTCTTCATCAAATAAAAAAAGATTTGATGCTGCTTTCCTGATAAAACAATTTCTTCACCCGTGTCTGTATCAACAATCCGGTATTCTTTCATAAATACTTTTAAATGTTTCACATGTTGCACTTCTGCTCCATCTTTATTGTACCGCCTTAATAAAACTTCAATACGTGCCATTAACTCTTTTGGATGGAATGGCTTTGTTATATAATCATCAGCAAATGTTAATCCATATATTTTATCTTCTAATGTTGTTCTTGCAGTTAGCATAATAATAGGGGTATCTGGATATTCCCTTTTAAAACGTTGACCAAGTGTAAAACCATCAAGACCTGGCAACATAACATCTAAAACAATAACATCTGCTATTTCACATACTTCATTGGCACCATTCTCTGAAGTAAACCATGCAACTTCATACTCTTGTTTTTGCAGTTCCCTTTTGACCCATTCCCCAATCTCAAGATCATCCTCAACATATAAAATGTGTGTCATTTTTTCACCCTCATATATAAATTTAACCGTTCTCTTCCATCATAAGAAATACAACACGATTTGAAAACCAATACACTCCAAAATTAGGTAATGCTGTATAAATTTAAACAAATCTTAAACTCTTCTAACATTATCATTAACCTTTATTTCCTATACTTGATTTGAGGTGATAGGAATATGAATTATATTTTGGAAACGACAGGGTTAACAAAAAGATATCGAAATGATTATGTAGTACATAACGTAGATTTAAAAATTCCAAAAGGAGAGATTTATGGATTTCTCGGGCCTAACGGAGCTGGTAAAACAACTAGTATTCGTATGCTTTTAGGCCTTATTAAACCAACGCAAGGAAGGGTCACTATATTTCAACAAGATTTAATGAAAGAGCGTTTATCGATACTATCTAAAATTGGAGCTCTTGTTGAAAATCCATCTTATTATGCCCACCTAAATGCCCTTGAGAATTTAGAGGTTTACCGGATTTTAAGAAATGCTCCGAAAGAAAAAATTGAGGAAGTGCTACAAATTGTCGGTTTACAACATGCTTCCAAACAAAAAGTAAAAGAATATTCATTAGGAATGAAACAACGGTTAGGAATTGCCATTGCCTTACTTGGTGATCCACAGCTATTAATTTTAGACGAGCCGACAAATGGACTCGATCCAGAAGGGATTCATGAAATTCGTATGCTAATTAAACAACTGGCGAAAGAAAGAGGAATTACCATCCTTATCTCTAGTCACTTATTAAGTGAAATTGATCAAATGGCAACTTATGTTGGAATTATCGCAAAAGGAAAGCTTATTTTTCAAGATAAAATAGAGATATTGCGCCAGCACGCTCAGCATTCTATTACACTTAGGACAGACAAACCAGATGTAGCTTGGAAGCTCATTCTCGCTAAAGGGATTCCTTCTATGCAAGAGGAAAATCAAATTATTCTATCAAATGTATCAAATGAAACTGTTGGCGAAATTGTAAAAACACTTGTAACACATAATATTTCTGTATTCCGAATTGAAGAAAATAAAAAGTCACTCGAAGAGATATTCTTACAGCTTATAAAGGAGGAAGAGACACATGTACAAACGCCTCTTTCAATCTGAGCTTTTAAAAATAAAAAGGAAATGGATTTGGTTTTTAATCTTTTTAGGACCAATGGGTGTTATTTCTCTTCAAGCATGTAACTTTTTTCTTCGATATGATTTTTTGACAAATAAATATGCGAAGGATTTATGGAGCGGCCTCATTTCTGAAGCTCAACCGCTTGCTCTCACAACTCTTATATTAGGAATTACGATCGTTACTTCTTTAATTGCACACATAGAGCATCATTCTAGTTCATGGAAGCATCTCTTATCCTTACCTATTAATAAGGGGCATATTTTTCTAGTAAAATTCATACTGGTATTTTTCCTGCTTACTGTATCTTGTTCTTTATTATTGATTGGTATAATTGGATTGGGTTTAGTATTACAATTCGATGCTTCAATTCCATGGCTTTCTATATTTAAAATGAGTTTCTATCCTTATTGGTCGGCACTGCCAATTGTAGCTCTTCAACTATGGATTGCCATCATATTTCAAAACCAAAGTATCGCATTTACAATCGGACTGTTAGGAACTATTTTCACAATGTTTTCAATAGCTCTTCCCAATTGGTTTATATGGAGATGGCCAAGCCTACGCATTGACTGGGGATCTCCACTTCTATGTGTAGTAATAGGCCTAATCGTTGGTATATGTATGTTATGTATTGAAACAGCAGATTTTACTAGAAGGGATGTGCATAAATAATGCTTTGGCTTAAAACCATACAAGCTGAATTTTATAAAATAAAAAAAACCAAAATATGGACATTACTATTTTTAAGCCCGACTTTAGCAGGAGTAATAGCTTATGCAAATGCCTCAAACTATCCCGATTATAAACATTGGGAGCTAATTTATAATATCATGATACTGGTACATGGTATGTTGCTTCTTCCATTATTAACAGGCATTTTCACTGCATTTATTTGCCGATATGAACATTCAAACGGGGGATGGAAACAACTTTTGGTGCAGCCGATAGCAAGGTATCATACCTATATAACAAAATTTTTCTTTGTTCTCTTATTTGTAGGTACAATGCAAATTCTCTTCATTATAAGCTATGTTAGTGTTGGACAACTTTTACATATATCTAGTCCATTCCCTCTCATTCCTACAATTAAAAGTATTATAGGCGGTTGGATTGCTACTCTGCCTTTAATCGCCTTACAATTATGGGTTTCAACCATCTGGTCTAGCTTTGCGGCACCAATTGCTTTAAATGTTATAGCTTCCATACCCGCTATGGTAATTGCAAATTCTGCAAGGTTTGGTCCCATTTACCCATGGTCCCAACCTTTTCTTGCAATGCTTCCTAAAGAAGGATCTGGGCTGTTTTATATCTCTTTTCAAACACTGGTATTTGTCGTAATTGGGAGCTTTGTGATTTTATTTATAGGTGGCTTTATTCATTTCATGAAAAAAGCATATTAATTTTTACATACAAATAGTCCACAACTGTTCCAAAACAGTTGTGGACTATTTAGCTTAATTAAACATACAAATTATATCCATACATAATAGAAACAATTATTCCAACTACAAGTATCCCTGGCAATAAGTTTGCCACTTTAATTTTAATAAAACCAAGTAAATTTAATCCGATTGCAAAAATCATAATTCCGCCAGTTGCAGCCATTTCTATGATAAACTGATTCATTAGCTTTTCTGGTACAAAGCTATTAATTTGCGTCGCGAAAATCGCAATACCTCCCTCATATAAAACGACTGGTATCGCTGAAAATAGTACGCCTATTCCAAGCGTTTTCGTTAAAATGAGAGAAATAAATCCATCAATTATTGCTTTTGTAAATAGCACATCATGATTTCCACGAATACCACTATCTAAATCCCCATTGCACCGATAGCAAAGATTAATGTAGCTGTTACAAACCCAAGGGATATACTACCTTCCCCTTTTGAGCCAACCTTTTTTTCTAACCAATCTCCTAAACTCTTTAATTTCTCTTCTAACTCCAGCCATTCTCCAGCCACTGCACCAATAACAAGACTTATAATTACAACAAGAAAGTTTTCACTTTTCAATCCCATTTGAAGACCAAGTACAGTAACAGCTAAACCGATTGTATGCATAACTGTCCCTTTCATACTTTCCGGAATATTGCTTAATAGTTTACCTAAGATAGTACCAATTATGATACAAATTCCGTTCACTACCGCTCCTAATATAACCATTGTGCCTTTCCCATTCTCTTCAACCATTATATTTCTAATTTTTATATCTACCATACAACAAAATACAAGGATTTTTAACAGAATTTTCAAAACTTTATAAGTAAAATTGACTTATGTATTGTATTCTTTCATCGTTTCATGTTACCGTAATATTGCATACACTATGAGAGGAGCTCTCAATACATACCTATAATCTAACAGACGTATCTTTCAACCTACATATCATGTCTAGCATACATAGACTATTAAGCACTTACTCATTTTCTTACATATCATATGAAACTCTTATCAGCAAATTTTCTAAAGGTCAGTCATTATATAAAGGGAAACTTTAATCAGCCCTCACCAATCAAGATTTTACGGGCAGCCCGGAAATAGCGGGCGAATATTGAAAAAAGGAAAGATAACTATGACAACTTTATTTAAACGATTTATTTTAATTGTAATTCTTATTACGCCAATTGTTTTATTGATTAATAACTCCTTTACATCAAAAGCAAAAGATGCATCCGGAGTCGAAAATAAAAAAGAAAAAACAAAGAAAAAAGAAGATCCTGAAATTACACTTACGTTCTCTGGTGATACAATGTTTGATTGGCAATTGCGACCGGTTATTCAAAAAAACGGAGCTGATTATCCATTCCAACACGTAAAAGATGAAATAGCAAAAGCTGATATTTCCTTTATAAACTTGGAATCTACATTTACAACACGTGAGAAAAAAATTCCGGGTCAACAATTCTGGATTAAAAGCGACCCTGCCACCTTACAAACTATTAAAAATACCGGCTATGACATTGTCAATATCGGGAACAACCATACACTCGACTATGGACAAGAAGGTTTAATGGATACGATATCTCACGTAGAAAATCTAAAACTTCCTTATATTGGAGCAGGAAAAAATGCGAATGATGCATACACAGCAAGAGAAATTACAGTGAAAGGGAAAAAATTCAAATTCCTTTCCTTCGTTCGTTTCATGCCTGACTTTACCTGGGTAGCTGGTAAAGACAAGCCAGGTGTTGCAAATGGATATGATATCAATCAAGTCACAAAAACGATCAAAGAACAAAAGAAAGACGCTGATTATCTGATTGTGTATATGCATTGGGGCATTGAAAAATCAAATAGACCTGTAGACTATCAAAAACAGTATGTACCGAAAATAGTCGAAGCTGGTGCTGATGCGATTGTTGGAAGTCATCCACATTGGTTACAAGGATTTGAATATTACAACAATGTCCCTGTCGCTTATTCGTTAGGAAACTTCTTGTTCCCTAACTATGTAAAAGGAAAAAGTGCTGAAACGGGTGTATTAACTCTTACCTTTAAAGGAAAAGACGTACAGATGTCATTTAATCCTTACATCATTCGTAATAATCAAATTTCACCAACTACTCCTGAGGAAAAGAAAAAAGCATTACAATATTTACAAACTGTTTCAACTGATGTAGAAATTGATGAAAATGGAACAATTAAAAACAAACGTAGTTAGAAAAAAGGAAGCTTTTGCATAAAAAGCTTCCTTTCTCTTTGTATATTAAATTAACAAATCAAACAAAACAGGATTTTTATTTAACTCCATAAATTGAATATTATTTTCTTGAAAACGGGTAATTAACGGCTCATAATCTTCTTTATGTTTTAGCTCTATCCCAACAAGCGCAGGCCCATTTTCTTTATTATGTTTTTTAATATACTCAAAACGAGTGATGTCATCTTCTGGTCCTAAACCTTTATCAAGAAATTCTCGCAATGCTCCTGAACGCTGCGGGAATTCAATAATAAAATAATGTTTTAATCCTTCATAAATGAGAGAGCGTTCTTTCATTTCTTGCATTCTATCAATATCATTATTGCCACCACTTAACGTACAAACAACGGTTTTCCCTTTAATTTCATCCTTGTAAAAATCGAGTGCTGCAATTGAAAGGGCACCAGCTGGCTCCGCAACGATTGCATTTTTCTTGTACAATTCTAAAATTGTTGTACAAATTTTTCCCTCAGGAACCAACACAATATTATCCAACACTTCTTTACAAATTTCAAAAGTCAATTTCCCTACTTTTTTAACCGCTGCCCCATCAACGAAACTATCAATTTTTTCTAGGGCTACATTTTCATTTTGTAAAAAAGCCTCTTTCATCGATGCTGCTCCCTTTGGTTCTACACCGATTACTTTTGTAGCAGGACTCACACCTTTTACATATGTACCAATACCTGATGCTAAGCCCCCTCCACCAATTGCAGCAAAGATGTAATCAACAGGTTTCTCCATATCGTGTAAGATTTCAACAGCGACTGTCCCTTGTCCTGCGATTACATACGGATCATCAAATGGATGAACGAACGTCATACGATTTTCTTCACAATAGCGCTGCGCTTCTTGAAAAGAGCTATCAAATGTATCCCCGACTAATACAATTTCCGCATAAGCACCACCAAAAAATTGTACTTGTGATACTTTCTGCTTCGGTGTTGTTGTTGGCATAAAAATTTTCGACTGAATCTTCAATAAATTACACGTATATGCAACTCCTTGCGCATGATTCCCAGCACTCGCGCATACAACACCATTTTGCAATTGTTCTTTCGACAAACTTTGAATGACATTGTAAGCACCACGAATTTTAAACGAACGAATCACTTGTAAATCTTCCCGTTTTACATATACGTCACATTCATATTTCTCAGATAAAACTGAATCCCGTTGAAGCGGCGTTTTATTGACGATATCCTTCATATGATTATGAGCCACAAGGATATCTTCGATTTTCACTCTCTCCTTTACATTTTGCACCATCTCGTATCATTCCTTATCTCTTTTTTATATCGGTTCAATCAAAATTTTGTATTTTCAATACTGCACCTGTATTTGCTGATGTTACCATTTGTGCATAGCGTCCAAGCCATCCTGTTTTCACTTTTAACTCTGGTTTTTTCCATTCTTTTCTACGTTTTTCTAATTCTTCATCACTTACCCTCACTTCAAGTAAACGTTCTTCTACATCAATACATACGGTATCACCGTGCTCAAGAAGTGCAATTGTCCCGCCGGCAGCAGCTTCAGGTGAAATATGCCCTACTGAAATACCTCGTGATGCCCCTGAAAAACGACCATCTGTTAACAGTGCAACATCTGCACCTAATCCCATACCAGCAATCGCCGAGGTTGGGGCTAACATTTCTGGCATCCCAGGTCCACCTCTTGGTCCTTCATAACGAATAACAACAACATCTCCCTTTTTCACTTTACCTAGCATAATCCCTGCAAGTGCCTCGTCTTGAGATTCAAAAATAACGCATGGTCCTTCAAAACGTTTCACTTCTGTTGCACCACTTTTAATAACAGCCCCATCTTTTGCAAGGTTTCCTTTTAATATACGCAGGCCACCTTCTTCACTATGAGGATTTTCAAGAGAATGAATGACTTCTTTATCATGAATTTCTGCATGAGCAAGGTTTTCTCTTAATGTCTGACCAGTAGCTGTAATACGGTCCAGATGGAGTACACCCTCTTTTCTACTTAACTCTTTTAAAATAGCACTGATGCCACCCGCACGATCAATATCTTCCATATGCCAATTAGAAGCCGGACTCACTTTACATAAATGTGGAACGCGTCTTGAAACTACATCAATTCGGCTCATATCATATTCAAGTCCCGCTTCCTGTGCGAGTGCTAACGTATGTAATACCGTATTTGTTGATCCCCCCATCGCCATATCTAATGCAAATGCATCATCAATCGCCTCTTCTGTCACGATATCTCGAGGTTTAATATCACGTTCAATTAATACTTTTAATTTTTCAGCTGCTTGTTTAATAAGTTCCTCACGTCTTGGATCAGTTGCTAAAATACTCCCATTCCCAGGAAGTGCAAGTCCTAATACTTCACATAAGCAGTTCATTGAGTTTGCAGTAAACATACCTGAACAGGAACCGCAAGATGGACAACCATGATCTTCAATATCCTTTAATTCTTCTTCTGAAATTTTTCCAGATTGATAAGCTCCTACTCCTTCAAAAACAGAGCTTAAGTCGACTACTTCACCTTTCGATGTTTTCCCAGCTGCCATCGGTCCACCTGAAACAAATACAGTCGGAATGTTAACACGTAATGCCGCCATCATCATACCAGGTGTAATTTTGTCACAGTTCGGAATACAAATCATCCCATCAAACCAGTGAGCATTTACTACCGTTTCAACCGAATCCGCGATTATTTCACGGCTTGGGAGCGAATAGCGCATACCGATATGTCCCATCGCAATCCCGTCATCTACCCCAATTGTATTAAACTCAAATGGAACCATTCCTGCTGCACGTACGGCTTCTTTTACAAGGCGACCAAATTCATTTAAATGTTTATGCCCTGGAATAATTTCAATAAAAGAATTACAAATGGCTACAAAGGGCTTATCAAAATCCTCATCTTTTAAACCAGTTGCTTTTAATAAACTTCGATGTGGTGCTTTATCAAAACCCTTTTTAATCATATCGCTTCTCATTTTTCCAAATCCTTTCCTGTTCACTTTTATTCATCTAATTTCACTCTATTTTTTTACTAACTTTTTTCCTTCTGACCCCTGAATCCAACTCATCATTTCACGGAGTTCCACTCCTACTTTTTCAAGTAGATGATTTTGCTCTGCTTTTTTCATTGCATTATAAGTCGGGCGCCCAGCTTGGTTTTCTAGAATCCATTTCTTTGCAAATTCGCCTTGCTGAATCTCCGAAAGAACTCGTTTCATTTCTTTCTTCGTTTCATCTGTAACAATTCTAGATCCTGTTACATAATCACCAAACTCTGCTGTATCTGAAATAGAATGGCGCATATTCGTTAAACCGCCTTCGTACATTAAATCAACAATTAATTTAAGCTCATGTAAACATTCAAAATACGCAATTTCCGGACGATATCCTCCTTCTGTTAACGTTTCAAAACCTGCTTTTACAAGTGCCGTTACCCCTCCGCATAATACAGCTTGTTCTCCAAATAAATCCGTCTCTGTTTCTTCTTGGAATGATGTTTCAATTACACCAGCACGTGTACAACCAACTCCTTTTGCATATGCAAGAGCAACATCAAACGCTCTCCCAGTTGCATTTTGATGAACCGCAACTAATGCAGGGACCCCATTTCCTTCTTGGAAAACACGGCGAACAAGATGTCCTGGACTTTTCGGCGCAACCATCGCTACATCTACGTAACTTGGTGGCTGGATTTGTCCAAAGTGAATATTAAATCCATGTGAGAAAAGTAACATTTGTCCTTCACGAAGATTTTCTTCTACTTCATTTCGATATACATGCGCCTGCTGTTCATCTGGCAATAATACTTGCACAACGTCTGCGGTTCGTACCGCTTCTGAAACTGGCATTACTTCAAAACCATCCGCTTTCGCTACCTCAAATGATTTCCCTGGACGAACTCCGACTACAACACGAACTCCAGAATCACGTAAATTTTGTGCTTGCGCATGACCTTGTGAACCATAACCAACTACCGCCACTGTTTTCCCTGCTAATACCTCTAAATTCGCATCTTGTTCATAATATGTTTTCATTTTCACATACACTCCTTATAATTTGTTTACTTGCAGAACATCAATTAACTTTTTCAACTGATTTACGAGCAATGTCGCTTCATTTTCTGTACAAACTGTTATAAGTTTCATTTCCGAAATCTCTCTTGTTTCTCCTTCATTTAAATTTAAAGAAGAAATATTATAACCACGCCGAGCAAAAATCCCACATACTCTTAGTAAAACTCCAGGATCGTTATTGACAACGAGTGAAAAAGTATGACTCATTCTTCCCACCTCTTCATAATCATTTCATGATTCCCTTTATTAGGAGGGACCATGGGAAATACGTTTTCGCCCTCTTCTACACAAAAATCAACAACAACTGGTCCTTGATGACAAAATGCTTCTAACATGACTTGTTTCGCTTCAATTGGATTTGTAGCGCGCAAACCTTTTACTCCATATGCTTCTGCTACTTTTACAAAATCAGGTGATCCAATCTGTGATTCTGATAAACGATTTTCATAGAACATCTCTTGCCACTGTCTGACCATGCCTAAAAACTTGTTATTAATAATAAAAACTTTCACTGGAATATTATTTTCAGCAATTGTTTGCAATTCTTGAATGTTCATTTGAAATGAAGCATCTCCCGCAATACAGACAACTGGCTTATCCTCAAATGCAAGCTGAGCACCGATTGCTGCTGGGAATCCAAACCCCATCGTTCCTAGTCCACCAGATGTTAGAAATGTTCGCGGTTTTTGCGCCTTATAAAAATGCGCTGCCCACATTTGATGCTGTCCGACTTCTGTGGTCACAATTGCTTCACCATTTGTTAGTTCACTTACTAAATGAATCACATGCTGCGGCTTTAATTTTGATTCACTCTGTTCATATGACAGCGGGTATTCTTCTTGCCATGTTCTTACTCTCTCTACCCATGCATCAGTTTGACATGCTACTCGCATATCTACTAACATCTGCATCGCTCGTTTCACATCCCCTACGATTGGATATTCTACCGTCACATTTTTATGAAGTTCCGCTGGATCAATATCGATATGTACCTTTTTCGAATGAGGTGAAAATAACTCTAACTTTCCTGTGACTCGATCATCGAAACGAACTCCAAATGCAAGAAGCAAATCACATTCCGTTACTGCCATATTTGCAGCATACGTCCCATGCATACCAAGCATCCCTAAAAACAGAGGATCTCCTGGTGGATAAGCACCAAGTCCCATTAAAGTTGAAACGACTGGAATTTGATTCCGCCCCGCAAATGTTAGAAGCTCTTCAGATGCATCTGCATGAATGACACCGCCGCCGATATACAGTAGCGGGCGATCTGCTTTTGAAATTGCCTCTGCCACGCTCTCCAGCTGCATTTTGTCTGGTTCGATCCGTGGCTTATAACCAGGAATTTGAACTTCTCCTTCAAAAACATTCGTTACAATAGAATTTTGAACATCCTTTGGAATATCAATTAACACCGGACCCGGCCGTCCACTTTTGGCAATATAATATGCTTCTTGCAATATACGTGATAACTGATTTACATCCCGTACTTGATAATTATGTTTTGTAACCGGCATTGTAATTCCCACAACATCCGCTTCTTGAAATCCATCTTTTCCAATGAGAGGTGTCGCTACCTGACCGGTAATAACAACTAAAGGAATCGAATCCATATATGCATCTGCTAAACCAGTAACTAAGTTTGTAGCCCCTGGACCGGAGGTAGCAAATACTACCCCGACCTCCCCAGAGGCTCTCGCATATCCTTCCGCACCATGAATGGCAGCTTGTTCATGACGCGTTAACATATGTTTCAAACCACTGTCATACAGCGCGTCATAAACTGGTAAAATAGCTCCGCCCGGATAGCCAAACACGGTTGTTACACCTAATTTTTTTAAGCAGTGAATCACATGTCCGGCACCTGTTACTTTTTTTACTTCTCCGCTATATACTTCATCACACACTGCATGTTGTTCCACCATTTCAATAACTCCTTCCCCTGTTTGTTAAGCTAAACTTTCTGCTAGTCCCGGAACGCGCACTCCTCGCTCTCTCGTTAACTTTTTAAATTCTTCCGTTAACTGTTTTGTTACTTCCCCTGGATTTCCATTTCCAATTTCTCTTGAATCCACTCTTACAACTGGAATTAATTCCGCTGCAGTTCCTGTTAAAAATACTTCATCTGCTACATATACATCGTGACGAGTAAATGGTCTTTCTTCACAAGGAATATTTAGCCGTTCACAAAGTTCAATGACACTATTTCTTGTAATCCCTTCAAGAGCTCCTAAATAGGCAGGTGGCGTTACTACTTTTCCATCTTTCACAATGAACACGTTATCTCCCGATCCTTCACAAACATACCCTTGTTGATTTAACATAAGCGCTTCAAGCACACCTGCTTGTGCTGCTTCAATCTTCACTAATACGTTATTTAAATAATTCATCGACTTAATACGTGGGTCAAGTGCGTCTGGCATATTCCGACGAGACGCAACCGATACAACGCTAAGCCCGTTATCATAAAACTCTTGCGGGAACAACTTTAACTGTTCCGCAATGATGATGACACTTGGTTTCGTACAGCTTCTTGGATCCAGCCCTAAATCCCCTTTTCCTCTTGAAACAATTAATCTAATATATGCATCTGCATATTCATTTTTTTGTAGTGTCTGTAAAACTGCTTGTTCCATCTCTTCGATTGTCATTGGGATTGTTAGTAAAATCGATTTCGCAGATTCATATAAACGCTTTAAGTGTTCTTTTAAACAAAATACATTTCCTCCGTAACTACGAATCCCCTCAAATACGCCGTCTCCATACAAAAATCCATGATCATAAACAGATACAACAGCCTTTTCTTTCTCTACTAATTCTCCATTCATATAGATATACTGGTTTTTCATCCTACATCGCTCCTCTTTTTTTATCTCTTTATGTGCAATCCATCTTTGTATCGATTGCTGAGAAGAATATATTTTTCTAAATCTTCTGTAAATTAATTATAAAAATATCCTCGCCTCAACAATCGATTTTCTACAAACGTGTAATAATCCATTGCTGAGACGAGGGAATCGTGGTACCACTCAGCTTCCTTATACTTCTCGCGAAATACAAGCTCTGTAAGTCCTATTAGACTTTTGTTCTTTTATCGTGAACAACTCCGCTGCGCTCTACTCAGTTTTTTCGAGGGCAGTGCTCTGAGGTGATTTTCAACCGATACAATTGTTACCACCCTCACAGCCACGGGGCAGCTCTCTGAAACAATCTATATCGTTTACTCTCCTCTTCTTTGCATTACTCTATTCTCTTTTCTAAAATAAAAACTCTCGCCTCAGCAATCNNGATTGCTGAGGCGAGAGTTTCGCGTTACCACTCAGCTTCCTTATATTTCTCACAAAATATAAGCTTTGTAAGTCCTATCAGACTTTCATCCTTTTACCGGAGATGAAACCGCCGCCCTCTACTCAGTTTTCCTTTCGTAAGCGATGCTCCAAGGTGATTTTCAATGATTCGATCGTTACCACCCTCACAGCCACGGGGCAGCTCTCTGAAACTTTCGTAATCATCTACTTTTCCTCTTCCCTGCATATACAATATATAAAAGTTAGAAAATTCTCAATTCAACTTTAGTTGTTACACGTATTATAGGACTTTGATCTTTTCATTGTCAATATATTTTTCGAAAAATTTATATTTTAAATTATAATCAAAATATTTAAATGTGGATCTTTTTTGTTAAAACATAGATTTTGGTATGTTAAGAAGAAGCTTTTTTGCTAACCTAGCATCCCCACAGATTCTCTTGTACAAGAACCGAGCTACTAATAATTATCCTTCCTTAACTCTTGAATAAATTTAAGCGTTTCATTATACAAACCCAATTGATATCTATAGTGCTCTAATTCTGGTGAGATATTGATTTGTACAGAAATCGAAGATAAGTCTAATAAATCCAGATGAAATTTAGAAACCCTAAAATTTTGACGATCCTCTGAACTCTTATTGAGTTGATTTTCTATGTACCTTCCTAGCATTTGTAGTTGAATCGTCCATTGTTGTTGATCCGTTTTTGAAATGCAGTCTGTGTTAGACCAGTCACTAAATGTATTGATTATATTAGAAAGGTAGATATACCCTACCTTTAACTGCACAAGGAATTGTTCGTTTTGTTTTAATATTTGTTTTTTATTCTTAGCAAATGGATTCAATTTCAAACTTTTTTCCGCCAGCTTAAAATCTTTTTGCACTTGATGCAGTTCCTGAAGTAGGTTCGTCACATCTTTTCTTAACTGCTGCCCGTTAACAGAGCCACAATTCGTATTTACCCAATCAGCTGCTCTTTCAAACAACTGTACAAGATGAAATCCAAACTGACTTAAAGTCTGACGAGCTTCCTTCACATAATTGGGTGGGAAAATTATCATATGGATAATAACGGCAATAAGTGCTCCTATAATAGTATCTCTGATTCGATCTATGACATAATAATTTGTTTTATGAACAAAGACAAAAACTAATAAAATCGTTAAAGCCACTTGATGTATTATTGTTTTATGTACCCTTAGTACAACTGGAAGCAACATTCCTCCAAGCAATAATAATCCTATCGTCCACCCATTAACTTCTAAATGATTGATAATAAAAACGGTAACGGAAATCCCGAAAATAGTGCCGATAATTCTGTAAAAAGCATACATGGCAGAATGTTGGACTGTTTCTTGTATAGAAAGAATAACAGTCAGTGGTGCCAAATAAGGATGTTTTGATCCTAGCATTTTTGCTAATTCCCATGATAAACCAGAAGCTAAAGCTATTTTTGTTATCAGCATTACTCCTTTTAGTAGTCCAGTCTTTTTCTTACCTATGTTTCTTTTCATACAAACTCCTTTTTTCAAAAAATCACATTAGATAAAATTCCCTACACTTACTCTAAATCACAGACAATCCAGTTACCGAACATGAAACTTGATTATTTCACCAATACAAAAATAAATCGTACCTTCATGAAAAGGTGTATTTAACCTAAATACATGACTCTATATAAAAATAGCTACAAAAGTAAATTTAATTTATACCTACTATTCATGCCCTGTTCTATATTTTTTTATCCTTCCATTATCCATAGGACTATACTTTACAAGCAATCGAACTTCCCATAACAGGAATTATTGGAACAATGATGGTATAACATATAGAACTAATACCTATTCAAGCTGAAACTTTTTTGAATTGACGAAAATATGTTTCATGTTCATTTCCCACTTTTTCTGAAATTAATAGGTCATAAATTTTTAAGAATTCACACATTGTGACCTGTTTTTCTTTGCTGTAGAAGAGGAATTGTATTTAATTATTAAAGTACAATTCCTTGATTCGTCCTATTTTTAATGTGTTAGAGCAAGGAGGCATAAGTAATCATATGAGTTAATTTGTACATACAGATCAACACCGCCTCTTTGAAGCTCAAAGAAGTTTAAAAAAATCTGCATGAGCCTAGCGCATGAACTATACGAGAATATAAGACAAATCATTTTGTACGATAAAGGGGAGTAGATCCATGAATGATTTAAATAGTCTTTGCGGACAATTTGCTACAATTCTTAAAGGAAAAAGTAAAATAAATCAAAATGGTTGTTCGGTATCTTTACGTCGCAATTTTAATGTGCTTGTTCAAGGAAAGCTCAGTGGCAATGTAATACCTGTAGGAGTAAGTTTTGAATCTTTGGATCAAAGTGGAAATGCTTTAAATTTAGGAGAAATTGCTGTTTTACAAGAAGAAATCCCTTCATTTATGCGCGCAATTGTGCAACAGGGAATTATTGTTAGTGCTTTACACAACCATTGGTTATATACGAGTCCATTAGTCATGTACATTCATCTCCAATCAGTGGAACCCCCATTACATTTTGCGAAAAAATTAGCAAATTCTTTTTCAGCCTTAAGTAGTTATCCGGTTGCTGACACCGAGAGTTAATATTAGACGAATCATATGTATTTACCTTTACCAAACATGTTCTCACTGTCTACGATCCCTTTAACTTTCTTTACGTAATCTAAGAAGTGAGCAAGGTGCAATAGAGTACATTGCAGATACGGCTACATTTCTCGCTTCCCTGACAACCGTTGGGTTACCGGTCAATTGATCGATGTGAGTGGCGGCTCTTGCTTATAAAAACACATATTTGCAAATCTTTTTTATTGCGGAATAAAACAATTTATATAATACTAGATAAAACATATCTATTTAGGAGGATTACAGCAATGACAGAAAAAACATACGAACTCGCAACCTTTGCAGGTGGCTGTTTTTGGTGCATGGTAAAACCATTTGATGAGCTTCCAGGTATTCAAAAAGTTGTTTCAGGCTATGCTGGTGGTCATATCGAAAATCCAACATACAAACAAGTAAAAGCTGGAACATCTGGACATTTAGAAGTTGTTCAAATTACATTCGATCCTTCTATTTTTCCTTATCAAAAATTGCTAGATTTATATTGGCCACAAATTGATCCAACCGATAACGGCGGACAATTTTTTGACCGTGGTCCATCCTATCGCACAGCAATTTTTTATCATAATGAAAATCAAAAAGAGCTAGCTGAAAAATCAAAGCACGCGCTAGCTAAAAGTGGTATGTTTAAAGACCCAATTGTAACAGAAATTCGTCCACCCGCTCCTTTTTACGAAGCGGAAGAATACCATCAACATTTTTATAAAAAAAATCCTGAGAAATATGCTCAGGAGCGTAAAGAATCTGGTCGTGAAGATTTTATTAAGGAAAATTGGCAACAGAAATAATAAATGGACATCTTTAAGGCCGATGAAAAATAGTTTCATTGGCCTTTTTGTATTTCAGTATAATAATTAACTCCTTACTTATTCCCTTCATTTTTCAACTGCAACGCAATTAAACTAGCAAAATCATGCACAAGTGTTGCAGCTAAAAGCGACGTAATTTGCGATTGATCATATGGCGGTAATACTTCTACTAAATCGAAACCAATATAATTAAACCCACTTAATGAGCGCACCATATTTAATGTCTCACGGCTGTTAAATCCCCCCACCTCTAACGTACCTGTACCAGGCGCACAAGATGGATCTACAAAATCAATATCAAATGTTAAGAAACACGGTGTATCGCCAATCGTTTCCCTCATTTGCTTAAGAACGCTCTCAAAACCACGATTACATAATTCCGCTGTTGTAATGACGTTATATCCCAAGTCGCTACTAGCTTCTATATCACCAGGATGATTCAATGTTCCTCGAATTCCAATTTGAAATACTTTATCTGGTTGTAATAGCCCTTCCTCATGTGCACGTATAAACGGCGAACCGTGCCAATATTTTTCCTCATAATATGTATCCCATGTATCAGTATGAGAGTCGAAATGAATCATTGCTACCGGTCCATGAACTTTAGCTGCTGCACGAAGACTTGCTAATGTAACTGAATGATCTCCACCAAGTCCGATTGGAATAATTCCTTGATTCATTAAACCAAAAACAGCTTCTTCAATTATATCATAGCTGCGATGAATATTATGCGGAATAACAGACACATCACCAATATCAATCGCATTTGTGTCATCGAACGGATATACATGGTGAATTGGATGATATGGAAATAGCGTCATAGATGCTTGACGAATGGCTTGCGGAGCAAAACGCGCACCGACGCGAAAGGAAGCAGCCGTATCAAACGGCATTCCTAAAATTGCAACTTTTGCTTTTTCATTACTTGATGGCAATCTCATAAATGTACCTGTCGTACAAAACTCTGGTTTTACATCTGGAGTTAGTGGATATTTCATTTCTCATTTCCCCTTTTAAACATGATTTTTACATTTAAAAGAAACTTACTTTAAATACCTTTTTCTTTTATTACAATGCAAAAATTGTGCCATTTAAAAAGTGATTCATTACTTTCTCTCCGTACTTTTTTATCTATGCAAAATTGAATAAATCATGACATAACGCATAAAAAGGACGAAAGATATTCGTCCTTTTTATTTTCTATATTTATCACTCCAGCTATAATTTATTTTCTCAATCTCTCAATAAAATCATTCAACCTATCAAGCGATTTCATATTCTGATTACAAGCAATACTATCTTGACAGATATAATTTCCTTTTTTAACAAAAGTACCTGGTATATCCCCTTTTATTTCAACTAAAAACATTCCTACTTCTTCATGACCGTGGCACAATGCACAAATGCCTTTTTTATTTAAACTTTGGAACGTTCCTTGCAAACCAACAAACTTGTTTCTGTTTTTCGCTATAATAAACTTTTTACCAGTTCCTTTATCAATCCAACCTAGATATGACATTTCTTTCATATTTATTTCTTCCATTTCAGGGAGCTTCAGTTTTTTAGCTTTAGGAAATAACTTTTTTAACGCTTGCGGTGTAACTTCCTGAAAAGGAATGACATATGGGGTTAACTTGAGTAAAAATGCTTCTGCATCCTCTCTATTTTCAACTGTTAAAATCGTATCAATTAATTCTTTTTGTTCAGCAGTAAGATTTTCAAAAACATGTAATACTTTTTCTATTGCAAGTGACTTCAGGGCAGTAATAACACCTCTATCATTTGCTGTTGCATGCCCGTGCACTAGAATATGAGTTTGTGATTTTATAAAATTATATTGATCACTTCTAATAAATGCTTCCATTGTTATCACTCCATACAAATTGTTGATCTCTTATTATTTTATACAATAAACTCATTTTATAAAATGCAGAAAATAATTTAGAAACAAAGTTTACATAAAAAGCACTGATTATTTCATATAAAATAATCAGTGCTTACGTCATTTTTATTTAGAATACACTATTTTCTTAATTGTTTCATTCGAAAGAAAATATTCTTCAGCTAATTGATGAATAGATACTCCGCTTTTAAATGCATATTTAATCGCTCGATTCCGCTCATCAAGTTGCTTTCTTCCTCCAGATCGTGTACCCCATTTATAATGTGTATTTTCCTGTTTTGGAATATAAATTGTTTCACCTTGCACATACTTTTGAATTTCTATAATTAAATTTTCTGGTAAAACAGCCGCTGCTTTTACGTATTTCATTTCTGCTCGCCCCTTATTTTTTATGATTCATTTCAATAAGGTGCAAAGCCAAATATAAAAGAAATGATACGAGCTCATTTTGGCGATTGTATATTACTTGTCTACCTCACGCAAAGTATCGCCATTTCCATACTTGGCTTTGCATGAGACGCTGCAGTATTTGGCAATTGTATTGTAATCACCATATCAACACCTCCTAATATACCTTTTGATTCTTATTATATGACAACTTTTTCTTTCTTGCATCCTCATGATTTTTAGAAAAGCAGTAATTTATTTGTTTTGATATAATACATACAAATTGAAATGAAAAAAAGAATCATTACCTCATTCATTATACTAATCACTCTTCTCATCTTACTATTTGGAGCCTATAAACTCATGAATTCACGAACGTATCAATTATTTGGTGAATTAACAAATCGAGTAGAAACAAATCAAAAGATTGTTGCACTAACCTTTGATGATGGTCCTACAAAAAATGTAGAAAAAACATTACCACTCTTAAATAACTATAATGCGAACGCTACTTTTTTTGTTATTGGAACTGAACTAGAGAAAAACTTAAAATTAGGGCGAGCAATCGTAAAATCTGGACATCAACTTGGAAATCATACATATTCTCATAATCGAATGATTTTTAAGACACCTTCTTTTATGAAAGAAGAAATTGAAAAAACAAATACATTCATTCGCGCAACAGGATATACAGATCAAATTGATTTCCGGCCACCGAATGGAAAAAAATTAATCGGCTTGCCCTACTATTTAAACAAGCATCACATTGAAACCATTACTTGGGACCTTGAGCCTGACACGTATTACAATTCACCCTCTGATAAAGTGAACTATGTAAATAAAAATGGAAAACCTGGTTCTATCATCTTATTACATTCCATGTATGATGATTCTGAAAAGTATTTACAGGCACTTGAAGGTATTTTAGATTCTTTATCTAAAAAAGGTTATCAATTTGTAACTGTAAACGAATTGCAAAAAAGATAATTCTACAGTGAAAAGGCCCTAGCATCATGTTATGCTAGAGCCTTTTGTATTTTAAATTACTCCAATCACATCTAAAAATACGATAATAATAGCAATTGGTGCTACATAGCGAAGTAAACATAGCCATAAAACAAATAGTTTATATCCTTTATTTTTACTTACACCAAGTTCTTTCATTAATACGTCTTTCTTCATTTTTAATGGAACAAAGATTGCAACTAATAAAACACCAAGCGGCATAAGTACATTACTTACTGCAAAGTCTGCTAAATCAAATATTGTTTTTCCAAAGAGCTTCACATCGCTTAGCACACCATATGATAGTGCCGATGGAATCCCAACAACGAAAATTAATAACCCAACAATCAATGCAACCTTTTCACGTTTCCCTTTACCTTTTGTTGTTAACGAGGCAACGCTAATTTCTAACATAGAAATTGCTGATGTTATAGTGGCAAAGAAAAATAGTAATAAGAAAACAATGAAAAATAGTTTTCCGAATGCCATTTTACTGAAAATAGCTGGTAGTACAATAAATAATAATCCTGGGCCTTGAGATGGTTCCATTCCAAATGCGAATACAACTGGGAAAATCGCAAGTCCAGCAAGCAATGTAATAACAAGTGTTAAACCAACAATAGAAAATGCTGAACGCGGCAGACTTTCTTCTTTTGGTAAATAGGAACTATAAGTTACCATTACTGCTACCCCGACAGATAAAGAGAAGAATGATTGTCCCATCGCATATAAAACAATTTCAGATGTTACATGCGAGAAGTCCGGTTGTAAGAAGAAGCGAACACCTTCTCCTGCTCCATCTAATGTAAGTGCACGAACAATTAACACGAAAAATAAAATAAATAGTGCTGGCATAAAATATTTATTTACTTTTTCAACACCGTTTTGGACGCCTTTACTTACGATAAAAATAGTAATAAGAATAAATAATAGCTGTGAGCCAACTGCTAAATACGGATTGGAAATGATTTCACCAAATGTTGCTTCGTATGCACCATTCCCTTCCCACAATCTACCTGTAACTGCATTCCATAAATATAATAAAATCCAACCTCCAACAACACTGTAGAAAGAAAGTAATATGAAACATGTTACAATCCCTAATTTACCAAGCCATTGCCATAACGTTTTAGGAGCGATTTCTCTATATGCATCCACAGCCTCTTTTTGTGTACTTCTTCCAATTACAAATTCTGCTAATAATAAAGGTAAACCAATCAGTAAAGTAAAACCGATGAAAATAAGGAAGAACGCACCGCCTCCTCCAATACCGGCCATATATGGGAACTTCCAAATTGCTCCAAGTCCAATCGCTGATCCTGCTGCAGCTAAAACGAAACCTAATTTCGATGTCCATTGCTGTGAATTCATATTTTTATCTCCTCTCTCTTCTATTCTTTCATACATTTCGTCCTTACTCGTATTGTTCTAGCCTGTTTCCTTTCTAATACAACCACTTCCTTTCAAAAATAAAAAAACGCCCCTACAAAAACGTAGGGACGATGAAAATATCGCGGTACCACCCTAGTTGTGAAGAACACTAAGAAACACCCGAAATAAAAAACGCCCCTACGAAAACGTAGGGACGATAAAATATCGCGGTACCACCCTAGTTATGAAGATACAACAAGAATAATCCCTAAATAAAAAACGCCCCTACGTAAAAACGTAGGGACGATATATATCGCGGTACCACCCTAGTTGTGAAAAATTCTTCACCACTTTATTTGATAACGGTATACACTACCGTCTTTCATTTCTTCACAACGTGAGATTTATGAAAGATGCTCCAGGACGAACTTCATGAATAATCTATATACTGATTCACACCAACCATCAGCTCTCTGATATAGGGAGATTTCCATTACTTTACCCTTTCATTGCTCAAATATTATTTTCCGAATTGATTACTACCATTTTTATCATACATTAAAAATAGTGTCAACTAATTTTTTGAATATTTATGTATCAGATTCCTATTTTTTCATAATAAAAATTCAAAATATGACTTTTCGATGAATACTATTGTAACACTTATGGTTTATCCTTTATTAAATATACCGACAGGTTTATAGTAGTATAAGATGATTGTAACGCAGCATGAGTAGGAGGAAAAACTTTGTCTACTTCAAAAGTTTTAAAAGGAACTGCTTTACTAAGTGGTGCCACAATGATTTCGCGTATTTTAGGCTTTATATACTTCTTCCCCTTTCAACTATTAGTTGGTGAACAAGGGGTTGCCCTATACGCATATGCATATTCTTGGTATGGTATCTTACTTAGTTTTTCAACGGCTGGCATTCCGATTGCCGTATCGAAATTTGTGGCTAAATATAATGCATTAGGTGACTATAACACAAGTAAAAAACTGTATAACTCCAGTATAAAACTGATGATACTCATGGGGTTCGCCGGATTTTTAATCTTATTTATCGGAGCTCCTTACGTATCTCAGTTTATTATTCGTTCCAAAACACCAGATCCGGAGTTTATCGCTGATGTAACACTTACAATGCGAGCATTAAGCTTTGCGCTCATTCTTGTTCCAGCAATGAGTGTCACACGTGGATATTTCCAAGGATTTCAACATATGAAACCAAGTGCTGTTTCTCAAGTTGTAGAACAAATTGCACGTGTCGTTTTCATTTTAGTAGGTAGTTTTATCGTTTCAAAATTACTAGGCGGTTCTGTAGCTTCTTCTGTTGCAGTCGCTACATTTGGAGCGGTTATCGGAGCAATTGCTAGTATTTCGATTTTAATTATGTATTGGAAAAAATATAATCACTTAAAACCACCTGCGGGCGAATTAAAAACACGAGCTTCAAACATTTCGTTAAGAAGCATTTATATGGAGCTACTTCGTTATGCAATCCCAATTGTTTTTGTAGGGATTGCTATACCGCTTTATACATTAGTGGATCAATATACTGTAGCCGATGCATTAAGGGCAATCGGAACACCGCTTGAAACAGCAAATGCGATATTTGCTTATATAACGAACTATGCTCAAAAATTAATTATGATTCCCGCTTCACTTGCAACTGGATTTTCCCTTACGATTATTCCAGCAATTACAAAATCATTTACAAGTGGAAAACTTGATGAACTACAAGAACAGATCACAAAAATTTTCCAATTGTTATTATTCTTTACAATCCCTGCTGCCTTTGGACTCGCCAGCATTGCATACGATTCATTCCGTATGATATATATGAGCCCTGATACAGCTTTAGGCGGATCACAATATTTAATCTCTTATGCACCATCAGCCGTATTAAGTGCCATTTTCACAGTTTCAGCAGCTATTTTACAAGGAATTGATTATCAGAGAAAAACAATGATTGCTTTCTCCATTGGTATTCTTGTAAAAATCATCGCGAACATACCACTTATATACTTATTAGGTGGACATGGAGCAGTACTTGGAACGATTCTTGGATATCTCGTTTCTGATATCATGATGCTATATTACATTGTCAAATTTGCAAAGTTTGATATTGCAGAAACGGCTAAAACAGTATTCCTTATTACAATTTATTCAGCAGCAATGTCTGCTGTTGTAATGGGATTAAAGGCGATTGTCGGATGGCTAATCCCTGGACAACCTTATATCGAATCATTACTCATCGTTATCATCTGCGGCGCAGTTGGAGGATTGGTTTATCTTACTTTCGTATTAAAAAGTGGTCTGGCTTCACACATTCTCGGTGATCGTATTCAGCGTTTACCTGTGCTAGGAAAATTAATAAAATAAAAAAGAAGAGATGTAACTTCACTTATCGTTACATCTCTTCTTTTTTCTACTTTACATACTGAATAAGTTTTTGTTGTTCATCAATATTTAGTTCTGGAGTATATGTATGAACCAAGTGTAACACTTCCTGAATTAGCAATTCTAATTCTTTCACACTATATTCGGGATTTCCTAATAACGTATCCGTTAAACGCTCATACAAATTTTCAGGTCTCACTTTCATGCGTTCAATATTATAAGACATCCACTTAAAAGCTGGATGATGCACATACAGTTTATTTAAGCCAAATAAAACACCAAATAAATCTCTTTGCACTTCACAAATGATATCATAAAGCATAAGCCAATCTTTTCGTGCCAAAAGTGCCTCGCGATTATGCCAGCGATTGCTTAACCAAAGATTTTCCATAATCATTCGTTTCGCTAGTTCCTCTGGATATTCTGCAACTCTATCCTTTAGCTGATTTACTTTCATTTCTCCGTATAAACTCACACCATCATGAATCGATGATACGATGCATTGTTTCTCATAATCTGTCTCATATTTATCTACTACATCAGAAATAAACTTTTCAACTGTCGTTGTTAAAAAGTTGCTAATTTCTAGCTTAATCCCTTCTGTCGTCAAATATGTTTCTGACCATTCTTCCTCTTCATAAGGATGATATGACAAAATAGTTCCACCAATACTTTTAATAGGTTTTTGACGATCTTCATCCGCTGGCGATGCTGACCATAAAATATGTAATTCAATATCTGAATGTTCATCCTGTAACTTCCTTGCTACAGATCCTGCCAAAATAATTGCCTCTATTTTCGGATTTTGCTTATAAATTGCTGTCATTTCTATTGCTTTATCTATTAACTGCATTCTATTTCCTCCTTAAAACTACTTCCTTCTCCTTTGCTTATATTCATTCATTTCTATATTAAACCTTAATTTACCTTTTATAATAAAAAAAGAGTATACACCATGCATACTCTCTCAATATATCTTATTCAAATAATCCCATACTTAAATACCGCTCACCCGTATCAGGTGCAATACATAATACTTTCTTACCCGCACCTAATCGTTTCGCTATCATGATTGCAGCATACACGGAAGCTCCTGAAGATGGACCTACTAATAGGCCTTCTTGTCTTGCTAAATTTCGCATTGTACTTAACGCTTCTTCATCTACAATTTGAATAATTTCATCATACACTTCTGTATTTAAATTTTTAGGAATAAACCCTGGGCTTGTTCCTACTAACTTATGAGGCCCGGGCACACCTCCGGATAAAACGGGAGATCCTTTTGGTTCAACTACTGCAATATATATATTTGGTAGTTTCTCTTTCAAAGTTTCCCCTGTTCCTGTAATCGTTCCACCTGTTCCCGCAGTTGCTACAAAAGCATCTAACTCTCCATCCATTTGCTCATAAATTTCAAGAGCTGTTGTATAACGATGGATATTGGGATTTGCTGGGTTTTCAAATTGCTGTGGAATAAAACTATTTGGTATTTCTTTTTGTAATTCTATCGCTTTTGCAATTGCTCCTGGCATTCTTTGCTCTGCTGGCGTCAAAACAACTTCAGCTCCATATGCTTTAAGTAAATTAATCCGTTCTTTTGACATATTATCTGGCATAATTAAAATGGCTTTATATCCTTTCGCAGCTGCGGTCATTGCTAAACCAATTCCTGTATTCCCACTAGTTGGTTCAATGATCGTATCACCTGGCTTAATGTGACCTTGTTCTTCCGCCATATGAATTAAATTGTACGCAGCGCGGTCTTTCACACTACGAGACGGATTAAACATTTCTAATTTCACATATACATCAGCTGCATCTTCTGGAACAAATCGTGATAATCGTACGACTGGTGTATCTCCAATTAATTCTGTAACATTATGACATAGTTTCATAGCGCATCCCCTATTCTATCGTGATTTTCGATCACTTGGCAATAACCATGACGTAAGACCAATTAACGGTAAACAACTACATAATACCATAATAAATTGCAGACTATACACGTCTGCTAACTTCCCAAGAACAACAGCCCCTAACGCTCCAAGGCCAAACGCAAGACCTACAATTAAGCCTGACACCATTCCAACTTTTCCCGGGACAAGTTCTTGTGCATATACAACGATAACACTAAAGCTACTAGAACTAATAAAACCAATACATAAAAATAACGGTACAACCCATGCGAGAGAAACATATGGTAATAAAAGTGCGAGCGGTGCAGAACCTAGCATTGAAAATACGATAATATTTTTCTTACCAAATCGATCGGCCAAAGGCCCACCAAAGAATGTACCAAGCACCCCAGCAATCATAAATGCAAATACAAAGTACTGCGCATTTTTAATAGACAAACCGTAATGCTCTATTAAATAGAATTGATAGAAATTCCCGATGCCAGCTCCATACCAAGAACGAACAAAGGTTAAGAAAACAAGAAGAATGATTACAAATTTAATATGCGTACTTACAATTGCATTCTCAGCATCAAGTGCAGCTCGTTTCTTTCTTCGCACCGCACCATTTACTAACTCATTTTTGTACCATTTTGAAACAAAAATTAATAGCACAATACCTACTGCTGCAAAAGCTGTGAATCCCAGTGATCCAATTTGCCCAAACGGAACAAAAATTAACGCTGTAAAAATGGGTGCAAGAGAATTCCCTGTATTTCCTCCTACTTGATAAATAGATTGCGCCAAACCACGCTTTGTACCTGCTGCCATATAAGCAACCCGTGCTCCCTCTGGATGAAAGACCGCTGATCCTAACCCAATAAATAAAACAGAAATAATAACGATAATAAAGTTTGGCGCGAACGCAAGTCCAATCATCCCAAGCATACTTGAAAACATACCAAGTGGCAGGAGAAATGGCGACGGCTTCTTATCTGAATACATCCCAAATACAGGTTGCATAATCGATGACGTCATATTTAATGCAAATGCAATCCACCCTACTTGCATATAAGATAGATTCATCGACTTTTCCAGAATAGGAAATAGCGCTGGTACAACAGCCTGCATCGAGTCATTTAAAAAATGGCCGAAACTAATCGCAAATAAAATACGATAAATCGTCGGTGAATCCACTGTATTTTCCTTTGACACTGCCTGCATAGTTCACTCTCTCCTTCCCTAAAAACAGAAAATACAACCTATAAACCGTACACTTACTGTACTAATTTCTGATTTTTGAAACATTTCCTATTCTATAATGGTTTTATCTCTTTTTCCAGTAACACAACTTCGATTTTATATAAATTATTTACTCTATTATATTTATATAAGAATTACCAGTTTTAATTATAGCGATTTTTTCTTCTTTTATACTTAGACAGAAATGAAGGCAAAGCATGAAAACTATGAAGAAAAGACAAAAGAAATTGTTGCACCCTCACTCACATTATTAGTATTTTTATCTGCATAGTGGCAAAAACAAGAAACAACATCTAGCTCAGAAAAAAAAGTACATCACTCCATTAGTCGTAATGTACTTTTTATTTTCTAAATAAAATTTAATTATAATTCTCTTTTTTCTTTTAAAAGTTTTTGAAATTCTATTTCTAAATCTTCAGATGGTTCAATACTTAAGCGACTTAGTACTTCCGATATTTTTGTTTCAAGTAAAAGAAGCTGATCTTCTTTCGTATCTCGCGTCTTTTCCACTTGATTGAGTTTATATTGCTGATACGTTCCATCAAATAACTTAATCTCTTGATCATGAATTGCTAAAATTCTTGTAGCAATATTTTCAATAAACCGGCGATCATGTGAGACAAAGATTACACTTCCTTCGTACTCTTTTAGAAGAGACTCTAACGCTTCAACAGCTTCCATATCGAGAAAGTTCGTCGGTTCATCTAACACTAAAGTATTAATATCACTTAAAAATAACTTCGTCAGCGCTACTTTCACTCGTTCACCGCCACTTAAAACCCTTACAGGCTTATAAACATCATCTCTGAAAAAATGCATTCTCGCAAGAACCGTTCGGATCAGTGTTTCATCCTGCTTGGAAGAAGACTGGACATTTTCGATAATTGATTTTTCCGTATCTAATATGTTTAAATTTTGACTAAAATAACCAATTTTCATAGCTGGTGAAAGTCTAATGCCATACTCTTGATTCATAATTATTTTTACAAGTGTCGTTTTCCCACTTCCATTTGAGCCGATAATCGCTAATTTATCCCCACCTCGAATATGAAAACTCGTTTTGCTCCAAAGTACACGCTCACCAACTTTCCCTGTTACATCTTTTACTCGAAGAATAATCCGATTTTTAAACGTTTCCGCATTCGGCAGGTTCATCTTAAGCGGTGGAATTTCTTTTATTTTTTCTACCTTTTCAAGCTTTTCTAACCTCGTTTCAATGGCCGATGCTGTTTTTTGTAGCTTCTTTTGCTTTTTGGCAAAGTATGGCTTTGCTCCTGTAATTCTCGCTTCGGATTTACTTACTTTTTTTGGCGTTTTTGTTGCTCTTTCAGCTTTTTTCTCTTTTAGTTTCATTGCTTCTTCTAGCTGCTTTTTCTTTTTTTCATATGTTTCATAAGCTAATTGTTCTTGATGAAGCTCTATTTCTTTTTGTTTTACATAATCACTATAGTTGCCTGTATACTCTTTTATCTTTCCTTCATTCAATTCCCATATAGTTGTACAAAGAGCATCTAAAAACGCACGGTCATGTGAAATAACAACAAATGCACCTTGCCACTTTTTCAATTTCTTCTCCAACCATTCGATATGTTCTGTATCTAAATTTGTTGTCGGCTCATCTGCTAGTAAAAGTTCTGGGTCTTTCACAAAAACCTTTTGAATATATTCTTGCGTCACTTCACCACCACTTTTCGTTGTATCCGTCCGTTTAAGTTGCGGTAAAAGTTCACATTTAGTACGTTGAATAACATTTCCTTCTTCTGGAGAAATTTCCCCAGCTAACATTTGAAATAACGTTGTTTTCCCGCTTCCATTTCTACCTACTAACCCAATTCGAGCATTTTGCTGAATTTGTAGTTGATCTATATCTAATAATAAACGATCCTTTACATAATACTTTATACAATTAGCTTCTAATAAAAACATAGTAACATCTCCTTTTATCAAATGTAGGAGACAAAAAATGCCCCCTATATCCATTCAGAATAGGAGGCATCAATCATTTATAGGTGCATACCAAAAGAGACTATCCCTTTTAGATCCAACTATAGAAGTCCCATCCTATTCTGAAAAACGCAAATTGAAGGCATCACAAATAACAGCGTTATCGTATGCTAAAAAACCTTCAATTGTTTGCTTTCGTAAATAGGATTAGTACTTCATGTAATTGGGTCACCCTTCCGTTCTTTTCATTTCATTCATGCTATTTTTAGTATAACTAAAAATTCCAAATAAAATCAATGTCTTTTTCATTTTAAATGACAAAATGTTTATATTTTTCAAAATCACTCGTCTTACATTCAAGTGAAATTTTCGTACCTTCATTTTCATAACTCGTAGATATAACATGTGCATAATCATTGAAATAAGAGACCATTTTCCCTTGATCATACGGAATTAACATCTCACACTTTATATACTCTTTGTATATGTGCGAACGAATCATTTCTACAAGTTCCTCAATCCCAATTTGTTGTTTTGCAGATAGATACACTCGATCCTCCTGAGTTTTCGGGATTTCAACATCCATCATATCTGATTTGTTATACGCATAGATCGTTGGAATATTTTCAACACCAATTTGTTTTAAAGTTTGGTTTGTAATCTCAATCAATTGTTCATAATTTGGATTTGCATAATCCACTACATGAATCAATAAATCTGCCTCCGCTACTTCTTCTAATGTAGAACGGAATGCTTTCACAAGGTGGTGCGGTAATTTACTTACAAACCCAACTGTATCTGTTAATAAAAATGATTTATTATCTGGAAGTTCAATATTTCGCACTGACGTTTCCAGCGTCGCAAATAACATATCCTTTTCAAATACTTGTTTCTCGGTAGAACCGTTAAAGATCTCCAGCATCGTATTCATTATCGTTGACTTACCCGCATTTGTATATCCTACTAAGGAAACAACAGGAATTTCATTTTTCTTACGTTGTTTGCGCTGCGTTTGGCGCTGTGCGACAAGCGCTTCTAACTCTTTATTTAACGCTGCAATCTGTTCCTCAATTTTACGACGGTCTAATTCTAATTTCTTCTCACCGACACCTTTGTTTTTCGTACCAACGCCGCCGCTCTGTCTTCCTAAAGATTCACGAAGACCGATTAAACGTGGCATCATATATTGCAGGTGTGCTACTTCAACTTGCAACTGTGCTTCTTTTGTCTTCGCACGCTGCGCAAAAATATCTAAAATTAAAATTGTACGATCAATGACTTTACAATCTAAATCAGCTTCTAAATTTCGAATTTGCGAAGGTGATAGTTCATCATTAAAGATCACCATGTTCGCATCTGCTTCCTTCACAAAAGTAGAAACTTCTTCAATTTTCCCTTTTCCAATATAATGTGATGGATTCACGCGGTGCAAATTTTGTGTAACTCGCCCTACAACTTCCACATCACACGCTTCCGTAAGATTTGTTAACTCCTCCATCGAATATTCAAAATCACTTTCATTATTTAAATTTACTCCAACTAATATCGCTTTTTGCACTAGTTCTTCCATACATTAATTCCTCCATTTCGATTACGTAAAATAAAAAGCACAGGTCACTGCCTGTGCTTTTTGCAAACGGATGAGAGTACACCAAATAAACAAAAGAAAGCATTGCTTTCAAATTGCTACATGGTCAATAAGTCCCAAATGATATACGTATTCAAGGAAGCATACACATATATCACATCATTCTATTTATAAAGGCAAAACAAAAAGAGGGCGTATTCGTCCCTCCCTCTTTTCACATATCTGTTCAATAAAGGGTTCCTTTAAAATAGGCAGACCAATCCCGTTCACTCTGTACACAGACAGAGCCTTTGAGCGCTATTCAATTATTGGCACAAAGTATTGAGACGTAATCTGATTAAAATCAAAGGAGACCCCTCCGTTCATTAAAAGTTACATAAATCTTAGCATAATTATGTAGTTTTCACAAGAATAAACTTCACTTATGGGCATAAACAAAATCATCAATTTCCGATTATATTCTTCATTTTTTGCGTACACTTCTTATGGTGAAGAGGACATAATTTAATTTTGTACTTGTTCGCTTTCCTCTTGCATTTCCTTTTTCATTTCATGATAGTATGATGGTAATTCGATTCCATGCTCTATAAAATAATTTTCAATTAATGAAATGATCACTTTCAATGTTTTCACACGTGCATATAATTTATCGTTACTAGCGATAATATTCCAGCTTGCATTCGGTTTATCTGTTTTCTCAAACATTTCTTCCATTGCCCGGACATATTCATCCCACTTTTCACGATTGCGCCAATCTTCATCTGTAATTTTCCATCTCTTCAGAGGATTTTTCTCCCGATCCTTAAATCGTGCCAGTTGTTCATCTTTACTAATATGATAGAAGAATTTTGCTACTATGTAATGATCATCCGTTAATAATTTTTCAAAATCATTGATTTCATCGTATGCTCTCGTCCATTCTTCTTTTGTAGCAAAACCCTCTACACGCTCAACCAATACACGACCGTACCAAGAGCGATCAAAAATAGTAATTTGACCATACTGGGGAATTTTCCGCCAAAAGCGTTGCAAATAGTGGTAACGTTGTTCATGAGGAGCAGGCGCACCAATTGGATTTACTTGGAATCCACGCGGATCAAGATGCTCAGTAATTCGTTTAATCGCTCCCCCTTTTCCGGCTGCATCCCAACCTTCCATGGCCATGATAACAGCTATTTTTTCTTTTTGTAAAATTTGCTGTAGCGCTAATAAGCGCCTTTGATACTTCTCAAGTTTCTTATTATACTTTGATTTTGATTCCATTTTTTTCGTTAAATCTACTTGGGCAAGACGATCTTTTGTCATAAAATATTCCTCCTTTTTCCATGCTAATGATATTTTAACATAATTTTCACTATTTTCTTACTTATTCAGAAAACATTACCAAATTGTTGTACAATAAGAATGAGGTGATACATAATGAAACAAACTCTACAAAATGCGCTCAAAAAGTATAATGCCATTCATCTAGAAAAGCATATTTTAAATTCTCTTGACCGAGCAATTCAAATTCATCTACGTAAAGGATCTGATGAGCAAATAGCAATCGGAACGTCAAAATTAGGAGGTTTTCCAGATTTACCTGATGAATTAAAGATTCCAACATATAACGACATACCGCTACACTTTATTGGGCAACTGAATTTAGAAGAAGTACAATCCTATCACAGAGGAAACCCACTACCTACAAAAGGCATGTTGTATTTCTTTTATGACGCAGAAGAACAACCGTGGGGATTTGATCCAAGGGATACCGGAAGACACCGCGTTATGTACACGGAAAATATAGAAAAGCTAAAACGACGAGAACTTCAAACAGAAGTGTTCCCTCCTTCAATCATTTCATTTCAAGAAACGTGGACATTAGCAAAAGAAAAAGTCGGTGAAACAGGTTTATCACATGATGATGAATGGGATCTTTATAAAGAAATAGAAGAATTGTATATCGATGGATTGCATCATTTACTCGGCTCCGCACAAGCTATACAATCAGAAGAAATGGCTGAAGAGTGTCATCTTGTTACAAACGGAATCTCTTTAGGAAATGGATACCCTTCAGAGAAAGAAATAAAGCGTTTATCCGGTAGTCCTCAAGATTGGATGTTACTGTTACAACTTGATACGAACGATGAGTCTGAAATGGATTGGGGAGACACTGGTCTATTGTATTTCTGGATCAAAAAAGAGGATTTATTGCAAAGAAACTTTGAAAATACATGGTTGATTTTGCAATGTTGTTAAATCCGAAAGTATCCGGCTCGGTGTAGTGCTTATAGTAAATTAACTATGCATTCGCAGCATAATCCCCCCTCCGTCTCTAAACATTACTGTCATTGGTATAAAGTAAAACTTTAATCAGTGGGGTTTTTCTTCATCTCCCACCTAACTTCTTAGCCTTCGCTAAATTTTGAGATGGGAGTTTTACTGTCCTAAAATATCGGGATAAAACGAAAGACAGTAGAAAAAACAGCCAACTTTTTCTACAAAGTTGGCCTAATCATTATAATTGAAATTACGCTATACGAAGAAACATGATAACTGTTTGTGAAATCCTTTGACTCTTAGTTTTTGCATTACATTATTAACATGATTACGGACTACTCTCTTTTCACATAATCAGTGTTATCGGAAGTGAAAAATGATATTGAGATTAAAGGGTATGATAAACAATACAGTATATTGCAAGTATTTTTAAGGAGAACCCATTAGTGAGTAAAAGACATATAATATTGATATCAATACTTTTTGCTTTAATTATCAGTGTTATTAATACTCCTGCTAAAGCTCAAGAACAGCATTCTGTTGAAAAGTTTTGGTATAAGATTGGTTATAAATCTGTCGGAGAAGCAATAGCTGAATGCGAAAAATTATTTCAACGAGGCATTACATTACCGACAAGGCTACCATCAGTAGAATTTACTCATCAATTTGGACATTGTAATAACAATGAATATAGTGTAAATGACAGTTTTGAAATTGAGTATATAAATGAGCATACGGGTACGAAACATTATATGATAAGAATCCGCCCTTTAGAGTATACAATTCCAATTAAACAAGAACTGACTAAGGGTGTATATACACTGAAGGATAAATCGAAAGCAATATTATTTCATATAAGGGAAAGTTCAAGTCTTGATACTCTTACATTTGAAAGGAATGGTTGGCAATATATGCTAATCATTGATAGTAGAGGATTAGATAAAGCTTCATCAAAAGTCTTAGTCCAAATTGCAAATACTATTGAGTGATGAATAAAACAAAGAGGTCTATTAAGACCTCTTTGTTTGTTTAATTAACGTAAGTCCCGATATCAGAAGTAAAAGCAAACCCTTCCCTATATGTGACTCTGAATTTTTCTTTTTTATATTGATTTCTTAGTCATTTATATATCTTATAACTGCCATTTCTTTACCAAACCTGTCACCATTATCAACAAAACCTAAACTCGAATACAAATAATGAGCTCCTTTATTTTCAGGATGATAACCTACTACTATTTTTTTTGCATTTGGTAATTTAGTCATTTCTTCAATCATTAAATTAGTTGCTGCTTTCCCTATACCATTACCTTGGAATTTCTTATCAATCATTATTCTATATACCCAATACCCATCAAGTTCTTCCATTTCAGAATTAAACATTAAAAATCCTACCACTTTTTCTTCGCAATAAATTGCATAAGGTTTTAAAGTTGGTTCGAATTTTGATTGAGCTATTGAAATAGCATTTGGTTCAATATATTCTGCTTGTCCATCGGATAACTCTAATTCACAACATTCATACCAGTTTTCTGCATTTAATTCTACAAGTTTCACAGCGGTTTTAATCATAAATTTTCCCCTTTCGAATTTAGAGAATACCTCTACCACTTATAGTTAATTAGGTGTTATTCCCTTAAAATCATTACCGATAAAAGACCTTCTGTTTGTCATAAAGAAAGCCTCTCTCACCGTTAACTATCTTTAAATTTATAATTTTTGGACTATTTTTATCATATCATGTTTTTCTATCAAGTTATTCTTATGATTAAATTTTCTTTATTTTGGGCTAGGTAATGTTTTTTTTAAGTGAATACACTATACATACCCAGTTTACATAAGCTCTAATTATCGGGATTCAATGTATTTAGAAGACTATTAAAAGTCCTCCAGATTCTTTAACTGGGGGACTTTTGTGTTCAAATAATTCTTGTTATCGGAAGTCATTTCACTGTTTACATCATAGATCTTACTGTTATCTCTATTAGGGATCCCATGAATATAGGCTTAGGTTAATATTATGGTAAAATTTACTATGTAGGAGGGAGAGATTTGAGGGGTTTTATTTATATTGCTTTAATAGCATGTACTTGTATGTTAATAAGTTCGTTGATTTTACAAAAGAAATTTCTATATAAAAAATATGATGTTTTTTTGTCTACTATAATGATAGGAGTATGTATAACCCTTATGCTCTATGGCTTTTATGGTGTCGACATTTCTATCGGTAGACCATTATGGTACGTAGCAGTATTTATATTGATTGGAGTTGTAACGGGTACTCTTATAAGTTTAGCTGTGAAACTGGGAAGGCAACAAGATAGATATAAATTTCATGTTTTTGGTCATATGCTAGGATTTTTAGGATGTGAAATACAAATTATAGCTTACTTTTATGAAGAATATCAGTGGCGTTTTTTTAATATGGAACTATTTATTTCTTTTTTCTTAATTTTATTAACTACATTATCTGTTTGTATAGCAGTGTTCTTTCATCGGATTTTTTTCATGTGTGTTGCAATTTTTCCTAGTTTATTGACAACGCAACATTTATCTATGCTTTGGATCATTGTGAGTAATAGTTTGTTTGTAATGGGTGCATTGCTTATGACTACGGAATATAAAAAGAAACGACGAGTAGATAAGCGTGTAGAGTATTTTAGAGGAAAAGGTTATTCATAATAACATCCTGATATAATTTAAATTTCTAGAATAAAAGATTAAATTGTTAATAAGGGATATCGCCACATGCCCATCAACTTAAGAATTCCGACTACCCCTAAGTGTAAAAAAACGTTATTCTTTCTAAATGTAATGTAGTGCTTTGAGAAAAAACGGTAAATCTTTTACAAAAAATATCCCCTACTTTCTAAACCAATAGTAGGGGATATTGGCGTTTTAATAGACTTAGGAGGATAAATACAATTCGTGGCTAATAGGAACATCATGCGTTGTGGATTTGAAATAAGTTTGATTATTTTTTATCTATTTTATGGCACAATCGCACTCTTTAGTTGAATAAAGGAACAATTATCTATGCAGCAATCCAGCCTAGTAGTATAAAATTAAATACAAATTAAGCTACAAGTCATGATATTTTGTTATCACTGATTTAGCCCTTTCAATAAGCTTATTTTTTATGAAATCAGGTTCTATTATTTCTGCTTCAGGTCCAATACTCCAAAGTAGTTCAACATAAAACCACTCTTCTGAAGGGTTAATATTCTTTGTTATTTTCGCGGTTCCATCCGAATTATATTCCATATTATCTCTTAACCATGATATGCTCTCAGCTTTTCTTTTTCCCTCTTTGCTTAAACTCACTTCGAGCTTTATGGGATTAGATTCATACTCAGAATACAACCATTCTTTAACATTCAAATGGATATTAGTGGAATGAGAGTTAGAATTAATGATTGTTTTTTTAATTCGATCTACTCTGAAAAGCCTTATGCCTCTTCTCATTCTACAGTAAGCAGGACAATACCAATACCCGTTATATACATATAAGCCCGTAGGTTCTATCTCTCTATAGATTTCATCTTCTGTTGTTTCATATAAGATATTTACAGTTTTCTCTTCTATAGATGCATCATAAAGGTCTCTTAGCGTCTTTTTATCTACTTTAATATTTGGTTGCCACATCAAGATTTTGTCTCTAGTATTCTCAATTGCATCGGAAGTTACCTGAGGAATCATATTGAACAGTTTATTTAAAATTACTTCATATGAAGAAGAAAAAGGAGTGGAGCCAACATATTGCATGGCATCTATTGCAAAAAATAAAGCTATTATTTCATCCTCACTAAACCAAATAGGAGGGATCATTTTATTTTTCATTGTACTAAACCCTCCATTTCTACCTCTTTCTGAATAGACTGGAAAGTAAATTTCACTTAGCTCCTGTATGTCTCGGAGGATTGTTCTCTCTGAGACTCCTTCGGATTTAGCAAGTTCCTTTGCAGTAATGGAATTATTATTGTTTAATGCCAGCATGATTCTAATGATACGTTTAGTCTTAGACATTTAATCACCTTTTTCAATAAATATGACAAAATCTGTCTTATTTATAGTATAAGCTAATTTTAAACTAAGTGAAGGAGGCTGATGCAAAAATGAATACCATCGAATATATTACTGAAACGAAAGAAGTTTTATTTTCACGTAAAAACTTAAAAAATGAAGAGCTATCTGCGAGATTAATAACTGATTACATTGTAAGTAATGGTGTAGTTTACGAGAATATAGGTTCTTGGGTTGATGATGTAGTGAGAATTAAACTTAAAAAGTTGGAGGAAGAAACAACTTACCTAACTCAATCAAAGAAATATAACTTTAGATGTGTTGAATACCGAAAATATGAAGATGACCCATCGCAAAGAGAGGTGCTTCATGTTCTTGAGAAAGAAAGTACTTCTGACTTACTACCTCATCTTTTAATTTTTAATCCTTCTCTACAGGGCAGGCCATTAAAAAGATGTGCATCAGAAATAGATGAAGATCGGGAAATATTTGTTGTATATTATTTAGATGATTGTGAATGTGCATGTCGAATAAAATAAATATTTGTTTCCAAATTTGACACCTCTCATTAAAAAGTTGTTATTTTTATGATAAACAGAATTTAGAGAAAAATAAATCTATTATGTATAGAGATAATAAAGTCGTTTAATTATATTCTTAAAAATAAAGTAACCATTTATCTGTACGCTGATAGATGGTTACTAAAAATGTTTAAAAGGTTAGCTTTTCTTTCGCTTTACGATTTTTTAAGAATATTAAAGTTGTTTAATTTCGGAAGGCGAATAGTTACACATAGCCTCCTTTTTTAATTATTTATTTTAGCCAATATAGATTTAACAAAGTTTGTTTTATCATCTGCATATTTATGTTTATCATTGGGATTAGCCTGTGAAAGTTGAATCTTTAACTGTTCATACTCAATCCGAGAAGTTTTATTATTTTTTAAGTAATCTCTAAAACACAATTGTTTAATTAAATATTTATTACCCTTTTCATACATATGAATTTGATGTGTTCTCGGCTCTCCCTTATTAAAATAATATCTTTCAGGTAATACATCTTTTCTATACCTATAATTTAACTGTTCTAACTTAGCAATACATTTCACACCATTTTCAAAATTCTTTAATTCAATCGCAATATCAATAATAGGTTTTGCACTCAAGTGTGGAATAGAAGTACTTCCAATATGGTGTATTGCCAAAATGTATTCTCCAATTTGTTTTTCAATCAATTGTTTCTCTTTTGAAAATTCGATTTCCCATTCCTCAGTCCAAGGAACTAAAAAAACTTCGCTATGGGGTAACCCTAACATTTGATTAACTCCTCCTGCATACAGCCCTTTTTTACGAACATAATATCGAAATATTCTTTCTTTTCATTATATAGCATACAAATAAAAAGATGGTGTGAAATTCCAATTCATACCATCTTTTTAAATAACTATTTTAATTTTTAAAGGACTTTATTATTTTTTTAACAACTTTAATATTTGTGTACAGTTTGCTCGATAGCGATGGGACGTAATTCCTATATCTAGTAAACCGTTTTTATACTTTCCGAACCATAGCCAAATAAATGGATGATGCTATACTTTGAATAAAAAACACAAGCATTACATAATAAATAAAATATTCCTTATCTATTAACTTAAATATTGCTATTAATGCTACTCCAATTAATATACCAACCGTTAGAACAGTATAAGATAGTGACTTAATTTTAAAGATGAACATTTGTCCTCTCTCATCTTGTGACTCCATCCGACGTTCAAACGTAATTTTGTAAATTTCTGCAATGAACACTAATACTACCAACACACAAATTACAATCGTAGCAATATTAACCATCATTCATCCTCCTCATATTTAAATACATCAGTTATTTCTTTCTCAAGCGAATTAGCAATTTTGAAAGCTAAAATCAAAGAAGGGTTATATTTATTTTTTTCTAAAGCTACTATAGTTTGTCGACTGACACCAACTGCATCTGCTAATTGTTGTTGCGTCCATCTTTTTTCAGCTCTTCCTACCGCTATATTATTTTCGAGCATGTCATTCCTCTCTTCTATTACACAGTTATCTCAACTCGATAGTAATATATTTTTTACAAAAAGTAAAGAATATATTACTATAAACTGAATAACACATTATATGTTTAACTGAAAAAACGTGAAAATTATAAGATGTTACATTTATTTGGGATAAAAACTATGAATTCTTTGCACTAAAGATTATTTTGGCTAGAAACCTTGTTGCAGTTTTAGTAATTTGTTTTTGTTGTATCTTGAAGTGTCCCAAAAACAAAAAGTTTGTACATTTTCATCTGGAGATGTCAATTTTTTCGTTTTGGGGGTATTTGTAATTCTTAGCTTGATAGCAATGTGGTGCTACCCCTAGTAATTCTAATTCTTTAATTGTTTCACACCAAACACTTATAAGGCTAACCGCTAAAATATCTTTTTTACATGACTTTTGAGAAGTATATTCTTGCACAAAAAAAGCATAAACCTGCATTTTATGCAAAGTTATGCTTCCTGTTATATTAAAAGGGAAGCTTGCTTTTTTCTTATTCCCCCTTTTCGAGGGGATGGGCAAAAACACCCATTTTGATTAAAATATTGTATTTATAAGAAAATGAAAAGTTAAAAAAACGTACTGGAATAAAGAGGAATTAACCGAAGAACAAGTACGAATAATGAACCTTTATAGAATAAGGATTGAAAATAATCATTCCTTTCTTAACATACAATCACAGTTGTTATTGAAATAAGATATTTTGGTTCATCTTTTTCAAATTGATATGACTTTTTATATACTGTGCAGCTTAATTTCAAATCAACACATGCAAGGATGAAAATAAAGAAAGCGAGTGTAGGGCATGTTTTACTTTGCATAACAGCTACTTATATGTTGAAAAATCAAAATAGATATACATATAAAAAACACGCCTTTCCTCCCTGTATTTCTACAAAAAAGAATAGCGTGTTTTTTTATTAATTCATGCGAGCTTTTCTACTTACTTGACAAACAAATCTCATCAATTTTCTATGAACTGATGGAAACAAAGTAAAAATAATATCCATTGTTCTTCGCATTGACATTGGACAAATAATCGGCTTATTTTTATGAATACCATTGATGGTAATTTTCGCAAGTTGCTGTGGAGACATCATTTTTTGTTTTTTCAATTGTTCTGTCATCACAGATTTATCAATATGAACTGCTTTTGCGGTATCAAAAATAGGAGTATCAACGAATGTCGGACATAATGCACTTACTTTAATCCCATATTCTTCTGCTTCATAATGTAAAGATGTCGTTAAACCTACAACCGCATGTTTCGTTGTAGAATAAGCTGAGGATATAGGAGAGGGACCAAGTCCTGCTGCTGATGCTGTATTCACAATATGGCCAAATCCTTCATCTTTCATAAGATTATACCCAACTTGAGTTCCGTAAATGACTCCCCACAAATTAATATTCATGATTTCTTTCCAGTCTTCAATCGACATATCATAAAATTCGCCATACATAGCAATACCAGCATTATTAAAGAGATAATCTAATCTACCAAACTCTTTATATATATCCGTAATTGTTCGCTCCACACTTTCAAAATGTGTAACATCTAAGTACACATACCTAGAATTGATTCCAGTTTCGTTTAGCTCAGTCTCTACAATTTTTCCTTCTACTTTATTAATATCTGCGATAATGACAAAGACATTACGGGATACTAATTCGCTACAAAGCGCCTGGCCTATCCCCGATGCACCACCCGTTACTATAGAAACTTTCCTACCTTCCCCCATCATAATTCCTCCTTCATGCACCCTACCTTATACAAAATTAATTGCTACTACCTAATGCCTGTTATATAAGAGTCGATCTATAGTCGACGCATATTCGGCTGCAACAATTCTAGCACCTGTGCTATTAAAGTGCACGCCATCCTTTCCTATGAGTCTACAGAAAGAATAGCGTATTTTTTGATTTTAGGGAGTATTTTTTTTTATTAGGTTGATAGCGATGTGGATTCTCCCCTAAACTAATGACCTTTTCTCCTTTTCCATAGTTTCGAATTAGGTCGGGATCTCTAAAAATCGCGTACGTTCCAAACAATCTCACCGCGCTCGTCCCACGTACTGTGATGTCGATTAAATCCTATTTTTTCCAGAACTCGAAGGGACGCAACATTCCAAGCGCCCACAGTCGACCAAAGTCTGTGACGCCCGGTAGCAATCGCAGCGTCCAGCACAACGGATGCTGCCTCGGTCGCATATCCTTTACCATGAACACTGCGGAACAACTCGTATGCGATCTCAGGCTCTTCAAGGGTGGAACGGCCGATAATCAAGCCACAGTACCCGATGAAATCGCCTTCGTCTCGCCTACGGATAGTGAGAAGAGAAATGCCATTTTCAGCCGCTTTCTTGCGCATCTCAATAAGATAGCTACGAACGGAGTCAAGGGTTGGCATGTCCACACCACGTTCGCCAATTAATTTTCTCAACCAGGCTGAATCTGATTCCTCCCACATACTCAGGTCAAGTCGTTCAGTTTTCAGATGGAACGCCATAGGTTTAAATAAAGCTGTCATAGTGGAAACCTCCTAATTATGTCACTGCACTCATAATAGCTTCGCAGCTCATCACCACATCAGGTTGGAAACCTGGTTGATTCGCGAATCTATTTTCCAAATCTCGAGAGAGTTTATAGCTACTGTATACAAAAAATTAGCTTTATTTTATGCATAAGCAATTTCCCTACAAAATAGACCTTTTTATCAAACTCTTTTACTAATTATCAATCTTTATTATAAATTATCAAACTTTATTTTAAATCTACATTGCCGTCAGATTAAGCTCATGCAACATCGATTATAGGAAAGGGTATTTCTTTTTTATAACGCCCCCTAACAAAAAAAATTATACAGTTCACCTCGGGAGGTCAATTCTCTCGTTTTGGGGTATTTGCTTTTCTTAGCTTGATGGTGATGGGGTACCGCCAGCATTTTGGAAAAAAACCACGCTAAGCGAAAAATTAAATAAGGCCATCCATTTGGACAGCCCGTTTACATAATTATCGTTATTGGAAGGAAATATCAATTACTAGGCATTAATATTCTTTAACTGAGTAACAGTTCCAAAACTGATTTTTATATAGAAAAAAGGGGTACAAATTCAATTGTAACCCTTTTTCCAAGTGTTTTTTGTTTTATATGATTCCTATAATGATTACAGGGCTGAAGTATGGTTCGAAATAGCGTTAATTATATCATTCCAATCGTCAAAGTGAATCTCGTGACCCGATCCTTCTAGGGTTAGTAAGAAAGCGTTTGGAATTTCATTAACAAGGGCAAGGCCATGCTCGTATGGAAGCACTGTATCTTCTGTACCATGGATAACCAAAGCAGGTATATTGATTCCTTTTAACTTTCCCTCATAAGAATCATCGCCTTTAAGAAGAGCGTGATTAAACATACTGAGTAGATTATTTGCTCGTTTTATTTCTTTTTCTACTTGCTTATAAGCTCTCTTTTCATCGAATTTATGCTTTGAACCACAGAGTAAAGCTGATCCTGTAACCAAGTAATTTGCAACAGATTCTTCATCCGACCAATTTAGTGTGGCTCCATTAGCGTGATAAGCGAGTATCGTCTCATCCATCGGAGGCAAATTCCGATTGTTGTCATCAGAACCAAAAATACTTGATGCAATCAAAGTTATACTTAGCACTCTCTGAGGATGCTTTAAGGCTACAATTTGAGCGATCATTCCACCCAATGACATTCCAACAATATGTGCCTCGTCAATATGATATGCATCAAGTATCCCAACGGCATCATCAGCCATATCTACCACAGTATAATGGGAACTCCCTGGCTCATAAGTAGTTGACCGTCCGACATCCCTATTATCATAACGAATAACATATCGGCCTGTATCAGCTAATTGTTGACAAAATTCTTCATCCCAATAAACCATTGAACACATGGCTCCCATAATCAGTAGGACTGCTGGATTTGCTGGATTGCCAAAGCTCTCTGTACATATATCAATTCCATTAACTTTATTAATCTTTTTATTCATGATTAACTCCTCATTTCATTCGTATTTAGTTAATAAAAAAAGACACGCTCAAATAAACCTGCACGTTTTGAAAAAAAAGCCAGGCATAATGAATTGTGTTTAAAATTAACGTAAACGAATGAACTTGATAATCATGTTAAACACTCTCCTATAAAAAATGGATAAGGGTTTTACCCTCCTTGTGATTATAACATACTTGAAGAAAAGACGATGTATATGATATTCAAACCTAGTTAACATAACGTCTCATTATCGGGATTCAATGTATTTAGAAGACTATTAAAAATCCTCCAGATTGTTTAACTGGAGGACTTTTGTGTTCACATAATTATTGTTAGTGGAAGTTAATTATATAATCTGAAGGACCTTTTTGACTGCATTTATTACATATTGTGGCTCATCCTTTTGGATATAGTGTCCACTGTTAGGTGCTATAACTAAGGAACTATTTGTTGATAAATTCAATAATTCCTCTTGCATATGCAACCATAAGTTTTGTGCATCAGTAGAATAAAAAGCTTTTTTTCCTGCAGAAAGAATAATAACGTTTGTATCTATAAGTGTTTTTCTGTGTAATCGTACTTCTTCCAGACTCTTCATAAACTGATCGTATGTACCTTCATAAATAAATTGTTTATTATAAGCTTCTTGGAAATCTGAAGGCATGATGGGAAGAAATCGTTCTCTGTAGTCCTCTGGGGTTGAATCTACAAGTATTAGCCCTGCTACCTCGCTTGGATATAAAGATGCGTATAATCGAACATTTACTCCACCAAAGGAATGTCCCACAAAAATATAAGGAGGCGTTAATTGTAATTTTTTTAGTAATGTTCTTAGCTCTTTTACCATTTCAGAACTAATTCTATTGTTGGGACTAGAATCACTCTTTCCTAAACCAGCTCTATCATAGACCAGAACTTTTGTAAGTTCCGCAATTTGTGATACTATTTCATTCCAAGTTTTAGAGTAATCACCATAACCCGCATCCATTACTACGGTTGGAGTTTCTTTATCACTTCCAAATATTTTTGTATATAATTGAAAACCACCTATATCAACAAACTCCTCACGTTCTAAAACCTTTTTCATTCAGATTTAACTCCTTCCATATTCCAAGGTACAACAAGTGAATTATTTAATAAATTGTATCATGGATGGAAAAGGAAAATCAGAAATCTATTTTGAATACCGTATACATGTAAGGTTAACATAGCGTCTCATTATCAGCAGTAACCAAATCCTAGAAAGCCATTCATACCAAGAGTTTGTCAGCCTTCCGTTCCTCCCGCTGTATGCAGAATTTCATACATCCCTTTCACAACAGCATTTAGCAGTTCAAACCGTTTTCGTAGCCTGCATGAAATCCTGCATATCCTTAGCGTATAAAATCCACGTTTTGTTGGCGAGACCTCAAAAAGAAGCGCGAAACGCACTTCTTTTCTTTGTAATCACTACACATCACATTGTCCACATGATTGCGGACAAGATTTCTTATTAAATAATTTATTTCCAATCCTTTTATCTAGTCCATTCATTCTCCACTATCTTAAAATACAATCTTTGACATTCACTAAAATCCTTAATGTAAGCACCTAGAATTTCAATATATACATTAACAACTTCACTTAACTCAAAATGTTATTGTCTCTTTCATTCTTTCTTACACATTCAAACTCAACAAGTTGGTTATTTCTTCATGTCCAAGCCGTTTAGCCGTTTCAATAGGTGTTTCTTTTAATTCCTCATTATGTAGCATACTATATAATGTTGCTTTCGCATGCAAGTTAGGCTTATATTTTAGTAATACTCGAACAACTTCAATAAACCCTTGTTTACATGCAATATGTAATGGTGTAATTTGGCTTTGTCCTAAACTATTAATATTCGCTCCATTTTCTAATAACAACGCAACCATCTCTGGCTTATTACGATTACAAGCAAGGCTTAGTGCACTCCTTTTGTATTTATCAACTATCTCCAGGTCAAGTCCTTTATCAATTAAAACCTTTGCTCCTGCCACATTGTCCCCTTCAATTGCGTAGTGCAATGCTGAATATTTCCAACTTGTAACGGCATTTATATTGTTAACACGTTCTAGTATATATTCCATAATCTCTTTATTACCAGAACCGCTAATCAAATGAAGTGGCATTTCCTTTCTGACCATTACTTCATTTACATCTTCACCTTTATGAATAAAATATTTTACTGTTTCCATGTCACCTTTCATACATGCAAGTGCAAAAGGTGTTTGACCATGATATTTAACTTTTACATCTGCACCAGCTTCAACTAATAATTTCACAATTTCCACGTTACCATTTAAACAAGCAATGTGAAGTGGTGTCTTTTTATCAGGTCCTTTCTTATTTAAGATTGTTTGTTTACAATCCTTTAGTTTTTCTTTTACCGCGTTTATGTCATTCCTCATGCAAGCATAGTTTAATGTTTTCTTAAACTTCTCAGCCTTTATAGCCTGTTCTAGTTGGGATTTGCAAAAATCAGAGCTTGGCTCGATATTATAATGGATATATTCAAGCCACAGTAGGGCAGAACTACATTCTAAAATTGGATTTAAATCCTCAAAGTAATCAACTAAATAGGTACTATCTGTGTGAGCAGCTAAAACAAACGCCGTCCATGTTACTTCATCATTATCACGAACTTGTTGAATATAATCCATCACTTCATCAGATGGGAGATCATCTGGATCATGGCGTATTACACCATCAGCTTCATAATGATAATAGTGATACGTTGTGACAATACCATCATAAAATGCAAATAACATCGATTTCTCGGCTACATTTGGCATTTGCTTTAACATAATTTCAACAAGTTTTTCTATATATTTGTTTTTCAATTATTTCTCCTCCAAGAATATCAGCTGATTTATAACTTTTTCCTTGCTTGTATTTCCGAATATGAAATCAAACCGAGCAACTTCTAATTCCTTTGTTGTTTATGGTAAAGTTTATTCTCTAAATCACTTAGATTCCCAATCAAACTGCCATACATCTTGATGCGTATTCATTTTTCTCTATCGTTATTCTATGTCTCTAAAATTCAATCAACTAAATCACACTCTAATGTTATTCCATCATAAAATTTTTTTGTAAGTTGTTTTAGTTCTCTACTCCAAACATTTGGATACTACTTTAATTTAAACTATAACTTTACTTCTGTTGCTCCGCATACTTACAGGAAGATTATAACACAACCCTAAATATTAATTTCTAAATTTACTTACTTTTCAAAGTAAATCACCCCTTATAAAAATACAACGTATGCACAAAACGAACAAACTGATACAAATAAAAAACAGAAATTGTAATTCTACAAAAAATAGAATTACAATTTCTGTTTATATCAAAATCTTTATTACAAAAGAAACTTTTAAAACAACTCCATACTCCCTATACAGCAATCAACTATATTCATTCCTGAATTCTCATTATGTGCTTAAATCTTTGCAAACACTAAACATTACATTACTAATATGATTGCAGACAAGCCCTCCAATAAAATACAACTTTAATCAGAAGAGGGCTTCATCCCCTACTAAGCTATAAAAAGTAGACTTACTTCTTACAATTTTTTAAGATTCATGTTGTGTAATAACCTCTTTATGTTCTTTTAGTAAATATCTATCCACCTCTTTTTTACCGTCATCACAAACAAATAAACAACACTTTCAAGACTTCTATTTCATTTCATGTTCTCTATTTTTTCGAGACCAAATCACAACAGGAATAAGCAACAAGGCTAAAGCTCCTCCAGCTAATGATAGTGCTGCATAACTTGAATTTGCTACCACCATGCCTGACATCGCTCCCCCAGAGGCACCTGCCAGCGCAATAAAAACATCTACTTTCCCTTGTGTCTTTGCACGCGTTAAAGGTTCTGTTGCATCAACAATTTGAGCAGTCCCACTTATTAATCCAAGGTTCCATCCTAATCCAAGTAAAGACAAAGCAATAATCAGGAGTATTAAAGAATCGCTCGGTGCAATGGCAGCTACCACACCCGCACTAAGTAGTATAACTCCGGCAGCAATACTCATTGCCATTCGACCAATCTTATCAACAAGGATTCCTGTAACAAGTGACGGAAGGTACATCGCTCCTACGTGAAATCCAATAACAAGGCCCACTTCACTTAATCCATGCCCATGGTGCTCCATATGTACAGGAGTCATCGTCATAATGGCAACCATAACAATTTGAGTAAGTATCATAACGAGGGCCCCAACTGTAACACCTCTTTTATTTGCTATCGGTTTGTTAACTCTCGTATGCCCTTTATTTGTATGTTCCTGTTTATATGTTTCTATCATGTTCGCTATTATTAATGGATCTGGACGAAGCATAACGAAAAGTACGAGACCTGCTAATAAAAATGCAGCTGCTGATAATATGAACGGACCAGCAAGTTCAGGAATACCAAGAGAAAGAGCGAAACTCCCCATTGTGCCTACTAAATTTGGTCCCGCAACTGCACCAAATGTCGTCATAACCATTGTAATACTAATAGCCGTTGCCCTTTGCTTCGTATTGGCTAAATCCGTACCAGCATAACGAGCTTGTAAATTTGTTGCTGTACCTGCACCATATATGAGCAGAGAAGCAAGTAAGAGAATAATACTATTTGTTAAAGCGGCAATCACGACACCAATAGCCCCAAGCCCACCTATCATAAATCCTGTCGCAAGCCCGATCCGGCGCCCATAACGTTGAGATAGCCTTCCTACTATTAACGCTGCTCCTGCAGATCCCATTGTAAACATGGCTGCTGGCAATCCTGCGAATGCATCGGTTCCAAGCATTTGCTGCGCAAGAAGTGCACCTACAGTAATGCCAGCAGCTAATCCTGCGCCACCAAACATTTGTGAAATACTTACGATTACCAATGTTCTTTTATATAGCTTTTGTTGTTCTTCTACTGTATACATTTGATTCCTTATTGAATTCTCAGCTGTATCAAGCATCTTCTCACCCTCTTTATGAAAAATTCTCTCTTTTTTAAATGTACTATGATTAATGTTTCATATTCAATAACATTTCTATCTGTTCGCTTAGTTCTAAAAGGGAAAAAGGTGTCCCAACGCCTTGAGTGAGGGCTATTTTTTTGATGCACAAATATTTTTTATTTATAAAAGTTTAGCTTTTTATAGTTTTCATCCATACCTAAAAGCCCCCTATTTAATTAGAGGGCTATCAGTCTTTTAATCTTATAAAACACACTTTGTAAAAAAAATCGTGTAACTATGCTTCTGTTTTTATCTATTCTCTTATGCACATGTTAGCAATCATCCAACCGATTCGACTCTTTTCAGCTAGTTTTCCCTTGAAAAATAGGTTTCGCAATTAATGTAGCGATAGGACGTATTTTAAATACAACATACTGTGTAAATAATGCTATCAATACCCCATGTACAATTCCTGCAATTACATCAAGTGGATAATGTACTCCTACCCATACTCTCGAAAAAGCTACACCAAGCGCTAAGAAAAAACAAGTATATTTAAATCGATAAGCAGATAGCAATAGTGTAGCTGCAATTACAACAGCTGATGTTGCATGATCACTTGGAAAAGAAGAATTGGCAGCATGCTCTACGAGTTGTGTGATGTTATGTGAAACAAAAGGACGATCTCTATAAATAAATAACTCAATAAATCTATTTATGGAATACGCTAAAGTAAACGCAACAATCGATTGAAAAGCCATTATTCGAAAGTTAGGTTTATTCTTTATCCATAACAAGATGAGTAATAACACGAAAGCATATTGTACATATTCTGCAAATATAATCATTACATTATCTATTAATGGATATTCCTGTACTTTACTATTTATAAAGTTGAACCATTCGTAATCTAAATCTTTAAAATTCATTACATAATCTCCTTTAATACTTTAGTTCAGGCTACATTTTAACAAACTCTACCTTATTAAATGATTTCTCATAGGGTTCTAATAAATTCTTATTATATTCTTTATTGTTTTCCACCTACAAATCATAATCTATTCAATTTTAATAAGACTACTAACAATGTACTATCTTATTTTGTGACATTAACATTACATTTTTGTAAGGTTCTTTTTTTCATTTTAATAGTCTAACTTATGTAAAGTGTTTATAGGAAAAGATTTAATGTAAACAATTACGCTTAAATTCACATCAGTTTTAATAAGTTATCATTTAGTTTTTTCTACCAATAGTATCTGTTATAATTTTCTTTATTATCAAAAATCTTTATTTTACATCCTTTATAGTATGTGAAATTATCTTTGCTTTTAATAAATTCTTAATTTTATTGGGGATTGATACTTAAATGTATGGAGGTAGACATTTTGAGGAAATTTCTTTTCTTGTTAATACTTGTATTTTTAGTTGTCATAGTTTTAAAAGAGAGGAATGGTGATCCATTGATGAGTGTTAACAAAGATATCAATACTCATCAAGATTCTTATCAAGCGCAAGGATATGTTGTCTTTAAAGATAAAAAAGTTTATTTTATTGACGAAGAGGAGATAAAGGACTCAAATATTATAGGATATTTAGAGCAATCATCGAGGGAAGAACATCCTTCTGCTTCTATCCTAAGTTTTAATGATTCAGATGCTGTTAAGTTTTTAAAAACAGGAGATAAAATTCAAATATGGGTTAGTGAACTTTTGGAATCCTATCCAGGTCGTTATACTGTAACGAAATATGAAAAAATAGGGGGATAAAAACCAGGGGATTATTACCTTTTACAAAAATACACTATAATAGCTATTGTTGAAAATAAAGGGAATGAAAAAGTGAGTTTTCTTCATCCCTACTGATTATTAGCCCTCACCTATCAAGCTTTGACTACCCGCGAATAGCGGGATAACTTACTTTCTATCTTTTTTGAAGCGAAAATATACAAAAATCAAACCCGCAAGAATAACTAGCACAATTAAAAGAATAAGTCCATAACGGTGGACATAATGCTCTACCAGACGCCATTTTTCTCCTAACTCAAATCCTAGCTTGATAAAGGTAAAACTCCATAATAATGCTCCCGAATACGCATAAAGGCAAAATGTCGAAAATCGATAACGAGAAATCCCAGCTAAATAAGCAGTAACATGGCGAACTCCAGGAATAAAATAACCTATAAATAATAAGGCAGGACCTATTTTTTGAAACAAAATCTGTGTCCGATTTATTTTATTTTCTGTAATATGTATTTTCGGACCAAATTTCTTTAAGAATGGAATCCCAAGTTTTATTCCTAACCAATAGCTAATAGTAATACCGATTGACGAACCGATACATGCACTTAATAATGCAAGCAGAAATTTCATTTCTCCTTTATGTACATAGTATCCTACAAATGTTAATATCGTTTCATCTGGTATTGGTAATCCGATAATTCCACCAACTAAAGCAATAATAATCCCGAAATATCCAAAATGCGAAATGAGATAATGTAATTGTTGTTCTATTTGTAATCACCATCCATACCAATTGCGAACTGGTGTCTCAATCATCGAGACACTTTTAACCAAAAAACATTATATACCTCCTAATATTATTCCAATAAACCCCATTAAAATTCTAATCGTATAACTTACTTCCGTAAAATAAAGTGAAGCTTCCATCAATGGAAGTCTTCACTTCTTCACTAATGGTTAGCCAAACGAATCGAGCCTTTACGGGATAAAATGTGGTACTAGACTTTTTCTATATTTTCAAAATGAAATTGTATTGATTTTTCTTTTTTATCCAATATAGTTAATTTACATAGAAATTTTGTATTGTGCTAATGATAGCCTCAACTCCATTGTGTTTATCTCTAGAACTAGTAATATAACAGATAAATAAGCGAGTCACATAAGATTTTTGGTTTATAAGAAAGATCAAGGTTAACAATACAGATAAATTTATAATATTTAGCTACACAAAATACGTTTGGAGTGTGTACATATGGTATACAAAGATATTATTAAAAAGATTCATGATGCACCAACTGAATATGATTTTAGTACATTAACTGATTCCATTATTGAGGAAGAATCCATGCTTAACGGTGTACCCCAAGATTATATTTCCTTCTTACAGGAAGTGGGCTATGGATCTGTTTCTAATTCCTATTTTATGTTCTACGGAGGACTTATTGAAGCAGATGAAATATATGATGTAGATGACAATCCAGAACTGAAAAATGTTTTACTATTTGGTGATAACTTTGCCGGTGATGCTATAGGCTTTCATATAACCAATAACTGGGGAATTATTGAGGTTTGGCATGAAGACTTATCAATTGTACCAAGAGAGGAAAAGAACTTTACAGAATTGGTTCAAAACATATTTTCGAAAGAACTTTAAGCTAGTATTTACTTGATATAAAAACAGAAAAACATTCCACTAGTGCAGCTGCGGAATGTTTTTCTCTAATTAAACTTACTTTCTAACCTTTATTCATTAAAACCTTTCTTCTTTTACTAACCCATGAATCCCCTTCAAATTTGTAAAATGTAACCAATTCATTTCATATTCTTTAAAATATTTAAATACTAAAAGACTGTGCAGAAAAATTCTACACAATCTTTTGGGCGCTGATATATCCATTTCCATTCACAAACGAAAAAAGAATGCAATACCACTTTTCTATAATTGTTCAATCAAATATGCGTGCATAACTCCTTTCCAAGTAGCAAATGCTAACAAAATCAAAACAATCAGCTATAGCAAATTGGAGAATGATACATGAAAAGAAAAATATTATTCTTACTTACTTTCATATGTTTTGCAGTTCCACTTCAAACTAGCGCCTTCACTTTTGCAGAACTACCTGTTACATCAAAATCTAAGCAGTGGTATATTAAAGTTGATAAGGCTAAGAATCCTCAAGCACTTCAGTCAAAAGAAGATACGTTTCATACATACAGCTTACTTGTAAAGAATGTCGGAAAAGACGTATCTAATGTATCAGTTGAAATACGTCACAATAACCCAAAATCAAAAGCTGCTTTCAAGCCTTTCAACAAATCTGATATGAGCGTGTCATATAGCCAAACTAGTTTTACAAAAATGAAATTCCCATTATATGAAGACGCTAACTCATTTGACGTAGTGATTAGCTGGGAGGAAAATCAATTTAGTTATAACGGTCACCCAGAAAAAGCAGAAAAGCAATTTACACAAACATTTGTATTTCATGAAGAATAAGCTCTGCCGCTTAGCAGAGCTTACTTATTTTTTGTAAACGTAAATTAATCAAATTGACGAATACTCGGAACAAGTAGTGCGATTACCACTACGACAATTGCTGCGATAGCTAAAATCGTAATCGTCACCGTACCACCAATTATATTCGCCACCCAACCGACAACTACATACCCTAACGGTAATAATGCAAAAGACCCTAACATATCCAGACTTGCTACCCTTCCGAATGCTTCTTCTGGTACAAGTTCTTGCAAACTCGTTTCCCATATTAAACCGAAAATCATAATCCCAAACCCCTCTAATGCCATTAACCCTACTAATCCTGGCGCCCATGAAACGAAAGACATTAATAAAAGTGACATCCCGCTAATGAGGACACCCCCATAGGCAAGCAATCCTCGTTTATGCCACCTCTGTCTCCCGCCAAAAATAAGAGCTGCCACAACAGCACCCGCTCCAGAACATGCCATTCCAATCCCATAGACAAATGGTTCAAACTGATGATGTACATTAAATAGCCAAGGGATTAATACAACGATAATTCCTGCGTGGCAAATATTAATAAATGAAAATGCTAAAATTGTAATCCAAAGCCATGGATGGCTTTTTAATACAACAATCCCTTCTGTAAAATCTTTTTTGAAATTCATTTTTTGATTTGTTTGTTCCTGTACTTTTTTAGCTGTTACATCTTTTAAAAACAATAAACAAATAAAAGACAACAAATAAGTCAATGCATCTAAACCAAACCCAATTCCCGCTGAGGCAACCGAAACAATAAGACCACCAAGCGCTGGACCTATTAAACGAACACCTTGATTACTCATTTGTGTTAATGCGTTAGCCGCATTCCGAATTTCCGGTACAAAGACCCTTGCTCTCACTGCTGCATATGCCGGTTGAAATAACCCATCCATTAGTCCATATGTTGCCACTAGAACATATAAAATCGTGATTGTTAAAGTATCTGTAAACATAAGCACCGCAAGGGTTATCATCAATATGCATCGAACAATATCGGTAAATAACATTAGCTTAACTCGATTTATACGATCAACGATTAACCCCGAAAACGGTAAGACAAGAATATTCGGTAGCATATACATAGCCATCGTCGTTCCCATAACAACTGTTGATCCAGTCAATGTATATACGACTACTGGAAGAATTACCATTGTAATAGAACTTCCTAGAACGGAAAGAAGTTGCCCGATCCATAAGAAAGTAAAATGGCGTGATTTTGTAACAGGCAACAATAAATTACTTACATAACTCCCCTTATTTTCTGTTTGCACCTCTCCTTGCATATGTATCCCCTTCCCTTAAACATCTTCCTTCTTTTTCCTTTTATTATACATTTAATTTTCCCTTTTTTCTAATAATTAAGTCTTTAGATATGTAAACTACTAATATTTCGATTTATACTAAATTCAATTCATAAAATATACTATACAGAACTACACTGTATAATTGATATAGGGGCAATAAAACAACTATATAGAACCACTATCACCCCTTGCCCCCAATAGTTTCCAACATATTTCTAATCATCTACTTACACCGAACAATTCAATTATGCCAGTATACATAAACCATATAACCGAAAATAAATATACTTAATTTTCAAAATATTATTAAAGCACTTGATTTCCTAAAATATTTTAATTATTATAAAACAAATGTTACCAAATAACTTCATAAACCAAACACTCTCGCCCAAAACGTGAGATAGAGGTTGCAGTGCTTATAAGTATTCTAGAGGAGACACAGAGATGTCAATGAGTTTAGAAGAAAGGAAGTATTGCCGAAATTGATAAATTTCTCTGCATTTATCAATTGGGGCTGTTTTCGAATAGAAACAGAACTGTCATATATACAGACGTGTATATATGAAGAGCTATCTACAAAAAAGAGATATCATGCTTTATATGATATTCTTTTTTGGCGGTTTTTTTATTAGCTCCTTTTTCTGTTTCCCTTTTCCTGTAACAGCACCATCCTCACTTATTTGAGATGGTGTTTTTTTGTTTTTCTTTCCGGTAACTACAGGAATATTTAGGGACTTATACATCTCTTTTATATGTTTTTACACCTTTCCTGATCAATTAATAAAAATGGATGAAAGAAGGAATCTGTAATGGAAACGATTGTTCAAAAATTCGGTGGTACTTCTGTTGGAAGTATTCAGCGCATTCAACATGTAGCAAATTTAATTATTGAAGAATATGAACGAGGACACGGTGTTGTTACAGTTGTCTCTGCAATGGGAAAAAGTACAGATGAACTCGTTGCACTTGCTACCGCTATTACCGAAAATCCGAGTAAACGTGAAATGGATATGCTTTTAACAACTGGTGAACAAGTTACCATTTCTTTATTAACAATTGCACTGCAAGCAAAAGGGTACGACGCTATTTCACTAACTGGTTGGCAAGCTGGTATTACTACAGAATCTGTGCATAGTAGCGCACGGATTACTGATATTAATACAGAACGTATTCAATCACATCTACAAGAAGGAACAATTGTAATTGTCGCTGGTTTTCAAGGACGAAGCGAAGAAAACGAAATTACAACACTTGGCCGCGGTGGTTCTGATACAACTGCTGTTGCATTAGCAGCTGCGCTGAAAGCGAAAAAATGCGATATTTACACAGACGTAACAGGTGTATACACGTCTGATCCACGAGTTGTAAAAGACGCATATAAATTAGATGAAATTTCTTATGATGAAATGTTAGAACTCGCAAATCTCGGAGCTGGTGTACTCCATCCACGTGCTGTTGAATTCGCAAAAAATCATAATGTAATTTTAGAAGTTCGTTCAAGTATGGAACAAGAAAACGGAACAATTGTAAGGGGAGAATGTAACATGGAACAACAATCGATCGTTAAGGGTATTGCATTTGAAGATAATATTACACGCGTAACAATTAAAGGATTAGAACAAGGATCGCTTTCAACTGTTTTCTCTACATTAGCTAAAGCCCATATTAATGTTGATATTATTATTCAAAGTATTACAAATGAAGGTACTGTTCATTTGTCTTTCTCAATTCACTCAAATGACTTACGAGAAACATTAGAAGTATTAGAACAAAATCAAGAAGCACTTCACTATGAGTCTGTAGAATATGAAAATCATCTAGCTAAAGTATCAATTGTTGGATCTGGTATGGTATCTAATCCAGGTGTTGCTGCTAGTATGTTCTCTACATTAAAGAATGAAAATATTCATATTAAAATGGTAAGTACATCTGAAATTAAAGTATCTGTTGTCATTGATCGCCTTAATTTAGTAGATAGTGTAGAAGCACTTCATCAATCATTTATGGCAAAAATTGAACCTATGGTACAAATGAATTAATTTGATTATCAAAATAACAACAAGGAATATTTCTTTGTTGTTATTTTTTCATCTAGCAAAATAATATTATGTTACACTATTACATGTGAAATATTTTCCAAATATCTTTCTAACAGATTCGAAAAACATGTAAAGGTGGATCCATAATGAGAACAGAAAAAATCCTTTTAGTTGATGATGAACAAGGCATATTAGATATGTTAGTACTTACACTAAAGAAAGAAAACTTCACGCATATAACAACAGCTATAAATGGAGCCGAAACGTTGAACCTCATTAAAGGCCGTCCATTTGATATCATCTTACTCGATGTGATGCTACCCGATATAGACGGATTTGAACTATGTAGACAAATCCGCAATTACACAAATACTCCTATTTTATTTGTAACAGCCCGCTCTAGCGATTTAGATAAATTAACAGGACTAGGAATTGGCGGGGATGATTACATAACGAAACCATTTAATCCTTTAGAAGTTGCTGCCCGAATCAATGTCCAATTACGTAGACAAAATATGATACAAGAACATCGCCATGAAGAAAATTTGAAGCTACATTTTGAATCCTTTTCTCTATATCCAAGCGAGGGACTGATAACAGTAAACGGTGAACCTGTCCATTGCACTGCTAAAGAACTAGAATTACTTACATTCTTATGCACACATCCAAATCGAATTTTTACTGCTGAACAATTGTACGAACAAGTATGGGGACTGACTTCCATAGGTGATGATAAAACAGTAGTAATGCATATTTCCAAATTACGTAAAAAAATAGAAGCAGATCCTAAATCCCCTATATACATTGTAAATTTGAGAGGAATTGGCTATAAATTTATCCCGCATACTAAGGAGCAACAAAAATGAAAATTGGTTTCAGACTAGGCTTTCATTTTATTCGTAGTTTATGTATCGGTACTTTTTTTATGGGTATTTTTATGGCTATTTTTATGGAAGGCATACTACCTCTTATCGGAATAAACAAAGATAACAAAGACACAGAAGCTCTTATTGTTTTTTGCCTCTTTGTATGTACTCTTATTTTGGGCGCTATTTTGTATGGATGGCATATCGGCAAACCTTTATTTCGAATGATTTCTTGGATTAACCAACTAGCAGAAGGTTCTTACGTGATACCAGAAAGTACAAAACAAATGTACAAGAAAAAAACAGGGAAGTTAAAAGGACCTTATCGCTTATATAAAGACGTCTTTCTAAATATAGAACATTTAACAAATAGATTACGAGAAATAGAGAATGAACGGGAACAGCTTGAGAAAATGAAACGGGAATGGATGGCAGGAATCTCTCATGATCTCAAAACGCCACTTACCTATATTACAGGATACAGCGCACTTATGCTATCGCCAGATCATACTTGGAGCCAAGAAGAAAAAGAGAAGTTCTTGCAAGAAATTCAGCAAAAAGGAAATCATATGAAAGAATTAATTGAAGACTTAAATCTCTCTTTCCGTCTTCAAGATTCACAGATTCCTTTAAAAAAAGAGGAAGTAAATATTGTTGAATTTACCAGAAGATTAATAGCTGACATAACAAATGACCCACGCTCTCAGCACTATCATTTTAGTTTTCAAGCAGATGAAACAAACATAATAATTCCGATTGATACAAAATTATTCCACCGTTCTTTACAAAACTTGTTTATGAACGCCATTTTACACAATCCTGCGGAAACAAAAATCCATACCTCTATTCTATTACAAGAAGATATACATATTACAATAGAAGATACAGGTGCCGGTATGGATGAACTAACCGTTCAAAACTTATTTAAACAATATTATCGTGGAACAACCACAAATGTTTCAAGCGAGGGCACAGGTCTCGGAATGACAATTGCTCATAAAATTATAACAGCACATAGTGGAACGATTCATGTAACGAGTGAAATCGGTAAAGGCTCAAAAATTCATATTATACTCTCAAACCGATAGTCTTATTGTAAGGGCATTATTAAAGTGAAATGTTTTCAATCCTATATAAACATAACAAAAAACAATTTCCCCTTTTATACAGGAGAAATTGTTTTTTTACACTTTGCAGATTAACCTATTCTCAACTTCCGAAAAAGACGCCTATTAGAGAATAAATAATAATGGTTGAAAATAAAATCGTCATATGGAACAACGAAAAAATAAACAATGATTTTGCCCACTTCTCTGAATCCATTTTTTTATAGCCGTAAATACTTAATGCAAGCCATACAATACTTAAAAGAAGTGACACTAACATTAGACCAATGCTTAACGAACCTAAAAGAACACTGATAATAATTAAAATCATTAAATACACATTCGTTTGTATATATGTTCTTTTAATCCCTTTTACTACTGGAAGCATTGGAACATTTGCAGCTTTATACTCCTCATGTTTACGAATTGCTATCGCATAAAAATGAGGCATTTGCCAAATAATCATAATGATAAAAAGACCAATAATAGCTGGATGTGTGATATCCGGATACATAGCGGCCCAGCCGATGAGTGGCGGCATTGCTCCCGAAACACTTCCGATTTCCGTGTTATAAATTGTTCTTCTTTTGCTCCACATTGTATACGGTACGACGTACAAAAACAACCCTAAAAATCCTAATAACGCTGCTAAATATGTAGTTAGCGCAAGAAATACTAAACCAGAAATCGTCATTAATATCCCAAGCCATAACACAGCTTTAGGACTAATTTCTCCCGTTACAGTCGGTCTACTTTTAGTTCGCTCCATAATCGAATCGATATCACGATCATACAAATTGTTAAAAGCTCCTGCTGCTCCTATTATTAAAATCGAGCCAATCATAGCAAATATAATTTCCGGAATTTTTTCAAGCGGGCTCATTTTATATTTATATAAAGCCAACGTTAACCCAGCAAACATCGGGACCAAATTTGATTTAATAATCCCGGTTTTAACCGTTTGGGCTAAAATATCCGATAACTGTCGTTTCGAATTTGTTAATTCTTTTTTCCTTCCCATGACACCCTGTACTCCTTTTCATTAGACGTTTCTACAATGTATATAGTATTAATATACTCCCCGGTATATTAATACTATATGATATACATGTCAAGAAAAAGAGAATATACCGCACACTGGTGACGGTTAATCTATGAGAATGCGAAAACCCTGAAATAAACACAACTAAAAAGAGATTTATACAGTAAAAACATATTCTAAAGCAGAGTGAAAGACCTCATTCAGAATATATTTTTTATAATCAAACTTTTTAAAAGCTGTTTCATACTCTCGCTACTTATCACGCTTTAACTCAATCGTTCCTGTCATAGACTGCACTATTAACTTTGTATCATTCTCTTTTCCAGTTCCTATACGACCTTTTACTTTATGATTGTCTCCTTTTTCAGCAGTTGAGAGTGAAAATTCATTTTTTATTTGACCCGCACGCGTCGACAGGTCAATCTCTAGATTTTCCGGCTCTTTCTTAAAGTCAATATTTATATTAGATGATTCGGTTTTTATTTTACTTTCATTTTTTAAATTTGAAGCACCGGATACATTCACCACTCCCGTATCGTTTTGAATATCAAACTTTCCTTCTACTCCCCTTAACGTAATCCCCCCTGATTTAGAAACGCCTTTTATATTGCCACCTTTATAATTTTTTATTGTTATATCACTTGAATCACTATACAAATCCAATTGTTTCGATGCTATATTCTCTCCTACTACTTCTCCTGATTCTGTTTTAACATTTATTTTTTTATATGTTTTTTCAGGAAGATATACATGTACAGTAGCTGTTTTCAAGTTCAAAATAGCCGATGAATTCTCTGTGATAATCTCTAATCTCTCTCCTTCTTCTTTTACCTTTGTATCTTTCACCTCTCCTATATTAACTTTAATATTTTTGTCTGTTGTAGAATGAAGTTTAATATTTTCTCCTACTGTTTTTATATAAATTTCATTCATATTTTTCGCAGTAAATTTTTTGGATACAGACGCTTCATTCGCTTTTGTATCACAGGCTACTAAACATAGAATCATTACACTTATAAAGGAAAACATATAGATTTTCCCTTTGATCATCCTCATTCCCTCACTCCCCTTGCATACTTATTTGAATATTAACCGTAACCTTCCCACTTGCTGTAACTGTCCGGTCAGTGCGATACATAGTAATAAAACAGATAACGTACTATACAAAAACACATATGATGTTGATATTCCTAAGAAATCTACATAGGGGAGATGATTTACTGGTCCTACATACCATAAAATTACATACAATACTTCAAACAGTTTACGTGTCCTAGCCCATATCCCAAGTGCCAATGCTACTGTTGGAATGAATACTATACCGATAAGCCAAGAAAGCAAAAATGAAATATCTTCAATTAGTATTAACTGAATGATAATACCACTAGAGATGATAAACCCTACTATAACCCCTGAAATCCACGTCGCAAAAAACTTATACAAAGGAGAACAACTTGAATAAATAATTTGATTTGTCCTATAAAACCATTCTCTAGTTGCCATTTGTGACCAAATTGCAATTGGCCAAATTATAATAATAGGTAGCCATCCTTTTGATATATCTACCGGACATATCAATCCAAACGCTATAAGCCCAATCGCAATTACATACCACCAAATCGTAAAGCCTTTTAACATAATCGATAGCTCCGCTTTAATTAAACGAAACATACTAATGTTCTTTGTTTTCATTATAGAAGTGAATGTAAAAGAATTATGATTTTGTTCATTCATAGCGATCGTTTCCTTATTCTCCTCAAACTCGCTTACCTTTCCCTTCACTTCAGTAAATGTACAGAATCTATTAAACACAAAGGACGTTAGCCAAATTAATAACATCGCTATTCCAATCCAAACTAAACTTGTTACAAGTATTTCTACATCCCAAGTCAATCCATCCCAGTGAAATATTTTAATCTTTCCCTCTACTGGGTTATACCCAAATCCTCCACCATTTGTTCCTCTTAAAAATTCATATTCTCTCATTGCATCATGTATCATATCAGAACGAATGATTCCTAAACCAAATACATCTAAATAACGATTCGGCATTTCAAACGACATAATCGCTAATAACACCCACAAGAAAAAGAACACAATATTACCTACTACGCCTTTTAAACCAGGAAACACATCAAAAAAGGTTGTGAATGCCGCTAGAAGCAATAACGAAGGAAATACAATATAAAAGAGTGGATATAAATAACCACCTAATTGAAACAAAAGATCTTCCCCACGTATAAATTGCATTACCATAAAAGCAATGATAAATACCATCTCAATGGCCACTAAAACAATAAAATTAGAAATCGTTTTTCTAAAAATATATTGGAATTTGCTTATAGGTGAAGCTGCAATCAATTGCCCTACTCCTAACTGTTGATCGTCTGAAATTTGGCTTCTTAACATATAAAAACCAAGCAGCCAAATAAATAAAGTAGAAGTCATTGCTCCCATACCGCCAAGCCAATTTGAATTATATATCCCCCTCACTCCACCAAGATAAAATATTTCATAGCCTGCTGAAGCTGCCGGCACACAAGTATACCCAAAAAAAATCGTTAATCCAATTACAATTAAAAATGGATAACTTCTCATTTGTCTAATTAAATTGTTTTTAATGAAATAAAATAGATTATATACATTGTTCAATTTTATGCCCTCCTTTCGAAGAAACATAATATAAGTAAGCATCTTCAAGAGAGGATGCGATTATATGTGCTTTAGCACTAGGGGCATTGCTGGAAACGATGCGCGCATGAATTCCATCACTCCGGTGAATTGCGCTGCTTACTATATATTTCTTTTGAACATTATGTAACTCGGAAGCTGGTATAACCCATTCCCATACTTTCCCCTCCACATGCTTTAATAGCTGTTCAGGACGCATATGGGCTAATATATTCCCTTTTGATAATAAAGCTATATCACTCGCAATCGATTCAATATCCGTTACAATATGCGTCGATAAAATAACGATTCTATCCGTAGAAAGAGTAGATAATAAATTTCTAAACCGAATTCGTTCTTCAGGATCCAATCCAACTGTCGGCTCATCTACAATCAATAATTTCGGATCATTTAATAACGCCTGTGCAATTCCAACCCTTTGCCGCATTCCACCTGAATAGCCGCCTAATAGTCGTTTCCGGTCATTCATTAAGTTCAGCGCTTCAAGCAGTTCATTGATACGCTTTTTTGAAGAGCTCATTGATAAACCTTTCATCGCTGCTATATACTCTAAAAACTCGATTGCGTTCATATTTGGATATACACCAAATTCTTGTGGTAAATATCCGAGTTGTGAACGTAACAATTTCGGTTTCTTTTGAATATTTTCCCCATCCCATATCACACTGCCATTCGTCGGTTGTTCAATTGTTGCTAAAATCCGCATAAGTGTAGACTTCCCCGCACCGTTTGGTCCTAAAAGTCCTAATACCCCAGGCTTTAAATGTAAACTACAATCATTCAACGCTACTTCCCCACCGTATTTCTTTGTTACGTGATCAATTATTAACTCCATCACATTCCCTCCTCATCTTATAAAGTGAAACTTTAATAAGTGATTTTTTCTTCATCCCTCACTTATTATCAACTCCCACCAATCGGGCTTTTACAGGTAGTAGATCTCCTCCTTGCCATAGGAGTATTACTGCCCGCGAATAGCAAAATAAATCAAGTGCAATTTTTCATCACTTGCGTTTTCTTTTTTATTGTAGGTAGTGAATGTAAAATCTAAGTAAAATCCAGAGAAAATTAGTTTAAAATATAAACTAGTAAATATAATTTCTAAAGCTCAATTTATACATGCTCATAAAAAAAGATTCCGAAACAGATTATATGTAAATCCGTTTCAGAATCTTTTCTGAAAAGAGGCGGTGAAATCGAATTTTGCTAGCCTCATCTTCTATCCTTTAGTAAAAAACATAATTTCTTCTCTTTTATCTTTTCTCAAACACAATCAAACATGTACTATTTGGCAATGCTGTTTGTTCACCGTGTTCATCATACAATGTAACTTTTTGCGATAGGTGTTCTATATAACCTTCTAAAAGATACTGCTTGGCCTCAATTACTTTTACATTCTCTGAACCTACAACGCTCTCTACAAAATCAATATATTCTTGAAGTGTAAATACACCAAATTGTTCTTGTACCTCATGTGGATATGCTTCTTCTCCCCACGTATACGTATATAAAAATTCCATTGCATCATTAACTGGCATCCTTACTCGATCCACACCTAATATATTGGCCTTAATTTCTCGTCCTTTAAAATCACGTTGATAGTTTTTTAAAAAAGGCATAGCCGTTTCATCATGAAATTGCAATTCACACCATTCTTCACTTTCTGTTTTTACTCCATCACGAATAATCCAACGTCCACCAGGGGTCAATATTTGAAATACACTCTTCACTAAACGTTCCATTGTTGCAACATTAAACTTCTTACCTTCTGTTTCTCCATAAGAAAAGATCTCGTGATTCACTGAGCCACAATGAACTGTAGAAATGCTTTCTGGATGAAATGTATCAGTAAGGTGTAAAGCATCGCCTAGTGTAACTTCCCAGTCGTAGCCTTTTTCGTATTTATCATTTGTTAACTTTTCAATTACATTTCGTGACAAATCTACACCAATAACCGATTTATTCGGATAAACTTCTTTAAATTTATTCATCATTGCGCCCCCACCGGGACCAATTTCTACTATTATATCTCCTACTACATATGGAAGAACCGTGACTTTATCATCTACACTCCCATTCATATGTGAAAGATATTCGTCCTCATTTTCCAACCGATCAAACGCATCACGGCGTAAACCAAATATTTCACATAACATCATAACAGCTTGCTCATAATGAACATTATTTTCTTTTTTACAAGCTAAACAAAATTCGATGAGCGTTTTTCCAACTTCACTTGTTCCAAAACCAATTGTCAATACATTTTCTATTTCCTTTAATTCAGGATACATTTCGGATTGAGGAATTTGACCCATATCTAGCAATTCTACTACGGATACGCTTCGCAATACTTTTTCGATTGCTCGTTTCGTATAAATATTTAAGTATTTTTCTCCCTCTCTCTCGTAATACAATGCATCCATAAGTGGCTGAAAACTGATATGATCTACATTGTTTTGAATGATATTTTGATAGGCTAATACAAATACTTTTACGAATTCTTCAAAGCTAAAATGAGTTAATGCTGCTTCTACATACCAAAGGTCATAATCAAATAGTACTGTGAACATTTCTTCTAACCTATCATTCATAATTGACTCATACTCTTGGATAAAATATGTATCATTAGGTGAAGCATTTGTACGTAACCGCCGAATTCGATCTTTTACACTATATTCAATCAGTTCTCCGCAAAGTATTTGTTCAATACGTTCATATACCTCTCCTTGTACTCTTTTCCATAACTTATCAGATACCCCAGTGATAATACACTCATTTAAAACGCGAAGCACTTCACGCAGTTCATCTTTTGGAATCGCTCCTTGCTGCCATAACCTTACCAATTCTTCGTGAGAAGTCATGGATACTTCACCTCGTAAAACTTGCCCTATTAATCCATGTGTACGAATAAGTGCACATGTTACATCATCATATGGAAAATATCGTCTATAAATATCCGCTGAATCTTCGTTATGTACTAAAAATGATACCCCTAACTCCTTCCACTTCTTGCGCTGCGTTACAGAACCACACTTCGATACTTCACTCCAGCACAATACAGTTTCTACACGCGCACGAATACCATATGAAACATTCATTTTTTCTAAATGCCTTAGCGTCCGTTCCACATACTCTAATACACTCCGGTAATTTCTTTCTATACTTACCGCCCCAAATTCTTCTAATAAAAACCCTAACCATATATTTGCTTCTCTCGTATATATGTTTCCATTTCGTGCTTCTTCTATTGCATATAAACTATGTAACATACTTTTCTCTCCTTTTACATTCTGTCAGAAACACCTACAAAACAAATACATATGTATCCTAATAGAATAATTAGCACATACATGTTATTTCAAATTCCAGTCTATCATACAATTAGCTGTTATTTTTTGATTATATACAGTATTCCAATTTACGAAACATAAAAAAACATCCAAAGTAAAACTCTGGGACCTAAGAGAAGATATAAACTACATTGATTCGGTAGATATTAGGATATTAGATTTTGTGTGAATGAATCCCAAACCTTTTCAACTAATGGGTCTTTTCTTGAATAAGCAACGAACATGATTTATTCCCCCTAAGTCTATTAAAAACGAATAAGTTCTTACTCTTCATGTAGAAAGAAGGCATTATTTTTCGTAAAAGATTTGTCTTTTTTCTCAATGCACTACACTACATTAAAAAAAGACGGGTCATTCTATTCAACAATCGGGCCGTATAGCGAAAGAAGGATTTTAAAATTCACATATAGAATTATTTGTTGTGAAGAAAAGGGGGGAAAGGAATTGAACCATGATTTTTATCGCACATTATTTCCTATATTAGCTACTCATACACATCTAGCTAGTTGTTCCCAAGGAGCATTGGCAAAGCCTGTTTCAAGAGCTATTGAGGAATATCAGAATAGCCTACTACTGTCAGGTAGTAATTGGAATGAAGCGATAAGTAAAGTGGCGGAGACTAGGGTGAAATTTGCTGAACTTATTGGAGCTGAAACAGATGAGGTTGCTGTATTATGTTCTGTTTCTGATGCTATTTCTGCAATTGCAACTTCCCTCCCTTATCAGCAAGAGAAAAATAAAATCGTGTTTACGGATATAGATTTTCCAACTGTCAGTCATATATGGTTTGCACAAGAACCATTTAAGGATAATATTTCGGTAATTCGTTCATCCAATGGGAAAATACCTCTGGAACAATATGAAAAAGAAATAACAACTGATACGCTTATTACATGTATTCCACATGTGAACTATTACAACGGTTATAAGCAAAACGTTAGAGAGATTGCTGATATTGTGCATAGAAAAGGCTCGCTTTTATTCGTTGATGCTTACCAATCAGCAGGACATATTCCGATTGATGTGAAAGAGATGAAGATTGATATATTAGCAACGGGAACTCGTAAATACATGTTAGGAATTCCCGGCGTAGCTTTTTTGTATATAAAAAAAGAACTGGCAGAGCAATTAAAACCAAGAGTTACTGGATGGTTTGGACAAGAACAAGCATCTTCATTTGACATTTATAACCCTGTTTCTGCAATGGGGGCTCGTCGTTTTGAAACGGGGACGCCTTCTTTTATAAGTATCTATGCAGCTTATGAGGCATTAAGATTGCTACTTGAGGTTGGGATAGGCAATATTGAAACATATTTAAAAGAGTTAACCCAATTTATCATATTTTATGGACAAGAAAAAGGATTGCATCTCATTGGACCATTATCTACTGATAATAGAACGAGTCTAATGTCTTTTCATGTTGAAAATGCATCAAAAGTAGAGGGGATGTTAAGAGACAAAAAAATTATTGTTTCTGTAAGAAAGGATGTAATAAGAATTGCCCCTCATTTCTATAACATTAAAGATGAAATAAAATACGTAATAGATGAGCTTGCAATCTTAACAAACGGGGATTAAGCAAATATTTACTCAAACAACCCTGAATTAGGGATTGTTTTGTTATTCTGCTAAAGGGTGCTATTATTGAAGAAAACTTAGATTTTCAAACGCCTTTATTGTTATATTTTTTCGTGTAGTGAAGTATCTTACATCAAGATTAAACAACTATATTTTTAACCCCGTCCTAAATTTAGAACGGGGTTATGCTTGTTTGAGCTTTTAAAATTAACTAACTGTATTGTCATTTTACATTATAAATCGTCATGTTTAAAAAATAATTCAATTCATTCCTGATTAAAATAAATGAATGTTTTCCTTCTTACACGCTTCACGCATGTCATCAGGCCATACAGAAGTTTGAACTTCACCAATATGCGCTTTACGTAAGAAGTACATGCACATTCTTGATTGTCCAATGCCACCACCAATTGTAAGCGGTAGTACGTCTTCTAAAATTCCTTTATGGAAATCGTACTCACGTTTGAAATCTTCACCTGTCTTCGTTAACTGTTCATCAAGTGATTTACTATCAACGCGGATTCCCATTGATGATAATTCAAATGAAGATTGCAGTACCGGATGCCAGAATAAGATGTCTCCGTTTAATTTCCAATCATCATAATCAGCTGCGCGTCCATCATGTTTTTCACCAGATCGAAGTGCATAACCAATTCCAATGATGAAGACTGCACCGTGTTCTTTCGCAATCGCATGCTCACGATCTTTCGGTGTTAACTCTGGATATTTATCTTCTAATTCTTGAGACGTAACAAATACGATATCTTCTGGTAAATACTTCCCAAGGAACGGGTATTTTTCAAATAAATAATCTTCTAAATCTTTGAATATTCCATAAATTGTTTGTACTGTTTCTTGTAAGTAATCTACTGTACGCCATTCTTTTTGAATGATTTTTTCCCAATCCCATTGGTCAACGTAAATCGAATGTGTTGCATCAAGTTCCTCATCACGGCGAATCGCGTTCATATTTGTATATAAACCTTCACCAGCTTCATAACCATATTCATGCAGTGCAGATCGTTTCCATTTCGCTAGTGAATGAACAATTTCTAATTCTTCTCCTGAGTGAAGCATGTCAAATTCAATTGGACGTTCTACACCGTTTAGGTGATCGTTTAAACCTGATTTTTTCGTTACAAATAATGGTGCAGATACGCGGAATAGTCCAAGACGTTTTGCTAATTGATCCTCAAAAAATGTTTTAACTTCCTTGATTGCGATTTGTGTCTCTCTTACTGTCATTAATGATTGATACATGCCCTTTTCCTCCTAAAATGTTTGGATGTAGTGAAAAGAAGCCAACAAAAAAAGCCCTTCTTTCCCAAAAAACTGGGACGAAAGGCTTTGGTTCCGCGGTACCACCCAAATTAGCAACAGAGGTTGCTCACTTATTCAGTACGGAGATTAGAGAAATCTCGATACTGTTCTTCTTGTAACGGCGAAGTTCCCGGCTAAGTCTAATTTCCTCTAAAGGATTTCGGTTAGCGACTCCAGGAGGTTCTTCATAACAGGCTTCGTATCAGGCTCACACCACCCCTGACTCGCTTTGACTACGTCCTACTACTACTCGTCCTTTCACAGTCGTTTTGTTGTCACATCTCTGAAACATTTTATTAATGATTATTCTATACAAAAAAACGAGAAAGTCAACAAAAATTTTAAAATATTTTTCAATTCTTTATTTTATTTCTTTATCGATTCTTTAAAACTTTATGAGAGTTATCGCTTCTTTTGTGGCTTCAATCTAAAAAATGATTTACTTAATGTAACCATCATGTATATAACTAGAAGTGTGATCGTCCGAAAAACAGAATCCATTGTATTTCTCATCATTTTCTTTTCCTTTGTAATTCTTTTCATATGTATAACGTTCTACAATACAAAGAAATCTATGCAAATTTCGATAATGATTTCATAATACATCAAATTACCGCCGATTTTATGATATACTATATCATTCAGTTGTTTGTTCTGATCTATAACGAATAGGAACAAACATAGTCATAGATCGAGATTATATTTCAAAGACATTGACTGCTATCAAAGTAGATTTTTTATAGAATAGTAACGGAGTGATAATATGAGTAAAACGAAAGCAAAAGCTAAGAAAGGTACCGGTCAAGGAACAGGAAGTAAGGGCTGGAACCGTTGGCAATCTAGCGCTAAGAAAAAGAAAAATGCGAAACCTTATAAAAGTAAAGGTACAAAAAAATAAAGTGAAACTTTAATCAATGAGGGTTTTCTTCATTCCCCACTGATTATTAGCCCTCACCAATCGGGCCTTTACGGGCAGTTATCCCCCACCTATCTTCCTCGATGCTCTCTCAATCTTGAGGTGGGAGTCTTACTGCCGCTAATGCGAGATAACTAAAAAAACCTGAAACAAGAAGTAACCCAAAGCATTATAATTAGCATTCATGTCCACTTATTTTAAACAAAAAAAATGTAATTATTACGTTCATAATGAAAAAAGCTATTCTTTCGTATCTATGGAAGAATAGCTTTTTATTCTGTCAAATCATAAGAATTTCTCTAATCTCTTCCTCTGTAATGGAGGAAAATTTTTCTTGCCCTGATTCAATCACTTCTGCAATTAAATGCTTCTTACTCTCTTGTAACTCATTCATTTTTTCTTCAATCGTGCCATGCGCTACTAATTTGATTACTTGTACAGTATTCTTTTGTCCCATTCGATAAGCACGATCTGCCGCTTGCTGTTCGACCGCAGGATTCCACCATAAATCGTATAGTATAACCGTATCAGCCCCAGTTAAATTAAGCCCCGTACCGCCCGCCTTTAAAGAGATGAGGAATAAATCGCCTTCCCCCTCGTTAAATCGATTGCATAGTTCTACACGCTCAGCTGATGGTGTATTCCCATCTAAATAGAAATAAGATATAGCTTGACGATTCAATTCACGCCCAATAATGGAGAGCATCTTCGTAAATTGCGAAAAGATAAGAATTCTTTTCCCGGTACTTCTGCACTCCTCTACAATTTCGAGTAGCTGTTCAAACTTAGCTGAACTTCCCTTGTAATCGTCTACAAACAAACCTGGGTGGCAACAAACTTGCCGAAGCCTCGTCAAGCCGGCTAAAATTCTAATTTTATTTTTACGCAATGTATCTTTATCTAAATGTTTTAGCGTTTCTTCTCTCAATTTTGCCAAATAAGCTGCATATATTTTTTTCTGCTCTGGAAGCAGTTCTGAAGACTGTAAATGCTCAATTTTCTCTGGCAATTCTTTTAGCACATCTTCTTTTAAACGACGTAATACGAACGGTTTCACCCGCTTTGCAATATTTTCACGCTTCAAGTCCCCAAATTCTTTTTTTCCTGGTAACAATTCCGGGAATACTACATTGAAAATAGACCAAAGTTCCTCTAAAGAATTTTCTACAGGCGTTCCGGTCAATCCAAAACGATACTCTGCTTGAATCGTTTTCACTGCCTTTGCGGTTTGCGTCGTATGATTTTTAAACGCTTGCGCCTCATCAAGAAACAACGTATGGAACGGCTGTGCATATAGCCTTATATCTCTTCGTAATAAAGGATATGACGTAATAATGACGTCATACTTTGTGATATCTTTTAAAATCTTTCTACGTTCAGTTTGATTTCCATCCACAATAACAGCTCGTATATCGGGAGTGAATTTTTCCAACTCACTCAGCCAGTTATAAACTAAAGAAGAAGGCGATACAACTAATACAGGTAGTTTCTTCTCTCGAATTTCAGGTAAAACAGAAGTTATAAAAGTAATACTTTGCAACGTTTTTCCAAGACCCATATCATCTGCTAAAATACCGCCAAATCGATAATGCGCCAGTGTTTTCATCCACTCGAATCCATCTTTTTGATACTCTCTAAGCACTAGAATTAAACTGTCTGGCACAGTAAATTTCATATTTTTAGGATTTCGAATGTTTTCCATTAATTCTCGAACGGACTGATCTAAACTTAGAACATTCCCTTCCCGAAGTGAACTCATCCATTTCACACTGCGCACGAGAGGTACATTCACTTCTTCTCCCTGTAGAATTTCCTTTCGAATACCCGATTCCTTTATAAACTGGTTAACTTCATTAAATTCCTTGCTCTCGAGCGATAGTAAGGAACCATTTGCCAATCGATAATATTTACGTTTCTCCTCAAGTGCTGCCAATACACCTTTAATCTCAGCTTCAGGAATTCCTTTTATATCAAAACGAAATGATAACCAATCAATTCGTTCTTTCCGCCTTACTCTTATAAGGGGTCCACTGTTTCCTCGATGAATACGCAATTTAATAGCCGTAGTTGCATAAACTTCAAGTAAACTGTTTAACTTTGGAACTACATGGTATAAGAAATTATATTCCGCTTCCTCATTATGCATAAAATAGCCGCCTTCCGTTTTAGCAAAGGCACTCGCATTCATGATTTCTAAAATTTCTCGTTCTTTTTTCTCATCCCGATTGAAGACGGACGGTTGTCCATCCTCTTCTAACGGATTGATAACCACATTTCCATATTGGAATTCTAGTCCTGCTAATAATCGATTTTTAACTCGGTCTAAAAATAGTTTCGCTTTCAAAGGAGGTGTTTCAACACGCTCCGATATAACCTCGTCAATTCGAACATTTCCTAGCTTCATTAAACCTGGTACTACTTTCGCTACAAAATGCCCCATTTTCTCAGCTGAAATATGAAATTGATTACTGCCAGAGCGATTCATCATTCTTTTTAATTCAATGAGTCGATTGCACTCTTCCATGTTTAAATGATATAATTTCCCTTCAAAAAGAGCATAACCATATGTATCCATTACTTGAACTTGTTGTAATCCATCAATCTGAAGTGTATATCCTCCGTTTACACCTTTGTTGAACTCAAAAGCTAAAGGCAGTAACCCTTTCGAGACCTGTACACCATGAAATGATTCCCCATCATGTTGTAGTCTTACAAATGAAGTATTAGAAAGTAGAGAAAGCAACTCCTTGCAAGAAGCTGGTGGAATTAAAATCATACTTTCATTTTGTTCACAGTCCATTTGCAACGATTCTACATACATTTTTTCATTCCGGTACATTTGAATCAGCAGCTGAATAACAGCATCTGTTTCTTGTTGAAAGCTGTATAACTCTGGCGTATAAGTAAAATCATTGGAACATATGAAAGGCTCTCTTTGTTCCACTCTATTCAGAAACTCTCTAAGGTTATAAACAGTGTATAACTTCTCTAACTTTACTTGAATACCAAACAGCGCCCCCCCATTTTCAGAAGACACTGGAATACAAATGAATTCCACATCAAGTACTTTTCGTGTATCAAATCGATGCTGCTTACTTTTCGGACGCAGGGGCTTTTCATCAAATAAATCCAACATACCATTCGCTAGTTGAGCATCTCTAGCGTTTATGGCATCCTTTTTTGAATTGGCTGTCAATGATTGGCCACTTCGCTGAAAATTATTTATATATAGTAATGCAGCTGCAATATGTTGACAGTATGTATGAAAAGAAGCAAGTGAAGGACAACTGCATTCCCCAACAACATCACCATTATGAGCGGTTTCTATCTTGACATAGAAATCACCGTTCCCCTTTACTGTTACCTCACAAATATTTCTCTGCGTATCGTAATTAGTAACATCAATCTTGTCTGTCTTATAATAGGCCTCACCCTTTTTATATGAGGTTTCTCCACATATTCGTTTAATTATTGTTTTATTTAATGTAAAGCTCATTATTTTGACCCTTCCCTAAAAATAAAAGTTTATCTTTCTTAACGTTATATAAAAAAAACATTAGAATACAAACATTTCTAATGTTTTTTATTTACTCTTATTCAACATTTTACATGTATACACAGTAATATCAAACAACAATTACTTAAAACATTCAGTTTAAACTTCAATTATTATAGGAAGAATCATTGGTTTTCTTTTTGTATGTGAGTATACAAACTGTCCAAGTACTTCTTTTATTTCTTTTTTAAGAACATTCCATTGACTAACATTTTCTTTTTGTAAATTGTTAATAGTTGCTACAACCAATTGGTTAATCCTCTGCAAAAAGTCTTCCGAATCACGAACATATACAAATCCACGAGAAATCGTATCCGGACCAGAAATAATCTTCTTTTCTGTTTTACTAAGAGTAATAACTATAACAAGCATACCATCTTCTGAAAGCTGCTTACGATCGCGTAAGATAGCATTTCCAACATCTCCAATACCCAAACCATCTACATATATATTCCCTGCAGGTATTCGTCTGGATTTCCAAGCGACTTGGTTCTTTATATCAACTACATCACCATTACTAATAACATAAACATTCTCTTTCTTAACACCAACGGACTCTGCTAATAGACTATGATGATGTAACATTCTAAATTCACCATGAATAGGAATGAAATATTTAGGTTTCATTAAAGTAAGCATTAACTTTAATTCTTCTTGATAAGCATGTCCAGAAACATGCATTCCCGTTGAACTTCCCGATCCATAAATAACATTGGCTCCCAATAAAAATAAATTATCTATAATACGTGAAACATTACGTTCATTTCCTGGGATAGGAGTTGCAGCTAAAATGACAGTATCTTCGGGTAGGATATCTACCTGCCGATAGTTTCCACTGGCTAAACGAGATAAAGCAGCCATCGGTTCACCTTGACTTCCAGTACAAAGAATAGCTACCCTTTCTGGCTCCATTTGATTGATCTCATTCGCTTCTATTAGCATTCCCTCAGGTATATTCAAATAACCTTGTTCTAGAGCAACGGACACTACATTAACCATACTCCTCCCAAGCAAAGCAAGCTTTCTATTCGTTTTTGCAGCTGCATCTACCACTTGCTGTACACGATTAACATTCGAAGCAAATGTAGAAATAATGACTTTTCTATGAGCTTTAATGAACGCTTCTTCAATGCGCTCACCTACAGATCGTTCTGATGGAGTAAATCCAGGGCGTTCTGCATTCGTACTTTCAGAGAGCAAGGCTAAGACACCGCCGCTTCCGATTTTAGCCATTTTATGAATATCTGGGTATTGATTATTTACAGGAGTCAAATCAAATTTGAAGTCGCCTGTATGTACGACCGTACCCTCTGGTGTATGAAAAGCAATACCAAGGCAGTCAGGGATACTGTGATTCGTTTTAAAAAATGTTAGGCTTATTGAACCAAATTCAATCACCGATTCAGAATCAATAACAAATAATTGCGTTGAATTTTGAAGCCCATGTTCTTTTAATTTAATTCCAATTAAACCAATTGTTAATTTTGTTGCATAAATTGGTACATTCAATTGTTTTAATAGATACGGGATACCTCCAATATGATCTTCGTGTCCATGTGTAACAACTAAACCGCGAATTTTATCCTTATTTTCTTGCAAGTATGTAGTATCTGGGATAATCAGATCAATACCTAATAAACTTTCATCTGGAAACTTAGAACCGCAATCAATTACCACAATATCATTTGCATATTGTATGGCGTACATATTTTTTCCTATTTCATTTACTCCACCTAAAGCAAAAATGGATAGTGTATTTTCTGCTGTGCTCAAAATTAATCCCCCTTTGGGAAAACATTCGAATATATTCGAAGTAATATGGAATTCTATTTTTATGATTAACCCATCTAACTAAAGATTATTCTGATTTATAGCCGAATAAATATTTTTTATATTTACATGAAGACGAAGATTTACGTTCTTCATCTAACATACATCATCGTGATAAATATGCTATGGAGTTTTCAAATGAATATGTCGATCACTCTAAAATACAAAAAGTGCATTCACCTAGAATAGCGGAAGATACAAATGATAAAGTGAACGACGCAACACTTAACGCCCTTTTATTTCCATAAAATAAAAAATTCAGAATTTCAACCACAAAAAGAAGATGCTCATTTAGAAGCATCCTCTATTCTATCTCCATAAATCTTTTCGCCTCAAAATACAATACTTGAATAAACTTCTTCGTATTAATTCTCGTGTGCCCAGATGTTGTTAGTTCTTCCTTTGTCATTTCTGTCATACGCTTACGAACAATTGTAAAATCAAAAAACTTCGGCGCATAACTTTCAAATTTCGGATTCGAAAAATCTGTTAAACCAAGGGAAGCTAGATGATTCAGAGATTGATAAATCGCTCGGCGCACCCTTTGTTCCGAAGCTTTTCTTTCTTTATCAATTTCCGCTTCTGAGGCCGTCCCCCCTAATTTTTTAACCGTAATATAGTGAAAAATATCTTTCAGTGCTGGAAATCCATGTTCAAATGTTTTTTCTTTTTCTTGACCAAATAAATATTCGAGCATACTAAGTAAATCTTTACTTCCATTCTCACCAGCGATTCCGAGCTCCGATAATAAATAACGACCTGAGTCCGCCATTTTTTTCTCTTCTTGCACTGATTCATTTCGAACTTGTGGTTGTTCCCATTGAAATACATTATTTAATGATTTTTGAATATCTTGTATAGATCGTTCTAATCGAATACGTTCCATCACTTTTCGCACAACAGATACAACCTCAATTTTATTCAATGGTTTTGTAATATAATATTCAACCCCAAGAGAATACGCTTCTCCAATTAATTGTTTCGACTCAACCTGAGAAATCATAATTACTTTCCCTGTAAATGATGGTGCAATATGACGAACGGTTTCAATGCCATCTCGAATTGGCATTAATAAATCAATAAATAAAATATCTACCTTTTTAAAATTCAACTGGTCCACTTCAACAAAAGCACCATCTTCCGCTTCCCCTACTACTTCCCCAAGATCCTCATCTTCGATAATTTGTGATAGCATAGAGCGAAATACTTCATCATCGTCTATGATGTAATAAAACATCCAATCACCCTTCCCTGGTTAAACTAGACTCAGGTAACCATACGACAAACTTACATCCTCTTTCATCTTCTCCATCCTGAAGAGTCACTTCTCCGCCTAGTTCTGTAACCATCTCTTTTATGTATGACAAACCTATTCCCGTTGATGGTGTACCTGTCTGATCATACTTCGAAGTAAATCCCGGTTTAAATACTAACTCTTTATATTTTTGTGCAATACCAGGACCATTATCTATTACTTCAAACATTACATTTTCTTCTTGTTTATAGCTGTTTATTACAATCGCACCAACACCCTCTATTGCTTCAACAGCATTGGCAACTAAATTATTTAAAATCGACAATACAGTATAAACATGATATTCCCCATGCTCACCTTCTATATTTTTAGAAAATGTTATCTCTTTCCCTAATAACTGAGCGTATTTCTCATTTATCCTAACAATCATTTCTGTCAACTCATGACCTTCTATGTATTCAGAAAGATTTTTATCTAATAAAAGCTTTGATAATCCCGCAAAAATTCTTTGGTTATCTTTTTTTATTTCATGTACTTCCCCAGCAATTTTCAATGCTTTTTTACTTTGCACTTCTATACCACTAGAACCATTACTAGCTTGTAAATTTCGATATAATTGATATGCTTCTTGTGTAATTAATTCTGCATTTTGAAGTGTCTTTTTTAAATGAACAGATTCCACATATAAATTAGAAAGATGCATCAACATCTTTTCATTTTCTTTCCGAACTTGCGCTTCTTTTAATTTCGTTTCATATAAACTCATCATATTTAAGAAACCAAGGGCAAAGAAACTTCGAAAAACTGCGATAATAATCAATTTATTTATTTCGGAAATCATGATCGTTGTACCAAGTACTAAAACATGATAAAAAGCTAGTTCTGACATACTTGCTACAATCTCAATTGTAATCCCAAGACATCCAATTACAATTGGTCTTTGATGGAATTTATTTACCCTACATAACGAAAAAAGACTTCCATAAACAAAATAATAAAAAAAGACTGGATAACGCAAATAAAAAGAATCCATTACCTGAAAAGAACCTTGTAACATCCAATCAATACAAACCCGAAATCCTACTACAGATACTCCAACAAGTAGACCGACTACAGCAGCCGGTATTTTACGTAAAAACAATAGTAAAAAGAAAAAAATTGGTGTTCCAAAACTCACGCGAAATGTATCATTAAACGGGTGAAAATTCAGCTCACCAGCAATAGGAACAACGACCATTAAAATAATTAAAAGGGACATATCTTTTTTCCATAATTGATTCCAATTCAAAGATGTCACTTCCCATTTATGAAATATGTTTATTCAAAAATTAAAACAGGAAAGCCCGCTTATGATATAAACGGGCTTTATTTCTATATTGTTACCTTTTCTACTGCTTTTACTTGGCGATATTCAGGTTGCCACATTGCTTCTTTCACAGCTTTTCTGATATCGTTATCACTGAGTTCCTCACGAGCAACCCCTTCAGCAACCGCTGCTTTGGCTACTTCAACCGCTACTATCTCTGAGATGTTACGCAACTCTTCTACTTCTGGAAGAATTGGTGCTCCTGGCTGACTTGTATCTACCATGCTTGCTACTGCTTCTGCAGCTGCTGCAAACATACCATCTGTCATTACACTTGCGCGAACAACAATTGTTCCAAGACCAAGACCTGGGAAGATAAGCGCATTATTTGATTGTCCGATTACATACGTTACACCGTCATATGTCACTGGCTCAAATGGACTACCTGTTGCTACAAGTGCTCGTCCTTCTGTCCAACTTATCAAATCGACCGGCTTTGCTTCTGCAAGTGGTGTTGGATTCGACATTGGTAAAATGATCGGTCTTTCTACATGAGAAGCCATTTCTTTTACAATTTCCTCTGTAAATGCACCCGCAACAGTTGATGTACCAATTAAAATTGTTGGTTTTACATGTTTAACAACTTCTGCAAGTCCAACTACTTCACTTTGTTCCCACTCGTTCACTTCAGATTCCTTACGCGCATATGGACGCTGGAAATCAAGAAGATCTCCCATATTATCTGTAATTAAGCCGTTACGGTCAATACACCAGAAACGCTCATTTGCTTCCTGCTCTGATAAACCAGCACGAATCATTGCATCTCGTACTTGATCTGCAATTCCAATTCCAGCTGTTCCAGCACCAAATACTACAACGCGATGTTCACATAAAGGGACACTAGAAGCTTTCACTGCTGATAATACAGCTGCAAGTGAAACAGCACCAGTTCCTTGAATATCATCATTAAATGTACATACATGATTACGATATTTATCTAAAATTCGACGTGCATTACGTGAGCTAAAGTCTTCCCAATGTAGTAACGCTTTCGGAAACTTATTACATACGGCCTTTACAAATGTATCGATAAATGCGTCATAAGCTTCACCAGTTACACGAGGGTGACGATTTCCGATATAAAACGGATTATTTAATAGATCCTCACGGTTCGTTCCAACATCTAAAATAACAGGTAATACCCGACTAGGATCGATTCCAACTGCTGCTGTATAAACTGCTAACTTCCCAATAGCAATATTAATACCACCAACGCCCCAGTCACCAATTCCTAATATTCCTTCACCATCAGTTACAACGACTAAGTCGATATTTTCAGCTGTTGCACCAATATTAGAAAACGCTTCTTCTATACCAGAAGGATCATTAATGGATAAATACACTCCACGTGGTTTACGATACTCATGACTATATCTTTGAATTGCTACACCAACAGTTGGCGTATACACAATTGGAAGCATCTCACGTAAATGATCTGTTAGTAAGCGATAAAATAACACTTCATTACGATCATGTAATGCTGTTAAATATACGTTTTTTAATAAATCGTCTGGCTGTGAACAAAACTGCTTATACGCACGGCGTGCTTGTTCATCCAATGTTAATACCGCAGGTGGTAATAACCCTTTTAATCCTAGTTCTTCTCTTTCTTCTTTCGTGAAAGCGACACCTTTATTTAAAATTGGCGTTGCTAATACTTCTACTCCTCTTAATGTTGTTTCTAATGTCCCATTAGAGGAAACTGTAAATTTACTCATACAATCCCTACCTTTTATCCCACTATTCACTGGCAAATAAAACCTCTATTGATTAAAGTTTCACCATATACCATTTCTATATTGTAAACAAAAAAGAGGGGAATGTCCCCTCTTCTTTTAATTTTTCTTTAGAAGAGTTGCTCCCGCAATCCCCGGATGTGTCATTTCAAACGGATCTAAAATTAAATCTAGTTCTTCTTGCGATAGTACACCATTTTTCACACAAAGTTCTCTGACAGACTGTCCAGTTGCAATTGCTTCTTTCGCAACACGAGCCGCTGCCTCATATCCAATATGCGGATTAACAGCTGTAATCACTCCAACACTTTTCTCAACATATTCTTTCAGGCGTTCTTCATTTGCTTCAATACCTTTTAGACAATTATCTGTGAAGGCACGGAAACCGTTATTCATTATGCTAATCGATTGAAGTAAGTTAAAAACAAGTACTGGCTCCATAACATTTAGTTCTAATTGACCCGCTTCTGAAGCAAGGCAAATTGTATGATCATTACCGATTACTTGGAACGCGATTTGGTTAATCACTTCTGGCATAACAGGGTTTACTTTTCCTGGCATAATAGATGAACCTGGTTGACGAGCTGGAAGCATAATTTCTGCAAGCCCAACACGTGGCCCAGATGCCATTAGACGAAGGTCATTCGCAATTTTAGACATATTCATCATACATACTTTTAGGGCTGCTGACACTTCTGTATATGCATCTGTATTTTGCGTTGCATCTACTAAATCTTCCGCTCCAACAAGAGGTAATCCACTGATTGATGCTAAATGTTTCACTACTGATTCAATGTATTCAGGATCTGCATTTAATCCTGTACCAACTGCTGTCGCTCCCATATTTACTTCATATAAATGTTGACGTGATTGCTGAATTCGCTTTATATCACGTTCGATTACACGAGCGTATGCTTTAAACTCCTGTCCAAGACGAATTGGTACAGCGTCTTGTAAATGCGTACGTCCCATTTTAATCACATGATCAAATTGCTCCGCTTTTAATTCAAATACATCATGCATATAACCGATTGTTTGTAATAACTCTTCTAGTGCATTTAGTGTCGCAATATGAATTGCTGTTGGGAATGCATCATTCGTTGACTGCGCCATATTCACGTGACTATTTGGACTAACATAATGATAGTCTCCCTTTTCCATCTCTAATAATTCAAGGGCACGATTAGCAATGACTTCATTTGCATTCATATTCATAGAAGTTCCTGCTCCGCCTTGGATTGGGTCAACAATAAAATGCTCATGCCATTTTCCGTCCAAAATTTCTTGTGCGGCTTCTGCAATAGCACCGCCTTTGTCTAATTCCAATCGTCCTACATCTGTGTTCGCAAGTGCCGCTGCTTTTTTAACAATCGCAAAGGCTTTAATTAAACCTTCATGAATTTTATAACCTGTAATTGGAAAGTTCTCTACAGCACGCATTGTTTGAACTCCATAATAAGCATGCATTGGTACTTCTTTTTCACCTAAAAAATCTTTTTCAATTCGAACATCTTTTGTAGTTTCAGTTAATGTTGCCACCATAACTCACTCCTCATCCATTTCTTATGCTGCTTCTGTTTGTTTGACAGTTTCTACATATTGTTTTGCTTTCTCATGATCAAATTCGCCTTCCCATTTTGACAATACAATAGCTGCTAATGCATTCCCTAACACATTGACGGATGAGCGAATCATATCTAAAATACGGTCGATACCAGCAATTAAAGCGATACCTTCAAGCGGTAGTCCCATAGATCCTAATGTTGCAAGTACAACAACAAATGAAGCACCTGGTACCCCTGCCATACCTTTTGATGTTAACATTAAAACAAATAACAATGTAATTTGTTCCGTTATCGACATGTGTACACCATACATTTGTGCGACGAATAATGCCGCCAACGCTTGATAAATTGCTGATCCTGTTAAGTTAAATGTATAACCTGTTGGAATAACGAAAGAAGCAACTGCCTTCGGACAACCGAACTCTTCCATTTTTCTCATTATATTAGGTAAAACAGCTTCTGAACTTGCTGTCGTAAACGAAAGAATAAGTTCTTCTTTTAAAACTTTCATTAATGTGAAAATGTTTACTCCTACCATACGTGCATTAATACCTAATACAACAATAACAAATAGTATAACAGTTACATACACAGCTAGCACTAATTTTCCTAAAGGAAGTAGTGTTGCCACACCGAATTTTGCAACCGTAACAGCAATTAATGCAAATACACCGAATGGTGCAAACTTCATAACCTGATTTGTAACCCAAAACATCGCTTCGAGCACACCTTCAAAGAAATTAAACACCGGTTTTCCTTTTTCTCCAATTGCTGCAACTCCTAAACCAAACAACACAGAGAAGAAAATAATTGGTAATAAATCTCCTTGTGCAATTGATTCAAATACATTCTTTGGTACAATGTGAACAATCGTTTCTGCAAAACCTTTTTTCTCTGTTGCATCAGCCGTCTGCTTGTATGATGAAATATCAGTTTGCTGTAAGTTATTCATATCAACGCCCGTTCCTGGATGGAACAGGTTCGCTGCAATTAATCCCATTAAGATTGCAATTGTTGTGATAATTTCAAAATAGAGAATTGTCTTTCCGCCTAATTTCCCAAGCTTTTTCATATCCCCTACACCAGCTACTGCAACAATCAGTGCAGAAATAACGATTGGTACTACAATCATTTTAATTAAATGAATAAATATATCTCCAATTGGTGTGATATAAGAAATTGCTGTTTTATTGCCATAAAAGATTGCCCCTACTACAATCCCTAAAACAAGCGCAACAAAAATCTGTGTTGCTAATCCGAATTTTTTCATATATTTTCATCCCTTCATGCGAACGCTTTCAATTTGTATTTATAAAAGCTTAATCACATGATATAAGTAAACCTACAAAATCAGACAAAAACCTACAGGTTCGTCACAAAAAATTCGAATTTTTTTCTTCATTTTTTCATTGACATCCCTTGAAGATAAAAATGAAAATAACATTACTGAATTGTCTGGTTTCTTTATATAATCTAAAAGATAAGTTTATTTAACATAACTAATGTGAAAAGGAGTGGATGTTATGAAGAACCATACGAAAGGTTTCCTTATAACTCTTCCTTTTCTATTTCATTTTCTCGCAAAGGAGCAAAGGCATTCGCCTCTGCTCTTTTTTTATTACAACTTCATACACTTCTAACATACAGAATAGTGCCACATGAGCAAAACAATTAGGTTAGGAATAAACTACCTATAAGAACCCCATATGATGAGGATGAATTCTCAGTGATGGTTCCGGACTCACTGAAAAAACTTTGCTTTAAATAAGGAGTGACGATAATGAAACCATACAATCGCGTTTTAATTAAACTCAGCGGCGGCGCTCTAGCTGATCCAGATGGAAATAGTTTTGGTTCCAAACGTCTAGAACATATCGCAAGTGAGATTTTATCAATTGTCGATTTAGGTATTGAAGTTTCTCTTGTCGTTGGCGGTGGTAACATTTTCAGAGGCAACTTAGCTGAGGAATGGGGGATTGACCGCGTGGAAGCGGATAATATAGGGACATTAGGGACAATTATGAATAGTTTAATGTTACGCGGCGTGCTCACAAGTAAAACAGGTAAAGAAGTGCGTGTTATGACATCTATCCCGTTTACAGCGGTGGCAGAGCCCTATATTCGTTTACGGGCCGTTCACCATTTAGAAAAAGGATATATCGTCATCTTTGGCGGCGGAAACGGGCAACCGTTCGTTACAACAGATTACCCAAGCGTCCAGCGCGCAATTGAAATGAATAGCGATGCGATTTTAGTTGCAAAACAAGGTGTAGATGGCGTTTTCACAAGTGACCCAAAACGAAATAAGTCAGCAAAAATGTATCGCTATTTAAATTATAATGATGTCGTTCGGAATAATATAAAAGTGATGGACCAATCAGCCTTATTACTTGCACGTGACTACCACTTACCTGCTCATGTTTTTAATTTCGATGAACCAGGAGTTATGAGGAAAATATGTTTAGGTGAGCATATTGGCACGTTAATTAATCATGAATTAACAGAACTCGTAGACGAAAAATGACTTTTTCTAGAATAAACAAAACTTTGACTTTAAAAATAGGTGCGGTCTTTGCCGCACCTTACTCTTTCTAAAAAGTATTACCTTAACAACATAATAAACAGCATCCTATTATCCACTATTCATGAAACGCCCTTCTAATAACCGCTATCAATACCATCGCTACAATCACAAACTTTGAAATACAATATTATTTCATTTACTATTTAAATTCCGCACCCAACAATAGAACTATTTTACACACATCCCACATTCATCTTTATTATAAATAGTAATTAAACAGCCATGCTATTCTTTCTTTACACTTCTCTAAAAATGATAAATGATTAAAAAATGATGAAGTCATTTCTTTTGAATCTTGAAAATCCCGTTCTAACACACGATTCATTTGTTGAATCACCGGACCATCATATATATAGAAATCCACCTCATCATTTATATGAAAACTGCGTGAAGTAAAGTTTGTTGTTCCAATCACCATCGTTTCATTATCAATAAGTATTAATTTCCCATGGAACATCCCCTTTTTATAACCATATACAATAATTCCGTTCTCTATCGATTTACGAATATACGGATATGCCGCTTCTTTTATAAGTGGAACATCCGGTTTGTAAGACCATAGTACCTTTACAGAGACACCATGATTTCGCGCCTGGATTAAAGCGTTCATGATTTCTTTATCTCGAGGGATAAAATACGGGGTGGCAATTACAATAGAATGTTTGGCCCTCTTTATTAATTCGATGTACTTTGCAACAACTCCATGTCCATTATAACTAGACATAGTATGTAATGTTTTCCCTGTAACAACCGGCTGAATCGTTCGCTTAATTTCTATCGGAGTATCTCGTTTCCAATCTAACACAAACTGTTCCTCTAAATCTGTTACTCCTTCTCCTTGTAATCGTATATGGTAATCTCTCCAATATCCAAAGCGCTTTTCCTCTCCTAAATATTCATTACCTATGTTAAAGCCGCCTGTATACCCTATCTTTCCATCTATCGTTGTAATACGGCGATGATTGCGGTGATGAAGTGAATAAAAAAAGAATGGGAACTCCGGTTTCCTACTGTATGTAAAATGTACGCCACTTGCTTGTAATTCCTTCTTCAGCTTTCTTTGGAACGATAAATCATTAATCCAATCGACCGATAAGTATACTTGTACTCCTTCTTCAGCTTTTTCTTTTAATAAATTTAAGAAAGTATGGCTACTTTTATCATCCGAAATAATATAAAAATAAGTAAAAATAGAATGCTTTGCTTCTTTTATATCGGAAAATAACTGATGATATAGCGATCTCCCCTCTACATATAATTGAAAATCACTATAATGAGGAGCATAGTCTTTCCGTTGGTTTTTATCAGCTTCCATTTTCCTTCCCAGTGTTACATCAATATGCATCCAAACAATTAGAAAAATTACTATGCTAATGATAATAGAAATAATACGTAATATCTTTTTCACCATTTTGTTTTCCTTCCGCACAAAATAATTGTCTTCAGATAGTATTTCAATAGAGATTATATTTTATGAACAATTACAAAAAAGGATGTGGCATCATGCCACATCCCCATTTATTACATAAAATTTCTCGCATCATTATTTCGGCCAAACTTATAAATGGCAATTAAGAAGAACGCAATTGCAAAGGCGAACAAAATTAAAATGTTTAAATACAAATCAGAAAACGGTGTCCCTTGCTGTAATTCTCCTATTGTATCTAATAACCAGCGCTGAGGAAGAAAATCAGCTATTTTTTGCACAGATGCCGGCATAATTTCAAATGGAAAGAAGCATCCCGCTAACAAACATGTTGGTGTAATAATGATATTCTGCATTGCATTAGCAGAAGCTGAATTCTTAGCAAATGACACAACAGCTAACGATAAACCAATTGCAATTAAACCAAATATCATCAGTACTCCAATCATAACAAGTAAAGGCATATTTGTATCAATATGAAATACATTAGTCATAAACAGTACCGTTACAATGATTTGTACCATCATGATAACCATATTAACAGCAATGTTAGATAATATATATTTCTTCCCATCTATCGGTGTTGATAATAATCGGAAATACGTTCTATTCTCTTTTTCTTTCAAAATCCGTTCTGAAAAACCCACTGCCGAAACCAACATAAACATAATGAGATAACCAACTGTTTGATTCGTCATATCTTTATTTTTTGAAGTATCTTGAAGTGTCTCAGCTTTTACCTTAAATGAACTTTTTTGATAACCCGCATACATCTTATCAAACGTACTTTGATCCCTTTGTGCTACTTTACTAATTGCAGTTATATTATCAATATAATTATACAAATACGATTTTATAAACTCTGTTACTTGAGCACCTTTAATCGAGAAAATTTGAATATGACTCGGCCTACCATCTCGAACACTTTGCGAAAAACCTGAATTTAACGTAATCACTCCATCAAGTTTTTTGGAAGTAAGCTTTTCTTTTACTTCTGATTCCTTAATCTTACTTACTTTCACATGATTTAGCCCCTCTAGAAACTTTACGGTATCATTTGCTATATAATGATTTTCATTATTTACAACCCCAATACGCAGTGTACCTTGCCCTGCATTTCCGTATATTAAAAATGCCATTAACGCCCCTACTATTGGCAATCCAATAATAAGAAATAACCCTTTTTTATTCTTCAAAAGTACAGATATCGTTTTTTGTATGAGCCATAAAATATCTTTCATGTTATAGCCCCTCCCGTCTGCGTAATGCGATAATCGCAATCAATAAAAAGAGTGCAGAAATTCCAAGGTTTAAAAAGATTACCGGAAGTGCCGCTCCTACTTCATTCGCATAAATAATTTTCATAATCGCTGTATTCGCCCATGTTAATGGTGATAAATTTGTAATCATATTTTCTTCAACTACGAAATACGCCCCTCCAAAAATAGAAGCTAATTGTACAACAATCATAATAACCGCTTTAGATGCCTCACCTGTTTTCGTAATATATCCAATCCCTAATCCGAAGCTAATCGCAAGGAATACTTCTGTTAGTAAAATAAGAAAAACTACTCCAAGATGGTCACCCCAATTTGCACCATAAACAAATTTACTAAAGAAAACGACGAAAAGCAGACAGAGTGTATTTGCTACAAGACTACCAAGTATCTTTCCAATAAAAATTTCAGCTTTACTAACGGGTGCAGCAATTAAACGATCTCCCGTTTTTCGTAATCGCTCTCCGCGAATCAGGTAGCTTGCTCCCATCGCTCCATACAAGGCAATCATTGTCGTCATCGCAATTGCATAATAGTCCATAGAACTTGGCTTCTTAGCAGCTTGTAAAGATGTCTCTTTTATATAATCATCATGATTTCCACTTGAAATAACTGTACTAACTTTCCCTGGGTCTACTTGCGCAACTTCCACCGCTACGTTGTACTTATCGACGAATGTAGTAAGCATCCCTTCAACGATACTTCCGTCAATACTATTCCGATCACTCTCATATAATTTCACGCCGTTTTGATTCATTTCTACATAGCCAGCATATTTATTTTGTTTCACTTCTTCTATTCCATCTACATCCTTTGCTGCTTTTTTAAAGTGAATGCCCGATTTTCCTGTTTCCTTTATCAATGTTTCAAAGGCCTGAGAGAACTTACCACCTACTTCATCTTTGTATAAAATCTGGATATTTTTAACAGAAAGATTATCATTATTAAATGCATTGGTTAAAGCAGTACCCAAAATAAGCATAAGCATAACCGGGAATGCTAGCATAGACACTAACGTTTTTATATCTCGAAAGTCACTTTTGATTTCCTTTATGGCTATATTGAAGATGTTCAATCGATGAACCTCCCTTTTTTTGCTAATAACTCTTATTTATCCCGTAGATTTCTTCCTGTCAATGTCAAGAATACTGTTTCTAAGTTAGGTGCTTGCTCTTCAAGTGAACGTATTTCTATATCATTATTGATAAAATGCTGAACGATTTTGTTTAAGTTGTTGACCCCTGTATCCGAATTCACTTTAATTACGTTTTCTTCTATTTGAATAGCCTTAACACCACTAATTTCTTTTAATTGATTCACATCTATATTTTCAACTGACTTTACTTCAACCCAAACATCTTTTGTATCTGTAATAATAGCTTTCAATTGTTCTTTCGTACCTTCTGCAATAATTTTCCCGTGATCCACAATTGCAATTTTCGTACAAATCTCTTCTACTTCCTCCATGTAGTGACTCGTATAAATAATGGTGCTACCCATTTCATTTAATTTCCGTACAGACTGAAGAATATAGTTTCTTGACTGCGGATCAATTCCAACTGTCGGCTCATCCATAATAATTAACTTCGGATGATGCGCAATGGCACAAGCAATGTTAAGTCTTCGTTTCATCCCACCCGAAAAGTTCTTTGGATAACTTTTATGTTTATCACTTAGTCCTACAAACTGCAGTGCTTCTTCTACTCTCGCTTTTAATTCTGCCCCTCGTAACCCATACAAACCCGCAAAGAATTTCACATTTTCATAGGTGGTTAACTCCTCATAGATTGCTATATCTTGCGGTACAATTCCAATATTCATTTTTGCAAATCGATTATGTTTCTCTATACTTTTTCCTAGTATACTAATCTCACCTTCATTACTTCTTAACAATCCAGCAATCATATTAATTGTTGTACTTTTACCAGCACCGTTTGATCCTAAAAACCCAAATATCTCTCCTTCTTTAATAGCTAAAGACATATTATCTACTGCGATGAAATCACCAAATTTTTTCGTTAAATTTTTTATTTCTAATGCGTTCATCATTTCACCCCTATCTCAGTTTCTCTGCTGTTATTATAAACAAAAAGAATGAACCTGCTCAGTGCAGAAGTTCATTCTTTTCACATGAGAATATTCACTTTTTTCATATGAGATCCTTCATCTCAATCATGCCATTATTGAATCGGCAATAACATTGTTACCGAAAATCCGCTTGTACCATCTACAATAATCTTCCCGTTTATGGATGCTGTTCGTTCCTCCATCCCAATAATACCGAGGCCTTTCTTCACAAGATGCGCTCCTTTTCCATTGTCTTTCACTTGCACCTTTACCACCTTGTTAAGTACATGAATATCTATTGAAATAACCGTTGCCTCTGCATATTTCATTGCATTTGTTAATGCTTCCGTTACATTTTCTCCAATGACCTTCCATTGAATTGGAGAAATCGTATCTAAATTCCCTTTATACACAAATGGAATTTTTATTTCATGCTTACTCGCAAATTCATCTATGAATAATTTCATGCGATGAATTCCAATCTGCTCAGTTGGCGGTTTCATGTTCTTTAGTGTAATCCTAATACTTTCGATTCCACCCTTAGAAATATCAATAGCATTTTGAAGTAATTCGGTAGCTTTTTCTTTATCAATTTCCATTAATCTCTTTGCTGCTTCCGTTTGAATTAAAGCTCCTGTCATGGAGTGACCAATCTTATCATGAATTTCTTGTGATAATCGATTTCGTTCTTCTAACTTAAATGTGTATTCTGATTGCCTTATGTATTCTTTATTTTCATTTAAACTTTTTGTGAGCCGTTGCATATCTTTTCGCATCTTATCATTTTGCATCTCAAACTTTAATAAACGAGCTATGTAAAGATCTGCCATCGTTAAAACAAGAAAACAAAATGCAGTAATGAGTCCATATGTCATTCGAACACTTTCATCTGTAAAAACAATAGGGATGATCATAATGAAAAAGAGCGGCCATTTCTTTTCTATGTAATAAGATACAATTTCGTATAAGTTCAAGGGTAAAAACAAAATAAAATACGGATGAATCCTCCATGTAAACAAAATTATAATGCCAATTGATATTCCGATTAATATTTTCTTATAAGCATCTTTTTTAAAAATAGAAATTGTCACGTTTACACAAAAGTACGCAAGCAAAGTAAATATAACCCATGGTAAATTCGTAACATTTGAGTGAATATAACTGAACACTATATATAAGAAGACAATTAATTTACTTACAATTAACCAAAACTCCATAAAATCAGTCTACTTTCCCTGTTAAATAGTAAATCGCAATTTGTGTCCGGTGCTCAAGACCTGTTTTCCCTAAAATAGACGTAATATAATTTGCAATTGTTCCTTCTGATATGAAGAGTCGCTTTGAAATTTCTTTATTAGAGAACCCTTTTGCAATTAATGCAATAATGCTAAGTTCCCTCTCTGTGAAAAGAGTCTTATCTATTTTTGAAGCCTCTTCTTTATTTTCCAGTAAATTAGACTTAATTTTATCTAGTACTACGTCTTGCATAACAGTTTGCCCGTTATATACTCCCTTTATCGCATCACGAATGCGCTCTGGATCATTATTTTTTAACAAATAGCCTTTCGCCCCGTTCTTTACTGCCTCCAAAATATACTCATCATCATCAAATGTCGTTAAAATAAGCGGCTTCGTTTTTGTTTCCTCACAAATTAACTTTGTCGCCTCCACGCCATTCATATTTGGCATCCGAACATCTAAAAGCGCAATATCTACATCATGTTTTTTACAATAAGATAAAGCTTCTTGCCCATCATTTACCGTTTCTAACACTTCAAACTCTTCGTATGTACTTAAAATAATCTTCATGCCCTCTCTAATAAACGAGTTATCATCGGCTATTAATATTTTTATTTTCATGTTTGTTAGTAGATACCTTCCCCTCTACTAGCATTCACATCCTTTCATTTCCCATTCTGTACTTCCTTACAGATTGTATTATATATATGAAATAGCTCTACTTAAAAAGAATTATACAAAATAAGAAAAACACCTTCACGATAAACCGAAGATGTTCTCTTTTTCAATACTACATATACAACTATAAAACCGCCTTTATTCCTTCCAAAACCAATCCAATCATAAAACCACAAACAGCACCATTCACACGGATCCACTGCAAATCTTTCCCAACATTATTTTCAATCATTTCAATTAATGTTTTATCATCTAATTTATCAAGATTTTCTTGTACAAGCTTTCCAATCTTGGAATGATTGTTTTCAACAAGATTTACAATCTGCTTTTGCAACCAGTTTTCCATTTTTCGAACTGTTACTGGATCTTCTTTCACCTTGTTCATTTGTTTTGTTAAAAATGGAAGAAGATATTGATTTGCAAACTCTTCTTTTTTAATAAAAATGACTGCTCTTTCCTGCGCTTGTCCTAACAATTCTTTTATCTTGTCAGCCGCATCCCAATTTGTGATCCAACTTTCTTTCCAATTCTCTAACTCCTGTAATACCGCTTCATTTTCCTTAACACGAATAAGTTCTTGGCGAATTTTCATTAATATAAGTTGTCTCGTACTATTATCAGGATCCTGTAAACTACTAATATTGCTAATTACAAACTTCTGCAAAATGCTGCCGATTTTTTCTTCATCTACAATATTCATGAAGGATTTAAGTGTAAACTGCAAGAAGCCATCCACTTTTATATTTTCCATCGCTTTCATTCCTAAGCTTCCAAGCTGATATCGAGCCTCATCTTGAGCCGTCCACTCTTTCGCTTTGACTAACATATAATCAAGTGTCTTTTCATCGTATTCTTGTACGACTAATTGATCAATAAGGACTTGCAATATATTTCCTGTATTAATCGTATATAAATATGTTTTTAATTCTTTCTCAATGACACTAGCTAACTTTTCAGTATCAATTTGAAGAATTGCTTTTTCAGCAATTGTAACAATCCCTTTTTTCACGCTATCAGATTGCAGCTCTCTTTCTGCAATCTGTAACACCATTTGTGCTAGCTGCATTTCTTTCACTTTACTTGTAATACTGTCCTTCGTCAGCCACTCATTTTCTAAAGTAGTGATGAGTCCTTTTGTTACTCGTTTCCGATTTTTAGGCAATAAAGCTGTGTGCGGAATTGGAATACCCATCGGATGGCGAAACAGGGCTGTAACGGCAAACCAGTCGGCAAGTCCCCCTACTAACCCCGCTTCAAATCCGCCCTGTGCAATTGCACCTATCATTGAGCCTTGGAATGGAATAGTTGCTGCAAAGCCAATTCCCATCACCCCAAGTGAAATACCCGCTAAATATTTTGATTGTAATGACATTGTATATACACATCCTCTTGTTATGTAAGCTAAATCTTACTATTTCGAAATAAGCTCCTATTGTTACATCCTGACTGCACAAAATCCTATATCTATACTATAATGAACTACACTAAAAATAACAAAAAAATTTCAAATAAAAAACACGAGGTGAAACTCTCCTCGTGTTAAATGACTTCTACTTTTCTTGCTCTAAATTCAATCCTTTTTGATAGTATTTTGACATCTCATCTTTAGGAACCATGCTTCCACCTGTTCCCCAAATAATATGTGTACCCTTATGCATTTTTTCTGTTAAATTATGCTTCAGTAAATAATCCGTTCCTTCTTTACATAATTTCATTGGTCCTATCATCCCTGCTAGTGCAGACGGTTCTAAATGAATCCCTACTGTATCGGCTAGTTTCTTTAACAGTTTATACAACTGTTCATCGCTAATCGTATAATTACCACTTAAAAATGGCTCCATAGTTTTACCAACAAATCCAGATGGTCTTCCTACAGCAAGTCCATCCGCGTCCGTTACATTATCAATACCAACATCTTGTACAGAGATTTTATCATGAAGTCCAGTCATTAAACCGAGTAGCATACAAGGAGAATGAGTAGGTTCTGCGAAGAAAATGTGTACATTATCTTGGTACAATAATTTCAAACCAAAAGCTACTCCCCCTGGGCCACCACCTACTCCGCACGGAATATAAACAAACAAAGGTTGATTTTCATCTACTGTTATCTCTAACTCTTCCAATTGTTTTTTCAATCTGGACGCCGCTACTGCGTATCCTAAAAATAGGTCATGGGAATTTTCATCATCCACAAAATAACAAGTAGGATCCCCCTCTGCTTGAATTCGGCCTTCCTCTACTGCTTTGCTATAATCAGCTTCATACTCAATAACTTTGACATTTTTGCTTCTAAGCAAGTCTTTTTTCCATTGTTTTGCATCAGCTGACATATGAACAGACACATTAAAACCTAACTTTGCACTCATGATACCAATGCTAAGCCCTAAATTTCCTGTTGATCCTACTGCAATGGAGTAATTTGAAAAGAATTTACGAAATTTATCACTATCTAAAATGGAATAATCATCTTGTTGAGTTAATATGTTTTGTTTAATAGCTAGATCTTCGGCATGTTTAAGAATTTCATAAATCCCGCCCCTTGCTTTAATAGATCCTGATATAGGAAGGTGGCTATCACACTTTAGCAATAATTCCCCTGATATAGATTGTTGATAATCCTGCTCTAAAGCTTGTTTCATAGAAGGGATTTTCACTAAAGGTGATTCTATGATACCGTTCATTTCTTTTGTTTCAGGAAAAACTTTGGCGATATATGGAGCAAAACGTTTCAACCTTTCTTCTGCATCCTTTACATCTTCTTGCGTAAGTGTAGTTTTTTTAATTCCTGTTTGAAATTTTTCGATATTAGGATTGATCCAAAATACTTCCTCCATCGAAATAACCTTGTTTAGTAAAGGATCTTTCTCTTTCCATGTTTGTATGTCTTTGCTTTCAATCTTCTTCATCTGCCTGATCCTCCCAACATTCTTGTAGCAAGCTGAAAAATAAATTATAATTAAATTTATTTTAATACATTTTAACACGAAACCCCTTTTCAGTTAATTTAAATTTACTTTATTTAAATTAAATTTAACACTCTATAAAAGAGAAGCTAGACATCGGTAAAAAAATTGAGAAGTTCAGAAAAATTAAGTTGTATTTAGATGAAGAAGAATATTTATCAGATTTTACCGAAAGAGTACCCCTACTTCAAACGAAGTTAAGTAGGGGAGTATTCATTAGAAGCTGGTGATAGTGTAAAAATACCAGCATATTTACAACATAAATGGGAAAACACTTGTAGTCAAAATGCAGTTGTTTTATTTTCAGTTACTCAACAATCGAGTTCGTTTGTTGAATAAAAAGTACAAGGAGAATACATCCCTAATATATATTCTCCTTTATTTTAAATTAACAAGAGAAATATTCACCTATGTTTTTACTACGCTATCCCGCTATTCAAGAATGATGCTACTAAAAACCTCAACAAAAGCAAAGGTATTCTTTTGGAAACACCCCACACTAATTAAAATTCCACTTTATGGTATTGCAAGAAATTCAGCAATCGGCCCAAGTGCGAGTACTGGTAAAAATGTTAGAACACCTACTATTAATATAGTACCTAGTAAAATCCCGCCAAATAACCGATCATCCGTCTGAAAGGTTCCTATGGTCTCAGGTACAACCTTTTTCCTTTTGAGTCCCACCGCGACGGCAAGCATTGTAATTACACCTAAATATCTACCAATATACATAACAATTCCCGTTGAAAGATTCCAATAAGGTGTGTTATCTCTTAATCCTTCAAACCCAGATCCGTTGTTAACAGCAGACGACGTGTATTCATATATAATTTGTGTTAAACCATGAAAACCTGGATTAGAAATTGCATCTGTTCCTAGATTCGTAGAAAATGCAATTGCTGCAGCTCCAAGAATAAGTAACGGCTGAGACACAATCGTGATTGCTATTAACTTCATTTCTTTTCCTTCTATCTTTTTGTTAAGAAACTCCGGTGTACGCCCCACCATTAATCCGGCTAGAAACACAGCAATCATTGCATACATGACGACATTCATAAACCCAAGTCCAATTCCTCCAAACACGGTACCTAAAAGCATGTTTATAAGTGGAACCATTCCACCAATCGGTGTCAAAGTATCATGCGTTGTATTAACACCGCCTGTTCCAGAGGCGCTTGTAACGGTTGCATATAAAGCAGAAGATATGACGCCAAGACGAGTTTCTTTTCCTTCCATATTTCCTTGTGAACTTTCTATCCCTAATTGATTTAACAATGCATTCCCCTTCAATTCAAATATAGCAAGCGTACAGAATCCAATAATAAACAGAATGAACATCGATATAAAAAACATTCTACCTTGCTTTTGATTACCGACCATTCTTCCGTATACAAATGGAAAGGCCATTGGGATTAACATTTGTAACATCATTTGTAACACATTACTTATCATATTGGGATTTTCAAAAGGATGAGCAGAAACTGTTCCAAAAAACCCCCCTCCATTGTCACCAAGTTCTTTAATGGAAAGTAAAGATGCTACTGGTCCACGAGGAATCTCTTGTGTCGTTCCTTCAAACGTTTTCACAACAACTGTTGGATCCAATGTTTGCGGTGTTCCTAAAACCACAAATATTAACGATGTGACAAATGAAATTGGCAATAATATTCTCGTTATAGCTTGTACAAAATCAACAAAGAAATTTCCTATTCTTTTCCCCGCTAGTACACGAATAAACGTAATGCCGATTGCCAATGAAGTTGCAGGTGCTGCAAACATCATAAATGTCACACCTACCATTTGAGAGAAATAGGATAAACTACTTTCTCCCCCATAGTGTTGTAAATTCGCATTTGTCATAAATGTAATCGCTGTATGAAATGCTAATGTTGGTTCTAATCCTAAAAAATGATCAGGGTTCAACGGAAGAATTCCTTGTAATCGAAATATTGAATATACAACCAAAATAAAGAAAAAATTTGTTCCTATTAAACAAAACATATACCGTTTCCAAGTCTGACTATGCCCTTTAATCCCAGCAACTTTAAATAAGATTTTTTCCAGTGGACCAAATACCTTTTGAAATGCTTCCTTACGCTGAAAAGCATTGTATACGTAGTCTCCCATTGGTTTTGCAAAAATTACGAATAGGCCAATTGTAATTAGACTTGTAAGCCAGTTCATCCTCTTTCCCCTTTCTGTTCCCATTACACTATAATTAAATGTAATATTTTTCCACCAAGAGAATAAAAAGAAAACACCAGGTTGCACCTAGTGTTTTTTTACACACAAGTCCCCCCTCTCAAAACGCTGACGAGGTTAGCTGTCGGGTTCGGGCCTTGAGAGTAGCCCTACCTATAAAAGGATTCACCCCTAGTGACGAATGCACAAATTTGGTTCCCCCGCTCCTGAAGTGGATTAAGCGATTTATTATTTGGCTGTAAAATCTACATTGAGCTATTCTGATTGTTAATATACTCCTCTAAATGATGGTTGTAAAGAGAGAGAAAATAAAAAGAAATCGATTCATACAATCTATAAAAATAGCACTGTATGAACAACCGTTCGCACAGTGCTATTTTTATTTTTTCGGAAGCAATATAATACCTATACTAATTGCAATAAAAATAAGTAACTGCTGCACAGACAGACCAAATAATAATGGAACTTGCTCAATTATAAGTGAAATGAATATATGCGCAATCCCTTCTACAAGTAGAAAATAACTCATGTATTTTCTAGTTCCTAATTTCTCGTTTTTTAGCCACAGCCATCCCATTAGGCAGATTGCTATCATAATTTCATACATATATATTGGATGATAGAAAAATTTCGAATCATACACTTTCATTCCCCACGGCATTGTTGTGTTTATACCAACATACTGATGGAATAGAAAATAAGAAATAATCATACTTCCAATCCCAAAAGGAAGTGCATCTAGTAAAACCAAAAGTGAAAAATTAGCCTTTTTACTTCTCCATACAACATATCCACTAGCAATCAAGCAACCCATTATAATGTGTTGGGTACTTCCTACAGCGAGTAACGCTTGCCATGGTGACTGAAAAGCCCACCCTGGATTCAAAATTGTCGGCATAAATTTCCATGTTAGTACGATGATAAAAAATCCATTTGTTACTGTATCCATTATTCCCTCATATGGGATACCTTGACTTTTCATCTTTAATTTCATGAGCACAAGCCCAAATAAACTTCCCACTATGAGAGAAATAGGCTGTACTTTCACCATCCAGTCCATCATCATTAGGATGTCCCCTTTTACTTCTCAATTAATTCTTTAAATTTCTTTTCTAGTTGATCTGGAGGTAATACCCCCCGCGCTTGATCTACAATCACCCCATCTTTATCAACAAAAAACGTTGTTGGCAATGAAACAATTTTATAATCAATCCCTGCCTCTCCATCCATATCTAGTAAAACCGGGAACTTAAATCCAAAACGATCCGCAAACGCCTTCGCTTCTTGTACTGGATCTCCAACCGTTGCATTCACCGCAAAAATTTCGATTTCTCCTTTATATTTATCGTAAAGACGCACTAAGTCTGGTGCTTCCATTTCACATGGCCCACACCATGATGCCCAAAAATTAATAATATACGGTTTTCCTTTTGCATCATTTAATGAGTACAGCTTCCCATCTAGTCCTTTAAGTGTAATTTTCGGTGCTTTAAATCCTACTTGCGGTAATACTTCTTTCTCTTGTAGTGCCTCTTGTTTTGCTTTCCGTTCTTTTTCTTCTTGCTTTGAATTATAAAAATTAAACCCTGCCCATAGTAGTGCTCCTGCAAGAATAATGGTAATTAGTTTTTTCACTTTCTTTCCCCCTATTTTTAAAATCCTGTAAATCCGTCAAATAATTGAATACAAAATGCTGTAATTTTCATCATTTGATTAGATACAAATGAAAGAATCCCCGCGCCTACTGCGTCCATTTTATTCCTCCCACAAAACACTACATAAAGTAGTGTTTTGGGTTAAAAAAAGAGGCTATATGCACTCTCCAATAATAAGTACAAACGAAATGAGAAATAGCCCTATTGTCACATAAACTGAATTTGTATGTAACGGCATACTAAGCCTTATAGATGACGGACTAACAATTTGCTCAATACGCAAATTGATTGCCGTCTTCGCAAAAGAAGCTGTTATAAACGGATTAGATACTGTTTTTATTTTAATTAATTTTAACAATGCACTACCTAATTCAAACGATGATTTCATTTGATCCATCGCATATTTGTCCGCCAATAGCTCCTGATACGTATGGTAACGCTGTAACATATCTTTCAATACCGGAATATACATCATTCCTTCAGCTAACACCGTAAAAAGAAACAATTTTAACGGATCACGATTTTTTTGATGATATTCTTCATGTAATACAATTGCATCAATTTCTTCTTCTGTAAAAGATTGAAATACACCTTCCGAAACAACAATTTTCGGATGAGTGACTCCGATAGTAAATGCTGTAACCTCTAATGATGGTAGCAAATACAATTGTTTTCCTTTTCGAGTAATCATAACTAAATTTCTCTGTAATTTTCGGCTATAGAAAAACTGTTTCCACACTCTTTTCCATACAACTAATATAGTAAATAACAATAATCCGCTCATTATGACACGAATGGTTGATAATTCTTTCATATGTTCTTGCAATTCAAAGAGACAAAACTGCGATAAAAAAAGAGCTTTATTTTCAAAGAAAAATGGATATGTAACGTAGTACACTAACATCCCAAAAAAGAGAATACCAATACTGCTTGCTAACAATATTATTTTTCGTATTTGCCACTTCATCATACTAGTCCTCTTTTTTCAGTTGATTAAGTTTTTCTTCTAACTTCTTTATTAAAGCAGGATCAGCTTGGTCTAGTTCATCTAACATGTGATTCACAACGAAATCACCAAATTCCCCCATTAATTCTTGTGTCATTTTTTTGGTTTGATTTGATAAAAAGGATTCTTTCGTTTGTACAGCACGGTATACACCGCTTCTTTTTACCGTTTGTTTTTGCAAGTGTCCTTTTTCAACTAACCGATTCATCACAGTCATCACTGTATTAAAATTCACAGGAGATTCCTCACTTAGTTTTTGCTGTACTTCTTTAATCGTAATATCCGGAGTACTCCAGATAATCTCCATAATCCTCGCTTCTAATGACCCAAAGAAATGATTTAATCCTTGCTCATTTAACTTATAATTTTGAGTGAACATGCTAATCCTCCTCTGCACTACAAATTGTAGTACACTGAGAATAAAAGGTCAAATATAGAATGATACGAACATGGAAATAAACCCCTTCTTTATTTTAGAACACATTCCCATTTTCATATTTTGTTATAGAAGGAAAGAAACTTCTCTATAGCGAAACTTTATCAATAACAAAAATCTATTAGGTGGTGCTTCATTATGAAGTTAGCTGTAATTGGCGGAGGTTACTTTGAACAAACAGATCATTTCCTTATAAATCAACGACTTATTGAATTAACTGGGAAACAATCTCCAAAAATATTATTTATCCCAACAGCAAGCAATGACGATGAAGGTTATATAAAAGAATTTAGAGAAACATTCGAGAAGCAGTTACAATGTGATGTTCACATTCTACGCTGTATAAAAGAAAGCGTTAGCGAAGATAAAATTAGTGAAATGATACATTTTGCTGATTTTATCTATCTAGGTGGAGGAAATTATATCAATATGCTTGAAAAGTGGAAGGAAAACAAAATAGACGAAAAGTTGATAGAAGCCGTACACAACGGGACATTCATTGCGGGATATAGCGCTGGTGCTATGTGCTGGTTTACAACGGGGCTTCGTTCTAATTATAAAGGAGACGGCTATATGGAAAGCGATGGCTGGAATTTAATAAACAAACACTTCTGTCCACATTACAATCAATCAGATCGAGCAAACGCTTTTCATTTATTCTTACAAAACCGTGCACGTAATACAGAAGGAATCGCTTTAGAAGATAATTGCGCTTTGTATATAACCGAAAACTCCTTTGAAATTATCGGAGATCCAGAGAAAGCCTGGGAGTTCTATATGTTTGATGGAAAACTTATGCGACATCATTTTGATGTAACTTTGAAAAGTTATTTATAAGTTATTTGTACTCATACAAAATATCCCTAAGCTGAAAACTTAGGGATATCTTTCACCTTCTATTCTAACTAACAAGTCGCGTAATCCGTTTCTTTTGCCATGAAAGCTTATAGTATCCGTATTGTAACAGTAAGCTCACAATAAATGCTGCCGGATATCCAACCCATATACCTTTTATACCAAGACTTGTGTGATACGAAAGGTAGTAGGCAACAGGAACTTCCACAAGCCAAATTGATACAACACTGATAACAGTCGGCCATAGTACCGTTCCACTTGCCCGCATTGTCGCACCAATAATTTGCGCATGACCGAAAATTAAATAACTCCATAATGTAATCATGATTAGGCTATGTGCAATTTCAATTGTATTCGGACTTGTTAAAAATAGTGATAAAATCTCTCTTGAGAACAAGTAAATGACAGCGATTAATACACCACCAATAATATAGTTCATTATAATTCCCGCTCGAACAACTTTCTGTAATCGATCAAATTGATTCGCACCAATGGACTGTGCAGCAAAAATGGATACTGTAATTCCAAGACTGACTGCTGGCATTTGTACATAACTTGCCACTTGATTCACAACTCCATAGGCTGCGGTCGCGTCAGAACCGAATCGATTTACAAATGCAATAACTGCAATCTCAGATAACGAAACTAATATCATATTAATACTTGCTGGAATACCAAGGCGTAGTAATAACTTTAATAGTTCCCAATCCATACGAAGATATTTCCGTACTGTTTCATCCAATTGTAATGGATGATTTTTCTTCTTCAAATAAATAAGCATGACAACAAACGTTATAATCGTTGATATGACAGAGGCATAAGCTGCTCCATAAACATCAAGTTTCGGCATTCCTAACCAACCAAAGATAAGAACAGGCAATAATATCATGTTCAACACTGTACTAACAATTAAAAAGTAAAATGGCGTTTTGGAATCTCCTGTACCTCGCATAAATGTTGTATATGCAAAATATAAGAATAAAACTGGCATTGAAATAAATAAAATACGTGCATAGTGGACACTCATACCAATAATGTTTTCCGGTGTTCCCATAAAACGCAGAATATCCATGGTGAATATGCTGCCTACTACTGCTAAAATAGCTCCTAGTATAAATGTGAAGGTAAGCGTTGTACCAACAACTGCTTTTACACGATCTTCGTTACGAGCCCCAAATGCTTGCCCGATTAAAATAGAACTACCCGATCCAATTCCAATTACAAATGAAACAAGTAGAAAGAACAACGGAAAAAACGCAGAAATGGCAGCTAAATCATTTACACCAAGCCATCTTCCTACCACTACCATCCCAAACAATTGTCCAACTGATTGTAATACATTACTTAAAAGCAAAGGAACTAAGAACATGGACATCGATTTCCATATCGGTTTCCCTTCCTTCTCCTGACTCTGTGATTCTGCATCTTCTTGAATGCTATCTGTCGGTGATTTCAAATTTCATTTCCCCTTTTTATTAAGAGCTTGCTCGGTTGTACCCGCGCTCTCCATATGGCTGCAATTCCTGTAGCCACTTCTCTTCTAATTTTTTCAATTCTTCCTTAGCATTAAAATAACCAGTCTCTTTCTTTTTCAAGACTTCTAGCACTTCAAATTCAAAGGCATCTGCACCGTATTGCTTCCAGTCCTCTTGCAATGCTCTATTTGTATGAGAACCTACATTGAGTTCAAATCGCCTCCCACTTATCGTCTTTAAATTCATCGTACTCTCAACGTACATTTTCTGGTTTTTTGTATTTATAATACGATAAATACCCGCTTCAATCTCTATCTCTTTGTATTGCTGTTTTAATTCTGCTCTTCTATTCATTTTCCTTTCCCCTTTCTTATAACTTCACCCAATATTGACTTCCATCAGGCGTTCGATCTAGAAAACCATATTCAATTAAATACCTTCTTAAAGTTACAAAGTCTGGATATACACTTTCCAAAACTTCATTCACTTCTTTTTCGGTGTACTTTTCGTTACTATTAAATTTTTTTATTAAATGACGTAATATAATTAATTTACGTTTTTGTTTTTTCGGAAATTTCACCAGTGGACCGTCTAATCCTTCTGTAAAATGCAACTTTAAGACTTCATCATTTTCTTCTTCCGTAATATTGTACCGATCGTCCACCATCGTAGCTGTTCTATGAATGGGTACAAATTTAGATTGCACTTTTGATTTTTCTTCGGACAGTTGCATCAATGCTAAAAATACTTTCGCTTGCTTCATCCTCTCACGCAATGTGAATCGATGATTACGTATTGTCGACGTGCTTCCCCCATCCAGCTCTTTCACAATTTCTTTATCATTAAATCCCATGTAAAAAAATTGAACCATCTTCTTTTGCAAATCCGTTAAACCTGTATATTTTTTATCCAGATTCAATAAATAGTCAAACATAGATGTATGCTCATTTTGAATGTGTAATTGTACAAACTTCTCGGCTTCATATAAAACCTGATTATCTTGATAAATTACACCTTTTATAAAACTTTCTCCGCATGCTAAACAAGTATATTCTTCTGTGTCCTCTTCAAATATATATCCTTTTTTTAGTTCTTTAATGGAAGCATCCCAAAACTTCTCAGAAATATCATTCATACCAAACAATCCTCCAAACGGTTTATTAAAAACGCAAACAAATCACAATATCGTTTACCCTTACTGAATCATCTTATCACAAACAAAATAAACTTTTCAACAAAGGAATGAACTTGTCAAAAGATAAATGCCCAAACCTGAAAATAATAAATAAATTTATAGTGAAAACCATTTTTGATCACAATAGAAATATAGAATCGTATTTCTATTATGATGCCACTCTCCATCTTCAGAATTGCATATACTATTAATAATTAAGAGAATAGAAATTCTATTCGAGAAAAAAGCCAAGATTCAAATAGAATCTTGGCTTTTTATTGTCCACTCTAATTATTCCTTCGGTGCAATCATTTTCTTTGGATCTACAATCTCATCAAATTGTTTTTCCGTTAATAACCCCGATTGTAATGCTGCTTCTTTTAATGTTAATCCCTCTTTATGAGCATGCTTCGCAATTTTCGCCGCATTTTCATAACCGATATGTGGATTTAATGCTGTAACAAGCATTAAAGAACGATTTACGTTTTGGTTAATCACTTCTTCATTTGCTTCGATACCAACCGCACATTTGTCGTTAAATGAAACTGTCGCATCGGCTAATAAACGAGCAGATTGTAAGAAGTTATATGCGATTACTGGTTTAAATACATTTAGTTCAAAGTTACCTTGGCTCGCTGCAAATCCGATGGTTGTGTCATTTCCCATAACTTGTGCCACTACCATTGTTAATGCTTCACTTTGTGTTGGATTTACTTTCCCTGGCATAATAGAGCTTCCTGGCTCATTCGCAGGAATAATAATTTCACCGAGACCACTACGTGGGCCGCTTGCAAGCCAACGTACATCATTTGCAATCTTCATTAAATCCGCTGCCAATGCTTTTAACGCACCATGTGCAAACACAACCTCATCATGACTTGTTAATGCATGAAACTTATTTGGTGCTGATACAAATTGCTTTCCTGTAAACTGACTAATTTCCTCTGCAACCATCTCACCAAATTTAGGATGTGCATTAATGCCTGTTCCAACTGCAGTACCCCCAATTGCAAGTTCTTTCATATATGTATTGCTATCCGCAATCATACGCTCCGTTTTTTCAAGCATACGGTGCCACCCACTAATTTCTTGTCCTAACGTTAAAGGTGTTGCATCTTGCAAATGCGTACGTCCGATTTTAATAATATTTTGAAACTCATTTACTTTTTTCTCTAATGTTGCTTTTAACTTTGTAATTGCCGGTAGCACTTGGTCTTCCACTGCAATCAAACAAGCAACATGAAGCGCTGTTGGGAATGTATCATTTGAACTTTGGGACATGTTCACATCATCATTTGGATGAATATGTACAGCAAGTCCTTTCTCTTCTAAAATTTGATTCCCACGGTTGGCGATTACTTCATTCACGTTCATATTCGATTGTGTTCCGCTACCTGTTTGCCATACAACAAGCGGGAAATGTTCATTCCATTTTCCTGCTAGAATTTCATCAGCTGCTTCTACAATCGCCTGAGCTTTTTCTTCCGATAACTTTCCTAATTTGTAATTACTAATGGCTGCACTTTTCTTTAAAATTGCAAATGCTTGTACAATCTCAATCGGCATATGCTCCGTTCCAATTGGAAAGTTTTCTTTACTACGCTGTGTTTGTGCGGCCCATAATTTATCAGTTGGAACTTTCATTTCTCCTAATGTATCTCTTTCAATTCTGTATTCCATGTTTTCATCCCCTTGATAATAAAATAGATACATTTTTATTGTAACAGACTTCCCTTTAAACGATAAGGATTCTCACCTGTATTTATTGATAATTCTATATTTACTAAATTATATTTCAGATGAATCAGAAGATAAGAACCAACCACAAACGCCAATCGTAATTAATACGATATAAAAAATAGCTTTCCACGTAGCGGATTGAGGGAAATCCTTATCGATTATTCCAACCATAGGGTGCGCCAGTGTTGAAACAATAAGTTTTACGCCGACCCATCCAACAATCATAAAAGCTGCCGTTTCAAGGCCAGGTCTTTCACGCAATAACTTCACAAAGTAAGTAGCCGCGAATCTCATAATAATTAAACCAATCATTCCACCAGTTAAAATAACAAAAAATCTTCCTGCATCAAGACCACCTATCATCCCTTTATTTAGTGGTGTAATGGTTAATGTAAGAGCTACTGCAGCTAAGATTGAATCGATCGCAAATGCAATATCTGTAACCTCGACTTTCAGAACTGTTAACCAAAAACTACTTTTCTTTTTCGGAGTATTTTCTTCCATCCCTTTTTCTTGCTCTCCGTGCATTTCTCTTTGCCACTTCTTTTGCCGATATATTTTAACTAAACTTCTAGCAGAAAGAAACAATAAATAAATCGCTCCTACCGCTTGCATCTGCCATACATTCACAAGAAATGAAATTAAAAATAATGAGACGAATCGAAATATAAACGCACCGAATAATCCATAAAACAAAGCTTTTTTTCTATCATCTTCAGATAAATGTCTAACCATAATAGCAAGTACAAGAGCATTATCTGCAGATAAAACTCCTTCTAATGCAATAAGAATTAATATAACTCCTCCATACTCCAGCAGTAGCGATTCAGTCATCTCTCTCCTCCTGTTTTTGATACTATATATTTTGCTTTTTGATAGGGGAAATATACGAATATCACCAGAAACTAAACACCCCATAAGTTCGCATTGAACTTATGGGGTGACTTAGTACTATAGGATAAAAATTTCTAACAAATCAACGAAAGAGATAGTTTTATACTTTGCTGAAGTGTTCAGTCTTCACACTCTTCTTACATAATACATATCCTAATTCCTTTATTTGCACTCTATTTTTCACCTGATGTAGTTTCTAGTGATCTAAACGTTAAACATCCAGAAACAATATATATAACTCCTGGAAACAACAATGCATCATATGAAAAGAGTATGGAGATGATACCAATAGTAAGCATTACACTTCCATATAACCTATTGTTCATTTTATTGACACAACAAGAAATTACAATAGCTAAAATCTGTATAAGAAAAACCACGAGCGCCCCATAGGCTTGAGCTTTCCAAGAATCATCAATAACTGACCTAAAACTATACATAATAAAAAGAAAAAATGATATACAAGCTCCTACTATAGAAGCAACTAGTCCTGTTACCAATTCAACAGTACGTTTTTTCAATCTATACGCCCTCCAATATGGAAAAATTGCAAAATTCCCCAATAAACATAACAAACTAAATTACAATAATTTGTTATGTTTTGTCGAATAGAAAATAAAAAACACTAATTCCCCCGCAAAATCCTTATAACTTACCAATAATCACACCTATAAAAACTAAAAATTCAGCCGTTCAAATTACAACCATATATCATATGAAAGTTTGCTGAAAAAACATATCTTATTTGGCTCTCATTTTACTTTACAAATTATAGAGATTTTATTTTTAGTAGTTTATCTATCATATAGTTTATAAAAAAAATCATCCTCTGCTATACGCAAAGGATGATTTTTTCTTATCTTATGATGCTTGTTTTCCTTTTTCAGCATCATCAACATACCAAATGAATTTTCCTGTATATCCATATATAACTGCTAATGCTAAGGATACAAAGCTCATCCACATAAATGGAACATATGATAATGTGGAAACACCTAGTATACCAGCCATAAAGATACCATTATCAGACCATGGAACCATACCCGAAGTTAATGTCCCACCTACTTCTGAGTTACGCGCTAATATACGGCGATCTAGTTTTAATTTATCATAGCTGTCTTGCATAATTTTTGGCGTTAAAATAAGTGATACGTACATTGCACAACCGAATACGTTTGCCAAGAAAGCAACGATTAATGTGGACAACGTTACATTTCCTGCAGAGTTTAGTTTCTTCTCAAATTTTGATACGATTACTTTTAAAACGCCGAGTTTTTCAAGTAATCCTCCGAAACCTAATCCGAAAATAATAACAGCTACTGAACTTAGCATACCATTGATTCCACCGCGATTTAGCAACTTATCAATGAAGTCCACACCTGATTCAATAGAGAAACCGTTATATGCTGTTCCAATTGCATCTCCAAAATTCATACCTTGGAAAAGCGTTGCCCAAATTGCACCGAGAAGCGCTCCCATTGCAATTGTTGGCATTGATGGTTTTTTCATTGCTAATAGTACAATAACAATAACCGCTGGAACAAGCATCCATATTTTAATATCAAAGTGCTTTAATAAAGCTTCTTTTAAAAACTCCACTTTATTTAAATCAACATTATCTCCACCATACATCCATCCGGCAACTGTAAACATAATACCAGTAATAATATATGCCGGTATATCTAATACAAACATCGCGCGAACGTGTGCAATAACATCTACTTTTGCCATTGAGGCAGCAAGTACTGTACTATCAGAAAGTGGGGATAACTTATCTCCAAAGTATGCCCCTGAAAGTACCGCTCCAGCAACTAGTGGAAGCGGTAAGCCAAGACCTTCACCGATTGCCATCATGGCAATACCAGCTGTACCAACTGTTCCCCACGATGTACCTGTTGCAATAGAAGTAATTGAACAAATAATTAAGGTTGCTAATAAGAAGATACTCGGATGAATAAATTCTAATCCGTAGTAAATCAATGTCGGTACAACACCGCCAGCAATCCATGTTCCAATTAGTGCTCCTACAGCAACTAAAATAAGAACAGCTTCTAATCCATTGGAAATTCCTTTCGTAATTGCATCTTGCAATTCTTGATAACGAAACCCTAACCTTAGTCCAAGCGCAATTACTAAAAACCATGAAATAAATAGCGCTAATTGAATCGGCAAATTAAAGATCGTTTGAAAGGAAAAGACAACTGCAAGAAACAGTAATAAAAGAATAATGATTTCTGGAATCGATGGTAATCTTACACTTTTCATTTGCTTCTCTCCTTACAAGTCGATAATATGATATATGTCGCCTAATATGTACTTTTACATACAATGCATAACGACAAACTATAATTTTCACATTATTCCGATTTGTTTTTTTAGTATAATAAATATACACCTTTTCTATTGTAAAAGTAGAGCTGATATTTCGCAATGAAAATTATAAAAAATATTGTATTTTTATTTACAATTAACAAAAACAAGTAAAAAATCCCTAAAAAAAGAAACAGTTGAGCAAAATTGTTCAACTGTTTCTCTTTTTATCACTTCACGACCTACTTATTGATTATGCACTTCTTTTTCTTCTTCAATTAAAACATTTAATATATACGTATATTGTTTTACAAATTCAATATATGTAACACGCGCTCGATTGATGAGAGTTCGTAATTATTGGGGGTCACGAATCAAAATTTCACTTTATAGAACAAGCACTTTTTGTAACACATCATCTAATACATATTGTTTGTGTACAAGTGAAGAAACCATACCGCTTTGCATCCCTCTATATGCTGGAAGAAACGTAATTATATCGCCTACTCGATATGTCTCACTATCTGTTATATCAATGATTAAATGATCACTACTTCCGCCAAGAATCTCGATATGCCCATCAAGTGGATATAGCCCACTAATATCAAGATCTTGTCGACCAATCGCAACAATGGCTCGCAATCGTTCTCCTTTTTCTTCAAAACATGGAACTTGACCGAAAGCGTTTTTTCCAATCACACCTCTAGGCATCGAAGGCTTTCTTTTAACCTCAATAATCTCAGCTTCTACTGAAAATATATCTTGGTACATAAAAGGAATGTTCTTCCCATATGCTGTTTCTTTCCCAAGAAAAATAGCCTCACCAATACGAAGAGAATTGACCCGCCCTATTTCTTTCCTTTGTAAGATAAGCGGTAAGGAACTGGAGTTTCCACCCGAAATAATGGAAAGTGGCTGCGCGATTGTTTCTTCCACTAGCTCAGTCAATTGTGTTAGCTCTAGCAAAGAAGATTCAGTTGGAATCACACCGCTAAAACAAGTAAAATTGGCTCCAATACCAACAAGCTCTATCCCCTGTATCCCCACTACTCTTTGGGCAATCTCCACCATTTGCACAGGCAACATACCTTCGCGAAGGTCTCCTAAATCTACCATTAAAATGATCTGATGTATTTTCCCATATTTCGTCGCAGCCCTTCCCAATGCCTCAATCACGCAGAGTTCAGAATTCAAACTTATATCTGCAGTTAGAACTGTCTCCTCTACTTCTGATAAAGCTGGTGTTCTAATTAAAAGAAGTTCCGCACTGTTTCCCATCATTTTACGGATTTTATGAAGATGCTGTAATCTTGAATCTGCAAATTTTGTAAATCCAGCTTCTTTCAAAATTCCGATTACTTGTGTTGCAGCACTTACTCCTTTTGTAACTGGAAAACATGAAACATTTGCATGCTCACATAATCGTTTTATCATAATGGCATTATGCTTTAGTTTTGAAAGGTTTATTTTCATGATGGGCCGCATTTTTATTCCTCCTACATACAAAGTGGATTGGGGAAATTTGTATATAAATACGATTTCGCTTGATCATGTATTCTCATCGAAAATAATGCCTTAGTCTCAATACAAGGTGCAAATATTGCTGCTCGTTGCTCTTCTGTTACCCCTACCATAAAATCTTCCACCACAGCTGCAACAATTCTCCACAACTCTTTTTCCTGTATATCATCAACTGCTCGAGCCAATGTAAATAGCAAATCCCCAAAATGATTTTGCAATACAGAATGAATAAACTTGTTATATACTTCAGTCATATTCTCTGTAAATAATGCTGCTTCTTTCATAATCGAGAGGTCTATCAATTCCGCCAATTTCTCTTTATAAATTCTTACTCCACCAAGATCACGAATGAGAATACGTTGTACTTCACCATTTTTTGTCACAATAATAGAATTTTGCATATGTCCTTCTAGGGCAATCCCATATCGTACAACAAGTTCTAACAATGGCAACATCACTTTCTCAGTATAATGAGCAATATAATAGAATATCTCTTTTTTACCGATTTCCTCTTTGTCAAAATATGTACGCATTATATCTAAAATGACAGATTCGTTTTCTTTTAATGGATTATCGGCTGTTAAACTTGCACCAACCCATAATAATTCTCCTTCTCTTCTATACTGATTGGGATCATCCCGTAAAATAAATGCTAAATTACGTCCTAAATCCCTAGTATTCGGTTTAGAAAAATAGGCTCCTACTCGTTCCCTTACAACAACAATAGACTGCTCTAAATTTTGTTCCTTTGTATAGATGCCATCTAATACTTTTGATAATAGTGGGCCATTTACTGTTATTTCTGGTGACACGGTACGAACTGCACTCGTTGCTTGCGCTCGCACTGGAAGTTTCACGTGATATGGTAATTTTAATACATTCATTGTTCGAAATGATAATGTTGCACGTGAAGATAGTTGATATGGCACTGGAATAATCCACCCCTCTTCTAACTCTGAACCATATTCTTCTTGTAATACATGTTCATACTGCCATGGGTGAATGAGAAATGGATAATAATCTTCCATTCTTTTTTCTTTATTTACAAGTAATGTGTGCACTGCTTCATATAACTCTGGTGAATTTTCATATATAAGTGGTTTCTGCATGTGATCTCCGGTTACTTCAGCTACTTCTTTATGAACGAGAAGAACATGTAACGGAACAACATGTTCAAATTCTGGTGCATACAATTTCACTTCTTCTCTTGATAAACCAAGTTTCGTTTTCGTAGATGGATGAAGCGGATGTCCCTCAATAACAAGTGATTCCGTATAAGTAAGCTCATCAAATGGTATACATGCTTGTAAAGCTTTTAAAAATTGATATAAATTGTTAGGCTTTGTTTTTGTTGCAAACAAAACGTTTGTCTCTAATTGTTGTTTCACCCATTCTTGTTTCCGATTCCATGCTTCGTATGCTAGTGCTAAATTGGTTACACTGTTTTCCAATTCTTCTTGTAAAGACTGTGAAATATGAATACGAAAGAACGGGGCAACTTCTTCCCAAAACATTGACAATGAATCAATCCACCGTATATGTCCACGAACTTTAAAACGAATTGGGAATATAAACTCGTATCGTTCAAACGCTCCCTCTTGTTTTACTTCTAACAATAATTCCGCATCGTTCATACTATCTACAATCTCTATGCCATGCTCATGTTTCAATATTGCACAGTTCTCTTGTAGCACTTTCTCTCGAATCAATGCATTGCAAAAACGATTTAAAATACTACGTTCTGCTTTTACTCTATTAACTTGTTTTCTTTGCATGGACAAATTCCTTCACCTTTCCTTTTTGCTGTTTCAGTTTTATAAATTGAAATAAAGACGGGATCATACATATAACTCCCATTAAAATAAATGTTTGAGCAATACCAACATATTCAATGGAATAACTAACTAAAATAGAACCAAGTGGTATCATCCCTCGATCCATCAGTACTACACTAAGCATAAGTCCCCTCTCTTCTTCACGGACATGATGCTGAAAATAGACACGGTTACTTGATCGTAATAACTGACCAAATAGACCAATAGAAAATAAAAGAATAAAAAATACATATATATTACTAACAATCAGTAGTGCTAAAGAAATTGAAAATGCAATTAAGCTAACATTATACAGGCGTACTTCTGAAATATATGTCAATGCTTTTGGAAGAATCACAGTAGCTATGATTGCACCAATTGCAGCTGATGACATAGCGATTCCAAACACTTCTGCTTTTCCCGTAAATTGCTTTGAAACAAGCGCTGGTAAAACCGATGTATAGGAAAAACCAAAAGCCATTGTAATAAGTGATGTCACAAAGATATTTCTTCCCATTTTGTCATAAGAAAAATATGCAGCAATTTGTTCCCAACTCGCTTTTTTCTTTTCTTTTCGCTTTTTCATTTGGTGATCTTTCATTGGTATCACAAGAATCCAAGCAATAAGTGCACAAACAGCCTGCATCATAAATGTTAATTCGATATGCCCTGCTGCAATAAGAAATCCTGCTAATGCCGGCCCAGTTGATCGACAAACATTCATGACAAATGAATGCATGGAAATCAGTTTGCTAATTTGATTATTTGTATCAATATCTGAAAGAAGTGTATTCCGGTTTGGTGTTTCTAATGCACTAATGACCCCACGAATAAATGAAAAAAGTAAAAAGATAAAATATGAAGGAGTAACTAAAGCAACATAAACCGCAAGTAAAGTTGTCAATACAAATCCCCATAAGGAATATGATTTCATTAATTTGACACGTGGATACAAATCACAAAGCTTTCCTGCATAAACACTAAATAATACGATTGGAATGAGTCGTACAAAGTTTAACCATCCTAAATATGTCGCGCTATGGTACAAATCATAGACATACCAATTAATAGCAGTCATTCCGAGCCAATTCCCCATAAACAAAAAAAATGAACTACCAAAAAACAGTTTTCGAATAAGAATCACCTCAAATTTTTTGTTGCATTTTTTAATCCACTCTTTATAATTGAAATTGATTATCGTTATCACTTTAAAGACAATATAAAATATTCTCTCTTTTTTGTAAAGAGCTAAAATTGAGGAAGGTGGTTTCTATGCACTTACACAGCATTCATTCATTTGAGGTAGAAGAACAAACATTATTTTCTTTTTTACAGCAAAACCATCCACCGCTACATGAAATATATAAGCAAAATTTATATAAAGGTCGGAACGGTATATTAGAACGACTACTATCTTCTGTCATCCGAGAAAATATAAGCAATCTAATGGATACTGTGGTGACATTTCAAAAGTCAGCGAAGACGTTTGTTTCTATTTCAGCGTACCGTTGTCCAGATTATTTACTAGATTATATACATACACACCAGAAGAGTTTTGAAAAATATTCCATAATACAAGCTTTATATTTTAAGAAACAAGACTGCTACTTACTCGTACCAGTTCAACAAATGTATGCTTTCGAACGTCCAATTGTAAACGGGCCATACATGCTCATATCACTATCTGAGCAAAAAGAAATTACACATCCAAATGAAGTGTTAGCTTTAATTTTTCAAGAAGGTTGGAAAGGACAGTCTTCTTATTTTCATATGTTCGAAGAGGATTTAGCTAATAGTGCTGCTAATTTATCGCTTGCCTATACATTTCATGAACAGTCTACTGAGGTATCAACATTAGAAGCAGCTGCACAAACAGATAATCATTATGCTTTTTTTGAACAGCTTGTTATTGAAGGACACCCTTGTCATCCTGGAGCAAAAATGCGAAAAGGCTTAAACCCTGAAGAAACAATTGCGTATTCAGCAGAGTTTAAAAATACGATTCCACTTCGATTTGTAGCCGTTCATAACAAAGAAGTAAGTACTGCGTTTATGAAATCACAAGATTGGAATCCTATCATCTTTTCTTTAGAACCTGTACTGAAAGCCGAGGCAGAGATTAGGCTAGATGATAGAATAGATGATTATCTTCTATTACCTATCCATCCTTGGCAAACGATGCATACATTGCAAGAATTATACAAAACAGAAATTGAACAGAAAAAAATTATTATTTTTGATTATGAGGCGCCTTATGTAGCTGGTATGTCATTTCGTACCATCTTCCCAGCACAGTATGATACAAGAAAACCTCATTATAAGTTAACAACGAATGTTCATTTAACAGGAGAAGTGCGAACCTTATCAGAACAAACGATTCATAACGGTCCACTGATGAGTAATATATTACAAAAAATTATAAAAGAAGATACAAGTATCGATGAAAGAAGATTTATTCCGATTATGGAATGGGCTGGCGCACATTTTCTCAGTGCAAATGACTCTAATATAGATTTGCAAACTTTGAGAAGTGAAAATCTTGCATGTGTCATTCGTGATAATGTATACTCCTATATAAATAAAGATGAATGGGCTATTGTCGGTTCTGCTCTTGTTGCATCTGCACACGGAGCGAATCAACCACTTATTGTTGAACTTATCGAACTATATAAAGTAAAGAATTGTCTACCATTACATGATGCAATCGTTTCATTTATTGAAAAATATGTAGCTAACGCTTTAACTGGATTTATTCCACTTATGGTGAAGTACGGAATCGGCTTAGAAGGCCACTTGCAAAATACAGTACCTGTCTTTAAAAAAGATGGCACACCAGACCGACTTCTTGTTCGTGATTGGGAAGGCATTCGTGTTCACCGTGGTCGTTTACAACAGGAAGGGCTTGACAGTACAAACTTCCATCACAAATCACGCATTTTAGTTGATGATGAAAAGAGCGTACGAAACAAGGTATTTTACTCCGTTATGCAAAATCACTTTGGAGAGTTATTTATTCATGTAAGCCGTTTCTATAACATAGACGAACAATTGCTTTGGAATATTGTAAAACGAGTCACAAAAAATATCTTTTTAGATTTACAACAAGACTCACGCTATACAAAAAACGCAACAACTGATTATGATATCTTCTTTGCAGAAAAGGTAGACTATAAAGCCCTGACGCTAATGCGAATGATGGGGGAAGCTCACTCCTATTTTTATGTAAAAGTCGATAATCCATTGTATAAATAACAAAAAATCCTTCTTTTCTCATTAGAGTGAAGAAGGATTTTCTTTGCTTCATGTACAAGATCTTTATTTTTAAGATTATACAGGCTTAATATGAGAAAAGGTATAAAGTATATCAATAATATACCAACTCCTAAAAGGACAATGTCATGATTTAATATATTTCTCCTATTTCAAATTCAACTTATAACTTTCAAAAGTATCTTCTAAAAGCATCGTCTCCAAATAATATGATTAGCTGCTTCACTTCATCATTGCGGCAAAGCATCATACACATATGGATCTTTTGGCTTTTCCATTTTTTCTACTTTACTAACTTTTACAAGTGGAAACAGTACCCCTTTATACGTCGTTTCATCTAATATCCCTGTAACTTTCACCCACGTTTCTTCTGGAAGAGTGTTTATTTCATTTCCAGAAACAATCATTCCCCACACAGCGGCATCTGCAACACAACATGTAATTCCATAGCGAGCGACTACTACTTTATCTTCCTTTACTTCTTTATCATGATAAACAAAACCCGTAAAAGTTATCTTTTTCCCTTTAAATCCAAGCACATCTTGACCGATTACATTCATCGTTTGAATATAATTTTGATTGTCTACTTGAATTGTATTTTGCTTCAGTATGTTTTTTTCTAATTCTTTTTGTGACTGCTTTTGCGTAGGAAGGTTTTGAATAGGTTCTTCTTCTTGATCCACTAATAGTTCCCTCCAATCGGAACTTTTGGATTGTTGCTTCGCTCCTGCACTTTGATTCATGCCACGTTTTGCTGCTACGCTACCATCAAGTGTCACATTAGAAAATAAAAATGCACTCACAATCGGAATTAAAAAAATTGCGTATAGCATACAAATTCCAATTTTTGATTTTGGAACTGTATGATTTTTACAGCAGTTACATCCTCTTTTTTTCTCCTCATTCCCATTCCATACTTGTAAGCAGCCTAAAATTAGCGAAAGAAAAAACGCAAAATAGATAAACTTTATCATTTTTGGTGCAACAAAATAATCAATATTCCCTGTTACCAATAGTTTAAATAGAAGCATTGCAAATCCAAGTAAAATAATCCCCCGAATATATGTATGAAATTCTTGTTTACTTTGCTTTTTCATTATCGTCATCTCCTAACTCATTGCAAACTGAACAACGATATATACACTAATCGTGACAATTCCAATAAAGAAGAAAACAAATCTTTTTTGAAAGTAAGCAAATAACATCAATGTATTTTTCAAATCTAACATCGGCCCAAATACTAGGAAAGCAACGAGTGCTTTTACTGAAAATATATGACCAAATGAAGCTGCGATAAATGCATCTGCTTCTGAACAAAGCGATAGTACATAGCCAAAAGCCATCGTGACAAAAGGTGAAATTACCTCGCTATTTGCAATTTCTACAAGCAAGTTACGATCTAAAAATGTTTGAAATAAACTTGCTAAGAACGCACCAATTAATAAGTACCTGCCTGTATCAAAAAATTCATCCACTCCATGACTTATTACATCTCGCCAACTTTTTTTCTTCTCATCATGAGTAATCACTTTTTGTTCTTTTAAAATACTTTTATTACGGTATACATAATACACAACTAAGCCTATCAATAATGCAACAAATAACGCTAACCCAAAACGAGCATATACAACATTTGGATTCGTTCGAAATGCATAATACGTTGATAAAAACACAATTGGATTTAAAATTGGGGTACTTACTAAAATCACCATTCCTACATGGGAGGGTAACCCTTTCTGAATTAGCCTTCTTACTACAGGAATGATGACGCACTCACACATTGGAAAAATGACACCAACAAAAGCTGCTGGAATCATTGCAACAATTGTTGACCTTGGCAATATTTTTTGAATCATCTCCTCTGTTACGAATACTTGAATAACCGATGAAACAATAACACCTAATAAAATAAATGGTACTGCTTCAAAGAAAATACTTAAAAAAATTGCATTCACATTTAGCCATTCTTTTGGAATACTTTTGTGCAAGTTTGCTAGATTTGTAAAATCTACAAAAAATAATAAAAAAAGAAAGATTGCAATGAGAAGCGTACCAATTAACTCTTTTGATATTCTATTAAAAACCAACTTCCTCGCCTCCGTTTTATTCATATTTAATCGTATGCTTGTCCTCTTTTTCTATGACAATCCCAAACATTTTTCATACTTCATTCCTATTCGTAAATCGTAATCATTATGATTTATTGTTGCATTTCTTTCTAAAGTCATTTATCATAAAGCGTAATGATTACGATTTAACAGGAGGTATATACAATGAAAAAAGTGCCCATTACCGTTTTAAGTGGTTTTTTAGGCTCTGGAAAAACAACATTATTGAATCATATTTTGACAAATAGAGAGGGCTTAAAAGTAGCTGTCATTGTAAATGATATGAGCGAAGTAAATATTGATGCCGCACTTGTGAAACAAGGAGGCTTTTCTCGTACAGAAGAAAAATTAGTAGAAATTCAAAACGGCTGCATCTGTTGTACCCTACGAGAAGATTTAATCATTGAGGTAAACCGTCTTGTAGAGGCAGGAGATATTGACTACATTGTGATTGAATCTTCCGGCATTAGTGAACCTATTCCTGTTGCACAAACATTTACGTATATAGATGAAGCACTAGGAATTGATTTAACGAGCAAGTGTCGTCTCGATACGATGGTTACTGTAGTCGACTCAAATCGATTTTGGGATGACTTTGCCGCTGGGGAAAGTTTACTAGATCGAAAACAAGCAATTGATGAAACAGATACACGAGAAGTTATCGATCTACTAATTGATCAGATTGAATTTGCAAATGTAATTCTTTTGAACAAAGTGGATTTACTAGAAAAGGAAGATGTTATCGAACTCCATCTTCTATTACAAAAGTTAAATCCTAGTGCAAAAATCATTGAATCTTCATTTAGCGCAGTACCACTAAATGAAATTTTAAATACAAATTTATTTAACTATGATGAAGCTAGCCAAGCAGCTGGTTGGATTCAAGAGTTAAATAATGATCACCATACGCCAGAAACAGAAGAATACGGCATTAGTTCCTTTGTTTATCGCCGCAAACGTCCATTTCATCCTGTTCGACTTATGAATTGGTTAAAAAACTGGCCATTAGATGTCGTAAGGGCAAAAGGTTTTTTCTGGCTCGCATCTCGTAACCATATGATGGGAATTTTGTCTCAAGCTGGCTCTTCGATTACAATCCAAGGGGCTGGTGAATGGGTTGCAGCATTACCTGCAGCTGAGCAGCAGCAAATAATTGCAGAAGAACCAGAAGTCTTAAAAAATTGGGATAAACAGTACGGAGATCGAATAACAGAATTAGTCTTTATTGGAGTTGAAATGAATCAATATCATATTGAGCGCTCTTTGGATACATGCTTATTAACTGATGAAGAAATGAGACAGGATTGGGATGATTTTGTTGACCCGATCCCACCTTTTACCGTGGTATCATAATAAAAAGTGAAAAAACAAGATGGTTTCCCTAAAAGGTTACCATCTTGTTTTCGTTTATTCTTTAGAGTTACTAGACCTATTTATTACATTACTCCATATAACAAGTACAATTGTACTTATAACAACAAAAAGTCCATAACCAATCCCCACAGCGTCACCAATTGCTTCTAATCCAAATGGTAATAGAGCGGTAGTAATTCCTATTACATAAGAAAAAAAACCAGCTATTTTTGCAAGTTTTTCTTTATCCCCTACAAAGGTCTCTTCTTGATATCCTGCTAAGAGAAATAATCTCTTTTTTATGTGAATTTGGTATCCCAAAATGATAATGAACATGGCTAAAAGGAAACAAATTATAAACCCACCAATCATCAAATCACTCCTTTACAATATTTTACCACAATTATATCCATTACTCATCTGATTCATTTTAAAAATTCTGTTTATTTTTAATATTACTCATGATATATTACATATTGTATTCGATATTTCAATTAAATTTCTTTCTGAAAGGAGAACCTAGCTATGGATTCAGGAAGATTGAAAGGCATTATTATGGTTATTACAGGTGCTAGTTTATGGGGTTTATCTGGTACTGCTGCACAACAACTTTTTCAACAAGACAATGTCTCTACAGAATGGTTAGTTACAATCCGCTTACTTATATCCGGAAGTATTTTGCTCTTATTCTCCTCATTTGGCAATAAAAAATCAGAAGTGCTTGGCATTTGGAAACAAAGGGCCGATGTAAACAGAATGATTCTGTTTGGATTGTTAGGTATGCTCGCAGTGCAATATACATATTTTGCATCTATTAAGGAAGGCAATGCTGCAGTTGCAACATTATTACAATATTTAGCGCCAATATTTATCACCGTTTACCTTATCTTCAAATGGAATATTCGTCCTACTAAAATCGATTTTATTTCGATCATACTCTCTTTAATCGGAACCTTTTTCTTACTAACGAATGGATCTATTGATAATTTAGCTGTTTCAACTCCAGCTATCATTTGGGGCATTTTATCTGGTCTGTCACTAGCATTCTATAGCCTTTATTCAAAGGAATTATTAGAGAAATGGTCTTCATCTGTCATTGTTGGGTGGGGAATGATTATTGGAGGCATTGGTGTAACCGTCGTACACTTTCTCTCCACAAATGAATTTATCTTATTATCAGGCATGAAATATTTACAGCCTAATAATCTTTTCCTCATTACATTTGTGGTTATTTTCGGTACACTTATCGCATTCTATTTATACTTAGATAGCATCCGCTACCTTACACCGAAAGAGACTACACTATTTGGTTGTACGGAACCACTTGCAGCTATTATTTCTTCTGTTCTCATTTTGCATGTTCCGTTTCAATCATTTCAATTATTAGGCGCTCTCTGTGTTATTGCAATGGTACTTGTACTAAGCAAGAAGCCAGATGAAAGGAAACCGAAACTACAATTTGTTGATACGAGAAAGCAAAATATAAAGTGAAAGGAAATGTTTTATCTTGCCTATTCCTCAAAATTATCGAAAGCAAGAAAGGGTATCTGCTAAATCACTCGTTTTACATCAATTACAAGATTGGATTATCGAAGGTGTTTTACAACCTAATGAGAAAATTAATGATGGAGAGCTGGCCGAAGCTTTAGGTGTGAGTAGAACACCAGTTAGAGAGGCACTGCAAGTATTAGAGCTTTCAGGACTTGTGGAGATGGTCCCTGGACAAAAAACGAAAATTGCTCCTATAAAACTAGAAGATATATCTGTTATTTATGAAACAATTGCTGGCCTTCATACGATTATCGGAAAACAGGCAATTCATCAAATAAATGAAAATGATTTGATAAGACTTTCTGAAATAAACTCAGCATTTATAAATGCCATAGATGAAAAAAATTCGAAACAAGCATTACACTTAGATATCCAATTTCATAATACAATCGTATCAATCGCTAAAAATACATACATCGAACCGTTCTTAGCAAGCATCCAACTTCATGTATTACGTCTTGAATACCTATTTTTCCAAAATTTCATTCCTGCGCGTCAATCGATTGAAGAACACAATTTAATCATCGAAGCATTAAAAAACCAAGATGCAGCACAAATCGAAAAAATCATGTCCAAAAACTGGTTGCGGCCAATGAAAGAAATACAAAAAATAATCTCTGCTAAATAAATAAAGACCCCTCCTTGTTTTTTTCCAACTTAGGGGGGTCTTCATTTACTATTCTATATGACTATGCGCGAACTTCGGCATATTTTTTAATGTCCCTATACTCTTTTTCTAGTTCCTCTAAAGAAAGCTCGTATAATTGTCGATCAAGAATTTTAAACACACCAGCTCCAATTAACTGGTCAATTAACTGCCTCCTGCGAATTTCAATAGCAAAACGGAGTTGACTACTCATCTTTTTAAAAACCCCTTTCTACAATAACTGAAAATGATAATCCTTATCAATTACCACTTTGATTATAAAGATGATATTTTAGAAGTAAAGTAATATGATGAGATATTTACCTTACAACTGTTTGTGGCCACATTATATATATGTATGTTGCAAGAATGAGTTTATGACACTTTTTATCATCTTTTTTCTTTCATACTTTGCAAAGTGGTTCTTTACGTATATATCCTCTATTTCTATTTGTCTCGTAATATGTCCTACATAAAACCTATCCTTCAATAAACGTGTCGCTTCTGCTAGTACGCCTTGTGTCTTCTTATCATTTCCTTTTTCTCAACCTAAAAATATGACTATTTCTTTTTCTTTCTCATATTGTTTAATACTGTAAGAAATGTAAAGGAGGATATAAAATTGAAGCGATTATTTCTTTGTATGGAACGTGAACTTCTTGTTGTAGAAAAAAGAAATGAAGAGTTTCAAGTTCAATATCACTTACAAAATATACAACCTACTTGTATTGCGGTTGATCCATTTCAACCAAATCGTATCTATTGCGGCACCTTTGGCCGAGGATTATGGGTAAGCGATGACCGAGGTGATTCTTGGAGACCAATTGGAGATTCTTACCGCTATTTTGACTTTCCTAAAGAAGATGGTATTTTACATTCTGCTATTACTTCGATTGCTATTAGTCCTATTAAACAAGTTAATGGCTACGGCATTGTTTATGTAGGAACGGAACCTAGCGCGTTGTTTTATTCAGAAAATGGTGGTGCAACATGGAGTGAGTGTAAGAACATGAAATCATTACTTTCTTCATACACATGGGCATTTCCACCTCGTCCTTTTACACATCATGTTCGCTGGATTACAGTCGATCCAAATAAACAAGATACAATACATGTATCAATTGAAGCAGGCGCTATCATTCGAAGTAAGGATAATGGCCAAACTTGGGAGGATAAAAAATTCGGCGCTCCTATTGATGCTCATCAACTACTTATGCACCCACAGGCCCCGAATCGTCTGTATGCATCATGTGGCGATGGGTTTATGGGCGGACCTGACCGTGCATATCTTGAAAGTTATAATAGCGGAAGCAATTGGACTTCTTGTAGCGAGGGCTTAGAACACCACTATTTATATAGTATGGCTATCGATCCTGGTGATTGTGATACGATACTGGTCTCTGCTGCACCAAGTGCTGACCTAGCTCACCATCGTATACCTTATGAATCTTATATTTATCGAAAAACAAAAAACACTCCTTTCCAAAAAGTGCAGCACGGGCTACCTTCAGCAATCGGAACTGTCATCTCTATGCTTGCAACAAATCCTGCCGAACCCCATACATTTTATACTTTAAATAATAATGGTGTATTTCAGTCTTTAGATAGCGGGCAAACTTGGGAGCAATTAAACATTCCTTGGAAAGAAGAATACAAAACGCAACATCCACATGCTTTATTGATTACTTCCTAACAGAAATAAAAGGGCTGTCTTATTTTCATAAGACGCCCTTTTATTTCTGTTATTTCTTTAAATCAATCACAATATCATCTAAAACGATTTTTTTATTTTTTGCTTCTTTTTTAGGTACTTCAATCTTCTTCTCTTTTCCGTCTCTCATTTCTACCCCGCCATGATTTTCGGGGGTATGAATTCGTAAGTTAACACGAGGAGTGATAATAAGTTTCGTTGCATTTTCATTGAGCTTTTGAAATGTGTCACTCCAATGAATATTATAGGAATCCTTACCTGATCCACCATTTCCTTCTCCAGAATAATGATTACCTAAATCATCTTTAACTTCCAACTCAACATCTACAGCATCCCATTCCTTCCTTGTATTTTTAGAAACTTCTTGATTGTAATAAAGAATAAACGATATCGGTGACACTGCCACCTTTTCCATATTTACTTTTACGCCTTCTTTTTCGGAACTTCCACTAATTGTTTTTTCTTTACTATCCATTGCCTTTACAGTAAGAGCAAAATTCCAATTCCCTTTTATTTCTTTCTTTTTATCCGGTATTTCTATTTTGTCTATATTCCATCTAAGGTTTATTTTGTCTTTCTTATTACTGCTATGATGTGTCGTTGTCGCCATACCTACATACTTTTTATCTGCAACTTTAGAAATTTGAGAACTTCCTGTTCCTCCACCAGCCTCCATTATCTCTAACCCACCTAATATAATTGGGTCATCCCCTAAATCTTGCTCACTTTCCATTGAATACGTTATTGATACACTTCGTCCATCAGAAATCACATCATTAATCGTAACTTTAATCCCATTATTTTCTCTCGTCATATTTAACTCAGTAGAAAACTCTTTATAATTTTCATAAAGTCCCGTTCTACCATTATCTAAAAACCGAAAAATATCCCCTACAATTGGAAGCCCCCCAGCGTAAGTAGGAAATCCAATTCCAAGCGTTGCAACTGATAACCCTACTAAAACAGATGCAGCAGCGACACTCTTTTTCCAGTTTCTCGTTTTTTTCTTTTTATGTATAACCTGTTTTAAATTTCGTTTCACTTTTTCTTTTTCAAATTCATAGACCTTCATTTCCTCTAAGTCTTTTTCATCTATATCAACATCATTTAATAATTCATAAATATCTTTCATATCACACTACCCCCCAGACTAATATTCATAGCATTTTGTTGTAGTTTCTTTTTCCCACGATAAATTCGATTATCTATCGCAGCCCTCGTTAAACCTAATTTCTCTCCTATCTCCTCCGTTTTTAAACCGAGAAGATATTTCATCATGAACACCTTTTGGTCTACGGGATCTAATTGATTAATAAGCTTTATCAATTCTTCTCTATCTTCCATAATAATTAATTCATCTTCTACCGATTTTTCCATGATTAAATTGAATTCATCTGAAATAATTTCTATTTTCTTATTTGCTTTTCTGTAATAATCAATCGCTTTAAACTTAGCAATCGCTGCAATCCACTTCTTAAAATCGTCTGAATCTCCATGAAACTTTTCAGCATTATTCCAAATCGAAAGAAAAATATCATTGATACATTCATCTATCAATCCATCATTTTGAAGCGGAACAAGAACTTTATGCGTTATGCCCTTTATTAATGGTAAATATATATCGACAATAAACTCTAATGCATCTTCTTTTTGCCGCTGCAACCTTTTTATAAAATTTTTCTCATTTGATTTCATCTCACAATTCCCCTTATTTTGTTGTAAAAGCTTTTACACCCTATATAACGTACAGGAAAATTTTTTCTCTCACATTTATCATCATTTTCTTAATTTCAAAGGGTAATTATATTTTTTCATATACAGCAAACCTTCAATATATGAGAAATCCACCGAAGGCTCGTTCGAATTAAATTATATAAATTCCACGCTGATTCTCATCTATGTAAGAAAAATAAAATAAGCTTAGAATGTATCTATCCTAAGCTCACTTTTTCAAAAATATTATTTTGTACATTCTCTATTTTCCGTATCAATAGACCACCCAATTATGGTCGCACAATCTCTTCCCTTCCATTCAAGCACGCTTGCTAATGCAGGCTCAATCTGAAGACAATCCCCCCTATGCAGCACTTCAAGTAAGGACTGATCATCATGAAACGTTTGCTGATCACACTCTAACATACCGTCTGTTGCCAAAACAATATGATTCATTCCTTTCTCTAATCCACGAACTCCTGAAGTGAAACACGGCGTATTAGCAGCAAACACATTTTTTCTTCCAATATACTCGTAGAATTTACGTTTATTTAATCTTCCTTTTCCATTCTGTAACTGTTCTGAATGAAATAAATATGCAAAGCACTCTCCTACTGATAACCAATATAGGAACTCACCTTTTCGCAAACAAATTAAACACGCAAGTTCTTCATTTTCTTGTTCACTTTTCTCAATAAACGATTCATCTGTAAATAACGCTAATAAATACATATGTGTATGATGAAACGCGAGGTGAACTGGATATGAGAACAATTCCTGTAACTTCTCTTTTCTTTCCGAAATTGCTTCTATTATATAATGTATCTTTTTCGTTTTATGATGAGCATCAAAGATCATAACAAATTCAAATTCTAATTGCGGGTCCCACCAAGCTAGTACTGCATCTCCTCTTTCATACGCATCACTCTCTTGATTCCCACCATATATACCAACTGAAAGAGGACCACATTTTTCAACATGTATCTGATCTAAATACATCTTTTCATGACTAATCCATTTAAATGTATACACTTCAATCATCCTCTCTCTTGCTATTTGTATGCCTTTACACTAAGAGTACCGTAAATTTCAAGAAAAATAAACTTTTTCAATTTTTTTATGTGAAATAGAAGGAATTTACTTCTCACAAAAAGAATATATCTTATTATACGATATAAATAACAAACGGAGGATTTTATCATGAAGAACATCAATCAAAATTGGGAAACCATTTATTATCACTTACGGTATGAATATACAGACAATCTTTCTCACCAAGCCATTCGGATTCTTCAAATCATTTCTCGAGAAACGGAGACTACAATTGGGAAAGTTGCATCTGAATTAGGCTTATCTCATAATACAGCATCAGAGCATGTGAAACGCCTTATCCAAAAAGGATTCGTTATAAAGGAGCGAAATAAACGAGATGAACGAGTCGTTAATCTCGCATTGACCACAGAAGGTAAAGAAGCTTTAGCAAAACATACATTATTAGATGAAGAAAAATTAAAAATATTAGAAGCTCAATTTTCAGAAGAAGAACAACAATTACTTGAAAAGGCTTTTTCATTACTAGCAAAGGAGTCAAAATATGCATTTCCTCGTTAAGGTAATCGTCTCTGCTTTAATTATTGGCGGTGTAACTGAATTCGCTAAACATTATAGTACGCTTGGCGGTTTCATAGCTGCCCTTCCACTTATTAGTTTACTTAGCTTGTTTTGGATTTCTGTTGAAGGCGGGAGTAAACAAGATTTAAGTCAATTTGCTTTAGGGGTATTATATGGATTCCCCGCATCAGCACTACTATTATTTATTGTTTATATTGGATTAAAGAATTCTTTTTCACTCAGTACCTCTGTACTATTCGGTGTAGGCATTTGGTGTATCGTATTTGCTTGTCAAAAAACATTTCAATCTTAGTGGAGGATATTACCATGAATCGTTTTGTAGAAGTACGCGGAAAGAAAATGGAAGTTTGTATAATGGGAAATGGCTCTCAGACTGTTGTGATTCAAACAGGGATAGGATGTTCCTTTTATGATTGGTTCCAAATTGCAGAAAAACTTTCTTCAAATTATACCGTAGTTCTATTTCATCGCCCTGGTTATGGGAAAAGTGAACTTGGTAACGAACCACGTACGACACTACAAGCAACAAAAGAATTGCACGAATTATTACATATATTAGCTATTAGGCAACCCATTATTTTAGTTGGTCATTCTTATGGAGGATTATGTGCACAGCAGTTTGCAATGTTACATTCTAATCAATTAAAAGCTGTAATTCTTGTTGATTCAACGTCTATGAACTTACATCGATTAGACGATCTTGATTTACCTGTCTCAGATAAAACAGATTCAGATGATATGTGGCTACAAAAATATAGAAGTTATTCTAATATGGATTCAGACTCACTTTATGCAGAACTACAATCTATATTAGCAAATCAACATAGTCACTTGTCATCACGTAAACAAAAACAATATGTGGATTTTTCTACCTCACCATTATTATACAAAGCAACTACTTCTGAACTTTCAGAATGGAAAAATTGCGCAAAAAGAATGAAACAACTTGAAGTAACATTAAAAACTCCACTTGTTATCATCGGGAGGGACCCGAATTACTCCATCGGGGAGATGATTCAAGGTGGAATGCCTAATGAAGAAGCTACAAAGCTTGAAGAAGTTTGGCAGGAGCTTATTCAAGAGCAACTTATGCTCTCTCAAAATAGCCGATACATCCTCGCCCAAAATGCTAGCCACGGAATCGAAAGTGACCGCCCTGATATCATAATTCATGCAATTCATTCTCTACAAGAAGATGATATACATAACGTAAAAAACAGTGAAAATCCCAGAGCTAAATAAACATACAAAAAAGGAAAGCAGCCTTCGCTGCTTTCCTCTTTTATCTATGCATAATCTTCCTCGTCTTCATCACCATCATAATACGAGTTCCCATTATTCACATATATAGGACCATTTGCAACATCAACACGAAGTACCCATGCCCATGGTACATCTAAACGTTTATGTAATGCGCGCCAGAATCTCATTGACTTTCTTTCATACTCCTGGAGCTCCTGAAGTATATCTTTATAGGAGGAACCGTCTAACTGAACATTTGCTTCTAATAAACGAGAATAGGCATAGTGCTGTAATTCTAGTTCAGCAGCAACTTCCATTTCTTCTGGTGTTGCCATACCAATAATTGTTCCATCTGATGGAGCAATTTCGTATACATTATGAACTTCCATAAGCCCTTCCTTCTCTTTCTCAAACATGTAAACAGCCTCCTTTATCATACTTTTTTTATGGTACAAGAGCATACTTCTCTAACCGCTCTGTTCTTTCCTGCTTTCTCGATAAAATTTTACAAATTATTCACCAGATGACTGGTTTCTATCCTTACAGCAGAAATTAATTTTTCTTCATTAAAAGTTAATTTATATATATCTGGCATTTCAAGTGCTTTCCAAAAATTAAAATCATATTTAGAATCAAAATAATTCATAATGAGTACCATAATATTTCCATGCGTTCCAACGACAATGTTTTTCCCTCTGTAGTCTTTTAAAATTTTCTTGATACATGCACTACCACGCTGTTGTGCACTATTATTTGATTCTCCACCATCGAAAGAAAATGTTGGATTTTCCCATACTTTTGTAATTGTTTCCTCAAAATCTACTACCGGTTCTTTACTTAGTAGTCTCTCACGCAAATCTTCTTCCATATGTATCGGTAATTCAAATTGAACCGCAACTCCTTGAACAGTTTGAATTGCTCTTTTATATGGACTAGAAATGACAACATCAATTTTCTCTTCTTTTAATAAATCGGCTACACTTTGCGCATCATTCCGTCCTTTTTCAGATAATGGCCGTTCCCTTTCTTCCGGTGTATATATAGAATGAGCATGGCGAACGAAATATATTGTAGTCATCAATTACTCTCCTTTTTTGTTAAGGTATTTGAACATTAACAATTTCATTTTTTCTTTAGTTGTAAAAATTTATATTCAATAAAATATAAACGAAATCCTGTTCCTTCATAACAAACAAAAAGATGACTTATATAAGTCATCTTTTTGTTTACATAATAAAATTATATCATTATAACTTCCCTCTAAATTCTTCGCTCGTTACAACATCTCGGATAAAGTGATTTACATTATTTTCAAGTTTTTTATACGTTATCTTATCTAAATCGTTGGACATAAAGACTATTTCAACCCTGTTTCCTTCTTTATCAGTACCGTAAAAGCTATTTGTTAATACAAATGCTGTTGAACCTCCTTTTTTACCAGCATGTTCATATATCCTGTCTTTAACAGTTCCCTTAAAAATCCGCTCGATTTCATCCTGCATTGCCTTTGGAAACTCATTTCTATTATTGATTTTCCTTATTAAATTCATATAATCTTTAGCAGTTGCGCTTACTAATCTATCAGACCAAATACGTTGAAATTCTATATCCGCTTTTAATGGTATATTACGCTTTTTCCATTCTTCTTCGTCTTTCATCCATTCATGTATTTGTAAAGCGTGCTTTCTATATTCATCCATGGACATTTTACGTAATACTTCTAATGATTGATCTTCAGAAATATGAAGTTCTTTTTCTGCATATCCCCTCATATACAATGCCGATGTATATGGATAGAATGCATCATGACTATTTAATTCTAGTTCCTTTAAACTTTCATTTACTCTTTCCAGTCCCAATCTCTCTAATAAGTAAGTTGTATTTGCATTGGAACTAAAGTGAATCATCCCTATAGCTACTTCTTCTAATGAAAGCTTTTCATTTTTTATTGCATTTCTTATTTTTGCATCCTCTAACCATGCAGGATGTGCTCCAGCATCTGTGTCTGGTACGTAATATTTTTCTAAATCTTGTAATGGAACTTGTTCCTGTGAATTTATCTTTCCTTCTGAAACTTGTTTTGCAAATTCCACTGCTACTACTATTTTTGCCATACTTGCTAACGGTAATTTTTTATTCTCATTTACAGAGACTAGTACCTCACCGTTTCTTCTAATAACTAGTGAACAAGTTTGATCATCTTTATGTTCTTTTATGTAATTTAGTACATAATTGGGATCTTCTTTTGAATAGTAATATTCCATAATTACAAAAAAAGCTATAATGATTGCTAAGATGATACAAAGTATTATCCCTATAATCTTTAATATTTTAACTATATTTATCCCTCCAACAACATATTATTTATTATACTAAACAAATTAACAAATATATCAAGTGCCATTTTAAATTCCATACAAAATAGAGCAACTCTTATCCAAAACAAATAAGAGCTACTCTATCTCACAAGAAGTCAGCTCTCCATTTAATACAACTACTATACCAGGCCGCTGTTCATCCGTAGAACGCTTTAAATGAGGCGGCCCAATCACAACAGATTCCTTAATTGGAGCAAGATCCTTAGCTAAATGTTCAGCATTCACACCGTAAGCGGCTTGGAATACTTCTGGAGGGGTCATTCTAAGTACGTCTGATCCTTCAGCTGTTTCAAATTGATCATTATTGAAAAAGAGATGTAAATGTACTTCTTCTGATACAGCTGTAATCCAGTGCCACCATCCCATTGGAATAAATACTGTTTGCCCAGCTTTTGCCCGATAATTTTGCAGTTGATTCGTTTCTGGATTTAAAATAGAAGTAATTGCTTCTCCAGAAACGACGACATCTAACTCCCAAGCATTTGGATGCCAATGTGGTTCCCTCATATGACCTTTCGTCATAAAAAGATCGACAAACGCTCCTCCAATCATTGCTGGTAATTGTGTTGAAGTCACTTCATAAGCAATATTTTTATCATTCCGTTTAAAAAATACATTTTTCCGTGAGTCAAAGAAAAGATTTGGTGTACCAGAACTTTTCTTTAAGTTTTTATTATCTGGAACATATCCAGAATTAGCCATTCGATCCCTCTTTTCTATTCCCAACATTTCATACTTAACGTTGTATCATATGGAAGAAATGAGACTGATGTGCCTATCTAATATCTTTTTGACATAACAAAAAAACATGCCCAAAATGCCAGCATGTTTTGTGATACACTTCACATTGTTTAATTAAAAAATAAACTTCTTTACTTACCGTGATGTAACATTAAATCACCAAATTCTTCTTCGATATGATTTAACTTTGCAATCCCTTCTTTCCATTTATGGATATAACGTGATACTCCAACAACAAATAAAGTAATAATAGTAGAAAGAATAATACCATAGACAACAGTTACAGTATTCATAAGTTACACTTCCTTGTAATAGGTTATAGAATCATTATATGCCTTTTTTTGATGAAATGGTGGAAATTCAAGTTATTGTAACAAAATTGATTTTTCTAATTATACAAATAGTATTCACCTTAATAGGAGAAACCCTAAAAAAAATTAAGATCCCTCCTAAAAAAGCCGTCGTAACAAACGACAGCCTCATGCATAACTATTACATTATTACTCTATTGATTTTTCTTCGCTTCTATTTTTTCTTTTGCATTTTCAGCCTTATCCAATGCTTCTCCGATTTTTTTCTGTTTTTCCCTTGCTTCATCAATGCTATCTACAGCCTTTATTACTTTATCAATGCCTTCTTCATCCACTTTTCTTTGCTTCTGAACTCTTTCTTTTTCTTTTTCTTCAATGTCTTTTGCTTTCTGAAGCATATTTTCTGCATTTGACTTTACAGATTTTTCAAGAGTAGCGTCCTTTTTCTTTTGCAATACTTGATTGGCATCATCTCTCGCCTCTAAATATTTTCCATCTTTTAACGCTGTTGCCCCGTGATTCATTAGTTTGGCAACTTCTGTATATGATTTCGTCTCATCCGTAGATTTTTCTTTTCCTGCTTTTTCGAACCACATGATTGCGTCACTATATTTCTCATCTTTTAATGCCTGCATACCTGTTTCAACTTGGATATCATAAGTATTGCCGCATCCAGTCATCAGGAAAGACAAAAAAAGCATAACAAAACTTATTTTTCTCATGATGTTTTTCTCCTCTTTCTTTGTTACACACCTTATATCATTGAACTTGATTCTATGCACACTTTATTAAATGTATCACACATAAAAAATACTTTCAAAATAAAAAAAGCCAACTTATCCACATTTTTAAACATGTATAAGTTGGAGCTTTTTTACAAAAGCTTCCTTTTATTTACGCTGACACATCCACTTGTTTTTTCATACCCCACTGCTTCATCCCTAATAGTACTACTAAAAGCAACCCAACTCCCAATGTTAACATTACGATACTAGTAGGAAGCATATCTAATAAAAATCCAAACAAAATCATTCCGAGCGGAGCAATTGCTGTAGCAATTGTTTCGAGAAGTCCAAAAACGCGTCCTAAATATCCTGGATCTGTTGTTTTTTGAATATGTACTTGCATTGGTATATTCACTGCTATCATTGAAACACCACTCAGAAGCATAAAAACAATATAATAAAGAAAACTTGCTGCCTTTGGAATCGTAACGATTAACGGAAAGACAGTACATAAACTTAAGCTTGCAAATAACAATAAGCTAATATAAATAGATCGAAACGGGTTATTCATTTCCTTGCGAACAGATAAAACAAATGCCCCAATTAGCATTCCAACCGCTAACATACCTTCTACAGTACCCAGTTGCTTAGAAGTTAAATGTAAGTTTTGTACAATAATATACGGAAGTGCAACAAAAAGTGCACTAGAAAAAAAGTTTACCCAAAGAGCAATTTTCATGAGTCCATATATTTCTTGTTGCTGTTTCACATATAAAAACCCATCCTTTATACTTGTTAAGAAATGTGCCTTATCTTGCTCTACTTCTTTTTTATACAAATCAAATTTGATAAATAATTGTACAATAACAGCCAAGAAAAATGTAATACCATTTAAGAGAAAAAAGGATGTAATGGAAAACAACCCAAATATTATCCCGCCAATTATCGGCGCTAAAATTCTTGATAATGAATCCGCTGTTTGATTTAAAGCACTCGCTTTTTGAATACGCTCCACATCCACTAAATTTGGAATTGAAGAAGTGAATGAAACAGAATAGAAACTTGCACATATTGATAATAATGCGGCCGAAATATAAATAAATAGAAGTGATGGCCCAAATATAGTAGAAAGAATAAACATTGTAATCATTGTTAAACTACTTAATAAGTCCATTCCAATAATAAGCCACCGTCGATTTACACGATCTGCTACTGCCCCAGCAATTGGTCCACATACCACCCTTGGTATAGATCCGCAAATAAGTGTCATTGCAAATCCTACTCCTGACCCTGTTGTTTTTAAAACATATAAACCCATTGCAAACGTATAAATTCCTGCACCTAATAAAGAAGTAATTTTTCCAATCATCATCAAAATGATATTTCTTGTTGCAATTTTGAGTCTTGGATCATTTCCCCTTATACTTACGTCTTCCATCATGTCACTCTCCCTTAAAAAGTTAAATTGTGTTAAACTTATTATATAACCACTTTTCAAATTTTGACAACAAAAAGTTTAATTGTATTTAACTTTTTTTATAATAAAGGAGCAACTATATGGCTACTCTTGGTGAAAAAATTAAAGCATTGCGAAAAGAAAAGCGTTTTACGCAAACACAATTGGCTGGCTCAGAGCTAACAAAAAGTATGCTGAGTCAAATTGAGAATGGGAAAGCGACACCTTCCATGAAGACATTACAATATCTTGCTAGTAAGCTTGAATGTGAAGCAAGCTTTTTACTAGAAGACGACAACGAAGAAGTGAAAAAACTGATTCCAAAGATGGAACAGGCAATAAAAAATAATCAATTTGAGGAAGTGTATCGTACACTGCTACCTATTGTTCAAAAGGAACTACCGCCCACTTTAAGTACAGCTCGTTTATATAAACAATATATAGGCGCTGCATTTAATATGAAAGATTACGACATACATTCGTATATCGAAAAAGCCGTAGCAATTTTTCAAAAATATGCTTTATACCGTGAAAGTACACAAACCAGTTTAAAGCTTTGTTATGTATTATTTGTCCATAAAAAATATGAAGAATGCCTAGAACTTCTTACTTCTATTCGAAAAGAATATGAAGCAAGACAATTAGAGATGGACCTTATTATACAAATAGAACTATTCTTATGTGAAGCAGTTGTTTTACTTGCATATGGTGATTATGACGGGTGCGAAATAATTATCTTACAGGCCCTTGACTTCTCAAAAGAAAATCAAGTGTATTATAAAACAGACGAATTTTATCGAATCCTCTCTTATCAAAAGGTAATAGTAGCTGATGAAAATAAATATTTACACTATATAAAGAAATCCGAGCAATTTGCTATTTTTACAGAAAACACTTTATCCCTTGCTGTTGTAGACATATTAAAAGCTTATTACTATAACACAATCACAACTGAATACACGTTAGCTCTACAGCATCTAGAACTGTTTAGAGAAAAACTCCAAGGTGAACAACTCTTTCAAGAAGACGGGGCGTATTACGTAGAAAAGGGAAAATCTTTATACGGTCTCAAACGATACGAAGAGGCCTTAGAAGCATTAGAACGAGCAACAATTCCGGATTATATGTTCCATCCACTAGACCAAGCATGGATTATAACCGGAGGAGCTTATCGTGCTCTTTGTTATATGAAACTCCAAAACAAAGAGAAGGCGCTTCAAGAGGCAACCGAAGCCTTTCATGCTATACAAGAATTTCCTGATTCGATATTTACTGTGTTTATTAAAGAAACGTTACAAATAATACAAAAGTCTTAAATCAACTCTGAAATGGTATATTCCTCCTCTCTTCAAGCAACAATAGTAAAGATGGGAGGAATGTAAGAATGAATGTACAACGTGCAAAAGAGCTATCCGAGTCATCAGAACAAGCGCATGTTAGTTTTCAAGGCCTGCCTGTTATGATCCAACACGTTGATGAAAGCAATGAAACCGCCCGAATATATGATGCAACAAATCCAGAACGTGAATTAACTGTTCCGATTAATAGTCTGGAGGAACTATAAGAAATCCCACTTCAGTTTTATTTGAAGTGGGATTTTTCTTATTTTTGTGTTTGCGTATATGCGATGAATGGCCATCAATTTTCTTTTCCCAATATTTTGACCATCACTGGTACAAATAATGCTAATGTTACAAATGCAAACAACAAACCCACTAAAGTGAGATTCATTACTTTTTCGATAATTCATCCAATACAGTACGTGATATTTCAAACCCGAACATTATATGCTTTTTAAAAATCTTATTACAAATAAATCCCATTGTATAATATGAATTTATTTTCAATTCATAACTTTATGATAAAATATATTTTATTATATTTGGAGGTGTAAAATGGACAATTTATTTTCTGAAAAGCCCTTTTATTACGCAGTTATATTCACTTCCCAGCTTTCGCAAGACACTACTGATTATGACGATGTTGCAGAAGAAATAGAGAAACGTGCTAAAGAACAACCTGGATTTATAAACGTTGAAAGCGTACGGGATACATCCGGTTTTGGAATTACAATTTCATATTGGGAATCGCTTGAAGCAATTAAACAATGGAAAGATAATGCAGCACATACTATAGCAAGACAAAGAGGTCGTGAACAATGGTATGAACAGTTCCATGTGCGGATTTGTCTTGTTGAAAAAGAATATGTTTTTCATAGGAAGGAGTTTTAATTGATGAATCAGAAAGTAGCTCTTATTGCTATACACGAAATATACGGAGTAAATGAACATATGCAGGATATCGTTACAAAATTCTCTTCTCAACATGTAGATGTCTTCTGCCCAAACCTTTTACAATTAAACTCTCATTTTCATTATAATGACGAACAAAAAGCTTACTCTCATTTTATAAAAAACGTTGGGTTCCAACATGGAAAAGAACAAGTTGAGGAAATAATTACGACACTTTCAAAAAAATATTCATGCATAGGACTTATAGGCTTTAGCGTTGGCGCAACCATCTCTTGGCTATGTAGTAAAAATCCAAAAGTTAATTTCGTTATTAGCTGCTATGGCTCTCGCATACGAGACTATTCTTATATGATTCCTACATGTCCTACTCTTTTAATTTTTCCAGAAACAGAATTAAACTGTTCAGTTTCCTCTCTTATTGCAACATTGCAAGAACAAAACAACCCATTTCTACATATACACCAGTTTCCAGGATATCATGGATTTTTGGATCCTTATACTGCAAAATATAACGGAGAATCTACAAAACAAGCATACGAAATGATAGATTCATTTCTTCAAAAAAATGTAACACAACAAGTATATTGAAGGAGTTTTGATATGCCATTTACATTACTTTTACTCGCTTTCGTTTTTCTAATCATTACCATAACATTAACTTTCATTTTTATAACTCTTAAAAATCAAAAATATTTAAACCGTCCTTATCGCCATTCCTTTATCGTTATGACTTTATTTCTTGGACATTGGATTTTAGTTTTGACTAGTTTCTATACATTACTCCCCAACTATATTAGCGATTTTATTTTTCTACCAATCTGGTATTTTCTTTGTATTTTAGGATTTATGGTTTTCATAAAAGAATGGAAAAATAACCGAGTTATTTCTGTATCCGTCGGTGCTTTCTCTTTTATTAGTCTACTCTTTGGCATACTATTACAAGGAATTTCTAAAATGTAGGTTTGGTTTACAGGAGCTGAATTTTTGGAATTAGCTCCTTTTTTACAGAACGCTCCTCAAAACAGAAATGAATAAATGAAAGGGAAGAAAAGTCTACTATTAACTTTTCTTCCCTCTATTTTTATCTTCACTTTTACGGGACTGTACTGTGGTGGATTCACACGGTGTGTAATAAATTTGCGGGGTTACTTTTTGAACAAGCATTGTATAAGTCGCAAGGCCAATGATAAAACAAATAAACAATGTAAACAAGATGACACCTATTGTTACAATAATCATAATACCACCCCTTTGTTAATCATGCTATTACACTTTTCGATACAATATGAGCGAAATCCTTGTTATAGGAACAATCGTAACAAAATAATCACAATCACACCTGTCAATACCGTTCCTAATAAACTTCGCGTATAGATAGCAACAAAGAATGTCGGGATTGCTGCAATTAAATAATCCCATTGCATTGTTTTATTCATAAAGAGTACTTCGGCAAGGAGCGCTGCCAATATAGCAATAGGTATATAACTTAACCATTTTAAGCCCCAATCTGGAATTTGTATTTTACTAAATACTATAAGCGGCAATAGGCGTGGGATTAAAGTAACTACACCTGCTCCCATTAAAAGTAATAACACATCGAGTCTTACTTCCATTTTTCAATCACCACCCCTATCGTTGCTGCTGTAAGTGTTGCAATGATAACAGCTACGCTTGCTGGAACAAAAAAATGTAGGCTATATGCGATTACAATTGCCGCAATCGCAACGCTAAGATGAATTGCCACTTTTGGGTGACTGCCCATTAACTGCAAAACAAATAATCCAATGAACATAGCAGGTAAAGCATAATCCATACCATATGTATGAGGGTCTGGTATCCATTCACCAAAAATACCACCGATGACATTCGCAATGATCCAGTTTAAGTATGCTGTCACATTTAAACCAAGCATCCATCTTTCGCTTAAATATTGCTTTTTTGAAGCTTGCTGAACCGCAAGACCAAATGTTTCGTCTGTAATTTGCGAACCAATGATCATATTTTTCAAAAAAGGAACTTTCATTAAATATGGTGCGAGCGCAGCACTCATTAACAAATGACGTAAGTTAACAAAAAATACGGTGAAAATGATTGCAGAAGCAGGAGCTCCAGCTGCAAACATACCAGCGAGTATAAATTGTGAGGAACCAGCATAAATCAAAGTAGACATAAGCGCAATTTCTACTAAAGAAAATCCAGCTGTTTTTTCAATTACACCTGCTGCAATACCAATACTTAAATAACCGAGTACAGTCGGTAAACAGTCTTTCACGCCTTGCCGAAATGTTTCATTACCATGCAGCGTCACCTGTGCTTCAGCCCGGTTCATTATTCTTCCCCCTTCATTTTTTCATGAGTCTTTTCCCTGTTACAACGTGAACTAGATCTGCATTACCACGCCATAGTGTATCTAGTTTAATCGGACCGAACTCTTGTGTAATTTCTTCAATCATAATATCATGACGAACATATTCTGTTGCGACAAGCACTAGTGCTGGATCATATGTTGTCACAGCCCATGATGTGCTATGCTCTGAAAAGTCAGCAATCAAAACCTCTTTCCCATCGCGTGCAACAACTGTTAAATGTCCCCCATTCGCTCTTTCACAACATCTGGCGTCATATAATTATGATGAAAGGTTGTTCCAATTTTTGTTTGAGGTGCCCCAAAAAGAATAGAAAATATATGTACACCCTCCTGCTCTTTTCTCCGAATCAATGACTCAAACTCAGTTACTTGCTGTTCCCATAATACCTACTAATATAAAAAGAAAAAAATGGATAGTCAATAAAATTCTGAATTTTATTTCAATTAACGAAAATAAGCTATCTTTAAAGAAGATAACCTATTTCACCACTCTATAAATCTATTTTGATTTTTCGACATATCACGCTTCTATGCATGTCCGGATGCTCTCTCCCACCTAAAAGGAAAGGTTTTATTTCGTTTTTTCAATTTGAATTTATATGATAACAGTACTTAGCCCTCAGTGAAAGTTTTCTTCCTTACTAAAAGCTTATTTCAATTTCTCGTATTCTTTCAAAGCATTTTGTAAAGTTAAAGTTAATCGTTTTGGTAGACGCTCTAACGAAAACCACCCAATTTCACTAATAGCGTGTTGTTCTCGATTTTCTGCTATCCCGTTTTTTACTTTTGCAATATACGTCGGACATACCCAATGCGCTTCTTCATCAGGTAAAATGTGATTCGTCACACATAATAGCGACGTGAGTTCGATTTCTAGTCCTACCTCTTCTTCAATTTCCCTAATAACTGTATCTTCCGCTGTTTCCATCCATTCTACTTTCCCACCAGGAAGACTCCAGTGTCCTTGCTCCGGTGCCTTCTTTCTCTGCACAAGCAATAACTCGCCCTGCCCATTTAAAATAAATGCCCCGACACCGACGCGTGGATGTAATTGTTGGCTCATATTAACTTCTCCTCTTAATTTGTAAGTTTTCTTGATTTTAGCATAAAAATAATAGAGCTACTCTCTATCAGTTTCATAAAACCAATAGAAAGCAGCTCTCATTGTTTCATAGACATCATTTGTTCTTTCGTGTCTATTTTGTTATGATGAAATTTATTTTTCTCCAAATATTGCTTGCATATATTCACAAAAGACGGTAATGTTCGAATTTGATCAATATCAGAGCTCTCAATGAAATGATTCATTTGATTTGTCATTTCGTTCATACTAGAAATAAGCTCCTCTTTTTCATGCCTCAATCTCTCATTTTCAGCACGAAGATTTTGAAGCTCTTTCTGTATATCTTGTGTATTATCTTCTTTTCTATGCCCAGCTGCCATACTTGAAAGTTTATAAATTCCTTCCATAAACTGATACAGTTCTTTTTTCTGCCCTTCCGCACCAATTGTTTCAAAATTATCGACAATACCTGATAATATAGTAACTAGATTATTTTCTGTCTTTTCATTTTGGAGCACTATACTTTTCCCTTCATTCCACTTCTCATTTATATGCTGTTCTGGTTCGTGTTTTTTCTTGCGTCCAGGTGTCCCCTTTTTTATATTTTCAAACGGTAACTCTTGTTTTTTTAATTTATAGTACGTATTCTGTAGTTGGCTTTCCGTTTTCGGAAATAAATGTAGATTCTCTTTACTAATCGCCTTTGAAGTATCTGCAATATTTAAATTATAATGCTGACAAAATTGATACGTAGCATATAAAAATTCCAGCTCTGATTTCAACCACATCATTTGGGATTGCTCGTATGCAAATACCCCGCCCACTTTTTCAATATCCCTTTGAAAGGCTACCATTTTATGATATAAGTCCATTAACTCTGCATACGTTACATGGAATTTCCTTTCTATTTCCCTACACTCTTCTTCTATTTTCTGAACATTTTTCATTCCACTCACTATATTTTTCAAAAGATCTAGTACATGAATTGCTGTCTGTTGGTACATTTTATATTCACTCCCACTCAGCATTTTTGCAATTTCAACTTCTTCTTTGTCTTTTGTAAAAATAAAAAAATATTATAAAAATATTTTATAATATTTCTGAATTATCCGTCAAACAAATGTGAATTGACACATTCTATTTTTATATTAAGATTATTTTATAGTAATGTGAGGGGGATCTAAATGGAACATAATATTCTAAAAGTCATTGCACTAGCTGAAAAACTAAAGTTTGAAATGAGACACAGTTGGCTATCTAACGGTCGACAAGAGAGTGTTGCTGAACATACGTGGCGTATGTCGCTTATGGCTGTTTTAGTTCAGCCTTATTTAGATGAGAAAGTAAACATGGAAAAACTATTAAAAATGGTTATTATCCATGACCTTGTGGAAGCAGAAGCTGGGGATATTCCTGCTTTTGATACAATGAACAGCGAACAATTACAATTGCAAAAACAAGAAAATGAACAGAAAGCTATTTTAAATATTAAACATACATTAAAGGGTTCTCTTGGGGATGAACTATATGATTTATGGATGGAGTTTGAAGCAAAAGAAACATACGAAGCGAAAGTGGCAAATGCTCTTGATAAACTAGAAGTTAAAATTCAGCATAACGAAGCTGACATCGATACGTGGCTTCCAATCGAACATAAAATGACATTCCAAGTTGCAAAACATACAGATTTTGACTCATTCTTATCTAAATTACAAAAAATTATTGAACTAGAAGGCGAAAAAAAATTAATTGCTGCCGGCATCGATGTCGAGGCATGTAAACAGTAACAGCTCATGATTAATGAGCTGTTTTTTCATACTTTCGTATGGGCTATCCCTCATCCTTTTTATCGATTCATTCTAGAAATATATGGATTAAAATAAACTAAAAAATATAAGAAAGAAGGTATTATTTTATGATTAAAGGATTATATGAAGCACATCTACCCGTTCGTAATCTAGAAGTATCCATACCGTTTTATGAATCATTGGGTTTAAAACTATATAATAGATATGAGAATACTGCTTTCTTTTGGATTGTAGAAGAACAAAGTTGGCTAGGTCTTTGGGAGGGGGAAGAATATACAACTCCCTATCATCCGTCACTGCGACATATTGCATTTCAAGTAGACTTCGAGTTTCTTCATACATCTACTCAATGGCTGAAAGACCGAAGCATTGAACCCGTTCCATTTGGAAATCGAATTACCACTGAACCTTTCGTTCGCCCTAACCAGGGCAATGCTTCTATTTATTTTAAAGACCCAGATGATAATAGTATTGAGTTTATTAGTTTTATCGATGTTCCAGACGAACTAAAACATATTACAAAAAAACTTTCTTTAGAAGAGTGGAATGCGCTTTCACAATCCTATTTATGATTAGATGGCTTTATAGCTAGACCCCTCTGGGCAGTATACTTGCTCAAATCATTAGCATGAAACCTTTTTCATTAATCCTATTTCTTTCATCTTTTTGGCATTACATATTTTATAAAGAAAAATGACTTGTATAAGTCGCTTTTCTACATCAATTTTTTTATTCATGTTAAAAATCCTATTATATCGTAACAAAAATACCCCAAACAGAAAAAGAACAAATACATTCTTTTTTCCTTGGGGTATTTCTTATTTTCTTTATTCAAATTAAAATTGATACTCAAATACGATGTAATCAAACAGGTTTGTAAACCCTAAGCTCTCCGCTATAGCAATTGAAGGTTTATTCACTTCCATACAGTCCCAATAAGGTACATAGCCTTGTTTGAAACATTCTTGAACAAATGCATGCGCGACTTTCTTGGCAAGATTCTTCCCTCGATGTTCTAGAATTGTCTCAATATTCACCGTATGCGTATTCTCACTTACAAATCCTGAAAAGCAAAGACTCACCACTTGATTCTCATACAAAATCACATACCCTATTCCTTTTTCAAAAAATAATTCCACCGAATTCCAAAATGATGTAATCTGTGAAACGAAAAATGATTGTTCGAGCAAAGAGTATGTTGCAAGATTTTCCCTCGTTACTTTTAATACTGTATATGTCTCATCAATCGTTGGTTCATTATATATTTTATACGCACCCTCATATAATTTGTATACTTTTTGATTGGATTCCTCATATGATTGTTCACACAATATTTCTCTAATTGTACGATCCCATCCTACTTGATAACCAAATCCTTCAAACCACTTCAAGTCCAAACCGGCTGCTTCTTGTGCAATTTGTTCCCTTAAAACTTTTTTTATTTCAAGGTTAAACATTGTATTATTTGCATCACCAATAAATATAAAACCGTCTAAATTTCCAAGCCAAACTAAACCAGACCGTGGTTCGCTTACATTGTCTACAAATATGCGGCCCGAATTATTACCTTCAATGATAGCTTGCACTTCAATTTGCCTTTCCTTGTCTAGAAGATGTTTGCAATTCATAAACTTGTTTTTCTGCAATTCGTATATCATCTTTTTTCTTTCCCTTCCTATTTATCAGAGCTTAGGTTTCATCACTTGCTGTACAATCTATAAATCTCTGCAATAACTTTCTATCTTCTAGAAATAAAATGGTAATACCTTCTATCCCTTCACTTCTTTTCCAATCCACTTCACAAATTAACTCATCTGGATCACATTTTTCTTTATTTCCTCCAATTATTTCGATCTCATAGTACAAAATATGAACATCCTATCCCGTTTCCTCTTTTACTTCCCGTATACAACACCCCTCAAAGGTTAGCTTATCTCATTTCCCATCATTATTTTTACATAATGCCGCTGCACCTCGAAATATTCCTCTCTCCGTTCCTTAAAATAAAACCATATTTCCTGTTCGTTTTGCATGCTTTTCAGCTTTCCGAACAAGCACGTATGATATGCCAACTAAAATAATTAATAAGCTAGCTAATAACCCTAACTCTGGAAGTACATTTATAATATTTTTACCTTCCATTAATAATGAACGGAAAATTTGAAGTACATACGTTAATGGAAACAAAGCTGCTAGTACTTTGCCCCATAGTGGTAATACAACAACTGGAATACGTACACCTGCAAAAAATTGCATCGGTTCTTCTAATATTGTAAATAGAATACTAGCATCTCGTGAAAATAAAAAAATCGTATTTAAGCAACCTCCCCACACAACAGCTGAAATACATAAAATCATAAAAGCAAATACGATATTTTCAACTGGTGGTATCGATCTGTCATTCAAAAACAATGCGATGAGAATCGAAAACATCGTAAACATCCATACTCCTTCTATTAAATTTGCACCTGCCCGGCAATACATCATCCATACACGCGAGGCTGGTGTTAAAAAGATAAGTTCAAGTGTTCCATTTTGGCGTTCCCATGACATTTGCCATGCCGATTGAACGAGGCTCCAAAAGAAAACATATCCAATATAACCTGTAAGGAGAAAAAAACTAATCTGCTTTGGATCCATCCATTTGGCAAGTGGACTACTATTTGAGGTATCAAATGGCTTCACCGAAAAATAAGCAGTTGCAAAAAGTAACACCGGCCAAATGAACAAAGAAAAATAAACCATCTTACTATGAAAATGATTGCGATGACTCTTTTTCCATTCCGCCAAAAATATATTCATGCACTCACCTCATTTGCAATTTGTAATATCGCGTCTTCCAACCTTGCTTTATGTGTTTCTAACTGTACTATACGAATTTGATATTTTGTTAATAATGATAAAACCGTTGTTGTCATATCAAAAGACGCTTTCAATTGATAACGTATATGTTCACCTATCTGTTCTTTTTCATGTTGAATTTCTTTCATCCCTAAAGAATGTTCTAATCGTCCTATCATTTCATCCTGCATTTCTGGAATTACAATTTCTAAGTGATATTCACGGACAATCGATTGGATAATGTTTTCAGGAGTTCCTTCATAAAGAAGCCGACCTTTTTCAATGATGTAAAGCCGATCACAAAGTTCCTCTACTTCTTCAAGATAATGACTCGTTAACAAAATCCCTTTATTTTGTTCCTTTGCCAAACGATTTACCATTTCTCTCAATTTTTTCGCTACAGGGGCGTCTAGTCCTAATGTTGGTTCATCAAGAAATAAATAGTCTGGGTCATTAATAAGGCCTCTTGCAATTTGTAAACGTTGCTTCATTCCTTTTGAATATCGTTCTACAGGCATATTAGCTGTTTCCTTTAGCTCTACTTGCTGTAAGAGGAACTGAATACGTTCTTCTAATTCAACCCCTTTTAATCCATACAAACTTCCAAAGTACTGCAAGTTTTCTTTCCCTGTTAAACGCCAATATAACATGCGTTCTCCACCTGCAATCATATTAATTTTTTTCTTTACAAATAAATCTTGCTTCGTGCTATCTATACCATCAATTTCAATCGTACCTGAAGTTGGTTCCAGAAGCGTTGCTAGCATTTTTATCGTTGTCGTCTTCCCAGCCCCATTCACACCTAGCAATCCTACAATCTCTCCTTTTTGAATAGTTAAATCTAAGCCATTTACCGCTTCAACTACTCTTCTCTTTTTACGAAAAAAACCTACTTTCTCTTTCAACTCATACCGCTTTACAAGTTGTTTTGCTTGTATCATACGAATCCCCCTATGCAAAATGTTTTTCAATCACATACTTCTCCATTCGTTTCATCGTGCATACACCTGCAATAAAATAAGCTATCCCTAATCCTAATAACCACAGAAGTTCATTTTGTATGGAAGCAATATTTCCTCCCTCAATCATGCACAATCGAAATGCTGATAAACCATGTGAGAGCGGCATGAATAAACTCATAGGTTGTAGGAATGCGGGAAGATATCCTACTGGAAAAAAGACTCCACCCACAAGACTCATAAAAATAAACAACGTATTCTGTGTTAAATATGTATCACGAAAATAAAGCATAAACGCACCCAATACTAACGCTTGGGCGAATATTGCAAAGAAGAAAATAACTAACAAAAGTACCACAGGTATCATATTTATTTCTCGAAACTGTAATCCAAAAAACAAACCAAAAATAAAAATTGCGATGAATTCAAGTCCCACACGCAATATTCCTTGTACAGCTGCTCCTAGAAAATATCCTTGCCGAGATGATGGCGTTAATAATAAAACATCAAGTGTCCCTTCACGCAGTTCGGTTATTAGTGTCCTGCTCACAATCATTAATAGAGAAACAGAAAATGAATAAAAAACCGCTCCTAATATAACATAAGAAAGATAATCATCCGTTTTCCCTAGCTTTGCAAAGTTAACATCTAGTTTTCCTTGAAACATAAAATGATACGTTAAATAAGCAAACAATACGATATATACACCAGTTAAAATATGCCCTAGAAAAAATGACCATGGATATGCTCTACGCATCGTATAGAAATCACGACGAAATGTAGCCTTAAATGTTAGCCACATGTTCTTCCCTCCTCCGATTTTTGAACAATTGGGAAATCCATAAATTGGTCTAAATCAACACGAATTTGTTCTAATCGTTCTCGATTTGTTTTATAAAATACGTAATAACCTTTTCGTTCCTTTTGTATAAGCCCTGTAGACTCTAACATTTTCAAATGACTGGAAACCGTTGATTTTGTAAGACTATATCGCTCTGTTAATTGCTGTGTACAAAAAGATTGAAAGGATAAATCTCTTAACATTTTTAATCTCGTTTCATCTGAAATCGCTTGTAAAATTCCTAAAAGATCCTTCGGTACCTCATCTGCAAATGACGATGTAATTTGCACTTCATAATATACTTTTATATGTGTTGAAATAAGGTTATCTATTAATAAATGAGGCGCGACAAAAGTTGATGGATATAACGTAATTGCTGATAAATCCTCATAACAATATTGCCACGTACGAGCTTTTAAAAAAGTTATCTCCTTTTCATCAATTAAACATCTCGGATGCAATTTTCTAGAAAGAGACATCGGATTTTGTTTCATTATTTCTTTCACATCGTATACAGATTGTTCTAACCATGGTTCAATCCGAAACAACTCCCGTGCAAAGTAACGTTGATGATACTGAAGTAAAAAATCACATACGATCTCTTTTTCTATATTTGGGAACATTTCCTGAAACTTTTTTCTATCTGATACTCGTAATTTTTCAATTCCCTCTTCTACATAAGCTTCTTGCTGAAACTCAGAGCACCAATCTATAAAACGAAACCAATCATCACTCGCATTATTAATTGCGTGCATAATTTCTCTTTCTTCTTCTTTCATTTGATTTAATACATCTTCCGCCCACTCTAATCGTTTCATATGATGAACAGGATTACATAAAACATGTAAACTTACTAGCATTTCGCGAAATGGTGAATATACAACTTTGACATGTCGCTGAAACCATGATGTAACTTGCAACATAAATTCCCCTCTCTTTGATTCGTTTTCCATCGAATCAATTTTATAATTTTGCAAAATTATTCAGTATATTAACAACCTGTGATGTAAACGTCAATGGAAATTCAGTAATTTTTCACAAAAAAAAGACCTAAGCTTACGCAAAGTTCTTCTCATTAAATTCTTTCATGTTTTTAAAATATAGAAATGTTTCTTTCTCCTCTCCCCCATCAAACAAATTAAGTTTGCTTGATGATTTCAGCTGCAATTTCGACATAAGACGAACCAACTGCTGGAATAATTTCAAATCCTTTACTTTCAACACACTGATACATATTCGAAACCCAAAAGGCTTCTCCTGCTTAAATAAAAAAGCAAATCCTCACTCTTCGGATTTGCTTTCCAAGCTTTATCTTTTATTAAACCCTTTTCCATTCAAAAATCCCTTCATATGCATGCGCTTCTCTTTTGACATAAAAGCACTCATTGACCCTGTCCATGTTACATCCTTTTGATTGGTAGACCTTCCCTTATAATATTCATTCGTTGTTCGGTCATATTCTTCTAGTAATTCATCATATTTATTTTCGACATATGCATTTTCATGTAAAATTGCTTCAACTGGTAGGCGCGGTTTCACTACATGCTTTTCATCTGGTACTCCAACTGTCATTCCAAACACTGGATATACTTTATCTGGTAAATGAAGTATATCACTAATTTCTTCTGGATTATTACGAATTCCACCAATATAACAAATACCATATCCTAGTGATTCTGCAGCAAGTGCTAGGTTTTGCGCAAACAATGATGCGTCTACTGTAGCTACAATAAAGTCCTCTACACCATCATATTTAATCTCTGTCCCATGTTTCTCGCATGCTTTTTCTAAGCGTTTTAAATCAGCACAACAAACAAAAAATGCTGCACAATCTTTTACATGACGATTTCCAGATAGCTCTGCTAATTGTGTTTTTAATGATTCATCTGTTACATATATAACAGAATATGCTTGCACAAAATGTGATGATGCTGCATGCTGAGCTGCTTTTACCATTCTCTCAACTGTAGTCTTTGAAATCGGTTCTTGTTTATATTTACGAACTGATGTATGCTGTTCCATTTTATTTATAATTTCACTCATCATAAAACCTCCTTATTTCCTATTAGTGAAAATTAACATATTTGTTTCATTTTTCTCAACATTTATGCCCAGCTAAAAATTTCTATATACTATGTTCCTTTTTCGTTCCTGACATAATCAGTTATTTAAGCTGCTTTCAATACTCTAACACCCTTTACAATATTCCAAACGAAATAATAAATTCCTACAATTGCAAACGTTACATATGTTACAATCATGCCAATTCCAACACTTGCTGATTCTCCAAAACTTAAACCGAATACACCCGAAAATGCTATTCCCCCAAACAAAATTGCATATGGGAAAATATGTGTCCACAATGCTTTTTTCGCATGATATTTCACATCTTCCTCTGCAATAAAGTAGACGATGATCGGAAATAGAAATGGTGCAAAGAAAAGACTAAAGTAACAAAGAGAAGATAAAATATTATTGCCTTTCATACGATTCACCCCTAAAGTTTCGTTGTTTTTGTTACCTTTATTATGTCATGCAACTACTTTAGGAACTATCGCTTTACCTTTCACTCAGATTACATTTTTGTAAGATTTATCGCTATATGCGATTCATTAGCCAATACTGTGTAATAGCAAAATATTCTCGAACATTCGACTGAATGATAATAGGTTTTGGCGTTTTAGCGGCAAGTCCATCTACCTTCAATCCTTGTTTTATAGCAATTTTTTTAGCTCGAAACATATGAAAGTCATTTGTAACAATCATCCCTTTTTTCTTATTTGCTGGAATAAGTGCCTTTGAAAATTCAATATTCTCGTCTGTATTTGTTGAATGATCTTCCATAATAATTCTTTGTTCTACAATATTCTGCTTCATTAATCCTTGTTTCATAGCTAGCGCTTCCGAAATAGCTTCTCCTTTTCCTTTCCCACCAGATACAATTACAATCGTCTGTTCATGTGTCTTTAAATATTCCGCGGCTTTATCGATGCGGTATTGTAAAGAATAGGAAGGCTCCGTTCCTTTCACCTTCGCACCTAAAAGAATCATGTAGTCTACATCATCTGGCGCTTTCATATGGCCATGTTTATAAATGTTGTATTGTAAAACACCCATATAACCTACTATAATCATCATCAAAATTAAACTATACCTTATTAACTTTTTCTTCTTGTACATTCATATTTACCCCTACTTTTTCTATGTTTTCATCATAATATCCTCGCAATTATTTGTATAGTTCCAATTTCCAAAGATATCCTAATTCAGTATCGAAAAGTAATATTTGTAATGAATAAGGGAATATTGGATAAGGTATACACAATTTATAATGTGAATTTGCATTAAGGGGTGCAAACATTGATTGTTTTTTTATGTAATGTAACATTATTCTTTTTATTATTTCTTATCTCGCTTAAACTACTAGGAAAATCAGCACTCGCACAGCTTACACCACACGATTTCGGGGCAATTATCTTTTTATCCTATTTAGCTTTTCGAGCTGTTCCCGTTGATAGTGCTTTGCAAGCTATTGTAGGTATGATTGTTATTACATGCCTCCATCTTTTTATTACAAAATTAAGCTTGCTAAATAAACTAAATCGTTTTATTCTCGGTCACCCCATTATTTTAATTAAACATGGCGATATTGTTTTTGAAAATCTAAAAAAAAGTAGATATCCCATTGCCGAATTACTTTCCAATCTTCGCGTAGCAGGATATCCTAGCGTACATGAAATCGAATATGCCATTTTAGAAGCCAATGGCGCCATTAGTATTTTACCAAAAAGAGAGCTTGTCCCTCTCACTCCAAAAGATATGCATATAGATGTAAAATATGCAGGGTTACCAATTGCCCTTATCGTTGATGCACAAATTCAATACGATAATTTAAAATTAATTCATAAAAATGAAAAATGGCTTCGGAAAGAGTTACTAGAAAAAGGATTTGAAGATATAAAAAACATTGCATTTGCTTCTGTACAAGAAACTGAAGGCTCTTTTGCAATTAGCCTAAAAAATAAGAAATCCCCTTAAATACGCTAAGGGGATTTCTATCATGCCACATGTTTTCTTTCTATATTTCGTACTGATACCGGATTATACATACGATTCATTCCAAATACAATAATCGCTGTTAATAATTCCGCAGCCGGCATTACAAGCCAAATTCCGTTCACTCCAAACAGTTTTGGCATAATCCAAAGCAATGGAATAATAAATAATAATCCGCGACTTAAAATAATTAAGACTGATTTTGTCGTTTGTCTTACTGACTGAAAATATTCTCCGTACACGATGTTATAGCCTAAAAATACATATTGAATAAAGAAAAGACTAATCCCGTTTACCGTTAGCATAAGTAATTCTGTCGACTGAACATCAAACAATCCGATGATATATTTCCCAAAGAATAACCCTATCACAATTGCTACACATCCAAGTGCAACAGCTGTTTTCACTGCAAATTTTAGTCCTTCTTTTAACCGCTCAGGTAAATTTGCACCATAATGAAAGCTTGCAATTGGTTGCAAAGCCGCTCCAACACCAAAGAACAATAACAAAGTCATTGAGTGAATACTATTTACCATCGCATAAGAAGCGACCCCTAGTTCTCCAGCATATTGAATAAAAGCTATGTTAAAGCCAATCGTTACAATTGCTACTGTTATCTCTGTTGTAAAACTCGGAAAACCAATCACCATGATTTGCTTAACTGTATCCCATTCAAAATGAAATTTCGTCCATTTTAAAATACTGTTTTTTCTAAAGAAATGGCTTAATAAAACAAGAAAACCAATTGCTGCAGATAAAATTGTAGCTGCAGCTGCACCAGTTACCCCCCAGCCAAATATGAAAATAAAAATATAGTCAAAAACAATATTTAATAACGCTGTTACAACAAGTCCTGCCATCGCTAAATTTGGATTGCCATCGTTTCGTATAAACGTACTTAAAATATTTTCTAGTACATATATCATTCCAAATGTTAATAATACAGTTAGATAATCTAATGCGTACGGCAGAATTACTTCATTAGCTCCAAATAAATAAGCTAAATCTTCTATTCTCCATAAACAGATGACCATTAAAGCACCAACAATTACCACAGCTACTGTCATAGACTGTGTAAAAATTGATCTCGCTCGCTCAATTTTATTTTCACCTAACGCTATGGAATATAGTGTAGCTCCGCCCATCCCAATCCACAATGATATAGAAAAGAAAATGGAAAAGGCTGGGATAGCAACGTTTACTCCCGCTAAAGCATTCGCTCCGACGCCCCTGCTAATCATAACGGCATCGATTACAATATTCACGGACATTAATACCATTCCAAGAACCGCTGGTATTAAATATGATAGAAATAAACTTTTTATTGGTTTATCTCTTAATTTCTCAGTTGTTTCCATAACAAAATGCTCCTTTACAATTCTCTGTTCACATTTTAAACCTTCAAGTTACTTGAAAGTCAAGCGAGAATAAAAATACATTTTTGTTATACAACCGCTACTTCCTTTTTATTACTGGAATTTGTATCTCTGTAACCTGCTCTTCTGGATTCTCCGTCACAGACCAGTCAATCAATGCAAGCTCAATTGCATCTCCTGATACTTTATATCCTTTTCTTTCAATTGTTTTTAACAACTCCCTATAAGTCCCATCTGTTTCTTCATATGGACCATGATGGTAGGAGCAGGCAAACATTCCTTCTTGAATAGCAGCTGCAGTATCCACTTGAAACGGCATATAATCCAGCAAAATAAAAATGCTGTTATATTCTTGAAATTTATTTTGAAAAAGGCCCTCTTTTGACACTGTTACGCCAATATCCCCTGAAAATAAACTATCATCAATTTGCTTCATATTTTTTTGAAGCGAATGTATATAATACTCGAGCATATCGTCCGTTACATTTGGTGCAATTGACAATGCAGTAATTTTTCTTTCTGATAATTTCTTAAATGTTACATGATTCACTTTTGATGCGGTAGCTTCTTGCATCATTTCGATTTTATGATTTATTTTTGCTAACGAATATTCAATTTCCCTTTGTTTCTTCAACATCATTTCTTGTTGTTTTTCCAGCAAATTTAAAGCATAAGATGGATTTCTTTCATCAATATACTTCTTTATTTCCTTTAAAGAAATATTTAACTGACGTAAAAATTTAATTGTATCTAAGAGCGAAAATTGATCAATTGTGTAATATCTGTAATTTGTTTGTGGATCAACAACTGATGGATGGAAAATCCCTTTTTCGTCATAATATCGCAATGTTGATTCTGCAACATTATGCATTTTCGCCATTTCGCCAATTGTAAACCGCTGATTAAATAACATATTTCTTACTCCATTTCTATCAAATAAATTAATTTCTTAAAACAAATTTATTTTTCTTTTTCGTCTCCTTCATTATATAGACATATATTCCTTATTCAAAATAAATCATCCAAATTAAAATATGCCAATTTAGCATTGATTTTTCTTGAAAATTATTATATATTTATCACGAGTTCAAATTACAAGTTCAAAAGAACTCGTATAAAGACCTCTTGTTTAATGTGTGTTACATATTGTTTTACATTAAGCAAATCCCGAGAAATCGTATAATAAAAAAACTAAAAGGAAAAGGGGAGATGAGATGGAATTTTTCTTTCAAATTGCGTTAATTTTATTAAGTACAAAAATTGCTGGTGACATTAGTGTCAGATTAGGTCAACCTTCCGTACTCGGAAAATTAATCGTTGGTATTGTAATAGGTCCGGCTGTATTCGGTTTAATTAACAACTCCGACTTACTCACACAGTTAAGTCAAGTAGGAGTTATTCTTCTTATGTTTATGGCAGGTCTAGAAACAGATTTAAAAGAACTAAATGAAAATCGTAATTCTTCGTTAGCTGTTGCTGTTGGTGGTATCGTTCTCCCATTTGTAGGTGGTTACGTTGCAGGTCTTGTGATGGGAATGGAACAAGCAAATGCGGTCTTTTTAGGATTACTTCTATGTGCAACAAGTGTTAGTATTTCTGTACAAACACTTCGTGATTTAGGAAAAATGAAGACGCGTGAAAGTACAACGATGCTAGGTGCGGCTGTTTTTGATGATATTCTTGTTGTTATTTTACTAGCATTTGCTATGAGTTTCCTAGGATCAGCTGATGTAAGCTTAACTATAATCATCTTGAAAAAAGTGGTCTTCTTCGCATCTATTATCTTAATTGGTTGGAAAGGTGTTCCACTGATTATGCGCTGGTTATCGCCACTACGCGTATCAGAATCTATTATTAGCGCAGCCCTTATCATTTGTTTCGCTTTTGCATATTTTGGCGAACTATTAGGAATCGCTGGTATTATCGGAGCATTTGCAGCAGGTATTGCAATTTCTCAAACGGATTATAAACATGAAGTAGAAAAGAAAGTAGAGCCAATTGCCTATGCAATGTTCGTCCCAATCTTCTTTGTAAGTATCGGTATGAACATTACGTTTGTAGGGATTGGAGATAAAGTATGGTTTATCTTAGCATTAACAATCATTGCTGTGTTAACAAAGCTAATTGGTTGCGGATTCGGAGCACGTATAACAGGATTTGATTTCCAATCTTCTACAATTATCGGATCTGGTATGGTTTCACGTGGTGAAGTCGCTCTTATTATTGCAGGACAGGGGCTTACTTCTGGACTACTAGCACAAGATTACTTTACAGCAATCGTTATCGTCGTTATTTTAACTACAATGATTACACCGCCAATGTTAAAATATTCATTTGGCGTAAAAGATAGACAATTAAAACAAAGTGCATAAGACAGTTGTAGCAAAATGAAAAAGCAAGCCATTATACGGCTTGCTTTTTACTATGAAATACGTTCCATTGCTGTCTTCAATGTCCCGACAACAAAAGCAATTTCTTCACTTGAAATAATAAGCGGTGGCGCTAATGTTAACACGTTATTATAACCTGCTGTTGTCATTCCGTTACGTCCAATGATTAACCCTTTTTCTTTACAAGCATTCACTACACTTGCAATTTTATCATTATCAATTGGTTCTTTTGTCTCTTTATCATTTACTAACTCCATACCAACTAATAAGCCTTTTCCCCTAATGTCTCCAACAAACGGATGATCTCCAATCTCTTCCTTTAACTGTTTTAATAAAAGCGATCCCATTTGTGCAGAACGCTCAATTAAATTTTCATTTTCCATAATTTCTAAGTTTTTAAGTGCTAACGCACAAGCAGCTGGATTCCCGCCAAACGTATTAATATGCCGGAAAAATTCATATTCTCCAGTCCCCTTAAACGCTTCATAAATTTCTTTCTTCACTGCTGTTGCTGATAATGGTAAGTATGCACTTGTAATCCCTTTTGCCATTGTAATAATGTCAGGCTTTACATCATAATTCATAAAACCAAACGCTTTTCCAGTACGTCCAAAACCACAAATTACTTCATCACTAATAAGTAGAGCTCCATGTTTTTGACAAATTGTATGAACAGCTTTCATATAATCCTGAGGTGGCATCAAAATACCACCACCTGTAATAATTGGTTCCATAATAAATCCAGCTATCGTTTCACTTAGCTCCCACGTCATAACACGGTCAATTTCCTTCACACACTCTATGTCATAAATGTTTTGCGATTCCACCCCTGGCATTCTGTAACAATCTGGCGGCGTCACATGTAAAAATCCTGACGCAAACGGCTCATATTGATATCTACGCTGCGCTTGTCCTGTCGCTGCCATCGTCGCCATTGTATTGCCATGATAACCGCGATAACGTGACATAAATTTATAACGATGTGGTTGCCCATTATGTGCACAATATTGCCTTGCAATTTTAAAGGCCGTTTCATTAGCTTCTGATCCACTATTAGAGAAAAAAATAACATATTCTCCTCCAAGCCATTCATTTAACTTTTCAGCAAGCTGAATTGCGGGTTCATGTGATTGAGACATTGGAAAATATGATAGTGTTTGCAATTGCTCATACGCTGCATCAGCAAGTTCTTTTCTTCCATACCCACTATTCACACACCAAAGCCCACTCATACCATCTAAGTATCGTTTCCCCTCTATATCTTCCACCCAACATCCTTCGGCTTTTGCCCCAACCATTGTGCTATTTGGGCTAAAAGGGCGCATGCCATGCCAAACATACTTTTCATCCTTTGCTAATAACATATCTGTTTGTTTTGTTTTCACCATACATTCCACCTTCCAAAACAACTTATATTTCTTCAAGCTGTACTGGTGCCATGATGAGGTAAAGTTTTCTCTATTTATTTTCATTCCACATGAACGAAACAAATCCTACCAACTGCAGCGTAATATTTTTAAGCAAAACCCCAAAATAATAGAGCTCTCCAAGAAACTGGAAAGCTCTCTTTCTTCTTAATGCGTAGACACATCACTAACCCCATGACCTGTATTAGATTTGACAAGGATTTCATCAAACTTCGCTGCATCTTCTTTCTTGCTTGAGAAAATTGTTCCTAAGTACGCTGCTAAAAATCCAAGTGGAATAGAAACAATCCCAGGTGTTGTGTAAGGGAATAACGCTTCTCCGACAAAGATTGCTTTTCCAGCCTCAGGACTCCAAACATTTGGGCTCAGTGCCACTAATGCAATAGCTGAAACTAAACCAACAACCATTCCGCAAATCGCTCCTGTTGTATTAAAACGCTTCCAATAAATTGTAAACAAAATAACCGGTAAGTTCGCACTTGCAGCAACGGCAAACGCTAACGACACGAGGAATGCAACGTTTAATGTTTGAGCAAATAGCGCTAAAATAATAGATAATACCGCTACCCCAATTGAAGCATAGCGCGCCATTGATACTTGTTCTTTTTCTGTTGCTTTACCTTTACGAATGATCTCATTATAAAAATCATGTGCAAATGCAGAAGCTGCTGTTAATACAAGACCTGCCACAACAGCTAAAATCGTTGCAAATGCAATTGCAGAAACGAAAGCAAATAAGAAATCTCCACCAAGTGCTTTTGCTAATAAAGGTGCTGCCATATTACCAGCTGGGTTTGCTTGAATAATCGCAGCATTCCCTACAAATGCAGCTGCACCAAAGCCTAGGAAAATCGTCATAATATAAAATGCACCAATTAACCATGTCGCATATACAACAGACTGACGTGCTGTTTTAGCATCACGAACAGTGAAAAAACGAACAAGAATATGAGGTAAACCAGCTGTCCCAAGAACAAGACCTAAATTTAAAGAAAGCGTATCTAAACCATCCTTATATTTCACACCTGGATTTAAAAAAGCTTCCTTTAGAGGTGTTGCCGTTTTCATCTGCGCAAACATTTCTGTCACGCTAAAATTAAATTTTGCAAATACGATTACTGAAATAACAAATGTTCCCGCCATTAGTAAGACAGCTTTGACAATTTGTACCCAACTCGTCGCTGTCATACCTCCAAAAATTACATATACCGTCATTAACGTCCCAACGATTAAAACAGATGTCGTATATTCTATTCCTAATAATAATTTAATAAGTGCTCCTGCTCCCACAAGTTGTGCAATCATATAGAAAATTGAAATTGTCATCGTATTTAAAGCTGCAACTCCGCGTACCTTTTTCGCATCAAAACGAGCTGCAATCATATCAGCTAATGTATATTTCCCTAAGTTTCTAAGTGGTTCGGCAACAAGATATAATACAACTAAATAAGCAACAAGAAAGCCTATGCTATAAAAGAACCCATCAAATCCAGTTAATGCAATTGCCCCTGCAATTCCAAGAAAAGAAGCAGCTGACATATAATCCCCCGCAATGGCCAGACCATTTTGCCACCCAGTCAAGCCTCCTCCTGCCGTATAAAACTCATTCGCATTTTTCGTCTTTTTCGATGCAAAGTATGTAATGACGAGCGTACCAAGGACGATAATCAAAAATAGTGCAAACGCCGTTGTATTCAAGTTTATCCCCTCCCTTTTTGTATATCTTGAAGAATCTTTTGTGAAGTCTCGTCGAACGATTCTGCTTTTTTGCTATAGATCATACATAACGCCCACGTCATAACAAATTGTGCAAAAGCAAAAACCCAAGCCCATGTCACATCACCAAATACTGGTGTATTTAATACCTTTGAATAAGAAGTTAAAATCGGCAATGCAATAAAAAAACTTAAAAAGAAAATACTCATCGGAACAATAAATTTCCGCTTCTTTTCTAGCAATAATTGAAATTCTTCTGATTGAACGACTTCTGTATAATTTACCTCCCCTTGTAACTTACGTGCCGAACTATCTCGTTTCATTCGCCCTCTCCCCTCTCCTTCATTCTTTAAATAAAATTCTCCCTCGCCTCTACAAAAATATAAATTTTACAAATATTCAGAAACTTTATATTTATTTTAGACAATCTCTTCTTCTCTGCAAAGATTTTTCGATAGACATTTTTCGGCATATTTTTCTAATTTCTTAATATATTTTTGAAAAATAAAGAAGTAGCGCTCACCGCACTACTTCCTTATTTTTCTCTTTTTCTAAGTTTCGTGCCGTCCTACTTAATTCAACATCTTTTCCATCTTTATACGTACCAAATAAAAAATCATACACTGGATTCGACACACCAAACCAATAATTTTCATTTTTATAATGATGCAAAATATGTGTTTTTTTTAACCATCTACCAAAACGAGTCAACGGACGAATTGGTCTATGTGCTATATAATGTTTCCATTCATAAACAAGTAACATTATAATCATTCCTATTCCAAATGAGAGTGTAATCGTTACATCTTTTGTGATCCCATATAGAATGAACAAATAAATCGTAAACCCTGGCAGGCTATACCAAGCTGGTAAAAATAATAATTTTAAATCATCAGGATACACATGATGGTCATAATGTAATCTCTTTAACATTTTCAGTAAAAATGGATTTTTTGGAGGCTTCATATGAAATAAAAATCGATGCGTAACATATTCATTCACTGTATAAAAAATGATACCAGCAAGACATGATATACCCGCTATTCCTGTAAATAATTGCATTTGCAAAATAATGATAAAAAGAATCATTACCCCAATCATAATGATAATATCATGTTGTAAAAAAAACTCCTTCCATACTCTTTTCATTCATCCTATCCCCTTTCTTCGAAAAAACAGCCGTAACATATCGTTACGACCCTTTCTATCTTATCTATGTTACTCTCTTTATATTATAAATTAGCTCGTTGCTCTATTGTAGAGAAAAAGTCATTCGAACCAAATATATTTTGTTTCGGTATAATATTTTCAACTGCAAAGACAGTTACTTCTCCTCTCTGCACTTCTCCAATTATAAGTCCCAACAATTCATGATTTACAGCAAATGTTAATTGCTTTGTTTGAAGTAATCTTTCAACAGTTTGAAGAACAGCCTCATATAAAGGGTTCCTATCCGTTATTTCTTTTCTAATCTTTGGCGCTAATGTAATGATAATTTCTTTTCCATTAACTGTGGTTCGATACATAAAAATCTCCCCTTCGGTCTTATATGAACAACTGTAAGGCTTTATACGCAAAGTGAATCGAGTACCCGACTAAAATGAAACCAGCTCCCAATGTAATATAACCGAGTGCCTTTGGCTTAAGTAGAGTTCGTCCAAAATGAACAGAAAAAGCGATATTTAAATTCCACAAAATAATACCACCAATGATGCAAAGGCTATATAAAAACGCCTCCTGCTTTGTGACTTTCGTAAGCAGTGAACTAAGCGTACTTCCATATACACCAAACCAAAAGACAAGATTTAATGGATTAGATACCGCAATGAAAAAACCTGCCATATAGGATTGATGAAGTCCTCCTACCTCTTCTTGATTATATTCCATATTTGAATGCAAAATTCCTTGTTTTACACTTTGAAATCCTAAATAAAACAGTAAGAAAAAACCTATACAATACATAAATGCCTGTACATATGTATACATAAATACAGAAGACAATCCAAAGTAAATAAGAAGCATAAATAAAACATCTGCACTCATGCCCCCTATTCCAACAAGCCAAGAGTGCCAAAACCCACGTTCAATCCCTCTTTTTAACATTTCAATATTAATCGGTCCTACTGGTGCAGCCAATGAAATACCTAGTACAATTTGTTGTATAATCGCTCCAAACATAGTTCTATCCTTTCCTACTCCTTTTATATTAGCTAATGAAAACACGACAAAATATAGACTATCTTTTTCAAAAAATATACACCATTAAAATGTCCTTTTTTATCCAAAATATGCAAAAAAGCCGTCCATAGGCGGCTTTCACTTCTCTATTTTATGATGAAATGGACATTTACCTGTAATCGGTTGAATATCGTCTCCAATAAAATATTGCTTCCACTCACGATGCTCTGGGTCACCATAATGACTGATATTCGGATGTTTCGGCAATTGATCCCATTTTTCCACCCGTTCTCTGACCATTTGCCGCGAATAAGCACCTTTGGGCCGATCTCCTTCTAAACCTTCAAATATAATTCGCGGCTGAAATCCTATAATGAGTGAATTTCCTAAATGTCGCGTTTTTCTTTGTTCATAAGCAGGAGCGTTTCCAAAAGCAAACATAGGCTCCCCACCAAATGAAAATTCCCATAAGTAATGATCTGGATTTTCTGGGATTCTTTCAGGCCATGGCTGTTCATCTGCTTCATGTAAATATTGTAGCACTTTCCAAAAGTAAGAACGGTAATACTCAAGTGATCGTTCTTCATATTCCGGTTCTACAAATAGAAAAAAACCTCTTCTTACAACAGGTCGTTCGTTCATCAACTCCAAAAAAGAACACATCGTCTGTGGTAAATGATTCCAATCATCATGAGACAAGAATGAGTAGCGAAGTTCATTCTTCTTTAAGGCTGTTAAACCAAAATAACAAGGAAACGATGGATCCAATACAACATTAGAAAAATTTCCAAATTCCTCAGAAACCCATATTGGTATATCCTTCCTCATCTTCATTCCTTCATTATCCAATAAATAAGACTGATTCATTCTCTCACCTCATTATGTACAGTACTCACTTAAACATATTAGAAAAAGAGCTTGTCCTATACCATAAAAAAACTTGCGTAAAAAATTATTTAAAAATACAAAAACTTAAAACCGCTTACTTGACTAAAATCTACCATTTCATGTATATTAAAACTATCATTTAGCAGAATATTCGATAATATAATTTTTTTAGTTTTATGAATTCGCGAATATTTCAAATCAACTTTACTAAATGAAAAAGTAATCGTTTTTTAGGGGGAATTGTAACATGCAAGGAAAAGTAAAATGGTTCAACAATGAAAAAGGCTTTGGATTTATCGAAATTGAAGGCGCTGATGATGTATTCGTACATTTCACAGCTATTCAAGACGAAGGCTACAAATCTTTAGAAGAAGGTCAAGAAGTATCTTTCGACATCGTTGAAGGAAACCGTGGACCTCAAGCTGCTAACGTAGTAAAACTTTAATCCAACATATAAAAGGGGGTTACCTTACTTGGTAACCTCCTTTGTTATTCCTTTGTATATTTCCTTTTTGCAGGGTAAAAACTATGTGAAATGCGACAGAATACAAAGGAGGAATTGATGATAGTGAGCTCACATGTGAATGATTTTGAAGAAGTAAAATTCCGCGTAGAAACAGCGCAAAAAATGGTAGGCTCTGCAACAATTACAATGGATCCCGAGTCATTACAACATGCGACAATTGCAGTCGAATCTGCACGTTCTCAGCTTGAAACAATGAAATCTGTTGCGACAGATTTAGACGAACCTTTTTTAATGAATGAAGAAAAAAAATTAAGTCTATGCGAACACCAATTGAAAGAAGCGAAACATTAAATAAGCATCCAGAGATACCTCTGGATGCTTTTTACGATAATTGCTCTCCATATGCTTTTAACTTTTCTCCGACAGTGCACTGCCGAATACAAAAAGAATGGGCATAGTATTTACTATGTGTCTTTCGATAGTGTTCCTGTAAAAAACATCCTTCACAGTATGTTTCTAACAAATCATTTACCTCTGTAATGAGCTGCTTCTTATTCACCCCTGCACCTCTCTATTCCAATATTTCTTTATGGCTATCGATTGCTGTTCCTTCTAATGCTTGCGTGGCCAATTGATGTGCTTCTTTATTCTGTTTCCTTGACACTGGTTCACAGACAAGCTTTAATTTCATCTTCTTTGCTTTTTGTTCAATCTGATCTAAGTAATGATTCAAATGTTCATCGTAGCACGGCCATTCTCCAGCTAGTTGCTGAAGTACGACTTGAGAATCACCATGTAGTGTAACCGGTTCATATTTGATTCCTAATTCCTCTAGTACATTCATTCCATATAATAACGCTGCATATTCCGCTTCATTATTATCATATATGCCGTCTATATATGCATTTCGACGAACTCGATACACCTTCTGACCTTTTTTATAATAAATACAAATACCAATTCCAGCCTCTTTCGTTTGCAGGTCATATCCCCCATCAAAGTAAATACGAATATCTTGTGGCTCCTCTTCTATTTGTTTACCGAGCTTATTCATCTCTTTAAACGTCCATTCCGCTCCCATTTCATCATAAAACAATAGTTGCTTTACTCTTCCAGTTTTCTCAAAATCAGTTGCAAATTGAAGTGCCTCTTCTATGTTCATATAATCTGTTATTAATTCTGTTTGAAGATTCGATTTTGTTTTATACACCCAACATATTTTATATTTCATGTTAATTTCCCCTTATATAAGAATTCGTATTTTTATTTTATTATATTTTACCAAGAGTCACTGTATTGTATGCGAATGAATCAATTCATATTGTGAATAACCCCCTTAACTAAAATTAAATTAGATTACTACCTTAAATTTAAGCTGGAACATTCTGACTCTCCACCCATAAATTTTTAAATAGGATGCTCCTTTATATAGTGAAACTTTAATGAGCCTCGATCAAAAAATGAATATTCAGTTATTTTATAATAAGAAAAAATACTTAATAATATCACAATCGTTAAAGTTCCTAATCCAACAAATGCTATCTTTTTCTGAATCTCATTTGCTTTACTGGTAACTTTTACCTTAACCTTTGTTAACTCTTACTACCCGTAAATTAATTTTAGTGTAATGAATCAAAAGTACTTATTTATATATAAATAAAGAGGCTACCCAATCATTCCGATTTGGTTCAGCCTCTTTGTTTATTCTTTACATCACTTTTTCAAATTGCACTCGTTTATTAATCCAATACATAACAGGCATACCAATAGCCATTACCACAAATTCACCCGCTGCACATGTAAGCCATGTAAATAAAAATGGCAGTTCAAATGCAAGGTGAAGTTCTATCGCTATCATAAACATTGTAACTGTAAAGATAACTGTATTAAAAATCATACGAGCCCAAACACCCTTAATAAAACGCATAGAAATAATCGTAGCGAGAAGTGCAAGAATGGATTGTCCTACTCCAAATACTAAATCATACCCAATCATAGGTGAGAAAAAGAGATTTGTTAAAAATACACCTAAGACAATTCCATAAATTGATTTCTTATTAAATACCACGAGATGATTAAACATTTCCGAAATACGAAATTGTACATTCGTAAAGCCAAATGGCTGAATAAGTGCAGAAACAGCAATATATAACGCTGCCAAAATACCATTACCAACTATAGTTTTTATTTTCATGACAAAATCTCCTTAGTTTTTTTACGTGGGATGGTCCCGAACCACGTGATTCGTTTTTAAACAGCAAATTTACATTGTACGCAATAGTCAACCATTCGTCAATAGATTCCTATCCTTTACTATCCTTTCTCTTATAGACCGCGTATAATAAAGTATATGAAAGGTTTAGGAGGTTTCACTTCATGACAGCAATAATTCAAAATGAAAAAGTGATCGTTTCTATCTCTGAAAAAGGTGCTGAACTAGAGAGTGTTCGCTTAAAAGAAGACAATACAGAATATTTATGGCAAGGAGATCCTAAATATTGGGGGCGCCGTGCACCAATTTTATTCCCAATTGTCGGTAGATTAGTGGACAATGCATATTATGTAGATGGTAAGCCTTATTCATTAACACAACACGGGTTCGCTCGCGACCTTATATTCTCTGTAAAAGAGCAAAGTGAAACAAAAATTACTTATGTAGTCACTAGTAATCAAGAAACTTTACAAAAATATCCTTATGAATTTGAGTTGTATGTTTCTTATAAACTAGACGAGCAAAATATACATGTTACTTATGAAGTGATTAACCCTACTTCAAAAGAAATGTTATTTTCTATCGGAGCACATCCAGGGTTCAATTGTCCTTTAATAGAAGGTGAATCATTTACAGACTACCATTTATCATTTAATGGCCCTGAACATTTAGAAACAAGCGTTTTAAAAGGACCATTTCTATCAAAAGAAAAACAATTGGTTGTTGAAAATAAGACAGAATTACCACTTACATACGATTTATTCAAAAATGACGCCCTTATTTTTGAAAATATGAATACAAATGAAATTTCTATTCGCTCTCATAAACATAATAAATTTGTCAAAGTAGCATTTGAAGGTTTCCCATTCGTTGGTGTTTGGACATCAGGTAATGACGCTCCTTTCTTATGTATCGAACCTTGGTATGGGATTGCTGACGAAGTAGAACCAGCAAAAGATTTCAAAGAGAAAAAAGGCGTACAACCCTTACAAGCAAATGAAACATTTACATGCCGCTACAGCATTACAATTGGATAAAGTGCCTTTTTTCATATTCTATCCCTCATCTTTACAATTAGGTGAGGGATTACTATCAACGAATGCTATATAATAATGGAGGTATTCAATTTTGATTGAAGTATATATTGATGGTGCATCAAAAGGAAATCCCGGTCCTTCTGGTGCTGGAGTTTTTATTAAAGGTGTTCAGCCACCTGTGCAACTATCACTACCACTTGGAACCATGTCCAACCATGAAGCTGAGTACCATGCATTACTCGCTGCATTAAAATATTGCACAGAACATAATTATAACATTGTCTCTTTTCGTACAGATTCACAGCTTGTTGAGCGTGCTGTGGAAAAAGAGTATGCAAAGAACAAAATATACGTACCGCTTTTAGAAGAAGCACTACAGTACATAAATAAATTTGATCTTTTCTTTATAAAGTGGATTCCTAGTAGTCAAAACAAAGTTGCCGATGAATTAGCAAGAAAAGCCATTTTAAAAAATTAATGGAGGTTTTAATGTGAAAAAAGGTTGGATTGCTCCTCTCGCTTTATTATTTGTCTCCTTTATTTGGGGGGCCACGTTTGTTGTCGTTCAAAATGCAATGTCATTTGTTGGACCATTTACTTTTAATGGTGTTCGCTTTTTACTTGCTGGAATCATTTTATTATTTGTCCAATTTATATTCTCGAAACAAACTTCAAAACAAGAAATTCAGTATAGTAGCATTGCTGGTTTAATTGTCGGATTTTTCTTATTTGTCGGTTATTTGTTGCAAACATTTGGATTACTCTATACTACTTCTTCTAAAGCAGGATTTTTAACTGGACTCAGTATTGTTATGGTTCCCATTCTTTCGTTTGTTTTTTTAAAACAAAAAGCTACACCTTTTATCATACTTGGCATTATTACTGCAACAGCGGGTCTATATTTACTAACCGCTGGTGATTCTTTTCAATTAAATATTGGTGATATACTCGTTCTCGGCTGTGCAATTGCCTTTGCAGCGCATATTCTCATCAACGGGGTCTTTTCTAAAAAGATATCCCCTTTATTATTGAGCACATCCCAAGTATTGTCTGTTGGAATTTTTTCTTCCATTTGTGCTTTTTTATTCGAGGACTGGGAAAAGTTATTTTCAATCTCTTTATGGACGAATTCCGCTTTTTTATTTGCTCTACTTGCAACATCCCTATTCGCAACATCAATCGCTTTTTTTATTCAAACAGCTGCGCAAAAACATACTTCTCCAACGAGAGTTGCCATTATTTTCGCAATGGAACCTGTCTTTGCTGCCTTAACAGGTGTTCTTGTCGCAAACGAACAGCTTTCTATTCCCGCAGTACTTGGTTGTCTCTGTATTTTCTTAGGTATGATCTTCGTTGAACTTCCTTCAAAAGCAAAAAAAGAAGCGCAGGCTGCGTGATGTTACGCTTGTAACGTCCGCATAAAAGCCTTTGCGCTTTTTTTATCAGTAATTTTCTCTTCTCTCAAACGCTCTAATAAAGCGATAAAATAACTGCCATCAAATTGCAATTGATGTTTAATTGTTGCCTCAATTGCCGTATTCACAAGCCCATCAGATGCACCTGTATACCCTTGACCAAACATAATAAACCCTTGTGCATCCTCTGATAATTTAAATCCTTTTGTATGTAAAAATGAAAGATAATCTTGTACTGTTTGCATGCTGTTCCCACCTACCAAAAAATTCTCCACTTCCTATCATACAAGTTTTCAGGCTTCTTGAGAATAGATAAAAACAACATTAGATGATTCGCTAATTTTCACTTTCTTTCCCTCACCTTGGTTATATTGTAAGGTGTTACATGATGTGAAGATAAAGAAAATGAAATAATCCCCTATATAAAAAGGATTCATCTACCGCATCAAGAAATAAATAAAGTGTAACTTTATTTGGCGGGAATTTTCTTCATTCCGCACCTGTCTCTCTTGATATATTCTGAACATTGAGACCAAAAGATCATTACTCACAAATAACGAGATAAAAAGGAGAAATGTAATGAAACAAGCTCTATTAATTATTGATTCTCAACAAGAACTGATTGATGGTAACGAGCAAGAATCTGCAGTATTTCATAAAGATCAATTATTAACGAACATAAATATAGCCATTCAAAAAGCAATTCAATCCAATGCTCTTATTATTTTCGTCAGAGATACTGATGTTGCTTCGGGTGTGGGGAAAGGCTTTCAAATACATGAGGAAATTAAAGTACCTCATACAGCACAAATCATAGACAAACAAGCAACCAATTCATTTTATAACACCTCTTTACATACGATTTTAAGAGAAAAAGAAATTGGCCATCTTGTTATCGGTGGTTGCAAAACCGAACATTGTATTGATACCGCCGTTAGAACAGCAACTGTACAGGGATTTGACGTCACTTTAATCAAAAACGGTCATTCTACAAATGATTCTACGATTTTATCAGCCAAGCAAATTATTGACCATCATAATAAAACACTACATGGTCATTATAATGTGGATCATTTTTCTGTTGTGAGAGATGTCGAGGAAGATTTATTTTCTCCTATTCATGATCAATACCGTGAGTAGAAAAAATCGCATTTATAAATAAAAAAGATTCCTTTTTTAAAAGGAATCTTTTTTCAACCGAATATCTGCGCAGCAATGCCATATAATCCACCATTTCGTTTCAAAAATTGAGTGCTGTTTTTCATCATAACTGGTGGTTGATTTACCTTTTGAAATCCAGCTGTCTCGAGCACTTTCATAAAAAATTCTTTTCCTTCTGGTACATCAATTCTAAGTCTTCCCTTATAGTCTTTTGCCAAATGATGAACAATTGTAGTTGCGATATTATCACTCGGCGCAACAATCGGTCCTATAATTCTATTTTCTGGAGTTTGCACGCTCATTCCATATCCTACAATATTATTTTCTTTGTCTTTTACAACCACACATTGTTCTGATTGTTCAATTCTTCTCTGTATAAAATTGCGTCTATTTACACCGCAAGCCAATTCATCTAACTTCACAATTCTATTACTATCTCCCTCGCCATAATCCATAAAAGTGTACTTCTTACTCCCCTCAAAACCCATGAGAGTTACATACTGATTACATATATATTTCGAAACATGACTAACCGCTTGAAAACCTAATTTTTCATATAAAGGTTTTCCCTCTTCTGTAGCAATAAGCATAATCGATGTCTTTTCTGAAACATTTCTTATACAAGCCTCTGTTATTCTTCTGCCAATCCCTTTTCCTTTATACTGCGGATGTACAATGACCATGCCAATAGAAGCTAGCTTCTCTCCATATAAGATAATAGCTGCACTGGCAATACATTCGCCTTTCATATTCTTCCCACCATATACAATTCCTGATTGGAAAATTGTTTTGATTTCTTCTAAACTATAATCCCATCCAACTAATTCAGATAAATGTATAAGATGCGGGATATCTTTTTCCTCAATTCTCTCTATTGTAATCACTATCTACCCTCCCACTATATTCCATAAAGGTTGCTCGCTTAATAAAGGAAAACTTTAATCAGTGGGGGTTTTCTTCATCCCCCACTGATTATTAGTTGAACCAATCGGGCTTTTACGGGAAGTTGATCCCCCACCTATCTTCCTTGTTTCTCTCTGAATCTTGAGATGGGGGTCTTACTGCCCGTTAATGCGGGATAAATAGGAAAGAGCTCTATTATTCTTGCTTATTAATAATTTGTGCTAAATCCATAAAAAAGCTTAATGATTCAGGGTTGGCCATGGAACCTTGATTGACTACTTTTTCTGCCGGAAACCCTAATAAAATTTTTCGAATTGGAACTTCTAATTTCTTTCCACTCAATGTTTTCGGAATTTGCTCTACTACGTAAATTTCGTCAGGTACAAAACGTGGTGAAACTTTTTGTTTTATTTCGGCTTTTATCGCTTCTTTTAGATTATCACTCATATTTACTTCAGGTTTTAACACGACGAAAAGTGGCATAAATGATTGACGTCCAAGGAGCTCTAAATCCACTACTAGACTCTCCATAATAGCATCTAGCGACTCAACTATACGATAAATTTCGCTCGTCCCTAGACGTACACCTAGCCGATTGATCGTAGAGTCTGATCGTCCGAAAATAACACAGCTTCCTTTATCATCAAATTTAATCCAATCACCATGTCGCCAAATCCCTGGATACATCTCAAAATAACTTTCAAAATAACGTTTATTCTTGTCATCTCCCCAGAAATAAACGGGCATCGATGGCATTGGTGCCATTATAACCAATTCCCCAACTTCATTAATAACTGAATTTCCCTCATCATCAAATGATTGTACGTGGGCTCCTAAAGAACGTGCTTGTATTTCTCCAGCGTAAACAGGCAATATAGGCGAACCACCAACAAATGCCGTACATACATCGGTCCCTCCACTAGTTGAAACAAGCCACACATCTCTTTTCACATTCTCATATATCCACAAGAATCCTTCTACCGATAGAGGTGAACCTGTTGAACAAATAGCCTTTAACCTAGAGAAACGATGTCTTTCTTTTGGCTTAACCCCGAATTTCATACATGCGCTAAGGAAACCTGCACTTGTACCAAAGAAAGTAACACCAACTTCTTCTGCAAAATCCCATAATATATGTATACTCGGATAAGATGGACTGCCATCATATAAAACAATTGTACCTCCAGTTAACAGTCCCCCCACTAAAAGATTCCACATCATCCATCCTGTCGTTGTAAACCAAAAGAACACATCATCTTGATTCACACCTTGTTCAACTAATAATGTTTTAAGCTGTTCTAATAGTATTCCACCTTGACTTTGTACAATCGGTTTTGGCAACCCTGTTGTTCCAGAAGAAAATAAAATCCAAAGAGGATGTTCAAATGGAACCTTTTCAAAAACAAGCTCACAATCTCCTCGCAATAGATCCTTCCAATACATTGTACGATTATTCAATTTAGAGTCATTACTGCTAACATAAGGGATTAAAACAGTCTGTTTTAAAGTAGGTAGACTCGATTGAATTTCCGAGATATTTGTTATTCTATTCTGAATTTTACCATTATAAGAATATCCGTCAACCGCAAATAAAATTGTCGGTTCAATTTGTTTAAATCGATCAATAACAGTATTTGTCCCGAAATCAGGAGAACAGCTGGACCAAATGGCTCCAATACTGGCACATGCTAAAAAAGCAATTACTGTTTCAGGAATGTTAGGCATATAAGCAACTACACGATCTCCTTGTTTCACTCCTAATTCCTTTAGAGAATTTGCCACCATCGCTGTCTTTTGCTGAAGTTCTTTCCAGCTTATTTCTGTTCTCCGAGTGGTTTCTGATTGAAAAATTACTGCTGGCTTATTTCCTCTTACATTTCGAAAAACATGTTCCGCATAATTTAAAGTAGCACCTGTGAACCATTTTGCCCCGGGCATCTTTCTTGATTCCAAAACTTGATTATATGGTGTGTTAGATTTGACTTGGCAGTAATTCCAAATATTTTCCCAGAACATTTCAAGTTCGTCAACAGACCATTTCCATAATTCACTCTGATTGCTAAAAGATAAATCCTTCTCTTGTTTAAGCCATTTCATAAAGAGACTGATACCTGATTTTTCTATTTGTTGTTGTGATGGCTTCCATAATAGGTCCCCTTCAGTAACCATTTTCATTGTTATTCATTCCCCCTTAGCTAACAATTTTTTAGACGTAAATAATAACTATATACAGTATTTGCTCTTTAAAAACCTTTTTTTCAAAGGAGGAAGTTCGTACTTTAATAAAAAAGCTCTCCTATAAAAGGAGAACCTTTTTACTACTAGCTTAATAAACTTATGTCTAAAGAAACCTGAACTTGTAATTATCTTCTGCTTTCATTCTTTCAAACTCTTCTTTATGCTCTACATACAAATGGACTTTTTCTACATCTCTCACTTTACAACCAACGCCCCTGATTGGAACATAACAGCAGAACCACACCTCTCTTGAAACCATTTCTGTTGTCTTAGTAACTTGAATTTTTTATTTATTATTCTTTTCTTTTTTGTTGATACTCAAAGAATGAGGTTACTCTCCCTCCTATTCAGTTACCCAAACTTTCTCCTTCTTTCTATACTTACAACCCTGCTCTTAAGTATGATCAATATATAAAACCCCTTCTCATAAAGAAAGGGGTTTTACATAATTTTATTATCTTATTCAGTTACTTGATACACGATACGATACATGCCTCTTTTCAATCTTTTCCTCTATTTCTCGTAAATTCTCTTTATCACTTAATAATAATTGTTTATTCTCTATCAATAATTGTTTAAAGGATTTTCTTATTTTCTTTCGCATAATTTTTTCCTCCTTCACTATTACAAATAACTTATCAAAGGATTATTTATATAAAAGATAAGTGATTATCTGTATAGTTTTATAATAAAAGATTCATGTGAAATCTGTTTGAATTCCAGATGAAAACTAAGTATTTTTTCTGACAACTCCATCAATTGAAAGAAGTTACATAAAAAATAACGTCTAATCAACATATACTTGATTAGACGTTATTTATAGTATAAAGCATTTCTTTTTTATAACATATTTATAAACATTTCGGGTCTTCCCCAGTTCATTTCTCCACAAACAAAACGTACTTTCTCTTCATCAATTGTATGCAAACCTTCCTCTAACAAACAGGAAATTGGAACTTCACAATGAATTCTTGCCAATTGTAATGATATATTTAAGTTTTCCAAATCATTTTCAATTTTTGTACGCTGTGCTTTCGTCAATGACGCTATATTTTCTAGTACTGCCGCTACTGTACCATGTTCTTGAATTAATTTATACGCTGTCTTCTCACCAATTCCTTTTACACCTGGGTAGTTATCACTCGTGTCTCCCATAAATGCTTTCGCATGAACGATTTGCCAAGGCTCTACGCCTTTTTCTTCCATAATCTTCTCTGGTGTATAATATTCATAGTTTCCGATTCCTTTACGAAGAAGCATTACGGTAACATTTGTATCAACAAGCTGTAATAAATCTGTATCACCTGTTAGAATATATACTTCCGCCTCACTAGCGTATTCTTTTGCTAACGTACCAATACAGTCATCAGCTTCATAGCCCTTCATTCCAATTACAGGAATAGATAACTGTGAAGTCATCTCTTGTACTAAATCAAATTGCGGAATCAATTCTTCTGGTGGCGCTGCACGGTTTGCTTTATAATTTGAGAACGATTCCGTTCGGAATGTCGTACTTCCCATATCCCAGCACGTTACAATATGCGTCGGTTCAATTGCTTGGGTTGCTGTTAATAAATGTTTCATATAACCATGAATCCCATTTGTTGGGGTACCGTCTTTTCTCTTCATAAATTGTCCATAAACACTTGTTGCGTAAAAAGCACGAAATAATAGTGCCATACCGTCAACTAACAATACTTTTCTCATAATTCCTCTCCTACTAACAAAAAATAATAACCTCACGTTATCTCGTAAGGTTATATAAATAGATTACCATTCTACGTTTTTGTTCAACTTTATCCATTATACAATGTTTTCATATATTTAGCACCATTAACAGCTCAAGATGTTTGACTACAGCATGTGTGGAGCAATCCAGAATACGTATTTTTACCTGTTGAAACGACTACAGCCTTCGCAGTTCCATTCACGATATGCGTGCCTTTAAAACATACATTTTCAAGTTGAATTGGATTGTAGTCTTTCATTCGTTTTAATGGAATAAAACGTTTGCGTTCAAGATGATAACAGCTTTCAAATTTCTCTACATTTGCTTCTTTTCCTGTTAACACCGATTCATTTACTAACAAATCTTCTGCATATATAATACGTACATCAGCTGGAACTATATCACCTGCTGACAGAAAAACCATGTCCCCTGGAACTAGCTCTTCAACTGGAAGTTTCATTATTTTTGATTCACTATTCTGACCTACAGATGTATATCCTTCTACCCTAGAAACAGTAACTGTTACAATCTCGCAATGATTGTAATTATGAACACGTTGCTTTGCAAAACCAGGAATCATTTCGCTTAATTTCATCATTACATCAGAAAAAATTGCTCGTTTTGAAGATAATTCATTTTTCCCGTACACATGAATACGCTTCTGTGCTTCTTTCATTGAAAGACCATCTCTTGTTGTTTTAAAATAAGCAAATACAGATTTGACATCTCTAGTTGCAATTTCAATTAACAAATCTTTATTTTGTTTTAATAGAGATTGTTCTTTCAACATTTTTTTGCTTTGTTTATGTGACATGTTACCCACAATTTTATTTACATATAACATATTACCGTCTCCTCCTTTACAACATAGGAAGAAACGCTTTGTTTCTCAATTTATCTCACTTTAACCACTCATATTTCTCTATAGCTTGTTAAAGTGTGCCACGTTCAACTCATCCTTATTTCAGCTCATAACTAGCTGAACGTTATCTTATGATAAATATAGAGGGAGGAACAAGTCGTTTCCTGCCTACATCATATATTTTTGTTTCGAAGTATATGGGTAACGGAACCGAGTCAGAATTTGACATGCTCCTCACCTCCCTTTTCATTTTTTAGTTAGTACTTATAGCTTGTTTATAAAAAGACCTCTACTCATAAGCGAGTAAAGGTCATTACATACATAAATAAGCGATTCCTAATCAACATAGAAATCCGCGAACCTCTCCCTCGCCGAGTTTTAGCACTGTATAGCATAGGTACGTTACCAGCTACGTTAAGAAAAACCTTAATTCGATCATTCCTGTTGACCCATTGGCGTCTCTCGACATTTTTGGGCAGTAGCATTTCTCTATACAGGAGCCTCACCTAACAGAGACTTATTTTTATTACATAGAAAATGTTACTCCTATTTAAAATAGATGTCAACACTTTGAATTCAAACTTTTTCCTTATTACGACAAGTATTTCCTAGAAAATGATTCAAGACAGAAATACACTTATTCTAATACTAATTGTTTAAGGTTTTTCAATATGTTAAACACCCAGCAATCACGATTCCAATAGAAATTGATAAAAACATAAGAAAAAGTCCAACAGCCTGGTTATCTTCTTCGATGCTTTGGTTGATATTAAAACGCGGTGTAAGCCATTCAGCTAAATAAAACACAATAATTTGTGCTAATACTCCAATCGCTCCCCATAAAACCATATCCATTAATGAAACAGAATGAGCAGCCGTAGAATACAAAACAATTGCAAGCCCAAGAAGTCTTCCTCCAAGTGCATAGCTTGCTGCTTTATTCCCTTTAGCCATTAATGAAAATTCCTTCACTTTTGTTGTCACTTCCATAAGAAAAAGACCAATACATAAAAGACCGATTGTAACTGCTAAATAAAGTAAGAAATTTATCATTTCTAAACCTCCTTTTTAATTCCTACAGGTAAATAATATGATTCATTCCCCGTAATTTTTTCACCAGCACGTATACCAATACTACTTGGCTTCCCAGCAATTAAAAATGATCCAAACACATACGACAGCTCCTCGATCCCCTTTTCAGTCTCAAGAGAAACAACAGGAAGCTTTAAATATTTTTGAAATATAGGAAGCTCTTTTTTATACGTTTGATATGAATTTTGATTAACAATATTAGTGTCTTTATCACGAATTGTAACCGTGTCGCCTTCTCTACCGAACGAAGGTTTTTGAACAAAAGAACTTTTTCCTAAAAACAGATCTGCTTCTAGGTAAGTAGGAAGCATATATTCTTTAATCCATTGTTGTTCCTCATTTGTATAAAAAGCACCTGCCTCCGCTAATCCCCAAATGATACATTGAACCGATTTCGGCTGCAGTAGAAAAGATGAAATCGGATTTATAATAAAAAGCTTTCCTTCCTTTACAAGCTGCAGTAATTCGATCCCTACAAGATCTCCAGTGTTAGGATCTTGGTCCTCAACTAAGTGTTCAATAGGATATGTCTGGCGATACAAAACATCAATTGGTACACCATCTCCGTCAAGTAAAGCATCTTCAGTAATTCTGAGTTCTGACATTGACACCACGTTGTTGCTAACCTGACATAGCTGACTCAAATACCGAGTTGTATTCCAATCTTCTATATGTTCATGATGGGCTGTAAAGACAACGTTTGGTCTTTCTATCCCTTTAACCGCTTCCATCACAGCTTTTGTGATACCAGAAGAGAGAAGACGTTCCTGTTTGTTGTTTGGGTCATGATACTCTAATTCTTTGCAGACCTCCCCATTCATTTGAAAGCATTCCATGATAAAAGTCGGAGTATCGCTATTAAACTCAAGCATTTTGATACCAGTATCTGTCATCGCAAAATCAAACCGTGAAATAATAGATTCAGGAAATAGAGATTTCATTCTAATAAAAGGCAGACTGGAAGAAGGAAAACCAAGTTCAAGAAACTGAGCGTCAGACAAGGTCCGAAGAAGCCTAGCAGTCTTAAAAAATACTTTTCCCATTCGTTCCGTTGCTAATTGCAAATTTTGGATTGTTTGTTCTGTTATTTCAAAAACATGAAAAAGACTATATTCACTCCCGTATAAGTCGGACCAAAAGTGAGAGAACCTTGAATAAAATTCACTTCGTTTCTTTATGTAAAGCGACATAATTTAACCTCCGGATCCGCCCTTTGAACCGCTTCCAATTCCCCCTTTAAAATTGGACGAAGCTTGATAGGACTTAAATTCAGCAGAATTTTTGAAAGTTGATTTATTTTGATAATATCTACCACCGTAATAATAACCCCCATGATGACTTGAATGGCTGTCATCGCATCGCCACACGCCAAGTTCATCATCCCAATCCCAATCTGCACAACTCTTATCTTTTGGTTTTGAAGGGAGATCTTTTGTACAGCCTGATAAAGTACCAGCCATTAAAGATGTAAGAACACCCGTTACTAACCATTTGGTTTTTGTCACTTTCCAACGCCCCTTTATATATTATATTTTTATTATAAAAGAATTCATGATAAAGTAGAAGAAAAAGAAAGAGGGGTTACAAGTGCGGTTAGAATATCGACTCAATGATGAAGCAAAACAATATCCTGCCCTATGGAACTATGCCGATATTTCTGTGTCTGAAGCTGTCGCAAGGATGACCTGTGAGTACTTTGTTAAAGAAGGAGATACATACTTCGTAACAGCAACCTCGATGGATCCCGATGGAACAGCAGTATTATATGTGCAAAAAGAAACGTTTTTCAACGACCCTTCAGAACCCACATATTCCCATATAGGTTTTGAGATTAGAGAATTACTAGGAGAAAATTCAATTTTAATAGAAAGTAAAGATGTATGGAACCATGACGAGATTGTAACGTATCTCCATTCAGATATTTTGTACGTTCAAAAAGACGGAATATTTATGGAATTCACCCTAGACTCCAGAGAGATTGATGAAGATCGAAAATGCTATGTTTATTATGGAAATTTCACAGGTGAACACAGATAAAGTGAAACTTTAATTCGTGGGGCCACTGATTATCAGCCCTCGCGAATCAGGCTGTTACGGACAGTTAATGCGGGGTAACAATCAAATGAATTCCCACCATTTGGAGTCTATTTGATTTCTACTATTTTTATGCTTTCCACACAATGAAATTGCAATCATTTCTAACATACCGAAAAAGGGCTCCTACAGCAAAAAAACCTTACGTATAAAACGTAAGGTTTTTTATATAGCCCCACACATGCCGTTCTCTCTAGATGTCCATAAACCTGCTCTCACAGGTGGATGTTCTCATAAATGCTTTCAGCTTCCTTCTTAAAAAGATGGCATGCTGTTTACATTTAGATATTGAACTTCCGTATTATACTCATTGGTTTAAGACATACATAAGCTACGTACACCGTAGGAATTTTATTTAATGTTAGTTGAAATAAGACCCCCGCACGTGCCGTCACTCGTAAATGTCCAAAAACCCGCTACTCGCAGGTGGATGCCCTCACAGCTACCGTACATCTTCCTCCACAAGGAAGGCTTGATGATGGTCACTAAATATTGAGCTTCCGTATAACTAACATCGGTTTTAGACATAAATAAGTTACGTACACCGCAGGATGTTTTATTTACTTGTCGCTATCTTATCACATTGCATGCAATGTGTAAAATGTAATGTTTTGAAGTAATTTCTTACTTGTGACCTTATTTTAATACAAAATATTTTTACATGCAAGAGGTTACTGTCCTTCTTTTACAATTTGGTTTTCTGGATAAGAAATCCAATCGCTCCAGCTTCCAGCATATAACTTCACATTACGAAAACCAGCTGTTTGTAACGCTAATATATTCGGACATGCTGTTACACCAGATCCACAATAGACAATTGTTTCTTTCTCTTTATTAAGATGATGGAACCGTTCTTCTTGCTCATTTTTATTTTTGAACTGACCTTCCGCCGTGATTCCATCTTTCCAAAAATAATTTTCTGCTGTCGGAATGTGACCAGCTTTAGGATCAACAAGTTCTTCGACACCAGCATAACGTCTTGGCTCTCTCGAATCAATTAACGTAACATCTGCATTTGTACGAATTTTTTCTTTCACATCTTCCATCGTTACCAGCATGTTATCTTGTACATTCGGTATGAATTTTTTCCGTTCAATAGTTGGAACTTCTGCTGTTATAGATAAATTTTGTTCTTTCCAAGCAGGAAAACCACCATTTAACAAATATGTTTTTTGATGCCCTACATATGTTAATAGCCACCATAAACGCGAAGCCATTGCACCTGCTTGACTGTCATATGCAACTACTGTCGTATGTTCATCAATACCAGCTTGAGAAAGCTTTTCAGCAAAATCCTGAATATCTGGAAGTGGATGACGACCGCCATGCTCCGTAATAGAACTGGATAAATCAAGATTCAAATCAAAATATAGCGCATGAGGAATATGTTCTTTTTCATACTGTTCTCTTCCCCAATTTGGATTAGCCAAGTCAAAACGACAATCGACTATGCGGACATGTTCATCTTCTATATGATCACGTAACCATTCGACTGTAACAATCATACTTAACGACCTTCTTTCTCTTGCAGGCGACCTACATACTCCATAACCATATCTTCTGTTACAATTTTACGTTGTGGTGCAACACCTCGTTTAGCAAGGTTATTAATTTGTTTCGTTACCATATTAATCGAATCTACTGAGAAATGTTTTCCATTTGATGCGAGTGCTACTGCCGCTTCAATTGCTGCTTCACGCTGTGCTTCTAGCTGTAAAAATGTTGTCACAATTTCATTTTGTTTACGAGAATGTGCTGTAATTGCTTTATGTACTTCCATCTTCTCTTCCCCCTAAATAATTTATATTTTCTTGCCAAATAACTTCATAAAAAAATGATTAGAGTTCCATTGTAAGCCGAATCATATCTCGGCATACAATTCCATTTTCAATAATCTCTTCTTCATAATGCTTCGAAAAGTAATCAAAATCAATAGAAAAAATACGAAAACCACATTTTTGATAGAAAGCAAGCTGTGAAATACTAGAATTCCCTGTCCCTACTTCAAGATTATGCATGTGTTTTTCTTTGGCAGTTATAATTGCGTGCTGTAATAATTGTTTTCCAATCCCTTTTCCTTGTACTTCTTCAGAAACAGCGATATTCATAATTTCCATTGTTTGTGGTCTTGTCTCAAGCAATACATATACACCTATAACCTTTCCTGCCACTTTCGCAACATGGATAAGGCCGCGCTGCAAATATGCATGAATTTGCACATCACTTGGATCGGCGAGTAATAGCAATGATTTCGGTGCTATCTCTTTAGATATGTGTTCTATTACAATCTCCATAAAATTTCCCCTTTCCCTCTTGTTCTAAACCCTCCTTGTCTACCATAAGTAATACAAAGGAGGGATTCACCATGGACAACAATGAGAAAAAGTGCAACGTCATCTCGATTGATGGAAAGAAAAAGAAAAACGGAACATATTCCCACCCAAAATTAGTTGTAGATGGAAAAACATATGAGTTTTCTTCGTTCGTCTTATGCGGTGAAACACCAGATGGCAGACGCTTGGTTCTTACCCATATGATTTCTACAGATGAATTTGCAGGATTCGTAAAATCATTGGATGCTGTACTGCAAAAGAAAATTGAACGAATCTTTTTTTCATAGAGCTTTTCAAATATGAATTTCCTTTTCGATTGCTGTTAACCGTTTCCGCAATTGTTCCTTACTTTGTTCATATAGCGCTACATCGATTGTTTCCGCTAAAGCAAATAATACACTTGCATAATACTGCTTAACATCTTCCTGCATGACTTTTTTGAATGCATCCCATTTCAATTCCCATTCTTGTTTATAGTGCTGGATAAATATCTCTTCTTCATCAGCTACATATTGAGATACGACGGGCTCAAGTGATTCCTTTGTATCTTCCTGCATTGTTGCTTTATCATTTTTTTCAAAGAAGCTTTTCTCATTTTTGAAATGAGATAATGCCTTTTTAAAATGTTTTATTTCTATAGTAGGAAACGGCTCTTTATGCGTAATAATTTGGTATTCGTAATCTGCTGTCCCATTCATAGAAATAGATTCATTTTCCAACTTACATTTCACCGCGATTTCATTCCTTGCACGTTGCATCGCTTCATCGATCCATTTTTCAAGACGTAGTGATGTTGCTCGCATTTCCTGTAATAAATCATACTGAATAAAGGCTACAAGTTCCATGAGACATTCTTGCAGTTTCATTTTCACATTTCCATCTGTTCGAAGGGATGCTGGGTTAATAAATTCAGTAAATACATCGTTATAACGTAAAAATAGACGTTGCTCCACATAATATAACAGTTCTTTCACTTCATTTTGCATTGCTTGCTCTTCTGCAAGTACACTATACGATGAAATAATATGAAGTAGCTGCTCACGTTCTGCTTCATATTTTTTTATTTGTTTTTCTTTTTCATCATTCCCTTGCTTTGCTCCTTGTATCATATTTGCCAGAAGCTGATCTGCGCTTTGCAATGCGTTATATAAAGAATGGACAGATACAAGCATTAAATCATTCATCATAAAGGATGTGAATGATTCTTCAAACTTTGCAATCCCTGAATTTTCCAAAATACCATACTTTTCTTTTGCAATACTCTTTCCTTGTTTCTCCTCAAGTGCACATAAGCTTGAAATTGCAAAGAGACGTGGATTGCGAATACCATACTGTAGGAGTTGATCTGCAATATATCCTTTCACCATTTCCAACTCATCTTGAGATTGCGCTAAGTCTGCCGCATTAATTAAGAAGAACATTTTATCAAGCGCAAATGTATCTTTCACGCGACCAAGCTGAATTAAAAATTCACGATCCGCTCTTGAAAAGACATGATTGTAATACGTTACAAATAAAATCGCATCAGCATTTTTAATATATTGGAATGCAACATCCGTATGGCGAGCATTAATAGAATCTGCTCCTGGTGTATCAACAAGAGCGACTCCTTGTCTCGTTAAAGCACAATCATAGTACAATTCCATATATTCAACAAAACATGATTTCTCTTCATTTGCTACATAATCAGAGAATTCTTCTAACGTAACTTGCACTTGTTCCCCCAAGTTATTAGAAACTGCCTGATATCCCCTCTGCACCGCACGTAAAAAACTAAACGTTGTTTTTTGTTTTCCACTTGGTGATGGATATTTCAAAATCGTATCTATTTGTGATAACGCTTCTTCAAATGTCTCAATTTCATAATGAAACAATTTATAAACAGCTTTCATATCTTCTAATAACGCTTGCTCTGATTTAAATTGAACAACTACTGTACCGTGAGGCTTTTCTTCTGTAATCGGTAAAATTTGATTAATCGTCGCCGTTGTCGGATTTGGAGACACTGGGAGTACATTTTCACCAAGCAATGCATTTGCAAATGATGATTTACCTGCACTAAACGCTCCAAATAGCGCTACTGTAAATTGTTTCGTTTCAACACGTTTTCTTTTCCCAACAACTTCTTGATGCAAGTGTTGCAGCGCCTGCAGAGGTTCTAATACCGTTTCCGCACCCTTTACTTGTTCTAATATACGTTGAATATTTAATGTTGCTGTTGTTTTGATATTTTCTTCATGATAAGAAATGCTCTCATCTTGTATCTCTTGTTCTTGTAATCTAAACTTCTCATTTACAACCTGTTTCTTCCCTTGTAATACTTCTTCTATTTGCAATCCATCTGGTACAGATACATGACCTGCCCAAATGCCTTGTAAGTAATTCTCGTATTCATCATACGCTTTAATGTATTGTAATTTTGTTTCTTTTGCTGTCTGTAACATAGTATATTGCTCAATTTCTTGTTCAATATGAGCAATCTCATTCTTCATCTTTTGCTGTAAAACGCTCGTACTTTTTTCGAAAACTTGCTGTGCTTTCATAAAGTATCTTTTCTTTAACTCATTCGCAACATCAGCTGTATAAAGAAGTAAGTAATCTCCTGTAAACCCTGCACCTTGTTTAATGGTTTCTGCTAATAATTCAGGGTCAAAAGAAATTTGCAGTGCATATATCTCTTTTCCGACTTCTTCCGTAAACATCTCTTCATCTTTTAAGAAAGCTACAATAAATTCTTTCACATGAAAATCAATCTGTGTCTCAACGGTCTTCCCTAGTGCTGAATAAAATGCATCTAGACGCCTTTGTTTCTCTTGTTCTGTTTTTCCTTTTGCAAATAGCAAACCAACTTTAAATTTTGTTAGTTTCGTTTCTAAATATTGATTTGCTAGCTCCCTCATTTCAAACGGCATTAAGTAAGCGTTATCTAATATCGCTTGCAAACCTTTAATAAATTCATTTTTCACGTCCGATTCTTTACCAGCCACGCGTCGTTTATTTTCAATAAGCTCTTCTTTCTTTTCCGTCACATCTTCGAGCGGCAGAGGTGATGCTAATTCTTTTTGATAGGGCATTAATTGTTTTTCATTTTCTGAAAGAACGAATGAAAAATGCTCTTGTAATAAGTATTCTGTTTCCCTTTCCATACCATTTTTCACATATTGCTCACGCTCTTTCATAATAGAAGAAAGCAATCCTTCTAATCGTTTTATTTCATTATGCGAATGGTTCATCATTCGTAAAGAAGTATAAAAAATGCCGTCTACTTCAATATCCCAGTTAGAAAAAGATTGGCTCACACTTTTCGTATAACTCTCAAATGATAACTCTCTTTCTTTATGCTTATCGATTTGGTTGATAACAAGATAAACCGTTTTATTACGCTGCTTCAATTCTTTCACAAATTGCAAGTTCACTTCAGACTGCACATGATTATAGTCCATCATGTAAAAAATAACATCTGCAAGATGGAGCGTTGATTCTGTTGCTAATTGATGTGCATCATCTGTCGAATCAATTCCAGGTGTATCAACAAGCATAACGCCATCAGGAATCGGTGCATCATTTCGATAAATATGAACACCAATTATTTCATCACCATTTTTACAAAGTTGCTTCAATTCCTCCGCTGAGTATGCACCATCATATTCATAATGCTCTCCAGATTTCACTGTCACAACAACACGGTCCTGTCCCTTTTCAATTTTAACAACATTCGCGCTTGTCGGAATCGGACTTGTTGGCAATAACTGAGCTTTATATAAGTGATTCATCATTGTCGATTTCCCAGCAGAAAAGTGACCACAAAAAGCAATCATAAGTTGCTCTTGTTTATATTTTTGAATTACTTCAAATAACTTCAAGCTATTTTCAATGTCGCCGTGCTTCTGCCATTCTTCATAAAAACAAACAAGTTTTTGTATACTGTTTGTCTGTACTATGTTTGTCATCCCCTTGTTCCCCTTTATTCCATGATGTATTTACCCTATTATCATACTAAATTTTCAGGATATTCTCATTAAAAATAAAAAATCCCTTTCATTCTTTTTAACAGATGAAAGGGATTCTATGTAAGTTTGTTCATTTTGTTGCTCCGACTTCATTTAACACATATTTTGTAACAATAGCATACACAGCAACTGTTCCTGCAACAAATGCATATACCATATTTAGCACACCAACCTTTTTTGATAATGATTATCACTTTTGAGTACATTTTATCATTAAAGAGAATCATTATCAATATTATTTTCTAAAAAAGAAGTTCCTTGAAAACAAGGAACTTCTTTACTACCTGTTTTAAAGGAGTGAACAACTTGTTGTGCAACTTTATTATATCTCATAATAAACATCTTAACAGTTCCAAAATTTAGGAACACCTCTATCTCCATTCCTTTACATTTTGTATAATAAAAGAGATTTACCTAAAGGAGGAAAAAAATGGCGCAAAACATTTCACAAAGCGAGAGGATTCATTCGATCGATATTATTAGAGGGGTTGCTGTATTTGGTATTTTTCTTGTTAACTGGCCTGTTATTGCTGGTGTTGACTCTCGTGATATTACAGGCAGTTACGAAGGAATAGACAGTTATGTTCGTTTGTTTTATGACATGTTTATTCAAACGAAATTTTATACTATTTTTTCCTTTTTGTTCGGACTAGGCTTTTTCATTTTTATGCAGCGTGCTGAAGCAAAAACAGCTCATCCAAAAATATTATTCATTCGTCGACTCCTCATTTTATTATTATTCGGCTTCTTACATTACGTCCTTTTATGGGATGGTGATATTTTACATACTTATGCAATCTCAGGATTTTTCTTGTTATTATTTTATAAGAGACAACCACACACCATTTTGGTATGTTCATTCATTCTATTAACTCTTTTCCAACTTTTCATATTAGTAACCAGTGTCATAATTGCGTTTGTGCCAATAGAAGAATTAACATCATCCCTACCAATTATGCCTTTAGAAAACTGGAGGTTACAAGTACAAGATCGCTTTCACGCCTTTTATTCTGAATCAATCTGGTTAAATATTTCAATGCTACCAGAAACAGTTGGATTGTTCTTACTCGGCTTATATGCTGGCAAAAAAGACATGTTCCGCCGAACAAAAGAATTAGATTCAAAGCTAAAAAAATGGCAAATGATTATGCTTATCTTAACACTTCCAATGTGGTTCTTTATGATCCGTTACTTTGTAACAAAACAACCTTATGAACCAATCTACATGAGTGGTTTTACGATGTTTAGTGGTAAAACTTTATTTATATTCTACATTTTCACACTGATGCGTTTATTACAGAAGGAAAGATGGCAAAAGTTATTACGACCATTTCAATTTGTAGGACGTATGGCTCTAACGAATTACATTTCGCATACAATTATCACACTCGTTGTATTTGGTCTAGTTTTCAAAAATTCCTTACCGGTTCCATTATGGATAGGTCCACTGTTTTGTATCGGTTTTTATACAATACAAATCTTTATTAGTCGCTGGTGGCTCTCTCATTATCAGTACGGTCCGCTTGAATATATTTGGCGCCTAGGTACGTATGGGAAATTGATGCCACTAAAAAAGAAAAGCAAGGTTTCTCAATGAGAACCTTGCTTTTTACTTATGCCTCTCTTACAGCACTTTGCATGGGAACTTGCCCTTCTTTTGTTTTCGCTTTGCGCTGCGGAACCATATTAAATACAATATTTAAAAGTACAGCTGACGCACTTCCAAGTACAATTCCGTTATCTGTTAAAATACGAACGCTTTCTGGAAGCTGAGAGAATAACGTTGGAACGACTGTTACCCCAAGTCCAATACCAACAGAGCATGCTACGATTAATAAATTTTCTTGTTTTGCAAAATCTACACTGCTTAGCATTTTAATACCGTATGCCATCACCATACCAAACATTGCTAGCATAGCACCACCAAGCACTGGCTTCGGAATAATTGTTGTAATCGCTGCAATCTTAGGAATAAAACCAAGAACGATTAGCATACCACCGCATGTATAAATGATAACGCGATTACGTACCCCTGTTAATTGGACAAGACCTACGTTTTGAGAATAAGTCGTATATGGAAATGCATTAAAAATACCACCTAGGACCATCGCTAACCCTTCGGCACGGTAACCTTTAGTTAAATCTTTTTCACCGATCTTTTTATTACAAATATCCGATAAGGCAAAATACACACCAGTTGCTTCCACAATCCCAACGCAAGCAACAAGAATCATCGTAATAACCGGCGTTAATTCAAATGTTGGTGTGCCAAAGTAAAACGGCTGAATACCGTGAAACCAGTCTGCTTCGCCAACAGCTTGGAAGCTCACCTTTCCCATAAATGCTGCAATAATTGTACCAAATAAAAGCCCTAATAATATCGAAATAGAACGGATAAAACCATCAAAAAAGCGGTACATGAGTATAATAAATAGTAATACACCAAATGCTAATGCTAAATTTTCAAGACTACCAAAATCTTTACTTCCAACTCCCCCGGCCATGTCATTAATAGCTGCTGGAACTAATGTAACTCCAATCACTGTAACGACAGAACCCGTTACAACAGACGGGAACAGTTTCACAAGCTTTCCAAATAGCTTTGCAAAAACAACAACAAATAATCCCGCTGCAATAATTGCTCCATATATAGAAGAAACACCGTATTGTTTACCGATAGCAATCATCGGTCCCACCGCTGTAAATGTACAACCGAGTACAACAGGAAGGCCAATTCCAAAAAAACGATTCGATAAAGCTTGTAAAATCGTTGCGACACCACACATTAATAAATCGATGGATACTAAGTATGTTAATTCTTGTTGATTTAAGCCAAGTCCCCCGCCGACAATAAGCGGAACAATTATTGCTCCTGCATACATCGCAAGCATATGCTGAATGCCAAGGGATGCGATTTTAAATGGGTGTTGCTTCATGACTATTTCACCTCCGCAGTCTCATGCTGAACAAATGTAACAGTACCGTTATCAAGTGATGCAATTTCTGCAAGTGATTCTACACGAACACCGCTCTCACGTAGTTTCTTTCCTCCATCTTGAAATGCTTTTTCAATTACAATTCCAATTCCGGCAATACTTGCACCAGCCTGTTCAACTAAACTCATTAAGCCTAAGGCTGCCTGACCGTTTGCTAAAAAGTCATCAATGATTAATACACGATCACTTTCATTGATATGATTTCTAGATAATGAAATCTCATTCGTTTCTTGTTTTGTAAATGAGTATACTTTCGCAACATACATATTATCTTGTAACGTTAACGATTTACGCTTTCTTGCAAAGATTACTTTTACACCAAGCTCTAAAGCTGCCATAACTGCTGGCGCAATTCCTGAAGATTCAATCGTCACGATTTTTGTAATGTTCTCTTCTTTAAAACGCTGCGCAAACTCTTTTCCAATTTCTTGCATAAGTACTGGATCAATTTGATGATTTAAAAATGCATCTACTTTTAATACATCACCAGATAAAACCGTTCCTTCATTTAAAATCTTTTCTTGTAATACTTTCATGTTTGTTCCTCCTCTTATGCAATAAAAAAACTCTAAAAGCCGCTACCACTCGTTACAAGTGAGAGACGCGCTTTTAGAGCTTCGCAAAAAAGAATGCTAAACCAGCAATATATTCGTCCTCACTCATAGTCGAAGTATTTACGGTACTTCGGTAGAAACTTGCAGGCCATATCCCCGCGATTATATGAGTGTAGCTAACCTATTTATTTTATAGAAGGATTATAACGCACTTTTTTTATTTTGAAAAGCATTTCCAGGAAAAAACACGTACAAATTTGATGGAAATATCTTTTTCGTTCGAGTTTTGAAACCTCTTACATCTTGTATTTTTCTACTATGGGCTCATAAAATAACTAGCCCATCTTATGTAATTGCTATTATTCCCTCTCTATCCATACACTTTATACTCCCCTTGATATAAATTTTCCAAGTTAAATCTTACACCCCATGCCCATCAACCTAGGCTTATATAAGTTTAATTTCAGGTGAGATTTTTTCTTTTTTCTAGAGATCCAGTGTAAGTTCTTTAAAGATTTGCATACCAAATAAACCTATCAGGTTTCATTTTTTTGATTACGCTACATGATTGTGAGACATAGAAAAGTTGTATACGACGCTTAAGATATCAAAGACTGTTTTCTTCTCATACCTATGGGATTTCCGGCCGTTTTTCTGTAAGAGATTAAACAGACGAAACAATATCTTTATTAATTCTTGAGTGTTTTCTTGTAAAGATTGATAAATAAGTGAAAAATAATCTTTTATGATATAAATCGCTTTATATTCACTTAATTCTCGTTTCTTCTTGATGAGGAGTAATTGGCGCATTTGAAACATGGTGGAAGAACAAAGAGGGATACTTATTAATTGTCCGTATAAGTGGCACGGTTCTGTTGCAAAGTTTTCTACATGGAGCTACACCCTAGAAAACAGGATCTAGGAGAATCAGGCATGAGGTATTTTAAAGGAAAACAATTCAAGAAAGAGATTATTTTAGTAGCTGTCGGCTACTACTGTCGTTTTTCTTTAAGTTATCGCGATGCCTCTGAAATTCTGAAAGAACGTGGCATTTCAGTTCACCCAACAACCATCATGCGATGGGTTCATGAATATGGCAATCTCATCTATCAAATTTGGAAAATGAAAAATAAATCTGCACGATTATCTTGGCATTTGGATGAGACTTATATCAAAATTAAGGGAGAGTGGCGTTATCTCTATCGTGCAATTGATAAAGATGGACACACATTGGATATTCAACTNNGGAGAACCAACGGTTCTCACTACAGACAAAGCGCCGGCATTACTTTGTGCATTTAACAAATTAAGAAAACAAGGATTTTATTAAACTACAATGCATTGTACAATCAAACATTTAAACAATCTTATCGAACAGGATCATAGGCATGTAAAGAGACGTTTTGCCAAATCCGCAGGATTTCAAAATCTTCGTCATGCTTCACGTACGATAAAAGGTATTGAAACCATTCATGCCCTATATAAACAAAGGCGAAGTCTTCAAAGAGACTCCGCCTTTTCNNGCTACTTCCTAAACATTGTTCCTTATTTACCAACCTGTTTATGCTTTTTTTTTAAACTTTGCAACAGAACCTGAATATGAATCAAAAACAAGAATTATCTTTATTCGCCGAAGAGTTATATCGATATATGTCTCCCGCTACACTTAATCAATTAGCCATAGAAGCTGGTAGGATGAAAAGAAAACGCAAGTGTCATGGGCACCATTTTTTATCTTTATGTGTATGGCTGAACCAACAAATCGCTACTACCTCTCTTACTCAACTTTGTAGTCAATTAGAAACTTCAACAGGAATTTTATTAAGTCCGGGGGGACTTAATCGACGATTTAATTCGGCTTCTGTAGCCCTTCTTTCGAACTGTATTT
>NZ_NUOT01000028.1 GCF_002584535.1 Bacillus cereus
ACAAAATATACAACAGCAAGCTGCTCAAGATACGAAACAAGATACACAAACGCAGCAAAATAATAATAGCAATAGCATTTATGATTTCAGTAAACCTGAGAAAGAAAAGGCTCACTCTCTTCAAGATTTATTAGAAAACCTAAAAGCATCTAGTGATTTTGTAAGTTATCATACGTCAGATGATGAAACAATGCCGTACTGGATTTCTTATTATCGGCCATCACTTGATGGGGAAAAATTACAAAAATATTTAATGCCAGCATTACTAGAGCGTACATACTCTACATTAGAAGAATTAAAAGAACATATTCCGATGAGCGGGATTACGATTACAAACGACCTTCAAAAAATTGAAGATATGGTTTTAAAAGGGCATGCGATTGTACAGTTACATAAACAAGATCAAAAATGTATCTTAGCAAATATCACAATTGATAATTATCGGGCACCATCTATTCCCTTAAATGAATCTACAGTTATTGGTCCACAAGAGGGATTTGTAGAGGATATTGATACGAATATTAACTTAGTACGTAAACGCCTTCCGGTGTTAGCACTACAAACAAAAGAAGTTATCATTGGGACGTTCTCTAAAACAAAAGTTGTCATGATGTATTTAGAGAATCTTGCTGAAAAAGACAGTGTTGATTATTTAGAAGAATCACTTCGTACAATTGAATACGATCAAATCAACGACAGCTCCTATATTCAAGAATTAATGGGAGAAAAATCAATCTTCCCACTATATATTAATACAGAACGTACAGACCGAGTAACGACCGCATTAATTGATGGGAAAATCGCTATTTTTGTAGATGGTTCACCGAGCGTCTTACTCACTCCTGTTTCATACTTTGATTTTTTCGTTTCACCAGAGGATTACAACGTATCTTGGCTTTACGCTACGTTTTCAAGACTTTTACGACTCATTGCTGTTCTATTTTCCATCTGCGCAGCACCATTATATGTTGCCATTTTAAGTTATCATTACGAATTAATTCCAAGCGATTTACTCGAAACATTAATTTTATCAAGAGCACAAGTTCCTTTCCCACCTTTAATAGAAGCGCTCTTTCTAGAACTAGTTATTGATTTACTTAGAGAGGCCGGGGCTAGGCTGCCAATGAAAGTAGGGCAAACACTCGGTATTGTAGGCGGTATCGTAATCGGACAAGCATCTGTACAAGCAGGACTAACAAGTAATATTTTGTTAATCATTGTCGCCTTATCCGCGTTAGCTTCCTTTATCACACCGATTTATAAGATGGGGAACGCAGTTCGCTTACTACGATTCCCATTCCTTTTATTTGCAGAATTAGGTGGACTATTTGGAATTTCACTAGGTTTTATCTTTTTATTTACTCATCTATTCAGGCTTTCTTCTTTACGGAAACCATTCGCGCTCTTTTATCCAGCAAGGAAGCAATCAATAAAAGACTCTTGGGTCCGATTTCCGTTATCTATGATTGATACAAGGGATATTCAAGCAAGACCGCAACACGTAAAAAAATCAGCAACAGGAATTTCAATAAAACATACATCTGATTTTGATGAATAAGAAACGAGGTGCACCTATGAGTAAAGTCAAAACAAAATATCAAATATCTCCCATCTTTGTTTTCTTCTTAGTTCATAGTGCACAGTTCGGTGCTGGAGTTCTCGGGTTTGCACGCATTATTGCTAAAGTTGCAGGCTATGATGCTTGGATTGGCGTTCTTATCACTGGAATCATCATTCATATTCTCGTTTGGGTGATGTATTACTTATTAAAAAATACAAACGGCAACCTAATAGATCTTCATCAGCAAACTTTTGGAAAATGGCTCGGTAATGGCATTAGTATTGTATTCATGTTGTATTTTTTCGCTTTGAGTATATCCGTTGTTCGAACGTATGTTGAGATTGTTCAAGTATGGATGTTTCCTACCGGGTCCACTTGGATGTTCACAATCTTTTTATGTTTATTAAGTTACTACGTCATCTCATCAGGATTTCGCGTCATGACCGGTATCTGTGTACTTTCAATCGTGGGAACATTAGGTTATATTTTTCTTAGTTTTTTTATGTTGCGATACGCACATTGGGAAAATTTACTTCCTGTTTTTTCACATTCTTTCGGAGATATTTTAAAAGCATCTCAATTTTCAATTTATAGTATGACAGGCTTTGAAATCTTGCTTATGATATACCCATTTGTGAAGAATCCCGAAAAATCTCATAAATTTGCACAATATGGTGTATTGTTCTCTAACATTTTATATTTATTTAGCACGATTTTGGCATTCGCTTTTTTTAGCGAAAAACAGTTATCAAAAACAATTTGGTCTCAACTTTCCATGACACAAGTTATTAAATTACCCTTTATCGAACGACTAGAATACATTGCCATCTCTGGCTATGCACTTGTAATTCTTACAAGTTCTATTCTTCCATTATGGGCCGCTACAAGAGGAACGCATGAAATCTTTCATGTAAAGCAAAAATACATTTTACTTTCTTTCATACTAATTACCATTATTGTTTCACAACTTTTAACAAACAGGCACGATATCAACGATTTTATTAGTTATATTTCCAAAATTAGTCTTTGGCTTATGTATGTTTACATCCCAATCTTATTTCTTATCGTGTGGGTGAAAAGAAAATGGAAAAAATCAAGAGAAAACTAATTCTTCTTTCATGTATTTGTTTATTCACCATAACAGGCTGTTTGCAAAAAAATATTGTTGATGATGTTCAGTTAATTCAAGGGGTTGTTTTTGATACAGCAAAAAACAATAAAATAAAGGTGACATCGGTTTGTCCGGTGCAACGAAAAGGAAATAAAGTACAGGTCTATGAAGGAGTAGCAAATGCTGTTAAACAAGTAAAAGCTGATACTTCTTTGGAATCTTCTCAACCATTTGCAAGCGGACAAATGCGCATTGCTTTGTTTACTACAAAAATTGCCAAAAAGGGATTGTCGACCTCCTTTGACACATTGGTTCGTGATGTCAGCATCGGAAACTCATTGTATGTTGGATTATTAGAAGGAAATGGACCTGAGCTGTTTAAAGGAAAATATACAACTTCAGCTAATGTTGCTATTTATATAACAAAAATGTTAGAGCATAACATGCAAACAGGCCCCTTACCAACTGATAATTTACATTTAGGTGCATTTCGTTATTATCGTGAAGGCCAAGATTCTTATATGCCTATCCTAAAAAAGAGTAAAGACAAAATCAAAATCACTGGCATTGGACTTTTAAAAAATGATAAGTATGTCGGAAAAATTGATCAACAAGATATGTTCGTATTTAAGGGATTATCGGAAAAACATCGGTTAGATTCACACGAATTTAAAAGTAATAATGGATATGTAATGATCAATAATATACGCTCCAAGCCAACGTATACTGTAAATGTAAAAGCTGGAAAGCCTTCCTTTTTAATTAAAGTAAAAATGGATGCACGCATTCTAGAACTTTCGAAACAAATAAACCTAGAAAATAAAAAAAACACAAAAAAAATATCACGAGAAGTTGAACAACGCTTAAATGCTAAAGCCGCAAAACTTATCAAAAAATTTAAATCTCTAAATGTTGATCCCCTTGGGCTAGGAGCTCAATTTAGACAACACTATAGACCATTTAAATTAGCAGAATGGCAAAAAATGTACAAAGACGTACCTATCACAGTAAAGTATGAGGTTAATATTACAAATTCAGGTGTAATCGAATAATAGGAGATATAGTTTCCTCAAAATGTAAGATAATGATTGAACTCCTCTTTCGGTCATGATACAACGGAGAGAGGAGTTTTTTATACTACTTACAAAATTACTTACATAGAGAAAAAGATATTTACGGGGGAGCTTATGTCTAAAAAGTTAGTAAAGCCTATTTTATATGGTATCCTATTTCTCAGCGTCTTTTTATTTGCTCATACATACTTAAAAAATGTTTCATTTACACGTTATTTACTTGTTGTTGTACCAATGCTACTTGTGGGGATGTTTGGGATTGATCTTGCTGTATCATTTTTAATAAAAAAAGAAGAGTAGCGATAGAGAGAACATCTTATTTTATATAGGATGTTCTTTTTATTAAATAATCTCCTTATGTTACAATGAAACTCGGCACAAAACGAGAAAGGATGAAACAACATGACTAACGAAAAAGGTTTAGATAAAGGATATGAACTTGTCGCAAAAATGCACGAGGTATTTGGACATCCTGTTACAGATGTACCAACAAAATTAACTGAAGAGCGTGCAAAAATTCGCGCAAGCTTTATGCAAGAAGAGCTAGAAGAGTTTTTAGAAGCTAATACTGTAGAAGATCAATACGATGCATTAATTGACCTTATTTATTTCGCGTTTGGAACATTTGCAGAAATGGGAGTACGTCCTGATAAAGGATTTGAAATTGTAAACAATGCCAATATGGCAAAACTATTCCCTGATGGAAAACCACGCTTCCGTGAAGGCGACGGAAAAATTTTGAAACCAGAAGGCTGGCAAGCACCAGAACCACAGTTACGTGCTGAAATTGAGCGTCAACGCCAAGAAGCATTAGCAAAAGCAGGGAAATAAGATTGAATAGGCTACTATTCGCGAGAAGTTAAGACCCGCACTTATGTCTTATTTTTTCGAGCGAACGATATGTCGTGTCGAAACGCCGATATATCTGAAAAAGGAGCTCTCTTTATGAAGAGAGCTCCTTTTTGTTTATTTTTTCTTCTTTTCTGTCGGTTGACTTTGTTTAGCAAAATTAGATGAATCATCGAAATTCGGTTGCTTTTTACCAGCATTATTACTTCTACCTTTTCCCATATGTAATGCACCCCCTCTCCTCCTTACTATTCCCAAAATAAAAAATCCCCTTGCGCACAAGAGAATTTTTTTATGTTTTTTATTTACTCTATTAGTGTCCGTGTCCAGCATGCCCTGCCGCGCCCGCTGTTCCTGCAGTACTTCCTGCACTTCCCGCTCCGCCATACCATGTTTGCTGTTGTTGATGTTGTTGACCATGGTGTTGATGCTG
>NZ_NUOT01000029.1 GCF_002584535.1 Bacillus cereus
CCGTCCCGAGCCACCATTTTTAAATAAATACGCCGGCTTAGCTCAATTGGTAGAGCAACTGACTTGTAATCAGTAGGTTGGGGGTTCAAGTCCTCTAGCCGGCACCATGTAAGTTTCGGAGGGGTAGCGAAGTGGCTAAACGCGGCGGACTGTAAATCCGCTCCTTCGGGTTCGGCAGTTCGAATCTGCCCCCCTCCACCATTTTAAAAAAACAACCTGATAAAGGTTTATTTTTTTAAAAAGACAAGCATACTAGTAAATATTAATGGGCTATAGCCAAGCGGTAAGGCAACGGACTTTGACTCCGTCATGCGCTGGTTCGAATCCAGCTAGCCCAGCCATTTACGAGCCATTAGCTCAGTTGGTAGAGCATCTGACTTTTAATCAGAGGGTCGAAGGTTCGAGTCCTTCATGGCTCACCATTTTCGCGGAAGTAGTTCAGTGGTAGAATACAACCTTGCCAAGGTTGGGGTCGCGGGTTCGAATCCCGTCTTCCGCTTTTTTACTTCGGGGCCTTAGCTCAGCTGGGAGAGCGCCTGCCTTGCACGCAGGAGGTCAGCGGTTCGATCCCGCTAGGCTCCATTATAAATTAGAAAAAACCTTACATCTTTTGATGTAAGGTTTTTTGTTTATTCTGCTTTAATAAGGACAAGTTTCCATTTATTTCGTTTACAATAGAAAAATAGAGTAAAATATAAGGTTTGAATTAAAGCGTGTGTGGATACGGGGGAAGGGAGGAATAGGTGTTGAAAATTGTTATTGCATCTGATTCATATAAAGAAAGCTTACGAGCGATAGAAGTATGTAAGGCCATTGAAAAAGGGTTTACTAAAGTTTTTCCTGAAGCTGAGTATGTGAAACTTCCAATTGGAGATGGAGGAGAAGGTACCGTTCAATCTCTTGTTGATGCTACAGGAGGAAAGATCATTCAACTTTACGTAACAGGTCCACTTGGTGAACGTGTAGATGCATTCTACGGTATTTCTCAAGATAAAAGAACAGCGTTTATTGAAATGGCAGCAGCGTCGGGGGTGCATCATGTTCCGGTTGAACAGCGAAACCCTCTCATCACCACAACAAAAGGAACGGGAGAGCTTATATTAGATGCTTTAGATAAAGGTGTACAGCATATTATTTTAGGGCTTGGCGGAAGTGCTACGAACGATGGAGGGACAGGCATGCTCTCAGCCCTAGGTGTAAGGTTTTTAAGGAAAGATGGACGAATAATAGAACCTGTCGGTGGAAATTTACATTTTATTGATTCTTTAGACTTAGCTAAGTTGGATTCTCGTTTAGCGCATGTGAAAATAGAAGCGGCATGTGATGTAGACAATCCTTTAACAGGACAAAAAGGAGCATCTTTTGTATTTGCAAAGCAAAAAGGAGCAAGTCCAGAAATGATCACGCAGTTAGATGATAATTTAAAGCATTATGCCTATGTATTAAAACGGCATGTACACATTGATGTGGAAGAGATACCGGGTGCAGGAGCTGGGGGAGGATTAGGAGCTGCAGTTGTTGCTGTACTACAAGGTCAATTAAGAAAGGGAATTGAAATTGTATTAGACTATACAAATTTTGATGAACATATAAAAGAAGCAACTCTTGTTCTTACAGGTGAAGGAAGGATAGATGTGCAAACCGCTTATGGAAAAGCACCGGTTGGGGTTGCTAAACGTGCAAAGAGACTACATATACCTGTTATAGCTATTGGGGGTTCTGTACTTTCGAATCACATTTCAGTTTATAAAGAAGGAATAGATGCTGTGTTTGCTGCCACATCAAGTCCAATGACACTAGAGGAAGCATATATAGCAGCAAGAGAAAATATTGAAATGACTGCGCGGAATATCGCATCTGTATGGAAAATAGCTTCAGGAAAACGTCTCTAATTATAGGAGACGTTTATTTTTCATTATTTATGTGTACATGTGTAATGAGATTTTTTAGAAAACGGTTTATTTTATACATAAAACAGATGAAAAGTATAGATTTCTACGTAGATATTAGTGAATGGGGTGTATATACATACAAAAAAATGTCGAGTTGAGTCAGAGTATATAAAAGATTTAAAATATTTAGTGAAGGCATAAAAGGGGGAGACTATCTATGAAGAAAGAAATTTCAATCGTTGGAGTTCCAATGGACTTAGGACAGATGCGTCGTGGAGTTGATATGGGCCCAAGTGCAATTCGTTATGCGGGAGTAATTGAAAGAATTCAAAACATCGGATATGACGTAGAAGATATTGGGGATATTTGTATCAAGAGAGAAAAAGAAGTAGCTGAAAATACAAATTTAAGAAACCTTACACAAGTTGCAAAAGTTTGTGATGAATTAGCAGGTAAGGTTGATCATATTATAGAAGAAGGTCGTTTTCCACTTGTACTAGGTGGCGATCATAGTATTGCAATTGGGACACTTGCAGGAGTAGCAAAGCATTATAAAAATTTAGGTGTAATTTGGTATGATGCACACGGTGATTTAAATACAGAAGAAACGTCACCGTCTGGAAATATTCATGGTATGTCACTTGCAGCAAGCTTAGGTTATGGTCATCCTTCATTAGTGAATTTATACGAAGCGTATCCGAAAGTGAAAAAGGAAAACGTCGTTATCATTGGTGCACGTGCATTAGATGAGGGAGAAAAAGACTTCATCCGCGATGAAGGAATTAAAGTATTTACAATGCATGAAATTGATCGTATGGGTATGACTGCGGTTATGGAAGAAACAATTGCATACTTATCACATACAGATGGTGTTCATTTATCATTAGATTTAGATGGACTAGACCCACATGATGCACCAGGAGTGGGAACACCTGTAATTGGTGGACTATCCTATCGTGAAAGTCATTTAGCAATGGAAATGCTAGCGGAGGCTGATATTATTACATCAGCTGAGTTTGTGGAAGTAAATACGATTTTAGATGAGAAAAACAGAACAGCAACAACAGCGGTAGCTTTAATGGGTTCTTTATTCGGTGAAAAACTAAAATAAATGTAAGAAAAGCAGCTAAAATGCTGCTTTTTTTATTTTAAAATAAGAGTATAATAATAAGTTATATTATACTGCCTTACAATAAAGTTTGACATCTTACCAATTTACACCATGAGGGGTAACGTCGTTTGTAATTGTCGTTTCTTTCATGTATGGTATAATTAACTAGTTGTTGTAAATACATACATATAGAGCAGAATAATAATATTTCAGTATATGGATAAAATTGCTCATAAGTAGGAGGAAGGGTTAGCATGCCTTTTGGAGATATGAACTTTTTGAAATATCTCAGTACGATATTAGATATCGCCGTTGTGTGGTTTGTTATATATAAGCTAATTCATGTAATCCGAGGTACAAAAGCTGTTCAACTTTTGAAAGGGATTACAGTTATTATTATCGTCCGTATATTAAGTTATTTATTTGAGTTGCATACGTTGCAGTGGCTCACGGACCAAGCTTTGACATGGGGATTCCTAGCAGTGATTATTATTTTTCAACCCGAGCTTAGAAGAGCGCTTGAACAATTAGGAAGAGGAAGTTTGTTCTCCCGTGCAATTGGTCAGGAAGAAGAAGAGTATGAAATGGTTGCGAATGCTGTGGCAAAGGCAACTGAATATATGGGTAAACGACGCATTGGTGCGCTTATTACATTATCTAGAGAGACTGGGATGGGAGATTATGTAGAAACCGGGATTCCTTTAAATGCTAATGTGTCATCAGAACTGCTTATTAATATCTTTATCCCCAATACACCGCTTCATGATGGAGCGGTTATTATGCAAGGGAATACGATTAAAGCAGCAGCTTGTTACTTACCATTATCGGAAAGTCCATTCATATCAAAAGAATTAGGAACGCGTCACCGAGCTGCGATGGGAGTTAGTGAAGTAACTGATAGCATTACAGTGGTTGTATCAGAAGAAACAGGTCAAATTTCTTTAACTAAAAATGGGGAATTACATCGTGATTTAAAAGTCGAACAGTTGAAAGAGATGCTTTTAGCAGAGTTCAGTGGGAATGTGAAGACAACTTCTTCATCTTTATGGAATTGGAATTGGAGGAGAAAGCGTCATGGATAAGCTGATGGAGAACCACTGGTTTTTAAAAGGAATTTCATTACTATTGGCGTTAATGCTTTACATGTCAACGAATTTGTCGGATAAAAACATGACAGAGAATAAGAATGCATCACCTTTTCCAACAAGTGATATAACAGAAACAGTGTCTAACATTGTAGCAGCAGTAAACTATGATGAAGATAAATATATTGTAAGTGGTATTCCAAAGTATGTAAAAGTAAAATTGGAAGGACCCAAAAACGTAATTACTGCAGCAAGGTCACAACGTGAGTTTGGTGTATCTGTAGATTTACGTGGATATTCTACAGGAACATACGAAGTGCCTTTAAAGTATACCGGGATGGAAAATAACTTAAAAGTAACGGTTCAACCGGCGAAAGTTAAAGTTACAATCCAAAGTAAGGCGAAGAAGTCATTTCCTGTGGAAGTGAAGTATTCGAATGAGGGTCAAATGCCAGGAGGTAGTATGGTTGAAAAGCCGACTATTAAACCAGGAACTGTTGAGGTTATTGGTACAGAAGAGGAGCTAGCAAAAGTTGCTCTTGTCAGGGCATATGTTGATTTGAAGGGGATAACAAAAACAGTAACAAAGACAGCCGAAATTGTACTATATGATGAAGATGGTAAGAAACTAGACTTACAAACAACACCTTCTAAAGTAAGTGTTACGATCCCAGTTTCAAATCCAACTACGACAAATAATATTGAAAAAACTGTGCCACTAACTTATTCGAAAAAAGGAAGTGTACCTGAAGGGTTAGCTGTTACAAAAATCGGTATCGAACCAAATGAAGTGACAATATCAGGACCAAAAGATGTTTTGGACACTATAAAGTCCTTGGAGGGCGTCGAAGTAGATCTTAGTAAAATTACGGAATCTACAACATTCGATGCCTCTGTTTTATTACCGAAAGGTGTAACAAATGTAAACCCTAGTCAAGTGAAAGTTTCCGTCGAAGTACAAAAGCAAAAAAATACAAAGCATAAGACAATAGAGGGCATTTCTATACGAAAAAATGGATTGTCAGATGAATTCACCTTACAATTGCTTTCTCCACAAGGTGGAAAGATAAGCGTTGATATTTCAGGAGAAGCCAGTATAGTAGATAAAATAACAGCAGAACAAATAACAGCGTCAATTAATCTACAAAATCTATCTTCTGGGACGCACGATATTCCAATTCAGGTTAGCGGCCCTAATAATGTTTCAATAGAGACAAAACAAAAAAATGCAAAGGTAACCCTTGTAAAAAAAGAAAATTCAGAGCAAGAAGTACAAGGAAGGCCAGAACAACCAGAACAACCAGATTCACCAGAAGACAAAGAGAATGAAATAGAAAAACCAAATGAGCAAGGCAAGGAACAAGGCAAACAGAATGAAGTAGAAAATCAAAAAGAGCAAGAAAAAGGAGCGAATAGCAATGGGTAAATATTTTGGTACAGATGGTGTGCGCGGTGTCGCAAATGAGGAATTGACGCCTGAACTAGCATTTAAAATTGGACGTTTTGGAGGATATGTATTAACAAAAGATATAGATCGTCCAAAAGTTATTATTGGCCGAGATACACGTGTATCTGGTCACATGTTAGAAGGTGCATTAGTAGCAGGTCTATTATCAACTGGAGCAGAAGTTATGCGTCTTGGTGTTATTTCAACTCCTGGGGTTGCGTATTTAACAAAGGCGCTAGATGCACAAGCGGGTGTTATGATTTCAGCATCTCATAACCCAGTGCAAGATAATGGAATTAAATTTTTTGGCTCAGATGGATTTAAACTAACTGATGAACAAGAAGCAGAAATTGAAGCTTTATTAGATAAAGAAGTAGATGAATTACCACGTCCGACAGGAACAGAGCTTGGACAAGTGAACGATTACTTCGAAGGTGGACAAAAGTATTTACAATACATTAAACAAACTGTAGAAGAAGACTTCTCTGGTTTACATATTGCTTTAGATTGTGCACACGGAGCAACGTCTTCTTTAGCACCATATTTATTCGCAGACTTAGAAGCTGACATCTCTACGATGGGAACATCACCAAACGGTATGAACATTAACGAGGGTGTTGGCTCTACACATCCAGAAGGTTTAGCTGAACTAGTAAAAGAAAAAGGTGCGGATATTGGACTTGCATTTGATGGCGATGGAGACCGTTTAATTGCAGTAGATGAAAAAGGAAACATTGTTGATGGCGATCAAATTATGTACATTTGTGCGAAATATATGAAAGAAACTGGTCAGTTAAAACATAACACAGTTGTTTCAACTGTTATGAGTAACTTAGGATTCTATAAAGCACTAGAAGCAAACGGTATTACAAGTAATAAGACAGCAGTTGGTGATCGCTACGTAATGGAAGAAATGAAGCGCGGCGGTTATAATCTTGGTGGGGAACAATCTGGTCATATTATCTTACTTGATTACATTACAACTGGAGACGGAATGTTAAGTGCGCTTCAACTTGTAAATATTATGAAGATGACGAAAAAGCCATTGTCTGAGCTTGCGAGTGAAATGACAAAGTTCCCTCAACTATTAGTAAACGTTCGTGTAACGGATAAAAAACTAGCATTAGAAAATGAAAAAATTAAAGAAATTATTCGTGTGGTGGAAGAAGAAATGAACGGAGACGGCCGTATTCTTGTTCGTCCTTCTGGAACAGAACCACTTATTCGTGTAATGGCAGAAGCACCAACACAAGAAATTTGTGATGGATATGTACATCGCATTGTAGAAGTTGTGAAAGCTGAAGTTGGAGCTGAATAATTAGCTGATTTTATATGAAAAAGGAGCACGATTTGTGCTCCTTTTTCATATGTTTTATAGACAATGAAAAAATTTTATTGACGGTTTATGTTGTTTGTTATAAGATGGTCTTGTTCTTTTTCTCAAAGTAAATATAAGGAATTATAAAAGCGCCAGAACTACAAGTTGTGTAGTTGACGAGGAGGAGTTTTATCGAGATTTCGGCGGATGACTCCCGGTTGTTCATCACAACCGAAAGCTTTTACTTAAATCACCAAGGTGACTCGGTGGACAAAGGTAAAGGTTTGATGAGAGAAAAGGAACGGATGAATACTAGCTGTATAAGTATATACGGACTGAAACCCAATCGAGAGGAAGGTGAAAGCCGTTACAGACTTACAGGTCTAGCAATATGTAATCCGTTTTTTATATTTAAATAATGAATGGGATCGGACTATGTCGTTACATGTTCGCAGAGCAATGTAAGCATTTGTAACGGCGACTAAACATGTGTGGAATCGTAGGATTTATTGGAGAGCAAGATGCAAAGGAAATTTTATTAAAAGGTTTAGAGAAACTAGAATACCGCGGATATGATTCAGCAGGTATTGCAGTACAGGCAGAGAACGGTATTGTTGTATACAAAGAAAAAGGCCGTATTGCAAAACTTCGTGAAATCGTAGACGAGAACGTGGCAGCAAGCGTAGGAATCGGTCACACACGCTGGGCTACACATGGTGTTCCAAGCACTGTAAACGCACATCCGCATCAAAGTACATCAAAGCGCTTTACGCTAGTTCATAATGGTGTAATTGAAAACTATGAATTAGTGAAAAAAGAATATCTTCAAGATGTAACGTTTGTAAGTGAGACTGATACAGAAGTTATCGTACAGCTTATGGAACAGCAAGTAAGCACAGGGTTAAGTGTGGAAGATGCATTCCGTAAAACGTTATCCATTTTACATGGTTCTTATGCGATTGGATTACTTGATGCTGAAAATCCAAACATGATTTATGTTGCTAAAAACAAAAGCCCGCTATTAGTAGGTGTTGGTGACAACTTTAATGTTGTTGCGAGCGACGCAATGGCGATGTTACAAGTTACAGATCAATTTATCGAATTAATGGATAAAGAAATGGTAATTGTAACACAAGAAAGCATTACAATTAAAAACTTACAAGGTGAAACGATTGAACGTGCACCGTTTACCGCGGAATTAGATGCAAGTGATATTGAAAAAGGAACATATCCTCATTTCATGCTTAAAGAAATTGATGAGCAACCACTTGTAATCCGTAATATCATTCAAAAATATCAAAATGAAAATGGCGAAATCGAATTAGATGGAGACATCCGTAATGCGATTTTAGATAGCGATCGTATTTATATTATTGCATGTGGAACAAGTTACCATGCTGGTCTTGTTGGAAAGCAATTTATCGAGAAGTTTGCAAAAGTACCTGTAGAAGTACACGTAGCAAGTGAATTCTCTTACAATATGCCATTATTAACAGAAAGACCATTCTTCATTTACATTTCACAAAGTGGTGAAACTGCAGATAGCCGTGCAGTACTTGTACAAACAAATGAAATGGGTCATAAAGCATTAACAATTACAAACGTACCAGGTTCTACGCTTTCTCGTGAAGCTGACTATACACTACCTCTATATGCAGGGCCAGAAATCGCAGTTGCTTCTACGAAAGCTTACACAGCTCAACTTGCAGTGCTTTCAATCCTAGCAGCTGATATTGCGAAAGCAAAAGGCGAAGTTCTTGATTTTGATTTAACACACGAACTAGGTCTTGTAGCGAATGCAATGGTAGTACTTTGTGATCAAAAAGAAGAAATGGATGCACTTGCAAAACAATTTTTAGCAACAACACGCAACTGTTTCTTCATTGGACGCAGCGTAGACTTCTTCGTAGGATTAGAAGGTGCGTTAAAGCTAAAAGAAATTTCTTACATCCAAGCAGAAGGATTTGCTGGTGGAGAATTAAAACACGGTACAATCGCGCTAATTGAACAAGGTACACCAGTTATCGCACTTGCTACGCAAGAGCACGTAAACCTTGGAATTCGCGGTAACGTAAAAGAAGTAGTAGCACGTGGAGCAAACCCATGTATCATCTCAATGAAAGGCTTAGAAATGGAAGGAGACAGCTTCGTACTACCAGCTGTACATGAAGCATTAGCACCGCTTGTAGCAGTTGTTCCATTACAACTTATCTCATACTACGCAGCGCTTCACCGCGAGTGTGATGTTGATAAGCCTCGTAACTTAGCTAAGTCTGTTACTGTTGAGTAGGAGATTGGGAAATTAATAATTGTATTGTAGATTTGAAATAAAGTTGCACTGTTTCCACCCCTTTAGATATGATTATCTAAAGGGGTGTTTTTATGTCGAAAAGAAAAAGAATATCTGCGATCGAACAGTGGATTAAACAAGGTCGAGGAACCGGTATGGAGTAGATTATAAACCTTGGTTAAAGATTCAAGATGTATCTTCGAAGGGTCGTTCAACTCGTTTAAAAGGAATAAAAACAAACAGACAGCATAAATTTCTGTCGGATTTGGGGAAAAATACATTTATTTAACTGAATAATTGAACAAGTTAGATTACTAGACATTAAGAGGGGGGTTATTAATGAAAATGAATGAAAAAACATATCTAAGTATAGAAGAGATTATTTCATTGCCAACCTTATCAGATACAAACATAAGTGATGATGGCAAAAACGTAGCATTTGTCAAGAAGACAGCTAACTGGAAAGACAATAAATATAGGAATCATGTATGGATATATGAAAAAGATAAGGGGCAGAGTTACCCATTAACAACTAAGGATATAGATAGTACATACCCATTATGGTCTCCAGATTCTAGGAATATCGCATACCTTAGCCCAGTTGGTGACGGGGATAATAAGAAAAATCAGATCTTTGTTAAATCAATAGATGGTTATAGTGGGGTTCAAATTACTGATGAGAAAGAAGGGGTCAGTAATTTCAAATGGGAGTCTACTGGCAAGGGTTTTTATTATGTTGCACAGTCAAAAGAATCTGAGGTGATAAAGAAACGTAAGGAACTATATGGAAATTTCCATCATATAGGTAAGGAATACGAGAATAATTGTTTATATTACATTGAAATAGAAAAAGTGATACAAAATGATAAATATGAACACGAAAATAGCGTTGTTTATCAACTAACTGATGGGAAGGATTTTCATATCCATGAATTTGATATTTCAAATGATGGGAAAAAGGTTGTATTTATGGCTACACCAAGCTCAGATATGGAAGATTATATTAATGGAGATCTATACATACTAGATATTAAAGCTGGAGAGCTACAAAAGATGAATATAGATAAGTTGTTGGGAGGGAGCGTTTGCTTTTCTCCTGAAGGAAGCAAAATATGTTACTCAGCAAGCATAAGGGAGAAGGATTACTATAAGGCCCATATACAAGACAGTACATTAGAGATATATGATATTAATAATGGAGAGCTAATTCAACCTTTAACAGATTTTGATAGTACGGTTATTCCATTACGGTGGACAGTTAGAGGAATTTTAATTAGATGGCAGAATAAAACGAATTATCTTATTGGGTTGTTATCTGAGGATGGCACTGTGGAAATGTTAAGTGAAAAAGTAGATAGCTTTATAGTGGATGCTTCTATAACAAGGGATGGAAATCATATATCTTATAATAAGGCTATAACAAATGAAACCTTTGAAATCTATTTAGACGATAAAAAAATAACGAATGAAAATAGCTTCTTCAAAGGAAAGCTTAAAAGTAACAGGGAGATAATCTCATGGAAAAGTAGTGATGGTCTTGAAATAGAGGGAGTTTTATCAACCCCAGTAGAGTTTGACGCAAATAAAAAATATCCCTTATTAGTGGTAATCCATGGTGGTCCGGCTTGGGCGTCCTTTCCAATATTTTCAGACTGTTTTAATGAGAAATATCCTATTGAACAGTTTATCGAAAAAGGCTTTATAGTTTTAGAACCAAACTACAGGGGAAGTTCTGGTTATGGTAATGAATTCTTAAAAGCAAACTATAGAAAACTGGGAATTGCTAACTACGATGATGTTATATCTGGAGTGGATAAACTAGTTGACAAAGGGATTGCAGATAAAGATAGAGTAGGGGTTATGGGATGGAGCAACGGGGGATATATATCAGCTTTCTGTTCTACATTTAGTAGTAGATTTAAAGCTATTTCAGTTGGAGGTGGCATTACTAACTGGAGTACCCATTATGCAAATACAGATATACCTTACTTTATTAGGATGTATTTAGGAAATAATCCATGGAATGATCCAGAGATATATACTAAAACATCACCAATGAAATATATTAAATCAGCCTGTACTCCCACCTTAATCCAACATGGTGAGAAGGATGCAAGAGTTCCAACTCCAAATGCATATGAGCTATATCAAGGGTTAAGGGATATGGAAGTTGATACAGAATTAATTATATTTAAAGGAATGGCATATAGTTCTGATCAGCCAGGAATTAATGTGGCTATTATGAAGCAGAATTTGATGTGGTTTTCACACTATATTCTTGGAGAAAGTATGAAAGATTTTAGGGTTTTATGATTAATATTGGATTTATTAATAAGGGGTTTTTTAAATGACGCCAGAACAAATTGTTAGAAAATTTTTTGAAGAAGTACGTTCGGGGAATAATCCTGACTATTCAAATCAATTAATGGCAGAAAAAGTATTGGCACATCAAATTGTATCTGAAGAAGAACAAACAGTTTGCAGAACTCCTAAAGATTATGCTGAACATGTAAGAGAGATGATTGAAGTATATGGTAATTTTTCTTTAGAAATTCAAGAGTTTTTAGTACAAGGAAGTAAAGTATATGTACGTTGGAAACAAGTAGGTACACACCTAGGAGAAATCGATGGATATCAACCTACAGGACTCCCAATAATTCAAATGGCAAGTGCGGTGTATAGAATAGACGATGGGAAAATTTCAGAGTATTGGATTCAAATTGATAGGTCAGGAATTCAAAATCAATTAGAGTTCAATAGAAATATGCAGTAGTTAATTTTTAAGAGTATTAGAAAAATAAAGCACTAAACAAAACTTGTTAACAAAATCTTGTTAAGCGGAGTGCTTCTGCTGAATAAGGGGTACAAAACGATTAAACTTTTTTTAAAAAGAATCATTCAAATTAAAACAAGAAGAGCATGTTTTGATCGATCTTTTTTTTAATACGCTCTTTTCTTTTGTTGGTTTATTTAAACTTTATTTTAAAGCTACATGTATTGTAGAGTGACAATAAAGTCGTTTAAATATAGAAGTTCAACATCCGTTTGCTTAGTATTAAAACAAGTGAACGGATGCTTTTGTTTTTTAAGAGTGAGAGCAGTGAAAATTACGGTATAATAATTGGAATCTTTTAAAGCAGATTTAAAGTGATATGCTCCCCATTAGGTAGACGGATAAAAAATAAAAATCTGTTTATCTAAGGGGAGTATTTTTACTGTCTACTTGACAGGGGGTAGTTCCCTTTTTGGTGGATTCTTCTTGTTTATTATAAATTAAAAGCTTATGAGGTGATTTTTATTAACTACTCTTTTACAAAAACTATTTCTCGATCTAAAATGCTCTTTAATTGAATATTGGAATAAAACATAACAGTCCTCATCTTAATTTTTTAAAAAGGGAGAATAGAAAGAAAAGTATGATATATTTATGATGTCTAATCATTTTTAAGAGAGATGGGGAGAAGAACAATGGAAAATCAAAGAGTTGAAAATAAGGAACTAACGATTTTTAACCACATTGGAAACACAATTGTAACAGAAGATAGAGAAATCCAAATTATTTCAAGATTAGAAGAGCCTCTTATTGTCGTGTTAGAAAATGTATTAAGTGATGAAGAGTGTGAAACGTTAATTGAAATGTCTAAAAATAAAATGAAACGTTCTAAAATTGGTGTTTCGCGTGAAATAAATAACATTCGGACGAGTAGTGGTACGTTTTTAGAAGAAAGTGAGGTCGTTACTAGAATTGAAAGACGAATCGCTTCAATTATGAATGTTCCTGTTGAAAATGGGGAAGGGTTACATATTTTAAAGTATACAGTTGGTCAAGAATATAAAGCGCATTATGATTTTTTTGCAGAAAACAGTGCGGCAGCAAACAATAATCGTATTAGTACCCTTGTCATGTACCTAAATCATGTAGAAGAAGGCGGAGAGACTGTCTTTCCCAAACTCAATCTTTCTGTATCTCCGAAAAAAGGAATGGCGGTATATTTCGAATATTTTTATCAGGATGCATCATTAAACAAGCTCACTCTACATGGCGGTGAACCTGTTATTAAAGGTGAAAAATGGGTTGCGACGCAATGGATAAGAAAAAGACCTTTGTATTAAGATAGCACTCAATTACAAGTTTGTTATCGTTTTCCGACTTCTTGTTTAGTTAAGAAAAGGGAGCGATTGTTAGCAACACAGATAGAAACGGAAAAGTAAAGTGATAGAGACTCTATCGCTTTTTTCATTTCGTTATATAGAAAAGTACGATATACTTGACGTACATCAATGTTGTAACTGTAATTGTTACAATTTAGAACTTATAATAGAAAGGGTGAATGATGGAAGTGAATGAAATTAATCACGATGTATATAAACCTGTAAAAGCCAACAGGTTATGGATGATTCTTGTATTAGGGACATTAACAGCAATCGGGCCATTGTCCATTGACATGTACTTGCCTTCGTTGCCAAAATTAACGGATGATTTACAAACAAATGCTTCTCTTGCTCAGCTTACTTTAACAGCATGTTTATTAGGGCTTTCGGTTGGACAATTATTTGTTGGCTCAATTAGTGACATTTATGGACGGCGTAAACCGCTTATTATTGCTCTTATTATGTATGTTGCATCTTCTTTACTTTGTGCGGTTGCGCCATCTATTTGGAGTCTAGTTCTTTTACGTTTCTTACAAGGAGCTTCAGGTTCAGCTGGTATTGTTATATCTCGTGCTATGGTACGTGATATGTACTCAGGTTCTGAGATGACAAAATTTTTCTCGCTGCTTATGTTAGTAAACGGAGCAGCACCAATTTTAGCGCCAATTATTGGAGGACAATTGTTACAATTTACATCGTGGCGCGGAGTTTTTATCGTCCTTGGAGCGATAAGTATATTTATGTTAGTATCCGCTACGTTTGTGTTACGTGAGACATTACCTCTTGAAGAGAGGGAAACAGGCGGTTTAGTAGGAACATTAGCGACATATAGGAATTTGCTGAAAGATCGCTTATTTATGGGGTATGCCTTGTCGCAGGGCTTAGTGTCAGCGGCAATGTTTGCTTATATTTCTGGTTCGCCGTTTGTGTTGCAAAATATATACGGGGCATCACCGCAAGAATTTAGCGTATTCTTTGCTATTAATGGTATTGGTATTATTATTGCCAGCCAAATTACCGGCCGTTTGGCAGGGAAGCTAAGTGAGAAAGCTTTATTTGTAGCTGGCATTGGAATTGCAGCTGCTGGTGGTATCTCCTTACTTCTCACAATTGTATTAGGAATTGGATTAATTGGTGTTTTATGTTCATTATTCCTTGTTGTATCAAGCGTTGGGGTTGTATCAACGACAGGTTTTTCACTAGCGATGAAAAATCAAAAACAAGCTGCTGGAACAGCTTCAGCGTTGCTTGGATTGTTGCAGTTTATTTCTGGAGCGCTTGTTGCGCCTTTAGTAGGGATTGGAGGCAGTAATACAGCACTTCCTATGGGAATTGTGATTGCTTTATGTGAAGTGGGAGCAGTTTTATGTTATATCTTTATGGCAAAGCCTAGTGAAAAGAAGTTTGCACTGCAAGAAAAGCAAGATTTAGAGGAATAAAAAAAGCTGCAACGTATGGTTGCAGCTTTTTTTATTGTTTCTGAACGAACAAGTAACTAAATAAAATATGGTTCACCAATAAAGGCTGTAAAGATCTTGGTTGAAATGTGAATATATAGAATCTAAAAAATCGCATTATTCGATAAATTAATTGTTTTTGTTCACTTATTTCCTTATAATGGATATGGGATCTAACTTATGGAATTCTTTGTATTTTATTATTCAATGAAACTATGAAATCCATAAACTAGGACAAAAATGAGATAAGGAGTGTTAGTATGCTGAAGAAAGTAAGTGCCGTAACTCTTGTATCACTTTTAGCTTTTTCTCCTGTTGTGGCGTTGGCGGCACCTGAGGAAGTTGTAAAAGAAGCACAGATGCAAAATCAAGAAAAGGTAACTACAAAGCAAAATGACATCAAGAATCCGACAGTAAACGGTGAGCAAGTACAGCAGAAACAAGGTAATACGGAAGTAAAGAAAGAAGAATCTAAAGATGTACAACAACAAGAGAAGACAGGCTCACAAAAACAACAGCCTGCTCCAGAGAAGAAAGTTGAACCAGTAAAAGAAGTTGAAAAAGAACAAAAGAACGAGTCGAATGTGAAGAGTGAACCAGAAAAAACACAAGCTGCAAATCAATCAAAACCAGCAAATACACCTCCAGCAGGAGAAGTAAAAAAGAATACTCAGATATCTACTGCTGAATTGAGTGGGAGTGTGGCAGGCAAAGCGAAATGGGATGCAGAAAAAAATCATTATGTATTAGATGTCACTGCAAATGTGACGAATAATTCAAAAGAAAAGGTAAGTGGTGTATATCTTGGTGTTGCTATCCCTAAGGGACTAGATGGAGAATTTAAAGATGTTCGTTTATTAGAACTTGAAGATGGTTCTGAAGCTATCGCACTGCCATTACCAGATATGGAACCGGGACAAACTGTTAAAAAAGATGTGAAAATACCTGTACTTGGAAATGTAGCTGGAAAAGAAGTAAATAAAGATCTCGAACTATATTTAATTGATAAAGATGGATATGAATCTCTTGGCAAAATTAAAGGAAGTGCGAATATTGATTTTTCCGAGATGAATAAAGATTTACGTTTTGAAGGTAAGGCAAAAGCTACAACTTGTGTGCCGAATTTAAAGGAAAACCAATTTACATTAGATTTCTTATTAACGACTCAAAATTTAACAATGGATGAGTTAAAGGGCTTTGATGTGCAAATTGATGTTCCGCAAGATATTAAATTAACAATTCCAGATCATTATACACAAGGAGAAATTCCGGATTATCTAAAAGATGGTTCTTTGCAAGGTGGAACTGGTAAAGGAACAATGAACTTAGATATTAAATGGAATGGAAATACAGCAACAGTTCCAGTTAAAGCAATGGAAGGTGGAGAAGGATCCGCATTATATTTCCAAGTTGTTGGAGAAACAGCTAAAGATTTAAAGGATTTAAAAGTTACATTTACAGCAAAACGTGGAGATCAAACAATTACAAAACAAGTAGCAATTGAGAAAGTAGAACAAAAGGACTGTAAGAAACAAGATAATAAGAATACAGGTGGAAATAATAATGGTGATGGTAAAGGGAATAGTGGCAACAAGCCTGATACACAAGTACCAAATCCAAATCAGGTAAATAATCAACAAACAAAGGTTACACCAACACCGACACCAACAAATGTTATTACAACAACGAATGTAGATCATACAAAATCTCTTCCAAAAACAGGTGCTTCAAGTAGTGATAACTTATTGACATTACTTGGCGTTGTAATGCTTGCTGGTGGTGCTTTTGTATATAAACGCAGTCGTACAACTGTTAATAAATAATAAGCGGTAAAAATACATATCTGATTTTTCCGTTTAAGAGAGCCCGGTATATTACCGGGTTTTTTATTGTTTTTTGAATGCATGATTTAATAACTCTATATCATATTATTCATTTCTTCCGCTATTTCTGGAGTAATTAAAGTCTCACTTTATGGAGATACTGGCTATATAAAGTGACGATACTGTGACAAAAATGGTGATGTGTGTATAAAAATGGGATCATAAGTGCAAAGTTTGAATGGTTCTCGTTATAATAGCAAGTGGAGATAAGTAGTAGATGTAGATAAAAGGAGAGTAAGAGATGAAGAAAGTGTGGAGTATTGCCTTGCTTGGAAGCATGCTTCTTTTAGCAGGGTGTAATGGAAACAAGGATACAAAAGAACCAAAAGAAAAAGTAGAACAATCGGCAGAGCAGCAAGAAGATATGAAAGTATATCGTGATGTGCATAAGAAGTACGATGAGAAAATGAACAAAGAATTAAATGAAGCGGTAAAACTATGGGAAGAAGCAAAGGAAAAAGGCGGGAAGGCATTAGGGCACGCGCAGTTTAAAGAAGATGTTCAAAGGGTAACGAAAAGTATGCTAGAGGATATTGATCATATGCGTAAAGAAATTCGCGTGCCTAAGTCAAAAGAGCAAGAACATGAGCTATATGTTGGTTTCTTAAATGAGACAGAACAAGCAATGAAAAAGTTAGATAAATTAGCGAAAGATGAGGAATCATCATTAATTCGTGATATAGAAGTTCACTTTTCAACAGCTTCAACGTACTATAAACGTTTTCAAAAAGAAGCACAAAAATAACCTTGCGATGCGCAAGGTTATTTTTTCTTCTTTCCATCCCCATCTTCATCCTCAGCTACTAGGAGTTTTTGTTCCTCGTGAAATTCTGAAATTGTTTGGCCGGTAATGTTATCAAACGGGGTATAAAAGGAAGTGATATTTTTCTTTTTTACAAATAGTTTATAGAAGCCGATTACAACTAATATTACGATTGTTAATGGTAATCCTATAACTGCCATAAGTAATGGATCCATGGTTAATCTCCTTTCTATTCATTTCAATTATATTCTTATTTGCAAAAATCATCTGTATTTGATCTAGAATATGTTAGTGATTCTAAACCTAATTTACGATATGTGGTGAAAAAATAAAGAAGTAGGCAAAATCGCCTACTTCTTTATTTTACTTCCTTCTTATACTCTTTCTTCGTTCCATCTGAGAAAACAACTTCTAAATCGAATTTTTGGTAATCTTTATCAAGTTGAAATACGTCTACAACTTGATCAATCACTTCTTGGTCAGGTGTATTTTTATCAAATGTTAACTTTTGTAGAAGTGGACTGAGTTTGGCAATAGCTTTGTCACTTGTTAGTTTTACATCAGTCTTGTGATCCTCAATCTTTCCTTCCATCTTTTTGTCGGCACCTTTATTTTTGTACTCCGCTTCATAATCTTTCTTCGTATCTTGGTAGTCAGCATTTAGGTGAAAGTCGTTAAAGTTAAGTTTTAAGTCTTGAGGTGCTTCATTTTTAGCTTCGTCTGTTGTTTTCTTATCAGAAGTTGGAGTTTCCTTTTTTGGTGTAGTACAACCTGTTAACGCAGGTACTAGCATAAGTGCTAATAAAGCCGAAAGTAGAATTCTCATTATATATTCCTCCTTAGTGTATCGTTCCTTCTATATAAGTTTTTCCCATTTTTATGTAATTATGTATGTGTTTCGAATAAATTATTTCCCGTAATGTATGCAGCAAGTGGTTATTTCAAAATAGCATTTGGTGATGGGAATTTAAAAAAGAATATTATTTCTCTATTATTTATAATTGTCACCAAACAAATTGTAACTTTAATCGCCGTGGGGGGTATTCTTCTGATTAAAGAGACGCATAGTTAAAGAAGCATAAAGAAACAGGGTATCCTTCAAAAGGATACCCTGTTCTCTTATAATTGAAGCTTTACTAATGCGTCATTTTCTACACAGAAGTATGTTCCATAAGGGCTTTTTACAAATTTAGCAGGAACAAATTAGCGGCAAGAATAGCGTCATTATTCAAGATAGTATTTACATACGCTTTTTTGTTCATTGCTTGGTTAATAACATGTTGAGCATTTACGCTTCACTTTATTTTTCAATGTTAGCCCATTTGAAGTTAAGTGGTCCCGCAAAATCAACTTCAACCACTCCTTTTACATAGGAACGTTCTAAGTATGTTGTTCCATTTTGGTAAAGAGGAGAGACAACGGCATCTTTAAATAAGATTTTTTCTGCTTGTTTCAAGGCTTCCCAACGTGCCTTTTCATCACCAGCTAAGTCGGTTTTCACTTTTTGGATTAAGTCATCGAATTCTTTGTTGGAATAGTGATCTAAATTATATGGGTTATCAGTTGTAAATAACTCTAAGAATGTAATTGGATCAGCAAAATCAGGGCTCCAACCATCGATAGCAATATCATAATTTCCTTGTAATAATAATGTGACTTGTTGTTTGCGTGGCTGATGCTTAATACTTACTGTTAATCCTTCTAAATTTTTCTCTAGCTGTTCTTTTAAATATTCACCAGTTTTTTTCGAAAGGTCATTATCGCTTGTTAATAATTCAATTGAAATTTTATCAGAACCTAATTCTTGTTTTGCTTGCTTCCAGGATTTTTGAGCATCTTTTGTATTTTCTTTCGTTAAATTGCCATTCTCCTCACGAAAATCTTTTCCATTTGGTCCCTTTGCAAAATTCTTTGGAACTAGAGAATAAGCAGGAAGAGAGCCATCATTTAAGAGAATATTTACAAATGCCTTTTTATCTATCGATTTATCAATAGCTTGGCGGACATTTATATTTTGTAACGTTTTATTTTTCTGGTTCATACGTACAAATTGTACCCCAACATCAGGACGTTCTTTAAAGTTACTATCTTTACGATATTTATCAACAAGATCAGATGTTAAAGTAAGTCGATCAATTTGTTTTGATTCATATAAGTTAACGGCTGTTGAATGGTCTTTGACAATATTAAAGTTAATTTCTTCAAGTTTCACATTATTCTTATCCCAATAGTTGGTATTTTTCTTGAATTTAAAGCTTTGTTCATGTTTCCAATCACTTAGTGTAAAGGCTCCATTATAGATAAGCTTATTATCTTCTAATGCATATTTATTACCTTGTGATTTAAAGAATTCTTCATTAATTGGTAAGAATGTTGGGAATGCAGTTAAGCTAATAAAGTATGGGACTGGACGCTCTAATTCAACTTCAAAAATATGATCATTAATTGCTTTTACACCCAGCTGATCAGCCGGAAGCTCTTTACTATTAATTTTTTTTGCATTTTTTATATCAAAGAATAAAAATGCATATTCAGAAGCTGTTGCCGGGTCAACTGCACGTTGCCAAGCAAAAACGAAATCATTCGCTGTGACAGGTGTGCCATTTGACCATTTTGAATTTCGTAAATGAAATGTATATTTTGTCTTATCAGGACTTACCTCATGAGACTTTGCAACGCCAGGAACAGGTTTATTTCCTTCACCGAGGTTATATAAACCTTCAAATACGTTTCTCATTGCTTGACCAGAGTCAGTATCTGTAGCGCGTGCAGTGTCCATTGTACGTATTTCTGTGCCAGTGGCTAAGTTCAATATTTGTTTATCAGGAGCTTTATCTTTTGCGTTTGCTCCGTTGGCCTCTTCTTTATAGCTACCGCATCCTGTTAATAAAATACTTGCTCCTAAAACGGATGCAACAGCAGGTACAAAATTTTTTTTCATGTAAAATTCCTCCCTAAATTGTTTGGGTATTAAAAAATGGTTAATGAACAACTTTGAGGGAAAGAAAAATTCCCTCTTTTCTTATCGAGAAAGAGGGAATTTTGTTTACAAGGCACGTACCTGTATATAAACGAAGTCCCTCATTCTATCTTTCAAGCATAATGCTTGCAGGAAGTGGCACAGTATTCAAAGTGAACCTGTTGCCGAGGTTTCAAAGGGCCAGTCCCTCCACCTCTCTTGATACAATGAGTAAACATAATTGTTCGTATTAATTTTTTGTTTCTTTGATTATTCAAAATCTTACACCTTGATGAATTGACTGTCAACGAAATGAAATATAGTTTAAATTTTCAGTTTTTTAAACAAGGACATAAAAAGGAAGAGCACTGTGTAATTACACAGTGCTCACGTTTTTAAAGTCGAAATTATCAAGGCCTGGACTAATGCGGTGATTTTCATTTAATGAATTGCTTTCATATCTTCAGTGCTTAACAGCCTTTTCATGTCGTAATTATTTCCCACTAGCTTTTTTGTTTGTTGCTTCAATTGCTTGATGAAGCAATTTCGAAAAATTATATTCATATAAAACTTTTAAGCCTTCTGCAGTTGCACCACCTGGTGTTGTCACTTGTTCACGAAGCATAGCTGGGTCTTGATCCTGTTCTAGCATGGCAGCAGAGCCAGCAATCATTTGAATGACAAGATGTTTTGCTGTTGTTTCATCGATTCCATAGTTTTTTGTTGCTTCAATTAAGCTTTCAGCAAAGTGGTAGAGGAAGGCAGGTGCACTTCCAGTAACAGCGGTAAGCTGATGAATTTCTTCTTCTGTGCAAAGCTGGGATGTGCCAATTCCTTTTAAGAGTAGTTGCAGTGTTTCTTGATGCTCTCCATTTAGGAAGTGCCCCATTGTATAAAGGGAAATAGACTTTCCAATCGTTGCTGCTGTATTTGGCATAATCCAGGCAACGGGTGTACCTTGAGGAAGTTTTTCTTCTAAATAAGATGGACCAATTCCCGCGGCAATTGTTACGACGAACTGATGGGTCAGAAGAGGTGATAATTCCGCTAATAACTGCTCATGTGCAGCTGGTGGCATCGCTAAAACAATAGTATCTACTGTTTTAATGCACGGTTTCCAATCATGTATAATTGAGATTCCGTATTTTTGTTTTAATTGCTCAAGTTTCTCTATGTTACTTCGATTGGATACAATAATTTCTTCGATGTGTTCATTACTTGTTTTAAGCAGTCCTACGAAGATTGCTTCCGCCATACGACCGGCACCAATAAATAAAATTCTATTTTTCTTTGGCATATCCTTTATTCCTTCCTGCTTAGAATATGGTATAAAAAACGATAACATTTTGGAGAGAGTGTTGTAAAAAGAAAAGTCTTATAAAGAGAGTTTCATAATGAATAATAGGAAACCCCCGAAGCAGATATGCTTCGAGGGTTTGATTCATAGCTTGTGTAATTATGCTTTTGTCATACCAAGTAGAACGGCACCACCGATAATTAAAACACTACCTAGTGCAATAAATACCATTTGGCGTTTCGTTTTCTTTTCTCCTAAGAAGACAATTGCACCGAATGTAGAGATAACGATACCAGTTTGAGATAATGGGAAACTTGTTGCTACTCCAACTCGTGGTAATGAAAGAAGTAAGAATAAGTTCCCTGTTCCCCATAGTAAACCAGACAATGTGTTACGAACTGCGTATTTGTTAAACGGTTTATGTTTAGCTGTCAGTACCACTGCACCAACAAACATACCAACTGCTTGCGGTAAAATAGCAGACCAACCATCGATATTGTACCAACGAATGATAATTACATATACAAGGTAACCAAAAGTAGAAACAATTAAAGTTAAAAGTCCTTTTTTCAGTTGTCCCGGTGGCTGTGCATTTTCTTTATCATCTAATGAAGTAAAGACAACACCAATTACAATTAACAGAATTGCAATCGTTCCCATAATAATCGTAGTAGTAGTAGTCCACTCATGAAAAGCAATAACTCCAAAGATAGAAGTCGCAACAAGTTGCATACCAGTAGAAATCGTTACGGTTGTTGAAACGCCTAGTTTTTCAACTGTTTTTAATTGATTTACTTGTCCTAAAGCCCAGAATAGACCTGAAATGAAGCCGACAATTAAGATTGTCATCGTTAAAGCTGGTTGAGTAAATACATACATGATTGTTGCGAAGAATAGAGCACCGATTGTCATACCCACCGTTTGGCTATATGCACCACCGCCCATTTTTACGCTTACTAATAAGATGTTTCCCCATGCAAGTGCAGGAAGAAGCGCTAATAAAATGTCCATTACAAGACTCCTTTCTTTTTGTTATACTGATATAATTAAGTTCGTTCTACCGATCGGTAATTTCCCACCTAGAAAGTAGAAGATTACCGATCGCTAAAACAGGATGAAGAATTTACGATATAAATGCGTTTTCATTTCTTCATCTTTTCAAACACCTTCATATGATAACAGGAAAGTGCCCTTTTTTGAAAGTAAATTCAAATAGAATGTATATTTCTATAAATATCAAGATTCTGTTATTTTTTAAATAAAAAAAGACCTCAAATTTGAGGTCTTCTTTATAAAGGGGATTGGGGAAATAAAGTTGCTTAATTTTTTACTAATGGGAAGGGGGGGACAATCCAATTCCCATTCGCTTTACTTTATGACTTTATTATATAAAATACGGGTAATAGAAACTATCGAATTAGCTTACAGTAAGATTACAAATTTGTAAGGTGAGAACAAAGTATTTCATTCTACAAAATAGTTTATTTTTCGGGAAATAAAAAAGCAGCTTTTTGTCGAAAGCTACTTTAAAGAAGTGATTCTTTTATTAATGAATTGAATGCATAGTAAGAAAATGAGTGACATACCAACTGTTATGATAACTAGTGTCCAAGCTAACTGCATGTTACTTGCATCAATTGCCATATAAATGGCTGTAGGAATTGTTTGTGTTTTTCCTGGAATGTTACCAGCAAACATAAGTGTTGCTCCAAATTCCCCAAGTGCACGTACAAAGCTTAAGATCATTCCGCTAAGTAATGCGGGGAATGCCAGTGGCAATGTGACATGTACGAAGACTTGGTATTCACTAGCTCCAAGGTCACGGGCACCGTCCTCAATTTGCTCGTTTGCAATAGAAAACCCTGTCTTTGCCGATTGATACATAAGTGGGAATGAAACGATTGTTGAAGCGATGACAGCAGCCCACGATGTAAACATAATAGACTGTTGAAATAATGATTCAATCCACTTACCAACTGGGCTGTTATTCCCGAAAATAATAATGAGAAAAAACCCAATAACAGTTGGTGGAAGCACCATTGGTAATAGAAAAATAGTTTCTAACAACACTTTATAACGCCGCGAAGAGCGCGCTAACACTCGTCCAATAACTGTGCCGAAAATCATAACAATAATGGTAGCGAGTGCGGCCACTCGTAAAGAAAGAAAAACAGGCGACCAAAGTGTATCAAATGTCATAGTAGTTAAGGGAGGATTGTAAATCCATATTTTTTAAAGATAGATTGTGCATCTTTTGACTGTAAATATTCATAGAATGAAGTCGCCTCTTTCTTATGCTTGGATTCTTTTATAACTCCTGCAGGATAGTGGATAGGTTCATGAGAAATAGCGGGTGCTGCAGCAGCTATTTTTACTTTATTTGAAATAAGAGCATCAGTTTTGTATACAATACCAGCGTCTACATTACCTGTTTCTACATATGTTAACACTTGGCGGACGTCTTTTGTAAATACAATTTTGTTTTGTAGATCGTTCCATAGATTTTCATGTGTAAGAGAAGCCTTTGCGTATTTTCCAGCTGGTACGGATTCAGGTGTACCGATTGCTAATTTCTTTACTTTATCTTCTTTCAACTCTTGAAATGTTTTAATAGAGCTTTCTTTTGGAACGACTAAAACAAGTTCATTTCCAAGAAGATTTTTCCCCTCTTTTTCATTAATAATCCCTTTTTTTACAAGTGTTTGAAATTTATCTTCTGCTGCAGAGAAGAATAAATCAGCAGGGGCTCCTTGTTCAATCTGCTGCTGAAGTGCACCAGAACCGCCAAAGTTAAAGGAAAGCTTTATATTGGGTTCTTTTTGTTTATATTGTTTTTCGATTTCTTTGAAAGCATCTTGTAAACTGGCAGCTGCAGATATTGTAAGTTCAACTGTTTTGTTTTCTTTAGCATTTGTTTTTTCTTTCTTTTCTCCACTTGTACAAGCAGTGCTAAATATAAGAAGGAAAGAAAGCATGAATACCCCAATGTACCGTAATGTAAATTTGTTCATAAATAAAATCCCCTTTCTCTTTCTTCTGTTTAATTATAACTAATTATATTTAATTATAAATAGATATAATTAAATATAATGTGAAGTAAATCACTTTTTGAAAATATAGGAGAAATTTTCTTTCTTTGTTACAATGAAAAGAGAAAGTGAGGAATCGTCTATGGATCATCATTCCTACACAACGGAAGAAGTAGCAAACCGATTAAAAGTCTCAAAGTTAACAGTGTATGATTTAATTAAAAAAGGTAAACTCCCTTCTTACAGAGTTGGTAGACAAATGCGCATTGATGCAGCGGATTTAGAACAATATATTAAGCAAATGAAAACTGGGAAGATTCAAGATGTTTCTATAAAAATAGAGAAGAAGGATGGAAAAGCTTCCTGTGTCATTAGTGGGCAAGAGTTAACATTAGATATGCTAGCGAAGCATCTTGAAAGACTTTTACCAGGCTCTAGTATGCTCCGAGCTTATCAGGGGAGTTTAATGAGCTTAATTAAAATGTCTCAAGGAGAAGGAAGTATCGTTAGTTTACATTTGTTTGATGGTGATACAAGGGAATATAACATTCCGTATGTAAAACGAATTTTAGTTGGACAGCCTTGTATTGTCATAAACTTACTAGCAAGAAATGTAGGGTTTTATGTCCAAAAAGGAAATCCAAAAGGAATACAAACGTGGGTTGACTTGAATCATTCATCGATTCAATTTGTGAATCGTGAAAAAGGATCAGGAATTCGAGTGTTAGTAGATGAACAAGTGAGAATTCAAAATATAGCGAAAGCAAATATTCGAGGATATGATTGGGAAGAGTCAAATCACCTTGGAATTGCCTCGCAAATTGCTAACGGAAAAGCTGATGTTGGCGTAGGTTCAGAAAAGGTAGCGCAAATTGTGAATGTAGATTTTATTCCGCTGATGAAAGAACAATATGACTTGGTAATCTTAAAAAATAAAGAAAATGAACAACTTATTGAAGCAGTGAAAGAAATATTACAATCTACAGAATTTCAAAATGAACTGCGAGCAATTGGCGGATATGATATAAGTAACACAGGTCAAATTATATATGAAACAAATTGAAAAAGCTGCTTGTCTATATAAGACGAGCAGCTTTTTCTATATAAAGGGGATAGGGGAAACAATTTTATAAGACAAGTCCTTGAGCAAGTGCATAAATAAAAGCTGTAAGAAGAGCTGCACCGCTTGCAAGTCCGATAAAGTCAAATTTGTTAAAAGTAATGTTGTTCATTGTAATCTCTCCTTATTTGTTTAATATAGTCGCAACCGCTTTTGCATCAATCAGAGCGGATAGCACCATGCTCATTGTATTTAGAAATTTGTTTGTTTTCATTTTGTTCATCATGCGTATCCGCTCCTTTTCGAATGTTTGTTGTTGCCCTGTTTCTGTCTTAATTATATGAAATATAGGCAGGGGTAACTATCGAATTAGCTTACGTAAGAATTACAGTTTTGTAAGAAAAAAAGACATTCGTGTAAGAATGTCTCTTAAAGCATATTGATATGATGATGCTCTTCAATTGTTTTTAAAAAGCTACGCATCGAATTTGTCATATAGGCATCTTTCCGGCGTATAAAGACAGTTGAAATGCTCCCGTACTTTTCAGGGATCGGATGGCAGTGAACTTTGCCCATAGCAGAAAGATGCCTAACAGCCGATTGTGGTACAAGTGTAATCCCAAGGCCGAGTGCAACGCTATTTAAAATGGTCTCTAGTATGTTAAATTCCATAATTCTTTTTGGAAGCAATCCTTCATCTTTGAGCCAGCGTTCTAGTTTGGAACGATATCCACATCCTTGATTAAAGACAAGAAGTGGCGTTGTAATAAATTCCTCTATATGAAAAGCTTTATTTTGTGTGACGAGGACAAGTTGCTCTGTACAAACATCGTATTGTTCTAATAATGGATGTTTAATAGGGCCTGATATAAAAGCGCCATCTAATTGATGATCGATTACTTCTTTAATAAGCGCCTCTGTTAAACCAGCTTGCAGTGATAAATCGACATTTGGGTATTTTTTGTAATAAGAAGATAGGATAGTAGGTAACGTACGTACTGTTTCGACTGTACCGATTTTTAAAATGCCGGATGGAGTCTCATTATCTAGAAATACTTGTTTTAATTCTTCAATATCTTGCAAAATTTTATGAACGTAAACAAGCATTTTTCTGCCTTCTGCATTTAATGTCATCCCTTTTTTATGGCGATAAAAAAGGGGTGTTTTGAGCTCATTTTCTAATTGTTTAATGCGTGCTGTTACATTAGATTGTACATAATTCAGCTCTTTTGCTGCGTTGCTAACACTGCCGTGGTTTGCTACGCTTTGAAAGATTTGTAAGTCTCGTAATTCCACTACGTATTCCTCCTTGATATTAACTATCATTATAAATGATAGTTAACATCATTTTGAATCATTTTACGTGATATATTTTTTCTTTTACAATTCTCATTGTGCAATGCATCAAGAGTTACATAGAAGCGGGGGATTACGGTGAGAAAAGGCCAAATGATGATAGGAGCGCTGGCATGTTTAATCGCAAGCATGTCATGGGGAGCAATGTTTCCAGTTGCAGATCATGCACTAGAGTATATAGATCCATTTTATTTTTCATTCATTCGTTACGGGGCAGTAACGATAGCGTTAGTTTTACTATTATTGATGAAAGAAGGCAAGGAGGCATTTCGTTTAGAAGGAAAAGGAAAGCTACTCGTCTTCTTCGGAACAATGGCATTTACTGTATATAATGTACTTGTTTTCTTAGGACAAATGTTAATGGGGAAACCTGGGGTTATGGTAGCATCTATTATGGAAGCACTTATGCCGATGATTTCAATTTGCATCTTATGGGGATATAAGCATATCAAACCGAAAAAATATATGATGACAGGTATGATCATAGCTTTTATTGGAGCTGTTTTTGTTATTACGAAAGGTGATATGAGTTTCTTTCTTACATTGAAAGATAATCTGTTTTCGTTAGCATTTATTTTTATCGGTGTTGTGGGATGGGTAGTTTATACGATGGGGGGTCAATCCTTTAGTGACTGGTCGACACTTCGCTATTCTACATTGACGTGTTTATTTGGGACTGCTGTAACAGGTGTCATAACGATGATAATTACAATGTTAGGATATGTGCTGGTACCGAGTATGGAAACGATTTCTATCGTCAAGTACGATTTATTGTTTATGATGACATTACCAGGTATTGTAGCACTGCTTACTTGGAACTACGGCGTAAAAATTTTATCATCTATAAACGGGATTCTATTTATTAACTTTGTGCCAATTACTACATTGGTCATTATGATGATACAAGGATATAAAATAACAATTTTTGATATAGTAGGAACACTGCTTGTTATTACAGCACTCATCCGAAATAATGTATGTCAGCGTAAAGAAGAAAATAAAAATAAGCATATTTTGCAAGAGGAGCAGTTACGCCAAGCTGTCTAATAGACAATGCATTTGGGGGATTTCTATATGTTAGAAAGTTTATTGTTTTTCTTTGCTGTTGGAATTGCCGGTGAGCTTGCAGCGATTAATCGAAATGGCCGTAAGAAGATAAAACAACAAGCAGAAATGATAAAATTGTTAAAAGAATTACATGAAAGAAAAGCATAATAAGAAAGACGACCGGGCATAGACGGTCGTCTTTTTATTACTATTTATATAAAGGGGAAAGGGGACACAAATTTATATGAGCGTAGCAGCATAAATGAAAGCTGTAAGAAGAGTCGCGCCGCTAGCTAATCCAATAAAATCTTGTTTGTTAAAAGTAATGTTATTCATAGATATTCTTTCCTTACTTGTTTAATGAATGAGTAACTGCTTTTGCATCGATCAGAGCGGAGAACATCATGCGTGTCTGCTCTTTTTCAAATGGTTGTTTGTTACTTTCTGACTTAATTGTATAAAATGTAGAGAGCAGTTACTATCGAATTAGCTTACAGAAAGATTACACTTTTGTAAGAATTAATTTTTACAAATTGTCACTTATTTTTAATACCAACTACTAAAACTTAGTGTTATAATTCTTGTAAGAGAATGATTAAACCTTTGATATGGAGAAAGGAACGAAACGAATGTATAAGCCAATTACATTTTCGTTGAAATATATATTTAAAACGGTTGGAAAAGTAGAGATTCAGGGGAAAGAAAAGTTACCTGAAGGAGGACCATATGTTGTTGCTTGTACACATACAAGCTTTATGGATGTTTTAATGTTAGCTGCAGGCATGTATCCGACAGAAATTCATTATATGGCGAAAAAAGAATTGTTTGAAAGCAAGTTTACAAATTGGTTTTTTAAGAATGTGAATGCTTTCCCAGTGGATCGTGCAAATCCAGGGCCAAGTACACTAAAAATTCCCTCCCGTTTATTAAAAGAAGGTAAAGTAGTAGGGATTTTTCCAAGTGGAACGAGATCAACAGAAGATGTTTCTTTGAAAGCGGGAGCTGTTACAATTGCAATGCGTTCTAATGTTCCGTTAGTGCCAGCTGCTTATGTTGGGCCCTCTAGTGTAAAAGAATTAATGAAAGGGAAAAGAGCACAATTGATTTTCGGTGATCCAATTCAAGCGGAAGTGGGAGAAACAGTGGATCGAAAAACAGCGATGAAAATGATGACGGATCAATTGAACGAAACATTTGAAAAATTAACAGAAACATTGAAAAAAAATAGCAAATAGGAAAAGACGACCGGGCATAGGCGGTCGTCTTTTCTATTACTATCTATATAAAGGAGAAGGGGACACAAAATTATATAAGCGTAGCAGCATAAATGAAAGCTGTAAGAAGAGCAGAGCCGCTAGCTAGTCCAATAAAGTCAAATTTGTTAAAAGTAATGTTGTTCATTATATTCTCTCCTTACTCGAATGTTTGTTGTTACTTTCTGACTTAATTGTATGGGATATAGAGAGTAGTCACTATCGAATTAGCTTACAGAAAGATTACATTTTTGTAAGAGATAATTCATTTTAGTAATCATTTTTATGATAAACTATATTGGTGGAATATTAAGGGAATTAAAAGGGGGAACATCATGGGAAAATTAAGTAAGAAAAAATACGGAGTATTAACTTGTATGGTTTTTGCATTAGGGATAAGTGGCTGTGGTGTAGAAAAAAAGAAAGAAGATGAAAATGCAAAAGCAAAAAAAGAGGTAGAAAAAGTAATTTCAGACCAAGTAAAAGCATTTAATCAGAAAGATACTGATGCTTATATGAAAACATATTCGAAAGATATATTTGTATATGATGCAATAAAAGAAGAGAATGAGAATTTATTAGATGAGTATGATGTCAAAATTACAATTGATCGGATGAAGGTTTTATCTATAAATGATAAATATGCAACAATAGAGGCAAAAACAACAGCTAAAAATAAGGATAAGAGTGTAGAGTATACAGATAATGTTGTAAAGACGCGCTTTGTATTAGAAAAGGAAAAGGATAAATGGGTCATTACAAGTCAAGGGATGTTAACTGCTGAGACATTGGATGGGGAGTCTTTATTAAAAGAGAGAACTAAAAAAGAATCTTAACATTAAAATGTGGAATAAAGAAAGAGGAAATCTAGTAATAGCGTGCACCTAAAAATAACAGAAAAATTCATATTGTTAATTAATTTTGAATTCTATAAAATAAAGGGGATTTAATATGAAAAAAGTAGTACATATAAAGTGGGGAATGTCGTTGTTAGCGGGTGTCTTATTACTTGGGACGATGGGATGTTCTACAAAAAGTAATGCGGAGCCTAAAGAGAGTAATGTAGAAAAAGAAGTGAAACAAGCATTAGAAGAGAATGTAGAAGCATTTAACAAAGAAGACTTGGACGGATATCTAGACACGCTTTCGAGTGAGGTTTATAGTTATGAAATTTCAAAAAAAACAACAAAACAGATGTTTGAAGCACTTGATTTAAAAGCCAGTTTAAAAAAGGTAAAAGTACTTTCTTATTCGGATGATTATGCAACTGTAGAAGTGAAACAAGAGACAAAGAGTAGAATGAAAAATGAGTATTATAAAGATAATGTAACTGAATCCGTGCATACACTTGATAAGGAGGGTAAAAAATGGAAAATAAAAAGTACGGCAATAAAATCGATAAAAACATTGGATGGAAAAGAAATTAAATCTCTAAATGAATTATTTTCAGCGAATGAAAATAAAGGTAGTACAAGTTCTTCAAAATCTCCTGCTGCTCAAGATAAAGAAAAGGATAGTTTGAAGGAGAAAGGTAATCAAAATCAACCTCCTCAATCAATTGAAAGTATAAGAGCGAAATATGTCGAGAATGCCGACGTTATTAAAGGCGGAACAACTGTAAATGGAAATCGAATTGATTTTGAAGGGTATACTGTACAAATTTTAGAAGGCGAATTTGATTATAAAAAATTAACTGGGGATCGAATTACACTAAAAGTAAGGATTGAGAATCGAACTGGACGGAAGATGGATACGTATCCAAACAGTACAGTTATTATACAAGATGGTAAAAAAATTCCTCCGTTAGACCGCGATAAGTTACCGAGAGTAAATGATGTATATGTTCAAGATGGTGAAGCAAAAGAGTATGTAATCAGTTTTCCAATGATCGAGGCAAAAGAGTTTGCTATTAAATTTGTAGCCGGAGCAACTTTTGAAGGTGATAAAAAAAGCCGATTTGAGGAGCATGTATTTCTCTATCAGCCTGAAAAGAAAGAGCAAGATAGCAAAAAGGATGTAAATACGTTATAAAATAAAAAAGATGAACGAGAGGATTCGTTCATCTTTTTTATTTTATAATTTGAGGAAGGCTCTTTATTAGTTTTTGTTTGATTCGTTTTGCAAAGGAGGGGCTTTTCCCCGATGTGGATATGCTTATTACATATTCATCACTGCGAATAACTGCGGGGGTATGAAAGGATGATTCTTTACCATCACTTACGACATTAATCCATTGAAATTCGTGTGCGGCCTGTTTAACCATCATATTTATATCATGGTGATTTGTAGCAGCGTAGACGAGGTGCGCATCTTTAATGTCTTCTTCTGCAAATGTTTTTTGTTTCCATTTAATATAGGGAAGGGTCTTCATTTCTTCACAAATATTTGGGCTCACCACAGTGACAAAAGCTCCTGTGTTTTTTAATCCAGCTGCCTTTCTATATGCAATTTTTCCACCACCGATAATCACAACCTTTTTCCCCTGTAGATTACACATAATAGGATACATGTTATGCATATACGTATCCCTCCATTCGTTCTAATAAAGCGGCCTTCATGTAGGAATCAAATTGAAGACAATTACAAGTTGTAACGTTAGGGTATTTGTTTGCATACCGATTTATTTTCTGAAGTAATAAGCCGGTGAAAAGAAGATATGGCATGACATATACATGCCTTGCAGATGCTGCCTTTTCCTTGAGTTCATCAGTAAAAGAAGGTGTTCCCTTTGTTAAAAAGGAACAGGAAACAGGCAAGCAGAGTTTTTGCTCGACTACTGATCCAATTTGCTTTAATTCATGTATAGGCTGAGGATCACTACTACCACGGCCGACAAGTAAGATTTCACTACTTTCTATGGGCATAGCTTCACGTATTCGTTTTATTACAAGTTCAATCATAAGCGGATGCGTACTGAAAGGTGGTACAACTGAAATTGTAATGTGTGGATAGTGCCTTTTTATTTTTTCAATTTCAAAAGGAACATCACGCTTATAATGGGCCGCCGCAAATAATAAAACAGGGACAATTAAAATCTCAGTTGCACCTTCAGTGATTGCTTCTACAATCGCATCTTGGGCGGTTGGGGTTGTTAGCTCAAGAAATCCAATTTTTTGGATGTTTTCACTTCGCTCGTTTATAACGGACTTAACAAAGTGAATAAATTGTTCATTGCCTTCTTGTAACCTGCTACCGTGTCCAATATAAACGATGCCTTTCATGGTGCCACCACTTCTTTCTCATCGATGATAGCTTGCAGCTGATGATCGATATGATGGAATCCGACTTTATTTGCATATTGTAAAGTAGGTGCATCGATATAGGAAAATGGTAAATTCAAAATATCTGTGAAGCCAAGGCGGTTTACTTCTGTTATAAACGTATCAATTGCGGCACGGCCTTCAAATATGATGCTATCCCATGAGAATTCAGTCAGTGTACGTGTATGAATCTCATCAAAACGATGATCAACTTTATATTCATGTGTCATGATATAAGAACCTGTACCAATTTTTTCTTGAATGATAGCAATTCGATTAATATTTCGCCCTAAATATACGGTTGTTTCGCTTTTAAGTGTTGCAGGTACACTTAAAATCCCATACTGCATAAGTGCTTTCTGTGTAGCGACATTCATATACTGCAATGTTGCTTGTAAGGAACGAATATCTTTTTGATATTGTGCACATGATTGGAATAAGATTGCTACACTTTCAGCTGAGCAGAAAACAAGGCGCTCAGCATTAAAAATTTCACTAATCTGCGCAGGTGTTAATACATATTTTTGTTTTTTGAAGGTTGGTATTTGATGTATTTCTGCGCCCGCTGTTTGTAACTTTTGTGCTAGTATACTTGTTTTGTTTGTTGCAGAGGAAAGTAAAACTTTTTTTCCGTGTAGTGGCTTGTGCTCTTTCCAGGCAATTTGTTTTCGTAAGGACACCACTTCACCAACAATTGTCATCGATGGATTTGAAATTTGTTCTTTTTTTACATCATCCAAGATTGTGGAGAGTGTACCTGTAACAACTCGTTGTTTTCCAGTTGTACCCCATTCAATGACTGCTACTGGTGTATCTTTTTTTCTTCCTGTTTGTAATAAATTTTCACAAATTACGGGTAGATTTTTAACCCCCATGTAGAAGGCAATTGTATCGCTATTTAAAAGAGCACTGTAATTTACTTGGGCGCTAATCGCTCCTTTTGTATGACCGGTTAACAAAGTTACACTATTGCTGTAGTTTCGGTGGGTGAGAGGAATGCCGGCATACGCACTAGCGGCAATACTAGATGTAATACCTGGAACAATCTCGTATAGAATGTTTTCTGCTGCTAAAGTTACCGCTTCTTCGCCAACGCGGCCAAAAATCGATGGATCTCCGCCTTTTAAGCGGACGACTGTTTTACCTTCTTTTGCAAACTGAATTAAATGAGCGTTAATCATTTCTTGTCGCATAATATGATTCGTTGGCATTTTCCCGCAGTATACGAGTTCACATGTTGGCTTTGTATAGCGAAGTAAATTTTGATTCAATAAGCGATCATATAAAACAACATCAGCTTTCTTTAGGCAATCTATTGCTTTTTTTGTAATCAGTCCTTCATCACCAGGTCCCGCGCCAACTAAATATACGTATCCGTTCATCTCTACACCTCATCTGTTTTTACTTGAAAGGAAGCCTAAAAGGGGCTTCCTTGTACAAGCTACATGTATATATAAATATCACCATCAATAACTTCTACTTCATATGTTTGAATACAGCCATCATCAGGCTTTTGAACTTCACCTGTTAGTAATGAAATTTTCCAGTCATGCAATGGACAGAAGACGAATTCTCCAGAAACAATCCCTTCAGCTAAAGGTCCATTTTTATGAGGACACCGATTTTCTACAGCGTGAATATCACCATTTGAAAGACGAAATAAGGCGATGGATATATCTTTAATTCGCACTTCCTTACCGATTTGCACTGGAAGGTCTTCTGCATGCATTATTTTTATTTTTTCTTTTGTTTGCAACATGTAGATCGCTCCTTACTTTACAGTTTCTACTTCATACATGGCTTTTAATGATTTGGTTTCTAGCGCTTGTCCCCAAGCTTCTTCATATGTGTTGCGGGCCTGCTGGAAACGTTCATTTAGCGTAGTGACCATGTTTTCATCTTGCAGCATTTCTTTTATATGATCTAATCCCATTCGTTCTACCCAAGGGGCTGTTCGTTCACCGTAAATACCGGTTTCACGGTAATATTGTACATAAGCTGTAGCGATGCGAAGCACATCTTCTTCTGTAGGGACAATCATTACAAAATCAGCTTCGCGAACTTCTGTACCACCGTTACCACCAATATAAAGTTGGAATCCATTTTCAACACAAACGACACCGAAGTCTTTCGTTAATGCTTCTGCACAGTTACGTGGACAACCGGTTACACCCATTTTCATTTTGTGCGGTGTATCTACCATTTCTAACGATTGTTCAAGTAACATACCAAGGCCTAATGAATCTTTTGTACCGAAGCGGCAGAAACGAGAACCGACGCATGATTTTACATTGCGAAGGGATTTCGAATAGGCATAACCAGAAGTCATATCGAGGTCAGCCCAAACTTTTGGTAAATCCTCTTTCTTAACACCGTATAAGCCGATTCGACTTGCACCTGTTATTTTAACGAGCGGCACATCGTATTTTTTCGCAACTTCAGCAATTTTCATTAAATCATCTGCAGTAGTAACACCGCCGTACATACGAGGAATAACGGAAAATGTGCCATCATGCTGAATATTACCGTTCATTCTTTCATTAACGAAGCGGGATGATTTATCATCTGCATATTCTTCTGGACGTGCCATACGCAAATAGTAGTTTAATGCAGGACGGCATTTGGAACAGCCGTCTTCATGTGCGAAACTAAGGACGTTTCGTACTTCTTTTGGTGATTTTAATCCTTTCTCATGAATTGCTGCGACAACTTCGTCACGCGACAAAGTTGTACATCCGCACATACCTACATTTTGAGCAGATGCATCAAAGCTATCACCGAGTGTATGGGATAAAATTTGTTCGACAATAGGACGGCATTTTCCGCATGAACCAGCAGCTTTTGTACACCCTTTTACTTCTTCAAAGGTGTTTAAATCTTGTTCTAAAATGGCATGAACAATTGTTCCTTTTGTAACACCATTACATCCACAAACAGTGTCGTCAGCACTCATACTTGCAACGTCAAGGCCATTCTCTTCGCCAGCTCTATGAAGAAGAGAAGCTGGTGTGTATTCTTGTATATCTTCTTCCTTTTTTAACATACTAAAGAGGCGTGTACTGTCAGCAGTATCTCCATATAAAACAACGCCAACGACTTTATTGTCACGAATTAATACTTTTTTATAGGAACGAGTACATTCATTAAAGACGGAGATTGCTTTTGCCCTATCATCTTCATAAATTTGTCCAGCAGAAAATAAATCACATCCTGCAACTTTAAGTTGTGTACCCACAATACTTCCTGCATATCCATCTGTTTGTGAGTTCGTTATATGTTTTGCTAATACGGTTCCTTGTTCATATAGAGGAGCAACAAGACCATAAGCAATCCCATCATGCTCTGCGCATTCACCAACGGCATAGATGGATTCATCATCTGTTTGCATGTAATCATTTGTAACGATGCCGCGATTTACAATTAAACCAGCATCTTTTGCTAACTGTGTATTAGGTCGTATTCCAACAGCCATTACCACTAAATCGCATGCTACAATACTATTGTCTTCAAATTGAATTCCTTCAACATGGTCAGTACCAAGAATTTTCACCGTTTTCTTTTCCATAAGAAATTTCATGCCTTGTGCTTCTAAGTCTTCACGTAGTAATGAAGCAGCTTTAGCATCAAGTTGTTGCTCCATTAAGTAAGGCATTAAATGAACAACGTGTACATCCATTCCTAAGTCAATAAGCCCGCGTGCTGCTTCTAAACCGAGCAATCCTCCGCCAATGACAACGGCTTTTTTATATTGCTTAGCAGCATCTATCATAAATTGGGTATCTTCTATTGTCCGAAAACCTGTTACACCTGGAAGTTCTGAACCTTCAATAGGTAAAATAAAAGCGCTAGAGCCCGTTGCAATAATGAGTTTGTCGTACATAACAATTCGATTCTTTTCTGTAGCAATAACTTGTTCTTCACGATCAATATTTTTTACCTTTTCATTTGTATACAGTGTAATATCATTTTCTTCGTACCAACTGTATTCGTTCATAATGATATCTTGGATATTTGTTTTTCCTTGTAAGACGTGAGATAGCATAATACGATTGTAGTTTGGATGAGGTTCATCACCAAAAATAGTAATGTCATAAAGCTTCGTATCTTGTTTTAAAATTTCTTCAATGCAGCGAATGCCGGCCATGCCATTCCCGATCATGACTAAACGTTTTTTCATATTCATTTCCCCTCTTAAATGTGAAATGTTTAACAATCTTTTATACTCGTATTATAAAATCTTTGGAAAATGGAGGGTGTGATGTTTATCACAGTTTTGGAGGATTCACAAATTGTTAAAAATAATATAAAACCTCACTTGAATTCTTACAAAAATGTAAGGGAAATGTAAGAGGATTGAATGGCATAATTGAGCGCTTCTCTTTAAAATAAGTTTATAGAACACATATTGTGTGAGGAGGTTACTACCTTGGGGTGGGAAAAAGTAAAAAAGCGAGTGATTATTACTGGAATTGCGATAGTAGCTGCGATTGTACTGCTCCTACCAACACAGTTTGGTCCAGTAATTGATAAATATAATCCATTTTATAAAACGAAGGAATATTATACGGTTGTAAATAGTATCGGTCAGCACATTGGCGATGATTGGTACGAATATGAATTTGTTGCATATGACGAAAAAGGAAGAGAACAAAAGATAAAGAAAACTGTAAAACATATGCTAAAAAAGGATGAAACATTGAAAGTTTTCGCAAAAGGACGTTATGGTGAATCGTTAGTAGAGATTGAGCCTCAAAATATACCTGTGCAGGCGAGAAGTAAGATTATAGAGACGAGATAAAGTAAACTTTTCATGTGCGAAATACTTGTAAGAGTAACTATTAAATTACATTACAGGTACCTTACAGTTTTGTAATGTATGTGTAAGATAATTCAATAGTTGTTATTTATGAATTCTATTACAATACAAGTAGAAAGTTTAAAAATATAACTTTCTGTTTGAAATGATGATGAATGTTTGAAAACCAACTAACTATTGAATAAGCCTTATCTCATAGAGAGATGGGGCTATTTTTTTAAACCTTACAACATTGTAAGGTTTACGTAAGTTAATTCGATGGCTTGTTTGTCATATTTTTTGCATAATAGAAAAAGATAAGAAATTAGGGAGATACGAAGAAGGGAGAAGAATGGGATGCGAAAAGAAGAAGTAGTGAAGTTTCAGATAAAAGATTTCTGTAGCTACTTTACTGTTGCCGCAATATGTATTGGACTTTTTGATATAATTACAAACTTAATTGTTAAATAATATAGATGATAAAACAAGAAGGAGATCCCTTCTTGTTTTTTTATTGCTTTTCATGTGGAATAGCATATTAAAATAGATGTGAGAGGTGATAGGAATGAAGTGGATTGATAGTCATATACATTTGGACCAATATGAGAATAAAGAGCAAATGAAATTAATTGATGATGTGAAAAGAAGTGGTGAGATTGATGGATTAGTTGCAGTATCAATGAACTATCATTCTTGTCAAAAAACATTATCTTTAGCAAAACAATATCCATTTGTATATCCGGCACTGGGGTTTCATCCAGAACAGATGATTAATAAAAAAGAATGTGGACAAATTTATAAGTTAATTGAAGCAAATGTAGAACGACTTGTTGCGATAGGTGAGATTGGCTTACCATATTATTTACGGCAAGAAAAGAAAGATATTGCAATAGACCCTTACATTGAAATATTGGAGAGGTTTGTGGCTTTAGCAAAACGGTACGACTTACCAATTGTGTTACATGCAGTTTATGAAGATGCTGATATTGTATGTGATGTACTTGAACAGTATGAGATTTCACGTGCGCATTTTCATTGGTTTAAGGGAAGTAATGAAACGATGGAACGAATGATTCAAAATGGGTACTATATTTCTATTACACCGGATATTATACAGAAGGAGAAAATTAGAAAAATCGTATCGTTCTATCCGCTAGAATATATAATGGTAGAAACTGATGGACCATGGCGGTTTTATGAGAATGTCATGACGCATCCAAGTATGATTCAAGATGTATTAAAAGAAATAAGTTTGATAAAAAATATTCCTATAGATAAGGTTGCAGAGAAAATTTATGAAAATACAGTTCAATTTTATTTGAAAAGGTAGTAGATAAAAGGTCTCGCTTATATTTGGAATAAACAATGCCAAGCACGAGTTGATGCTTGGTATTGTTCTAGGATTCAAGTTGTTTTGCACGTTGTATTAATAAAAGAAATACAATCAAGAAAACTCCAAGGATGAGAAAAAAGCCATACTTTTGTAGGGTGTTCATCGTGTTACTTAAGGAAAAAGGCTTATCAATCTCGATCCCATCTTTATTAGAAGTAATGTGGATATCCCTCGTCTTCACTTTATTCGATTCTGTTTGTAAATCGATCCATTCTATATTTGGAATACTTTCTAATTCACTTAATAGTTCTTTGAAAGGTTTAATCCCTAAGTATGGATGATAGAAGGCACCGATTATCCCATCTGATAGCTTTGTAAATGATAATGCACGTTCCTTCATTTCAGTAGAAGCATGAGTGTTTCCCTCTTCTATAAAACCGACTGTTTCAGGAAGCAACTTCATTCCATGCAAAAATGATGGTGTACTTGTAAAGGCTGGTGAGTGCATAGTTTTCCATGTTGTATCACCTAATTGTAATTGCCCTATATAAGTTGAAAAGTAACGTGATAATATTTCGTATCCTTTTTGTGATATTGCATAGTGCGGTGCTTCAAAAGCGAGTGGGTATAATTTAGCTACTGTGAGTTCTTCAATTCCTTTTTCAATATGTTCTGTTATATATGTTTCTTCGAATTTTTTACCGTTTTCTATGTATTCGTTATAAGAAGCATCTGATTCAAAATCCTGTCTCGTTTTCAATTGTTCATGATTGGGATAAAGGATAGGTTGATCCGTTTTTACATCCCAAAATTCAAAACCCTCACCTGTTTCACTATCATAAAATTGATGGGTATAGCCATGCATCACAATGGAGCCACCGTTGTCCTGCATAAAACGTAATACGTCTATTAATTCTGGTTTATCTTGTAAATGGATTGTTTTTCCTGTATCTGGATCTGTGTAGACTGGGATAACAGTGAGCATATAGGGGATTTTTTTTCCCTTTAATAACTCGGCAATCTCTTTTAATTGTTTTATATCTGATGCCGGATGAATATCTTCTAAGCGTAAATAAGCTCTATGTTTATTTGTTTCAGGACTTTGCTGAAAATAAGAAAAGAGCATTTCACCAACATAATGAGATGTCCAATCAAAAAGCTGAGATGTCGCTACATAATAGGATTGATTTTGTTTCACGATAAAGGGATATGTCCCGTTTGAGCTTAGCGCATATGCAAGAGGTTTTTCGGTTGTATCAAGTTGTCTAATTAATCGTTCCTCATGTAATTTATTTTTAAGTTGATGTGTTGGGTACGTTATAGTGTTAATTCCTATATCTTCTTTTTTTAATGTAATAAAAGAAAAACGATTAGGTAATTGTTCTATGTTTTGACCAAGAAATAGTACAGGCCCTGAAAAGCTCTCTAGAAATTGTTTCGTTTCAGCAGAGATTTGCTCTTTTTTTTCGCCCACGTAAATCACATGCGTATAAGAAGGGGTAGTAACTTCATTTGCTTTTTTTGAATTTTTTATGGTTATATCATTTGTAAAATGGCCTATTAAAGTATTTAAAATCTGTATATCATTTGTAATTTGTCCGTTTTCTGCGCTGTATAAAACCAATACTTTTGGTTTTTTTGTTGTTTGAGCAGAGGTATGGATAGGAATGAGTAGTAAAGTAGTGAGAAAAAGTAATAACTTTCTTTTCATGTAGATAGTCTCCTATTCTTTGTGTGGAATTCAATTTACAATTATATATAAAGGAAAAGATGGAATCCATTTGAAATGGATATTGGAAAACATTACATATAGAAAAGATGGGAAGGAATGTTACATTTTTTATAAAGTTTCATAATTTGTTTTTCAGAAAACCAGTCTAAAGCATGATGTGAAGGTGGATGATTGTTTGGTATGATTTAAGAGTAATAGAATGCAGGTGATTGTAAGGAAAGGCTGAAAGGGGACAAATTTCAGCATAGAAAGAGGTAGAGGTAGTGAAAAAATTCTTTGTAGGGTTTTTAGTTGTTCTTGGGGTGTATTTGTATTTTCAAGGAGAGTCTGAAGGAATGGAAAGATTCATGAATCAAACAAGTTATGTTGATTCAGAGGAAGTAAAACAAATGAAGCAAATTATTACTGAAGAAGCAAAGAAAGTAAATCTGCCAGAATGGATACCTCTTACAATTGCCGAGCATGAAAGTCGTTTCAACCCACGGAGTGTTGGAGACAATGGCACTTCTTTTGGATTGTTTCAGTTACATAGAGGTGGGGGGCTTGCTCCTGATAACTTAACGGACGAGCAGTTGAAAGATCCACGGACAAATGCCCAAATTGCAATGCCTCATTTAATGAAAGGGTATAAAAGAGGTGTACAAAAAGGACTGACAGACCTTGAATTACTAAAATATATAGCAAATACGTCCGGTTGGCCTGGCAATCTAGGGACTGAGTGGACGGATCAAAATATGAAGTATAACGTTGGGCTAGAGGACGTGTACTATCGAAATAAAGGGACAATGAAGGAGTAGGTGCTAAACACCTACTCTGTTTTTTTATGAAGAAAGTTCATCATTCTTTATCTGTATGTATAAAATATCGTTCAAGTTGCTCTTTTACATCTTCTAATTTGGTAGAAACCTGTGGAATTTTGTAACCGACATATAATGGTGAAACAACAAAACGAGGAACCACTTTACAAATAATCTTTCCGGAAAGATGATAGAAGAATAAGTTATAGCTGCTACATCCTTTATGAAAATCTGCTAGTATGTAACGCACAGTTTGCTGAATATAATGTGCCATCATATCGATTGCTTTTATGTCTTCAATGATAATGTTAAACTCGGTGAAACCAATAATTGGTCGTGTAGAGATATTAAGTTCAATTTGGTCGTCTTTTCTTACAGTCACGCCTTGAAAGTTTTCAGGTGCTATGTTTTCCTGGTAGTCTACATATTTCATTCCGATGATTTGCATATGCGCATGATGCAAACTTCCACCTGAAAATGGACCATGATTTTTATACAAAATAACAGATGTAAATTTATTGCTATTTTCTAACGCTAGCCAATGTTTAATAGAGAAGCGAATTAACTTTCTCATGTGTTCGGATGTGTAGGTCGCAATATGATCATCACAATTATCCGTTTCGATAAGAACTGTCTGGAACGTATCTTTCAGTGTTGGAAATTTATTTTGTAACCAGATGATAGAGCTGTCTGTTTCTAAAAGATCAGTAAGGTTTTCCGTATCGCAAAAAGGACAAGCTGTATTTTTATTACGGATGCTTTCCGGTTTTTGCTTGCCGATATCATTTAAAAAATAAAGTTGTTGTGTATCCATTCGTATATGCCCCTTTGAAAGTATATGTAAAATTCCCGTCTACTATATTCGTGAAAAGAAAGGAGAAATCCTTTATAGTGAGAAAATGAGAAGGAAGGGGCCACAACTTTTAATAGAAAAAACAAAAGACCAAATATCCTAATTATATGAGGGTATCTGGTCTTTTATTTTTTCTGTAATAATGTGTATGGATAATATAGCGTATTTTCATTCTGTTTCTTTTTTCTATTTTTCAGTGTGTGTAAGGCAAAGATTGTACCTACAATTGTAAAGATGGCTTTCTTCATATTCATTTCCCCTTTCTATTGTTCATTTAATTCTTGGCTAACTGCTTTGGCGTCAATTAAAGCATGTAGAATCATTTTTACCATGTTCATCATTTTCATTCACTCCTTTTTATAGTAGGTTTAGTTCTTTTACAACTGCTTGTCCATTTACTAATACCTCGAAGATTGCTTTTACGATATCTTTTATCATGATTAATTCCTCCCGTTATCTGTCTCTTGTTTACATCTTTATTGTATAAGGAGGAGTCATTTCGTACTATCGCTTTCCATTACGTGAACATAACAGTTTTGTAAGATTGGATGTAATTTGTTGAAATGTTTAGTCTATCTTCATTATTTTCAGAAAAATGACTATTCAAACATCAAATGGGAAAGTATAATAAAGAAGTAAGTATTAAATTCCGTACGAAAGGAGTGAATGAGATGAAACGTTCTTTAGCTGCGCGCGCAAAATTTTTAGATTTTATCTATTTTTGTCGTGCGATTTTTCATGATGTGATTGCTAACGGGATACGTATGCCCTTTTTTAGTAATTGCATAGTAGCTATTGAACGATAGAAATCTCTTCACCCATTTTATAAGACGTGTGAAAAGGGGGCTATTTTGCTTCCTTTTTCTATGCCAAAAACCATGGGGAAAGTTTCTTTCCTCATGGTTTTTTACGTTGAAAGGAGTATGGAAAATGACAATCTGTAATGTAAATAATGTAACGAAATCTTTTGGTGGAAACATCATATTTGAAAATATATCGCTTGAAATAAAGAGTGGCGAACGAATTGGATTAGTTGGACGAAATGGTAGTGGAAAGACAACGATTTTTCAGTTGTTAACAGGAATTGAGGGCGTAGATGCTGGTGTAATTCATATGAAGAAAGGAACTCGTATTGGTCACGTAGCACAAATTCCGAAGTTTGATGATGAAATAACTGTATATGATGTATTAAGCTCTGCCTTTGTAAAAGAGAAAGAACTAGAGATAGAAATGCGTAGTTTAGAGAAACGTATGGCAGAGGAACAGGATTCAACAGATTTAGAAAGGTTAATGGAGAAGTATGGGGCAATACAAGAGCAATTTTCGTTTTTAGGCGGTTATGAAATAGAGGCAAATATTATGAAGGTAGCAAATGGTTTACAAGTAACGGAGCTATTTTCTCGAGTTTTCACTGAGTTGAGCGGTGGGGAGCAAACGAAAGTAAGTCTTGCCTATATGCTATTACAGAAACCGGACTTACTCCTGTTAGATGAGCCGACAAACCATTTAGATTTATTTGCGGTAGAGTGGCTTGAACAATTTTTGAAAGAGTATACGGGAACAGTTGTGATCATTTCGCATGATCGTTATTTTTTAGATGAAGTTGTTACGAAAATTTTTGATTTAGAAGATGGAGAACTTCATGTGTATCAAACCAATTACTCGCAGTTTGTGAAGGAAAAGGAAGAAAGGCTACTGCAAGAATTTCAATCTTATCAGGAACAACAAAAGAAGATAAAGAAAATGAAAGAAGCAATTAAACGCTTAAGAGAATGGGCGAATCAAGCTAATCCGCCGAATGAAGGATTGCATAAACGTGCTAGAAATATGGAGCGCGCGTTAGAACGGATGGAAAAATTGAAGAAGCCAATTTTAGAAAGAAAGCAGATGGGACTTCAGTTTGAAGGGCAAGAGAGAAGTGGAAAAGATGTTGTTGTAATGAAAGAAGTTAGTAAAGGTTTTGCTAATCGTACCTTATTCCAGAAAGCAAATTTACATGTTCGTTTTCAAGAGCGAGCAGCTATTGTTGGGCGCAATGGTACAGGGAAAACAACATTATTAAAGCTATTGTTAGAGGAAATGAGACCGGATGCTGGCGAGGTTCGAATTGGTAGTGGTGTGAAGATCGGTTATTTATCGCAGCATGCATATGAGAACGTGAAATATAATGTATTGGAAGCATTTAGGGAGCATGTAGTTGTAACAGAAGGAGAAGCTCGCCATATATTAGCTCGCTTTTTATTTTATGGTCCAGCTGTTTTTAAAAAGGTTAATCAGCTTAGCGGTGGTGAAAGAATGAGATTACGGTTGGCACAGCTTATGTATCAAGATGTAAACTTCCTTGTGTTAGATGAGCCGACAAACCATCTTGATATTGAATCAAGGGAAGTGCTAGAAGAAGCTCTCGAACAATATAATGGAACAGTCCTTGCTGTTTCACACGATCGTTACTTTTTAAATAAATTGTTTGAGAAAACATATTGGATTGATGAGCACACATTGTTTGAATTTGTTGGGAATTATGCTTGGGCACGTCAGAAATGGGCAGAAAGAATAGAGAAAAAAGAAGTGAAACGACAAGAGGTTCCAAAAATAAAGGTGATGAATGTAAAGAAGAAAGAAGCGAGTAGTGTAGAAGAAATTGAAGATAAGCTAATATATATAGAAGAAGATATATATATGCTGGAGTGTGCAATGGAAGAAACAAGCAATGTTGAAATACTCGAACAGTTATATAAAGAAAAAAAGGAAAAAGAACGATTACGGGCGGAATTATATAATCGATTGGATAGTGTGATGGAATAGATAAAAGGAAAACAAGTCATCCCTGTAGAATATGCGAGGGTGGCTTGTTTTGTATGACTACCCTTTAGCTTAAAATGAAAATAGTATAATTTTCTTGCAGTTATATTATGAAAACACTTTTCAAAATGTTGGTGTGACTGAAAGAATATTTCAAAAATGCGAGGAGAATTTTATGTTAGGATACGCACGTATCATTACAATTGTTATGATTTGCATGGTATATATAAATCATGTTTCACGTGAAACAGAAAATTTACAAATCTTTGTTGGAATTGCGTGTTTAATTTATGTTATAAATCACATTTTACTGATCAAACCACATCAAGGGAGAAGGGGAGAATTTTATGTATTCCTTTCAAACGGGGTAGTTACAGCACTATTAGGTTTCTTATTTCCTGAGACATGTTTATATTTAATTATATTTGGGATTGATGCCGTAGGTGTGTTTATTCATAACTGGCGGAAAGTAGTTGTATATTTTTTTATTGTTTTTTTCTTTGTTTGTTGGTTTGCTATTTTACTATATACGTATCAACATACTGGAAAGATAGAAGTGGATAGTAATGCTATTAATTTTATGTTCGTTGTCTTCAGTGCTTTAGCCGGGAACCTAATTAAAAAGCTGACAGTGGCCCATCAAACCGTCGATGATCAATACGAAAAATTGACATTATCACACAAGGCTTTAAAAGAAGCACATGAACAGCTACAGCTATATGCGAAGGAAGTGGAAGAATTAACCGCAGTACGGGAAAGGAACGATATTGCCCGAGAAATTCATGATACAGTTGGTCATAATATGACAGCTTTACTTGTTCAGTTACAACTTGCGGAAGCCTTATGGAAGCAAAAATCGGATGTTACAGAAGAAGTTTTACATACATGTTATGAATTAGCTAGAAAATCCCTGCAAGAAGTAAGGGCGTCAGTCCGTGCACTGAAGGAAGAAAAGGATTTAGGAAACATCATAGAAGGTATGAAGGGGATGCTACATGATTTTTCAAAGGTAACAAAAGTACAAGTAGCTTTTCATTTACAAGGAGATCCAATTATCATTCCGTTGTCATTACAGCCTACCTTGTTGCGTATTATGCAAGAGTCATTAACGAATGCAAAACGCCATGGAAAAGCTAGTTTATGTGAAGTGAAGTTATCTTGCCTGGATGAGAAAGTGGTATTATCAATCTCTGATAATGGCATCGGTGTAAATGAAGTGAGTCCTGGTTTTGGATTAATGAATATGAAAGAACGTGTAGAGGAACATGGCGGCATGATTCGATTTGAGAGCGAAAAGGAAAAGGGATTTCGATTAAAGGTTGAGTTCCCACTGAAGGAAAAGATATGGATAGTAGGAGGAACAAGATGATTCGTATTATGATCGTTGATGATCAGTCACTTATTCGTGATGGTTTAGCAATGCTATTAAATTTACGTCCAGAACTTGAAGTGGTAGGAACAGCTAGTGATGGAGATGAAGTGGTTGACAAGGTAGAAAAATTACAACCTGAAATTATTTTGATGGATATTCGAATGCCTCGTATCAATGGTGTCGAAGGGACTCGTTTAATAAGGAAAAGGTTTCCTGACATGAAGGTTCTTATGTTAACGACATTTAATGATAGTGAACTTATTTTTGAAGCTTTGGAACAAGGAGCAAGCGGTTATTTATTAAAAGACATGGAGACAGGTGCAATAGTTCAGGCAATATTGACAGTCTATGGAGGAGGGGCTGTTCTTCCGCAGGATACAACAGCTCAAATTGTGAAGGAATTAAAAAGAACAAAAACAATGGATATATCAGAGGGAAATCAGCCGAAGCAAATGGAACAACTAACAGGGCGCGAAGTAGATGTATTAAGGGAGCTTGGATTTGGATTGAGCAATAAAGAAATTGCTAAAAAATTGTTCATTACAGAGGGGACTGTAAAAAATCATGTTTCTAATTTAATTAGTAAGCTAGAGCTGAGGGATCGGACACAAGCCGCTATATATGCGGTGAGATATGGTATTACAACATACACATGACTTTTGGCATAGAGAAGAATCAAAAAGTAGCAGATTACGCTACTTTTTTTATTTTGTATTTCTATCTTAAGGATGATGGAAGAAAGAGGATGCTTTTTTACAATGAGATTGAAGATGAATGTAAAGGGGCTGAATCGACATGTTAGTCGTAGATCATATTACAAAATCGTTTGGGAAGAAAGAAGTTGTAAAGAATGTATCTTTTGAAGTGAAGAAGGGGGAAACGTTTGGTTTGCTTGGCCCAAACGGTGCAGGGAAATCAACGACAATATCAATGATTTGTGGGCTGATTCCATATGATGGTGGCGACATCAAAGTTGGAGGGAAGTCCGTAAAAGAATATCCATTAGATGCGAAAAGGAAGATTGGTATTGTTCCGCAAGATATTGCCTTATACCCTACACTTTCAGCCAAAGAAAATTTAATCTTTTGGGGAAAAATGTATGGTTTAAGTGGGGCGATTGCGAAGAAACGAGCTGATGAGGTATTAGTATATGTTGGTTTACAAGATCGAGCAAAAGAAAAAATTGAAACATTTTCAGGTGGAATGAAACGCCGGATTAATATAGGTGTGGCACTTATGCACGAACCAGAGTTATTAATTATGGATGAGCCGACGGTTGGGATTGATCCACAATCACGGAACCATATTCTAGAAACGGTAAAAGGATTAAATGAGAAAGGTATGACGGTCATTTATACGAGCCATTACATGGAAGAAGTGGAGTATTTATGTGAACGAATTGCTATTGTTGACCATGGAAAGGTGATTGCATTAGGAACGAAAATGGAGCTATGTAATCGTCTTGCTGATGGCTTTATGGTGAAGTTACAACTGAATCGTTATAAAGAGGAGCTGCTGCAGAAAATAAAAGAAATACCAACTGTAGAACGGATTGTCATCGAAGAGGATACAAATACGTTTGATATTGGACTACAGAATGGAGAAGCTGTCGGTACAGTTGTTTCGGTAGTTGTAGAAAATCATGTGCAAATTTTAAAGCTTGAAGTGCAAGAACCAAATTTAGAGGCTCTCTTTTTACAGTTAACAGGGCGTTCACTTCGTGATTAAGGAGGTTAGGAACTCATGAAAAGTTTTATTGTTGCATGGAAAGATTTAAAAATTCGTTTAATAGACCGACGTGGATTTATGATGATGTTACTTATGCCACTTCTATTAACGGCTATTTTAGGATCAGCACTAAGTAACACATTCGATAGTGGAGGATTACCTAGAACAGTAATTGGTTATTATCAAGAAGGAACAGATGAGTTTGCAGATATATTTCAAAAAGATGTATTGCAGTCAAAGGAAATAAAAGATGATGTAAAGATAGAAGTCGTAACCTCACAAAAAGAGTTAGAGGATATGATAAGAGAGCAGAAAATTGATGTTGGAATTATGATTTCGAATGGGTGGAGTGAACATATACAACACGGAAAATTAAAAGAAGCAAAATTAATTACAGATCCATCAAAAGATATACAAGCAAAAATAGCTGAAACGTTTATCCGTTCTTTCTCAGAGCGTGTGCAAACAGTTGCAGTTTCTACTGAGACCGTCGTAACAGATCTAGCAAAATCACGGCCGGAGAATATTGAACAGTTTGCAAAACAGGTAAGCGCTAATCTACAAACAGTAGCGACTTCAAATATAGAGGGAATTGAAAAAGGAACAGTCGGCCCAAAAACAGTTGCTGCGATGCAATATTATGCTGCGGCAATGTTAGTCATGTTTTTATTATTTAACATAACAGTTGGAGCAAAATCTATTATAACAGAGCAGCGAACGGAAACATTAGCAAGGCTATTAAGTACACCGACAAGTTCATTTGCCATTCTCATAGGGAAGTTTTTTGGAACGTTATTGTTCGCATACCTTCAATTTGAGGTATTTGTAGTTGCTACTCATTATGCTTTTGATGTGAATTGGGGAGAAGATATCTCCCAGGTTACCGTAGTCGGAATTTCTTATGGGATCTGCGTAGCAGGTTTATCTATGCTCATCGCAGCATTTATTCGTGAGGAAAAAACAGCGGATTTAATGGGGGGAATCGGAATTCAGTTGTTAGCCATACTAGGAGGATCTATGTTACCAATCTATACATTTCCAGATATCCTGCAAACCATTGCTAATATCGCTCCAAATAAATGGGCGCTTACAAGTTTTTTAAATATCATGTCGGGTACATCGTGGTATACGTTATTTCCAGTTATCTTAAGTTTATCTAGTGTGGGTATTATATCCGTTATCATCGGAACTTTCCGTTTGCGTATGAGATAGGGGGAGAAATCATGAAAAAAATTTGGGCGCTTTGCTGGCTAGAGTTAAAACAAATCTTAATTAAGCCACAAAGCTATATGCTTATGTTCGGAATGCCTATTATTTTTACAATTATTTTTGGAGGGCTTTTAGGGGAGAGTGGAAATACGAAAGTGAATATTAGTTTAGTAGATCAAGATGGATCTATATTATCTAACTCCTATTATAAAGAAATAAAGAAAAGTGATTTAATTTCTATAGAGAAGGTAACGTATGAAGAAGCAAAACAGAAAATTGAAAAGAAGAAGTCCTCAGGTATTGTGACAATTCCAAAAGATTTTCAAAAGAGTATGGCAGCCGGGAAAATAGAGAAGGTTAAATTTCAATCGAGCGCTGATTTTACCGGGGGAGCATCTGTAGAACAGATATTACAAAGTGCAATAAAAAAGATGGAAATAGAAGTAGCGGCAGCAAGAGATTCAGAGCAAATAGGGGGGATGTCTTGGGAGAAGGTGTATGAAACGATTCATACAAAGGTAGAACCGGTTTCACTTCAAAAAGAATCCATTGCACTAGGGGAGAAAAAAATGAATAACGTAACAGGGCGGGCTGCAGGATTTTCTATTCTTTTTGTAATGATTGTAATGCTAAGTGCAACAGGAACAATTTTAAAAGCAAGACAACTGGGCGTTTGGTATCGTCTATTAGGAACGCCTGTTTCAAAGGCTCAAATACTAGGAGGATATATACTTTCTTTCTTTTTAATCGGATGGATTCAATTTGGTACTTTAATGGTATTAACGAATGTCCTGTTCGGTGTACAGTGGGGAAATTTATTAGGGACGATCATACTTGTTTCGGTATTATTACTAGCAGTCATTGGTTTAGCTTTATTCTTAGCCAGTATTGTGAAGACAACGGATCAGCAGTCAGCTTCAGGTAATCTCGTTGTTGTTTCAACTTGTATGATTAGTGGGTTGTATTGGCCTATTGAAATTGAACCTGAATGGATGCAAAAAGTAGCAAACTTTGTTCCACAAACTTGGGCAATGCGCGGGTTTACCGAATTGATTGCAAGAGGAGGAACGTTAGCAGATATAGCAGGATATGTTGGTATACTTATGCTATTTGCTGGTGTATTCTTCATAGTTGGTTTAACAAGAATACGTTATGATTGAAAAAAGAAAGCAGAGTTTACAGCTTCGAACGCTGAACTCTGCTTTCTTTTTGTGTATCGTCTTCTCCTATAGAAATGCTAATTGCAATTCCGAGCATAAAGAGAAATGCTAAAAAGAGGACGAACTTTGGGAAGAACGGAAACAGTAGCAATGCCCCGACTATCATGAATGTCAAAGCAACATAGTGCAAGACATATAGGAATAGTTTGTCCATATTTTCGCCCCCTTTTTGGTAATTTGTTATTAGCCTATGCCTGTCGATGGAATAATAGACTGATTTTTAAACAGTTTCTTTCGTGCGTATAAAATGAATAATTGACAGGGTAAAGGGGGCTACTACTTCGTTATATAGGTAGAAAATATATGGTATATTATTAAATTTACCCAAATTAAAGATTTAACAACATTTTCGTGAAGGTTATTGAAATATTTAGTGTAGAAAGAATTGACAAAATATTATGAAGGGTATAATCTAATAACCATAAAGTCTACCGGAAAAGTTGGAATAAAGATGTTACCCCTCATAAATATCTATTTTTTGTATTTAAAACCGACTTTTCCGATGTGTTATAAAATGTTGCTGTGGGAGGTATACATAAGGCAAGCAGTTCATAAAGTGTAATTATTAAAAAAAGTTAGGGTGGGGACAATGAAGAAAAAGACAAAAAAATGGGCTGGTGTATTTTCAGTATTACTGAGTAGTTCGCTTGTGTTATCTGCTTGTGGGGGACAGGAGGATAAGGCTTCAACGGAACCAGCAAAACAACAGGATGTAAAAGATTTAAAGATAGAGAAGGTTACAGCGACAGATAAGTCGAAAAATCCTGAGAAAGCGAAGCAGAGAAAAGATACACTTATTGTAGGAATTTCAAAGCCTGGTGGTGTGTTCTTACCATATTTCCAAGAGAATGGTTGGGACGGTAACGTAACATCAGTTATATTTGCGTCTCTTGTATCAACAGATAAACAAGGGAAGCCAGTTCCAGAGCTTGCAGAGAAATGGGATGTATCTTCTGATCAATTAAAGTACACGTTCCACTTACGAAAAAATTTAAAATTTAGTGATGGTTCACCGTTAACAGCAGATGATGTGGCATTTACATTAACATTGCTACATGATAAGGCTTATGAGGGTGGTACAGATATTTTACAATATGCAATTAAAGGCGGAAAAAATTATAAAGAAGGAAAAGCTACGTCTATTGAAGGAATTAAAGTAGTTAATCCACAAACAATTGAAATTACGACAGAAAAAGTAAACTCACAAGCATTAGTAAGCTTGGGGGGACCTGTCTTATCTAAGGATTATTATGGAAAAGATTATAAGCAAAATACAAGCTTAAACTATTTAAAAGATTTATATGGTAAACCAATTGCGGCAGGGCCTTATAAATTTGAAAAGTATGTCCCAGGTCAAGAAGTACGATTTGTGGCAAATGAACATTATTATGCTGGTAAACCAAAAGTTAAAAACTTTATTTATAAAATTACAACACCAGACACGAATTTCCAGCTATTCCAAACAGGAGAAACCGACTATGATGGGTTTGCTGCTAATAATGACAACATTGAACAATTAAAGAGCTTAGGCTTTGCTAACTTCAATATTGAAACAGTGAGCTCATACTCATTCGTTTACCTTAATAATAAGAAGCCATATTTAAAAGACAAAAAAGTACGACAAGCGCTTATTTACGGATTAGATCGTAAAAAATATGTAGATACATACTTCCAAGGGAATGCTTCTGTTGCGAATATACCGATTTCACCGACATCATGGGCATATGATGATAAGGGTATAAATCAATATGAGTACAATTTAGAGAAAGCGAAAAAATTGTTAGATGAAGCTGGTTGGAAAGTTGGATCTGATGGCATTCGTGAAAAAGATGGACAGAAATTAAAGTTGAGTTATTATGCGGCAAGTGGAAGAAAGCAAGAAGAGGTATTTATACCAATTGCGAAAGAGAATTATAAGGCGTTAGGTGTGGAGTTTAATCCGGAAATCATGGACTTTAATACACTTGTTTCGAAGCTTAAAAAGTTTGATTATGATTTAGCAGCTGTTGCGACACCTATTATTTCTGATCCGAGTGAAACTGTAGATGAGTTTGAATCTACGCATCCAGATAACTCGGCTGGTTATAGTAATCCCAAAGTAGATGAATTAATTAAAAAAGGTATTGAAACGGTAGATATTGAAAAAAGAAAACCTATTTATAAAGAATTATATAAAGAATTAAGCGATGATCCCCCTGTCATTTTATTAAATTACCGTAAAAGCATTTCAGCACACAATTCACGTGTAAAAGGAATTAATCCAGAAAAATACGATAGCATTAGTTCAAACTTACCTGTTTTATCTATTGAACAATAGGGATAAGTAATTAATGAATAGAAGACGTTTTTTCATACAGTTGTTAGTTCTTGCTGTTTTGAAAAAATGTTCTTCTATTTTTAAGTAAATATGATTGGGGAGACAAAAGGTGAAAACATATATCATTCGTAGGTTTTTACAAATGATTCCTACATTGCTTGGTACATCTATTATTATCTTTTTCTTATTTGCCCTCCTGCCAGGCGATTATGTTGATTCGAATCCAAAGTTAACACCAGAACGCGCACAGGAATTAAGAGAATTGTATGGATTAAATAAACCTATTCTAGAAAGATACTTTCATTGGTTAGGTAATGCACTACATGGTGATTTTGGTTTTTCGTTGCAATATCAAGAACCTGTCACATCATTGCTTAATAAATTTATTTGGAATACCTTCATTGTTGCTGCTGCAGCTTTATTTTTTACTTGGATTATTGCACTTATTGTTGGGGTTGTTTCAGCAACAAAGCAACATTCGTGGTTTGACGCACTGGTAACAATCGGTGTTTTTGCAGCGATGTCATTTCCATCATTCTTTATCGGTCTATTTTTAATTAAAGTATTTGCTGTTGATCTTCATGTATTACCGATTGGTGGGATGATTAATATAGGAAGTAATTCGACAGGTTTTACGTACATATTGGAAGTACTTAGGCACATGATTTTGCCAGTGTTTATTTTAACACTCCTTGGTGTCGGCTCATTGACTCGTTATTTTAGAACGGGAATGCTTGAAGTTGTAAGACAAGATTATATCCGAACTGCTCGGGCAAAAGGGTTGAAAGAAAGAGTCGTTATTTATAAACATGCACTAAAAAATGCGATTTTACCAGCAATCACATTGCTTGCATTTGAATTACCAGGATTGTTCTCTGGTGCAATTATTATTGAACAAATTTTTAATTGGCCAGGAATTGGGACCATTCAATTAGAAGCGTTGAGTTTTCGAGATTATACAGTATTAATGGCATTTACAATGTTTCTCTCTTGCCTAACAATTATCGCAAACTTTTTAGCGGACATCGTTTATGCGATTGTCGATCCGCGTATTCGATTAAAGTAAGGGGGGAGAAAGATGGAGACTATTGTAACAGTAAAGAAGAAAAATAAGAAAAAAGGAAATGTAACTTCACCATGGCGACAGGCATTTACTAGAATTAAGAAAAATAAATTAGCGCTATTTGGATTTTATATTTTGATTTTTATGTTTGTATTTTGTTTTATCGGGCCATTTTTTTCACCATATGTTTCTGGAACAATTCAAGTAACACAAATTAATAAGCCACCAAGTTTTTCTCATTGGCTTGGTACAGATCCGCTTGGAAGAGATATTTTAACACGATTGATGCAGGCGGGAAGAATTTCATTAACAATTGGTTTAGCTTCGATGGTACTATCTGTCATACTTGGCGCGTTATTAGGGGCTATATCTGGTTTTTATCGTGGTGTTGTAGATCATATTATTATGCGTATTGCGGATGTGTTAATGTCTATTCCAGGATTGCCATTACTTATCATTATGGGTGCTATTTTATCAGAATGGAAACTTCCATCTGAATATCGACTTTATGTTGTTATGATTATGCTAAGTTTGATTGGATGGCCGGGGCTTGCACGCTTAGTGCGAGGGCAAATTTTAACACTTCGGGAACAATCATTTATGCAAGCTGCTGATGTATTAGGATTAAAGGATTATCGAAAGATTTTACATCATTTAATTCCGAATGTATTCCCTTTATTAATTGTTGTGGCAACGTTAGGCGTAGCGGGAGCTATTTTAAGTGAATCTGCATTAAGTTATCTAGGCCTTGGGGTTGTTCCACCAACACCATCATGGGGAAATATGATTAGTGCGGCAAACTCATTAATTGATTTCCAAAAACGTCCATGGTTATGGATTCCGCCCGGTTTTGCGATTTTTATAACAGTTGTATCAATTAACTTACTTGGTGATGCACTTCGTGATGCATTGGATCCAAAGATGAAGCGGTAGGTGAGGAAGCGTGAGTAGAGCAGTAGTAGAGTTAAAGGATTTACAAACCCACTTTCATACGGAGGAAGGTACAGTAAAAGCTGTGAATCATGTTAGCTTTTCTGTACGAGAAGGTGAAACGGTTTGTGTAGTGGGGGAATCAGGATGCGGAAAAAGTGTAACGGCTTTATCTATTATGGGACTCATTGCTGAATCTGGAGGTATTGTTGGTGGTGATATCCTTTATGAAGGCAAAAGTCTTTTAGGAATGAAAGAGCAGGAACTTCGCAGTTTAAGAGGAAATGAGATTGCGATGATTTTCCAGGAACCGATGACATCTCTTAATCCAGTATTTACTGTTGGAGAACAAATTGTAGAAACGTTAAGGGAACATGAATTGCTTAGTAAAAATGAGGCGTATAAAAAAGCAATTGAATTCATTCGTAAGGTCGGTATTGCACGTGCCGATGAAATTGTGCATTCATATCCACACGAGTTAAGTGGTGGAATGTTGCAACGGATTATGATTGCGATTGCACTGAGTTGTAATCCTAAACTATTAATTGCTGACGAGCCTACAACGGCTCTTGATGTTACAATCCAAGCACAAATATTAGATTTACTGAGACAGGTAAAAGAAGAATTTAAAACATCGATTTTATTAATTACACATGATTTAGGTGTTGTAGCAGAAATGGCAGATTATGTTGTAGTTATGTACGGTGGTAAAGTAATTGAAGAAGCGCCTGTGCTAGAGTTATTTCAAAATCCTAAACATCCATATACAAAAGGTCTACTAAAATCAAAACCAGTAATGGGAAAGCGAACAGATAAACTTTATTCTATCCCAGGGCAAGTTCCAAACTTAGCTGGCTTAGGGGAATTTTGCTACTTTAGTGGTCGCTGTGAACATTGCATGGAAATATGCAAAAATGAAGCACCCGGTCTTTTGATACATGAAGATCATCATAAAGTAGCTTGCTGGTTATATGAGGAGCGTGCTGAGTAATGAGTGAACCATTATTAGAGGTAAAGAATTTAAAAACGTATTTTCCAATTAAAGGTGGCATATTTAGTAGAACAATTGGGCATGTAAAAGCAGTAGATGGGGTAAGCTTCACTATTAATAAGGGTGAAGTGTTTGGACTAGTAGGTGAATCGGGAAGTGGAAAGACGACGATTGGGAAAACTATCCTGCGCCTTGTTCAAAAAACGGAGGGCGAAGTAAAATTTAAAGGGCAAGATGTTCACGTGTTATCAAAAGAGGAATTGCGAAAGCATCGTCCTAATATGCAACTTGTATTCCAAGATCCATTTAGTTCATTGAATCCACGAATGAGAATTGGAGAAGCACTTGGTGAACCAATGTTAGCACATGGTTTAGCTACGAAAGAGAATGTTCGTGAAAAAGTGCTAGAAGTACTAGAGTTATGTGGTTTAGCACCATATCATATTGATCGTTATCCGCATGAATTCTCTGGGGGACAACGTCAGCGTATCGTCATTGCAAGAGCGATGGTACTAAATCCAGAATTTATTGTTGCTGATGAACCTGTTGCAGCGTTAGATGTATCTATTCAAGCACAAATTATAAACTTGTTTAGTGAATTACAAGAAAAAAAGGGTTTATCCTATTTATTTATTTCACATGATTTAAGTGTTGTCGAACACTTATGTACAACAATTGGGATTATGTATTTAGGGACCATCGTGGAAACAGCCAATCGTGATGAATTGTTTGCAAATCCGCTTCATCCATATACGAAGGCGTTGTTATCAGCTGTACCAATTCCCGATCCAACTGTTAAGCGTGAAAGAATTATTCTTCAAGGAGATATTCCAAGTCCAGTAAATCCACCATCAGGCTGTCGTTTTCATACACGCTGCCCGTTTGTAACAGATATTTGTAAGCAGGCAGTGCCGGAATTCCGTGATGTTGGAGAAGGACATCTTGTTGCCTGTCATCATGTGTAAAAAAAGGGCTCTTCCAAATACGGAAGAGTCCGTTTCTCTTATTTACTTGCTGATGGCTGTTTTAGTACATACTGCTCAATTGCATGTGCAACACCATGCTTATCATTTGTTAATGTAACAACATCACATAATCTCTTTACATCTTCTTCAGCATTCCCCATCGCAACCGATAAGCCGGCTACTTCTAACATTGGTACATCGTTAAAGTTGTCCCCAATGGCAATGGTATCTTGAAGTGGAATATTGAAATAAGATGCCATTTCTTGTAATCCATTTCCTTTATGACCATGTTTGTCCATAATTTCTAAATTCGTCGGAGCTGATGCTGTAACCATAATTTCTTTATCTTCTTGTAAAGATTGCAGTAATTGTGAGCGATGCTCTGCATCAAACGTCAAAATAAAGAATTTCGATATTTCTAATTCGGGATTATTTACGACGTCTTCGATCTTTTGAAAATCGGTAATTAAGTTCGATTTTTTTTGCTTCTCTGTAATCCGTTCAAGTTCTTCAATTGTAACATCCAGCGTATGTTTATTTTTTTCGAATGCATGCATTACTTGTTCTTTCCAATTATCAGGAGAATAAACGCCTTTATTTGTGTACAGCTTATATGGAAAACCTTCAGATTCTAGTAATTTAGCAAGCTTGTATACTTTATCATTTTGTAAACAACGTGCGTTAATTACTTTTCCATCAACGTAAACAATTGCTCCATTGCTTGCTCCAACTGGAAGTGATAATTGGTACTCTTCCAATAGTTTTAAGGCATCTTCTTTTGCACGACCAGAACAAATCATGACAACATGACCGGCTGCTTTAGCATCAAGAATAGCTTGTAAATTTTCTTTGGAGATTTCAAGGTTAGATGATAATAGTGTACCATCCATATCTAGTGCGATTAATTTCAAACTGACCACCTCTTTGCTTTTATTATACATAGTTATCTTGAGGAAACATATAAACTTATCTTGGGCTTTATGGAAATGTTAATGAAACAAATCTTTAAAACGATTTCGAAAGGGTATGATGAGATAGAAAAAATGGAAGAGCGTTCATTCTTGCAAATTATGAAGAAGATAGATATTCCGTTGGATAAGATCTCAAATAGTGTAGAAAGAGAATATAAGGATGATATTTTTGTAACAAAAAGTAGTAGATGAGATACTCCATACTTTTGTTGCTACGTTTATTGCGTTTTGTAACTCAAATATTACATTAATGTTACAAACGTGTGCGTGTTAGAAAACGCCATACAAAGGGATTTATAAATGTTTTTTGATCGTATCGTAAAAAAAATGTAATAAATTTTATGTATTTATATTGCAGTATGAAAAAAGTTATGTTACATTAATGTTACAAACGTTACACGAATTAATTTAATGTAACGTTAAGATAAAAACTATGAATTAATCATTTCTTAGAAATTACATATAAATACCGATTGATAAGGAGAGAGTAACCATGAAAAACGAACAAGTATTACAAGTAACAAAAATGGATTTATTAGGATCAGCAGGTGGAGCAGCAGTATTAACAGCATTGATCGTACTTCTTTCTAACGTTTTAGTATAATAGAAACTTTGTACAAGCAGTAGAACGGATTATTGTATCAAATAAAAAAGTTGTGAACGGAAGGGAGAATGAAAAGCATGGAAAACAAAGAAGTATTACACGTAACAAAAATGGATTTATTAGGATCAGCGAGTGGAGCAGCAGTATTAACAGCATTGATCGTATTTCTTGCTAATGCATTAGTATAATAGAGGTTTTGTACAGAGAGTGGAATAAGTATTACAACAGGAAAAATAGTTGTGAATTGAAGGGAGAATAAGAGAAATGGAAAATAAAGAAGTATTAAAACTAACAAAAATGGATTTATTAGGATCAGCGAGTGGAGCAGCAGTATTAACAGCATTGATCGTATTTCTTTCAAGTGCATTAGTATAATAGAATAGTATAAAGAGTTACAAAAAGCTGAAAGGAGAATGAGGAGTATGGAACAGGTATTACAAGTAACAAAGATGGATTTATTAGGGGCAGCAGGTGGAGCAGCAGTATTAACAGCGCTTATTGTATTCCTTGCAAATGTATTAGTATGATAGGTATAGATAAGAGGGAATTCCCATATATTATTCGTACCATTATTCAAAAAAAATAAAGACTCTAACATATTATAGGTAGTTAATATGTTAGGGTCTTTTTTGTATTCTAATCGTTTTTTATTTGTTCTAGATCCACATCAGTAAATTATATCCTTATATGCATGGATTCCCTGTTATCTTAAAGAGAAAAAAGTCGAATTTTATATGGAAGAAAAAAGAGGTATTTAACAGAAAAGATAGAAAATTTTAAAAGTTAGAAATTTGTTAGCTTGCTAACTATTTTTTAAGTGGTATTTGGAAGCGCTTTCGATTAGTTCTCAGTATGTAACATTCAATTTATTTACAGGGGGATGAGGAATTTATGAAACAAAAATCTATGGATACGTTAGCTGCACAAATGGAAGATTTCTTTCCGGTACGTGATGTTGATCATTTAGAATTTTATGTGGGAAATGCAAAGCAATCAAGCTATTACCTTGCGAGAGCGTTCGGATTTAAAATTGTTGCTTATTCTGGATTAGAAACAGGAAACCGTGAAAAGGTTTCTTATGTTCTTGTGCAAAAAAACATGCGTTTTGTTGTGTCTGGGACTTTAAATAGTGATAGCCGTATTGCGGAATTTGTAAAGATCCATGGTGATGGAGTAAAAGATGTAGCTTTACTCGTTGATGATGTTGAAAAGGCCTATTCAGAGGCTGTAAAACGAGGTGCTGTTGCGATTGCTCCACCGGAAGAATTAACGGATGAACATGGGACATTAAAAAAGGCGGTTATCGGTACGTATGGTGATACAATCCATACCCTTGTGGAGCGTAAAAATTATAAAGGTAAATTTATGCCTGGTTATGAAGAAGTTGAATTTAATATTCCGAGTGAAGAAACAGGATTAATCGCTGTAGACCACGTTGTCGGCAACGTTGAAAAAATGGAAGAGTGGGTTAGCTATTACGAAAACGTTATGGGCTTTAAACAAATGATTCATTTTGATGACGATGATATTAGCACAGAGTATTCCGCATTAATGTCAAAAGTTATGACAAATGGAAGTCGTATTAAGTTTCCAATTAATGAACCGGCAGATGGAAAGCGAAAATCACAAATTCAGGAGTACTTAGAGTTTTATAATGGTGCGGGTGTACAGCATCTTGCGTTATTAACAAATGATATTGTGAAAACAGTTGAAGCGCTTCGTTCAAACGGAGTGGAGTTTTTGGATACACCAGATACGTATTACGAAGAGTTAACGGCGCGTGTTGGGAAAATCGATGAAGAAATTGACAAGTTAAAAGAGCTTAAGATTCTTGTAGATCGTGATGATGAAGGCTACTTACTACAAATTTTCACAAAGCCAATTGTAGATCGCCCAACATTATTTGTCGAAATTATTCAGCGTAAAGGTTCTCGTGGATTTGGCGAAGGAAACTTTAAAGCATTATTTGAATCCATTGAAAGAGAACAAGAGCGACGTGGAAATCTATAAAATTTTTTACTGATCAGTGGGAGCTATGTCTCCCACTGATTCAAGTTGTACTTTATATGAACAGTAAGGAGGGAAAGTGATGAAATTTATTACATTTCGTCTTCCTTCAGAGGGAATGCGTGCTGGTTGGCTTGAAGGTGACAAAGTAATTGATATGAATATAGCAAGTAATGGCACTCTTCCTTCATCTATGCTCGCTTTTTTAGAGAAAGCGGATGAGTATGCAGAAATAGTGCGTGGTATTCGAGAACCAACAAGTGGTGTGTACTCACTGGAAGATGTGGAGCTTTGTGCAGCCATTCCAAATCCAGGTAGTATTCGTGACTTTTATGCGTTTGAACAACATGTCAAAACGGCTCGTGGGCGTCGTGGTTTAGATGTCGTTCCAGAGTGGTATGATATTCCTGTTTTTTATTTTACAAATCACCGTGCCGTTATTGGGCCGGAAGCTTCTGTTTCTTGCCCGAAACAATCCCAAAAGCTTGATTACGAATTAGAAATTGCTTGTGTGATTGGGAAAGAAGGAAGAAATATTTCACGTGAACAAGCAGAAGAATATATTTTCGGTTATTGTATTATGAATGACTGGAGTGCAAGAGATTTGCAAGCCGAGGAGATGAAAGTAGGACTCGGTCCAGCAAAAGGAAAGGACTTCGCTACTTCATTAGGAGCTTATCTTGTTACAAAAGAGGAATTAGATGTTTATCGCACTGGTGAACGTTATAACTTAGAAATGACTGCTCATGTGAACGGAGAACTTTTGTCTAAAGGGAATTTCCGAGACATTTACTATACGTTTGCAGAAATGATAGAACGTGCTTCAGAGGATGTTACCTTATACCCAGGAGATGTAATCGGTTCTGGCACGGTTGGAACTGGATGTATTTTAGAACTTGGTACAGAAAAGTGGTTACAAGATGGTGACGTTGTAGAACTTACGATCACTGGGCTAGGCACAATGCGTAATACAGTGAAAAAAGAAATGAAAGCAGGTGATGGGCATGTATTATCGTCACATGGGGGAGCTTCCTCATAAGCGACACGTACAATTTCGTAAAGAAGATGGATCACTTTATCGTGAACAGGTGATGGGAACGAAAGGTTTCTCTGGTACACAATCTATTTTGTATCATCATTATATGCCAACAGAAGTAGGGCATGCTGCATTAGCATATTCTTGTCAGTTGCAGTATGAAGAAGACGTAGCGCTCGCCCATCGTCACTTTCGTACGAAAGAAAACAAGAAAACTGGAGATGTGATAAACGGAAGGAATTTTATATTAGGAAATGAAGATTTGTTAATTGGTGTTGTTAACCCAACAGAAAAAATGGATTATTTCTATCGTAATGGTGATGGAGATGAAATGTTATTTGTTCATTATGGAACTGGGAAAATTGAGACGATGTTCGGAACGATTCATTACCGGAAAGGTGATTATGTAACAATCCCAATCGGAACAATTTACCGAGTTATTCCAGATGAGGGAGAGTCTAAGTTTCTTGTTGTAGAAGCAAATAGCCAAATTACAACACCGCGTCGTTATCGTAATGAGTATGGTCAATTGTTAGAACATAGTCCTTTCTGTGAAAGAGATATCAGGGGGCCAGAGAAGTTAGAGACATACGATGAAAAAGGCGAGTTTGTCGTGATGACAAAGTCGAGAGGTTATATGCATAAGCATGTTATGCAGCATCATCCGTTAGATGTTGTCGGTTGGGATGGATATTTATATCCTTGGGTCTTTAATGTAGAAGATTTTGAACCGATTACTGGCCGTGTTCATCAGCCACCGCCAGTCCATCAAACTTTTGAAGGGCATAACTTTGTTATTTGTTCTTTTGTGCCGCGTTTATATGATTACCATCCAGAGGCAATCCCGGCACCGTATTATCATAGTAACGTAAATAGTGATGAAGTTCTTTATTATGTAGAAGGGAACTTTATGAGCAGAAAAGGCGTAGAAGAAGGCTCAATTACACTCCACCCGAGTGGTATTCCACACGGACCGCATCCTGGAAAAACAGAAGCAAGCTTAGGGAAAAAAGAAACAATTGAATTAGCGGTTATGATCGATACATTCCGTCCGCTCCGTATTGTGAAACAAGCACATGCGACGGAAGATGAGAAGTATATGTATAGCTGGATTGAAGAGGGTTCATATAATACGAAATAAAGTGAAACTCTAATCAGTGGGAGTCTATTCCCAGTTGATTATTAGCTCTCACGGGTAGCAATACTGCCCGCAAATGGCTAGATAAGAAGAGGCATACTCATAAAATGAGTTTGCCTCTTTCTTTAGTTGGAATCGACAATTTATAGAATATCAAAAATAATCATAAAAAGATATAGAGATATAGTTATATACAGTATTTACATATTGTTTATTGCTTGTTGATTATATAATTTTCTGTTTATTCCGACAAAGGTATTGACTAAGAAGTGTGTTGTAAGTAAAATAAAAATAATTAAATTTTCAGAAAATTGAAACTTAGAGGTGCATGCTATGAAGCAAATTTTTCAGAAAAAGCCAATTGCAAAATTACTGCAGGAAAGTAAACAGAAAACATTAGCAAGAACATTGGGAGCGCTAGATTTAACAATGCTTGGGATTGGGGCTATTGTTGGAACGGGGATTTTTGTTCTTACTGGTGTTGTGGCAGCGAAACATTCTGGACCAGCTATCATCTTGTCATTCGCTATAGCTGCATTAGCTTGTGCTTTTGCTGCATTCTGTTATGCAGAATTTGCATCTTCTGTTCCCGTTTCGGGAAGTGTTTACACGTATACATACGCGACGATGGGAGAGATATTTGCATTTTTAATTGGATGGGATTTAATGTTGGAATATTTATTAGCAACATCTGCGGTAGCTAATGGATGGTCTGCTTATTTCCAATCTTTATTAAAAGGCTTTGGAATTCACATTCCGACCATTCTATCTTCTGCTCCTGGAACGGGAAAGGGTGGCCTTATTGATTTACCAGCTGTCATTATCATTTTAATTATGACTGTTCTTTTATCTAGAGGTGTACGTGAAAGTGCTCGCGTAAACAATATTATGGTTTTTATTAAGATAGCAGTTGTATTACTCTTTATCTTTGCTGGTTTTACTTATGTAAAGCCGGAAAACTGGACACCGTTTATGCCGTTTGGTCTCGATGGCGTAATGGCTGGGGCTGCAACAGTATTCTTTGCATTCATTGGATTTGATGCTGTATCGACAGCAGCGGAGGAGGTAAAACGTCCGCAACGTGATTTACCAATTGGTATTATAGCATCCTTACTCATTTGTACCATTCTTTATATCGTTGTTTCACTTATTTTGACAGGGATTGTACCTTATGGTGAGCTGAATATTTCTGATCCGGTAGCTTTTGCACTTCAGTTTATTGGACAAGATGGTTTAGCAGGTGTTATCTCGGTAGGAGCAATTACAGGAATTACAACTGTAATGTTAGTTATGATGTATGGGCAGGTACGTGTTTCATATGCAATGAGTCGTGATGGATTACTGCCGAAGCGTCTTGCGAAAGTTCATCCGAAATTTAAAACACCATTTTTAAATACATGGACAACAGGTATTATAGCAGCGCTTATTTCAGGTCTTATTGATTTAAATGTACTAGCCCATCTTGTAAATATGGGGACATTATCCGCATTTGCACTTGTAGCTGTTGCTGTTATTGTAATGAGAAAAACACACCCAGATTTACCACGTGCTTTTAAAGCGCCGCTTGTGCCAGTTTTACCTGCGTTAACAGTTATCTTTTGTTTATATTTAATGCTTCAACTATCAGGAACCGCATGGATGAGCTTCGGTATTTGGATGGTGATTGGTGTAGCGGTTTACTTCTTATATAGTCGGAAGCATAGTGTTTTAAATAATAAAGAAGATAAGGAAGATGTAGCAAATTTATAGGAGAGGGATCCGTTCTAAATAGAATAGAACGGATCTTTTTATTTTGAAAATTTACAGTTTTCTAATATTGATATAAGATAAGGAGTGGCTGATTAAAGGGGTGTTGTAAATGAAAAAGACGTGGCGTGAGTTACAAGCGATGGATCGTAACGTGTGGATTCGTTTTATAGGGGAAACGTTGAATGGAATTGCAATGATGATGTTAATGCCGTTTTTTGCATTATATTTAAAAGATAAAGTAGATTCTTTATTAGAAGTAGGGGTCATTATGGCACTTTCTCCCATTGCAGCAAGTTTTGGTTCTCTAATAGGGGGGAGAATTGCTGATATATATGGTAGAAAACCCATTATGATATTTTCGATGGCGAGTAATGCATTGTTAATGCTTGGTTTTTTATTTATAGAAGGGTTTATTCCTTATGCTATTCTGTCTATTTTTTTAGGATTAAGTAACTCGCTATTCCATCCAGCAGCATCGGCGATGGTAGCGGACGTGACAGCACCTGACAAGAGAACAGAGGCGTACGGTTTATTACGAATGGGACATAATATTGGGGCAGCAATCGGGCCGATTATGGGGGCTTCGGTAGTTGTGCTTTCCAAAAATTTAGTGTTTATTATTGCTTCATCTACAATGCTATTTTATGCACTTCTTGTGTTAATGCTTATTCAAGAAACCATGCCAAAAGCTGCATTGAAAGAGCGAGGGGATACGAAAAAGGAATCAGAATCGGTTTGGAAAATTGTTCTGAGGGATAAGGTACTCATAATTTATTTATTGGCGGGTATTATTGTTTCCATGGGTTTTTCACAAACAGAAGGTATGCTCCCTCTTCATTTTGATAATGAAATGAAAGAGATATTTGGTAAAAACAACCCATATCCATATTTAATGGCTTTAAATGGACTTCTAGTTGTTTTATTCCAATTTCAAATTTCAAAATGGGCAACAGATAAACCGGTTGGAAAGACGATGTTATATGGAGCTTGTTTATTTGGAATTGGATTGCTTTTCATTGGTTGGTTACCTAAGTGGTTTGGTGAATCTGGAGCAAATGCTACGGTTATTTTAATAACATTACTTGTTGTTTATGCAGTATATACGCTAGGTGAAATGATTATGTCGCCTGTACAAATGACATTTGTTGCAAATTTAGCACCAGAGCATTTACGTGGAACATATATGGGGGCGGCGAGCTTACAGTGGATTACAGGGAATGCATTCGGCCCGCTTCTTGGCGGATTATTACTAGATCGATTGCTAGGGCACTTGTTGTTCACGGTTTTAGGAGTGGGATGTGTAATAGCAGGTCTTGTATATATTTCTTTAGATCGCCTTGTGGAACAAAGACAAAAGGAAGATGTGGTGAAACAATCCTCATAATTAATAGGTGACATACACATAAAGCGGTATTTCTTCATATATATAGGTGCATAACTAGAATAGGTCATAACTTTGTTGCAAGGAAAGATATGGAATTAGAATAACTGTTTATCCCGCTATTTGTAGCGGGTTGCCCGTAAAATTCCGATTGGTGAGTTCTGTCATTCAAGGGATTGGCATTTTATCCTGTTATTTAAGGGAAGTAAGGTCAATGCTGAGAAAAGTTTCACTTTATTTTAAATAGGACTGCCTATTTTTATAAAAAGTGCTAAAATAGAAAAATGAAAACAATTGGTTAGGGTGATTTCATTGACTAAAATTAAATTAGGTTTATTATATGGTGGAAAATCAGCAGAGCATCAAGTTTCATTACAAACAGCTCTTGCTGCGATTAAAGCATTAAATCAAGAAAAATTCGAGATTCATCCAATTTATATTACAGAGCAAGGCCAATGGATGCGTGGTGAGCGCATTGAAGGTGAAGTAACGAGTGTGCAGGCATTACAAATGAACGGAGAGGAGAATGCAATTTCTCCAGTATCATTAAGTTCAGAAATCATCCCTGTTTCTTCTTCTAAGCAAGAAGAGGCAATTGATGTTATTTTCCCATTGTTACACGGACCAAATGGTGAAGATGGAACGGTACAAGGGCTGTTAGAATTAATGAACATTCCATACGTTGGTAATGGTGTATTAGCATCAGCTGCTGGTATGGATAAAGTTGTTATGAAAAATATCTTTGCGGAAGCTGGATTAAAACAAGCGAAGTACGTATCTTTCATTCGTAGTATATGGGAGAAAAACCGTCAAGTAGCTTATGATAAAGTAGAAGAAAAACTAGGGTACCCATGTTTTGTAAAACCAGCAAACCTTGGATCAAGTGTTGGGATTAATAAATGTAAAGATCGTGAAGAATTAGAGAAAGCATTTGAAGAAGCGTTCCAATTTGACCGCAAGATTATTGTAGAAGAAAATATTGTTGGTCGTGAAGTGGAAGTTGGCGTTTTAGGAAATGATGAGCCGAAATGTTCTGTTGTAGGTGAAATTGTACCTAAGAAAGAATTTTATGATTATAAATCAAAATACATTGATGGTGATACAGCGCTAATTATTCCAGCTGAAATTACAGAAGAAGAGTCAGCTACGATTCAACGAGATGCAATTCTTGCGTTCCAATCATTAGATGGTGCTGGATTAACACGAGCGGATTTCTTCTTAACGAAAGATGGGGAAGTATATATTAATGAAGTAAATACAATGCCGGGATTTACGCCATTTAGTATGTTCCCATTATTATGGCAACATACTAACTTACCTTATCCAGAGTTGATTGAAGAATTAATTCGTTTGGCGATTGAGCGTCATGAAGAAAAGAAAAAAATTAAATATACAATCTAACAAAAAAGGGGGAAGCACTATTCAAGAGAATAGTGTTTCTTCTATGTAAGGAGTGTTTTTTTATGATAAAACGAACGTTAAAACAAATTGAACAAATGACGAATGGTACAGGGTTAGTAGAGGAATATGCCGAAATTATTGTACAGGGCGTATCAATTGATACACGCAAAATTGAAAAGAGTAATTTATATGTTCCGATTCAGGGCGAGCGTTTCGATGGACATTCTTTTGTAGAGAAAGCAATTGAAAATGGTGCTGTAGCTACACTTTGGAAAAAGGATGTACAAAATCCACCTACTAATATACCGGTGATTTTTGTAGAGGATACTCTATCCGCGTTGCAAACATTAGCGAAAAGTTATCGTGATCAGCTAGATGTGAAAGTTATAGGTGTAACAGGAAGTAATGGTAAAACGTCTACGAAAGATATTGTAACAAGCCTCCTTGCAACTAAATTTAAGGTTCAAAAAACAGAGGGAAACTTTAATAACCATATTGGTTTGCCGCTTACTATTTTAAGCTTAGAAGAAAATACAGAAATGGCTGTATTGGAGATGGGGATGTCTAGCCGAGGTGAAATTGAATTTTTATCTAAGTTAGCTCGCCCTAATGCTGCGATTATTACCAATATTGGGGAAGCACATTTGATGGATTTAGGTTCTCGTGATGCGATTGCTGAGGCGAAGCTTGAAATCGTGACTGGTTTACAAGAAGGTGGAGTATTTGTATACAATGGGGATGAACCTCTATTAACAAATCGTGTTCCACAGATGAATCTATCAGCAGAAACTGTTACATTTGGTGATGCGAGAGCAAATGATTATTATCCCACTTCAGTAACATTGCAAGCAACGGGTACGTATTTTAAAATGAATCAGGATGAGAATATTGTATTTTATCTTCCGGTTCTTGGGAAACATAATGTATATAATACGCTCGCATCAATGGCGATTGCAAAATACTTCGGTGTAACATGGGAAGAAATGAAACAGGGTTTAGTAACACTTCAAATGACAGGCATGCGTATGGAAATTGTGAAAGCAGAAAATGGGTTAACAATTATTAATGATGCATATAATGCAAGTCCAACAGCTATGGAAGCTGCATTTCATTTAATGAATGGTTTAGATGGATTTTCTAAAAAAGTTGTTGTTCTTGGTGATATGTTAGAACTTGGAAAACAAGAAGTGCAATTTCATTACGAAGTAGGTAAGCTAATTGATCCAGCTCGAATTTCCTATGTATTTACGTACGGTAGACTAGGTACTCAAATTGCTGAAGGGGCAAAAATTAATTTCCCTAATGAACGTGTAAAAGCATATGACAATAAAGAAGAACTTGTGAAAGATTTAAAAGCAATCATTGATGTGAAAGACGTTGTATTAGTGAAAGCATCTCGTGGAATGAAGTTAGAAGAAGTTATTACGATGTTGAAATAATTGGTGTGTGTAAATAGGGATGACAGATACAAAAATAGTGGAAACTGCTAATAAGCGCTTACAGTAAAAAAATGAAAAATAAAAGTAAAGAAAAAAGCTCTTTATATGAAATAAGGTAACAGTTGGGTTTGCTTTTTGCACATACAAAACTTATAATTGATAAAGTGTAATAACGTTTAGAAGTATTTTCGTGAAGAATATACGCCCGTTTATATACGTGAGAATTCAGGAAAAGGGCTTTTCCGCAAGTTCGGAAAATGCCTTTTTTTAAATGATAAGTATAGGATAGAAAAGGAGAAGTAACATTGACAACATTTCGAGAATTAGGATTAAGTGAGTCTTTACTGCAATCTGTTGAAAGTATGGGCTTTGAAGAGGCTACGCCGATCCAAGCTGAAACAATTCCACATGCATTGCAAGGTAAAGATATTATTGGGCAAGCGCAAACAGGTACAGGGAAAACAGCAGCATTTGGATTGCCACTATTAGACAAAGTGGATACACATAAAGAATCAGTTCAAGGTATTGTTATCGCGCCAACGCGTGAATTAGCAATTCAGGTTGGAGAAGAGCTTTACAAAATTGGTAAGCATAAACGCGTTCGTATTTTACCAATCTATGGTGGCCAAGATATTAACCGCCAAATTCGTGCTCTAAAAAAACACCCACACATTATTGTTGGTACGCCGGGACGTATTTTAGATCACATTAACCGTAAAACACTTCGTCTACAAAACGTAGAAACTGTTGTTCTTGACGAAGCAGATGAAATGTTAAACATGGGCTTCATTGAAGATATTGAAGCAATTTTAACAGATGTGCCAGAAACACACCAAACATTATTATTCTCAGCAACAATGCCAGACCCAATCCGTCGCATTGCTGAGCGTTTCATGACTGAACCTCAACACATTAAAGTAAAAGCAAAAGAAGTAACAATGCCAAACATTCAGCAGTTCTATTTAGAAGTGCAAGAAAAGAAAAAGTTTGACGTATTAACACGCTTATTAGATATTCAATCTCCAGAGCTTGCAATCGTATTTGGTCGCACAAAGCGTCGTGTTGATGAATTATCGGAAGCATTAAACTTACGTGGTTATGCAGCAGAAGGTATTCATGGTGATTTAACACAAGCGAAACGTATGTCTGTATTACGTAAATTTAAAGAAGGTTCTATTGAAGTGCTTGTTGCAACAGACGTTGCGGCGCGTGGTCTTGATATTTCAGGTGTAACACACGTATATAACTTCGATATTCCACAAGATCCAGAATCATATGTTCACCGTATTGGTCGTACTGGTCGTGCTGGTAAAAAAGGTATTGCAATGTTATTTGTAACACCACGTGAATCAGGACAATTAAAAAATATTGAGCGTACAACAAAACGTAAAATGGACCGCATGAATGCACCGACACTTGACGAAGCATTAGAAGGTCAACAACGTTTAATTGCAGAAAAACTTCAAAGCACAATTGAAAGTGATAACTTATCATACTACAAGCGTATTGCAGAAGAAATGTTAGAAGAGAATGACTCTGTAACAGTAGTAGCTGCTGCTTTAAAAATGATGACAAAAGAGCCAGATACAACTCCAATCGCTTTAACATCAGAACCACCAGTTGTTTCAAGAGGTGGCGGTTCTAAAAAACGCGGTGGTAACGGAAGTGGATACCGTGATGGTAACCGTAACCGTAGTCGTGATGGACGCGGCGGAGATGGTCGTAATCGTGATCGTAACCGTGATGGTCGTAATCGTGACGGTAACCGTGATGGTAACCGCAACCGTGGTGGTCGTAAAGGTGAAGGTCAAGGTCGCCCAGGATCTTCAAATGGACGCGGCGAAAGAAAACATCATAGCCGTAAACCACAAGCTTAATAAAAAAGAGGATGTCCCAAAAGGACATTCTCTTTTTTTATTTATGTAATTGTACATACTACATAGTAAGTTGTATAGAAAAGAGGTGTTTTATGCTTGTAAGACTTGGCTATGTGGCAATGAGTGTACACTTGAAAAATGCATCTCCGTCTCAAACAATGACATATGCGCAGTTTCAGCGTATGAAGGATCGAGAAGCGGCGATTCATAAACTTGAGAGAATTGCTAATTCTAATTTAGAAAATTGTTTGCGGCTATTAAAACATAATAAGGGGCATGATATATCTTTTTTTCGGCTTAGCTCAAAATTAATTCCTTTAGCAAATCATGAAGAATTGCTGGATTGGAACTATATTCGTCCCTTAAAGGAGAATTTAAAAGCATTAGGTGAATTTGCACATCAGATGAAGATGAGGCTCGATTTTCATCCGGATCATTTTGTTGTATTGAATTCTCCGCAAGAAAACATTTTTAAACAGTCAATAAAGACGCTTCAAATGCATCGAAAGTTGCTAAAAGGAATGGGGATAAAGCGAGGGCATCGCTGTGTGTTACATGTTGGTGGTGGATATGATGATAAAGAGCTTGCGTTAGAACGTTTTATTGAAAATTGGTCAAACGTTCCTGTGAGTATTCAAGAAATGATTATGTTAGAAAATGATGATACGACCTTTTCATTAAAAGAAACATTATATTTAGGTGAAAAATTGGCAGTTCCGGTTGTGTTTGATTTGCATCATCATATGATGAATAACGATGAAGAAGATTGGTATGAAAATTGGGAACGTGTAGTGGATACTTGGAAAACATCTTTATTGCCAATCAAAATGCATATTTCCAGCCCGAGAGAAGGAAATGACCCTAGAGCACACGCAGATTTTATTAATGTAGACACATTTTTATCATTTTTACAGAAGATCAAAGGTAGCGTTTCGCGAATTGATTGTATGATTGAAGCCAAAAAGAAGGATGAGTCGGTATTTCAACTAGTACGAGATCTTGGTACAAAACCAGAGGTGGAAATAATCGATGGTGGGAGCTTTTTTATTAAATAAGCTCTACACCATCGATTTTTTTGTTAAAAATGGGGTGCAAATGCCACCGATTAGTAATCCAGTTAAATGGCTAATAGGGTTAGCGGAAGGATTAAAGAAGGTGAAAAGAAGTAATAAAAAGATAATTGCAGAAAAGAAAACTAACTCTTTTGGCTGGTAAGATTGAGAGCGGCTATATAAAAGGAAAAGCTGTGCACCAAGTAATCCAAAAATTCCACCTGATGCGCCGGCATGAATATACCCAATAGGCATAATCATATAAGAAAAAATATTGCCACTAATGCCAGCTGTGAGAAATAAAATAGGGAAGCGAACGCTACCTAGCTGTTCTTCGATAGATTGACCGAGAAGAAGTAAACAAATGCTATTGGAAAGAAAGTGTTGAAAATCTACATGTATAAATAGTGAGGTTATAAATCGCCACCATTCTCCCTTAGAAATATATTCATTGTAAGCAGCTAAAGTAGAGAAGAAAAAATTTCCTAGTATCATCATGATGAGTTGCAAGCAAAGTAAAGCGAGAACGACAGGTTGTAAGGTAGTCCGAATACGTGTCATGGGCATTTTATATTTTCACTCCTTTTGCATCAGAAAGATTCTCTGTTATTCTTACAATATGAATGAAGGAAGATAAATAGAAGAAGGGGACTGTTGAAATGATTATAGGGATTGGAATTGATATTATCGAACTAAATCGAATTGAAAAAATGCTAGATGGAAAGCTTAAATTTATGGAACGTATTTTAACTGAGGAAGAACGTAATGTTGCTTCTGAATTAAAAGGAAATCGTCTTGTAGAATTTGTAGCGGGAAGGTTTGCAGCGAAAGAAGCATACTCTAAAGCGATTGGAACTGGTATTGGGAAAGAGGTGAGTTTTTTAGATATTGAAATAAAAAATGATGAAAGAGGTAAACCAGTTCTCACGGCGAATACGGAGCATATCGTTCATTTATCAATTAGCCATAGTAGAGAATTTGCAGTGGCTCAGGTTGTTTTAGAAAGCTCGTCACGCTAGTCTGCATATTTTATATCTTTGTCTCATATATTTGAGTTAGCGATAAGGAAGAAGTATCTTCCATTCATTTATAGGGGCAAGGGGGATGAAATGATGAAAAGGCGGCTATTTTTAGTTATTGTCGGTTTATTGACCGTTTTCGTGTTAGCAGGTTGTATGGAAAAGAAGCAGGAAGATGTTTTGCGAGATTTAGAAGCGAAGGTTAAGAATATGAAGAGCTATCAAGCTGAAGCAAAATTATCTATTAAAACGGGGAATGAACCACAAGAGTATAATGTGGAAGTGTGGCATAAGGAACCTTCTTATTATCGTGTGAATTTGAAGAATGCGAAGAAGGATCAGAGTCAAATCATTTTAAGAAATAATGAAGGTGTATTTGTATTAACACCATCCCTTAATAAAAGTTTTCGGTTCCAAAGCGACTGGCCGCAAAATAGCAGTCAGGCTTATTTATATGAATCACTTGTAAGAGATATTTTAACTGATAAAAATCTTTCATTTAAGAAAACGGATAAATATTATGTGTTTCAGACAAAAACGAATTATCACCATCAAAATATGCTACCAAAGCAAGAAATTAAATTTAATAAAAGTGATTTAGCTCCTGTTTCGGTAAAATTGATGGATAATGATCAAAATGTTTTTGTGAAAGTAGAATTCTCAAAAGTGAAGTTTGATACAAAGTTTGATAAGGGTGCATTTGATACGAAACAAAATATGTCTCGGGCACAAGTAGATGTGCAAACGACTGCGAAAGAAGATAAACCATTTGCTGTTCTATATCCAAGTGATACTCCGCAGGGGATGGTTTTAAACGAAGAGAAAGAGTTAAAGACGGCAAGTGGCAAGCGTGCGATACTCACATACACTGGAAACAAGAAATCCTTTACATTGATACAAGAAAAGGCGAAGGTTGCTGAAGCTTCAGCGTCAATAAGTGTAAGTGGAGAGTTAGTTGATCTAGGCTTTACAATTGGAGCGCTAACAAAAGACTCACTAACATGGTCTCATAATGGAGTGGAATATATGCTCGTGTCTAAAGGTTTGAAAACAGATGAGCTGTTAATGGTAGCTCGTTCTGTTGCAGAAAAGCAGGTGAAATAAACTTTTTAGACGTGGTGATATATATGCGCCACGTTTTTTTTTTGTCTTTGGGAATGGATTTCATAAAAAGATGAATATAAAAGAATGAGCTTCGCATATCGTATACAAGGAAGTGCTTTTTATGGAAGAATCAGCGTTTTACCGTGATACGTGGGTAGAAGTGAATTTGGATGCAATCTATAACAATGTAACAAACATCAAAGAAATTGTACCAGAAGATGTAGAGATTTTTGCTGTAGTGAAAGCAAACGCATATGGACATGACCATGTTCCAGTAGCAAGAACAGCGCTAGAAGCAGGTGCAACAAGATTAGCAGTTGCTTTTTTAGATGAGGCACTAGTGCTTAGGTGAGCTGGGATTACTGCATCAATTTTAGTAATAGGTCCTTCACCGCCATGTGATGTGAATGTTGCTGCTGAGAATGATGTAGCGCTAACTGTTTTTCAAAAGGAATGGGTTGAAGAGGCGATAGAAATTTGGGATAGCCCGTTCCCTATGAAGTTTCATATTAATTTCGATAGTGGTATGGGTAGGATTGGGATTCGTGAATGTAAAGAGCTAAAGGAATTCTTGAACAGCTTAGAAGATGCCCTGTTTTTAGAATTGGAAGGGGTATATACGCATTTTGCAACAGCGGATGAAGTGGAGATATCTTACTTTGATAAGCAGTATAACACTTTTTTAGAGCAACTGAGTTGGTTGAAAGCATTTGGGATGAACCCAACATTTATTCATACGGCATGGAGAAGTGGTAAAAGTAATAAACTATTTAAATGATATATAAATAAACATCTTAATAATGGTTATGACCTATAAAAATAATCCGTGGGGGGTTGACTATCGGTGAATGTTGCAGGCCTCCATTAATGGAAGGTTCGCATTGTTTTCTGTTAAGAAAGAGATAAAAAGTAAATGAAAGTGAATGTTTTGTTGGGGAATTGGAAAACATAAACAGGGAATAAGGAAGTCTTTGCAACAGGCTCCATACAATGGTATTATTACAATAGGTGTCATATATATTTGGGTGTGTAGTTGACGGTGGAGGTGTATTTTTGTGTCCGAATCAAGTGTAACTACTGAAATCGTGGTTCGGTTGCCGAAGCAAGTGGTAACGGAATTGGACGGAATTGGAAAACAAGAGAATAAGAATCGCCATGAACTAATTTGCCAGGCAACACAACTGTTATTGCGTCAACATAAGACGAAGAAACGCTACCAACATGAATCAATGCGACGTGGGTACATTGAAATGGGAAAAATTAATCTTGGTATTGCATCTGAAGCTTTCTTAGCAGAGTATGAAGCAGCTCATACAGTAGAACGCTTAGTTAGCGGGGGGTAATATTTTGATTGTAAAACGCGGCGACGTGTATTTTGCAGACCTTTCCCCAGTTGTTGGTTCTGAGCAAGGAGGCGTTCGTCCGGTTCTTGTCATTCAAAATGACATCGGGAATCGTTTTAGTCCGACTGTGATTGTAGCGGCTATTACTGCACAGATTCAGAAAGCAAAATTGCCCACGCATGTGGAAATTGATGCGAAAAAGTACGGGTTTGAGAGGGATTCTGTTATCTTGCTCGAGCAGATTCGAACAATCGATAAGCAACGCTTAACGGACAAAATCACTCATTTAGATGAGGTGATGATGAGTCGTGTAGATGAAGCTTTACAAATTAGTTTAGGACTAATAGATTTTTAAATCGGCAGTTTAAGTTGCTCTTTTTTAGGGGCAACTTTTTTTATTAGAGGAGGTTTCGGTTGTATATGGAAATGGTAGATAATCGGCAAGGGTTAATGAAAATGTTAGTGAAAGAATTAGGCTTTACAGAAAAGCAGGTTCGTCATGTGATTCAATTAACAGAAGAAGGTAACACAGTTCCATTTATTGCTCGTTACCGAAAGGAATGGACAGGCTCTTTAGATGAAGTGCAAATTCGTGCCATCTTAGAAAGATGGCAATATATGATGCAACTTGAAGATCGAAAAGAGGAGGTTCTTCGTCTCATTCATGAAAAGGGAAAATTAACTGAAGAGTTGCATCAGCATATTATATCTGCAACAAAACTACAAGAAGTGGAAGACTTGTACCGCCCGTATAAAGAAAAAAGAAGAACGAAAGCGACGATTGCTAAGGATAAGGGGCTTGAGCCTTTAGCTGAATGGTTACTTCTGTTTACGAAAGAAGACCCAAAAGCTAAGGCGAAAGAGTTTGTTAATGCTGAGAAAGAAGTGCAATCTGTCCAAGAAGCATTGCAAGGTGCGCAGGATATTATTGCAGAACTTGTATCAGATGATGCGGCGTATCGTAGTTGGATTCGTAATGTTACCTTTAGAAAAGGAATGATTGCGTCTTCTGTAAAAGATGAAGAAAAAGATGAAAAAAATATATATGAGATGTATTACGGCTATGAAGAGCCGTTGCAAAGGGTTGTACCTCATCGTGTATTAGCCATGAATCGTGGTGAGAAAGAAGAGGTTCTAAAAGTTTCTATTGTCTCACCGGTTGAAGAGATTGTTCGTTTTTTACATAAAAAGGTGATTCGGGATGTTTCTTCTAAAAGTGCAGAATATGTACAATTAGCGATTGAAGATGGATATAAGAGGTTAATACAGCCATCAATTGAAAGGGAAATTCGAAAAGAATTAACTGAAACAGCAGAAGAACAAGCAATTCATATTTTCTCTGAGAATTTACGTAATTTATTATTACAGCCACCAATGAAAGGGAAAGTGGTATTAGCGGTAGATCCTGCGTATCGAACAGGTTGTAAGTTATCAGTGGTAGATGATACAGGGAAAGTTCTGTATATTGGTGTTATTTATCCGCATCCACCTGTTCGGAAGTATGAAGATGCAAAAGAAAAAGTTATTTCTATTATAGATAAATATCAAGTTCAGATGATTGCGATTGGAAATGGTACAGCCTCTAGGGAAACAGAAGAGTTTATAGTGGATGTCTTACAATTAGTGCCACAAGATGTATTTTATATTATTGTCAACGAAGCGGGTGCTAGTGTATATTCAGCTTCTGATTTAGCTCGTGAAGAATTTCCGGATTTGCAAGTTGAAGAAAGAAGTGCCGTTTCGATTGGAAGACGTCTACAAGATCCGCTTGCAGAACTTGTGAAAATTGATCCGAAATCAGTTGGGGTAGGACAATATCAACATGATGTATCACAAAAGAGATTAAATGAATCATTAACATTTGTTGTGGAAACAGCTGTTAACCAAGTAGGAGTGAACGTGAATACGGCCTCTGTAGCACTATTACAATACGTTTCTGGATTATCAAAAACAGTTGCGAAAAATATTGTAAACAAACGTGAAGAAGACGGGAAATTTACTAAGCGTACAGAATTAAAGAAAATACCACGATTAGGTGCTAAAACGTATGAACAATGTATTGGGTTTTTACGTATATTAGAAGGTGAAAATCCACTTGATAGAACAAGTATTCATCCAGAGCAGTATAAAAATGTTGAATTATTATTAAAAAGTTTAGGATTATCGATTGATGATGTAGGACAACAGCATTTGCAAAAGTGTTTAGAAGGAGTGGAGCTTTCTAAATTATCTCAAGCGACGAATATTGGTGAGCCGACATTAATCGATATTATAGATGCTTTAATTAGTCCAGAACGAGATATGCGTGATGAATTGCCAAAGCCACTTTTGAAAAAGGGAATTCTCAAATTAGAAGATTTAAAGCGCGGTATGGAGTTAGAAGGAACGGTGCGAAATGTTGTTGACTTCGGTGCATTTGTTGATATTGGTGTGAAACAAGATGGTTTAGTACATATTTCTAAACTGAGCAAACAGTTTGTGAAGCATCCGTTAGATGTGGTGTCTGTCGGGCAGATTGTAAAAGTATGGGTAGATGATGTTGATATGAAGAAAGGGCGTGTTGCCTTATCGATGTTACCTATTGAATAATGATGGAAGTAGGTATAACATTGCTTTTTTTCATGAACGGATGTTAGTAAAAATTTAAATAGTGGGGGTTCTTCAGCCCCCACTGATTAAACATTCACTTTATCAGGAATTTTGATGCGTTCTGCTATAATAAAACCAGCACTCATTTAACAACTTAATTTGATACCGGTTTTTTTCGAAATATGCGCGTTGCATTTGTTTTCGGAGCCATGTAGGCATAAGAATCCCTCCTTGTTTAATCCGGCTCTAACAAGCAGCTCCCTACACACTAAGATAAGATTCAAAGTAAGTGAAAAGCTCAATCTTAGGAACTGCTTATAAGAGTTTGGTTAGCGAAGTTCCATGAATAGATGTGGAAGAGGCTAGTTCATAGAAGTTGCGCTTTTTGAATGAGGATGGGTATATGTACTACTTAATATATGTATAAGAAAGAAGAAAAGTGTAAGTTTATTTTTAGTTTTTAGGGGGATGAAAATGAATGGAAAAGAAATTCAAAGACTTGTAGAAGAAATATCGTTGCAATATTTCGGGAGGGCTTTTTTACATAAAGCAATGTTCAATAAACGACTACGTACAACTGGTGGAAGGTATTTGCTCAGAAGTCATAATATAGAATTAAACTATCGTCATTACGAAGTGTATGGAAAAGAAGAATTAATTGGCATTATTAAGCATGAGTTGTGCCATTATCATTTGCACATTATGGGGAGAGGGTATCAACATCGAGATCGAGATTTTCGTCAGTTATTAAAAGAGGTTGGAGCCCCTAGATTTTGTAAGAGAATAACAGGTGAGAGAACAGAGCCTAAAACACATGTGTATGAATGCATGGAATGTACGCTTCAATATTTAAGAAGGCGTCAAATCAATACAAAAAGATATGTTTGCGGAAAGTGTAAGGGGAAATTAAAAGAGATAAAAAACACCTTGACAGTTAAAAATCAATCCAGTATATTATAAACATGTCACGTTTGTACAAGATGTTGTATAAATGACTTGACTTACAATATGAATTTTTATAAGATGTAAATTGTCTTTCTTATTCCGCAGTAGCTCAGTGGTAGAGCTATCGGCTGTTAACCGATCGGTCGTAGGTTCGAGTCCTACCTGCGGAGCCATACAGAGAAGTACCCAAGTGGCTCAAGGGGCTCCCCTGCTAAGGGAGTAGATCGCTAACGCGGTGCGAGGGTTCGAATCCCTTCTTCTCTGCCATTTTATTGGCCCGTTGGTCAAGTGGTTAAGACACCGCCCTTTCACGGCGGTAACACGGGTTCGAATCCCGTACGGGTCACCACTTTTGGAGGATTAGCTCAGCTGGGAGAGCACCTGCCTTACAAGCAGGGGGTCGGCGGTTCGATCCCGTCATCCTCCACCATATATAAATAGTATCGTCGCGGGGTGGAGCAGTCCGGTAGCTCGTCGGGCTCATAACCCGAAGGTCGCAGGTTCAAATCCTGTCCCCGCAACCAAATGGTCCCGTGGTGTAGTGGTTAACATGCCTGCCTGTCACGCAGGAGATCGCCGGTTCGACCCCGGTCGGGACCGCCATTTTAACTGCTGCTATTGAGCAGTTGTTTTTTATTGCTTATTGTGATATGATGTTTTTTGTCGCTAAATAAAGAATATTTTTTGATGGGCTATAGCCAAGCGGTAAGGCAACGGACTTTGACTCCGTCATGCGCTGGTTCGAATCCAGCTAGCCCAGCCATTCACGAGCCATTAGCTCAGTTGGTAGAGCATCTGACTTTTAATCAGAGGGTCGAAGGTTCGAGTCCTTCATGGCTCACTCTTTTTTATTTTCGCGGGTGTGGCGGAATTGGCAGACGCACCAGACTTAGGATCTGGCGCCTTTGGCGTGGGGGTTCGACTCCCTTCACCCGCATATGCGGTCGTGGCGGAATGGCAGACGCGCTAGGTTGAGGGCCTAGTGGGGGAAACCCCGTGGAGGTTCAAGTCCTCTCGGCCGCACCAAAGAAAAAATAAAAAAAGTACTTGCATTAGAAAAACTAATGTGATAAGATAATTGAGTCGCTGAAAAACAACGACGACAAAACAACTAGATTAAGCGCCCGTAGCTCAATTGGATAGAGCGTTTGACTACGGATCAAAAGGTTAGGGGTTCGAGTCCTCTCGGGCGCGCCATTACGGGAAGTGGCTCAGCTTGGTAGAGCACCTGGTTTGGGACCAGGGGGTCGCAGGTTCAAATCCTGTCTTCCCGACCACGCGGGTGTAGTTTAGTGGTAAAACAAGAGCCTTCCAAGCTCTGGTCGAGAGTTCGATTCTCTTCACCCGCTTTTAGTTCTTTGAAAACTGAACG
>NZ_NUOT01000002.1 GCF_002584535.1 Bacillus cereus
TGGGCACCATTTGTAATGTTCCCTGGTTTCTCTTCTTGTTTTCCGCCTTCTAATTTCACAAACTCTAACGAGATGTACCCTTCTCTTCCTTTATAACTAATCTTCGCCCATCCATTTGCTTTTCCTAGAATTGTTACTTTCTCACCATTTTTCAAGCTTCCAAGGATTGCACTGCTTGTATTCGCTTGGCTTCTTACTTGCAGACTTGTTGCGTTAATTGTTCCATTTTCTTGGGCACCATTTGTAATGTTTCCTGGCTTCTCTTCTTGTTTCTCTGATTCTAGCTTTACAAATTCTAATGAGATGTATCCTTCTCTTCCTTTATAACTAATCTTCGCCCATCCATTTGCTTTTCCTAGGATTGTTACTTTCTCGCCATTTTTCAAGCTTCCAAGGATTGCACTGCTTGTATTCGCTTGGCTTCTTACTCGCAGACTTGTTGCGTTAATTATTCCACTTTCTTGGGTACCATTTGTAATGTTTCCTGGCTTCTCTTCTTGTTTCTCTGATTCTAGCTTTACAAATTCTAACGAGATGTATCCTTCTCTTCCTTTATAACTAATCTTCGCCCATCCATTTGCTTTTCCTAGGATTGTTACTTTTTCACCATTTTTCAAGTTTCCAAGGATTGCACTGCTTGTATTCGCTTGGCTTCTTACTCGCAGACTTGTTGCGTTAATTGTTCCACTTTCTTGGGTACCATTTGTAATGTTTCCTGGCTTCTCTTCTTGTTTCTCTGATTCTAGCTTTACAAATTCTAACGAGATGTATCCTTCTCTTCCTTTATAACTAATCTTCGCCCATCCATTTGCTTTTCCTAGGATTGTTACTTTTTCATTTTTTGTAACATATCCAACAATCGAACTTCCCAAAACAGGATTATTTCTTACATTTAACCGTGTTGCTGTAACAACACCTGTTTCTTTTTTTTCACTATTAATTGTTGGTTGTTGTTTTGTTTCAACATTTGGCTCTGATACTTTCATCTTTAAAAATTGTAATGAAACATAGCCTTCTTTCCCATCATGAGAAATTTTAGCCCAATCTTTTTCTTTTCCTAAAACCTGTACTGTTGTCCCTTTCTTTAATTTTCCCACAACTTTACTTTGCGTTGTCGGCTGTTCACGTATATTCAAATTCGTTGCATTCACTATCGCTGAATTTTCCTCTTGTGCAAAAGCATTTGTGGAAATAAGAGATGCTGCAGTCGCTAAAAATGTAGTTGTTATGATTTGTTTCGTTGTTTTCCTCATTTATTTATAAGAATATAAATACTTTTATATTCTTCAACCCTCCCTTGCCAAACTCAAATTACTATTTAATCTTAACACATCCACTACCGTTCCTTTTCGGTATTGCTCTATTTGTTCGTAGAAAACGAGTGAAATAATGAAAATAACATCATTTCATCCCACAAAATATATACTGTAAATTGAAACAAACATATAAATAGACCTTTATCTCAAATTTTTCAAATTCGAAATAAAGGTCTATTTGAAAACTTATATAATTAATACGCCTTGCCCCAATACACCATATGCTCTGCTTTTTTACCACAGCATATACATTCTTGTGCTAATTCTTCTTGCTCAAATGGTATACAACGCGATGATACGCCTGCTTCTTCTTTTAATTTTTCTTCACACGCAAGCTCACCACACCACATCGCTTTGATAAATCCTTGTTTTTCATCAGCCGCTTGCTTCATTTCTTCAAAGGTTGTAACACTATACGTGTTTTCATCGCGAAATGCCTTGGCTTTCTTCAATAAAGAATCATGAATCTCACTCAGTAATAATGTGATACGCTCTTCCAATTGATCCATTGATACGAACTCTTTTTCCTTCGTATCTCGTCTAACAAGTACTACTTGATTCTTCTCTATATCTTTCGGACCAACTTCTAATCGAATTGGAACCCCCTTCATCTCATACTCATTAAATTTCCAGCCTGGTGTTTTATTGCTAGCATCTATTTTTATGCGGGCAACTTTTTGAATACGCTCTTGTAACTGGATTGCCTTTTCTAATACCCCTTCTTTATGCTGAGCAATTGGTACAATGACAACTTGTATTGGCGCTACTTTTGGTGGCATCACTAGTCCATTATTATCGCTATGAACCATAATAAGTCCACCGATCATTCTAGTTGATACTCCCCAAGATGTTTGATGTACATATTGCCATTTTCCATTACGATCTAAAAATTTAATGTCAAACGCTTCAGAGAAATTCGTACCGAAATTATGAGACGTTCCTGTTTGAAGTGCTTTTCCATCATGCATTAAACTTTCAATCGTATATGTTGCTTTTGCCCCTGCAAATTTTTCTTTTTCCGTTTTCTGCCCTTTAATTACCGGAATTGCTAAGTAGTCCTCACAGAAAGAAGCATATAGTTTCAAAATGTTTAAAGTTTCTTCTTGAGATTCTTCTGCCGTTTCATGAATTGTATGACCTTCTTGCCATAAAAACTCGGTTGTGCGAAGAAATGGTCTCGTCGTTTTCTCCCAACGAACAACTGAACACCACTGATTGTATAATTTCGGTAAGTCATTATAAGACTGAACAATTTTTGAGAAATGCTCGCAAAATAATGTTTCAGATGTTGGACGCACACAGAGCCTTTCTGCTAACTTCTCATCTCCTCCATGTGTAACCCACGCTACTTCAGGAGCAAACCCTTCCACATGATCCTTCTCTTTTTGAAGTAAACTCTCTGGAATAAACATTGGCATATACACATTTTCATGACCAGATTCTTTTAATTTCTCATCCATCACTCGCTGCATATTTTCCCATAATGCGTATCCGTATGGCCGTAAAATCATACAGCCTTTTACACTTGAATAATCAACAAGCTCTGCTTTCTTCACAATATCGGTATACCACTGAGCAAAGTCTTCTTCCATTTTCGTAATGGCTTGTACTTGTTCTTTTGCCATATTCATTCTTCCTCCTTTAGAAAATAAAAAAAGCCCGTGTCCCCAAAATAGGGACCGAGCTTTTGCCGGCGTTACCACCCTGATTCATGTACAAATAAATTTGTACATGCTCTCTTTTTGATAACGGGAACTTCCCGCTGCACATGCAGAACGCAAAGGTAGGTTCCATATCGCCTTTTTAAGAATCTCGCAGCCAAATGGATTCTCTCTCTGCAAAAAAGGTGGGACATGTACTAATCCTTTTTCATCGTTATAACAAGATAAATTTGTTGAATATCATAATATAAATTCCATTTTAAAACAATAGCTAATTTTCTTATTTTTATATATTCTTTTCACTTTTTTCTGTTTTATACTAAGTCTACACATAGGTTTTTCGAAAGAGTTTCATAATTTGATGAGTAATCATACCGATAAGTGTTCCCACTAAAACAAAGAAACATGCAATACCGTAACCCATTCCATCCCATCCGCCAATAGCGAAGATTGTAACTGGAAAGAAAGCTAAACAAATAAGAATTAAAATAAGTGCAAATATAATATCAAACGATTTCTGTGGAAATTGCTTCTTTAATAAAAATGAAACAGTAAATACAATAAAGATTGTCACAGCTCCAATTATAAAAAACACTTCAAATCCATTCATGCCATTCCCTCCTTCCATTCATTCCCTTATAATTTATTATATATTTTAAAATTCTAAAAATAAACAATAAACTTTCTTTAAGAATAAGTTTTTGTGACCAGGTATTAATAGTAATATATGATAATAGATTATATATAATTAGGAGGGATATATAATGGAAAAGCCATTAACAAACCATGTAATTGTTTTATCTTTTGACTGCTTATCAGCTTTAGATCTGCCTATATTACAAGAGCTCCCTCACTTTCGTTCTTTAATCAAACGAGGTGCAATTGCAAAAAAAGTAGAAGCCATTTATCCTTCTGTAACATATCCCAGTCATGCCACGATCGTAACTGGTAACTATCCTAACAAACATGGTGTTGTAAATAATACATTACTTCAGCCCGGCAAGGAATCACCAGATTGGCATTGGTATCGTCGTTCTATTAAAGGAACAACATTATATGACGAGGCACGAAAAGCAAATTTAACAACTGCTGCCCTTTTATGGCCTGTTACCGGAAGAGCAAAGATTGACTACAATTTACCTGAAATCTTTCCAAATAGACCGTGGCAAAATCAAATTCTGGTTTCATTATTTAGTGGCAGCCCATTGTATCAACTAGATTTAAATCATCGTTTTGGCCATATTAGAAACGGATTGTCACAACCTGAACTTGATGATTTCGTTCTCGCTTCCGCTGTGTACACCATTCAAACAAAAAAACCTAATGTTATGTTTGTTCATTTTACAGATTTAGATACACAAAGGCATTATTACGGATTTTCTTCTAAGGAAACAAGGGCTGCTATCCATAGGCACGATGAAAGACTAGGAAAAATTATTCATGCATTGAAAGATAGTAACATATACGAGGAATGTACCATTATCGCCCTTGGTGATCATAGCGCTCTAAGTGAAAACAAAGCAATTCAACTAAACGTTCTTTTTCATCAAAAGGGACTCATCTCTGTTAATAAAAAAGGAAAATTACTAGATTGGAAAGCTTATTGTCAAAGCTGTGATGGCTCCGCTTACGTGTATGTAAAGGATAAAAATGATATCCACACTATACAAACTGTCCGACGTCTTCTTGACGAACTCCTTCAAGATAAACAAAATGGAATTGAATTTATACTCCATGATGAAGATGCAAAAGACCGCGGTGCAGATGCAAATTGCCTTTTTATGCTTGAAGCACGTGAAGGCTATTACTTCACCCAAAACTATACAGGAGACTTTATAAAGGAAATCACGGAAAAAGATGTAACCCCTAGTAAAAAATACACGTTTGGTGCACATGGCTATTCTCCAATAAAACCAAACTATGAAACCATCTTCATGGCTGCTGGAAAAGGCATTCGTCAAGGTACGATTATTCCCTATATGCGTCTCATTGACGAAGGACCTACCATCGCACGGTTACTCGGATTACACCTTGGTGAAACCGATGGAACTGTAATAGAGGATTTACTTCAATTGTAAAGAAATGTGTATATATGTAAAAATTACGTAAAACTTATCTCTGTTTCTCTTTTTACAACTTTTATTTTTGTACACTATTGTTAGAACAAACTTAAGGAGGAACACTATATGAAGAAAATGTCCAGGCAAGAAAAAAGCTGGATATTGTATGACTGGGCAAACTCGGTATATTCTCTCGTCATTACAACTGCACTATTTCCTATTTATTTCAAAGCTGCAGCAAAAGAAGCAGGTCTGTCCGGAGCGACCTCAACAGCTTTTTGGGGATATGCAAATTCTTTCGCTACGCTTCTAATTTCTATCCTTGCCCCTATTCTCGGTACAATTGCCGATTATAAAGGATTTAAAAAGCGCTTTTTCACATTCTTTTTTGGACTCGGTATTATATTTACAAGTATGCTAGCTGTTGTGCCAACTTCACAGTGGTATTTACTACTAGGTTGCTATATGCTCGCCTTAGTTGGATTTGCTGGAGCAAACATTTTCTATGATGCATTTTTAATAGATATCACAACAGAAGATCGAATGACTCGGATTTCGACTCGGGGTTTTGCATTAGGCTATATCGGAAGTACAATTCCTTTTATTGGATGCATGACTCTAATTATCCTTGCTCAAAAAGGAACAATCCCATTATCAGTTGGTATTGCCAGTCAAATTTCCTTTGCAATTACAGCTCTTTGGTGGGGATTATTTACGATTCCGATGCTCAAGAATGTGGAACAAACGCATTATATTGAACGTCACCCAAAACCCATCACAATGAGCTTTAAGCGCTTAGCTAATACCTTTAAAAATATCCGTCAATATCGCACTGTATTTTTGTTCTTGCTTGCCTATTTCTTCTACATTGATGGCGTCGATACAATTATTACAATGTCCACAGCTTATGGCACAGACCTTGGTATCAGTGCGACAAACTTACTTATTATTTTATTTGTAACACAAATTGTCGCTTGTCCATTCGCCTTGTTGTATGGGAAACTATCTGAAACGTTCAAAGACAAGAAAATGATATATGTCGGTATTATTATTTATATCATTATTTGCATATATGCTTATTTCTTAAAAACAACTCTCGACTTTTGGATTTTAGCAATGTTAGTTGCAACTTCTCAGGGCGGGATTCAGGCACTCAGTCGCTCCTATTTTGCAAAGTTGGTACCAAAAGAATCTGCAAACGAATTCTTCGGATTCTATAATATTTTCGGTAAGTTCGCAGCTATTATGGGACCCCTATTAGTCGGTGTAACAACTCAGCTAACTGGAAGAACAAATGCTGGTGTACTAAGTATTATCATTTTATTTATACTGGGCGGATTCATACTAACACGCGTACCGGAAAATGTGGCTTCTGTTACACCACCTACTCCAAAATCAGAAACACTATAAGAGAAAATGTCCCTTTNNAAAGGGACATTTTCTCTTATTCCATCGATACCTTTTCACCACTAAAATTTTCACTACTTATACAAAAATAATTGATCAACCGTCGTCCCTAATACTTCTGCTAAACGAAATGCCAAGGCTAAACTTGGATCATATTTATTATTTTCAATTGCATTTATTGTCTGCCTTGATACTTTACATTTATCAGCTAATGCACCTTGTGAAATATTATTTTCAGTGCGTAATGCGCAAATTTGATTTTTCACATCATTTCTCCTAACCTGTAAAATCCTTTTTACAACATCAGTATATATTCGGTACATATAGTTGTCAAAAAATTCCCATACAAAAAAGAGCCTAAGGCGTCTTTTCCAGTAAAATTCCTACATCAAAGAATCCGTAATCCCCTTTTGATTCGTATCCTCTTTTTTATTTCTGGCTTCTTCATTTATTCTCATACGTAAAATTGGCAAAATCGCGAGTAGAATAAGTGACATCGCTATACAAAATACAATAATAAGTGAGGTCGCTTCTTTTAATCCCCCAGCTAGTGAATTTCCAAGTAACATAGTTCCCATAAAAAGCGGTAAAATCGTACCATTTACACGCCCTACCATATTCTCTGGTACAAGCTGAATCATAAGCGTTCCAACAACAACGTTAACACAAGCTAAGCAAATTCCCGTTCCCAATCGCATCAAACTAGTAACCCAAAATGATGTAGACAGTCCTTCTACTAGAAGTGACGTAGCCAATACAATCATACCAAACACAAACATTTTTTTCGGATGTACCTTTGAAGCAAAAACTGGTGCAACGACGCCTCCAATTAGCATACCTATCCCGTCAGCTCCTGCTAAATATTGAACGGCCTCCTTTTCCATACCTAATCGTTCAATAACAAGAAATATTTCTAATGGATTTGTTAGCCCTACTGCTAAACCCATAATTGCAAAAGTAATTGTAATCATACATAAATTTTGGGTTTGAAGGACATATCTCCAGCCCTCTTTTATATCATTCCATAATGAAATACTCTCCGTTCTCTCTTTTTCAACCCATCTGGGTAAACATGAAAGAGTAATAGCAGATAACACGAATAAGCCGATTAAACTATATAGTGATGCGAACAATCCAAGTTGTGTATATACAATCGAACCTACAACCGGACCAAAAATTAGAAATAACGACTGTAGCGTTTGGTTAATAGCAATTGCGTTTGCAACATGTTTTTCTTCTACGTAACGTTTAAATATACGTGACGATGAAGGCTGAGAAAATTGCCCAACAATTGCTGAAACAAGAGTTGCAAAAAATATAGCCTGCCAATAATCCATTTTTAACAGTGAAATAATCCCTATAATGGATAACATACTTAGCATATCTCCAGCTACCATCGTTCTCTTAGGATTCCAACGATCTGCTAGCGCACCACCAATGAATGAAAAAATAAAAATAGGTGCATATTCCATAACCGATAATAATGAAACTGAAACAGGATCATTATTTGTTCGCTCCATAATGAAATACAACAATGCCATATTTCGAATCCAAATCGCAAACTGCTGTAAAATATCAGACGCCATAACAAGCATAAATGCCCGATTTTTAAATAACTCTTTCATGTTATTCCTCCCTTTATAAACCGACCGTTCAGTCTAAATTAATATGAAAGAAAAGCTGCTGATTTATGATTCAGCTGCCAGTCCTTGTAATAATACATCAATTGCTTTTTTGTAAATTCGCTTCATTTCTACAGAATCTAACTCGTAGTAAAGTACACCAAGCCCAGATAGTAAACCATTCACAATATACATAAGATCCCGGATATCTCCTTGACGGAATTCTCCAGATTTTATGCCTTCTTCAATTAATTTCTCAAAAACACCATATGATTCTCTTGCTAGAACAAGCATTTCATCTAAAATCTCTTTGCTTACAACTTGACTCATGGAAAACTCTTCAACTGCACTAAAAATAGGATGCTGTGTATCCTCTACATGGTACTCTGCAAGTCCATATAATTTCTCGGTACTCGTATGATACTGTTTTTCTTTTTCATTCCACTTTTCAAGCCAATCATACGTATGTTGTCTTACCACGAATAAAAATAATTCTTCCTTACTTTTAAAATGATAATAAATGCTACCTTTACTACGTTCTGTAATTTCGCAAATGTCTTCCATAGATGTTGCAGCGTATCCTTTTTGTGAAAATAACTCTTCCGCTTGGTACGCTATTTCCTTTTTTATCTCTTCTGCACTCTTTCTCATGTTCACACCTCACAAAACCGACCGTTCAGTCTAATAATAACAAATATAAAACCTCTATTACAAGAGGCTATATTCCTTATTTAGGAAAATGTATTTTCAAACCAGATTCGAGGTGTATGAATAACTCCAATCTTAAAACCAAGTTTGACAATACATACTCCACCGGCAACTAATCAAACGTTTGTTTAGCTGATTCTATACGAGTTCAAGTCCACTAATCAAACGTTTGTTTAAAAAGAAATACGCCCATAAAGAGCGCTTCTCCTTAATCTCCACCGCCGCCACAGCTACCGCCGTCACCGCCTGAAAAACCGCTATCGCCTCCAAAAGAACTTCCGCAATCATGTGAACTATCATTATCTGATCCTGCAAAGAATACTGGTGTAGAAGCAGTACTATCACCATTACCTGTTTTATAAAGATTTACTTTTCGTTTATTTTTCTTGATCGATTTGGCAATCATTCCAATTAATACTAAAAATAATAATGTTGCTATCACAAAACCCACATAATCCCCCCTTACATATTTTTACTATTATTTTACATGAAAATTTTAAATGGTACCACAATATGGTATACAAATGATACTCAGAATTAATATACTAAATAACAGTAAATACTTTATACATACAAACGAAAAGAGGTTACATTGTATGCACGAAAATCATGCTATACAAACTCTACTATTATCCCAGATAGAAAAGCTAGCCCAATCCTTTCATTACGATTTTTTATATGAGGTTGCACAACAAAAAACGCTCTGCCAAATTCTTTTAAGAGATGATAATGGATCAATTGTAGCAACACCACTTAGTTTTCATATGTTAATAAACGAAGTTGCTGGGAAAGGTGAACTGATTTTTTATCACGAACATGGTGAATTTCATCGACAAAAATTTGACATTTATACGGAAGATAGCATTGTTAAATTGCTACTATTCATCCAAGAACGATTACAAGTAAACCAGTAAATAATACGAAAGCAGCCACGTAACACGTAGCTGCTTTCATAATTTCTCACTAAAATAATCTATCCCTCACCCATTACACTTCCAAATAAATTTCCCTCTTATCTTTTAGTAACATCCATTTCCTCCAGATTCCAAACTCGAGTCACCCAAGACTCATAAAAAGAAGGTTCATGAGAAACAAGTAAAATCGTTCCCGTGTATTGCTCTAATGCTTCCTTTAATGCCTCTTTCGCATATATATCTAAATGATTCGTTGGTTCATCTAAAATTAAAAAATTGCTTTTCATTAGCATCAGCTCACATAAACGTACTTTTGTCTGTTCTCCGCCACTTAAAGAACATAGAGATTGCCGAATATGATCTGCCTTTAACCCACATCGTGCTAAAGATTGCCGAATTTCTTTTTGCGTCATATCCGGACGCCTTGACCATACTTGCCCAAGTGGTGTAATTTCAGCTGCAAAATCTTCTTGCGCAAAATATGCAGGCTGTACTCTCTCTCCAATATGAACTGCTCCGCTTAATGGTTCTAGTTGCCCTAGTAACGTTTTTAACATTGTTGTTTTTCCAATTCCATTATGACCAACAATTGCAATCTTTTCGCCTCTTTTCACTTGTAAATTAAAAGATGAAAATAATGGTTCCGCATAACCAATTTGAATCTGTTTTGCTTGTAATATACGGCTCACAGGCTCAGTGTGAATGCTGAAATGAAAATACGGCTTTGTTACATCGTTAGGCTTTTCAACCTTTTTTATTTTCTCCAATACCTTTTCACGACTTTTTGCTTGTTTCGCTTTTCGAATTTTATTTTTTTGGATAAAACTCTCTAAATTTGCAATGTCTTTTTGCTGTCTTGTATAAGCTACTTGTAATTGTTGCTTCTGAAGTTGGTAGCTTTCTAAAAACCTTTCATAATTTCCTGCGTATCGCTTTATTGTTTGCCCTTCTAAATGATAAATAACATTTGTAATGTGATTTAAAAATGATTCATCGTGTGAAACGACAATGTAAGCATGCTCATACGCTTGTAAATATGCCCTTAACCAATCAATATGAACTGTGTCTAAATAATTCGTTGGCTCATCCAGCAATAAGACATGTGGTTTCTCTAAAAGAAGCTTTCCAAGTAATAACTTTGTACGCTGGCCGCCACTTAGTTTTGAAACATCTTTTTTTATACCTAAGTCTAATAAACCTAAGCCAGCTGCTACTTCTTCTATTTTTGTATGAACTTGATAAAAATTTGAGCCTTCCAATATATTTTGTAATTCTCCATATTTCACTAATAACTTTTCTAACTCCGTTTCCTTTCCCATCTTTTCAGCAAGTGTTACCATTTCACGTTCAATTTCATAAAGATGAGAAAAAGCGCTTTGTAAATATTCTTCAATCGTTGTTCCCTCTTGTAAATCAATATGTTGCTGTAAGAAACCGATCTTCACATGTGGAAACCATTCAATCGTTCCAGCATCAGGCAAAATTTCTCCTGTTAACAGCCGAAGCAATGTTGACTTTCCTGCACCATTATTTCCAACAAGTCCAACATGCTCCCCTTGTAATAATCGAAAACAAGCATTATATAAAATGGTTTTATCTCCATACGTATGCATAAGATTTTCTACTGTTAATACGCTCATTTTTGTTCTCTCCTTTTCTTTATAACTAACAAGCCAAATAGAGAGAACAGCAAAATAAAGATCTTATTTAATTGTGTATACATGAAAAAATGGGTAAGGTGAATACACCTTACCCATTACAATTTCACTTTATTATCGTAAAAAAGGATTAAGGTTCTTTACCTGCTGTCTTCAATTTGGCCTAAACTTTAAAAATGGGCAGACTCCTCCCATATCAAGCTAAAACCATTTGAAGAACAGTTGATAAAGTCATTTTATCCTTTCACTCCTTTGTAAATCATTATTGTTCTATAACAAGCATATACCATGCTCTTATATTTTATTCGTTATAAATCTGTTTGTTCCTCTTTTTCACTAAAAATTTCTTCATACATTTTCTCCATTACATATGGACTTGTAAAATCAAAAGTTAATGATTTCCACATATGGATTCTTCTCTGCAATTCTACTCCATACTCTTTACTTGCTATCTTCTTTACTTCTGGAACGTGCTCTTCTTCCTCAAATTGTTTTACCGACTTCTGTTCACCTGTTGTATAATCTGTTAAACAGCTGATAACTCCTCGGCCATGTTCTTGTGATTGTTCTTCTAAATCAAACAGAATTGTATGTATACATCCAGTTACAAGAAACATTTCTCGATGAAGATTTCCTCTTGCTTGCTTATTCATCATTCGATAAAAAGTATTTTTCAATTCATAAAACGTATCTTTCGTATCAAATTCATCATATTTCTTACGAAGCAGCATAATTTTGGCTAACTCCGCTCTTGCGTCCATACATTTTAATAAATCTGTTACGAAAGACATCGCATGCTCTACGTATCCTTTTTGAATCATAGAATCTGTAAATTCATCGAATATCTGCTCGAATTTCCCTACTAAAAAATTCCCCGTCAATTCTGGTGTTTCTTCTAAAAATTCGTTACGTAATTTCATAAAGTCAACTAGCTTTTCCACTTCTTCTGCTGTTACATCGGAATCTTCCACCAAACCAAGCTGCATCATGCTAATCTTGTTCTTCAATTGCGGCTTTATCTCTTCTACACTATTTACGTTTAATTCATCTATCATTTGTTGAATTGTTTTATCCATCATATCTCCTCCATACAAAAAGCCTCTTAACAATCATTATACCAAAAATTGTTAAGAGGCTTTTTTTACTTCCGCATATAAGGAGCTAATATCCCTAAAATCTCTGCTTTATCTTCTTTTAACTCAAGGGATGTTAACATATCCATCGTTCGAGGACGAGGTAAATTAACCTTCACCTCACCTACAATTGTTGCTGGTCTTTGTGACATAATGAATACACGATCAGATAACAGAATCGCTTCATCTAAGTCATGCGTTACCATTACAATCGTTTGCTTCTCTTGATGCCATGAATCTAAAAGCCAATGATGCACTTCCATTTTTGTAAATGCATCTAACTTACCAAACGGTTCATCAAGTAACATAATCGGCTTTTCACATAAATAAGTACGAAGAAAACTAATCCGCTGACGCATACCACCAGACAATGCATCTGGATGATGATTTGCATATTCAGCTAAACCAAACTGCTGCAAGGCTTCCATTCCTTCTGCAAGTCGCTCTTTCTTTGGCTTCCCATCAATTTCTAATGGAAGAACAATGTTTTGTAGTGCTGAGCGCCACGGAAGCAATAGATCTTGCTGCGGCATATAGCTTACAATATCCTGTTTTTGAACAAGAGTATCGTTGTAAATTACCTGACCACTAGTCGCCTCTTCAACGCTCGCAATCAGATTTAATAACGTACTTTTCCCGCAACCACTTGGGCCTACAAATGAGACAAACTCACCTTCTTGTATAGAAGCGCTAATCTTTTCTAGTACATTTTTTCCATCAAATGCTTTCACAACATCTTTTATTTGTAATCCGCTCATTTTTCACTTGGAAGGAATTCATTTGTAAATGCATCTTTTACATCAATTTTCTTTTTAATCACTTTATTATCGTGTAAGAAATTCATGTAATTCGTCCAAACTTCTTCCTTCTGTACTCCCCATGCTTTCGCATCATCTTGATACTTCGTGCTTAACCACTTTTGACTCTCTTGTACTAACTCTTTATTAATGTCCGGTACATTTTTTATTAAAATATCAGCTGCTTCTTTTGGCTCTTTAATTGCAAAGTTATATCCCTCTGCCGTTGCGTTCATGAATTTTTTCACAAAATCCTTATTTTGTTTTGTGTTCTTTTCACTTGTGATAATGACAGGGCTATAGAAATCTAATGCTGGATCTAGATCTTTTACCATGATTGTATTTAATTCTTTTCCTTGTCGTTTTGCTTCAATACCGTCCCAGCCATAATAAATCCATTCAAAATCTGCATCTCTACCAATTGATTTAAAGAAATCTGTTTGTCCAAGAACGATCTTTTCTACTTTATTAAAATCAGCTTGATGTTTATTCATAATTGTTTTCAGTGTTGCTTCTTCTGCTGGCGCTCCCCAACCCCCATAACGCTTTCCTTCAAAATCTTTCGGAGAAGTAATATTATCTTTTTTCAACGATGCAAATGCAGATGTGTTATGTTGAATAATTGCTCCAATCGAAACAACTGGTATTCCTTCAACACGAGCTGATGTTACATTTTCTTGATAACTCACACCGAAATCCGCTTTTCCTGATGCAATCATTTGCTCTACCGATACGTTATCACCAGGCTGAATAATTTCTACATCTAAACCTTGCTTTTTATAGTAGTCTTTCGTCTTTGCTACATATAAACCAGTATGGTTTGTATTTGGAAACCAGTCCAAAACAACTTTTACTTTCTTTTCCTTATCTGTACTCTCTTCTTTCTTCGCTGCATTACAACCGACAACACCAACTGCAAGTATTGCGGCTAGCATAACTTTCAAACCTTTTTTCATTTTCTGCCGTCCTTTCTGTATATCCATGGTGCTGTTAGTCTTGCCATAAATTCTACAATAAAATACAAGAACAATGTGACCATGACAATAATTGCTGCGATACCAAATACACGAGCTGTTAAAAAGGATTTTGTTGCACGCGTAAGCATGACACCTAATCCTTCACTCGCACCAAGCCACTCCCCAATAATTGCTCCCATCACACTATATGTAACAGCTATTTTTAGTCCTGAGAAAAAATACGGGAGCACAGCTGGGAATTTTACCTTCTGATAGATTTGCCATTTCGACGCTCGCATTGTTTGTAGTAACTTGAGCATATTTTTATCTACTGTTTGAAAACCTTCTAAAATACTAAGAGCAATTGGAAAGAAACAAACAAGAATAACGACCATCACCTTTGGAAGCATGCCATATCCAAACCAAATAATAAATAAAGGTGCTAGCACGACAATCGGAATGGTTTGTGAAATAACGAGTAACGGATTAATTAACAAACGAAACAATGGAATAACGTCCATAATAATTGCAATACTCGTTCCAAGTAAAATCGCAAAGAATAATCCGATGATAACTTCTTGCAATGTTTGTATTATATTTGGTAGTAATAAATCCTTCATTCCAATCAGTTCCTGTACAATAGCAGAAGGTTTAGGCAAAATCCACTGTTCAATTTGAAATAATGAAACAGATCCTTCCCATATGGCAATGAGAAGGATTAGCCAAAGCGCTGTAATTGTTATATTAGATCGTTTCTGGTTTTTCATATTCATCACGGTACTTCCAAACTTTCTCATCAATCGTTACACCAGTGCTTGGACGATAATGAATTTTAATAGACGTAATCACTTCTTCTGCCCCAGCATCAACACAAGCTTGTTGTGCACGTTTGATCACGTCGAGAAGCACATCTAATTCTCCTTCTAGCGTTGTTTCCATCGCACCTACTTCATAACGAACACCAGATTGTTGTACGACTTCAATTGCTTTATCAACAACGGCATACACATCTTTCGTTTTTGCTTGTGGTACGACTGAAAATGAAATGGTAACTTGTTGTGACATACTAAAATCCCCCTTGCAAAATATGTTTTGTAAAAAGAAAAGGCTTTCCCACGAAATACGTAGGAAAGCCTTGCATGCAAGTTATTATACAATAACATCTGCTTACATCACTTTAAGTAACTCCCTACGCTGGCATTATCCAGATCAGGTTGAGGGTCGATGCTCACTTACATCCTCTCAGCCAATTGGCTCCCCGGTTTTAATTCGTTTTCATTGTAGCATGATTTATTTTTTCAAACAAACAAATCACATTTTTTCATCACTTTACACTTAATTTTCTTGAAATAATGTCACAAAATGTAGTGAATGTTACTTTTTACGTGTTATATAATAAAAAAGGTTTATATAACAACTTTCTCTTTGTTTAATTTAATAATTATCAGTTGAATTTAAATTATTCAAAAATATCTTACCATATGAATTTCGGAGGTAGTTTATCATGTTTTGGCTACAATTTCTTACCTTGCTTCTCTGTATTTTTATCGGTGCACGCCTTGGTGGAGTTGGACTAGGAGTAATGGGCGGAGTTGGTATGGCAATACTCGTATTTGTCTTCCACTTACAACCAACAGCTCCTCCTATTGACGTTATGCTGATGATTTTAGCAGTCATTACAGCTGCGGGTGCCCTGCAAGCTGCGGGTGGAATGGATTATCTTGTCCATCTTGCAGAAAAAGCACTACGTAAAAATCCAAAGCGCATTACATTCTTTGCTCCTATTGTAACTTATTTATTTACGTTATGTGCTGGAACTGGTCACGTTGCCTATTCTGTACTTCCTGTTATCGCAGAAGTATCACGAGAGTCAGGAATTAGACCGGAACGCCCAATGTCCATTGCCGTAATCGCTTCACAACAGGCAATCACAGCAAGCCCAATCTCAGCTGCAACTGTGGCCCTATTAGCGATGCTAGCTGATTATAAAATTACATTGTTAGATATTTTAAAAGTAAGTATTCCTTCTACTTTTATCGCTTGCATGCTAGCTGCTTTCGTTGCAAGCAAAATGGGTAAAGAGTTAAATGAAGACCCAGAATACTTAAAACGATTGAAAGAAGGCATGATTCCGAAACTTGAAGAAAAGAAAGAATTTATCGGTGCAAAAGGTGCCAAGTTATCTGTTATTCTTTTCTTATTCGCTACACTTTTTGTTGTCCTTCTTGGTTCATTCGAAGCACTTCGTCCAGGATGGATGGTAGATGGAAAATTAGTTCGTCTTTCAATGCCAAATACAATTGAAATGGTTATGCTTACAATTGCTGCTCTTATTATTATCTTCTGTAAACCAAATGTAGAAAGCATTGTATCTGGTAATGTCTTTAAAGCAGGCGCTACAGCTGTTGTTGCAATCTTCGGTATCGCTTGGATGGGAGACACATTCTTCAACGGAAACTTAAATACGATTCAAGGATCGATTCAACACTTAGTAACAAGTGCACCATGGTTATTCGCTATTGCATTATTTATTCTATCTATTTTACTGTATAGTCAGGCAGCAACAGTACGTGCGTTAGTGCCACTTGGATTATCACTTGGTATTTCACCAGCACTTCTTATTGCGATGTTTCCTGCAGTAAACGGATATTTCTTCATTCCGAACTACGGAACAATTGTTGCTGCGATTAACTTTGATCGCACAGGAACAACACGTATTGGTAAATATGTATTAAATCATAGTTTTATGATTCCTGGTTTGGTTGCAACATTTACCTCCATCGGAATTGGAATGCTACTCATTTCAATTATGTTTTAACATATAAAAGCACAAATTTTTTTCGAATAAAGTTTGTGCTTTTTCATTTAATCAAACGTTTGTTTAAATTTTTCATTCAATAATTTCTACGTTATACCCTTTCTTTTCTATCCCACTTAATACTTCTTCAATATGATTTTTATCCTTCGTCTCTAGCGATAAATGAAGCTGCGCATAACCTGGGAATACCTTTGTTCCAATCCGCTCTAAATGAATATGCAACACGTTTGCTTCAAAACTTGTTACAATTTCCAGTAAGTGTTGCAAATGTCCTGGTTTATCTTTAATCATCGTTGCAATATGAACGAATCGCCCTGCTTCAACCATTCCATGTTCAATAATACGAGTAATGAAGTTTACGTCGACATTACCTCCGCTTAATATTGACACAACTTTCTTCTCTTTCACAGGTACTTTTTGATAAAGTAAAGCCGCTAATGAACTAGCACCCGATCCCTCTACTAATAGCTTATTGCGTTCAAGTAGCATTAGCATCGTTCGCGCTATTTCCATTTCATCCACACAAAAAATACCATCTACGTAACGCTCTACAAGCTGAAAAGTATGCTCTCCTGGCCTTTTCACCGCGATTCCATCTGCCATAGTTGGTGAAGATTCTACTGTAATTACTTTCTTTTCTTCGATAGATTGCTTCATACCTGGACAGGCAAGTGCTTGTACACCATATATTTTCACCGATGGCTTTTGCTCTTTAATCGCCATCGCAACACCTGCGATTAAGCCCCCGCCTCCAATAGGACAAATAACAGCTTCTACATCATCAAGCTGCTGCAAGATTTCTAAGCCTACGGTACCCTGACCCGCAATCACCGCTTCATCATCAAACGGATGAACAAATTTCGCTCCCGTTTGTTCTTTCAAGTCTAGCGCATAAGCTAAAGCATCATCAAATACATCCCCTTGTAATTCCACATGTGCACCATATCGCTTCGTCGCCAACACTTTACTAAGCGGTGCACCTTTTGGCATCACAATCGTGCAAGGAATGCCAAGCATATTACTAGAATAGGCGACTCCTTGGGCATGATTTCCAGCTGACGCAGCAATGACTCCATTCTCCATTTCACCTTTATCAAGAGAAACCATCTTATTATAAGAACCACGCACCTTAAAAGAACCCGTCTTTTGCAAATTTTCCAGTTTTAAATACACTTCATTCTTTGATAATTCACTAAATGTACTTGAATAATCTAGTGGTGTCATATGTACAATGCCTTTCATTTTCTCATGAGCAGCTATAATGTCTTGTAAAGAAATCATGTTGTCGCCTCCGAAACAATATATGTTCATACACGTTAGTTTGAGCGGCACCAATGTTTTTATGCTGAAAAGTAAAACTTTAATCCGTGGAATTGCTTCCCCTGACTATTTCTATCTCATGAATTAAAATTTTGTTGAACATCGATCTCTCACTTCACCGCCTTGTTTTCCAAAAAAATGTAAGATAAGAATATTAATGCACCAAAATTCCTGCTAAAACCCTTACTTCTGTAAAAACTACATACATCAAATATGAAATGTATAGTACCTTTGTAATTGAAAAACCTTTACCGCAATATAACCACATAATAAAGCTGTATCTTCAATGACTCCTTGAATTGCCATTGAGATTTTCAATATAAATTCTTCATAGCTGCCTCTTTTAAAAGATATAGAACTAAGAGCGTCTTTAATTAGACCTCTTCTTTGGTCTAAGGCAACTTGTAAAACCGCTTGAACCCAAACAGCAAAAGCAGGTGCCTCTTGAATAATTGGTTGTGCAATATAATACCCCATACCTGGCTGAATATCTTCATCTACTGCCATTACAAGCTGTTTTTCTCTTTCTCTCACATACCCTGAATAACTACCTTCAAAAGTTCGAATAATATGTAATAATTCATCTATTTTTCCGTCTCTTGTCACCAAATCTGCTTCTAGCATGCAGAGCGTTCCCATAAAGTCAAATACTACTTGTTCTCCCCATGACTGTAATATATATATCGCATTTGTTGCCGCTTCTTCTAATGATTCAGCCTCTTGAACTTTTTCATTTAATTCTTCTACTAACGGTTCTGCTTGAATCCATTCCCCTGTGTATCGGTGTAAATACCAAAATAAACCCATCCATACATTTTCATATAGATAATTAACTTCTCGCACAACCTCTGGTCTTAAAGACTGATTCTCCACTGAATCCCCTTCGAATAATTGCTGTACAATTTCTTCTATATTATCTGGATTACTTTTTAATGCATCATCTATTTTTATAATGTCATGCTTAATCAAATTTCTCCCTCCCTAAATTAAAACCCATTAAATTTTGGATTGCCCTTTCCAAAAGCATCAAAATTCGGATGATCAATTTTATAATGTGTAGCTTGAAAAAACATTGAGAGTAATAAAAGTCCCACCGATAATATTCCTAATACAATTCCACCGCCTACATGTTCTCCATATCTTCCCTGCAGCTCTGTATTTAAAAAATGTCCCGCAAACCCTGCAGTCCCACCCCCTAAAAAACCTAATCCATAAATAATTTTTCCAATTACTGTTTTAGGATTTATTGCTTCTTTTAAAATAATTTCCCGGAATTTATAACCTATTATTTTACATATCAGAAAACACCCTACCATTCCAACACCAATTTCCCACATACTTCCCCATCTATACCACGTTGCCATCAAAGTAAATATGCAAGATAAATCAAACTGAATAATACCAAAATAAATTCGCCAACCTAAATACTTCTCCCACTTAAATACATAAGAAAGTACAGCTAACAAAAAGTTTAAAAGCAAGCCAGAAATAACATATAACATACTATCCGGCCATGTAACTAAACATGCACACCCAAAAACGAACGGAAAAAAAACACTATAATAAATCCCTTTATATAGCCTTATATCTTTTTTTGTGTTCAAATTTTCACTTCCCTATATACGTTATATAAATCTTTCAAGAGAAGATTGAGATTACGGATTTTCCAATTGAATTTCCAATTCCTTTTACTTTATCTGAAATCGAATTTCCAACATTTTTTATAACTGCTGATGAACCTTTTAGAAAATCATTTACTCCTTTTTTAACAGTATTATCTATAAAGTTTCCTACCCCTCCAGAAGATAGGATATAGCTGGCACCTAAACCAACCAAGAAACCAACTGCTGTTCCAACCCCTGGAATTACAGAGCCAATTGTTGCCCCCATCAAGGCCCCTGATGCTGCAGTTGCAGCTGCCCCAGCAGCTACAGATACGGCTGCTCTGCCTAAATCCACAGTAAGTGCAGATGCATATTCAGTACTTAGTAAGCCTTTTCCATTAGACAAATATTCTTTTGTTGTACCACCTACAGTTAATAAGGTCCCAAATAAACCTTTCCCTTTCATAATATTTTTTATCGCTTCTACACTTTTACCTTTTTTAAACAGACTCGTTACATCAAAACTTTCTTTTAACGCACCTTTCACACCATTTCCCAAACTATAATATTTTCCTACTTTTGTATTATCATAGTTATATCTTGTCCCATTTAAACCAGATGTTTTCTTCCACCCTAAATACTGCCTATCTACTATTTTTAGAAAAAACCCTGCACTTTTCTTTAATTTTCCTCCATCTGAAAATCCAGTAAATGGTCTTTTTTGCCCATATAAGTATGTTTTTCCCTTCACAGCATCCGGCTTTATCTTTAAGCCTTTCGCAATTGAACCATATCCAGGTATAATCACTTTATAGTAGGCACCACTTAATGTTTTATATAATTTCCCTAAACCTAACGCATTATCTGCATTTAAATTAGAAATGCCCTTACTTTTCTGCTGTGAAAGTGCCCCTTCTCTATCTGCTTTCTCAAACTCTTCAGCCTTCTGTCTTAGTTTATCTCCGAGCTCATAATATTGCTTACTAATATTTTTAGCCACAGTAGAAGCTTGTTGCATTTCATGTTCAATCCGACTCCTTACCTTTACTTCCCATTGTATTTGGGCATACGAACTTCGAAGTTGTCCATCTGTTTGTTCGATAAAGTAAGCAAACTCCTGTATCTTCTTTGCTAACTGATATAATTTCTCTGGTGTTACTATAATTTTTGTCATCTTGGCAATCACCTTTTTTCAAAAAAGATAGAATAATCAGTTTTAACAAACCGATTATATCATACCATTTTTTTCATTTCCATAAAAAGGAATAATATAATGATATACAATTTCATATATGTATTAAAATGACACTCGCGCTCTCAAAATAGCTCATTATTATATAAGAAAAGCAGCTTATTTCTTTTTAAGCTGCTTTCTCTTTCTTATTTATTTACTTGTTCCATAAGTTTCTTCGTACTTTCATAAGGTGAATCTGCTAAACTTATCGCTGAAATAATGGACACTCCATCTGCCCCTGCCTCTATAACAGAAGCGGCGTTTTCAGTTGTAATTCCACCAATCCCAACAATTGGGATCGTAATTCCTGACTCTCTAAAATGACGCAACCCCTTCGTTCCTTGTACTGCTTTTGTATCCTTTTTCGTGCTTGTTGGAAAGATAGGCCCTACTCCTAAATAATCCGCTCCGTTTGCAATCGCAAAACGCGCTTCTTCTATCGTATGGGCAGATACCCCAACAATTTTATCTCCCATTTTTTCACGAACGGATGTAATTCCTTCATCATCTTGGCCGACATGAACACCATCTGCATCTAATTCAATTGCTAATTCCACATCATCATTCACGATAAAAGGTACATCATATTCTTTACAAAGCATTTGTAGCTGCTTAGCAAAATGCACTCGTTCTTCTCCAGCTAAAGCTCCTTCACCTTTTTCACGAAATTGAAAAAGGGTCACTCCACCATCTAGCGCTTCTTTCGTAACTTGCAGTGGATCCTTTTGGCAGTTATTACTTCCCATAATAAAATAGACTTGTAATAACTTAGATATTTGTTGTCTATCTATGCGTGGCATTTCTCTCATCCCCCCCTTAGCGAACCCCTTCCACTTCTCCATATTGTTCAACATCATTTGCAGTAACATTAGCTAGCTGATTCAAAAATTCAATTTGGAAACTCCCTGGGCCTTGCTCTACCGTTTTACTTGCAGCGATTTCTGCTGCTACACCATAAAATGTTAATGCAGCAACTGCCGCTTTCACATAATCTTTTTCAACTGCTGCGAATGCTCCCATTACAGAAGTTAATAAACAGCCTGTTCCTGTAACTTTCGTTAAAATCGGATGGCCGTTACGAATGATAACTGTTCGCTCACCATCTGTTACAACGTCTTCTTTTCCAGTAATCACCACCACTGTATCTAGTTCATCCGCTGCTTGTTTCGCAATTCCTACAACATCACCGTTTCCAGTTCCAGCATCGACGCCTTTAATTTCCCATTTCTCATTAATTACATTGGCAATTTCCGCTGCATTTCCGCGAAGCATTGCTAATTTCACTTCACTCGGAATATATCTTGCTACTTCTGTTCGATAAGAAGTAGCCCCTGCGCCAACTGGATCAAATAATACTGGTACATGATGTGTATTTGCAGATTTTCCAGCAATGAGCATCGCTTCCACTTCTTCAGGACGAAGCGTACCCATATTTAGAACGAGCGCTCCTGCAATGCTAGCCATTTCTGCCACTTCTTCTTTTGCATACGCCATCACAGGTGATGCTCCTAATGCAAGTAAGCCATTGGCTGTAAAGTTTGTCACAACGACATTTGTAATATTATGCACAAGAGGATTAGCCCCTCTTACTGTTTCCACTACTTTTGCGATTTCTTGTATATTCATTCTCTTCATCTCCTAACTTAATAGTGGGAGATACACAAAAAGACACTTTGCGTATGCAAAGTGCCTGAACATGTGCTGTTACACTCTCCCTACGCTGGCATTATCCAACAGGTTCTAATGGTCAACGACAGATTAGTCGTACTCTCAGTCTGCATCCGCAAACTCCCATGTGTTCTTATTCATCTAATTCAGAGTCTACTCTTATTCTAATAAAATAACAAGTTTGTATATTTTTTATCTTTATATTTAGAAAGATATTTTGGCACATCATCTTTTATCACTTCCACCACTTCGCCACAACACGCTTTGATACTTTTCCATAAAAACGAAAAACATACCCTACTATTCAAAGATGTAGAGTATTTAATGACTAACAAAAGGTTAGAATCTTCAACATAACTGAATCAAAAAAGGATGTATGCTATATTTAACTTATGGAAATTTGAAAGGATGTTTTAAATATGGCAAAAAGTGTTGTAATTGCTGAGAAACCTTCTGTCGCACGTGATATTGCACGTGTACTACAGTGTGATAAAAAAGGTAACGGTTATCTTGAAGGTAATAAATATATCGTTACTTGGGCTTTAGGGCATCTCGTTACATTAGCAGACCCAGAAAGCTATGATATAAAATACAAAAAGTGGAATCTAGAAGATTTACCAATGCTACCTGAACGTTTGAAATTAACAGTGATTAAGCAAACTGGCAAACAGTTTAATGCCGTTAAAAGCCAACTGATTAGAAAAGATGTAAATGAAATTATTGTAGCTACAGACGCAGGTCGCGAGGGGGAATTAGTCGCCCGGTGGATTATTGATAAAGTTAAAATTAATAAACCTATCAAACGTCTATGGATTTCATCTGTTACCGATAAAGCAATCAAAGACGGATTCGCAAACTTAAAACCAGGTAAAGCATATGACAATTTATACGCTTCAGCTGTCGCTCGTTCAGAAGCTGACTGGTACATCGGCCTAAATGCAACACGTGCATTAACTACAAGGTTTAATGCTCAACTAAACTGTGGTCGTGTACAAACACCTACTGTGGCTATCATTGCAGGTCGTGAAGATGAAATAAAAAACTTCAAAGCACAAACATACTATGGTATTGAAGCTCAAACAGCTAGCAAATTAAAGCTAACTTGGCAAGATGCGAAAGGCAATAGTCGTAGCTTTAATAAAGAGAAAGTCGATGCCGTTGTGAAAAAACTCGACAAGCACAATGCTACTGTCGTTGACATTGAGAAAAAGCAGAAAAAATCATTTGCTCCTGGTCTTTATGATTTAACAGAGCTACAACGTGATGCGAATAAAATTTTTGGTTACTCTGCAAAAGAAACGCTAAATATTATGCAAAAATTGTATGAGCAGCACAAAGTATTAACGTATCCTCGTACAGATTCACGTTATATCTCATCCGATATTGTCGGAACACTTCCAGAACGTCTAAAAGCGTGTGGAGTAGGAGAATATCGTCCTTTAGCTCATAAGGTTTTAAATAAATCTATAAAAGTTTCTAAGGCATTTGTTGATGATAGTAAAGTAAGCGATCATCACGCAATTATCCCAACGGAAAGCTATGTGAATTTCTCAGCTTTCACAGATAAGGAACGCAAAATTTACGATTTAGTTGTAAAGCGCTTCTTAGCAGTTTTATTCCCAGCCTTCGAATATGAACAACTAACATTACGCACAAAAATTGGTGATGAAACATTCGTCGCACGCGGTAAAACAATTTTACATTCTGGTTGGAAAGAAGTATATGAAAACAGATTTGAGGATGATGATGCAGGTGAAGATTTAAAAGAGCAAATTTTACCTCGTATTGAAAAAGGCGATACATTAAACGTAAAACTAATTGCACAAACATCAGGTCAAACAAAACCACCTGCACGCTTTAATGAAGCAACATTACTTTCAGCGATGGAAAACCCAACAAAATACATGGATACGCAAAACAAACAACTTGCTGACACATTAAAGTCAACTGGTGGATTAGGTACTGTAGCCACACGAGCTGATATTATCGACAAGCTATTCAATTCATTCTTAATTGAAAAACGTGGTAAAGATATTCACATTACATCAAAAGGCCGTCAGTTACTTGATTTAGTACCGGAAGAACTAAAATCTCCTACACTAACTGGTGAATGGGAGCAAAAACTTGAAGCGATCGCAAAAGGTAAATTAAAAAAAGAAGTATTCATTGCTGAAATGAAAAGCTATACGAAAGAAATTGTTACTGAAATTAAAGCGAGCAATAAAAAGTATAAACATGACAACATTTCAACGAAGTCTTGTCCAGACTGCGGTAAACCAATGCTTGAAGTAAACGGTAAAAAAGGCAAAATGCTCGTATGCCAAGACCGCGAATGTGGACATCGTAAAAATGTATCTCGTACGACAAATGCCCGTTGCCCACAATGTAAGAAAAAATTAGAACTACGTGGTGAAGGTGCTGGCCAAATTTTCGCGTGTAAGTGCGGATATCGTGAAAAGTTATCCACTTTCCAAGAACGTCGTAAGAAAGAATCAGGTAATAAAGCAGATAAACGCGACGTTCAAAAATATATGAAACAGCAACAAAAAGAAGAAGAGCCATTAAATAATGCACTTGCAGAAGCGTTAAAGAAATTAAAATTTGATTAAACAAAAAGGTTCCTACCGTTTTCAGTAGGAACCTCTTATTTTTAATGAATGATTTTACTTCCTTTTGCATTCTCAACGAATTTTTCACTCGATTTATTAATCGGTGTTTTCAGTACGAGTGCAAGTACAAGCATAATTACCACAAAGGCACTCAATACGAGAAGATCTCTTATCACAATATCCCAAAGCATTCCGCCCACTGTTTCACGAATCGCACTAATTGCATATGTGAACGGTAAGAATGGATAAATTGTTTGGAAGAATTTTGGAAGCATTTGAATTGGGAATGTTCCACCCGATCCAGCGACCTGTAGTACGAGTAGAATGATTGCCATCGATTTCCCAACGTTTCCAAAAACAGAAACAAGTGAATACACGATACAAACAAAGACCCCACCAATAAATAAGCTGAATAAAACAAACCAAAACTTATCAACTACATACGTACCAAGTAAGAAAATATCTCCCATCGCTACAATAAATGCCTGTGCAAGACCTATCGTTAAGAACGTTAAGAAACGTCCAAAGTAAATCTCATGACTCTTATAATTTGCGCCTGGCTCATGTACTTCTACTGTTAATAATGAAACCATTAAAAGTGCCCCTACCCATAATGCAAGCACTGTATAGAATGGTGACATCCCCGAACCGTAGTTTGGCATCGCAAATAATTTATTTTCTTTTAAATTTACTGGTTTTGCAAAGTAATCACTTTGCTGTTCAACATCATTTTTCAATAAACGGATGATGTCTTTTACATCCTCTTCCGACTCAAATTGGCGAATCTTATCTGCTAATTCTTTAATTTTCTTCTCAGCAGCTGGCATTTCTGCCTTAATATCTTCCACTTTCTTTGTACCTTCTACTAAGCCTTTCGATGAATCTTCTAGCAGTTTTTTAACATCTGGAAGCTTTTTATCTGCGTCGTTTAAGATTTTAGATGTATTTTTTGACATCTCTTTCGTACGAGCGATTGCTGCGTTAAAGCTTGGAACGATTTCTGAATCGTAGCGAGCTAAGAAGTCTCCTAATTGTGCTGAACCATTTTTCGATGCTTCATTAATGCTTTCAATTACATCTTTTGTAGGTTGTTGCCCATTGTTAATAAGTGTGATTCCTTTATTTGTTGCATCGACACCTTTTTGAAGAGCATCTTTTGCTTTATTTAATTTCGCAATCCCATTATCAAGGTTTTTATCACTATTTACATCAGCTAAAACCTTATTCGCACTCTCTAAAACAGGAATCATATCATCAATCATGCTAATACCTGCTTGGAATTGGCCATTTAAGCTGTTTAAAGCTACTTTCGTTGAATCTAGACCATTTACACCTTTGTTTTGCAAGTCTTCTTTTGCTTTTTGAAGGTCAGATTTAGCATTCTCAATACTATCTCTTGCCTTATTATATTCCGCCTTTGTTTTTTCGTATGTTTCGTTTATTGTATTAGTTGTTTGATCTTTAAACTGACCTGCTTCATCTTTAATTTGTTCAGCAGTACTGACCGCTTTTTCATAATCTGCTACAAACGTTTCATTATAATCTTTTTCAGCTTGATCAATTAAACCATTTACTGCATTTAATTTTTGATTAACAGCGTCTCTTACATCTTGTTTTACTTCTTGACCTGTACCAATAATATTTACAAGATCTTTAAAACCGTTGTTCGTATTTTCCATTAATGCTTTAAGATCATTTAAATGTTTTAATCTCGTTTGGAAAAACTCTTTACCTTTAGGGGGTGCTACCTCTTCAAATTTAGTGAACATGTCAATGAGATAAGAAACACTATTAATATGACTTTGGAAGTTATCAGAAACCTGATTGATCTCTTTCTTTGCTCCCTCTGAATCAAACTTTCCATTTTGCAATCCATTCATAACGCCTTGTGCATATGCAGTTCCCGTACGTGCTGAGCCCAACACATTGTTTACCGTTTGATTAATATTTCTTGCAATATTTTTATATCCCTCAGTATTCAACTTTGGAAGATCTGGAAGTTGTGGCATTGCCGGGAACTCTGGAAGTTTAGGTAGTTGAGAAAAATCAGGAAGATTCAAGTCAACTCCTGGATTCATTAAGAAATTAGTAAAGGCTGTTGCCTTATCCATACCATCTTTCACCACAGTTAAGTCTCTTCGTATTGCTCCAGGCGCATCTTTTAACCTTTGGTCATTGTTCGCAAAGAACTTATCTAAGTTCCCCAATGTTTCCTGCCCATCATTAATCACACTTTCCACAACCGGTAAATCCTCTTGCGCAACTTTCACAAGGTCTTGCGCTCTAGAAGCATCATCTAATGCTGTATTCACAAGTGTATACATTTCCGGGAATTGTGCTTCTAGCTTAAACACAAGATCTTTTACTTTTTCAATACTTGGTAAGTTTGTTTCTAAATCGATTCCAAGGTCATTGAAGATTTTAAAAATCTCACCATTCGCTGTTTTAACAAAGTTTTTACTGATTTCTTCTGCTATACCTGATGCACCTTTTGCCGTAATTTTCGGTGCAATGGCATTAACCTTTTCATTTACAAAATAGTTCAGCTCTGGTTTTTGTGGATTATCGCTAATGACTGTTGTAATTTTTTCAGAGAAGTCTTTTGGAATCGTAATGCTTGCATAATAGTCTCCACGCTCTACTCCATAAATCGCTTGCTTTTCATCAACAAATTTCCAACCAAAATTCTTGTCTTTCTTAAGTGAATCTATAATTTCTTTCCCGATGTTAATATCTTTTCCTCGTAGGTTCGATCCAACATCTTGGTTAGAAACTGCAATCGGGATCTCTTTCGTGTTCCCATATGGGTCCCATGAAGCTTTAATGTTAAACCATGCATATAAAGATGGTAAAATCATAAGCCCTATTACAATTACAATCGCAGCCCAATGTTTGGCTACATTCCGTAAGTCCGTCGTATAAATACGCCATATCTGTTTCATATAAGCTATCACCTAATTATATATTTTTCCTTCTTTAGAAAATGATGCATGCATTTTGCAATTATATCATTTTCCTCTTTGTCGCTTAAAAGAAAATGTACTATTTTCCAAAAATCTTTTACTTACTTCATTATATAACGAAACCGATAAAGTATTCATACAAAATGACCAAATCGGTTTTACATTCAGTAATAACAAATATATAGGAAATGTCATAAGAAATACAAGTATTTTATCTTGGAAATACTTGTATTTGCAGAAAAAAAATCCTCATAGCGCTTACATGGCCATGAGGATTCCTTCTATATTATATATCCAACTGAACTTCTACTCCAAAATGGTCTGAAATAACATTTCGATTTACACCATTGAAAATAACTTTTGAAGAAAGAACTGTTGTTGGTTTGTTGCTTAAAATAAGATCAATTCGTAAGTTCTGCTTATTTTCATCCCAACCAGCAATTTTCCCTTGTACAGTTGTTCCTTCATCTTTTTTCAAAGCTAACTCATATGTGTCATAAAACCCTTTTTGCATAAGATAATCATATCCTTCACCTTGCAAACGAGCATTATTATTAAAATCACCCATTAAGAATGAAAGTTCATTTCCATTCACATTCTTGATTAAACAATCTACTTGGTCCTGAAACGGCTCTTCTTCATCATTCCACCAGCCGAGGTGACAAGAATACAATGTTATATTCTTCCCTTTATAAGAGATTGTTACACTAACAATTTTCCGTGCTTTCCAATAAGAGATATCCTTACTTTCTGATATAAAGAAAGAATTTTGCTTCACAATCGGATGTTTCGTGATAATAGCTAAACCTTCTTCATATATGTCATAACCAATATGCGAGAAATCCCAAACGATATTGTAATTTCTTAAGCCTAACTTCTCAAGCTCTGCAAGTAATACAAGGCCGTAGTTATCCTTTTTCTTATTACCGCATACATTTTGAGCTTTTATAGACTGGCTGACCTCTTGCAAGGCAATAACATCGTAATCTTCTTCTTGAATCGTTTTAGCGAGATGTCTTATTTTCTCTATTTGATTCTCTTCTTGCCAAGAATGACAGTTTAAAGTAAGTAATTTCATTTATTATGCACCTAACATATCTTGAATGTCTGATTTCAACACATCAGCTTTCGGACCGTATACTGCTTGAACACCTTTGTCTTTTACAATAAGTCCCAAAGCTCCGTTTTGCTTCCACTGTGCCTCTGGTGCAACTACATCTAGATTTTTTACTGTTACACGCAGACGTGTCATACAAGCATCTACATCAGCGATATTATCTTTCCCACCTAACAAATCAATAACCTTTGTTGCTAATGAGCCTTCTTTTACATTCGTTGTGCTTTCTTCTGATTCATCCTCGTTATCAATATAGTTACCTGCACGACCCGGTGTTGGTAAATTGAATTTCTTGATTAAGAAATTGAATAATGTAAAGTTTAAACCGAAGAATACTGCTGAGACAACTACAAAGTTAATTAAGTCTCTTGTTAATCCTGCGTTAACCATCATTGGTGTACGTGTAATCAATTCAATAAATCCAAACGCATGAACACGTAAGTTAATAAGATCTGCTAATGCAAATGCAAGTCCTGTTGTAATTGCATATACAATATATAATACCGGTGCAATAAACATGAACATAAATTCAATAGGTTCCGTTACACCTGTTAAAAATACTGCTAATGCAGCTGATAAAAACATTGGTTTATATTTTGCACGTTTATCTTTATCAACATTACGGAACATTGCAAACGCAATACCGATTAATGATGCAGTTGAACCAATCACTTGCCCAACTTTGAAGCGAGCTGGAACAACATTATTTAATAAATCGTTATACGCTTTTGTGTCACCATTTGCTAATAAATTATTCAAATCAGTAATCCATGCAAGCCATAACGGATCTTGTCCTGCTACAACCTGACCAACTTTTGCTCCAGTTAACATCGTATACGTTCCGCCAAGCTCTGTATAGTTCATCGGAATCGTTAACATATGATGTAATCCAAATGGTAATAACAAACGCTCTAATGTACCATATACGAACGGTGCAACAACTGGTGCACTGTCTTTTGATGCCGCAATCCAACGACCAAATTCGTTTAATCCACTTTGGATGAATGGCCATAAAAGTGATAAAACAATAGCAGTAATTGTAGACCAAACAATTACAACGAATGGTACAAATCGTTTTCCATTAAAGAATGCTAACGCTTGTGGTAATTTATTATAGTTATAATATTTATTGTATAAGGTAGCCCCTAAGAACCCTGTAATAATCCCTACGAATACTCCCATATTTAATGCTGGTGCACCAAGTACAGAAGTGAAATAATCTTTTACAATTAAATCCCCTGCTAATAATGAAGAAACTTTCGCTTTTGAATCCGCTAACATTTCAGCGTTCACACCGAATATAGCTCCTGTAATTCGGTTTGTTAAGACGAATGCTAATAGCGCTGCAAATGCACCACCTGCCCGATCTTTCGCCCAGGATCCCCCAATTGCTACTGCGAATAAAATATGCAAGTTTGTAATAATTGCCCAACCGATGTCTTCCATTACTCTAGCAATTGTATGTACTGCATTTACATCCCCAGCAGACATGCCAATTAGCTTACCGATGGAAATCATTAGACCAGCAGCTGGCATAACAGCTACAACAACTAGCAATGCTTTCCCGAACTTTTGCCAAAAATCAAAAGACGTAATTTTCATCTGTTTCTTCCTCCCTCTTATTTATAAAATCCCTAATGATATAGATAATAATTTCTTTTTTTATGAAAACGATACCTCTTTTTTAACGCAAACGTTTTCATAAACCTATTTTAATAAAAGCGTTTTCACATTGCAATATAAATTTATTATTTTTCATAAAAAAAGATGCTACGAGAGCATCTTTTTTTATCAAGAAATACGATAAACCCTTGTTTCATAAGGTTTTAAAGTAATTGTAGTACATTTGTTATGTTCCGTTACTTCATAGTTATTTAAGAGCAAACGTTTGCGTTCTAGTGCGAATGAATCCTCATTATACACCGCGTTCTCTTTAGATATATTACTAATTACAATAACTTTCTCATCATTTAACGTACGCGTATACGCATAAATTTGCGAATCGTCCTCTAAGATTAAATCATATGCTCCATAATTAAATACATCATGCTCTTTTTTAAGTGCAATCATCTTTTTATAGAAATTAAAAATAGAATTAGCCTCTACTTGCTGTTTTTGAACATTAATTTCTTTATAATTTGGATTCATTCCAAACCACGGTGTACCAGTTGTAAAACCAGCGTTTTCTTCATTATTCCATTGCATTGGTGTACGTGAATTATCACGACAAGACGCCCAAATGATTTCCATCATCTCTTGATGAGGTACACCTTCAGCAATTTTCTCGCGGTATAAATTCTTAATTGCTACATCATCATAATCTTCAATATTCGGGAACTGAACGTTTGTCATACCAATTTCTTGACCTTGATAAATGAATGGTGTTCCATGCATAAAGAAGTACATTGCTCCTAAAGCCGTTGCACTTTCACGCCAATACTGTTTATCATTTCCCCATGTGGAGACTATACGCGGCTTATCATGGTTCTCAATATAAAGTGCATTCCACCCTTTATTCTCTAATCCTTTTTGCCACTTTGTTAACACCTTTTTCAGTTCCACAACATCAAGTACTTTTTTCTTTTCTGCATCCCATAAACTTAAATGCTCAAACTGAAATACCATATTGAATTTACCATTCTCTTCTCCAACCCAAAGGTCTGCATCTTCAATTTTGACACCATTGGCTTCCCCAACAGTCATAATATCGTATTTTGAAAATGTATTTTCCTTAAGTTCTTCTAAAAGTGGCTGAATTCCATTTACATTCATATGTTTATCAAAAGAAGGAACATACTTTAAGCCTTTTGGATTTGGCATGTCTTTTAGACCTTCTTCTTTTTTGATATGACTGATTGCATCTACACGGAAACCATCAATTCCTTTATCTAACCACCAGTTTACAGTATCATATAAGGTTTCACGGACTTCTGCATTCTCCCAGTTTAAATCTGGTTGTTTACGTGAGAATATGTGTAAGAAATATTGGCCTGTTACTTCATCATATTCCCAAGCAGAACCACTAAAAATACTTTCCCAGTTATTCGGCTCTTCTCCATCCTTACCATCACGCCAAATATACCAATCACGTTTTGGATTATCTTTAGAAGAACGTGATTCAACAAACCACGGATGTTCATCACTCGTATGGTTAATCACTAAATCAATAATAAGCTTCATATCACGCTTATGCACTTCATCTAGTAATTCATCAAAATCAGCCATTGTACCAAACTCATCCATAATGTCTTGATAATCGCTAATATCATAACCATTGTCATCATTCGGTGATTTATACATTGGACAAATCCAAATTACATCTATTCCTAAATCCTTTAAATAATCAAGCTTTGCAATAATGCCTTGTAAATCTCCAATACCGTCACCGTTAGAATCCATAAAGCTACGTGGATAAATTTGATAAGCAACAGCTTCTTTCCACCATGTTTTATTCATAATAGTTCTCTCCTTTTGCATCCCTTCGGAAATTTATGCAAACGTTTTCGTAACACTATCATAACAAAATATGAGGAGTTTGCAACGAGAATTTTTATCTTATTATTAAATATCTACTTTTCATTAAGAAACAATACTCTCTTCTGATTGACCTTACACATTTTTTATACTGCTCCAAATTTTTAACTCTCCTTTCTCATGAATATAAGCACAAATAAAAAATCATCCAATTTATGTCCGATTTCCCGTAACATTTTGGATGATTAAAGTTTTCTTATCTCTTTCATTTTTAATTATTTCTCCCAAAAATCCCCTTGTTATACTAAGCTAATTATATATCTTATGATTTTCATTCAATAACTGCAATTCGATATTTGGTACTTTATTTTCTAATACAGTCTCCCCATTGCCAACTGGAATTTGAAATTCAACTTTCTTTGTTTCATGGCGCTGTAAATAAACAGGTGTTGGCACTTGATAACTTTTCACTTTCTTGTTTTCATCTTGATATAGAACTAGCTGTAACGATTGTGAATGATTACGATAATTTTTTAAAGTGACGACGCAATTTTGCTTAAAATGCTCTCCCTTTTTTTCCATCTTACATTGACTATCTTCTTTTTTATATTCAATTGCCTCTAGTCCTTTTTTTCCTGTATAGTGCCATGTTTTATCAAGGGTTTGAAGTACTTTATTTAAAGTAAATGGCATCATTATAATCAAACTACTTATGCACACTACTTTTATTTTATTAAGCTTCTTTAACCAATTCGAATCATTCTTTTCTAACCATTTTATAAGAAATAGAAAAGAAATTACTTGTAGTACTAAAGAACAAATCCAGATATTCGAAATCTTATACCCCATATAAATATATGTATCTACTGGAATTCCATATGTATGAAATAGTTTTTCCCCGATTAATTCATTGTCGTTTGGTATTTTTATTAATAGTAATACTCCAATACTATAAAAAATAGCTACTAATCGATCATATTCAATCCGAATCATTCTTTCTCCCTTCCCCTTGTTTTTTATTATCGATTTTAGCTAAAATTATCGGAATATACAATCTTTTTATAGGGAATAACATAAAAAAGTTCCTTATAAATATATAAAGAACTTTATTAATATATAATACGAATAAGAGAATTAATATGTAATTTTACTATTTTAATAACACTTCTCTTATCTACTATTTATTATGCAGTTTTCACATCGAAATTTCCTCAAAATAAGTTGGATCATGTATTGTAATTTTTTTACCTAAAACCGTAACAATACTATCATTCTTTAACTGTTTTAATACACTACTCACAGTCTCTCGAGAAGTTCCAGATATTTTGGAAATTTCAATTGTCGTGAGCGGGCATGAAATTACAATCTCTTGACCATTCTGCTCACCTAAATCGTTCATTAAATAATTTAATGTCTGAATGACGCGATCTTGTGCATTGGGGATTGTAATATTTTGCACACGATTTTCGTTAATTGTTAATATAGAAGATAACTGCTGAACAACATACATGAGCTGTGTTCTGCTTGACTTCATCATATCTTCAAAAATCACTGTAGGAATATAATATACTTCTACATCTGTCATTGCTTCAGCTGTATAATTATATCTCTCATCAGTAAACATACCACCATAAGGAAAAATAGAAAGTCGTTTTACATAGTCTTCATATAATAAATTCCCGCTTTGATTCACTCGCTCTAACTTTACAAAACCATCTAGCATGAAATAAATTCTTTCTCTTGAATCACCTTCTAAAAATAAAAATTGACCTTTCTTATAAGTTCGCCAATAAACAAACTCTGTTAGGCCTTTCAATTTTTTTTCTGTTACATGCGAAAATAATTCAAACTGCTTTAGATCTTTAACTACATTCCGTCTATTCATAGAACTCCCTCTCTCTTGCTATATGTTGGAGTGAAACGTCAGGAAAGCGCATTCAAGTTTATTTTATCATAGTTAACCTATATATCTTGATCTTATCATGAATACTTTATGAACATTAGTTATCAAAAAATTACTAGTAAGTAAAAAAGAATGAAGTTATTAACTCCATTCTTTTTTACTTACTAGTAATGAAAGAGCTATATTTATACACACACACATGCATCCTGATTAGAAATAATAGTACCTGCCTTTTCTTCTAATGCTTCATATACCTTTTCTAAAGAAGTAATAATTGTTTTTCGTTTTGGATCTGTATTAGCAAAGTTTATAGCAGCTTCAATTTTTGGGAGCATACTACCTGCTGCAAATTGATGATCCTGTATATATCCTTCTAATTCATCAACTGTAACAGCCTCTAATCTCTTTTGATCAGGTTGATTAAAATTCACATAAACATAATCAACTGCAGTTAAAATGACTAGCGTATCAGCATCTACTAATTCTGCTAACTTTTGAGCTGCAAAGTCTTTATCAATAACAGCCTCAGTACCTGTTAAACCTTCCTCAGAGTCAATAACTGGGATTCCGCCACCTCCAACAGCAATGATTATATTTCTATCTTCTACTAATGAATTGATTATTTTATGCTCATGAATACTCACAGGCTTTGGCGATGGAACAACTCGTCTCCAGCCCCTTCCTGCATCCTCTTTAAATACCGCTTTTGTTTCTTCCATTAACTTTCTCGCTTCTTCTTCTGTATAGAAAGGCCCAATTGGCTTTGTAGGATTTTGAAAAGCTTCATCCTTTTCATCCACGACAACACGTGTTATAACCGTTGCTACCTCTTTCTTTATTTTACGCTTTTTCAAAGCCTTCTCAATTGCATTTTCCATCCAATATCCAATCATTCCTTGGCTCATAGCACCACAAGTATCTAACGGCATTGCCGGTGTTTTTTCTGTATCGGCAGCTTTTTGTTGCAATAAAATGTTACCTACTTGCGGACCATTGCCATGTGCAATAACAACATCCACATCGTTTTCCATAATTTTAACGAGTTGCTCTGCCGTTCTTTCTAACGCTTCTTGCTGCGCCTCAGCAGTAGCCTTTCCAGATTGTATAGCATTTCCCCCTAGTGCAACTACGATTTTTCTTCGTTTCATATTTCAACCCTCCAATTGATTTCATTTTCACAAAAGTTTATAAAGTAATACTTCCTGTAATCAATCCGTAAATCGCAAAAAATGCTAAGGCACCAATAGCTACAGAAGATGCCAGTTCCACACGAGTAAATATTTGTTTTGGATTCGTTTGCTTTTGAACATTGTAAAAGATGAAAATACCTGGCGCATATAATGTCATTGTTAGTAATAAATAATCTAAACCCGCTGCATACACTAACCAAACTCCATAAATACTTGCCACCAAACCAATGATTATATTTTTTGTTCGATCTTTTTCTTCAGATTGTAAACTATACTTAAATTGATAGAATGCTGACAAAGCATAAGGAATTAAAATAGCCGAGGAAGCAAGAGAAAATGCAAAGTTATATGCTTGATCTGAAACAACAAATGTTAATAAGAAAAGTTGAATTAAGCCATTTGTTATCCATAATGAATTTACAGGAGCTTTGTTTTTATTTTCTTTCGCAAACCACTTTGGAAACACTCCGTCTTTAGCAGCTAAATACGGAATTTCAGATGCAAGTAAAGTCCATCCTAGCCAAGCACCTAATACAGAAATAACTAAACCTAAGTTAATAAAGATAGCGCCCCATTTTCCGACAACACTTTCAAATAAATACGCCATAGCTGGGTTTTTTAGATTCGCAACATCTGCTTGTTGCATAAGTCCAAGAGATAATAATGTAAGTAAAATATAAATGATAAGTGTGCCAATTAATCCGATAACAGTTGCTTTCCCAACATCACTTCGGCTTTTAGCACGACTGGATAAGACAACAGCCCCTTCTACACCGATAAATACCCAAAGAGTTACAAGCATTGTACTCTTAACTTGGCTTCCTACCGCTCCCCAAGAAAAAGAACCTGCTTGGCCCCAAAATCCATCCAAGAAAATATCAAAGTGAAAAGCGAAAATACCCACCACAATAAATACAAATACAGGCACTAATTTTGCAATTGTTGTGACTAAATTTACTAGTGCTGCTGATTGTACGCCGCGTAAAATTAGCATGTGAACACACCATAGCAATACGCTCGCTCCGATAATCGATGCTACATTTTGTCCACCTTCAAAAACCGGAAAAAAGTATCCAAGTGAAGAAAATAGCAATGTACCGTAAGCTACATTACCAAGCCAAGCAGACAGCCAATACCCCCACGCACTATTGAACCCCATAAAATTACCAAATCCTGCTTTTGCATAACTAAAGATACCGCCATCTAAATCTGGTCTTTTTACCGTTAAATTTTGAAATGATAATCCAAGAGCAATCATCCCGATTCCCGTTATCACCCAACCGATAATAATAGCCCCGGAGCCAGCACCTTTTGCCATATCGCTTGCTAAGTTAAATGCCCCACCACCTATCATGGAACCAACAACAAGAGCTGTTAAAGTAAATAATCCTAATTTCTTTTCTTCACCCATTACACTCACCTCTCTTTAATTGCAATAAGAATAAACTCAATAGTGAATGATAGTGTCTAAAGGAGTAAAGAAGGAAGGAAGATCTCCTTCCTTCTTTACTCCATATTTCCTAGAGTAGCAGCCATAACCGCTTTAATTGTATGCATTCTATTTTCTGCTTGATCAAATACTTTTGAATGCTTACTGCGGAATACTTCGTCACTTACCTCCATTTCTTTTAATCCATATTTTTCATATATATCTTCCCCATACGCTGTTTCTACATCATGGAATGCAGGTAAACAATGTAAGAACATCACATTATCATTTCCAGTCTTTCTAATCATCTCCATATTTACTTGATAAGGTGCTAATAGTTCAATACGTTCAGCAAATTTGTCTTCTTCTCCCATTGATACCCATACATCTGTATAAATTACGTCTGCACCGGCAACGGCTTCATCTACATTACTTGTTACCATAACTTGATCATTATATTTTTTAGCTGTATCGATTATTTCTTGTGCTGGGAATAATGATTCTGGCGTACAAATACATACGTTCATCCCTACAATCGCTCCGCCGACTAACAAGCTATTCGCTACGTTGTTCCGTCCGTCTCCAACGTATACAAGCTTAACATCTTTTAAACGTCCGACATGCTCTTTAATTGTTAACAAATCTGCAAGTGTTTGGGTTGGATGCCACATATCTGTTAAACCGTTCCATACAGGTACACCGGAGTTTTCAGCTAAAGATTCCACTGTTGCATGAGCGAAACCACGGAACTCAATTCCGTCAAACATACGTCCTAAAACTTTTGCTGTATCTTCAACTGATTCTTTCTTCCCAAGCTGAATATCATTTTTACCTAGGTATTCAGGATTTGCCCCTAAATCCGTACATGCCACCGTAAATGCACACCGTGTACGAGTGGAAGTTTTTTCAAATAAAAGGGCTATATTTTTACCTTCTAAATAACGATGCGGAATACCATTTTTCTTTTTCTCTTTTAATTCTGCTGCTAAATCTAGAAAATATAACATTTCTTCCTCTGTAAAATCTTTTTCCGCAAGAAAACTTCTTCCTTTTAAGTTTGGTTTAGTCATCAACATGATTCATCCCTACTTTCTTCGTTATTTATACTAAATGTCTTTTCGAACAATCGGCATACTCATGCAACGTGGACCCCCACGACCGCGTGATAATTCCGAACTTAATACTTCAATAACTTCTATACCATGTTCACGTAATAAAGCATTTGATACATAGTTGCGATCATATGTAACAACTACTCCCGGCGCAATCGCCAATGTATTAGATCCATCGTTCCATTGTTCACGAGCAGAAGCAATCACATCTCCTCCTCCGCAAGGGATAAGTACTAATTCACTTAAACCTAACACTTCTTTTAACGCTTCAGTTAAAGATGTACGATGTGTAATTTTAAGAGTTTCTTCATCCTGTCCTTTTTCTAAAATATAAATGTTCATATTTCCTTTTGGTCCTTGGATAGCTGGGTGAATTGTAAATTTATCATAATCGACCATTGTAAATACTGTATCTAAATGCATAAATGCACGACATTTTGGGATTTCTATTGCTAGCACTTTCTTAATTTTATTTTGACGGCTAAATAAATTCTTAGCTAAACGCTCAATCGCTTTAGCTGAAGTACGAGCAGATACTCCAATTGCAATTGTTTCCTCATTTAAGATGAGCTCGTCGCCGCCTTCAATTGGGAACTTATGATCACGATCTAACCAAACTGGCACATCATGACTTGCAAATCGTGGATGATGTTTAATGATATATTCCATAAACAATGATTCACGTCTCCGTGCTGGTTCTCTCATTTTGTTAATTGTTAAACCGTCACCTATACTAGCTGCTGGGTCACGAGTAAAATATAAATTTGGCATTGGATCTAAATAAAATGGATAATGATCTTCCATTAATTCATACAGGTGCGTTTTTTTACTAGTTTCAATTTCGTTTTTACGTACGCCCCCCATAATTTTCTGAATCAATTCTTCATTTGAAAAGGAAAGTAAATATTCTTTTAAAGTTTGATGTGCAACATTTACGTCAGCCTGTCCTTCTTTTAAAATACGATCAACAAATTCTTCACGAAGTTTTTTATCAACTAACGCCTCAGCTGCTAGTTTTTCTAAATAAAGAACTTCAACACCCCGATTGCGTAATGTTTGTGCAAAATAATCATGTTCTTTTTGAATAATTGGTAAATATGGGATATCGTCAAATAATAATTGTTGCAAATAATCTGGCGTTAAGTTTTCCACTTCTTTACCTGGACGTTTTAATAAAACCGTTTGTAATTCCCCAATTTCTGAAGTAACATGTATCGGATGTTTCATTTGTTGTACCTCCTTTTAAATTTGTTTGATGTCTACAAGTACATAATAAACGGTACGTGCTTCCCCCTTTGTGAAAACGCTAACACTATCAAGTTAAATATTTCACAAGTTATTTTTTAAAATAATATATATTTGTATTTTTATAAGGTTTTTCGCTCCCTATTTTGTAAAACAGCTATATATTACGCATATATAGTGAATATCGATTTCCCTAATTTATATTAAAATCCTAAAAAAGTCCTGTTTCTAGTAACAATTAGAAACAGGACTTTCACCTACATAATTAATTTCAACCTTTCTTCTAAAACTTTCCTATCCGATTCTGATTGAGAAATTACAAGGCATGTATCATTTCCACATATACATCCTACTTTTTCTTTCCAATCTAAAGCATCTAATAAGACACCGATAACGTGAGCATTACCAGGTAACGTTTTAATAACCGTTAATTGATCTACATAATCAATCTTTACGACAACTTCTCTTAACTTTTTCTTTAACTTCGTATCAGTTTGTAAATTATCCTCTGAGAGAACCTTATATATAGTTAAACCGTTTGAAGAGGTTGCCTTTATTAAATTTAATTCACGAATATCTCGCGAAATAGTGGCCTGTGTAACTAACACACCATGCTCTTCTAATAATTCTACTAATCTCTCTTGTGTATCTATTTCATACTCTCTTACCAATTGTTTTATTAGCCGTTGTCTTTTTTCCTTTTTCATAAAAGACACCCTTTCGAATATTATAACTTCATTATATCTTGCTATAATTTCCATTCGAAAGAGACAGGGATAAATGTTGCGGAAACGTTCATAGTTTTTAATCTTTATCCAAAGTATTATTTTCTAGAATATAAAGATACAAAACCCAGTATGTACACCTTTTCGTTGTGCTTCCTCTACAATAGCAAATATATCTGCATACGAATGACCAGCACCAATGATTGTATTGCCTTCATAATATTTATTTTCTATCTATAGTGTAAACACTCCTAAACAAGCTTTCTCATACAATAGTAAAAACCAATCTTATATGGAAAGGAACAATATAATGACAAAAACAAAATTAACAGGGCGCATTGTAACTCCAGAAGATCCTGAGTATGATGTAGCCCGCATAAACTTAAATTTAAGTATTCCAAAACTCCCCTGCATAATTGTCTTCTGTCAAAATACTCAAGATGTATGCAATGCCTTGAAGTGGGCCCGTGAACGTCATATACCATTTCGTATACGAAGTGGTCGCCATAGCTATGAAAACTTTTCTCTTTTGAATCGTGGACTTATTATTGATGTAAGTGAAATGAATCGAATTATAGTCCAGCAAGACAGCTTGACAGCAACCATTGGAGCTGGAGCGAATCTTGGTGCTGTTTATAAAGAGCTGTGGAAATATGGCGTCACATTACCAGCCGGCACCAGTGCTAGCGTTGGAATTGTTGGATTAACACTTGGCGGTGGCATTGGTATGTTATCACGTTTATTTGGATTAACTTGTGATCAACTACTAGAAATAGAAATGGTGCAAGCAGTCGGTAAATCTGGAGCAAAATCTATTCGTGCCAGCGAAAGAGAAAACGCTGATTTATTTTGGGCATGCCGCGGTGGTGGCGGTGGGAACTTTGGAATTGTTACATCTTTAACATTTCGTGTTCATCCTATTCAAAACGTCTCTATTTTTTCACTCACCTGGGAATGGAAAGACTTTATTACCGCATTTCAAGCTTGGCAAAACTGGGCACCTTATATAGACGAGCGTCTTACTTCATCTATTGAATTATTTTCTAAACAGAGAAATAAAATTAAAGTGCAAGGGGAATATGTTGGTCATCCTTCTAAACTCCTCGATTTATTGGCACCTTTATTACAAGCTGGAACCCCTTCTCTGTTCATAGAAGAAGTCCCTTATATACAAGCAGTTGAATTCTTTAATAGTGGTAACATCCCAGAAAAATTCAAACGTTCTGGTTCTTATGTATATAAGACGATTCCACTTAAAGGTATTCAAGTTCTAAAACATTTTCTTAGTCATGCCCCAAACCCTTCAGCCAGCGTTTGGCATCAATCACTGATAGGAACTGTAGAAGACATTGCTCCTAGTGAAACAGCTTATTTCCATCGAAAGGCAATTATTGCTCAAGAATACCTTACTTCTTGGAAATGCGACAATGAGGAACAACAAAATATACGTTGGATTAAAAATTTACGAAATGCTATGGCACCTTATACATTAGGTGATTATGTCAATTGGCCTGATATTGATATTATAGATTGGCAAAACTCTTACTATGGCACCAACTTTACAAGATTACGTAAAGTAAAAACAGTATATGACCCTTGTAATGTTTTTCGATTCCCACAAAGTATCCCTCCCTTCCACAAATAAAACACACATTTTTATTTTCTTCTAAACCTCTTTTTATCACCTTACTAGGAGAATTCTCTTCCTAATTCCACGTCCCTCAGACAATGTTTTTCGCAAAAAATAAAGGGTTTTGGCACTTTATGACTAATAACAAAAATAAGAGACAACATTTGTAAAATACAAATTTGACTGGGGGGTTGGTATGATTCAAGTTCAAAATCTAGTAAAATCATTTGGCTCATTAGACGTTTTAAAAGGAATTGATTTAGAAGTAAAAGAAAAAGAAGTTGTTGTTTTAATTGGCGCAAGCGGTTCAGGAAAAAGTACTTTACTTCGTTGCCTCAACTTTTTAGAAATGTACGATGAAGGATCGATTCATTTACAAGGTGAACGAATCGATCCCAAAAGTACAAATTTAAACAAAGTCCGCGAAAATGTTGGAATGGTATTTCAACATTTTAACCTCTTTCCACATATGACCTCATTAGAAAACATCATAGAAGCACCTATTCATGTGAAAAAAATGGACAAAACAAAAGCAAAAGAGATTGGTAATGACCTTTTAAAAAAGGTTGGATTACAAGACAAAGCAAACGTAACACCTCACCTTCTATCTGGTGGACAAAAGCAACGTATTGCAATCGCACGCGCACTTGCAATGAATCCAAAAATCATGTTATTTGATGAGCCTACATCAGCTCTTGATCCTGAACTTGTTGGAGAAGTACTCCAAGTTATGAAAGAGCTGGCTGGTGAAGGAATGACAATGGTAATCGTCACCCATGAAATGAACTTTGCACGAGATGTAGCAGATCGCGTCATTTTCATGGATGATGGACAAATTGTAGAGGATGCACTACCAGAACAATTTTTTTCAGCACCGTCAAACGAGAGAGCAAAACAGTTTTTACGAAACATTTTATAGAGATGGACTTCGCTCCCAACGAATACTTAAAGCATTAAAACTCATACGGGTAGCCTAAATTACCCCACCCTTAGAAACTTTCTATATAAAATACGAATACGGCGATACAACCCGTATGTGCAGGATAAATATATAGGAGGGGTTTTGATGAAAAAGAAAATACTTACTGTTTTTGCAACAATTACACTATGTGTCTCTTTCATACTTGGAGCCTGTAGTAAGGAAACTTCAACAAATGAAGGGAACGAATTTCGTTATGCAATGAGCGGTTTATATAAACCTTTTAATTTCAAAGAAAATGACGGAAAACTAGTTGGCTTTGATGTCGAAATTGGTGAGGCACTCGCAAAGAAGATGGGAATGAAGCCTGTTCCAGTGACAAATCCTTGGGAAACATTAATTCAAGGTCTAAAAGCAAAAAAATATGACGTCATATTAGGAAGTATGGCAATTACAGAAGACCGCCTAAAAGCCGTTAATTTTACGAATCCATACTATCGCTCTGGTGCACAAATTTTCGTAGCTAAAAAGAACAATTCCATTTCTTCAGTAGAAGACTTAAAAGGAAAAAAAATCGGTGTTGTAAAAGCTAGTACATTTAAAACCCTTGTGGAAAAACATACAGATCAAATCACTGAATACGACAGTGACATTACAGCTCTTATGGATTTAGAACCAGGCCGAGTAGATGCTGTTATTACGGATCAAATGGTTGGTCTTCGTATGATAAAAGAGGGAAAATCAAATATAAAAGAAGCTGGCAAACCATTAAATCTTGAGGAAATGGGAATTGCAATTCGTAAAGACGATAAAGAAATGGTGAAGAAAGTAAACAAAGCGTTGGAGGAAATTATTAAAGATGGCACATATGAAAAAATCAGTAAAAAATGGTTTGGAAAAAATATTCTTGGAGAAGAGGAAAAAACAAAATAAAAGGATGTACCCTTCTAAAAAACAAATCATTTTTCATTCATAAGCGATGCCCCACCTCAGCCGTGGGGCATTCACATCTATTTCTTAAAATAAATTCTATATTGAGGTGACTCTAATGTTTGAAATTTTCATATCTACGTATCCAACACTTTTAAAGGCTGTTGGTATAACATTACAATTAACGTTAACTTCCTTACTACTCGGTTCATTAATCGGACTACTATTTGCCTTCTTTCGTATCTCTAATAATAAAATATTAAATAGTATTGCACATGTTTATATTGCTATTATCCGTGGTACACCTTTAATCGTACAAATTGCTATTCTTTACTTCGGGATTACATCTATCATTGTCTTCACCCCTTTTTGGGCGGGGGCAATCGCTTTAGCTATTCATAATGGAGCATATATTACAGAAATTTTTCGTGGATCTATTCAATCCGTCGATCGTGGACAATTAGAAGCTGCCCGCTCCCTTGGAATGTCTTATCCACTTGCTATGCGGCGCATTATCTTACCACAAGCATTCCGGCTCTCTATTCCGCCCCTAGGAAACCAATTTATTATTGGGTTAAAGGATTCTTCACTTGTTGCCTATGTAGGTATGTCAGAATTATGGGGCTCTGGTCTCTCTATAGCAGCTGGTAATTTTCAACAATTAGAAACATATATTGTTGTTGGTATCTATTATCTTGCACTCGTACTTTTATTTACCTATCTCGTAAACCTCTTAGAGAAAAGGCTTCAACGTAAACAAAGTAATTCTTTGCACTTAAATAAAAAGAAAGAAAAAGCACTCTCTTTATAGGAAAAACCGCAAAAAATATTTCATCTATTAGATTGAAAAAAATGCATGAAAAGTTACTATTACATACAAAAAAACATGTCAAAATACAAAATAAAAAGCAAACTACTTTTTAGGTAGTTTGCTTTTTTATAGTTAAAGGGTTCTAAATAATCTACTTCACAATCATGGATTCACTTTTTTAATAGTTTCCTGCTCGTCTATATGCTCCTCACGATATGAAATATTATCAGGATCTAACCCATTCCCTAAAGAACCATAGAAATGTTCTTTATGAGGGTCAACTAATTCACTGCCTTGATAATATACACGAGGTGTGTTCCAAAGCGCTGCTAATGCTTTCGTCATCGGCATTTCATGATAACGCTCCGGCCACATTTCTTTAATTTTTTCTTTTACTAATGGGTAATACTTTGAACTCATAGCAGGGAACAAATGATGTTCCGTATGATATGAGAAATTAAAATGCAAAACATCAACCCAGCGCGGCACTGTTACAGATAAACAGTTAGCTAATGGATCATTTACAGGAACAATTGGATTTAAGCGGTGATTTGTTGCAATATATGCCATTACAATAAAGTTTGCAATTAATAATGGAATCACGTATGCAAATAACCACTTCGCAGGCCCCATAATAAATAATAAGCTAATCCAAACCGTCCACGGCAAGACAAGTTGAAGCCATACAGACTTCTGATTCGATGACTTAAACTCTTTTATAAAATGAAAGAACATACGAGTTGAATGTATTGTAAATTGAATTGTTAGTGACAGAAAACTGAAGAAAGAACGTACATGAAGTGGCATACGATACACCCATCTTAAAAATTTACTCTTCTTCATCTTTTCAAGTGTTGGCCACGCATCCGGGTCATGTTCCTCATGTTGTGTATGCACATGGTGCGTCGCATTATGCCACTTTCTCCATAGTTTCGGCCCTGTAGACAATGGCATAAATGCAATTGCCCCTAAAAAATCACGAAGCCATGCTTTTCTTACAACCGTTCCGTGCAAAATTTCATGTCCTAAAAATCCAAGTGAGGCAAAACATAATCCGAGAACAATTGCAATCCCAAGATTTGCCCACACATTCAAGTCAAATAAACCAATCGTTATTAACCCAGCTACCGCCACAAGTAAATAAGCCAGTCCACCAAATAAACGAGTTGGAACTGGTTTAAATGCTTTTTTTGGCAAATGCGGCGATACACGCGCTGCATACCATCCAAACGTATGAAGCTCCTTCATCCTTTTGCCCCTTTCTTATGCCGCGCTTACGCAACTTGCATAAATCAATTCTTGTTTCCAGATTGATAACACTAGGTAATTACAAAAAGCATTTATAATAAGCAAATCATACTCACTCATTTTCGCTTTTATTATCAATGAAAAACATTTCTCTTTTTACTCTTTATCAACCTTTCCACATGATGAATCATATCAATAGACTTTCTGTATTGTCAATAACTTTTATGACCTAGTAATAAAATGTGGTTGTATTTTCATAATAATATTTTATTTCACCAAAGGAAAAACATAGATTTCATAAGCTTTTATCCATTATATATATAAATACTTTCACATATACGAAAATCAGCTTCATACAAGAGTAGCTTATATGTGAGCATAAATAATCCTTTATAAAATTGGCTATCATTTAAAATATCTTTATGACAAAACACACATTTTAAATTATATTAAAATAACATTTTTATTTTACAAATATTTAAAACTTATTCTTAACTGTACAGTATCCCTTCTTCTGAAGTAAAAGTAATCTACATGAATTTGATAAAAGTTGGAAAAATTAAGTAGTACATTATTTTAAAACAGGAGGATCATACGATGGCAAACCATTCATTTCCCAAATTTCCAGAACCATATTGGCGTGACTCTACTTCACTCCCTATTTTCCCCAAGTTATCCGAAAATATAAAAACAGAAGTCGCGATTATCGGCGCTGGAATTACAGGTATCACAACTGCTTATTTACTTGCAAAAGAGGGCTTGAAAGTTGTGTTAATCGATTCTGGAAATATTTTAAATGGAACGACAGGCCATACGACCGCAAAGATTACAGCACAACACGATCTCATTTATGATGAGCTAATTCATCATTTGGGGGCTGATCAAGCTCGCCTATACTATGAGGCAAATGAAAAAGCATTACAATTTATAAAAGAAACAGTTAAAACAAATAACATTGACTGTGATTTTACTGAAGAAAATGCCTACTTATATACAAACTGCAATGACGGATTACGGAAATTAACAAAAGAATACGAAGCTTATAAAAAGCTAAATATTCCTTGTGATTATGTAGAGTCCATTCCACTTCCGATCTCAGTTCAGGCGGCACTTGTTATGAAAAACCAAGCACAATTCCATCCTCTTCATTATTTAAAAAATCTAGTAGAACAGTTTATTGAAGCAGGTGGAACAATCTATGAACAAACCACTGCAATTGATATCGAAAAAGGTTTCTATCCACAAGTCATTACAAAAGATAGTCATCGCATTACATGTGGATATGTCGTTTCCTGTTCCCATTTTCCTTTCTATGATGCGAACAGCTTTTTCTTCGCAAGAATGTATGCAGAGCGTTCCTATGTTCTAGCAATCAAAGCGAAAAAAGATTATCTCGGAGGCATGTATTTAAGCATAGACAACCCTACACGCTCCTTACGCTACACAACAATGAATGGAGAAAAACTTATTCTTGTTGGTGGTGAAAGCCATAAAACAGGACAAGGAATCAATACAATGCTTCATTATGAAGCACTGTACTCTTTCGCAGAAGAAACATTTGGAATAGATGAAATTCCTTATAGATGGTCCACACAAGACTTAATTACTCTAGATAAACTTCCTTACATTGGGCATATCAATGAAAGGAATCCAAACATATTTGTTGCAACAGGCTATCGGAAATGGGGGATGACAACGGGAACTGCTGCAGCGCAGCTATTAAAAGCCTCGATTACAAAAACAGATAGTCCCTACAAAGAACTCTTTGCTCCATCACGATTCCATGCAGATTCAGATATAAAAACATTTGTTTCTCAAAATCTTGATGTGGCAAAACATTTAATTGAAGGAAAGCTAGAGTTTGCTTTGCGTAAACCAGAAGACCTTGAAAATGGCGAGGGTGCCGTTGTAAGAGTAAACGGAAAACGGGCAGGTGCTTATAAAGATGATGAAGGAAAACTACATATTGTTGATACGACATGTACACACCTTGGCTGTGAAGTAGAATGGAACGACGGTGATTGTACGTGGGATTGTCCTTGTCACGGATCACGTTTTTCAATTGAAGGAGATGTGATTGAAGGGCCTGCGGATAAGCCATTAAAACGGGTTGATGGAGAATAAATTCCTGTAAGCTAAAATTGACTCATACAGAAAAACGCTTCTTTTTGTATGAGTCAATTTATTATGTAAGTACACTTATTTAGGCGAAACGTACATCAGTGGGGATTTACAGAGCGTTTATCTCCTACCTAATTCTCTAGCTCTCACTTTGTTTTGACGTATCATCTAAAAAAGCAGCACACCAAATTATCGGTGCTCTGTCCCTCTCTTAAATAATATATCCCTAAATAAATCATTCAACTTCTCAACTTCAATGCCCTTTCCCTTTTCAATTTCTTTTACATATTCTTGATAATAAGAAATCTGCTCCTCCAAAAATTCATTTAATAATGTAATTTTCGGGCCAGCATCCAGCTCGACACCACTTTTTTTCTTTATTAGTAAATCATTAATCTCAGCTAGAAGATTTTGTTTTAACGCCAGTTCATTCATTAACTCCTCAAACTCTACAGGCGGCAATGTCCCTTTCTCTTCTAACCATTTGCAAGCTAAAATAGGACGTAATACATAGAAGTATTTTTTTAACTTCACACTCTCTTCTTGTAGAAATTCACGATAGTTTTTTGAAGCCATATGTAAGTAATGATACATTGTTGCCTTTGGATCAAAATCATCTCCGCTTATTTTTTGTAAACGTTCTGGAAGATCCGAGTTCTTAGAGTAAAAGATTGGCGAACGGATCCACTCTAATAATGCAGGATTTGATTTTGCAAATAGCTGCAAGGCTTTTCGAATATCCCAGCCACTTATATCCAATGCATCACTAATTGGATATTCAATGACATCACGCTTCTCATTAATAGATAAATACCAATCTACTTGATGAATATATACAAATCTAACATCATAGTCACTATCTTTCGACGGAAATCCCCATGCCCGGCTTCCAGATTCTACTGCAAATAAAATGTTCACATCGTTCTCTTTCTCGATTTTCTCTAATTCCAATTGAATTTTATCTCTCATATGTATCACCCTCATATTCTGATCATTTCCCTGGAAATTCGACAACTATAATACTAATTCTACTACATTTCAAAACAGCTGTCAGGAATTTCCTTACAGCCCAAAACTTTCCTACTTTTGTTTCTGAGTATCAACCTCTGCAAGTCGCTCAAATTCTCTTTGTATTTCTTTTTTATATTCCTCTACCTTTGAAAAGTCCATAGCAGCAATATAAATCCGCTCTAACTTATCTCGTACTGCTTTTGCTTTTGCCAAGAAGGACATCGCCTCATTCATTTTTGTTTTATATTGAATCGAAACATTGCGAATTTCTGTAGCATATTTTTCATCTGTTCCGGGATTAACAATGAGATCATACATATCAATAACCTTGTCACCTTCTCGCTCTGGAAAATACTCATGTGGTGCTGTGCTGTCAAAGATTGCAAATCCCAACTCTCTTACAATAATCATATCTAGACTATTTGGATCAAATCCACAATGATATACTTCAACTTCAAAACCTTTTTCTTCTGCTGCCGCTGCTATTTTTTTTAACATCGTAGATTTCCCTGACCCAGGGCGCCCTTTTATAAAGTAACGATGAGGAATCCCTTCAGTTAAATTCGGAACAAAATCAACCGCACCTTTTGGTGTCGCTGCTCCTAAGAAACGGTGCTTTACAACCGCCTGCATTCCTTTGTTAGTTGCAAATAACTTTTGTATAAGCTGATTTGTTACTTCATTCGCTTTTTCAAAATCAATATTATCAATATAAATTTTCTCCCAATCATCGTGTATAGCTAATGCCTCTTTGAAACAAGCATACGCTGATTGAAAGGCACCGCTGGCTTCCGATATATAACGTGTAATCGCATCTTTATGTTTTCGTAACTTTTCTGAATCCCAAGCAACGCCTAAGTTTACATATTCTTCTACAACTCCAGGTGTTTTTGGCTCAATGACATGTGGTGCTGTTCCATCTACAATTCCTACTTTTAATTTGGGGATAATAACACCATCGATGGATTTGTTATCAGAAGAACAATGCAAAAATTCAATATCATATCCTCTTCCAGTCCACTCATGCCCAATCGCTTTCATCAGTGAGGATTTCCCTGTCCCTGGACCACCTTTCAAGATGAAAAGCCTTTCCAATCCACTTAAGTTTTCCTCGTATAGACTATAAAAACCTCTAGCTGTATTACCACCAGCATAATAATTTAAAATCTTCCCTGTCACTGCACTCACTCCTTTGCAGCAGTTTACTTACATAAACCACCATATGCTGGAATCCTTAGTTGGGTGAATACCTATTTTTATTCTTGTAACAAAACGCTTTTTCTTTTCAGCAGCACCATTAAAAATTAAAAATAGTGATGACGCTTTTGCTAGGGCATTCGCGGTTATTTTCTAATTCAACAAAAAAGCAGAGATCATCATTGATCTCTGCTTCGATATTTTCGATTTAAATTAAGAAAAAACTGTTCAACCCGAGGACGAATCCAGGCAAAATAGTCTTTATCTTTCTTTTTCGTACAAATAATTTCTTCTCCATCAACCATTCCGACAAGCTCTAGTTCTAACAATTGCCTCGCAAATTCCAAAATATTTACTTCTTCTTTTGGATACTCTTCCTTTAGCTTTTCTTCAATTTCTCCCAATAAAAAGCCGTCACGCATCATTGCAAGTGCATCAATGCAAAGTGGCGGCATTTCATATTTTTCTCCTGTAATTGTATCTTTTACAATATAATTCTTTTGATCTTTTTGAAATTGAATCGTGTGTAAACATACGGTCGAATTTAATGTTAGTTCCATCGTACCACCTCTGTCATAATATCAACATAGAAAAAAGGATGCATGTGCACCCCTCTTTTTTAATTCACATAAACCCAACTTGTTATAACCATTCGTACAAGTAAAAACTACAAACCGGTACATGAGTAATAAAACTTCATGTCGATATTTTCCTCCATTATAAACTAAGTATTTTATAAAAAAAAGCATTCTTGTAACTTTTCATAAAATGTTTATATTTACACAACAAGAGCACTTTTCTGAAAAGTGCTCTTGTTTTTAAATTCTATATATTCGGCAAGGTTACTTAGCTTTTTCCCTGTACCAATATAATAAAGGGAGTGCCCCTTCTTTAACAAATAGTTAATTAGATCCACTTCACTCGCTCATGAAGCAATCCATCTGTAAATGAATTATCACCTATCACAAAATCGTTCATATAAACACGTAAATATTCACCATATTTGCTTTTTGTATTAAGTAATAATTCCTCAACATAATATGCACCTGGTGAAAATATATCTAACAGCAGGCTGGACAATCCAGCATAAATGCCACAACCAACCTGAAAATAAGTTGCATTCGTCTTATATTTCTGAAAAACCTCACTACTATTCATTACATTATACATATATTTTTCATTGTCTTCATAAACAAGTAACACACCAACTAAATCCTCTCCAGCTATTTCGTCCTCTGCCGGATTAAAAACCTTTCGATTCCAATTCCATAATTTATCCACATCATCTAGATTTTTTCGAATTAAATCTGTTGTATATTCATTAATACGGTAAAGGAAACCTACTTCCATATCAAATGTTTTTCCAAGAATAAGAACTTCTTCATGTGGCATTAGACAACCATGAAACTCTTTCTCTCCTAATCTCACCTTATACTCCGAAGCATATACATCCTCATAAAAATAGATTGGTCGATGATGACTTACATACATTGGATAACTTAATATCGCTTCATCAAGAAAACGTTCTACAGCCCATGAAGCATAAAGAGTATTTGGTTTTATAAGATTTTGGTCTGCAAAGAAAGAATAATCATGCTCTATAATATAACATGCTCGTGGTTTTTTCTCTGGTTGTTCTTTCATAAGCTGTACAACCATCCATTGAACAACACCAGGATTCATTCCTGATCCTATAATAGCTCTTGTGTTTGTAAATTTATTTTTTTCCTTTTCAAATCTCGTATAGCGTTCCGTAAGCTGAAAACCCATTAAACTATCATCTTGATCAACCTGTTCATCCTCTAAAGCTGAATTTATATAAGAAATTCCTAATTCATTACAACAACTCAGTATACTAATCGTATCTGCTCCAGAAACGTCGATAACTACACCAGTATCCGTTTGCTGTAAATGCTGTTTAAACAGTACCGAATTTTGAAGATTTATTTCATGAAGAAAGAATTTGTCCTTCAAGTTTGGAAATAATTCATCATAATAATTTTTTTCCTTTTGCTTTATATCAACAAGATGAAACTTTAAATCTTTTATCACGGAATAAATAGGATCATTGATATTTACCACAGATTGGTTTAACACTGCCAATACTGCTTTAGCTGCTCCACCGCCACTACCAAGTAATGTAATTGAAAATGAATGTTTAAGCTGACTCACTTTGAAAACTCCTTTAATATTTAATTAGATAATACATAATTTATTCAATTTTGAAAGGGTAGCTTGGACATAATAAACATGCTCGTACACATTTTTTATTATGAAAATATGCCTTATTAACTCATAACTCTATAAATACAAATTGAAAAAACGACATGCAACCTTTCTTTTTAGGTTGAAGTACTACTCCCCATCCGAATGGGAAGACAAAAATAGGCTTGCTTTTTCTTTTACATGCATAAAAGAAAAAGCAAGCCATCATAACAAACTTACGGAAAATGAACCGATTTTACATGTTGAATATTTAAATATACTTTTTCATCACGCGCCTTGATCAATTCAATATGACCGTCTTCAATTTTTGTCATCTTCCCTATTTTATTTGAGATCTCTCCTAAATCGAACACCATAATTTTCCCTACTACTTTGATTAGCTGTTCTTCGAATGTTCTAGCTAGTGTAATATTTAATGGATTAACTGGAAGTTCATTTTTATTGAGAGCATACGGAATTTGATTTTCTTGATAGGGGATTAACCATTTTAAATGTTTTAAAGAAACATATACTGTTTTGTACACGGGGCTATAGAATACTAAATAGTCATTCATAATACTTGTAACATAACCATGAATAGCGTAATCACCAGCTACATAAATCTCCGTAAAGATCCCTTTCGATGTACTCAAGACTTTCCTTAGCGAAATTGATGGTGACTCTCTTTTAATAACAGAATCTGTTTCTGGCTTTTGTATTTCGGCCATAGGACTCTCCAAAAATTTATAATATTGAATATGATATGAAGAAATATAGATATAATCTTTCCCATCATAAATAACGACAATATCATTGCCTACATCAATTAATAATCCTTTAAACCTTTTCTCACCGATTAATTTAACATAGATATATTCTCCAATATTTTTGCTTAGGTCATTCATCTGTGTCCTCCTTTCTACAAATACTAATTTTGACAATATCGCTAAAAATAAGATTGATTATGACCTATTTACAGCACACATTGCTTTTTCATATTTCTAATGACGGAATACAAACATGATCCATTTCTCACAAAAAATGTGCGGGACATGTAACCAATATTATAAGAAAAAACAAGACCTATTGAGCAGTCTCCATTCTCGACCCTTGTTTCCATATGCCCCTTCTTATTTTTAATAATTAATTTTCTTCTTCATTTTTCTTATTTTTAGTAATTTGATTTACATTTTTAATGTGAAATGTAACAATATAAATCACTTCATCGCGGTTCACTAATGTAATATATTCATCATTCACTTCACTTAATATACCTTCAACACTTTCTGGACCACCACGATTAATTTTTACCCACTTATGCTTCAAAGTAGCAAGTATATCTTGAAAAGCTTGCCCCGTCACATATGGCTGCTCGATAAAGCTAGCGGCAACACCTAGTTCTTTTGCTTTATTTATCACGCTTTTAACATGCTCTTGTTGATAATAAACAACTTCACCCGTATTGGCTTGAAGAACAAGATAGTCATCTCCAACCGCTAACAACACACCAGTTCGACTCTCTGGTCCGCCGAGGTTCACTTTTACTCCTTGATACACCAAGCCTTTAATTTGATTGAAAGGCTGTATATTTTTCAATTCCACTCCTCCTTTTCCTCTTTTTCCTTCTTTATCATTATCGGTTTCGACTCGACTGTCTTGTTGCTCTTGCTCTATATTGTTGATTATTTGATTGATTATCTTCATCCTCTTCTGCTTGTACTTGTAAACCGTAATTTATGCTTTTAATATGATAATGAGCAATCTGTACAACTTCCTCTTTTACGATTAATGTTACAAATTCACAAGATACATCTTGTAAAATCCCTTCAATTTTTTCAGGACCACCGCGATTAATTTTCACCCAACGATATTTTAAGTTTTGGAGTAAGCCGTGAAAATCATCACTTTCTACAAATGTTGGTAAACTTACAATTTCCACACCGCTCTCCTTTACATTCCTTGTAATACTTTTAATATGCTCTAACTGATAATAGAAAACCGTTCCACTTTCACTTAACAAGACAAAGTAATCAGAATAAACCGAAACCACTGTACCTTTTTGGGACTCTGGTCCACCTCGATTCACTCTAACACTCTCTCCAATCAATCCATACAGCAAATCACTACTAAGCTCGCTCATGAGAAAACTCCTTTCATTCATTTATAAGTCGTTTGCACTGATAGTATATGTATCTGTACATGTTACGTTCTCTATGATTGTCCCATTATATAAAAATATGTTTTTAACACGGAGGTACATTTATCCAATATGTATGTCTCTTATGTACAAAAGACTAACAGGGCTCCTATCAATACCTAGCATGATATCGGCCTCCATTTATGCACATTCTTTTACTATTTCCGCATAAAAAAATACCGTTTCAAGATACTGATTCTACACATCTTGAAACGGTATTTTTAAAAACGATTCTGTATAGCTTTTCATAGGATACTACACCATAGACCCATGAATTTTAATCTTCGTCTTTTACATCCATATCCTCTGGAATTGGCTCATTTAATATTTCTTCTACTAACTGTTTATATTTTTCCATCTGCTCTAAATGCGTATTGAACTGTTCTTTATTCAGCAAATATTGCTCACCGTCATATACGGCTCGAATTCGTTTTTGCTGAATCAATTCTTCAATGTAAGCTTCCGGAAGATTTAAATATTCTGCTGCTTCTTTTACCGTTATATACAATTGTTTCATTCCCTTATTATTTTTTATGTCTAGATCATTATAAAAGATTTTGTAAATACAAATCAAAAAGCAGGTAGATGCATTCCATATCTTGTATAGTAATATAGAGGATATAAAAAATACAGATGGCACTTATCCATTTACAAAAAGGAGAGTTAACATATGGCTACTCATCACATCATTACAATGTTAGAGCAAGCATTACAATCTGAAACAACAAACACCGCTGCTCAGCTTTCTAAAGATTTACCAAAAAGAATTATTGAGCAAAGAAAGGCTATAAATGAAAACGTGAACTATAGTACAATTGGAGAATGGTATCAAAATCATTTCTTATTCCAACAAGATGATTTTCTTTGGGCTAAATATGCTTACTATGATGCATACTGCGAGGCATTACAAAATCAGGGCCGACTTACAAAACGTGTACGCCACATACTAGAATCTGTTGCTAGAAAACATGGTAAACAATACATTGCCTCTGTGCAAAACAAGCAATTTCCTGATCATTACGCACAAGGAACAGCATGATTTTCCTTGCCTTAAGAAAATAGATAAACACCCAGCCTACTTCCTTACTTAATAAAGATAAGAAAGTAACTGGGTGTTTATCTATTACAAAGATATTTATTTCAAATCCCTCATCATTCATTTACGCATTTTTCTCTATTCATTTCTTTCTTTTCTTTGGCCTTCTTAACACAACCCATTATTTCACCATTTGCTTAATAAGTTCTCGGTTACGCTGTTTGAAAACATCATTATGTGAAGAAACCATTCCATATTCACTCGCATCTGGCTGAATAAATTGTTTCGCCTTATTTACAGCATTGCCACCATCTTGGAAGGCCCCAGCAATTAAGTGCAATTTCCCTTCATGCTTTAGAATATCCCCAGCAGCATATAACCCTTCTATGGAAGATTCACTGCTTGCACTCCCAGCAATAAAATAATTATCAACGATTTCAACATTTAGCTCACTATTTTCCAATAACGTCATATCACGTTCATACCCATGATTAATAATGATTTCATCAATAGATAAATGAGAAACTTCACCTGTTTCTTGATTCGTTAACTCAATATATTCGATTACTTCGTGATTATCATCAGCCATCAACTTTGTAATAGACGTATTAAAGAAACACTCTACCGAACTATTCATAAGTTGAGTAACTTGTGCTTCGTGGCCAGCTAAAGCATCTTTTCTATATGTTAAATAAACCTTTTTCGCAATGGGTTCTAATTCATTTGCCCAATCTATCGCAGAGTTTCCTCCTCCTGAAATAATTACAGTCTTATCTTTAAAACGCTTTAAGGATTTTACAGTATAATTTAAATTTGAGACTTCAAAACTCTCTGCACCTTCAATTGCTAACTTTTGTGGTTTCAATATTCCACTTCCAGTAGCTACAATAACTGTTTTTGAAAAATGCTTTTGACCAGAGAAAGTTGTTAGTATAAAAATTCCCTCTTCATTCCGAGTGATTGATTCTACCTTTTCATTCAACACTACTTTTGGATGAAATGTTAACCCTTGCTCCACAAGTTGCTCAATTAACCGCGCTCCAGTAACTGGTGGCAATCCCCCGATATCCCAAATCATTTTTTCCGGATAAACATGTATCTTTCCACCTAACTGTGGCTGAAATTCAATTATCTTTGTTTTCATTTCTCTTAGTCCACTATAAAACGCTGAGTAAAGCCCTGCTGGACCTCCTCCAATCACGGTCACATCAAATAACTCTTCTTGATTCATTTCCGTTCACTCCTCATTCATTGAACAAAATTGATTATCATTATCAATAAAATATATCTTTTTTTCGTTAAATTTACAATTAAAAATACTATTGACAAGACAAAAAGATAAAATTATATTATTTAAAGAGTTAATATTGATAATCATTATCAATATGTAAACTATTAACAAAATTGGTAGGAAAATAAAGATTCATTTTTAGATCAATCAAGTATTTTATTCTTATAAATCTCGATATCAAGATTTATAAGAATAATTAATAGCGAGACACCTAGCTTGTTAGAAATCTATACATTACAAACACTTTATAGAAGGAGAAGAAAAATGAAAAAATTATTCATTTCACTTACAGTTCTATTTGTACTCGTTATGAGTGCTTGTAGCAATGGCTCTACAGATAAGAAAAACGCTTCAAATGCAAAGGAAAGTAAAACAGAAACAATTACATACCAATCCGAAAACGGGAAAGTTGAAGTTCCCGCAAATCCAAAACGTGTTGTTGTACTATCATCATTCGCAGGTAACGTAATGTCTTTAGGTGTAAATCTTGTTGGTGTAGATTCTTGGTCTAAAATGAATCCACGTTTCGAGAAACAATTAAAAGATGTTACAGAAGTATCTGATGAAAATATTGAAAAAATCATCGAATTAAATCCAGATTTAATCATTGGTTTATCAAACGTTAAAAATATCGATAAGTTAAAGAAAATCGCTCCTACTGTAACATTCACATATGGAAAAGTAGACTACTTAACACAACATTTAGAAATCGGTAAACTACTAAATAAAGAAAAAGAAGCACAAGCTTGGGTCGATGATTTCAAAAAACGTGCACAAACTGCAGGAAAAGATATTAAAGCAAAAATTGGTGAAGATACAACCGTTTCTGTTATCGAAAACTTTGACAAACAAATTTATGTATTTGGTGATAACTGGGGACGTGGAACGGAAATTCTTTATCAAGAAATGAAATTAAAAATGCCTGAAAAAGTAAAAGAAAAAGCGCAAAAAGATGGATACTATGCATTATCTGCTGAGGTTCTACCTGAATATGCTGGAGATTACTTAATCGTAAGTAAAAACAATGATGCAAATAATTCATTCCAAGAAACAGAATCGTATAAAAATATTCCAGCTGTTAAAAACAATAAAGTTTTTGAAGTAAATGCAAAAGAATTCTACTTTAATGATCCAATTACGTTAGATTTTCAATTAGATTTCTTCAAAAAAAGCTTTCTTGGTAAATAATACAACAATGAGGAATTCTTATTTTAAGAATTCCTCTTCCTTTATTCTATGAAAAGAAAAGATGTGAAACTGATGACAAAAGACAATCTACGTTCCACCTCCTTTATATACAAGTTCATTTTAGGAATCATTATGTTCTTCCTTATTTTTATGCTTGCCATGGTATTTGGCGCAGCAGATACCACCATACAAGATGTATGGACCGCACTTACTTCTAACGCTACTGGAGAAAAGCTCTCCCTCATCCGTGAACTTCGGCTACCCCGTGAAATTGCAGCCATTTTTGTTGGAGCTGGGCTCGCTGTTTCTGGTGCAATTATGCAAGGCATAACGCGAAACCCACTCGCTGATCCAGGATTACTTGGGCTAACTGGTGGCGCCAACGCTGCCTTGGCGATTACAATTGCCTTTATCCCTTCTGCAAACTATTTTCATATAATGATTGCTTGTTTTATTGGTGCCGCTGTCGGGGCCATTATGGTCTTCGGAATTGGTATGATGAAAAAAGGTGGCCTTTCTCCTCTTCGTATTGTACTCGCTGGTGCCGCGGTTTCAGCATTTTTAATCGCGATTTCAGAGGGCATTGGGATTTACTTTAAAATTTCACAAGATGTATCTATGTGGACTGCCGGAGGAGTAATCGGAACATCATGGAGCCAACTGCAGGTCATTGTTCCAGTTATTTCAATTAGTATATTCATAGCAATCTTATTTTCAAAGAAACTGACTATTCTTAGCCTAAGCGAAGAAGTTGCAGTCGGATTAGGTCAAAAAATTATCGTCATTAAAATCATTCTTTTTATCGTTATCATTTTACTTGCTGGTGCTTCTGTTGCACTTGTTGGAAATACGGCATTTATAGGTTTAATGGTACCTCATATGGTCCGTCCTATTGTCGGACCTGACTATCGGTTTGTTATACCGATGTCTGCCATTACCGGTGCTTCTTTTATGTTATTAGCAGACACACTTGGACGTACAATCAACGCACCGTATGAGACGCCAATCGCTGCAATTATCGCAATAGTAGGCTTACCATTCTTCCTATTTATCGTACGCAAAGGAGGAAGATCGTTCTCATGATTCAACAATCTAAAAAACAACGAGTAATTGTGCTCATCTTACTTATACTTATTGCAACAACCATCACAATTGGAATGGGCCTAGGGGCTGCTTCGCTATCCTATGATAGGCTACTGCCGACACTTTTTGGCCAAGGCACATTTAAAGAAGAGTTTATTTTATTTTCTCTTCGATTACCTAGAATTGTAATTACACTATTAGCAGGTATGGCCCTTGCACTATCAGGAGCTATACTACAAGGCATAACGCGTAATGATTTAGCTGAACCTGGTATTATCGGTATTAATTCAGGAGCAGGTGTTGCAATTGCCCTTTTCTTTTTATATTTTCCAATAGATGCAGGGTCATTTGTTTACTCACTACCAATTGTTGGATTTATCGGCGCCTTTATTACAGCTTGTCTCATCTATGCATTTTCATATAGTAAAACTGCCGGACTTCAGCCGATAAGACTGACACTAACAGGAATTGGATTTTCATTCGCTCTTTCTGGAATAATGATTGTACTTATTTCATCTGCTGAACGTGCAAAAGTAGACTTTATCGCAAAGTGGATTGCTGGTAACATTTGGGGGGACGACTGGATTTTTGTTTTCGCACTCCTTCCATGGTTAGCTGTGCTCATTCCATTTACTCTCTATAAAGCAAATCGATTGAATCTCCTTGCATTAAACGAGCATGTAGCAATTGGTGTTGGTGTTGCACTCGAAAAAGAACGCCGCTCACTCCTTATAGCAGCCGTTGCATTAGCTGCTTCTGCCGTTTCGGTCACAGGAGGAATCGCCTTTATCGGACTCATGGCTCCTCACATCGCAAAATCTTTAGTCGGGCCGAGACATCAATTATTTATTCCTGTAGCCATTCTAATCGGTGGCTGGTTATTGTTACTGGCAGACACGGTTGGTCGTAATATTGTAGAACCAAGCGGTATTCCTGCTGGGATTATGGTTGCTTTAATTGGAGCTCCTTATTTTATGTATTTGTTGCTTAAAAAATAAAAAACCCCCTTGAGAATGAATTTTTTCTCAAGAGGGTTTTTGTTCACTTGATTTGCTAAGCATTGCTTGTTTCGCTTCCCCTTCATCGATAGACGTATCTGTCAAACCTTCATGAAAGCTCAGCGTTTTACTTGAAATAAAGGCTTTATCAATATAAATTGACTCTAAATACTGTTTTAAAGAAGCTCCCCTAACAGATAAAAATTTTCACCAAATGAGGTTATGGAAAAAGACCGGCTTGAAATTTCAAATAATATTCAAATTAGAGTTAGCGTTATTGATGGTATCTTTTACTATAATAGAATGAAAGGAAACAATAAATTTTACCAGTATCGCATCTATTTTAAGAGAAAAAACATTACATTTCTAAAACAATTGATAATTATTTTCAATAAAGTTATACATTTCCCTTGACAAAATAAACAATTTTATATGATAATTAATATCGAATTAGAATTATTATTGTTAATTTAAAAACTTTATTCTATGAGCAAGCTAATCTATAATGCTCAAAACCCACATTTAGGAGGAATTTTAATATGTTATTAATCGGAACAGAAGTAAAACCGTTTAAAGCGAATGCTTACCATAATGGAGAGTTTATCCAAGTTACTGACGAAAGTTTCAAAGGAAAATGGAGCGTAGTTTGCTTCTATCCAGCAGACTTCACATTCGTATGCCCAACTGAACTTGAAGATTTACAAAACCAATACGGGGCTTTAAAAGAACTAGGCGCTGAAGTATACTCTGTATCTACAGACACTCACTTCACACATAAAGCATGGCATGATAGCTCAGAAACTATCGGCAAAATCGAATACATTATGATCGGCGACCCTACTCGCACAATCACTAGCAACTTCGACGTATTAGTTGAAGAAGAAGGTCTTGCTGCTCGTGCTACATTCATCATCGATCCAGACGGCGTTATCCAATCTGTGGAAATCAATGCTGACGGTATCGGCCGCGATGCAAGCATCCTTGCTAACAAAATTAAAGCAGCACAATACGTTCGTAACAATCCAGGCGAAGTTTGCCCAGCTAAATGGAAAGAAGGATCTGCAACACTTAAACCAAGCCTTGACCTTGTAGGCAAAATCTAAGGAGCCTGATCAAAATGATACTAGATGCAGATATAAAAACACAACTAACCCAATACCTTCAATTAATGGAGAACGATATTCTACTTAAAGTTAGCGCAGGATCCGATGACGTATCTAAAGATATGTTAGCTCTAGTAGATGAATTAGCTACTATGTCATCTAAGATTACAGTGGAAAAAGCTGAGCTTGAAAGAACACCAAGCTTTAGCGTAAATCGCATCGGTGAAGACACTGGAGTAACTTTCGCTGGTATTCCTTTAGGACACGAATTTACTTCATTAGTGTTAGCGTTACTACAAGTGAGTGGACGTGCTCCAAAAGTTGAACAAAAAGTAATCGATCAAGTTAAAAACATTCAAGGTGAATATCATTTTGAATCTTATATCAGCTTAAGCTGTCATAACTGCCCGGATGTTGTACAAGCACTTAATGTAATGAGCGTTCTTAACCCTGGTATTACACATACTATGATTGACGGCGCTGCATTTAAAGAAGAAGTGGAAAGCAAAGACATCATGGCAGTACCAACTGTTTACTTAAATGGTGAATCCTTCGGCAGTGGTCGTATGACACTTGAAGAAATTCTAGCTAAGATGGGTAATGGTCCTGACGCATCAGAGTTTTCTGATAAAGATCCATACGATGTTCTTGTTGTTGGTGGCGGTCCAGCTGGTGCAAGTGCAGCAATTTACGCAGCACGTAAAGGCATCCGCACAGGTATCGTTGCTGAGCGCTTCGGTGGTCAAGTAATGGATACAATGGGCATTGAGAACTTCATTAGCGTAAAACGCACTGAAGGCCCTAAGCTAGTAGCAAGCCTTGAAGAGCACGTAAAAGAGTACGATATTGATGTAATGAAATTACAACGTGCGAAACGGTTAGAAAAGAAAGAACTTATTGAAGTGGAACTTGAAAATGGCGCTGTTCTGAAAAGTAAGAGCGTAATCATTTCAACAGGTGCTCGTTGGCGCAATGTTGGCGTACCAGGTGAAGCTGAGTTCAAAAACAAAGGTGTAGCATACTGCCCTCACTGTGACGGTCCACTATTCGCTGGAAAACACGTAGCAGTTATCGGCGGCGGTAACTCTGGTATTGAAGCTGCAATCGACTTAGCAGGTATCGTAAAACACGTAACTGTTCTTGAGTTCATGCCAGAATTAAAAGCTGATGCTGTCTTGCAAGAACGTCTTTACAGCCTACCTAACGTAACGGTTCTAAAGAACGTTCAAACAAAAGAAATTACTGGTACTGACACAGTAAACGGTATTTCTTATATCGATCGTGAAACTGAAGAAGTTCATCATATTGAACTTCAAGGTGTATTCGTTCAAATCGGTCTTGTACCAAACACAGATTGGTTAGGCGATACTGTTGAACGTGTTCGCGGTGAAATCGTAACAGACAAGCACGGTGCTACAAATGTACCGGGAGTGTTTGCTGCAGGCGACTGTACAAATAATCCGTACAAACAAATCATTATTTCTATGGGATCAGGAGCGAATGCAGCTTTAGGTGCATTTGATTATCTAATCCGAAATTAATGAACTGATATGAACTTTACAAAAGCAGGTGTCTTATCGACACCTGCTTTCTTTATAATTCTAATCTATAAACTAAAAACCTCTCATTCCCGTTCTTTTCATAAGCTCCAGGCAATCTAACTTCCTTGTTCAGGTCAAAAGCAGTCTGATTCTCTAAGAAAAAGATATAATCTTCCGACGGATAATACAAAATAAGTTCAACATCCCTCTCTACTTCTTCTACCGAAAGCAAAATGTTATTCACTACGTTCATAAATACTTGCACTGAAAATGGATTAAAGAAATAAAATCGATTATCACGTGGATCAATTTCATATTCTTGTGCTAAACAACATTGAAATTGAACTTTATCCTTAATATTCTTTGATTTTCTTGCATAACGCTCACGGTTTTCCATTGCTTCCTTATAGAACTCTTCATTCATTTCAATCCCAACTGCTGAAGCACCGCACTTATGATGCATATAAAAGTTTAGTCGCCCTTTTCCGCACCCAAAGTCTACTATTCGATCATTACTACTTATTTCATATTGATTCAACAGTTCTTCTAGACCACTATATGGCGTTGGTTCATAGCGATGATAATGTAAAGATTTATTAAATCCTTTTTGTTCTCCAACTGTTTTTATATTTAATACCGCGTCATAATATTGTTCGTTCATGTGTTCACCCTACTCTCTACAAAAAGAATCTTGATACAATCCAGAATCTTTTCGATTTTCCGTCTTTTATTTTCTACGGAATCCAAATTACATGCGATCCAATTTTATCATATGAATCAATTTCATAATTTCCAATTCTAATATACCAAGGATTTTGAGGACACAAAAAGGAGTACTATTCCAAATTTTTGTATAATGCAAATAACGACACAAACCAAAAACAAGAGAAGCCGTTAATTTCCTCTATGCTTATTATATGATTTAGAGTTAATAAGACGATTCCAAACGTTTTTTCTATCTTGATCATCGAACCTCCTATCGAAAGTACTTCAAAATCTTGTCTTGATGGCGATGCTATGATTCTTCTAATAGTAAAAGTTATACAAAGAAAAAAGCCTTATCTTAAATAGACATAGGCTCTTTAAATAACAGTTCAATAACTACGCAGCAAAAATCACAGGTAAATAATTTGTAATGAGACTTATTACACTTTATATCTTAGAAGGATTTTTTTCCTGTGAATCTTAATACTGATTCTCTTGAACGTTCAATTTCTTTAATATTTTCATCATAATATTTTGATGCATATGCATAAAAGATTATGTCAATAGTCAGAAATTGTGCGAATAACGAACTAGTTGCTGCACTACGAAATTTTGCCTCTGGTGCACGAACATGTTGCAAAGACATATCGACTTTGTTAGTTAATCTGTTATTACCAAATCGTGATAATCCAATTGTTTGAATACCAGATGCTTTAGCAATATCAACAAGTTGCAGTACTTCTTCAGTTTCTCCACTATTAGATATACTGAAAAAAACACAATTTTTTGTGGATGCAGCAAGTGCTGTCGCCATGATATGTGCGTCTTGATTTGCACTTACAATCTTTCCTAAACGTAACCATTTATGAGTAATATCTTCCGCAACAAGCCATGAAGCTCCTAATCCATAGGCATAAATAACATCAGCATTTCTCATAGTTTCAACAATTTGATTAAGAATAACTTCATCTAAATAAATCGCTGTTTCTTGTATCGCCTGTACAGAGTTAGAAACTATTTTTTCTTTAATTTCCGCTATTGTTTCATTTGGTTCAATATCATAAAAACCTTTCTTCTCTGGTTGTGAGATATACGATGATAGAGATACCTTTAACTCCGAAAAACTAGCAATTTCGATAGAACGACAAAGTCTAGTGACCGCCGAACTACTAGCATTAGCATGCGCAGCTAATTCATGTATAGTCATTCTAATCACTTCTTGAGGATTGTCTAAAATATATTGTGCTATTTTCCCTTCAGACTTTGGTAATTGATGTAATAAACTCTCGATTTTTAACAATACATTTACAACATGCATATTGAATGGCTCCCTTACCTTTTAATTAACTCATATATTTCAGAGCTAAATAATATCCCCCTAATGTAGATGATACATCTTCTAAAATAAATTGGACTTTCGGTTTTTCTTGTTTAATATTTTCAATAAAGGCGGTTTGTACAGACGGTATATTAGTTAATATACCCCCTTTAATAGCAATTGTAACATCGTTATCAAAATTTAGTTTCTTCCAAACAGCAAGCGTAGTCTTGGCAAGGTGATAGCCCGCTTGCTTGAGAATATTCTCTGCAAAATCATCTCCTGCTTTTGCTTGTTGAACGATTATTGGAACAAATGACGCAATATCCGCTTTAGTTGAGGAATAAATAAATGTTTTTAATTCTAGTACATTCTGATAACCAAGTTTTGTTAGTACCAACTTAGTTAGGTCACTATAATTCCCTTCCCCATCTTCCTCTTGCGTCATTTTAATAAAAGCCTGCATAGCAATCCAATACCCACTTCCTTCATCTCCAAGAATATGTCCCCAACCACCTGCTAATTTTTCAATACCATTATGAATTCCAATACTAACAGAACCGGTTCCTGAAATTGTTAAAATACCATCTTTCCCTTTTAGTAAAGCTGCATGTGCAATAATTCCATCATTGACAATCGTAAACGGAATATGAAACGCCTCAGAGAGAGCATCTTTTATACCTTTTGTATTTTTAACCCCTCCATACCCGGCCAATCCTAGGCATATATACTGGCATTCTTCCTTTTTTAAAGGAACTAAGCATTGTTCAATCGCACTAATAATATTATGCATAGCTTGTTTTTCATCTAAAAGTAAATTTCCGAACCCTGCTTTACCTTCACTTATTTTTTCACCATTTAAATTATAAGCTACCGCTTCCGTTTTAGTACCTCCACCGTCTACTCCAATAATATAACTCATACAGGTTCCTCCTTGTGTATAAAGTGAAACTTTAATTAGTGGGGGTTTTCTTCATCCCCCACTGATTATCAGCCCTCACCAATCGGGCTTTTACGGACAGTCGATCTCCCACCTACCTTCTTTGCTTTTGCCGAATTTTGAGGTGGGAGTCTTACTGTCCGTAAATAACAGTATAAATAAAAAGAGAAGGAGCGTTCTGTCCCTTCCCTTTCCCTTACTTTGAGGTTTTTCTCGATAAAATCACTTAATTGAAAATTGGAATTTCTCCCAAGGATCGAGATAATCAAGGAGAAAAATTTCTTCTTCAACTATCCGGCCAACCACATTCGTTTTACCTGAATTCTCCATGTCTTTCAACGCAATCTGTAATTCACCCTTGTATTGTCCATATAGCTCATTCTCAATTAAAATGTCTCCTCTTCTAATATCAGGGGTATAGGTTGGTTTAAGTTCTTCTCGTTTATATTTTACACGTGATTGAGTCGAGCGAATAAGGTATTCTGAAACGTCTCCACGATAAAAATGAAATTCTTCCAGCACAATCTTTTTCTCTAACTCTGTAATTGTGTCATATAGTTCTATATGAAACGTTAGCAATTTACTGTTTAATGTACTGAGGGCTTCTAATTCAATCTTTGATGCATATGCGTTAGCAATAATCACATCATCTATTACTCCAGTTGCAAATAAGTGTTTGGCTTGCGTTACAATTGGTAATTCACGATGCATTTCTAATGTACATAAACCTTCTGTTACCGGCCAAGGTCCGTAAGTTGCTGCTTGTGAACTAATGAATGCTGCTGTACGAATATTATGGTGTTTAAATTGCTCACAGCATTTTAGAAAATGAGCATAGCTTAATCCCGCATAACGATGAGGATAGAAATTATGTGACCCTACTAAATTCTCTTTATTAGGCTTATAAGCAATGAGATTATCTAAATAATGCGTTGCATTGCTCATATTAATTTCAACTTTTAAATTATAGGGATTATGTGTCATGATGGACTCTTCAGTTCCTGTAAATCCCATATCTAGACGGATTCCGTACGCTCCTAAATCAGCAAAGAATGATAAGTCTTTATAGGAAATATCTAAATCTCCAAATACACGAGGAGATATATCAACCATTACTTCCATACCTAATTGATTTGCAAATGCAATTGTTTCTTTAAATTCCCTCATAATTTTTTCCTTATCACCTTCTACTGACAGCAAGCAAGTAAAGATTTTTTTAAATCCATATTTGTGTGCAAGTGCAATATACTCTATATCTTTTTCTACGGTTGAATGTTCTGGATAAATGGAGATACCTAATTTTCTCATCTTTACATCACCTTTACCTTCCCACATCCCAATTATTGTTGTGGCGCCAGTTTTTTTATGATACGGATCATATGTTCAATCAATTTTTGTTCGCTTATCGCGGTCATTAAGTGATCTTGAGCATGAATCATTAGCAACGTTTTTTCACTTGGAATTCCGTTCAATTCAGCTTGAATTAACTTTGTTTGTGTCTTATGAGCCAAGCTAAGTTCTTCTGCAGCTTGGTTAATAAGATTCGCTGCTCTTTCAAAGTCAAATTCCTCTGCAGCTGTTAATGCTTCATAAGCTAAACCTCTTGCATTTCCACCATGAGAAATAATTTCAAAAATTTCCATTTCGTTATTATTGATTTCCGTTGACATATCATAGCACTCCATATCGTAGTAAAGTATGGGACAATATTCTCTAACTGAAGTTACGTTTCAGAAAATATCATGTCTCAATTTGTCTTTCATATTAAATTTATTATTCTCCTAATCATCTAAAAAATTGAGGCAAATACTCTTTATGGGCTTCTAATAACTTCTGTAATATAGCTTCCGCTAAATCATCACTTGGAATAAGTGGATTAATTGTTAAAGCTAATAAAGCCTTATCATAAGAACCCGTTACGGCTGCCTCAGCACCTACTCTTTCGAATGATTTGATTTGCTGAATTAATCCTTGAATTTGAATAGGCAATTTCCCCATCGTCAAAGGAACTGGTCCATTTTTTGTTACAATACAACTCACTTCAACCGCTGAATCATAATCAACCTCATTAATTGCGCCTTTGTTTTGAATATTTAATACTTGAATTTCCTTTTTGTCATTATAGATAGAAGAAATTACATTACACGCTGCATCACTATAGTATGCACCACCCCGCTTTTCTAATTGTGGAGGTTTCATGTCTAGCTTTTCATCTTTATACAACTCAAATAGATCTTCCTCTAATTTCTTGACAATTTCAGCACGCGTTTTCCCTGATTTAAATGCTTCTAATTCTTCATCTAGAATATTTTTTGTTTTGTAATAATAACGATGATAGGGGCAAGGTACTACGCCTAATGATTTCAAAAATCTTGGATTCCAAGGCAGTGGAGCAATGTTCTTCATTGACATTTGTATCGCTGGATTCCCTAGCATTTCAAGTACTTTCTCTGTTACTTCTTGATCATCAACATATACATGTATTCCGAATACCATATGGTTTAATCCAGCGAAATCAATGTGTACTCTCTCCATTTCAACACCTAACATGTTCGAAATAGACATGTGCATATTAAATGGTACATTACATACACCGATTACTTTTTTATGCTCGCTGTAACGAAGGAGTGCTTCTGTTACCATTCCAGCTGGATTTGTAAAGTTAATTAACCATGCATTTGAGCAAAGTTCTTGCATTTCTTCTGCGATTTCTAGAAGAACAGGGATTGTTCGTAATGCTTTAAATAGGCCTCCTGCACCATTTGTTTCTTGCCCAATTAACCCTAGTTGCAAAGGAATACGCTCGTCTTTAATTCGGGCATCTAGTAAACCAACTCTCATTTGCGTTGTCACAAAGTCAGCATCCTGTAAAGCTTGACGGCGGTCTAACGTCAAATGAATTTCCATAGGAACTCCTGCCTTTTCAACCATTCTTCGTGCTAAGTTCCCTACAATCTCAAGTTTTTCCCTTCCGGCCTCAATATCCACTAACCAAAGTTCTCTAACTGGTAGCTCATCATAACGTTTAATAAAACCTTCAATTAATTCTGGCGTGTAACTAGATCCACCACCAATTGTGGCAATTTTTATTCCGTTTCGCTTTTCCATTTCACTAACACCTCATTTTAGATAACTTACTTTTTTCATTTACGCATAGACAATTGGGTAACAAATTAGTGCACTCGCTACTAATAAAGACAAGAACAAAATTAACGCTTGTTTCTTGTTTTTAAACTTACCTTCAACAAAAATAAGAACAAGAGTTAACCCTGCGCTGATTGCAAAGATATTATCTAGGTACAGTGACAAGCGTTTGTCTATTCCAACTGCATTCATTAAAGGATTAAAGATAAGATTAAAAACAAGAATAAAACTAAAAAATAGAAACGCACTTTTGTAACTAAAAAAGTGAATTCTAGATGTTGAATTCATTTTTATCTCCCTTCTCTCTTTTATATGAAAGGAAGTTTGGAGCAATTAGTCCCAAACCTCCTTTCATGTATTTTTATAAGGCTACGTTTGTGTCCTCTTTTGTTTCTGTTGGATTTTCTTGTGCTAATAGCTTTTGATCATACATTTTAAAGAATGGTAGATAAACAATAACTGAAATCGTAATATTGACTAATACAAGAATAATTGCTCTCCAGTCACCACCCGTTGAAAGGTAGGCACCTATTGGGGCTGGTAATGTCCATGGAACCATTACATATGTCGGATTTACTAATCCGATTGATGTCGCGACATACGCAATTGTTGCACCAATTAATGGTGTCACGACAAATGGAATAATTAAAATTGGGTTTAGCACAATTGGCATCCCAAAAATAACAGGTTCATTGATGTTAAATATACTTGGAACAATTGTTGCTCTTGCCATCGTCTTACTATAAGTAGATCTTGCTGTTAATAACATCGCAATTACTAATCCTAATGTTGCACCAGATCCCCCAATCCAAATAAACCATTGGAAGAATGTTTCAGGAGCTACGTGAGGGATCGTCTCACCAGCAGCAACTGCCGCTGAGTTATTAGCCAAGTAAACTTCCCAAACTGGACGAGCAACAGCACCTACAACTGATACACCATGAATACCGAATGACCAGAAAAATGTTATTAAAAAGACTGGAATTAATACACCTGGTAATGTATCCCCAGCTTTAATAAGTGGTGCAACAGCTTTATCAACAAGTGAATGTAGATCAACACCTGCAACTACTGTAATTAATGTCATAATAGAGAGTACGATTGTAACTGGTATTAACGCTTCAAATGAACGAGATACGGACGTTGGAACAGAATCTGGCATTTTTATTGTAATATTTTTAGTCTTACATAAACGTATCATTTCAACCGAAAATATAGAAACAATCATCGCTACAAAGAGCCCATGCCCACCGAGGTTTGTCATTGGCAATACAAAACCTATATCTTTCACCATTTTTACGCCTATTGTGAATAAGAAGGCAGCTACCGATAATAATCCTCCTGATAAAGGGTCTAACTTATAGCTTTGAGACAGACTATGACCGATTCCAAAAGTAATATATAGGGTCATAATAAACATTGTTAATCGATAAGGTATTAAAATCTCCGCGATATGTTTTGCTGCCCATTGACCTATTGCGGAATCTGCTGCCACGGGTGGGAAAGCAATGATAAGAAATATGCTCCCAAAGATGATGAATGGCAAAGCAGAAACTACACCATCACGTATCGCACGTAAATGCTTCTGCTCAGACAATTTAGCCATAGGTGTCGATAAATTATTTTCTAAAAAAGCTACAAATTTGTTCATTTGTATTTTCCCCTTTAGATTGATTAGTAGTTAAGATTTCTTGCTAGATTATGTTTTTACTATCCACAAACGAATAAAGTGAAACTTCCAGCAGTTATTCTTTCTCATCCCCCAATGAGTCTGCACCAATCGGGATTTTACGGGTAGGTAATCTCTCACCTACCTTCCTCTTTCCTCTCTGATTCTTGAGGTAGAAGTCTTACTACCCGCGAATAACAAAATAAATAACAACTTTAATTTGATTGTATTATTTCATTAATTAAATTTAATAGAGCAGGTCCACCAAGGGGACTATATGATCGAGCAGGAATCATTAAACACGGGACTCCTGCTTCATCTGCAGAAGCTTTAAAACCATCAAATCGATGTTTTACTTGTGGGGCAACCATAGCAACATCCCAACCGTTTCGAACCTCTGAATCAAATTCTTGCGTACCAACAGCTAATACTTCTAAATTTTGACCATGCTTTTCCCCTTCTTTTTTCAACGCATTTACAACAATCGCACTCGACATTCCACCTGAACATACAAATAATACTTTCATTTTTACTCCCCCTCATAATATTTTTATATTGAAGCTTTAAATTGCTTTTCTTATAAATCCCTCTGCTGCGTTTAAACGCTCTACGGCTTCCTCATAAGAAACATTTGTTAAAATCATAACAATGGCAACCTTAGGTTGATTATTTGCTTTTACTAAGTATTTTTCTGCTACTTCATAACTGCATTCAGTGGCATCCATAACAATACGTTTTGCACGTTCAACCAACTTTTCATTTGTTAACTGCAAATCTACCATTAAATTCCCATAAACTTTTCCAATCCCAACCATTGAAGCTGTTGAGAGCATGTTACATACTAATTTTTGAGCTGTTCCAGCTTTTAAGCGGGTGGATCCTGTAAGTACTTCAGGTCCATTTACAACTTCAATGGCAATTGCAGCAATTTTTCCAATCTCTGATTCCTTATTGCAACTTATCGCTACTGTGCCTGCCCCAAGTTGATTTGCATAATTTAGCCCCGCAATAACATAAGGCGTACGCCCACTCGCAGCAATGCCTACTACAACATCGTTACTCGTTAATTGGATTTTTTCTAAATCTTGACGACCTAATATAAAACTATCCTCTGCGCCCTCAACTGCCTTAATAAATGCACTTTCTCCACCTGCGATTAAACCTACTACTTTACTAGGATCAGTATTGAACGTTGGCGGGCATTCTACAGCATCCAACAATCCAATGCGCCCGCTTGTTCCCGCACCCATATAGATTAATCTACCGCCGCGTTTCATCGCCGCAACAATCATCTCTACAGCTTTTGCAATTTGAGGGAGTTCTTTTTGAACACAGTAAGCAACTTTCATATCTTCTTCATTCATCACCTCCAATAGATTAAGCATTTTCATTTCATCTAAAAATATAGTCTTTTCATTACGCCCTTCCGTTGTTAAATGTTCTAGCATATAAATCATCCTTCTATCATTCGTAATCTAAAAGCTTTTTCGAAACCGCTTTCTTTAATAAGACTATAGCATCATTAAAAATAAATTTCAATAATCAAAGATAATTTTAAAATAAAATTTCAAAAAATCTACACAATTAGAAAACTAGTGAGTATAATAACTAATTGTCAACGCTTACATTTTTTGTAAACTAAAAATAAGAAAAGGATGTATACCATTAAGTAAAGAAAGCATTTCTAAAAAAATTAGGTTCATTGGCAATATCAATTTTTTAGGTGAATCACTACTACTTCCACTTAGAGTTTCATCATCGTTTTATAAGAATCACCATTGTCGCTTAGCAAGGAATTAAAAAAATCTATGCAAAGTAGGTGTTATGATAATGTACATTGTTGGGTTAATGTCTGGAACATCATTGGATGGTATTGATGCTGTGCTTATCCGTGTGAATAATAGCAAACTAAACACCGAGTTAGAAATGATTGAATTTATAACACATCCTTTTCCAAAAGATGTTAGAGGAGAAATTATACAGTCATTGTCTGTAGATACATCTAATGTGCAGCTAATTTGTAGTTTAAACTTTAAACTAGGAAAATTATTTGCAGATGCTACAAAGGAAGTTTGCAAAAAAGCCGGATTTCCTTTAGATCAGCTGGATCTTATAGGATCTCATGGGCAAACGATTTACCATCAGCCCTTGCAAGAACAAAACTTGGTCCCCTCAACTCTGCAAATTGGAGAACCTTCGGTAATTGCGTACGAAACAAATACAACCGTAATATCTAATTTCCGTACTATGGACATAGCAGCGGGTGGACAGGGTGCTCCTTTAGTACCTTATACTGAATATGTTCTTTACCGGAGTGAAACAAAGGGAAGGTTGTTACAAAACATCGGGGGCATCGGAAATGTAACTGTTTTACCTAAGCAATCTTCACTAGATAACATGTATGCCTTTGATACAGGACCTGGAAATATGATTATTGATGAGGTATGTCGCCAATTGTTTAACATAGGATACGATGAAGGTGGTAATTTAGCGAAACAAGGGAAAATAAATGAACAGCTCCTATCATACTGCATAAATCACCCTTATATTATGAGCCCTCCTCCCAAAACAACAGGAAGAGAATTGTTTGGTAAGCAATATGTTGAAAAACTATTAAATAAGTTTAATAATCTTTCAAGCCACGATATAGTAGCAACTGTAACAATGTTTACAGCGCAATCTATTGTAGAGAACTATCGCAACTTTATCCTTCCACAAGTTAAAATCGATGAAGTCATTATTGGAGGCGGTGGCAGCTATAATACAACTTTACTGAAAATGATTCAATCACTACTTGGGGAGTCAATTCAAATTTACACCCAAGAGGAATTAGGATACTCTTCGGAGGCTAAAGAGGCTATAGCGTTTGCTCTTCTTGCAAATGAAACCTACCATGGTAATGTAAGTAACGTTCCAAATGCTACAGGTGCAAAAAACGCTGTCGTTCTTGGGAACGTGTCCTTCCCAACATCAGATCATTGGATTAAGATAAGAAATTCTTTAGAAGAAAGCAGGGATTTCATCAACTGAGGATTTCTTCATCCCCACCTGATGCTTAACTCTAACCAATCAGACTATCCCTACCTCGTCATTGAAGTAGGGATAGCGCGATAAAGTAAAGAAATTATAATGTCATTCTTATACTCAAAAAATTTTCTCATAGAAATACCGGGAACTATTTGTGCTAGTTTGTATTTCTATCGATTTGAATTTTGTCCTCTAACAAGGCAAAGGATCAATTATGAAATTGATTCAAATGTAAAAAATAAAAACAATACTAGTTTAAAACTTTCAACACAGTTTGCTTCATTATTTCTACTCCATCCATTATGCAAGCATGATCAAATTTCATATAAGGGTGATGTAACCCTGGCTTTAAATTTGCTCCTAATCCTAACATAACGGCTTTTAAATGCGGTCTCTTGACTGTATAATAATGAAAATCATCACTTCCTGTAGTATAAAGCGGTGGTGCGCAACCTTCTTTCCCATATATTTCAATAATCCCTTTGCGCATGATTTGTTCTGCCTCTTCCGAAACCTGTGCCCCAGGCGCAATATCAACCCATCCGTAAGAAATCTTTGTTCCCATTGATTCAGCTGACTGAATGACATGCTCTATCCTTTTCATTAACTCCTCGAGCAATGCATTATTCTCAGCTCTTACATCTAAACCGAATTGTCCATTCCCTGGAATGATATTTAAATTATCTCCACCAGCTTGGCATTTCGTCATTTTGACAGAATATGATTTTTGCGGAGATAGCCATATATTTTTTAATCCGATATTAATCATAGAAAGGACATCAATTGCATTCACACCTTGATGCGGTCGTGCTCCATGTGCATCCTCCCCATGTATATTCGCTTCTAAGAAGGCTGCTGCTCCGTGACGGATAGATGGTGCTGCTTTTTTAAAAGGTAATTCCTCAATTGGACGTAAATGAACACCAAATAAGAAATCAGCGTCATCAACCACACCTTTCTCCACCATTTTTAAAGCGCCGTTCCCTTTTTCTTCTGCAGGTTGGAAAATAAATCTAACTGTTCCGCTTTTCCAACTGGCATTTTTCAATTGTAAAATAAGCCCCATCGCAATCGTCATATGGGCATCGTGACCACATGAATGATTCGCTTTAAATTCTCCATCTACTTCTTGCCACAATGCATCCATATCAGCTCGAATCGCGATAACTGGCTTCCCGTTCCCAACCTCTGCGATCACTCCAGGACAATCATCAAATGTTTTATATGAAATTTCTTCTTCTTTTAGAAATTGAGTGATATAAGCTGTTGTCTCATATTCCTTCCAACTCACTTCAGGGTTTTCGTGTAAATGCTGAAAAATTTCTGTTAAACGCTCTTGTAGCTCTAAAGTTTTCAACCTTCCAGTCTCCTTCCTAAATTCGAAGCAGTTTTTCGTTTATAAAAAATCCTATTTCGAAAAACATATTGAATATTCACTTAAATGTCAAGAGATTGTCCCTTCATTTCTTTTGAAATATAATAAGATAATTAAGATTAAAATTCCGAAAATTCTTTTAAATCACTCATCATTTATCTAAACTCCTTATGAATACGTATAACTTTAAATCTATGACACAAAGGACGTGAATTATACAATGAAAATTACAGCTATTCACATTTATGCAATTCGTTTACCACTTCGTAACCCATTTGTTATTAGCTATGGCTCTTATCCTGATATGCCATCTATTATCGTAAAATTGGAAACAGATGAGGGCATTATCGGTTACGGCGAGGGAGTTGCTGATGATCACGTTACAGGTGAGTCATGGGAAAGTACTTTCCATGTTTTAAAACACACGTTGGCTCCAGCACTAATTGGGAAAAACCCAATGAATATCGAAAAAATACACGACATCATGAGTCAAACAATTTACGGTGTACCTACTGCAAAAGCTGCGATTGATATCGCCTGCTTTGATGTAACGGGGAAAAAACTTGGCCAACCTGTATATCAACTAATTGGCGGACGCTACCATGAAAAATTCCCTGTCACTCATGTCTTAAGCATCGCTTCTCCAGAAGATATGGCAGAAGAATCTGCTTCCATGATTCAAAAAGGATACCAATCTTTCAAAATGAAAGTCGGTACAAATGTAAAAGAAGATGTAAAAAGAATTGAAGCTGTACGTAAGCGTGTAGGAAATGATATCGCCATTCGTGTTGATGTAAACCAAGGTTGGAAAAATAGCGCAAATACATTAACAGCACTTCGTTCATTAGGGCATTTGAACATCGACTGGATTGAACAACCTGTTGTAGCAGATGATATTGAGGCAATGGCTCATATTCGCTCTAAAACAGACATCCCCCTTATGATTGATGAAGGACTAAAAAGCTCTCGTGAAATGCGCCAAATTATTAAACTGAAAGCAGCCGATAAGGTAAATATAAAACTAATGAAATGCGGCGGTATATACCCCGCTATGAAACTCGCTCATCAAGCGGAAATGGCAGGTATTGAATGTCAAGTTGGTTCCATGGTTGAATCATCTGTTGCATCTTCTGCAGGATTTCATGTTGCCTTCTCTAAAAAAATCATTACAAGTGTCGAGCTGACCGGACCATTAAAATTCACGAAAGACATTGGAGATTTATCTTACGACATACCATTTATTCGTTTAAACCAAAAGTCAGGATTAGGTATTGAGGTTAACGAGGATACATTACGTGAATTAACTGTCTTTCAAGACGTTGTTCGCTAAAGGAGGACTACACCATGGATATCCTTTATGAAGGAACATTAAAACAAAATGTGCAAAACTTTCAAGTTACAACATTATCGTTAAATCACGTTGAGGAAATCCTATTATTACAGGATATCATAATTGAAGCATTAGAAAATAAGGATCGTCTGCAGCCTCTGACACTAGAAGAATTTCGATACATATTAAACAGTAATGGCATGATGATAGGTGCCTTTGCAGGAGACCAATTGATCGCATTCCGTGCCCTATTAGTCCCTCCTATTGATGAGGATCATTTAGGACTTGATATTGGTTTAACACATGAAGAATTAGAGCGGGTTATCTATCAAGAAATTTCAAACGTCCACCCTGACTATCGTGGCAATGGCATGCAAAAAATATTAGCGAAAGTCATTATGAAAAAGTTACAACAAGCCGATGGTAAATTCGATTACGTTTGTTGCACCGTTGCACCATTTAACATTCCGAGTTTAAAAGATAAATTTGCGCAAGGAATGGAAATTGCGGCGCTGAAGGAGAAGTATGGCGGTAGTATGCGGTATGTTTTTGTAAAGGAGTTGCGTAAAGATAAGGAAAGAGATTGGACGGATATTAAAAGCGTTCCGATGAATAATACTAGTGAACAACAGGCATTACTTGCGGAGGGGTATCGTGGGTATGAGATGGAGAAAATAGATGAGAATTTTATTGTGAAGTTTGGACAATAAAGTGAAATTTTAATCAGTGGGGGTCTTCTTCATCCCCCACTGATTATTAGCCCCCACCAATCGGGCTTTTACGGGCAGTTTATCTCCCGCCTAACTTCTTAAAGAAAAGTGGAAGTGGCTCGTCCAGAATGTGAGGGGATGGAGCTTCTGACGTAGAGGTGTTTTTTACCTCGCAGGAAGAAGCGAAGCCACCGAACATTCTAGCCACTGGAACTGGACGATGCTTTCACTCAGTTTTGAAGCGGAAATATTACTGCCCGCAAATAGCTGGATAAATTAGGGTTCTACGTTATTTTAAGCCATATACTCTACATGTCTAGAGTAATAGTAACCGCCACTAAACAGTCATCTTCCAACTTGATAACGCTAACCAGTTTTCCATCTCCTTATAATCAGGCATTATCTTCCCAACAAGGCGCCAAAAAGAGCGATCATGATTTAGATGAACCATATGGCACATTTCATGAACGACTACATAGTCGATCACCCTCTGTGGTGCCATTGCCAGCTTCCAATTAAATGTTAACTGTAGATTTGAATCACAAGTTCCCCATGTACGGTTACTATCTGAAATACGGATGGAACGCGGTTTTGTTTTAAAGTTGCTTTGATACGATTTAATACTCTTCTCTACTAACGCTTTACACTGCTTATAATAAAACCGTTTTAAAGCTTGTTTTATTTTCTCATCTTCAAGCTCTTTCACATATATATGCAGCTTATCACCTTCAAACACTGCATTGTCTTGCCCAATACTTGCATCTTGAGAGATTTGTATCGGATATGTGTTTCCTAAATACAGAAAACCCTCTCCTTGATCATAAGCCTTTTCCTGCGGTCCAAGCACTCGCTCCTGCATTTCCTTACATGTTCTCTGAATCCAATCCCATTTCTCCTCTAACAATTGAATTATATATTCAACTGGCGTCCCTTTCGGAGCTTGCACTTCAACATTCCCATAAGAATCTACATAAAGACGTACGGATTTTTTCTTCTTATAATTTATATGAAAATTAATCGTCTCACCTAAATATGTATGTATCATTTCATCACCTAGCGTATTTGTTCTTATTATTTTACAAATAAAAAAGAGTAGGCTATAAACGTCCTACTCTACCTATTATATCATTTACTGCTTTACCATGAATGTTACAATGCTTATCCTCTATACTTTACAGCTAATCCCTTTAAGAAATTCCTTGCGTATCTATCACCACACTCTTTGTAATTCTTGTGGCCTTTCTTTCTTAATAGAGCGCCTAACTCTCCTTTTGTCACCTTAACACCCACGCTATCTAATATAGCAAGTACATCTTCACTCGTTAATGATAGTGCTATTTTCATTTTCTTTAAAAGAAGATTATTGGCACTCTCATTGCCCTGTAAAGGTGCTGCTTGTCCTGCAGGTTGCCCCGGTTTCGGATCTTGCTTTCCTCTTTTTAAAGTAATAAAGCCATTTAAAAATGATTCTAACATCATCATATCGCATGTTAATACATAATCATCTTCGACTACATCCGCATTTTCAGCTTCATGTTGTGGACTTTTCTTTACTTTTGTAAGCATATCAACTACTTCTTCTTTCGTTACTTCCATGCCACCAAGTTTAAATATCTCTACCATATCTATATCTTTTATATCCATAGCATATCTTACTCTTTTTAATATATCGTTGTTGCTCATTGCCATTGTTAGTCCTCCTAAAATATTGATTATTTATACAGCTGTTAAAGTTTATCCTCTAACATGCTTTAAACTATCATGTTTAATATAACCTTTCAGTTAATGTCCGCCAAATTAATACTTTAACATTTTAAAGATAGGTTTTATAGTCTCCCTCGAACTTTTCTCCACCATTGTATCTATGGATCTCTTACTTGTTCGTTGTATGCTAATAAAAAGGTTTCTCTCTTAACATTAAATAAAAGAAAAAACAGTGCTTTGATTTCTCAAATACACTGTTCTTTTCCAAAGTTATCAAGCAATGCACGCACTTCATCTGTTGATTTCGTACTCATCAATTGATTTCTTAATTCAGCAGCTCCATGGAATCCTTTTACATAAATTTTGAAAAAGCGATGAAGCCCTGTAATTGAACGTGGTAGTACTTCTGCATATTGATCTTGAAGATCCAGCTGTAGTCTTAAAAGATCAAGGTATTCTTTACTGCTATGCTCTTTTGGCTCTTTTTCAAAAGCAAAAGGATTTTTAAAAATACCTCGCCCGATCATAACGCCATCAATACCATATTGCTGGGCAAGCTGCAGCCCAGTTTGACGGTCAGGAATGTCTCCATTGATTGTTAGTAGCGTATTTGGTGCGATACGGTCACGTAATTTTTTGATTTCCGGGATTAGCTCCCAATGCGCATCTACTTGGCTCATTTCTTCTCTTGTACGTAAATGAATAGAAAGGTTCGCAATATCCTGTTTTAAAATATGCGTTAGCCACGCCTCCCACTCATTTAACTCCTTATAGCCAAGTCGCGTTTTCACGCTGACAGGCAGTCCGCCCGCTTTTGCTGCTTGAATAAGTTCTGCCGCAACGTCTGGACGCAGAATAAGGCCACTACCTTTTCCTCTTGATGCCACATTCGGTACAGGGCAACCCATATTAATATCGATGCCTTTAAATCCTAGCTCTGCCATGCCAATACTCATTTGACGAAAATATTCAGGATTATCCCCCCAAATATGTGCCACCATTGGCTGTTCATCTTCTGTAAAAATCAAACGGCCACGCACACTTTTCACGCCCTCTGGATGACAATAGCTATCCGAGTTTGTAAACTCTGTGAAAAATACATCCGGTCGCCCGGCTTCACTTACTACGTGACGAAAAACAACATCTGTCACATCTTCCATTGGTGCAAGTACAAAAAATGGTCGTGGTAAATCACGCCAAAAATTATCTATCATTTCAAACTCAAATCCTCTCACTATGATCAAAATTTCAAGCTCTCGGTCAAAAATATACAGCCAAATGTTACACTTATATCATACTTAATAACTTATTATCAAACACAAATATATGTGGACATTTATAATTTGTAAAAATCGGCAATGTTTATTTTAACTACAATCGGGCCTGAATGGTATTTTTATAAGCCAAAAAGCAGATGGTATAGATTTTTTCTATATCAACTGCTTTTCTATTATACCAACTTAAGCCAAGCCACACACTCCACATGAGTAGTATGCGGGAACATATCAACAGGTTGTACTTCCTGCGTTTTATATCCGCCTTCTTCTAATACTTTTAAGTCACGTGCAAGTGTCGCCGGGCTACATGATACATATACAACACGCTTCGGCTTCATATCAATAATCGTGTTTAATAAGGCCTCATCGCAGCCTTTACGCGGTGGGTCTACAACGATTGTGTCTGCGATTACACCTTCTTTATACCAGTTTGGAATAACTACTTCTGCTTCTCCTACTGCAAATTCGGCGTTTGTCATGTTGTTTAATGCCGCATTTCGATTTGCATCCTCAATTGCTTCTGGAACGATTTCAACACCATATACTTTCTTCGCTTTTTGCGCTAGGAATAGTGAGATTGATCCGATTCCGCAGTATGCGTCGATAACTGTTTCATTTCCAGCTAGTTTTGCGTATTCTAATGCTTTATCATATAGCACTTTCGTTTGTTCTGGGTTTACTTGGTAGAAAGAACGTGCCGAGATAGCAAATTTAATATCGCCGATAAAGTCATAAATATATTCCGATCCGTATAGGACTGTTGTTGTGTCTCCAAAGATTACGTTTGTACGTTTCGTGTTTACGTTTTGAACAATTGATTTTACATTTGGGAACTTCGCTGTAATTTCTTCGATGATTGTCTTATTATTTTGAAGTTCTGCCGTACGTGTAATGAAGACAAGCATAATTTCCCCTGTTACTTGTCCGTAACGGGCCATTACGTGACGAAGTGTGCCTTTATGACGTTCTTCGTTGTACGCTGTGATTCCGTGTTTTTCACAAATACGTTTTACTTCTTGAATTAACGTATCGTTTTCTTCTGCTTGAATTAAGCATGTTTCCATATTAATGATCTCATGCGTGCCTTGACGATAGAAACCAGCTACAAGCCCGCCTTCACGTTCTCCAATCGGTACTTGTGCTTTATTTCGATACACCCAAGGATTTTCCATACCAAGAACCGGATGAACTGGTACATCGTGAAGTCCGCCGATGCGTTGCATCACGTCACGCACTTGTTTTTCTTTCGCCTTTAGTTGTCCTTCATATGTTAAATGCTGAAGCTGGCAACCACCGCATTGGTTGTATACTGGGCATTCTGCATCTTTGCGATATGGGCTTTCAGTATGAAGCTTCATTAAACGACCAAATGCGAAATTCTTCTTTACTTTAATAATTTTAATTTGTGCTTCTTCGCCTGGTAATCCGTTTTTTACGAAAATAGGATATCCTTTTACCTTCGCAACACCGGCACCATCATGTGTTAAATCTTCAAATACTACATCTATAAACTCGTTTTTTTCAACTGGTGGCTTCATTTTAGTACTCATCTTCCGACCTCTCTTTTTCATAACACTGCGTTACATTTTATCATACTTATATAGTCTTTTTCTATTGGAAGAAAAAAACCTATTGACGATGCTTCTCTATTAGTGTTACGCTACTACTAATTTAATACGGACGATGTTACCTCATATATACTCGATAATATGGATCGAGAGTTTCTACCCGGCAACCGAAAATTGCTGGACTATGGGGAAACTAATGAATATTAGCTTTTTTGTGTATACAAAGACTCATATTGATTAGCTTTCTCTCATAGATGAAAGTAAATCCATATGGGTCTTTTTTTATTTTTTACTTTTCTAAAAGGTCAGACATCTTACGTATGACATGAAACCTCTACTACTTTTATTTATTAGTTATATAACGAGCGTTTTATGTAAAAACTTTATACGAACTTCTGAAAGGGGCTACTACATGCAATATGTAATAAGCATTATCGGCATTCTTGCCGTGTTAGGTTTATGTTTTGCTTTGTCAAACAACAAAAGTAAAATCAACTTCCGTGCAATTGCTATTATGATTGGTTTCCAGATTTTAATTGGTTGGTTTATGTTTGGCACAAAAATTGGTCAAGAGATCATCATTTTTATTAGTAAAGTCTTCAACAAGTTGATTAAGCTTGGTACAACAGGTGTTGACTTCCTATTTAATGGAATCCAAAGAGACTTTGTCTTTTTCTTCAACGTGCTATTAATTATTATCTTTTTCTCAACACTTCTCTCTATTTTTAGTTATTTAGGCGTTTTACCATTCATCGTTCGCGTTGTCGGTGGTGCGATTTCCAAAATTACTGGTTTACCACGCGTTGAATCATTTCATGCGGTAAACTCTGTATTCTTCGGTTCCAGCGAGGCCTTAATCGTAATTAAAAATGACCTAAAACACTTTAATAAAAACCGTATGTTTATCATTTGCTGTTCAGCAATGAGCTCAGTTTCAGCTTCTGTTACAGCTTCATACGTGATGATGCTAGATGCGAAATATGTACTAGCAGCACTCCCACTGAACTTATTCTCTAGCTTAATTGTTTGTTCATTATTAACACCAGTTGATACGAAAAAAGAAGAAGAAACGGTTCAAAAATTTGAAAGAAGTCTATTCGGTGACAGCTTGATCGGCGCAATGATTAACGGCGCATTAGATGGTTTAAAAGTAGCTGGTATCGTTGCCGCTTTAATGATTGCATTTATTGGCGTTATGGAAGTTGTAAACTATGTGATTAGTGCAGTTTCAGGCGCAATGGGACATGCTGTTACACTGCAACAAATCTTCGGTTATATTCTTGCTCCATTTGCATTCCTAATGGGTATTCCAGTTCATGATATTATCTCAGCTGGTGGAATCATGGGAACAAAAATTGTTTTAAATGAATTCGTAGCTATTCTTGATTTAAAAGAAGTTGCTACAACGTTATCTCCACGTACAGTTGGAATCGTTACCGTATTCTTAATTAGCTTCGCAAGTATTAGCCAAATTGGTGCGATTGTTGGTACAATCCGTGCCCTTTCTGAAAAACAAGGAAGCGTTGTATCTAAGTTTGGTTGGAAAATGCTATTTGCATCAACACTTGCTTCTATTTTATCCGCTACGATTGCTGGATTATTTATTTAATAATGAATCACCCTTCTCTTTTTATTAAAGAGAAGGGTGATTTTTTTTAATCAAAAGTAACGATTCTAATAATGTAACGATATGCAAAATTGCATACACTCTTCAGCACAATTTCTCTTTTGTAAATCAAGAAAGAAATATATACTAGTATTGGCACTAAGATATGTTTTGTCTGTTTATAGTGAAAGAAATATCCAACATCAAAACCCCAAAAGAAAAAACGTTTTTAAAGATACCTTCGAAAATAGCTATTTTCGGAGGTATCTTTTTTCATCAAGTAATATATACATACAATTATTTTTCTTCACAAAAATTTCACATAAGACAAAGCCTATGTAAATGAACATCACCTTTGTCGAATTCTCCCAAAAGAGATATTCCCCCCTATATGCCATAGTGATATGATGAACAAGGGTATTATTCAAATAGAAATATTTGAATGCATAGTCTCTTGTAATCAAAAAAGATAAAGAATCGATTACATATGAGAGACAGCACGATAAAAACACAATAGAAGGATGATATTATGAAAAAATATGCTCGTATTGCTTTACTTTCTTCTACTATTCTCGTAGGTTGTAACACTAGCACCATTAGTGAGAAACAGACAAAAGAAGCAACTTACAAGAAGCAAAAGGAAACGCAAGAAGTACAGGCAAAAGCAATAGAAATCCCTGTAACACAAGGACTTATTTCGTGGGATTCCTTTGATTACAACGCAAAAAACACCACACTCTACACTAAAAACTTAAAAGATTCATTTAAAACAGTGCGTTACAATATTTGGCGTACAGCTGATGGACCTGCAAGTAAACAAACATTTGTATCACACGACAAAGCTCGTGATTTCGCTCTCCCGTTTCATTTACAATCATTTCATTTAAAACGCGGGGAATTTCAAATTGAAACAGTGGGATTAAAAGAAGATAACACAGAAGTTCCTCTAGTGAAATCTACGATTACATTCCAACAGTATGTACCTTTTCTTATGTATCATGCCATTGAGAAATACCCTGGACCAAGTGATGGCGATTTAGGTTTATATGTGCCACCAGAGCAATTTGAAAAGCATATGCAGTATTTAAAAGATAACGGTTATACAATGTTAACGTTTGAACGTTGGGGTGATATAAATCGTGTCAATAAACCTATCTTTATAACAATGGATGATGGTCGAAAAAATAATATGAATGCTCTTCATATTTTACAAAAATTAAAAGATGATAGATTCCAACCAGCAGCAACAGAATTCCTTGTTTCAAATGATATTGATAAACCAAATCGTCTTACAACAGACGAGGTAAAACAAATGCTTGATTCAGGTATTTTTTCTATTCAATCTCATACCGCTAACCATGCAATGTTGGCTTATACAAACAACTATGATGAAGAATTACGTAAATCTAAAGAAAAAATTGAAAATCTTACAGGCAAAAAAATCATCGCCCTTGCTTATCCAGTAGGTTCTTATAATGATCCAGCTGTGGAAGAAACAAAGAAACATTACCAATTTGCAGTAACGACAGATCATGGAACTCACATTACAAAAGGCTCACCGAACGAACAATACTTAATTAAACGTCATTTTGTTGGTCCTAACACAACAATGGCGCAGTTCATCTCACTTGTAAAAGAAAAGTATTAATCATTTTTCAGGCTACTTTTTATGAAAAAGTAGCCTTTTCTTTTATTTAGAGGTAATCACAGCTTGTTGCTTTAGTCCGTTATATCATTTACATAAAAAACCTTTTTGTTTATCTTTCCGTTTGAATACAGCCAGTACCATAATTATAAGGAAGTGTAGCGGGAGACATATATCGATATAACTCTTCGGTCAATAAAGATCATGCTTGTTTTTGGTTCATATTCATAAAAAGCACGTTACTATCCTCATTAGCATAAGAGAATAGTAACGTGCTTTTCAATTCAAAAATAGTCTAAATCCTTAAGTTGATAGATGTAGGGCGGCACCCCAATATGCTTGGATTAAAATCATTGCAAACAGCTAAAAAAGTGATTGCTGGAATAGAAGTTATGCATATGACCAAAAAGGGACAAACTCCCCAAAGTGAGAAGTCTGTCCAAAAACAGATATATCTTATCCATGATCTCTTTGGTTTAACAGCATAAAATTCAATTCCGCTAAGAATCTTTCGTTCTTTTTTCATACCTCACTATTTTTGCATCAGAACCTACAATAGTGAATTAGAATAATGATTTAATACTTGCTAGGACAGTCAATATACCTATAATAATAACAAATACATTGCTCGCTTTCCCTTTGTATTTAGCTAGTACTGGTACTTTGTGGATCGCGTACATTGGTAATAGACATAAGATAGCAGCAACTAACGGACCGCTAAGGGCATCAATGATTCCAAGAATACTTGGATTTGCATAAGCAACATACCAGCATGTTAATACGACAAAAGTAAGGATCATTGTCTTAACTGTTTTTTCTCCCATATTTTTTCCGCGTTTTTTACCGAACTTGATAATCACGTCACGCATTACTTCATATGCTCCTATATAATGGCCAAGGAAGGACTTTGTTATAGCCACAAAAGCAATGATAGGAGCTGCAATAGTGATTACAGGCGAATTCAGCTCATTAGCAAGATAAGATAGGATTGATAAGTTCTCTTCTTTTGCTTTCATAAGATCACTTGGAGTCAAACTTAATGTACTGCTCCAAACAAAGAACATAACAACAGCGAATGTCATGATATAACAAGCTTTTTGTATTTGAGCACATTTGGCATCAGTAGCTTCTATTCCATAGGTTGCTCTCTGTTTCATAACAAATGATGAAATCATAGGAGAATGATTAAACGAGAATACGATGATTGGTAATATCATTAAAATCGTTCCCATATATCCCGTTCCTGTTGAAGCAGTAGAAACACTTGAAAAACTAAGCATTGACGTATTCCACTGTGGAATCAAAGATATTGCGATAAAAAGTAGAGAAGCTATGAAAGGATATACTAGCATGCTCATTATCTTCACGGTGATATCTTGTCCAAAATTTAGTATAGCTATAAGACCGAGTACTAATACAAGCGATAAAATGGCCCTTGGAGGCTCTGGCATGTGCAATTGATTCACAATAAAACTACTTGCAGTATTTGTAAGTGCAACCGAATACATCAGCACGATCGTATAAATTGAAACGAAGTATACTATGTTAAAAATTATACTTGCCTTATTTCCGAAATACTCTCTTATTGTACCTGTAATCCCCTCATCAGCAGAATTAGAAGCGTATATCATTTTAGCAAGCGCTCTATGTGAGTAATACATAACAGGATATGCAAGTATGGTAATTAACAATAATGATAATAAACCACCTGAACCAGCATTAATCGGTAAAAAGAGTACGCCTGCTCCAATTGCTGTTCCAAAAAGGCTCAATGCCCAGGTAGTATCCTGTTTATGCCACTTTTTAGGATCTAGATATTTCTCATTTTTTACTGCAGTGTTTTCATCTTGAAATTCTATTTTTTTTGCAGTATTTCCATTCATATAATAATTCCTCCTTATATCCTATTCTTACGTCTCTTTTTAAGGCTTAGGAATATAGACCATTCTTGAATAATGAATTGCTTACAAGGTGCGCCACATCGTGTGTCCAACCTGATAGATTTGTTAGCGTTTACAAAACAACTCAATTATATAATATATTAGTATACTTTAATTGTATAGTAGTATATTTTAGTGATAATGGCTTTTAGCATACTGACGCCCTTAGGAGAACAATAGAGAATAGAATTGTTAACTATTTCACAATATTTCCAATAACTGTTTATTTATTTAATTGTTTCTCTCCAAAGATTTTACTTTTAATGGCAATCCCTGTAGGTGTGGCTGCAATTCCACCTAAACCTGTCTCTCTTAATTCGCGAGGCATCTGTCTTCCAACTCTATACATCGCTTCAATAACTTCGTCAGCATTGATGATATTGTTTACACCGGCTAATGCGATGTCCGCTGCTGCTAAAGCATTGGCCGTTCCAATAGCGTTTCTCTTTACACAAGGAATTTCTACCAAACCAGCGACCGGATCACAAACTAAACCGAGTAAATTTTGTAATGCGGTTGAGAAAGCTTCAGAAGATTGCTGCGCTGTTCCTCCGGCAGCTTCTACCGCTGCTGCTGCAGCCATTGCTGAGGCACTGCCTACTTCAGCTTGGCACCCTCCGTACGCTCCGGAAATACAAGCGTTATTTGCGACTATCATTCCAAATAAAGATGAAGTGAATAGAAAATGGACCATATCTTCATGACTTAACTGCAACGTATCTTTAATACTAAATAGGACTCCCGGGATCGTCCCACTCGCACCTGCTGTTGGAGTTGCACAAATAGCTCCTAATGAAGCATTTACTTCATTAACCCCGATAGCACTTTGAATCCCTAACACCATCAAATCTCCAGAAAGAGTTTTTCCATTTTCTCGATATTTTTTTATTTTAACAGCATCCCCTCCGGTTAAACCGGTCGGAGAAAATACCCCGTTGCCCCCGATACTTTTATTTACGGCATTTTCCATAGTCGCTAAGTTCTTTTCCATTTTACTCCAAACTTCTTCATAAGAAGTTTTAGTTTGTTCAATTTCCTGTTCGATTGCTAATTCATAAATTGGCTTTTGCCTTTTATTAGCTGCATCTACAATTTCTTTTATGGTCATATACATATTTTTTCACCTCTTAATAACTAAAGAATAATGATATTAGCTATACTGCTTACACTTCCCAATTCCTTCTGAGCATCACCAGGCAATAGCGAATCCAAAGCGAATACATATAAATATTTTCCATTTTCTTCTAAACTATAAAAATTGTTAATTTCCACATCATATTGTTTAAAGATTCTGCGTAAGACAAATTCAAAGTCAGCTCTTTCGGAAATCGCAATAATAACTGGTAATGGCCCCTGCAAATCTAGGCTAAATCCGTCAATTTCAACATGTTTAACTTCAATTAATCCGCCGCCAACCGAAATACCCACTGTTCTAATACTTCGATTTTCATCCTCTAAATATACATCTGCCGTATTTGGATGACCAGCAGGGCTATCACCTGCTTTTTCAATAAAGGTAATGTCAATTCCTTTAGATTCTGCTATTTTAATAGCATCTGGCACTTTGCTGTCATCGGCAGCAAACCCTAATATCCCAGCAATAATTGCAAAATCAGTTCCGTGTCCTTTATGGGTTTCAGCAAATGATTCATAATACCTTACCACGACTTTTTTTGGAAGACCTTGAAGTAACTTATTGGCAACTGTTCCAATAGCTAAAGCACCTGCAGTATGTGAACTTGAAGGACCTATCATTACCGGCCCAATTACATCAAAACAACTTTTGTATTTAACGACCTTTTTTTCTTTAATAGATACTACATTCATGTTTATATAAGCACCTCCATCATTTATTATTTTTAAGTGCAGTTGAATCTAAGTTATTAGAGTGACCAATTCAAAATAAAATCTGGCTGATAACGTTTCCATTTTCATATTGAATAAATTTCCTTCTGATCACACACCTTTCTTAGAGAAGAAATCGTATCAGTTTGTCCAATTTTAGAAGATTACTTGCAAGGTCTTTAAAATTTTTGTATCCGAACCAAGTTTAATATTTTCTTCGAGGTAATAGATTATTTCTCGACGCCCTCATTATAACTTGTATATTTATAAGTTTAATATTTTTTTATTTTTAGAAAAATTGAATAAATAAAATTTTGAATGAATAATAAATTACATTTGGCACGTAGCAATTGTGTCCATTATTTGAAGCTGTATTAGTTAGTAGCAAAGCAAAAATAACACAGAGTTCCTTTGATTAACACATTGACTATATTGGAAAATCATTATAAAGATACTTATATTATTCTTTGTAGAAACATCTTATTTTATGCGTGAAAGCTGTTGTAATAAATGATTCATGTAGATGAAAAGGAATAAATTAAGAAAATATAAAATTTATTTCGGTTATTTATTATCCATTTTGAATTTATATACATTTTTCAGAAAAAATAAACTTATTTTTTCAGCAATCGGTCCATATAGTTGCATAAATCCCAATTTCTCAATTATGACAATGAGAGATGACAATATCGAACAAGGAGATATAAGATGTTGAAAAAAGCGGATCTGCGGATTATTCGGAATTTCAAAAAGTTACTTTGCGGTCTATGACAGCAATCCTGTCACTACCCCATTCCATTCTCCAACTTTAAAATTAGCTTAAATCATAGACTTAAACATGTAGCTCCCTCCCTTCAAATGCTATAATTTGTAAAAAAGTTTATTGGAGGCTTCAATGAAATTACATGCTCTTTTGGATTTTCTACATTTATTATTTTTAAGCATTAAAAGTCATTATGTTCTTGGCATCCCTATTTATGTATTTTTAATCCCTTTCATATTTGTTGTCGGTTACATTATTATCACGATTAACAAACCTATAAAAAGAAAAAGACGCTACATTTAAGCCAATTGCAACCGAATATATGATTGTTGATAACGTCGATGCAGAAGGTTCTTTATCCACCGCGAATCTAAAAGAAATGGTTGATTCAGGTATATTCTCTGTCCAATCACACACAGCAACACATGCTGAAAGCCCCAAAAGAAAAATTTGAAAAGATTACTGGCAAACCTGTCATTGCCTTCGCATACCCATTTGGTCATGTAAATGATCAAGTTGTCGAAGAAACAAAAAAATATTATCAATTTGCAACAACGACAAAGCCAGGGCGGTTTATTACGAAAGGTGAGCCTAACGAATTATTCAAAATGAAGCGTTTTCGCATACATCATTCCATAACAGTGGAACAATTTACACGCTCTATTAAATAACCAAAAAATAGAACTCAATCTCATTTGAGTTCTATTTATATTTTTGAATTTTTCTTGTATTATGTATATAATAAATCTTTTGAATAAAGGAGATCGTACATATGTCATTTGAACAAACGTTAGAAAAGTATGCTGCTCTTGCAGTAAATGTTGGTGTTAATATTCAACCTGGGCAAACATTATCTATTAATGCGCCACTTGAGGCAGCTCCATTTGTCCGCCTTGTTACAGAAAAAGCATATAAATCAGGGGCAAAGCATGTATATGTAGANNGAGAATCCAGATCTATTAAAGGGTGTAGATGCAAAGCGAATTGCAAGTGCTCATAAGGTTGCTGGTGAAGCAATGAAAGTATACCGCGATTATGTACAAGCAGATAAAGTAAGCTGGTGCGTGATCTCTGTACCTACGAAAGAATGGGCTGCAAAAGTATTCCCTGATGTTGCGCCAGAAAAGCAAGAAGAAAAGCTATGGGATGCAATTTTCCAAGCAACTCGTGCAAATTTAGAAAATCCTGTGGAAGCATGGAAAGAACATGATGAAACATTACATGAAAAAGTAGACTACTTAAATGAAAAACATTATAAAGCTCTTCATTATACAGGTCCTGGGACAGATTTAACAATTGAACTTCCAGAAAAACATGTATGGGCTGGAGCTGGAAGCTTAAATGAAAAAAACGTACCCTTTATGGCTAATATTCCAACAGAAGAAGTATTTACAATGCCATTAAAATCAGGTGTAAACGGACAAGTATCAAGTACGAAACCATTAGTTTTTGGAGGCAACATCATTGATAATTTTACACTTACATTCGAAAATGGACGTATTGTAAACTATAAAGCTGATACTGGCGAAGAAGCTTTAAAACATTTAGTAGAGACAGATGAAGGCTCTCATTTCTTAGGAGAGGTTGCATTGGTACCTCACGACTCGCCAATTTCTAATACAAATATTTTGTTCTATAATACGTTATTTGATGAAAATGCATCTTGCCATTTAGCAATTGGAAATGCTTATGCATTTAACTTAGAAGGCGGTAAAACAATGACAAAAGAAGAGCTTGCTGAAAATGGGGCGAACTCTAGTATTACACACGAAGACTTTATGATCGGGTCAGCTGAGCTTGATATCGACGGTATTACAGCTGATGGAAGACATGAGCCAATCTTCCGTAAAGGAAACTGGGCATTCTAAAAATATAAATGATTGAATGAAAAAGAGCTGCTTTCTTAGAAAACAGCTCTTTTTCATTTTACCTCGCTTTAACGGGTAGTAAGGCTCCCACTGATTAAAGTTTCACCTTATTATAATCCTAATGAAATATATTTAATTTCTAAATACTCTTCGATTCCAAAATAACCGCCTTCACGACCAATCCCACTTTCTTTAAATCCGCCAAATGGCGCTTGTGCAACAGATGGAAGTCCATCGTTTAAACCAATAATACCGTATTCTAATGCTTCACTAATTTGAAATGCTTGGCTAATGTCTTTTGTAAATACATAAGCCGCTAAGCCATACGGTGTGTTATTCGCACGCTCAATAACTTCTTCCACCGTTTCAAATTTCGCAACTGGTGCAACAGGACCAAATGTTTCTTCAGTCATACATAACATTGTGTCATTTGCGCCTCCAATGACAGTTGGCTCAATGAAATGGCCATTTAATTCTGTAAGTGTTTGGCCTCCATATAGAATTTCGCCGCCTTTTTTGATTGCATCTTCAATATGCTCCTGTACTTTTTCTACAGCATTCGCATCGATAAGTGGCCCTACAGTCGTACCTTCTCCAAATCCATCGCCTACTTTAAGCTGCCCTACTGCTTTTTGGAATTTTTCCGCGAATTCTGCATACACCCCTTCTTGCACAAATACGCGATTTGTACATATACATGTTTGTCCAGCATTACGGAATTTCGAACCAATTACTGCTTCTACCGCTTTATCTAAATCCGCATCGCTCATTACAATAAATGGAGCATGGCCACCTAGCTCAAGCGAAACTTTCTTCATTGTTTTCGCAGCTCCAGACATTAATTCTTTTCCGATTTCAGTTGATCCTGTAAATGAAACCTTTCTTACGCGTCCATCCTCCATCCAAGTATCAGCAATTGCCTTGGCGCTACCAGTGACAATATTTAAAACACCTTTTGGAATATCGGCTTCATGTGCAAGTTCAGCTAATTTCAATGCAGTTAACGGTGTTTGACTTGCAGGTTTTACAACTGCTGTGCAGCCTGCTGCAAGTGCTGGTGCCACTTTTCTTGTAATCATTGCAGCTGGAAAATTCCACGGTGTAATCGCCGCAATAACGCCTACAGGCTGCTTCGTTACTAAAATGCGTTTATTCGGATGAGAAGCTGGAATCATGTCCCCGTATACCCGTTTCCCTTCTTCCGCATACCACTCTACAAAACTATTCGCATAGTTCACTTCCCCAAGTGCTTCTGCAAATGGCTTCCCTTGTTCCTTTGTCATAATCGCCGCAATTTCTTCTTTGTTTTCATCAATTAATGTAAACCACTTTTTTAGTTTTTGCGCACGATCAGCTGCTGTTAATTTTGACCATGATTTAAAAGCTTCATGTGCAGCATCTACCGCCTGCTTTGCCTCAGTGACTCCGCCCTTTGGGACAGTTGCAAAGATTTCCTGCGTCGCCGGATTATTAATCTCAATTTGTTCCTGCAACTGAATCCATTCTCCATTTATATACATAGCTTTCTGCTCTAGATTTACATACGCCGCTTTCTTATTCACTATTTTCTTCCTCCTTTATATTCACTTCATTTTTTTCCATATTTCTATCATACTTTCAAAAAGGCGTTCGAACAAAGAAATACCCTCCAAAAAACTTTCATCCAAATGTCATTAGCCATCCTTATAGCTATATAAATCTACCTTGATTTTTCAACATATAAGTTACTGCCATGGGGTACGCAAAGTAACCTCTACTCGTTTTCTCCTCGACAAAAAAGATGCTGATGGTTTCTATGCATGAACGGGTACTCTCTCATCTAAAAAGAAAGATTATATACCTGCTTTCAATTTGTATTTATATAATTTCCTCTCCTATAAACTTCTTAATTTTCCTAGTTGCTGCAGACTGGCTTATTTTCAAAAACTCTGCTACTTTATAGCTTGATCCATATGTTTTATATGCTTTAAGGATAATATTCCGTTCTACTTCTTCCAACATTTTATAGAGACTTTGACCGGACTGCTCAACTGTTGACCCTTGCATAGATAATGGTAAGTCTTCTATCATGACAATATCATCTGCAGTAATAACAATCCTTTCAATTACATTTTCTATTTCTCTATTATTCCCTTCCCAAGGATACCCTACAAACATTTGTAAAGTACTAGGGGCCAATTTCACATCACGTCCATACTTTTCGTTAAAGTGATGTAAATAATGATAGACTAACGGTAAAATATCTTCTGTTCGCTCGCGAAGTGGAGGAATTTGAATCGGTATTACATTCAAACGATAGTATAAATCTTTTCGGAAAGTACCTTGTCTTACCATTTCAGCTAAATCTCTATTCGTAGCTGCCACAATACGAACATCTACTTTCTTTAGTTCCCTACCTCCTACTGCGCGGAATGTTTTTTCCTGCAGTACTTGTAACAGTTTGGCTTGAATTTCAAGCGGCATTTCACCGATTTCATCTAAGAAAAGAGTCCCTTTATGAGCTAGCTCTAAAATTCCTTTTTTTCCTTCACGATTTGCACCTGTAAATGAACCACCCGAATAGCCAAACAGTTCCGATTCGATTAAGTTTGTTGGCAATGCCGCACAATTAATTTCATAAAACATTTCATTTTTACGATGACTCACTTCATGTAAATGACGCACTAATCTACTTTTCCCGACTCCGGTTTCACCTAAAATAAGGACCGTACTATCTACCATAGATACTTTTTTGATTGTTGCGACTATTTTTTGCATAGCTACACTTTTAAAAATGAGCCCTTCATATTCATATGTTTCTCTTAACTCTTTCTTATATGTCTTTAACTGATTATCCATCTCCTCTACTTTTTTTCGTAATTGGTAGAGTTCAGTGAGATCACGAGAATAACTAATGACTCTTCGCAAATTCCCTTGTTCATCAAACACAGGCCTTGTACGGACGTGTAAATACTCTCCCGACTTTGTTGTCTGAACAAGTTCAATCGGCTTTTTCTTCTCAATTACTTCCAACGTTGCAGATGGATAAAAAATCCCTTCTTTTTGTAACTCTTTTACATGCTTACCTACTAACTCCTCGGCAGATAATTGATAGTGCCTTTCACATGTACTATTTACACGAACAACGGTTCCTTCCTCATCCGTAACAAAGATCTCATCAAATGCATATTCAAATACATCTTTTAAATCCATAAATGCTCGTTCCTTTTCTGCAACCATTCCAGCCACTCCTCAAATTCAGGTTCCATTGCTTCACTTTATTATCGCTTATATTTCATTATAAAGTGAAACTTGCATTTAAGGGAATTTTCTGTTTTTTCAAGAGACAAACTAGAATGGTCACAAATATGTTTTATATTCATTTTGATTTTCCAGCATATACATCACTGTTACGAAAAACAAAACGTGGCCCGTGCTCATTTTTTCTCTTTATTTTCACTTAGTATAGGGCAAGAAGAGAACCTGACCGCTTCCATGCACGACAGATGCTCTCACCCCAAAAAAGAAAGGTTTTTATATCGTATTATTTACACACGAGCGATATCTGCTTGCTCATAACAAGCTTGCAAGGAATCTTCAATAATTGTAAGCCCTTCTTCTAATTGTTCATCTGTAATGACAAGTGGCATTAAGACACGAACTACATTCCCATACGTTCCAGCAGATAATAAGAGGAGTCCTCGTTTATTTGCTTCAGCACATAAATTTGCTGTTAATACTTTATCTGCTTCTTTCGTTGTACGATCTTTAACAAGTTCGAACGCACACATCGCCCCTAAACCACGTACATCACCAATACAGTTATATTTTTTCTTCATTTCTTCAAATCGATCCATTACAACTTTTCCTACATGTACAGCTCGATCATTTAATTTTTCTTTCTCTATAATATCCAAAACAGCTAATGCCGCAGCGCATCCTAATGGACTTCCAGCATATGTTCCACCAAGTTCCCCTGGTGCGGATTCATTCATAATTTCTTTTCGTCCAATAACACCACTAATTGGTACTCCTGCCCCTAATGATTTCGAAACAGTAATTAAATCTGGAACGACATCATAGTGATCTATTGCAAAGTATTTTCCCGTACGGCTAAAGCCTGTTTGAATTTCATCCGCTACAAATAAGATGCCATGCTCAGAGCAAAGACGACGTACTTCCTGTACGAACTTTTTACTTGGAACAATAAAGCCACCTTCACCTTGGACTGGCTCCATCACAACGGCCGCTATGCTTTCTGGTGCAACTTCTGATATTAAAAAGTTTTTAAACTCTTCAATAATAAAGTTATCGTATTGCTCATCTGTTAAGCCTTCTGGACGACGGTATTCATATGGGAATGGCGCTTTATATACTTCTGGTGCAAATGGACCAAATCCAAATTTATAAGGCTTTACTTTACTTGTCATCGTCATTGTCATCAAAGTGCGGCCGTGAAATCCTTTTGTAAAAGCAATAATTCCAGGGCGCTTCGTATATTTACGAGCAATTTTCACAGCATTTTCAACTGCTTCAGCACCACTATTTAAAAATAGTACTTGTTTTTCAAAATTTCCAGGAGCTAACGCAGCAAGCTTCTCTGCTAGTTCAATATATGGCTCATACATCATGACATTAAAGCCAGTATGAATATATTGATCTACTTGTTTATGAAGCGCCTCTTTCACAGCAGGGTGACAATGTCCTACATTAATTGTTCCAATTGCTCCCGCAAAATCGATAAATTGATTTCCATCTACATCTGTTACAAGCGCTCCATCTGCTGATTGTACAAATGTTGGAATTCCATTACTCACGCCCCTTGGTACGATATTTTGACGGCGTTCTAATAAAGAAGCTGCTTTCGGTCCTGGAATTTGTTCGTTTACTTTAGCAAATTTTGTATTCATCGTTTCTCCCATCCTTTTCTATGCTATGATTTTCTTTTTCTATATTGCAAGATGTATGCCAATTTAATGAATACAATAAACTTCTAGTTTTCTCAGGATTTCGACATAAAAAATAAGTCTATATCGACTCATTACGAGTCAATATAGACTTATTTTATTTATAGATTAGACTTTTCTCGTTCCCAAATAAGTTCTCCAGAATCAGAAATAAAATTACCGACAGAATCTAATATAATGTCTGCAAGTGGTGCTAATGTTTGACGATCACCCGTCCCAGAAAGAACACCAATTGCATAGCAAGCCCCGCTATTTTTCGCTAAATGTAAATCTGTTGGCGTATCCCCAACAACAACTACCTCCCTTGGAGATAACCCAAACTTTTCACAAAATGATTCTACAATTTGCTTGTCTGGCTTTTGGGCTGGAAATGTATCTGAAGCTACAATATAGTCAAAAAACGATTCTAAGTGACACTGCTTTAAAAAGAGGTCAGTCGGCGCCAAATCATCAGCTGTCACAATACCTAAAATAAATCCTTTATCTTTTAGTGTTTGTAAAACTCTTGGTAAATCTGCAGTCATTCTTATATGTGAACGGTGTTCGTACATAAGCTTAAATATTTTTTCACTTATCCAATGATGCATGTCACACTCTTCAACAGAAGATATATGTTTACAAAAGATTTGTGCTATATCAAGACTTGTTCCTGCTGCTAATGCACTATGTGGATTAACAAACGCTCCTTCAACACCAATTTCTTGTAAAAGAACGTCCTGTAGTGATGCAGGCAATTTGTATAATTGTATAAATTCAACTACAAGCTCTTCCGCTACCTTTATCCAAATAGAATGAAAATCCATTAATGTTCCATCTTTATCAAATAGTATCGCTCTTACTTTCTCCATAACACCCTACCTTTCTGCGCTTCTTACATTCAGTGTAACAAGTAAATGTGGATGTAGGATGAAAAAATTGTAAAAATACCATGAAAATCAAAACTACTCCCAATTTATGAAAATATTCCATGGGCACGCTCCTGTATGAATAATAAAAAGGATACCTTTATAAGGTATCCTCTTGATGCTTCGGAACAAATAGTTCTAGACAATGATATATATTTTCAAATTCCATTGGTGCATCCCCGCCATATTCACCATCTAAATTAATCATTAATTTATCTGGCGAATGAACTTTAATACGATTTGCCTGCGTATATAAAACCTTTGGATTATTAATATGCTCACCGCGCTGTGCTTGTGTTGCTGCTTTAATTAAATCAGCAATAGAGCCCTTCTTTAGCACTAATAAGTCAAATAAGCCATCGTTAATAGAGGCATATGGTGCAACCTTTTCAAATCCACCAACGGAGCGCGTATTCGTAATTAAAAACATCGTAATCTCTTCTTGCAATAGTTTTCCATCATACTCGATTTCAACATATGTTGGATGTAGTGACGGTAGCATTTCAATACCTTTTAAATAATATGCAAGTTGTCCTAATACCGTTTTCAACTTACTCGGTACTTCGTATGTTAATTCTGTAATACGTCCGCCACCAGCAATGTTAATAAAATATGTATCGTTCGCTCTACCAAGGTCTAGCGGAACTGTATTACCTTCGCAAATAATATCAGCAGCCTCTTCAATAGAACGAGGTACACCAATTGCACGTGCAAAATCATTTGTCGTTCCAACTGGAATGATACCGAACTTTGGACGATGTTCATGCCCTACTAAACCATTTACGACTTCATTTAGCGTTCCATCACCACCTGCTGCAATGACAACATCAAACTTACGCTCTACCGCTTGCCTCGCTGCCACAGTCGCATCTCCTTGACCCGTTGTCGCATGACAAGATGTTTCATATCCAGCTTGTTCTAATTTTTGTAATACTTCTGGTAAGCTTTTTTTAAATAACTCACGACCAGAAGTAGGGTTATAAATTATTCTTGCTCGCTTCATCATTCATTAGCACAGGAATTTCCTTCTTTATGAAAAAAGAATACACCAAACTTTTATTCAGCGTTCCTATGCCTACCTCCTCTCATCTCCATATCCTTCTTTTAGCCCATTTAAAAGGACAAGTAAGAACCTAGGCTCTTATCACTTTACATCGACAATATATATCATTTCATTCTTCATAGTACTTTCTGTTTCTTGCATATAAAACAAGGAGTTAACAATTATCCATTATTTCACGAGATGAAAAAACTCTCTATGTCTAGATTTATCATTATTTCCACCTTTTTGCAACTATCATACCATAGTTGCTATACAAACATTTTTTCACTTTTGTCAGTTAATCAAACGTTTGTTTNNAAACAAACGTTTGATTAACTCAGAAAAAACACCCAAATATGGGTGCTTTCTCTGTTTAATCTTTGTTGTTTAATAACTTCTTGATTCTAAGAGCTAAGCTATCTCGTTATTAGCGTTTATTGATTTCTTCTAACAAGATTTTGTTAACAAGTGGTGGATTAGCTTGTCCTTTTGTTGCTTTCATAATTTGACCAACTAAGAAGCCAATCGCACGATCCTTACCGTTTTTGAAGTCTTCAATAGATTGTTCATTATTATCAAGAATTTCAGTTACAACCTTACGAAGTGTACCTTCGTCAGAAATTTGAACAAGACCTTTCGCTTTAACGATTTCTTCTGGGTCTCCACCTTTTTCAATTAACTCGTTAAATACTTTTTTCGCGATTTTAGACGAAATTGTACCTTTTTCAATTAATTGAATCATTTTAGATAGACCAGCTGGTGTTAATGCTACGTCTTTTAATTCTTTTTGTTGTTTGTTTAAGTATGCAAGTACCTCACCCATTAACCAGTTCGATGTTAACTTCGCATCTGCACCGTCCACAATTGTTGCTTCAAAGAAATCAGACATCTCTTTTGTTAATGTTAATACATGTGCATCGTAAGCTGGTAAACCAAGCTCTTCAACATAGCGTACTTTACGAGCATCTGGAAGTTCAGGGATAGAAGCACGAACTTCTTCTTTCCACTCATCGTCAATGTAAAGCTCAACTAAGTCTGGCTCTGGGAAGTAACGGTAATCGTCAGATCCTTCTTTTACACGCATTAAGATTGTTTTCTTCGTTGCTTCATCATAACGACGTGTTTCTTGTTGAATGATACCACCAGATAATAGTTCTTTTTCTTGACGAGCTTGTTCAAACTCAAGACCTTTTTGTACATAAGTGAATGAGTTTAAGTTTTTAAGCTCTGCTTTTGTACCAAACTTCTCTTGCCCTACTGGACGAAGGGAGATGTTTGCATCACAGCGAAGGGAACCTTCTTCCATCTTACAATCAGATACGCCTGTATATTGAATGATGGATTTTAATTTTTCTAAGTATGCATATGCTTCTTCTGGCGTACGCATATCCGGCTCAGATACGATTTCGATTAATGGCATACCTTGACGGTTGTAGTCTACTAATGAGTATCCTTCACCTGTATGCGTTGATTTACCTGCATCTTCTTCTAAATGAAGACGTGTAATACCGATACGTTTCTTTTTACCGTCTACTTCAATTTCAATCCAACCATTCTCTCCAATTGGCTTATCAAATTGAGAGATTTGGTATGCTTTTGGATTATCTGGATAGAAATAATTTTTACGATCAAACTTCGTTTCTGTTGCGATCTCACAGTTTAATGCCATTGCAGCTTTCATTGCAAAGTTAACAGCTTCTTTATTTAAAGTCGGAAGTACCCCAGGGTATCCTAAATCAATTACACTTGTTTGTGTATTTGGATCCGCTCCGAATTCTGTTGGACTCGCAGAGAAAATTTTCGAATTTGTTTTTAACTCAACGTGAACCTCTAAACCAATAATTGTTTCAAAATTCATCTATGCTCGCCTCCTTACAGACTTGCTTTTTTTGTATGATAATCTGTTGCTTGCTCAAACGCATGTGCAACGCGGTAAATTGTTGCTTCATCAAAGTGTTTACCGATAATTTGTAAACCAAGTGGCATGTTGTTTGCACCGAATCCACATGGAACAGAAATTGCTGGAACACCCGCTAAGTTGACTGGGATTGTTAAAATGTCATTTGCATACATTGTCATTGGATCATCAATCTTTTCGCCTACTTTGAACGCTGGAGTTGGCGTTGTTGGTCCAATAATAACATCGTAATTAGCAAATACATTGTCAAAGTCATTTTTAATTAATGTACGTACTTGTTGTGCTTTTTTGTAATATGCATCATAGTAACCAGAGCTAAGCGCAAATGTACCAAGCATAATACGGCGTTTTACTTCGTCACCGAAGCCTTCACTACGCGTATTTTTGTAAAGGTCCATTAAGTTATTCACATTATCAGAACGAACGCCATAGCGTACGCCATCAAAGCGTGAAAGGTTAGCAGACGCTTCAGAAGAAGAGATTAAGTAGTACGTTGCTAATGCATATTTAGAGTGTGGAAGAGATACTTCCTCCCAAGTCGCTCCCATGCCTTCTAATACTTTTAAAGCAGCTAGTACTGACTCACGAGCTTCTTCGCCAACACCTTCGCCTAAATATTCTTTTGGTACAGCGATACGTAAACCTTTTACATCGCCTGTTAAACCAGCTAAATAGTTGCCTACTTCAATATTTGCAGAAGTTGCATCCATGCGATCAATACCTGAAATCGCTTGTAATAAGTATGCATTATCTTCTACTGTACGTGTAATTGGTCCGATTTGGTCAAGTGAAGATGCGAATGCAACTAAACCATAACGAGATACGCGTCCATAAGTTGGTTTTAAACCTACAACACCGCAATATGCAGCTGGTTGACGGATAGAACCACCTGTATCAGAACCTAAAGAGAATAATACTTCGCCTGCCGCTACTGCTGCTGCAGAACCACCACTAGACCCACCTGGAACGTAATCTAAATTCCATGGGTTTTTCGTAGCATAGAAACCTGAGTTTTCATTTGAAGAACCCATTGCGAACTCATCCATATTTAATTTACCAATAGTAATTGTGTCAGCTGCTTTTAGCTTTTGCACAACTGTCGCATCATAAATTGGATCGAAGTTTGCTAATATTTTGCTCGCACAAGTTGTACGAAGGCCATTTGTTACAATGTTGTCTTTCACACCGATTGGCATACCAAATAGTAAACCATTATCTTCAGCACCAATTTTCGCATCTAATTCTTTCGCTTTCACGCGTGCATTTTCTTCATCTAATGTAAGAAAAGCTTTTACGTTGTCTTCAACATCCGCAATACGTTTGTATGATTCATCTACTAAATCCGTAACGGAAATTTCTTTGCTGTTTAATTTCTTATGTAACTCTGATACAGAATGATCAAATAATGACATCGAAATTCCCCTCCTCTATTCTAATACTGCTGGAACACGGATTTGATTATCTTTGTGATCCGGTGCATTTTTTAATACTTCTTCAACTGGTAAACCTTTTTCTGGTACATCTTCACGCATAATATTTCTCATATTTAATACGTGAGTTGTTGGTTTTACATTTGTTGTATCTAATTCATTTAACTGTTCTGCAAATGTAACAATTGCATCGAGTTGTTTTTGAAATTTTTCTGCCTCTTGATCTGTAATTGCAAGACGTGCTAAATGCGCTACATGCTTTACATTTTCAACGGAAATTCTTGACACGGCTAGGCCACCTCCATAATATATCGTTCAATCTACAATACTATTGATGATACCAAATTTTCAGTACTTCAAGCAAGTCAACACGCGGCACTTACAGTATTTTTACATAAAAAAAGAAAGGCTTCTGCCTTTCTTCGTACATTACTCTTTATCTGACGGCTTGCTTTTGGGAAATCTTTCATTATCTTCTTCATTATCACGAATTGTTTTTTGTAACACAAAACATGACATTGTTAAAAATAATGTACCTATTAAATAGTACCCTTTTACACTAAGCGTTTCATCTAATGTATAAATACCAATTAACATACCTGAAAGTGCGCAAACAAACGAAGTCCATGCTAAAAATGTAAACGCTTGCGTATTTCTCCTTCTCATTGTTCTCCCCCTCGTAGCTGCATATTAATTATAGGTGATTATATTACTGTTATGGTTTTTCATGTAAAATATACTGATCTATCACAATTATTTTCTATTATAAAGTTTATTTTTTATTTAATCTGAAAAAAACAAAATATAGATTTGACATTTATTTCAAACATGCATACAATAAAAATAAATATTACGAATCTCGAAATATACGGGAGTGGAAATAATTGTTGCAATATGAACATTTTTTAGATTTACTGCTAGATAACGCCAAGAAGCTTTTCTATCCAGAAGAATGGGTGAGTCTTGATTTATCTCTTTCTAAAACGGAGGTATTCTGTCTCTTATGGATGGAGCGAAATAAAGATATTACGATGACAAAAATTACTGAGCTTCTTGATATTCCAATGAGTACAACAACAGGTGTTGTAAATCGTCTTGTGAAAAAAGGATATATTGAGCGCTATCGAAATGAAAGTGATCGACGTATCGTATTAATTCGCTTAACAGAAGCAGGTATGTTACTCGTTCAAGAAGTGAAAAAAAACGCAGCTCATTACTTTAATCTTGTGACAGGAGCATTATCAGAAGAAGAAAAGGCATTCTTACTGCAACTCTTCCAAAAGATTATGAATCACGTCGCTACGTCACAACAAAAACAGGTCGAAAAGCTTTCTACACCTAACATGAAAAACATTCCGATCGAATAAAGCCCTTTATGGGTTTTTATTCAAAAATATATTTCGACACTCGTAATATTTGACAATCGAAACAAAGGGGATATAAATATGAGAATTATTTTGTATACAGGTAAAGGCGGCGTAGGAAAAACTAGCATTTCAGCAGCAACAGCTCTTCAAAGTGCCAAACAAGGGCTAAAAACATTAGTCATGAGTACAGACCCAGCTCATAGCTTAGGAGATTCATTCGGCATAAAATTATCTTCCGAACCACAAGAAATTCGTGAAAATTTATGGGCACAAGAAATCAATACTATTTATGAAATGGAAAAAGGCTGGGGAAAATTACAAAAGTATATTACATTGCTGTTCACATCAAAAGCAGCTGACGATATTACAACTGAGGAATTAACGATGTTCCCAGGTATGGAAGACTTAATTAGTTTACTCCGTGTACTCGATTACTATAAACAAAAAACATATGATGTCATCATTATTGACTGTGCACCAACGGGAGAAACGCTAGCTATGTTAAGCTTTCCTGATATGCTCGGTTGGTGGATGGAAAAACTCTTCCCGATTAAAAGAAAAGTTCTAAAAGTTGTCCGTCCTGTTGCACAACCACTCCTCGGCGTCCCACTCCCTACTGATGATATTATGAATGAATTAACGCATACACTTGAACAGCTAGGGGAAATGCGGGATATTTTATCCAATCGAGAAGTAACGAGCATTCGCGTTGTTGTAAATCCAGAAAAAATGGTTATTAAAGAAGCACAGCGTAGTTTCACCTATTTAAATTTATATGATTATAACGTCGATGCCATCATGATTAACCGTGTCATCCCTGATACTGTTACTGACTCCTACTTCCAAGCATGGAAAGATGCCCAAAAGAAATATAAAGCACTTATCCAAGATAGCTTTCAACCACTTCCTATTTATGAAGCTCCAATGTTCGAACAAGAAGTAATTGGATTACCTATGCTAGAGCGTGTAGGAGATGCTTTGTTCAAAGATGATGCAGAACCAACCGCCGTAAAATTTAACGGGCGTACACAATATGTAAAAAAAGATGGAGATGCATATATTTTTGTTCTCTCTATTCCATTCTCAGATAAAAGTGAGCTTTCTTTAAATCAAAAAGGTGATGAACTCATCATTCGCGCAGGCTCTGTTAAACGAAACATTACATTACCCAAAACATTAACGCACTTATCCGTTCAAGGTGCAAAATTTGAAGGGGATGTATTAAACATTCGCTTTGGAGGTGCTGTTCATGCGTGAGGATTTACTAAGAAAAGCAATTCGTACAAAGGTGGAAGTTGGAATGTATATCATGAATGAATTACCTACTCCGGTTCAGCAATCTGCAAAGAAAGTGCTAAGTATTTTACAAGAAGAGCTTTCTTCTTGTATGCAAGAAACAACGAGACCTACAACTAGTAACTTAAAGAACATTACGATTGAATAAATACAATAATTGATCAAATAAAAAAGACCAGGAATTTCCCTGGTCTTTTCATCTTACCTAACAAACATTGGATTTTATGATATACAGAATTGGAAGATACAAAATTAGGGTATCGTCTGTTAAGTATGATTATATGTCGAACGAGCTAACAACGGAGGGGTTCCTACAGTTAGTCCGTTTAACCCCATATTATTTTACGATTTTCTCTAACTCTTCCAGTGAAAGATTTACTGCTATTGAACCATCTTTTGTTTCTTTCTTAATTGCGTCTATTACTTCTTTTGAATGGTACAATTCAATCACTTTTTTGATCGTTGGATCATCTTTATCTTTCGTACGAGCTGCGAAAATATTAATATATGGTTTCGCATTTTCGTTTTTTGGATCTTCTAAGAAGATAGGGTCTTTCACTGGGTCTAAACCAGCTTGACCCGCAACACCATTATTAATAACTGAAGCTGCCACATCTTTTAATACACGGGGTGTTTGCTGTGCAATTACTGGTGTAATCTTTAGCTTTTTCGGATTTTCAGCAATACCACTTGGATCTCCAAATAGTCCAAAGTCTTTCTTCAATTTTAATAATCCAGCTGCATCAAGAAGTTTCAATGCACGTGCTTGGTTCGTTGGATCATTTGGAATTGCAATTTCTGAACCCTCTGGAATTTCATTTGGCTTTTTATACTTTTCAGAGAATAATCCCATTGGCGCAATCTGTGTTGTACCAACGGCTGTAATATCTAACTTATGCTCCTTTTTAAATTGCTCTAAGAAAGCAATATGTTGGAATGAGTTCAATTCTATATCACCGTCAGCTAATGCTTTATTTGGTGTTGTATAATCAGAGAACTCCACAAGTTTAATTTTAATCCCTTCTTTTTCAGCTTTCTTCTGAAGAATAGTCCAAGCGTCTCCATCCGTTCCTGTTACACCGATACGAACTACTTTTTCTTTTCCTTTTGCCCCTGTATCTTCACTTGAGCATCCACTTAAAGCTGTAATTCCTACAATTGTTGATAATGCAAATGCTAATAGTTTCTTCATGCTTCTCTTCCCCTCTTCGTTTTATGATCTACGTAAAAATACTTTTGAAAAGTAGTTTCCTAAGTTTTGAGCCAATTGCACAAGAATAATAAGTAATATAACTGTCACGAACATAACAGATGTATCAAAACGTTGATAACCATATGTCATTGCTAAATCACCAAGACCACCACCGCCAACAAGGCCGGCAACTGCCGAAAATTCAATTAAACCAACTGTCATAAACGTAATCCCTAAAATTAATGGTGCTACTGCTTCTGGAACAAGAATTTCGAAAACAATTCTTAGTGGTGATGCTCCCATAGCTTGCGCTGCTTCAATCACGCCTTTTGGAACTGAAACAAGATTTGTTTCTACCATTCTTGCAATTCCAATTGATGCAACCAGTGTCATTGGAAAAATTGCTGCCGCCGTTCCAATTGTTGTTCCAATAACAGTTCTTGTTATTGGACTTAAAGTTACTAAAAAGATAATAAATGGAATTGGACGAATCGTATTAATAACAATATTAAGAATAGAAAAGACCAGCTTGTTTTCTAAAAAGTTTCCTTTTCTTGTTACATATAAAAGTAAACCTAGAGGTATACCAAGTATTACAGCGAATATAAGGGTTACAATTACCATCAAAAGGGTATCCCCTGCCGCATCTAAAATCCGAGGCCAAAATATACTCCAATCAACTCGCATGGGCTTCAACCTCCTTCAATTGTACTTGCACTCTTAGATGTTGCAGCGCTTTTTGAATTTCTTTCTGTTCTCCTTGTAGTTCTACAAGAAGGTTTCCGAATAAAACATTTTGTAGTTCTATAATATTTCCATAGAGTACATTTACATCCACATTATAATTTTTAGCAATATACGATAATACAGGTTGCCCCGTCTCTTCACCAGTGAATGTTAAGCGATAAATCCTTCCTCCATTTTGAATTTTTGTCAACACACTTTTTGGTAAGTGATCATTAATAACAGAGCGCACAAAATTTTGCGTTGTCTTCGTTTTAGGTTTCGTAAAGACATCGAATAATGTTCCCTCTTCAATTACTTTTCCTTTTTCCATAACGGCTACACGGTGGCAAATTTCTTTCACAACGTGCATTTCATGTGTAATAAGAAGGATTGTTAAATTATATTCTCGATTCACTTTCTTTAATAAATTTAGAATTTCTGTCGTTATTTCTGGATCTAACGCTGATGTGGCCTCATCACAAATGAGAATATCTGGCGATGTTGCAAGCGCTCTTGCAATTCCAACACGTTGTTTTTGACCACCTGATAGCTGTTCTGGATAATAGTTCGCCTTATCTTCTAAACCTACAAACTTTAGCAATTCATTTACTCGTTCTTTTATTTCATTTTTCGGTACTTTCGCCAATTTTAATGGATAAGCAACATTCCCAAAAACAGTTCTTGAATTAAATAGATTAAAACTTTGAAAAATCATCCCAATTCTTTGTCTTAGTTTTCGTAATTCTTTCGTTGTTAACGATGTAATATCTTTATCATCTATTGAAATGGTTCCCTCAGTTGGTCTTTCTAGCATGTTTACTAGACGTAACAATGTACTTTTTCCAGCTCCACTAAAACCGATAATGCCAAAAATTTCCCCCTTTCCAATCGACAGTGTTACATCTTCTACCGCATGAACAGGTTTCCCACCAGATTCATATACTTTGCTTACATTGTTAAAAGAAATCATCTTCTTCCCTCCTATATGCTGAAACAACTTGAAGTAGAGCCTTGAGGTAAAATAAAAAGTGCTCTCCTCCTTATCCATAATAAAAATAAGAAGAAGAGCACTTATATACTCATTCACATCTTCTCATCTTCCAAGCTTCTAAGAGCTTGCTGGAATTAGCACGGTATTAAATAACCCGTTGCTGAGATATCACAGGGCCAGTCCCTCCACCTCTCTGGATAAGAGTGTATCAATTTAATTGTCGTTTAATTAAGTCCCATTATAAAACTCTGAAAAGTAAGAGTCAACAAAAATATCAGAAAATAACAACTTTATTTTTCATCAGGATTATGGAAAGGAAAATATCCGCTGCTAATTGAATAACATTACATGAATAAGAAATAAAACGGAGGACGATAACTGATATGAAAACAGCCCTTTTACTCGTCGATATTCAAAATGATTATTTTCCAAATGGTAAGATGGAACTACGTGGTGCCGCTGAAGCTAGCGAGTATGCAAGTCAGCTACTTCAGCATTTTCGAGAAGTGAACCAACCTATTTTTCATATCCAACATGTATCTATTAAAGAAACTGCTACCTTTTTTCTTCCGAATACAGAAGGTGTTCACATTCATGAAAATGTTCGCCCCTTAAAGAATGAAACTGTTATTCTCAAACACTATCCAAACAGTTTTCGGGAAACTGGCCTGCTAGAGCAATTGCAGAACTTAGAAATTGAACATGTTATTATATGTGGGATGATGACTCATATGTGTATTGATGCCACAGTAAGAGCTGCTTTTGATTTCGGTTTTCGTTGCACTGTTGTACATGATGCATGTGCAACAAAAGATCTCCTCTTTAAAAATGCTACGATTCCCGCTGTCTATATCCATAATACAATTTTAGCAAGTTTAAATGACCTATATGCAAATGTTATGAATACCGAAGAGCTTTTAAGTTTTAGGAACTCCATCTGAAACAAAAGATTATGTCTGTAAAGTGAAACTTTAATCAGTGGTGGGGGTTCTTGATCCCCCGCCTATCTCTGAATCCTAAGGTGGGGGTCTTACTTCCCGTTAAGGCGGGATAAAGACATGATCTTTTATACTATTATTCACAGGTTACCATAACTTGAAGTCTCTCAAACTCGCTTTCCTCTTCACCTTATTTTTCCCTATACCTCTTACTCTAATCAACTGATTCTTTAATTTCTCTTCATATAGCAGACCTGCAACATTTACATCCGCTTGATCCGAACTTCTATTGAACTCAACTTTTAAAGATTTAGGAAGTGTATCAAATTACAGCTTAACATTACCGCTTTATGTATTACACTCTACCTCTCCTTGCGAACTACGACCTTACTATTTGTTATAAGTTACACCTGCTAAAAAATAAAAAAACACTACTTTCAGTGAGCAAGACTGAAAGCAGTGTTCTCTTGTCTAACCATAGATTTTCTTTCAAATTGAATTATACAGGAAATTCAAAAAAATAATACAGAAAAATATGACGAATGAATTAATTTTTTTAGCACTTTTGTTCCTTTTCACTCTCTTACACTTTATTAAAGCAAAATAGTTGTTTTCTAATCGGAATCTTTCTTACATGAAAAAGGCTCTCCCCATTATAGGAGGCCTTTTCATCTATTTCTTATAAAGTTTCAGAAGTAGTTTTTGCTTGCATGTGAAGTGCTAAGTAGTCAGGTCCGCCTGCTTTAGAATCTGTACCAGACATGTTAAAGCCACCGAATGGTTGGTAACCTACGATTGCACCAGTACATCCACGGTTGAAGTATAAGTTACCAACGTGGAAGTCTTCACGTGCTTTTTCGATATGTTCACGGTTGTTAGAGACAACTGCTCCTGTTAAACCGTATTCTGTATTGTTTGCAATTGCAAGTGCATGATCAAAGTCTTTTGCTTTACAGAATGCTACTACTGGTCCGAAGATTTCTTCTTTCATTAAGCGAGCATCTTCTGCAACGTCAGCAACGATTGTTGGTTGGATGAACCAGCCTTTAGAATCATCACCTTCGCCACCAGCTACTACTTTACCTTCTTCTTTCCCAATTGCAACATAGCTCATTACTTTATCAAATGCAGCTTGATCATTAACTGGTCCCATGTTCATGCCTTTTTCAGCTGGGTTACCTACAGTTAATTCTTTTGTTAATTCAACAGCACGATTTAATACGTGATCGTATACATCTTCGTGGATTACTGCACGAGAGCAAGCAGAACATTTTTGTCCTGAGAATCCAAATGCTGATGCAACGATAGATTTAGCAGCTAATTCAAGATCTGCTTCTTTATCAACAACGATTGTATCTTTACCGCCCATTTCAGCGATAACGCGTTTTAACCAAATTTGACCTGGATTTACTTTTGCTGCGCGCTCGTAAATACGAATACCTACATCGCGTGATCCAGTGAAGCTAATGAAACGTGTACGAGGGTGGTCTACTAAGTAGTCACCAACTTCAGATCCACTACCAGGGATGAAGTTTACAACGCCTGCTGGTAAGCCTGCTTCTTCTAAAACTTCCATAAACTTCGCTGCTACTACAGGTGTTGTACTAGCTGGCTTTAGTAATACTGTGTTACCAGAAACTAATGCAGCTGTTGTCATACCTGCCATAATTGCGAATGGGAAATTCCAAGGAGAAATAATTACACCTACTCCTAATGGAATGTAAGAGAAACGATTATATTCAATTGGACGGCTTTCTACTGGAATACCGTCTTTTAATTTTAACATTTGACGACCATAATATTCCATAAAATCGATTGCTTCTGCTGTATCAGCATCTGCCTCATTCCATGGTTTACCTGCTTCTTTTACAAGAATAGCAGAGAACTCATGTTTTCTACGACGAACGATTGCTGCAGCACGGAATAAAATGTCTGCACGCATTTCTGGTTTTGACTTTCTCCAAGTTTGGAATGTTTCATCCGCAACTTGCATTGCTTTTTCAGCTAATTCACGGCTTGCTTTTGAAACACTACCTACAACTTCTTCTTTATTTGCAGGGTTTACAGAAACGATTTTCTCGTCTGTAGTGATCTTTTCTCCCCCGATAATTAATGGATAGTCTTGTCCAAGATAAGATTCAACTTTCTTTAAACCTTCTTCAAACGCTAACTTGTTAGCCTCTACTGAAAAATCTGTAAATGGCTCATGTTTGTATGCTACTACCATTCTTTTTAGCCTCCCCTTAGAAAAACGTTTACATTTTACAACATTATTCTACACGATAATTTAGATTTATTCAAATATTCCTAGACTTATATTTTAAAAATTAATTAATTTTTAAAATATAATAAATAAAAAAAAGCTTCATACGTACGTATGAAGCTAAATAATATGAACATACTCCATAATATTTTTTCCAATTAATAAAATTGTTACTAGTAAAAATAAAGTACGAACATACCCAACACCTTTTTGCACAGCAAACTTTGATCCTAAATATGCTCCTAAAATCATAGATAATCCCATAATAATACCGTATTCAAAATGAATAATGTCTAAAAATAAAAATGTAATTAAAGATACAATATTACTAACAAAATTCAAAACTTTCCCAGACGCAGCTGCTCGAATAAAATCCAAACCAATTAATAAAAATGCAAAAATTAAAAAAGATCCTGTTCCCGGTCCGAAAAAACCATCATAAAATCCTATAATTAAAATAACGAAGTAAAACATTAATGCTTTTCCTTTTGTCATCTTTTTATAGGTCGAAACACTTCCCCAATCCTTTTTTGCAATAATATAAATCGCAATAAATACCAACATTACCAGTACAAGCGGACGCAAAATATCTGGTGGAATAAATTTTACTACTAAAGCTCCTATAATGGCCCCAATAATAGTCAACGGGATTAACTTTCCCACTATACGAAAATCAACCTTCTTTGAACGAATAAAATAAACTGTACTTGTTAATGATCCCATTGTCGAAGCTAACTTATTTGTAGCGATTGCCGAAGCTGGTGGTAATCCTACAAACATAAGTGCAGGAAGTGAAATGAGTCCCCCTCCTCCAACAACTGAATCAATAAATGCAGCCAAAAAACCAAAAGCAACGAGTAATACAACAATCTGTAGACTTAACTCATCCATGTCTTTTCTCCTTACCCCTTTTTGTTCATAACATTAGAAATTATAACAAAATTACAGAAGAAAAAAAGCCGTTCCAGAATGAAGTGACCCCTAAAAGT
>NZ_NUOT01000030.1 GCF_002584535.1 Bacillus cereus
CTTAATTCGTATTTAGTATGCGAATTAAGGAGGTGTTTTTTTCATGTACCATTAATGGGGTTCACTTTAATTCCTACAGGTTCTTTTTGTTTTTTGATTGAACATGAACAGAAACAACCATAATCCTACATTCTATAGAGTCATCAAGCGATATGAAAATAAAGTGAGAGGTGGATGAAAATGTATGAGTCACCAAACTGGGATTCCTTACTAATAAGGGCATTCCAAGATACTTATGAAGATATAGTAGAAATCAAAAGAAATGATCCCTGTCCTTGTGGTTCTGGATTAAAATTTAAAAATTGCCATATAGAATCGGATGACAAATGGGGGAAAGGTTTCGAATTTTATGATGGTAACTTCTCGTATGAAAACGCAAGTCTTACTCTAGAACTACTGAACACTATACGAGAAATTTTACTCCAACTGAAATCTCGTAATTCTATAAATGAAGAGTTGGGTATAGCACTCCTCGAAAAATTATATTCAGCATATGATCCGGCAATAGAACAATTACAAAAAAAAGCTCCTTGCAAAAAAGGATGTACCGCCTGTTGCTTCCAACAAGTTAGTCTTCAAAAAATAGAAGCTCAAAGAATCAATATACATATAAACAAAAAGATCAAAAAAGTTATTAAATATAATTTAAAGGAAACTAAAGCAAGAAAAAAAGTTCCTTCTTCACTTTGGACAAACAGACAGAGTTCTCTTGAACCTTGTCCTTTTCTCGATATTACAAAAGGAGAATGTTCAATTTATAATATTCGGCCAATGCACTGTAGATCGTATTTTGTTTCAAGTAACCCACATATGTGTAATGACATAACCGGAAATGTCACTTGGTATGCTGATGACAGATACATTAAACTTCCACATAGTATAATAGCTTTAATTAATCAACTCGTTTACGACGATATTCAACCCACATTTCTACGAAGTTTTTATAAAGAAATTTCATTTAAAATACAACTTATTCATTTTTTAAAAAGACTTATGTAACTTTCGATGATACATACGCAAAAAATAAAAAATCAGATTTTGTCGAAAGAAAATTCGGATAATTACCCAACTTTCCATTGCTTATTTTAACCTATTTAGGTTAAAATAATGGTATGAAATACAATTTGGGTTTTATAGAAAAGGAGACGTTTTAAAATGAATTCATTAACCAAAAAACATGTTTAAGAAATGAATTTTGAGCAGGTTGAAAATTCACTTCTAACAGTGGAGAAAATCTAAAACTTAAAATCTCAAAAAGGAGTTGTATGTCCTACAAAAACAACAGATTTATGGATATCTAGGAAATTATCAATCATGGAAGTATTGAATATGACAATGGTGATGGAAAGTACAACAGAATATATGATTTTAGATTCATTTGGTGTTCTGTTATAGACCGATGATGCCAATGGAACTTTAGAGTATGTAAACGGATTTGTTGAATAAAAAGCATCATTGTAATTTGATTAAGGAGAGCACCGATGAAAGAAATTGAAAAATACATGTTTCTAATGGAAGCCGCTTTAAGACATGATATCTCGTACGAAACACTAAAAAACAAGGTAAAACCATCCCTTGCTAATCAAAAACAACTTGAGGATATGATCGAACGTGGTATCGTTCGATATTTCGAACCTCCTCGAGATCCAAATAAATCCTACCAAAGAATTCAGCGATCTTGGTTAGTTACGGATGAAGCCGTGAGAGAGTGGTTTCCAAATCAAAAAAAGAAGGATTGGTAAAAACGTATCTTATGAAACTTTAGTTTCCTGCAAAAAATTAATTCAAATGAAAAAGCCCACACCACCGCCAAGTAGAGAAGGGCTTTTCCACACATACTATAAAGAAAGGTTGATTCTAGATGGCAAATACCTATCTAAAAACTCCTAACAGCAAGTATATTTTACCACATTTAACGACAAAAGAAAAAAAGAAAGTTAGTATCAAAAGTACGTTAAATAAGCGATATAAAGCCATTTGTGAATGGTTTGGTATAGATAATTGTATTATCTCACAACTCTGGTTCTTTGGTACATTTGGACTATCTATTTTCATGATTGTTGCTACATATTTAATTGCTGGATTTCTCTACGGATTTAAAAAAATTTGAGGAGGAACAAATATGATAGCACCAAAACCCAAACGTGGTGAATTCTATATTCATAGAAAAGATGGTCGAGTGTATCAGGTATTAGGATATGCAAAGATGTTTGGACAGAATGAACAAGACATCATCATTTTAAAACGTATGAAAAATCGAGTGACCATTACATTAAGTGCTGATCTTTTCATTCTCTATATAAATGCAAATAAGTTCGCAAAAGATAAAGAAATACTCAATAATTTAAAAGTTAATTTATAACATTTCAAATTTGGGAGGTATTTTTATGGAAAAGACTATTTCAGTTTCAACTATTAAAATCGGTGACTATGTACAATTTCCACATCGCAAGAATCCTTCTTTAAAATTAACTGGTTATGTAGTAAATGTTTTAACTAATACAATTATCGTAGATATTTCAGAAACAATTCAAAATAATGGTTACAAGGAAATAGATGTTCGTCATGTTGTAAAACATGGCCAATATAAAAAAGTACGTGTTCGTAAAAATCATGCTTCGTAATTAACATTAAAACATTGTTCCGACCACATGCTATTTTAAAACTTTGTGGTCGGAATATTTAAAAGAGGGTGAAATTTTGAAGAAAAACATCGGTTTTCTAACGTTTAATCGCTCAAAAGAGAAACTATATGTATATTTAATAAAAGCATTTAGAGAAAATGGAAAAAAGAAAAATATTACATTGTAAAAATTCGGAAAGTTAGATATAGCATTGGAGAATATGTATGTTTGGCGAGATAATTTTGAAGCTAAGTTTCCTAAGGAACTATTGAATATGGGATATGACTGGAATGATCTTCACGACTGGATACTTTCTCTTAAAACAGGATATAGCAAAAAGGGACGAAAATTAATTGTAGCTGAGGTTAATGTATAACTAAGGAAGTAAGGATGTAAAAACTAGACGGCTATTAACTTTATATCCTTAATCACTAAAAGGAGTGTTTATCTAATGAAAGGTAAGAATGCTACATTCTTCTCTTTTTACTTATACTTATATTTCTTGTAATTTATTATGATATAGATGTCGCTTTAAAGTGTTTTATATGAAATGAACAGAAGGATTTTTGAGGGAATAAAAACGGAATAACTTGTTCTGTTTTCGTAATTCACAAAATTTTCAAAAATATAGTCTGTAAATGTTAATATTTGTTATATAATAAACTTATCAAAGCATCACCCCTGTAGTTTCTATGATGAATCTGTTAAGATAGTTTGTTTGTCCCATATGTTCACCTTAGCCTAAAAAAGAACTTGTAGTGATTCCTACAAGTTCTTTTTGCTCTTGCTCTTGTTTCTTTATACCCAACATAGTTTAGATAAAACAGAAATTGAAATCATCGGCACTTGGATTTGAGTAACCTTTATATCCCACTTAGTTCTGATAAAACAATTAATGAACGTACACTATAATGCTCTGGTTGGAAATTCACATCCCATTCGGTTCAGATAAAACCACGTTTTGTGAATTCATTGCCTAAGTCGATTGCATATTTTATATCCCACATTGTTCAGATAAAACACTGATGAGCTATAGTACTCCAACAGATCTACGAGTATTTATATCCCACTTAGTTTAGATAAAACTTTGATTTACAGGTTTTGTGTATTGAGGAATCATCATCTTTAAATCACATATAGTTCAGATAAAACAACTACAAGTACTATAGAAAGTCCGCAACAGGATACCTTTATATCCCACTTAGTTCAGATAAAACTTCAAGTTTTGAGTCCGCTGCCATGTCAGCATACTTATTTATATCCCATATAGTTCAAATAAAACCAAGAAGCCCACACACTCCATTGCTTATTACGTTTAAATTTATATCCCATATAGTTCAAATAAAACGCGGTACAATCGCAATCCCTTCTAATACTCATATTAAATTTATATCCCATATCGTTCAAATAAAACAATGCTTAGTAGTACATCTCAATCTGTAGTTGTTACATTTATATCCCATATCGTTCAAATAAAACAATTATCCAGATGCAGCGAATGTCACAAGACAGGTATTTATATCCCATATCGTTCAAATAAAACCCTATCTAGATACGGATGATACACCTTATGATAGCAACATTTTACTACGTGTAGCAACCAGCATTTTGCAGCGAACCATCAATCGTGCTTTTGTATTTTCTTCAAACATGCTGAAATACCTTGTTATAGCAAGGTATTCTGTATGTTTTATAAAAACGAGGTTCGCTGCAAAATTACGGAATTACTGCATGATTTTTATCTTTGTTATATGGAATCAAGAAAAACCCTTTCCTTGAACAGAAAGTTTTCCATTTATTTCTACAGATTTATTGAATCTTAATTTTTGAATACATTATAATAATCTTATATTAATACCAAAGATTAAGGAGGGAAATGATGAGATTGAAAGTAAGCTTTACTTGCAAAGTAATTCCTCTCTCGTATCGTTTTATGTTTGTGAGTTTTATCAAAGAAGCTCTAAAAACATCAAACGCAATATATGCAGAGAATCTATATATCTTTGAGAATAAACCGAATAAAAAAAGCAAGAATTTTACGTTTTCCGTTTATCTTAAAGACTATGTTTTAGAAAATGATGAATTCCTCCTTCAGAACGGATTGGACTGGATTATTAGTTCACCTGATCCCGAATTCATTTCTTACTTAGTAGATGGTTTAAACGAAATTAAAGAGTTTCAGTACAAAGGATACAAACTACAGAAGAAGAACATATCTATACTACCGGAAGTCAAAGTGAAAAGTGATACGGTAGTATTCCGCACCCTTTCCCCTATTTTTATTAAAGACCGAGATGGGAAACCTCTTGCTCCAACAGAAGAAGGTTATGAAGAGAGTTTCAATTATATTTGTGATATGACTTTGCGTAATTATCATGGAGATGGCTTGAAAAAACCTTTGCAATTTATACCTATGAATTTAACAAAACAAGTTGTAAAAGAAAAATTTGATAATACCCCCAATCACCAGCACTTTGAAGCTTATAAAGGAACATTCTTGTTAAAAGGAGACCAAGAAGACTTAGAAATCCTTCGTCAAATTGGTACATCCTTCAAAAAGTCACAAGGGTACGGTTGTGTGTCCGTGGAGTACCAATGATTCGGTTATATTTAGAAGATTGGGCTACGAACACTGGTATTTTGGGGTTTTATCATATTTTAGAACATGCTGAAACAGATTTATTTGAAACCGAAGAGACCTATCTAGATTTTGATCCAAAATTGCTTCACGACTTTCCAAAATGGTTTTTCAATTATGCTTTTGATATATTTTCTGTTGCAAATGAAAAAGCAAATAAGATGAATACTTATCTAACATACGCTACATCCAATTTTAAACGTTCTAAAGACTCTATCTTTACTGATATTAAAGGTACAGAAAATAAGTTGAATAAGCGTTTGCCAATTGAAGGTGGAGCTTTAAAAGAACTGTTTAGCAGAAAAAAAGATGTATCAACTATTGAAGAATTAAAAACAATCACAAAAGATTACCTGAAGTTGTTAAAGCAAGAACAGGTAAATGAGGTACTAACATTAAATATGATTCGGTTTCGTTTAGGAGAACTGCATGGGCAAACAAGTTTTTTACAAAGATCACGCAGTACCCTGAATCTTTCAGAGCATGAAGAATTTCTTGCAAGAGACTTTGTTCAACCTATTTTACTAGAACAAGAGATTCTTGCCGTTCTTCGTTCTTCTAACAGCACTAACGAAGCAATAGAAGGCTTAAACAAAGTGATACAGCAATCTGATGATGAAAATTTTAAAAAGTTAGCGAAACAAACAATAACGAAACTAAAGAAGGATGAATTACTGTATTGTCCTGTTATCGAAGGGCAGTTTGCTCTTACTGATTACACGGAAGCGGTATTTCTCCCGAATGCAGTCAGCTTAGCAAATGCAACGAATTACACGTGGAATAATCAAAAAACGTTTCCTATATCCAATCTGTATCGGTTGATTATGTTTTGTTCTTTTTTTGGACTTTACAAAGACGGAGAAACCTATTCATTTATTCAAACTGATGAGGATTTCGATGCACTAGCGGAAGTGAATGATTTATTTGTCACCAATAAAAAGCAAAACAACCCTTTTGAAGTGTTTTTATACGACACACTAAAGGAAGCCAAAGATAAAGCAAATTGGATCTCTAAAAATATGCTTATTGTCGAATTCGAAAATAGTGGAAAAAAGACGACTCTTACACAGAATTTTTTATCAGAACATGCCATTCAATACCTTCAAGAGCGTGGAGGAAAAGAGCTCGATCATATTAAATATCCACCGTTTCGGAACGTAATCCTACGTAAATTATTAAATGGGGAGCATTTTTTTCGTGATATCACTAACCAATTGAGGAAAAACGTAGATAACAATTATTCCAGTTATGATACATATGCAGCCACTTTGGCTATGTTTCATTTAAATAGAATAAAGGAGTGTTATGGCATGTCTAACGAAACTCGAGAAGCGCAATATGAATCTATGCAAAAGAGAATCCATTATGCGCTAATGGATGGACGCGAAGTACGTAGAAGACTGACTGAACGTGGAATGGAGAATAAGATTCCAGGCATTACTTACCGTCTGTTAAATGCCTTAACTACTAATAACCGTCAACAATTCTTTGAAACATTATTCCGCACCTTTTTATTAGTGGAAAAGAACACTTCCATGTATGTGGATGCTACAAGGGAACATAGTAATGAATTTGAAGGTATTGCAAGTGCTTTACTATCCGGATTAAATGACAAACCCTATAAAAAAGAAGTGGAGGAAACGAACTAATGGCTGGATTAACATTAACGATCGTGTTTCAAGGAGATTCATTAAATTATGGAGAAGGAATCGGTAACGTCTCCGAATTAAAGAAATTTAATCGAGGAAATGGAGATATTCATACATTTGCTTCACGGCAAGCTATTCGATATGATATGGTTCGTTTAGGGGCCGAGCGCTATGGTTGGAACTTAGATACAGTCGGCCGTGACAAAGGTGAAGGGGACGGAAAAAGCAAAAGCGTAGTTCAATATTCTCCCAGTGCTACCATTCAAGAGTCAGAAGAAATGGATTTATTTGGTTACATGAAAACTGTAAAAGGTGACATGGGGAACAAACGCCCAGCTAGCGTTCGTTTGTCTCATGCTGTTTCTCTTGAACCGTACCGGGGAGACTTAGAATTCTTAACAAATTTAGGTCATGCTTCACGTATCAAAGAAAACCCAAATATCGCAACACTTGAGAGACATACAAGTTTATATTCATATACCATTACTATTGATTTAGATAGAATTGGTGTAGATGGAGAAATTGAATTACCACGTGAAGAAAAGGCAAGACGAATCAAAGAATTCTTAGAAATTGTATTTTCCTTAAATCGTAATATCCGAGGGCGACAAGAAGATTTATCCCCATTGTTTGTAATTGGTGGTCTGTATGCTATTAATCAACCATATTTCTTAGGACGCACACAATTAGTTCCGACAAAACGTGAATACCGTTTAAATTCTATTATGCTGCAAGAAATTTTAGAACGCCGCAGTATGGGGCGGACTGTACAAGAACAAACGCATGTTGGTCTGTTATCTGGTGTTTTCGTGAATGAAGGGGAGCTACGAAATCTTGTTTCAAGCGACTCGACCCATACAATTCAAGGTATGCTAGATTATCTATTACAACAAGTGGAGAATTATTATGTCGGCTAATGCAGCGTTACGAGTAAAGTTGTACCAACAAACTGCTTGTTACAAGAAACCAATGGCACAAAAAGCAAAGGAAACCTATCCTCTTCCACCGTATAGTACGGTGAAGGGGTTCCTTCACTATATATTAGGTGCAAATGAATTAATTCCAATGGAAATCAGCATCCAAGGTACTCACGAGGGAAAGCTATTTGATTTGCAAACACACCATTTTTACAAGTCAAAAGAAGTTACCACAATGCCCATGCATGTTCATATGTTGAAAGAAATCTCCCTTATTTTTCATGTACGTGCCGAACAAGATGTATTGGAACAATTACAGACAGCATTAGAAAATATCAATGAAGCACCAAGCCTTGGTCGACGTGAAGATTTAGCGGTCATTGAAGACGCGAAATTGGTAACGTTGAACGAAAGACATACAAAAGAAATCATTACACTCAAAAATGATCTTTATATACCACGTCATTGCATTGTTGATCGACTTGATTATATGAATTATAGAGGGATTTCATATCGTTTAAATACGGTATATCAAGTGAAACAAGGAATTCGTACTTGGGAGACGGTTCAAACGCAGTTCTTCCGTAAAGGAGAAGGATTAAATTCACCTCAGTATATGGAAGATGAAGATGGCCATATTGTATTTTTCCATGCCTTATGAGTAGGCATGGATTTTTTCAGGAGGAGAAACATGAAAGATTTCATTTACGCAAAGTGGGATCAGCAAACAGGAGAATTTGAAACATTACAAGAACACACAGGACGGGTATTAGAAAATTTATCTTTACTAAAACACTCGTATGGATCTCTGTTGTCAGAAGAGATTTGGCAACTTACACAAGTAGCTGCCCAATACCACGATGCGGGAAAGATTTATGAGGGATTTCAACAAATTATTAAACTTAATATGGGGTTATCTCCTTTAACAAAGCAAGAAATTGAAAGAAAATATCCTAATGTTCCTCATGCTTTTATTTCCTTACTTTGTGTTCCATTTTTAGAATTACATTATTCCAAAAGTACAGAACGGGTTGTGAAGGAGGCAATTGCACATCATCATGTACGAAACGTAATGTTTGATGCCCAAATACTAAATGTAATTTTACCAGATCTAAAAGGGAAAATAGACCGTTTGGAGCAAGAATTGTGCTGTTCTGTTAATAAAGATCTTGATACTACTACTATAGGTTGGAAGCCAATTAAGAAAAAAGATAAAGAATATCCTCTTCTTGTGCTTGTAAAGGGACTTTTAAATCGTGTAGATCATGCGGCTTCTGCAAGAGAACTTGTGGAATATCATGCGGACAAAGGAGTTGGGACTTATGTCGATGAATTCCTAAAAAAGAATGGCCATAAACCACGCAATCTACAACTCTTTTCTTATGAGTATAGAAACAAGAATATTGTGGCTGTTGCACAAACTGGTATGGGAAAGACAGAAGCTTCTTTATTTTGGATTGATGAAGCTAAAGGTTTTATTACACTCCCAATCCGTGTAAGCTTAAATGCCTTGTATGAGCGTATAACAAATGGAATGGGATATGTAGATGAAGAGGGGCAAACGATTGCTGGGTTGCTACACAGTGGTAGCGTGGATTTTCTACAGACATTAAACAATGATTACGAAATCAATGAGCTTATCTATGAACAGTCTCGTTTATTGAGTAAAAAGTTAACATTTAGCACAATTGATCAAATTTTGAAGTTTCCATTTTTATTTCGAGGATATGAGAAATACTTGGCCACAATGGCGTACTCTAAGATAGTTTTAGATGAAATACAAGGTTATTCTCCGAAAATCTTAGCTGTATTACTCAAAGCATTGGAAATGATTCACCAGATAGGCGGCAAATTTATGATTATGACCGCTACACTTCCTACTGTTTTTATGGAAACAATGGAGAAACGAGGCAAAATCAAGGTAAGTGATTTTGTAAAAGAGGAATTCTATAATGACTTAATTCGTCACCGTATATCTATACGCAAAACAAAGATCGATGAGGATTTAGAACATATTCGTGAAGCTGGACGAAATAAACGTGTATTGATTATAGCTAATACCGTAAAAGAGGCAAAACGTATATATGGGTTGTTTAATAATGAAAATGTAAGGTTGTTACACACGCAATTCATTCAGAAGGATCGTGCTGTTTTAGAAGAAGAAATTAAGAAATTCGCACCAAATGATAAAAACCGTGAAAAACAAAGTGGTATTTGGATTGCCACACAGCTTGTAGAAGCTTCATTAGATATTGATTTTGATTTGTTATTTACTGAAATCTCCACATTAGATAGCTTATTCCAGCGTATAGGTCGTTGTTATCGCGGAAGAGAGTATACGGATACAGAACCTAATGTTTTTGTTTATACAAAAGCAGAAGGAATAGGTACCATTTATGATGAGGATATTCTAAATAACGGTTTAAAACTTTTGGAACCATTTAATAAACAAAAACTACATGAAAAAACAAAAATGGAGCTTGTCGAAACATTATATAAAACAGAAAACCTAAGTAAAAAATACTTAGACGAATTCTATCAAGCTTTAAAGATATTGGATAAACTTCCACTAAACGATATGGGAAATACAGAAGCACAAAGGTTGCTGCGTGATATTGATAATTATCAAGTTATTCCTTGGTCTATATATGTAGAGAATCGTGAGCTATTTACCACATTTAAACAGGAAAAAGATTCGAAACAGCGAAAATTATTACGAATGCAAATCGAAAAGCTTACAACCTCTATTTCTAGAAAACAGGTTCAACGATACGAAATCGAAACAAAGGAAATTGGTATTCCCGGACTACAATACATTCACACTTTAAATTGTAAGTACGATTTTGATACAGAAAAGATAACAGGAACAGGAATTGTACTTCAGTAATTTTGCAATGAACCTCGTTTTTTCCAAACATGCTGCAAACCTTACTATGACAAGGTCTTTCGGCATGTTTTAAGAGAATACAAGAATACGATCGATGATTCGCTGCAAAATGCTGGTTGCTACACGTAGTAAAATGTTGCTATCATAAGGTGTATCATCCGTATCTAGATAGGGTTTTATCTGAACTATATGGGATTTAAAGTGTACAACGAAAATCGCAACCCACTTCATAAAACGTTTTATTTGCACTATATGGGATATAAAGTTCCGTATTAGCGCAACAAAAGAAGAGGCAAAAAGTGTTTTATCTGAACCATGTGGGATATAAATAGTCCAGAAACATATAGAATTCGATTTAATAAAACTGTTTTATCTGAACTATGTGGGATATAAAGATGGATGTTATGTATATTACACAAGGTTCTGGTGGTATTTTATCTGAACTGTATGGGATATAAATTTTTGTTACGCAGATTACCCACATCGCCAAATGTCATAAGATGTTACCCAAGATAATTATTAAAATTACAAGATTTATGGAATTTTTCATGAACAAAAATACGATGAATTGGTCCACTTTCTTAATTCACAAAATTTTCAAAATTACAATATTTAATTGTTAATATTTGTTATATAATGAAATTGTCAAAGCATTACCCCTGTACTATGATGAATCTGTTAAGATAGTTTGATTGTCCCGTATGTTCACCTTAACCTAAAAAAGAACTTGTAGTGATTGCTACAAGTTCTTTTTGTATTTTTGATTTAAAATATATAAAACAGTATGCAATTGCGTGACATGTTTTCTAGTGTAATTATTTCATTTTTTTGTTCAACTGTACAACCTATTCCACTTTATCGATAGAAAATTGATTTTTTTACCATTCCGTCTTGCAAACAAGACAAAATGGAATTACAATTAACTTAACAAAGCAAAGGAGGAATCTATTACAAGTAATGGATGAAATCAAAAACGGAAAATTGAGTGAACCTCTATTTTCTGTTTATACAACAAGAGAAGCTGAACAATTATGGGGACTTGCGGAAAACACCGTGAATAAATGGTGTAATCGTGGAAAGTTCTCTGAGAATGAAGCTAGGAAGAGCGGGAAAGTCTGGTTAGTCACACGTGACGGCATGAATAGACTGACTGATAAATAAACATGAAAAAGCCCCCACCACCGCCAAGTAGAGAAGGGCTTTTCCAGGTAAACTACGATAAAAGAAAGGTTGATTCTAGATGGCAAATACCTATCTAAAAACTCCTAATAGCAAGTATATTTTAACACATTTAACGATAAAAGAAAAAATAAAACTTACTATAAAAGGTGCTTTAAAAAAGCGATATGACGCCATTTGTGAATGGTTAGGTATAGATAATTGTATTGCCTCACAAATCTGGTTCTTCGGTACATTTGGACTATCTATTTTTATGATTGTTGCTACATATTTAATTGCTGGATTTCTCTACGGATTCTAAACAAATTTTGAGGGGGAATAGATGTGATAGCACCAAAACCCAAACGTGGTGAATTCTATATTCATAGAAAAGACGGTCGAGTGTATCAGGTATTAGGATATGCAAGGATGTTTGAACAAGAGAATCAAGATCTCATTATTTTAAAGTGTATGAAAGATGGAATGACTGTCACATTAAGTGCAGATTTGTTTGTTCTATATATAAAAGCATATAAGTTTCAAAGGATAAAGAAATACTCAGTAATTTAAAAGTTAATCTATAACATTTCAGTTTAGGAGGCTTTTTTATGGAAAAGACTGTTTCAGTTCCAACGATTAAAATTGGTGACTTTGTCCAATTTCCGCATCGCAAGAATCCTTCAATCAAATTAACTGGTTATGTAGTAAATATTTTAACGAATACAATTATCGTAGATATTTCGGAAATGCTTAAAACTAAGAAATATAAAGAAATAGATACTCGCCATGTTGTAAAACATGGTCGCTATAAAAAAGTTCGTGTTCGTAAAAGACAAGTTTCATAATAGATACTTAAAATGTAGTTCCGACCACAATTCACTTTTAGGCGTTGTGGTCGGAACCTGAATAGGAGGGGACGGTTTGAAAGGAAATATTGGATTTCTTACATTTAACCGAACGAAAGGAAAGCTTTATGTATATTTAACACAAGCACTTAGAGATAACGGAAAAAAGAAAAACATTACATTATACAAATTTGGAAGGTTAGATAATGCATTAGAAAGAATGTATGCTTGGCGAGATGACTTTGAAAACAAATTCCCTGTCGAATTATTAAATCTGGGATATGATTGGAATGACCTTCACGATTGGATACTCTCTCTCGAAACAGGCTATAGCAAAAAGGGAAGAAAACTAATTGTTGCTGAAATTAATGTGTAACAATTAGAATCAGGTTATTTTATTAAAGAGGGGGCGAAATACAGATTTTCACTAAAAAATGAGGTGAATGAAGATGAGCCAAATGGAAAAACATCTACAAAAGAAAAAGAGACAAGAAAAACTGGATATGATTTATAATCATACTGTACAAGGAGAAGGCTACTTCCAGGGTCCGTCTTATAACTGGAAAAGCATTGTGATACAACAATTCAATAAGATACAACGCAAAGAGATGACCGTTGAACAACTTGTCAATTTGCTTGAAAAAGAGGGCGTCAAGTTTTCCCAACCTAAAGCATTGATTCATTATCCGGTAATAGATTGTTTGAAATATATTGCAAAAGTAAGTAAAGAAAATTTAGAGCTTTAAAAATGTCCGTTAAGACTCTACTCATATAGGTATAGAAATATAATTCGATTGGACAAAAAAAGTCTACATAACATTGTAGACTTTTTTGTCCAACTAAATATCAATATGGTATGTGAAATTATATATAGTTCTTCAAAATTCGACCACTGAACAATCTAGTATCTCTTAACTTATTAAACTCATTTTCATTTCTTTATAAATTAAGAAAAGCTCAAACCCTTGTGTACCAATGGGTTTGAGCTTTTTATTTTGTAGGAATACTCGTTGCAACAAGTTGCCATTAGGATAGTGTATCAGCAACTTGTAGCTATTAATATGAATGCTAGATTCCACAAAATTATTACAAGTTTTTTCCCTTTATTATTTTGTTTATTATATGCGTTTAAGGTTTAAAACATGTTAATTAATTGACATGTTTTAAACCTTGAACTTTAGGACAAGCTAGTAGTAAAAAACTTAAATTAATTGAGGTGAATATAATGGATTGGTTTGATATTGGCAAACCCAGAAGTAAATTTGGTAAATTCCTAGATAAGCACCATTTAACTCAACAAGATATCGCTAAAGAGAGTGGTGTTAGTAGAGGAACCATTAGTAGATTGTGTAAAGGAAGTGCTTTTCATCCATCTTTAAAAAACAGTAACAAAATTATTAGGGCTTTAAAAAAGCTAACTAATAAAAATGTAAACCATCAAGATTTTTGGTTTTAATTAGAAAACATCATTCATCACAAAAGTTCTCATAAACACATTTTGTTTTACAGCATATTGCTCTAACTTTGATTGTCGATAATCTGATAATGTGAAAAAGATAATTACTGGAACAATAGCATTCTGTCTTTTATAGATATCTGTTATATGGCCATATAACTGTATTTTGTGTTCGTTTGCTTTCATATGTTGCATGCGATCTATCTCAACAAAGTGAGGGACTTTATCTTCAAAATAGGTTGCATCAGGAATGATTTGATATCGCTGACCACTGGTTGAAAATTCTATCGTTTGTTCTGTTTTCCATTCGGGAAATCCTAGCCACATCCAGGCTTCGTTTCTCATTAAAATGTGCTGTAATTGACTATTTTTCTTTACTGTCCTTGTGATTCCTAATAAATCACGTCCTTTTTTGTTTAAATAATATACATGTTCACGAGCTATTTTTGTAATGTGACAATATGGAGTCAGATCCTTTAATACACGATTTGCATTCCGAATACTTCCTAAACAGTGAATGGCTTGTAATTGTCTCCTCGTTGCAAAATCTAACTTACTCAAAGTGGATAAAATCTCGATTTGTCTCGCTTTCTGTTTGAGTGTTTGATGCCTCATTTTGTTTCACCACCTTGTATTGCTTCAGTAATTCCCACATGTCCATATCCTTTAAATAAGGTACCTGAATTTCCTCTGTGCGATCAGTCTTAAATAATGCTCTTCCTGGAAGGGAAGGCAGATCTTCAAGACCTGGTTCGTCTAAAGCAACTTGTGAAGCAACCGCTGTTGGTAATCGAAACCCTAGCTTTGCATCAGCATTTTGTTTGATTTGCCTTGGCAATGTATCAGAGGTTGGATATTGGGTACAAAATATAAGCCGGAATCCTAAACCACCTCCAATTCTTGCGATTTCAGATAACATCTCCTGGCACATAAATAATAAATCCCGTTGTTTTTTAGGTAAACCTTGTGTCGGACAAAGGTTCGCTCCTTCATCTACTATGATGAAACAACGTTCTCTAATTGATGTGTCTATAACATTGGTAAAATAGGAATTTTTCATCATCTCAATCTGTTTTACCATCTTTTCACGTACTCTCACCAACATCTCTAACGCCTGTTCCGGGTTTTCAGCTACTTCTACTACTTGAGACAGATCCTTGTAAGGACTAAATTCTAATCCTTCCTTCAGATCAATAATAAAAAACTTCACATGTCGAGGTTGTTGTAAAATTAAACTCGTCATCACATTTTTTAGAAATACTGTCTTTCCAAAACGTGTCATACCCGCTACGCACATGTGCGGTGTTTTCTCGAAATCATGATATACGTGTTTATCTAACGATTTCCCCATCATAACTCTCCATGTGTGCTCCTTTAGTAGATCCTTAGACCAATTCCACACTTCAGGTATTTGTTGCTTAAATACTCGAATATGAAGTTCCCTTTGATGAAACGATATTTTAACAGGTTTATATAGTCCTTCTTCTAATACTTCAGCTAACTTTTTAATAAGTTGACTAGGTACACCTAAAGGTAGCTTGTAGACATAATTCATACTTATGTTATCTTCTATTTCTTTTAAAAAAATGGGGTATTGTAATTCTCCTTTATGCTGAACACATATCTTTGTAATTTCAAAAAACGTGGCGATTTTTTTCTTATCACTCATTTCTTTTCCCTTATAAAAATAAGCAACAGTAAAATAGGTTGCTGGTATTAATAAAAGTGATATCATATCCTCCATACCTCCTTTAGGTAGTTGAGCCTGTATGGAAGATTACAAAAAATAGATTAAGACGCACTATTACAATTATTTTCAACTACCAGATGTAATACTAACGTAGAAACACATCTAGTATATCCATTAGCACGTACCAAACACTCCCAATTAATAAACACTTTAGCCCCGCACGTAGCAACCAATCTGGAAGGTAAAGACCTTTCTTTTTTAGTACCTTAATTCCTAAAACTGAAGCACCAGTAATGGCATAAACTACCCCTAGCTCTCCAATGATCGTCACTTTAATCCCATCCCTTCGGTTTAATAGATAAGTTCCCTTTACGATCCCTGTATAGTTGGTAATCATCTAATAACTCATTCCAACTTACAGCATGTTCATCACCATATAGATCCTCTTCAATTTTTTGACTTAAATAATAATATCCTCGGTACTGTCGGTTTAAATAAACTTCATGTCGTTGCATATGCTCTTGTATAGCGCAGATGTTTTCTTCACATTTAGTACTTTTATACATTTGTTTCAATGTTCGAGAGGAATAAAGATACGGTGTACTATACAGCATTTGATATTGGTTCATATGTCTCACCATCCATATAAAATTCTAGGTACACTAATAGATATGAGTGCTATCCATATTTTTGAATTTGTACAAAAAATAAAATATCTACTCACAAAGGACAGTTATGTATATATGAAGAATTTATGTTGCAGCAGGAAAAAGAGGGAAGGGGTGATGTGGCTTGTTAAAATCAAAAAAATTTATCATTCTGTTACTAGTATTTACCTTATTAGCTATGTTCGTTATTCAAAAAAGAGCAGTAATTTTTCAAGATTTGCAATTACAGAGTTATGTCTAAAAGTTGGAAATATTAAATCAAACTAAGTATTTAAAAGTTTTGTTCCAAAGGATGATGTAAATTAAAACAAGTTATTAAAATCTTATATAAATATATATCTTATATATCTTAAAAAAATAAAGATAAAACTTATATAGAGCTAATAAATATGGTTTAATCTCTACTCTAACAAGGTCTTTGAGCATCATATAGCGTAAAAAATCATAAATAGTAAAATCTAACAACACAAAATTAGCCATTAATAAGGTATAAAACCTACAAAAAATCATAAACAAGATTACGTATTTCTACATAAAAAATGAAACAAATTGATGCATTCTTAAATATATTTATTCAAGCGCTAAATTTTCAATTCATCCACCGTATTTCCACAATTTAATATTATTTACTCACAAAACATTAACAATATAGGCTAACTAATCAACATAATTAGAATTTGTCACATTACTCACATAAATATTGATGATTTTTGATAGATGAAGTACCAAAATCCCTTTATTTCAATAATAATTACATAATACTATTCACATCGGGCTCTAATTATCCACTTATCCACGAAATTTATTATTTTTCTTATGATTTTTTGTAGGTATTTGCATGCATTTTAGATAAAAATAACATGTTTATTTAAACATAGATGTGGAAAATCAGTTAATTGCAGTACAGTTTTGTATAGGAATGTATAAAAAAAGACTCTATTATGAATAGAATCGAGTAAAGGTATCTATAAGGGGAAATCATTGGAGAGCTTTTAAATAATGGAACCAACACGAATAGCCCTCTATTTATATTTTTTTCAAAAATAGAGAGCGGAGTATCGTTAATTTGTTTTTATTACCTCAAGTACTTGTTCGGCTGTTGTTACATGAATACCAGCGCGTACCAATTGTTCAAATGCACGCATAAATGTAATCAAATTGAACTCATTCGGTACTTCAATAACGCGAAGCTTTTCTTTAGGTAGTCGATCTATCTTTTCAATGAACAATTCGCGAACATCACTTGGAATAAATCGATCTTTATGTCCTCTTGTTTTTAGAAGTTCACGCATTTCTATTTCTAAAGCCATATAAGCATTTAGATTTGCACCTTGTTCATAGGCGTACTTTCTAAATAATGTTTCTTCTTGATACTTTAGATAGTTACGGTGATACGATTCCTCTGTAACAGGTACAGCAAATTTGGATTTTAGTAACTCATATGTTTTACGGAACAACTTTTTGGTGTTTCGAAGAGAATACATAGAGAAATGCAATCCAAAATCAAATACAGCTTGCTCCTTTTGTTCTTTTGGAACATGTTGTGTAATAAGAGGGTAAATACCTTCTTTTGCCGCTGTATCAAGAATTTGATATTGTGATGTTTGATTTAATAGTTTTTTCAGTGTATAAACTAACTTACTTGGATATTCTTCATTACGATCTATCATGTCACGCAAGCTACGAATGACACTTCGAATTTGTCGATGACAAGTATACTTAAGTACATGAATAAATTTATTCATGTCTTGTGTAAATTCACCGATATTCAGTTCTTGTAGCACAGATTCAATAAAACGAGCTTTCCGTGCATACGTAACCTTTGGGGTGAATGGATCGCGATACTGTACTTCTCCAGCTTCTTTTGTACATAAGAAATCTGTATGTAAGGATAGATATAACGTTGTATATCTTTTTGTATTTTTAACCCCTTTTTGTAACTTGCAAATTCTGAATAGGGGAGTGCCAGTACATGGTAATGCAGTTGTTAATTCTGTCATAACCGCACGGATTTGATGTGGGTATTTCTTATGTAAAAAGCGGTACATTCCGCCAAAATGAGTTGTATTCCCTCTTTCATCCTGTTTGTCTAAGGAACGTTTAAGAGTCGTTTCGCTGTGCTGTTGCATAGCAATGTCCAAGAATAGTTTCTTAGCCGCAACTGAAAGCTCAAAGAAAGCTTTGGTAAATACGACTGGGCTAATATACACATAGGAATTTGCCTTTTCAGTTTCTTCGTTCATAAAATGAGTTAGCCTAATGGTATAGCGGCCATCTAATTCATTTTCTAGTGTAATAATGTTATGTAAACTTAATTTTTTTAATGAAATATAGAATTGAGAATGCTGTATATAAGCAAATTCTTCTTTATACAGCTTGTAATCTTCCCACATCATATGTACTGTTACATTTGGAATAACTCCATTCGTGTAACATTTCTTGTGTAGATATAAGAAGACTTCTAAATCTGCATTTGTAATGCCATATAATTTATGTTTTCGTCCCATTTTTTCTGAAATAGCAGATAGTGTACGACGTGAAAAAGATGGTTTCGCTTGAGCTACAAAGCCATCTACATCAGCAATACGTTCTTCATATGTCATATGATCCAGAATATCCTCAAGGTATGTATCTTTATAGCTGTAGTATTTTGCTTCAAAAGCTTCAACAAGTTTTTGCCAAGATTTCAATGTTACTAGAACTGCATTTGTATCTTGTCCATTTAGACTACGTTGATTACGAATAATAAATGATTGTCCCATCTTTTTCACCTCCTACACATAAATCCAGAAATATATGCCAAAACACTATAAAATATACCAATTATGATTATATCAAATCGAAATTTGATGAAATGTGCCCCTTTAAGAGAGAAAATGAAAAGATGAAATGCGCGTCAATCCCTTGTGTATCAAGGGATTTGAAGATTTACCGGTTTTTTTTTATGAACATCATACCGCTACAGATTTTCATCTTTCTAGAAAATTAATAATTCATTAGAAAGAGCCTCATAAACATTGATGCAACAATGTTTATGAGGCTCTTTTATAAATAAGAAAGGAACATCATATAGCTATAGGTTTTCATGTTTTTAGATATGAAATTATTCATAGAATACCCTTTAATCGTTGGTATTAAAGAGTTTGAACTCAAAATCTAAAATTTTAAAAGGGACATCATATAGCTAAAGACTTTTCATCTTTGTATAAAATAAGGGACATCATACCGCTATGGATTTTCATATTATATAAACAGTCGAAAATACGAACAAAAGGTAGTGAATGTATGATATCAAAGGGTTTATAGAATATTTACATCATTCAAAAGGGACATCATATAGCTATAAATTTTCATGTTCTTAGATATGAAATTATTCGTAGAATAGTCTTTAAACGTTGATATTAAAGGATTTAGTCTCGAAATTTTAAATTTTAAAAGGGAGATCATAGCGCTACAGATTTTCATATTATATAAATAGTTAAAAATACGAACAAAAGGTAGTGAGTGTATGATATCAAAAGATTAATAGAACATTTACATCATTCCAAGGAGACATCATATAGCTATAAGTTTTCATGTTACATATTGTAATTACAAAAGGAAATCTTTTATATCAAGCTTTAGCCCTCTTTTTTAAAAATTTTGTGCAGTTGAATGGGCAATAATATAGCTATAGATTTTCATGTTATAGCAGAGTGATCTATGAAAAAAAGTTAGGATACTATGTAAGCCTTTGAATTAACTCGTATTTGGATTTTACAAATTGATTTGGTCTTGTATAATCATTAAAAGGGATGATCATAGGTATGAAGGCTAGTATCCTGTAAAGGTGTAACGTAGAAAAATTCAAATAGAATATTCTAATTATCTTTCTTGTTATTTAGAAAGGGACATCATATAGCTAAGTATTTTCACGTGTGAACTACCCGCCACTTAAATTCTAACGAATTTTGAAGTGGGAGCTTCTCAGTTCCGCGACGAGAGCAACCTTTCGTCTCCCTGAGCGTTACTTCGGGTTATTCCATCCCTAGATGTCCAACGCTTGGACGTTCTTTTTTACGGTTGATATTTTACGCAGGAACCGAATGGCTTGGTTTTCGCACTCTGTTTTCTTCCTGCAACCTTCTATATCAAGTTATCAAAGAACTTCATATGTCTAGTTTATCAAAAGTTTTTAGCTAACGCCAAACCGAAATTCATCTCCCACCTAGCGTTGGACTATCGCGTTGCACACGCTTGAGGAAGGAGAATTCTTTCGGATAACACGTTAAATAACATTTATTAAATTTATATAAGGAGCAAAATATATATGGAAGACGTTCTACAGTTGTTTAGAGATGCATTATCAATAACAGAACCACTTTATAAACAGAACGAGCAATTGTGGCATAAATGGAATTCTTACTATGTAGACGTTGAAGCAGATAATAGTAAAATTGTAACTTCAGAATACCTTTCTCCATCATTTTCAATGCTTGTACAGTGGGTGAAGCAGCAACAAGGAAAAGGTATTTCAGCTTTAGATATATTTAAAAATATAGACGCTTATAAAGTAACAATTCATGAGACAATAGATGTCTTTATAGCTCAAGAGTTTCGTAATGAAGAAACGGTTAATACTGTAACACGTACACCAGTAATTGAACCTGATGCGAATATAGCACATGAAAATTATTTAGAAGTAAATAATTCCGCTGTTTATTATAAGTTAAGAGATGGGATAGCAAAGAATCAATTTGAGGAAGATGAAAATACAAAATTAAAATCATATCCCATTGAAACGAAAGATAGTAATGGAGTAGCACAGCTTTCATCTCATAAAGATGAGGACCTAAGGTTAACGAATATTGACGAAGCCGCAAGATGGAATACATTAGTAGATGGTGTAATGAGTAATATGGATGATTTAACAGCGGACGTATTAGATACCATCACAATTCAATGGCTAAATGAAGCCAACTCACCTGATGAATTTATTGATTTTTCTTATGAACAAGTTTTAGAAATGTGCAGTATTTCAAAAGCAAAAGCAAATGGTGTTGAATATTATAGAGTGGAAGATAAGATTAAAGTAGCTAAACGGATAGCGGCTCTAGCAAGTATTTTTATATACTTAAATGATGAGAATGAAGTAGTCGTACTAAATGATCGCGCTGAAACAGGTAAACATTATGAAGTAAAGCGTGAGGTAATTAAAAGGTTATTTGTATTAGATTCTGTAGTTCTTTGGAGGGATAACAATACAAATGAATACATGGGTATAGAATCGTGCCGAATTAAACCGGGAAGCTTCTTATCCAGCTATCTATATGGATCTAACAGCACTACGGCACTATTATCAAAAAAGGCCCTTGAATATAATAGCTATAGACACAAGTATCATAAAAGATTAATTCGTTATTTGACATGGCAATGGAGAATTCGTCAAATGTTTTCTAACTTAAAAAGGCCCTATTCTATAGGAGGAGATAAAGGATTATTAGCGGTAATGGGTATAAACCAAAAGCAAAAGCCTAACCGTATTCGTGATCAATTAGAAAATGTTTTGATTGATTTAGAAAAAGAAGGTGTAATTTCCCATTGGGAATATGATAAAGGTTTAAATGAAGAACAATTGACGAAGAAGAATTGGTTTAAAAATTATTATTCAGAGTTAGGAATAGTAATACTACCACCTAAAGAATTAATTCATTCAATGGAAAACTTAGCAAAGAAAAAGTCTATTGATGTAATACATGAGGAAAATCAGCCAGTAAAAATTGAAGAAAAACCCTTAGATATGAATGGAAATGAACATGAACATTTAATTAGGGAGAGAATAGAAGTTATGCATAGGAGTAAGAACATAACTATGCGAGAACTCTCAGCAGAGATAGGTATATCACAGCCTACTCTTTCTAGATTCTATAACAAAAAAACAAAGCGCCTCTCTGGAGCTGCGCGAGATAAATTAAACCAATGGTATAAACGACAGTTAATTATTGATAAGATGTAAGTTGAAAATTAAAGTGTAAAAAAAGAGTCCGTATCACTCAGGACTCTTTTTGTTATGTTGATAGCATTAATTACCAAATAAACTTGCTGTATCAAGATCTTCATATTCATCATTCAAAACATTTGTTTCAGATTTAGAAACGTCTTCTTTTTTTACATCTTCATTATCCGACTTCTCTTCAGAAGCCTCAATTTCTTCATTAGGAGATTTTATCTCATTTTGGGTATTTTGGTCATCATTTTTGATAATGAGATTTGTATCATTCAATAGGACCCGTTTAACCTCATTTAAAAAATCTTTATCTTGAAGTAAGATCTCTCTTTGCATTTGTTGTTGAATCTTATAATCACCAACATCTTGTAAGCCATGTTTATCAATAAAGTAACAGACAAGTTTATATAATGAATCTGCTATATTCCCTTGAGATTCAAACCATTTAAAGAATTCCTCGTTCTCAATTTTTTTGAGATTCCAAAAGAAAGATTCTCTTTTCTTGTCAGCCATATTATCTCACCTTTTTTCGAGTAAGAATTTTCTTGATTACTTGCATCCCTCTAGCATTCATATCTACAGCATATTTTTCTGGAATCCACAATAAGTACATACCAACTTGCTCACAGTACTCTAATAATTGGTTATATAATTCATCTTTAAAAGTAACACTTCCCCCACCGTATACACATAAAATTTCAGCTTCACTAGCTGTATTACTTACATATTTTTCACTTGTATCTTCTAAGATAAGCTCAGCTTGTTCTACTTTTGTGATATTAAAATACCCAGTTGCTTCCTCATGATATTTATGATCTGAGTCTTGAAGGATTTGTGAAAATTGTTGACGTTTAATATTTGTTCCACGTTCTTGGTTTAATAGCTTAACAGCTTCTTCTGTAGCATGCCCAACTCCACGTCTTTCTCCACTACAAGCATCAATTACTGGATTTACGCCAACTGTGTATATATACTCAGTTGTTCCATCTCCAATGTCACTATGTAAGATCTTTTTGTTCTTAAAGAATCCCTTTTTTACTGTTTCTACTTCAAGTTTGTCTTTATATAGTTTAATAAAATCACTAAACATATCTTCTTCGCCTTCAAGGATTGCATATAAAGGAGGAACACCTTCTTGGGTAATGTTTGCGCTGTTAAATGTTAAGCTGACTGTTACTTGTTCTTCCCCTACATAAACAACTACAACATGATTTGAATTAGTAAAACGTTGCTCTAGATGCTTAGCATTTACAGGTGTCCATTGGCTTGCTGGAATAGCTGAAATAAGATCAACAGTCACGTTAATTGATTGTGGCAGTTGTTCCGTTCTTTCCCACTCAATCTGAACTGATTTATTTGCAATAAGTCCTAGCAAATTAATTAACGGCAAATCATCGTTATATTTTTGGCCTACTTTAATGTTCATGTTTTTGGGGTTCTTCCCTGTTAGCATCGCTCGATTACCAATAAAGTACATCCCAGATCTTCTAATCGATTTACTAGCAATATTTACAAACATATTATCTACTAGATTAAGCACATTTTTTTGAGTGTTTGTTTCTGTTACATTTGGCATTGAGTAAACGCTTTGATATACGTTTTTCATTTTTATGTATTCACCATTAATGTAACCTTTAAAAGAATCGTTCCCAATATCGCCTTCAATATCTATATGAAGAGTTTTCCCTTTTAAATCTTTCATTATACATCACCTCTATAATATTTATTTTTTATTTATATTTAATAACTATATTATAGCTTAAAATTAGAGCGAAAACAAGGTATTGAAAGGAATGAACCTAAGTTGAATATAAATCAGAAATATTATAGATATATAATAGATATATATATAATTGATTCATTCTATGTTATAGGTTGATTGATTAGGGTTGAATTATAAGGTTATAAAATATAAATATCTAATAAATATCCAATAAATATCTAATAAATATTTATTGAAATTGATTTCAGTATGTTTTTTGGATTAATTGTTTGTTTAGTTAATTGTATGGTTTGTAAGGCACTTATATAAGCCTTGGAGAAGTTTTCTATATGTGTTGAATGGATTCCTTTAAGATATTTTTAGGAATTAAAGTTAGAATAAAAACTTTAATTCGTAATCTTCTTTAAGAGAAGTTGAAGTTTTCGAGGATATATTTAAATCCGCTAAGAGACAAATGTTATCGAAGTGTTAATTTGGTGTTGAATATTACATGAACGCTATACGTTATCATGGCGTTTATTCCTTTAATAACAACATTTATAAGGTTTTTGAGAGGTTATTCATTAAAAAGAATACGAATGATTCACGTGGTGTATATTTCGATTGAAATACTCACCACCTAACATCCTCCTGGACTGTTTGAAGTGTGAGAGTTCTAATTTAGTGGGTTATTTTTATAGTTACTTTACTACAGTTAAAAGATAAATAGCTTTGTTTCTAAGATTTGGTCTTGCGTTAAAATCTCTATTGTAAAATGTGTTACAAGAAGCTTAGATTTTTAACGTCTGTATTTTGGTAACCACAACTTATTTTACATATTAATTTGTGTGATGAGCTTTGTAGATTAAGAATTATAAGTTGGTTCTTTGTGGTGTAATTCTATAGAGCAAGTAAAATATTAAATAGATTAATTTAGAATGTGTTGCTTTCTTTAATTCATGTATATAATGGGAGTTCGCAGTTTACATAATAATATTCAGAAGGACTCTTTAGGTCTAAAGTACTAACTGATAGACCGCTTAAGCAATAGTGTTCAAAAAGTAAAAATGAAAGCATTAATTAGAGGAGAACTTTGTATATGATCCAACTCAATTATCTAAGCTGAAATTCACTTTTTAGCAAATAAAGTAGTTAGTCGGATTTGAAAGTTTAATATTTTCAAGAGAATTTGATGTTTTAGAGAATGTATCTAAATCTCTTATAATATAAACGTTATCAAAGTGTTATTTTAGTGTTTAAAATCACGTAAACGCTATCCGTTTTTGTAGCGATTACCCTTTTATATCAACGTTTATGAGTTTTTGAGAGGTCATATACTAAGATCGTTTATAGGGAATGATAAAAGATATGGTGATAACGCTGGAAGTTGACGATCAAGAACGCTTTGTTTGTGAAATTTAGGGGCAGGTTATTTTAACTTTGTAGTTTCATTTAAAATAAGCAATTATTCTGTATTTGTAATAAAGAAGTATAATTTAAGTACTCAATATATAATTTCATTACAACAAGATTAAAAAGAATATAGGATGAGCGCTTATAAAGCGTTAAATTAACACTTTATAAAAATGCGAACGCCATGCGTTCATAAACCGTTAAACTCATTGCTGTAAGGTGTTAAGGCATCCTTACTTTAGTTCTATAATATGAAGTTATTGAAAAGTTAGGGAATTACAGAACTTAACCAAGCTTCCCCAAAAATCGATAAAAAATATTTTGCTAACTTTTGAAAAATATGATCAAGACATTGATATTAATACTGAGGATCTTTGAGATTCATAGGCAAGGCTAAAGAAATATATAACTGTTGTCACAATGGAATGGCCTTAAAGCGCAATAATATTGAAAGCAATACTCTAAATTTTATACAAGATCAAATTTAAACTTGAATTGAGGAATAACTATATAGAATTTAAGTATATGCACACTGAAATTCATCATGAACGCTAGGCGTTTATGGTGCGTTCTCCCTTTTAATATCAAGGATTAAGATGACTTGGATTTGTTTAAATTAAGAAAAGTGATTGGGATCAGGTTGAGGAAATGACAGAAATTCTTGGGGTTTTGTTAATTAATAATATAATAATTTAAATCAAGTTAGCTTCTCTTCATTATACTTAGACGGTATGTATGAAACTTAGTAAAAAGTATATGAACTTTTGATGAGTGTTAGTTTGATGTATATTATTAAATATATGTTTTAATTTCGAAGTTAAATAGGTATTAAAAACAGACAGAAGAGGAACTCCGTTTAAAAATGTATATTTAGCATTGTGAAGATGAGTTAAAAAAATAAAAAAAGCGGTAATTACCGCTTTTTTATAAATTAGAAATGTATTTGATAGAAACTGCATCGTCCAATTAGTTTCGATTAAATAAACGTTGAATGAACGTTTTTTTACTGTTATCTTGTTGTTCTTGACGATCCTCATTTAACAATTGAATAGCTTTATCCAGTTTTTCCTGTAGTAACTGAATTTGTGAATCCTTTTCTTCCTTTTCTGAGCGTTCTTGTAATAATAAATTAATAATATCTTGGTTTTGTTGTACGATTTTTTCTTGTTGGTTAAACATATAGGAAAACTTATCTTGGATTAATGAAATATCTGTTTGTGAACGTTTCTGAAGTGTTACTTCAGTTTCCTTTTCTTCCTGAACGCTATCCGTTTTCGGGACGTTTTCTTCGTTTGTCTCCATGCTTCGTGTAGCGGCCTCTTCTAATTTCCAGTTTTGATTTAGGTATTCCTTCATTTGTTTTAAAATATCTATATCATTTTCATAATAAATTCGTTGGTTACGTTCATTTCTTTCAAATATATACTCCATTTTTTCTAGTTCAATTGACCATCTGCGAAGTGTATTAGTGTTTATATCCAGTTGCTTTGCTACTTCTTGTGCAAAATATCCATATTCCAAACTTCACACCTCCAATATTTGTGTGCTAGATATTCTTTCTTTATTAGAAGGATCATTCCTCTAATAATAAAAATTTTTATTGGGCCACTAGGTAAAGAGGCTTCGCTACCTTTAAAATGTTTCCTGTGCAAATACTTGTGTACTAGATTAGTCTATGTATCTAGTATTAATGTTAATTAAATTATAAAGACTCCCCGTTTTGATAACGTTCACCTTTGGAAGTGGAAAATATTTATTAGACAATACAATAATTAAAGAATGACTTGAAATTTTATTATTAAAAGTTTGTTTCCAATATAAGAATTTTACTAGATATATGTGCAAGAATCAAAGCTTTCATTAATAGAATTAGTATCTAGTTAATATTCTTTTAATCTAAAATATATAGAAAGTTAATGAGGGGTATTGAACGCTATGCGTTTAAATAGCGTTTTACTAGTAAATAATAATACTCAATTTAAAATAGGGATACTTCTAATAAAATTTTTGGCTCTTAAAATAAATTATAGGGTATTGTAAAATTTTACAAAGTATTAGAGGTATTTAATCTTAAAGAGAAATAATGTTACAAAGCTCTATTTAATAGTTTACGTTTTTTAGTATGGCCCATCTTTTTAGAATGCATTCAATAGCTCGTGATATTCTTATAATACTATATAGAAGTGGGGAGAAGGGGAAGTATCCCCATGGATTCAATTTGAAATAAATAGAATTTTATCAGATTTTAGGGAAGCCAATAACAGGCATCTACAAAACTATTTATATATTTTGTAAGTTGAATCGGATTTCCTAAAATTAGACAAAATAGAAAGCATTTCAGAATGCTATATTAAATAAATCTTGTTTTAAAAAGTAAAACCAATAAAAACATTAAAATAAATTATGATGCATTTAAACTTACTCTGGCAAGCTATTTAGGATTTTCTCTTAGTAAATTTCAAATTTAATTTGATAGTCAATGATGAATTAGCAGTAAGTAGATTAAGGCTAATTGTATACGTAAATCGCCCAGAACTTCATAGAAAGGTTCCATAATATGATTTGTATTTTGAAGTTTCATGTGTCGGAAAATAAAAAGTTTATGAGCGATTATAAGAGGATATGACAAATAGCCTTGCTATGTTTGATTTTTTTAAGCAAGGCTACATGCTAATATGGTTTTTTAAATTTAATTACTTTCTTCTAAAAAATTATAGAAAACAAATTCTCTTTTTTTATTTGTACCATGTAGGGATTTCTTTTTTAATGCGTTCTGATTTCTTCTTTCCCAGTTTTGTTTAGACTTTTGCCCAAACATTTTTATAAAATGTGCAGGATTGCTATTTTGAGCTTTATTGTATTGAAACCATTTTACACATTCTTCAAAATCCCATCTAGCATAGCGATCGATATAAGGTGGCATCCTTAAAGCAATTGTGTATGCATCTTTTTCACTAAGGTGATTTAACTCTTGACTTAAAATGTAGTAATAAGCCTTTTTCTGATCCTCACTAAGATAGTCGTCTAAATCTTGTAATCTGTTAGTCTTTTCTTTTAATTTACAATCTGTATTTGATTTTTCTTGTTTGTTTACACTGAAAATATCTACAGAATTAGACGAGACTTGTATATCATTTTTTATATCTTCGTGATTGGCTACAAAATTTTTCTTAAAGAGTTTCTCACTCAGAAATTTAGTGAAAGTAGAGCATACATCAATTGCTACAGCCCATTTCACCTTGAAATATTCAATGATTTTTAAGTAATTGTTATGTAGAGTTAAAATGTAAATTGAAGGGGCAATTTTACCATGTCTTCGTACTTTGACTTGTTGGCACACTCCCAGGTCTTGTAACCAATTAAAAACGTAGTTAATAATTGGCTTTGAAATACCTGTTTTTTTGCTGATATGCTCTTGTTTTACTTGAGAATATCCTTCTTGTACCAAGTATGATAAAACTGTTTCTAAAGCTTCAAATTTTCGTGGTGTAAGGTAATCTTTTGTAGTAACACCTTCACATTCTAGGACAATATTATCAATATAAGTAGTAACTTTCTTGATTGCTTGATTAATAGCCCCAGGTGTTTTGGATAAGTGTTTGATTCGGGGACTTAATTCGGCCTTTGCTCGACTGAGCAAAAAGTTTTGAAGTAACACAAAAAAACCTCCTATTTTCCCACTAAACACACACAGAAAAAACATGAAAAAATAGAGGTTCTTATTCACATTATATGCACCTTATGGTATAATTCTAACTATAAGTGAACATTTAAAAATGTGAAATAAGACCCATACTATTCTTGGAGTTTTAAATTGGTATCTAGTTTGGCGACAGGAACCAATCTAAAACTGAGTGTAGTGGGTTTTTTTTGTTTATATATCTTTTAAAATCATTTCTCTCTAAAAAATACAATCTTTCTTTTTATATTATATTGTTATCAATATAATATCAATCCCCTTAGGTAGGTTTTGTTATCCCCTGTGTGAAAATCCATGCTAATTCTTTATTAAAATATGGTTCGTAGGAAGTGATTTTTTTGGTTAAAAATAACTGAATTTTCAGTAATATAATTAGAAACATTTTTAAGATAGGTGGTGTATACATAACTATAAGGGCTTCATGTTAAAATAATTCTAATTATATAATTTATGAGGAAGCGATATTAAGTTTAAACATAATGACAAGACAAATCTTCGTTACTTTGACTGTATATTGATATCAAAGTGTCGATTGCCCAATTACAATAGCAATTTATTAGCTTACAAGAATATGTCAGAGTGTTATACCATAATTAAGAACTTTTTTCTGTAATTAATATTGGATAATGTATCTTGTGCTTGGAAGGGGGAATTACATTGGAGAATTTAATGAAAAAATTGTTGAAGCTTAAAGTGGACAAGAAAATAAGTAGTAGGAAACTTGCAAAGGAAATTGGCAGCAGTAAAACTACGATTGATAACGGGCTTCAATGTAAAACAGATGAGTTTAAATTTGAAGTATTCTTAAAGCTAATTCAGTCCATTTGCGATAGTCCTGAAGAGAAAAGACAAATGATTCATGAATATATTCTTCTATGTAAAACTCCATTAAATGTACGGAAGGCATTATGCTATTGCCAAGCAATGGGTGAATACGATTTAATAAAAAAAATTATAGAAGAACATGCTGAGACAAAGGGATTAAAGAAGTATTTAGCTGTTTATAAGATTCAAAATAAGAGAAATCAAAATATTGCAAGAGGACAACAACTTCTTGATGAAATTTATGCAAAAGATTTTTCATCAGATACCGATTGTCAAGCGGCCTTGAATATTTTGTATATGGAAGCCATGTATGATAAGCAAAATTACAATGCTATTATTCCACATGCTGATCGTATGGAAGCTAACTTAAAAGAGATAAAACAGGACTATATTAAGCAGTGTTTACAAATGAAATATAAAGAACGGTTAGCTTATATATACTTAATGAGAAATGATCTAGAAAGGTGTCGGAATACATGTTATGAAATTTTAGATTCTGAGATGGATATTTCTATAATTAAGGCCACAGCCTGGTGTTGCTTAGGGGAAAGTTTTATATTTGAATGCCCGTATACAGCTGAAAAGTACATTAAAAGGGCGATTTCTTTATGTGAAAATATAGAAGTCCCACAAAAAACACAAAAATATCTTGCCTTTCATACTACGCTAGCACACTTGTATATAGAAAACGGTATAAATCTAGATAAAATTAGGTTTGATCTTATTCATACATCTGAAGAAGCATTTTATGAGTGTATGCATGGTGATTGGGAAAAAGGAATAAAATTATACGAGGGATTGAGGAAATATGGAAAGGAATTTACCGCTTTTCAGCAGTATTCGTTTTCTAAAGTAAATAATGATATAATAGGATTAAAGAAATCCTTGGAATATTTCGAATTAACAGGTAATATATTTTACTCGCAATATGTCAAGAATGAGCTATTAAAAGAAGAGGTGAAGTCAAGTGAATAAATACTTTGTCGTTACGTTATATACTGTAATGATATTGACATCGTTTTTTCAATCAGAAACAGAAGAATCACAACATGCAAAATCACTAGAGACAAATAAATATGTTATGAATATGAAGGTTGATCCCGGAGGCGGATGAGCCGTTTAAATGAAAAAGACGCTACTAACAAGTAGCGTCTTTCGTACTTTTTAAGAGTGGTTCACTATTTAATAACAGAAAAATTTCGTGCCAATTAAAAACATAAATAATTAAGTAAAATACGGGAGGAACACAAAATGAATTTTAATCAAGAATGGTTTAATGAGATGATTGATAAGGACAAACAAATTTTAGAAACTTATCGTGAATTATTACTTTTAATTGAAAGTTTCCAAGAGCAATAGCGTGTTTTAATTGTTTTTCAATTTGTTTTTAGTTTCAATTCTATGAGTTAAATATTTAGCGTATTCAATTAATTCATTTTCTAATAGTGGTTTATCTTTATCTGGAATGCTCTTATAACTCTCATATAAATCTTTAGCTAAACGCTCTACAATAATTTTTCGATCTTCAGTTGTAAGCACTTCACTATCACCAATTTTATTATTTAGGAGTCGGTCCGTACTTGTATTAAAATAGATAGAGATTTTTTGAAGCATTTCAAAATTTGGTTCTTTTCTGTTGTTTTCCCAATTGGAAATAGTGCTACTAGCGACTCCTAGAACATCACCAAGTTCTTTCATACTTAATCCTTTAAGTGTTCTTAGGATTCTAACATTTTCTCCAAAATAATTTTGTATCATCTATTTCACTCCAATCATCGTATTTTCTTTTGGGATAATATTTTTCTCTTTAAGTGGAAAATATTCACCTTTAGGATAAAAAACTTTCCCGAAAGGATTGACATTCTACTTTTAGGAGAATAGAATGTAATTAAGGGGGTGAGAAATTGACCGTGTTACGCTATATTAGGGAATCAAAAGGTCTTACAATTCAAGAGGTATCTGAGGCCTCTGACATACCTGTAAAAACTCTATATCATATTGAAACTGGTAAAAAGGGACTTATCGAGAAACGTGCAAAAGTTCTTGCTGATCTCTTTAATGAACCCATTGAAAAAGTATTTTTTGCTACGTACTATAGAGCAAAATTAGAATGAAACATTTCTTAGCGTTACACAATTATACATTTATATTGTAAATCAGTAATGAAGAAAAGGTACAATTTTATTTTTATTTTTTTAGCTTTTAAATCTGAAAATTCTGATTTTAGTTCTTTGAAAACTGCATATCATATGAGGGAGCTGTTAGTCATGTTGAAACGATCGTATCAAATGATACTCATTGCTATGAGTATGCTTCTAGTTGTTCTGAATTTTGTATTTCCACTGACAAAGGCGAGTGCTGAAGTCATTAATCGTGAGAAATATGAAATGAATTGGAGTTATAGCCCCATGTACGGGAAAGAACTGCGGACAGAATTACTGAAGAATACAAATGGTCAAATTGCGTATTGCTTAACGTATGGAAAACTCAGTCCCGATGGCAATGATCTTCCAGAGATGGGGCGCACACATGATATTGTGTACCGTGTTCTTCTAAATGGATATCCACAAAAGAGTCCAGAAGAACTAGGTGTTGCTAGCTGGAAAGAGGCGCATTATGCAACACAAATTTCTGTTTGGGCGGCATTAGGGCAAATTGATATCGACAAAATTGAGCATCGAGATGCAGGTGTTGCAAAAGCAGTAAAGACCATCATTGATGGAGCGAATACAAGTCAAGAAACACAAGAACTGTACATGAATGTAACACCAACAGACAATCAAGAAGCAAAATTAAACGGTGAGTACTTTGAGACGACAACCTATCAAGTAGAAAGTAATGCAAAGAACGGTGTATTTACGGTACAACTATCCAATGCACCAAATGGAACAAAAGTTGTTTCAACAAAAGGAGAAGAGAAACAACAGTTCAACTTAGGAGAACAATTCCGTATTCTTGTACCAAAATCCTCTCCAAGTGGTACGTTTTCCTTGAAAGTATCCTCTAACCTTTCTAAATTGCATGCAGTAGCTTACAAAGGTACTGATAAGGTGCAAGATGCAACGGTCTTATTAGAAAGAAACGAGGAAAAAGTAAGTACTGATCTACAAGTATACTGGAAATCCCTTGGTGGATTGAAGGTTGTAAAAGTAGGTGAGAAAAAAGAAGTGTTACAAGGTGCTGTATTTGAAGTTTTCAACAGTGCAAACGAAAAGGTAGGTACGATTACTACCAATGAGGAGGGGACAGCGAGCCTTTCTGGTTTAGAAGCTGGGAAGTATACTTTAAAAGAAGTAAAAGCTCCTACTGGCTATGTAGTGAATAATAAACCTCAAATACTTGAAGTGAAGACTGGTGAAGTTGCAACCATCACAGTAGAAAATGCAAAAGTAAAAGGGAATATCGAGATTAAGAAATTGAGTGATAGTGGGAAAGTTCTTCCAGGCGTAGAGTTCACTGTGTATCAAGGCGAAAAAGAAATCACCAAGACCACTACAAATGAGAAAGGAATTGCCCAAGTAAAAGATCTTCCTTACGGAGATTACTACTTTGTCGAGACAAAAGGTGTGGAAGGACATATTTTAAACAAAACAAAGTATCCATTCCAAATAAAAGAACAAGGGAAGACACTTACTTTCACAGTGGAAAACAAAGAAGTAAAAGGAAATGTGAAACTTCTTAAGGTGGATGCAGAAAATCCAGATAAGAAATTAGAAGGAGCAACATTCATCCTTCAAGATAGCAAAGGAAAGAAAATTAGCGAACACAAAACAGATAAAAACGGCATGATTGAAGTTACGAATGTACCGTTTGGGTCATATCAGTTTGTCGAAAAGCAAGCGCCAAAGGGATATGTTCTTTCGAAAGATCCAATTCCTTTTAACATCTCTGAGAATGACAAAACACTTACATTAACGGCTAAAAATAAGCAAATCACAGGTTCTCTTATCATTACAAAGGTGGACGTAGCTAAAGGGAATAATAAACTCCCAGGAGCAGAGTTCACAATCTATGATGAGCAAGGAAAGGAAGTCGTGAAAGGTAAGACAAATAAAGAGGGGATTGCAACATTTGAAAAACTTCCGGCTGGAGAGTACACATACCGTGAAACGATTGCGCCAGACGGATATTTAATTAACGAAGAAACATTCCGTTTCGAAATAAAAGAGGACGGCCAAATTATCAAACATACAGTAAAGGATGAAAAGAAACCGACACCACCTACACCAGAGACTCCACAAAAACCGGAACATCCAGAAACACCACAACCACAGACACCAGAACAACCAAAAGTAACGGAACAATCAGTTACACCACAACCAGAGACACCACATAAAATCATTACACAACCACAACAAGAACAAACACCAAAGAAAGTAGAAAATAATCTTCCTACAACTGGCGGTAAAGCTGAAAATCCATACATAAAATGGATTGGAATTGTATGTGTCGTACTTGGCGCAATTGGAGCTGTATTTGCAGTAAGGAACCGCAAAAAAGCTCAATAATTTAAAGTATGAAAGGAGAGAAAGACATGCTAGGAGTCATTCAAAGGTGCTCAGGGCTTCTACAGGCAATGAAGAGTTCGAATCGTGAGAAAAAGGGTGTAGATGTAATTAGAGCGTCCCAAGAGGCGTATCAAACAGTAATAGAGGGGGTAAGAAAAGCAGAACAGAGATTTATCTTCATTTTTGATCCCACGGGTCAATTTTACAAAGATACACATCAACAGAAATTAAAACAAGGCTATCGCATTGTAAAGTATGATTTGTTAAGCGAAACAGTTTCTTTAGATTATGAAGATCATCAAAAGGTTGTCACGTATATCAGCATAGATACAAGTAATAGTACCTATGAAGATCGAGGAGAAGCGTTATCTCATTATCTTCATTTTCTAACAGAGAAGAAGAAAATTAGACCGATACATCTAGTATTTTATCAATTCAATCTTTACCCCATCCCTCATATGGAGCAGTTTTTAAAGAAAAGTGCTACCTATAATATTCGAACTTCCATCGTAGTAGAATCTCATTCCGTTTTACAACGTATATACGGAAAACATGGAGCAAACCGAATTACTACCTCATGTCAGACAACGGTTCTAGCATAGTCTTACCTTTCAAAAAAGAAGAATCTTATCAGGGTTTTAGGGATTTCACAATCATTTTCGATATATAGATGGATAGAAAACTATACAAGATGAAAGGGGGGATTTTAAGTCCTTCCCTTTACGAAGGAGGCGATAGACATGGGAAAAGAGCAGAGACTTGCATTCTATGATATATCGTCGTCACGTGCACAAAGTGTCAAAACATTCGATGGCAAAGTGTATCAGTTAAAAGGAGCGGTAGCGATAGAACATACAACAGGAAACATTGAAAGGGTTGCAGAGATCTATTACCGTGTCCGTTCAGTCATGGATGAAAAGCAAAAAGTAATTGCCAAGAGAAGAAACCAGGATGATGAATTGACGACTGTGTGCCAACGACGGAAATAAGATGATTTTCGAGAAAACAAGCGGTTTTGGAGTGTGCTGAGATAGATAGATTTATCCGATGATAATGGAAAAACCAACAATTTCGTAACTGTTTTTATAGACGTTCAAAACGAAAGTTTTTCCTTATCGAAGCACAACTGTCCTTTGAAAATTCCACATGCGTGCCCTCTTTCGAAACGGTCACTAGAAGGGGTGGGTATACGATTTCTAAGTTCGGTGTGTGGATACTTAAAACACACCTGTGACCACGGGAAAAATACGGTGTATCCATCATCTGTAGGAGTTAGTAATCGTGAGGAATATCCCAGTGAGACATTCTGAAGAAGCGATGAACACAAAAATAGTAGATACACAAGGTTCTACGTACATGCCAAAACGTTGTGCAGTATTGGGCTTATGAAGTTCGGTCGGGATGAATGTTCATATGCATGCCAATATAGGGTTTACCATATCAGCCAGAAATGGTAATTAATCAATATTTTCCCAATATTCTTGCTATAATAATAACCAGATGTGGAGATACAAATTGAACTCTCAGTAGACTCCAAAATCGCTTGTTTAATAATAATAGGGAGGTCAAAGTATGACTCGAAAATCAAAAATCATCGCCGTTATTGTTGCATTGGTTGCAATCTTAGGGATTGGTTCCACACTGGTATTCTCAAATAGCAAGAAAGGAGAACTTGAAGAACTAAGCCCTCAAGAGATGAAAAAATTTATGTCACAGGATGGAACTGGATTTGTAATGTATTCTTTCCGTAAAGAGGATCGAGTGGGCTATATGAATCAAGTTCAAAAAGCATTAAAGAATAATAATGTAAACGGTAAGGAATTAGATAGTAATCATTCGGGATTTGACGTAGACAAAAGTCAAGAATTTTATGGTTTAGAACAGAATGGTGAAACTTTAGCTTATTATCAAAAAGGGAAGCTTAAAAAGCAACTTGCATTAGATAAATACAAACCATCGGAGTTAGAAAAAGAATTAGATGTGTTTGTACGTAATATGAAGGAAATGTACATCAATAAATAAATGGATAGAGAGGCGGTGTAATAAATTGTCTATTCCAACTGTTACACAACGTGATTTAAAGAAATCACGGGACTTGGTCGAAAAGTTATTAAAGGTCAAAGGAGAAAGTTATCAAAATTGGCTCCATGCACAACATCAACAGTTCATTGAAGGAAATCAAGAATTAATATTAGAAGCACTCACTCTATTTGTAGAAGAAGAAAAAGGTTCTAGTAGGGCACCTGAACGTCCGGTGGATCTTTCTCAGTCAAGTGAAGTTGTATAACACAAATATAAGGAGAGTGTAGGATATGTTTAAATTAAATAACTTGATTTTAGGTGCGGGAGACGGCATGTCTAGCCTAGTTAGTACAGGGGAATCAGTATTAGCCTGGGCGCAACGCTTGGGACTCGTTAGTGCGGCTATCGCATTTTGTATTGGTGGTTACTATCTGATCTGGGGTGGAGAACGAGGTAGACACCAGAGTAAGGGCTGGTTTATTGGAGCGGCTGTAGGGTTAGTTATTGTAATGGGTGCAAAGGGATTAGCAGAAGGCATTAATAGTAATATCAAATTTGGATCTATTTTGTTCTTTTGGATGTGAAGATACAATGAAATTCGTTTTGACAAAGAAGCTATGCGACTGTATAGCTTCTTTTTATATGCCAATGTAGAGCGCTAGAAAGGGGAGGAGGACACAATTTATGTTAGAAGTCATGTTTACCAAAAGCACAATACCAGAGATTAAAAGTTTTCAAAAGATGTCGTTGCAGGATGCTTGTAAGATTTCGTACCAACTCGAAAAAGCCTTACAGGAACAAGAAAATATTGTCCATGTAGATTTTCATATTTTAGATCAAGACAATGAGTTGTATGCAGGGACATTGTCTCTAGGAGCTGGTTATGCTTCACATTTGTATGAACATGTAGAAAATAAACTGTCTACCATGGAAATGGATGAGGAACAAGAGGAACAAAAAGAAGAGCTGTTAGAACTGATGAAACAAGATATTGAAGGATTTTTGCAAGAGATTGCTCCACCTAAAGAGGTAAAGGAACCAAAAGAAAACAACAGAGCTAGAGAGAAACAACATGTTAACGAAGAGCTTACCTTAGAAAAAAGAAACAAGAATAAAAAACATCTATTCCAAATTATCGGAGGAGCGGTTAGCGGGATTGTAGTAGGAGCTATAAGTGTTTTTTCCTTATATACTGTCCCAACGAATTCAGTTGAAGCAAGAACCGATCAGCCGGATACGCATTTAGTGAAAGGACTTCAACAAGCTTCTATTCAGCAATATCCAAAGGCAATTCAAGAGTTTGAGAAATTGGACTATAAAGGGTTAGATAAAGAGAGTCAAAAAGCAGTCTTATTCTCTTATTTATTAAGCGGAAAGGCAACTAAGGCCATACAGTATGAAGCGAAATTTGCAGAGAGTGTTGTAGCTTACTATATCGGAATCGACAATATAAAAAAAATAAATGAAATTGACGTTAAAAACGATGTGATTGATTTTGAAAAGGCGGCACTTAATAAAAAATATAAAGATGTGATTCGATTAAAAACAAAGGTCAATATGGATGGTAGACGTGAAAAGCTTGTAGCTGAAGCCTATGTGAATCAGAAAAAATTTGATGATTGCTTTGCCTTTGCAAAAACACAAGGAAATAAAACTCTTATGAAAGAGGTAAAAGAGTTGCAAAAAAAGGACGTGGGGCAATCCACTCTTAGTGAAGAAGAAAAGAAAGCAAAAATCGAAAAAATTGATAAGGAATTAAGCGAAATCTAAAGGGGGAAGAAACGTTATGCCTTTAAACTATCATAAATTTTTTAAACAGATGGGAATTGTAGCTGTAGGTGGTTCGTTGTTACTAGGTAGCGCTGGTTGTAGTTGGTTTGGAAGTCAGGAAACAACAAAAAGTAAGCCAGCTATAACCAAAAAAGCTGATAAAAATAAACCAGAAGAAAAGAAAGAAGATATAAATAGAAAAGATTTTGAAACAATGACAGAAAATGCGATAAAAAGTCAGGACAAAGATGTTGCATATGTCCTAGATATTGATAAAAACAAAGTAAATTATAAAGATAAGGCAATTGTAAGTAATCTTCAAAATGGGGATGAAACAACTTCCCGTGCTCTAGCTTTATTTGACAGAGAAACTTCAGATGAAACCATTCATGATACAACGAAGGATAATGTGATTGCAGTTATTACAGATGGAAGTCCGCAAGTAGCAGTTAAAGGTGACCAATTTGCATTTGGTGATCAAAATACAGACTTATCACTAGCAAGCATTGTAGATGTGGCTCCAACGGAGAAACAACCAGATGCGATTGTAGAACCACCAACAGAGCC
>NZ_NUOT01000031.1 GCF_002584535.1 Bacillus cereus
CGGGGATTTATGAAATCCTACATACAGCGGAGGGAACAGAAAGCTGGCAAACCCTTGATATGAATGTATTCCTGAGATTTGATTACTGCTGATAATGTTGCGTTATGTTAACCTTCCATGAATGGAATATACATCCAATTTTCACAAAAAATCAGTTATTCCAAATGATACAATAAAAAAAAGGGGGCATTTATTCATGGAAAAGTTACAAATCTTGTTTGATAGCTCAATCCAATCGATAACAGAGTTACATCCTGGATATGAAAATCACGCAAGTAATGTATTGTTAATTAAGACGGAAACCGAGGAAGTCATTGTACGTTCCTCACAAATGATTCAAGAACCTCATAATGACTTCTGGTGGGGATGTAAACAGTTATTTGGGATTGATCCTCGAAATGTATTTCATTTAGAAGTCATTAATAACTCCTTAGCGGAACTAAGTTCATTTCCTGTACCAAGGGTTCTACGAAAAATGACTATAGATAATAAGGAATACGTAGTAGTAGAAAAGTTAAGTGGGCATACGATACATACTTTTTTGAATCAACCATCTTCTATATTAGAAAGCTTAGGAAAAGGATTAGCACTCATCCATCAAAAAAACTTTAATTACATAGGTAATCCATTAGGGACTCATCAAACATCTATTTATGATTTTCACAGTACGCTTATAAATATAATGCAACAGCTAACTGAGAGATTTTATAACAATAATCAAAAAATACCAGAAGTTCTTCCTGAAATGGAATTGTTATTAAAAAAGATTCCTACCCCAACAGAAAGTAATTTTATTTTAGTCGATATGGATCCTACACAATTTTTAAGCAATGGAACTGAAATTACTGGATTAGTAGATACAGAAGCTTATGCTGTAGCACCTAGAGAGTTAGATTTTATTGCCTTAGAATATGTATTGGATAAGAAGAGTGCTGAAGACTTTATTAGAGGATATATATCTGTGCGGGATATTCCTGATTTAACTTATGTTAGAAAACCATATAGATATTTATATCGTTTGCTATCAGTTCAAGGTTCTGTTGGTATTGAAGAATGGTTAAACCATCCGACATATTTTTAAAAACAACTTCCGGTAACGATCATTATGTAAATAATGATCGTTATTGGAAGTTACTTAGAATCTCCTGTTCATACCTTACAAATGTGTAAGCTTTTTGTCATGTATTTGAATAGTACTAACTAATACGATGGGACTATAATACTGAGTATAAAGTAATTATTGGACGTTAAATGAACGTACAGACGGAGGAATTAAAATGAAAAAATATATGTTATCTTTAATGCCACTTATCGTAGGAATCGGATGTTTAGTTAGTTTTAATATGATGGGTTCTAAAGTCGCGGCTGACGGAACTCTTGTAGAACCATTTTATTTATTACCAATGGGTTATTCATTGATAGCTATCAGTATCATTAGTTTTTTTGTAAGTAAAATGAAAAAAGTTAATAGATAAAAAAAAGAATCTTATCTTAAATAAGGTTCTTTTTTTTATGGGGTATCGTTTTGAAAATAAGCTTAGCGTACAAAATTTTCGAAATGTTGGCGGTACCCCATGCCCATCAAGCTAATATTTTTAATTACCCCCAAAACAAAAATTTTATGCATCGTTGACTACTGATAATGATAGCTTAAGTTAACTAGATGATAGTTGGACAGGTTAGTTAAACAACCATTATAAAAGTCAGTCTGAATTGATTCTTAATTTCGTCTGGACCTGAGAAAAAATGAAATGTGTTACAGTATGGGCATATGGATTTACAGCTTCAATGAATTCTTCTGCTTTAGAAAAAGTGTCGAATTGCATTTTAAGCATATAACAAGCGTTTCCAGCAATTCGATAACAAAACTCTACATTTGGCAGACCCTCAATATATTTCTTAAAAGAATTATAGTCTCCGTTTTTAACAGTTGCTTCTATTATACATTGGATAGGAAGTCCTAATTTTTCATAATCGACTTCTAAGGTGTACTTCTTTATTATTCCGAATGACTCCATTTGTCTTACCCGTTCTGTTATAGATGGAGAAGACAAATTGATTCTTCTTCCAAGTTCACTCATTGATAATCGACTATTTTTGCTTAATTCTTCTAATATTTTTTTATCAATATCATCTATTTTCATTTTTAAGGAAAATCCTCCTATTTTCATTAATTTGTTGAAAAATTAACAGGAAACTGATTTCAAATTTAATGTGATGGAATAAATTTATTTGATATTATAAATATTACCAGGAGGTATTAACTATGACAAGAATTAATGAATCTAAATTCGGAGAGACCCCTTTTCAAAAACTTTTAGGACATAACAAAGATGTATTGAACGGATGGACTCAATTGGGAGAAGTTTTGGAGAAAGATGGGCATTTATCCTCTCAGTTAAAAGAACAAGTAAGGAGAACTTTAGCACAAAGTAATGGTTGTGAGTATTGTAAAGCAAAAGGAAAACCTGAACCCCATTTATTCAATAATAAAATATCTATTGCAGTTGGCTTTGCAGAAGTGTTTTTAAAGCAACAAGGGGATATATCAGACGCTACGTTTAATGTTTTGAAAGAGTATCTTTCTGACGTAGAAATTAGTGAACTATGTGCGTTTATTACGTTTACTACTGCTTCACAGTATTTTGGCGCAATGTTAGCTTTAAAACCGCCCCAGGAAGAGGTTTAGAAATGGAGAAATACTCTACATGGAAAGAATATTTTTATGCTATTGTTAGAGCTATTATAATATATAAATAAGTAAACTATTTATTGTACTACCATGCAAGAACAGTAAATATTCCATGATCTGATGCAATCCAAACGAGTTGAACATCGCTCCCCTAATGAATTAACGTTTATAAATATGTAAATTGTTGTCTTAACTTCACAATTTGTATATTTATTACTGTTTTGTAGTGTGAATATCTTAATAGAATGAATTATGGACATTCATAATTCATTCTATCACTCTTAAAGTTTAATTCACCTTGTGAAATGAATTTTTTATAAACCTAGGAAATGGAGGTTTTGGTCAGAAATGAAATTACAACGCACTGATGATATAAATTTGGAAGCATCCGAAATTCAAACGCAATCTTCTACTGGTATTTGGAAACTTGTTGTCCTGGCAATGGGATTTGTAATGGCAACACTTGATACTACAGTGGTAAATGTCGCAATTGCAGATATTCAAAACTCCCTTGAAATTAGTTTTACTGGAATCACCTGGGTTGTTGATGGCTATATTTTGACATTTTCCTCTTTTTGGGGTATAGCCGCATGCCCATCAACTTAAGAACGAAAGCAGAGTGAATTTTCGTTCATATGAACGAAAAAACTCTTAAAATACTTTGTATCCTTAAAAATGAGCATACTAAATAAACCTCAAGCAGCCAAATTTCAAAAATTATGCAGCTTTCTTTTGTTTTTTTAATCCATTATACTCATAGACAACACCTAAAATATCAAAGACAGTTTTCTTCTCATATCTGTGAGATTTCCGTCCATTCTTCTGTAGGAGGTGGAACAGACGGATAAGAACCTTTGTTATCTCTTGGGTGTTTTGTTGTATGGCTTGATACAAGATGTGTAAATGATCTTTAACCATTCCAATTGCTTTATATTCACTTAATTCTTTTTGTTTCTTTTGTAAAATTAATTGTCTCATCTTAAACATAGTAGAAGAGCATAGAAAAATGGCAATGAGTTTTCCATAAACATGACATTCTAATCGCTCTTGTTTGATATTTTTCCAATGATGAATTTGAAATAGAGATTTCCAAGTTTTAAAGATGATTTCTATTTGCCAGCGGAGAGAGTAAAAATCATGTATTTGTTCCATCGGAACAATCTCCCAAGGCGTATTGGTAACATATATGTTCATGCCAGCTAATCGTTTGCTTTTTTCTGAATACGTAATCCCTTTTTTACTTTCCGTATACACTTGTTTTTTCATACGCTCACGAAGTTGTTTTTCTGTTAATCGATACATAATCACCCTAGTAAATAGTTTTTTATCCTTTCCAATATAAGCATCTTTGATTTCATAGATCTGTCCGGGTTTTAAGGTATTCATAATGTGTTCTAAATCAACTTTGATGTACTGAGACTGTTTTTTTACTGTCCCATTTCGAAAGTATTCAGGAAATTCATTTTTGATATATACCATATTGTTTAATTTGAGCCTTGATATATAATACACGCCACGTTGGTCCATTTGATCTAAATCATCCAGTGAATAATAGCCTAAATCTCGAATACATAGGTCTCCAGGACGTAATGTTGCTAAACACTCTGTGCCAAAGGTTTTATCATTATTTTTCCCTGGTTCAACTTGAAAATTTAAGAACTGGCCACTATGTAAATCATATTCTAACTGAATTTTTAAACCCGCTGTTTGTGCACAACCACCTGATCCTGGATATACATTCGCTAAATGTTTTGGCACTTGAAAAATCGTTGCATCTAAAATACGAATTCGTTGAAAATAAGCGATTGAAGAGTTTGGAATCACTGATGTTTCACAAATTTTATTTTTTAATAATGCAGAGAAAATATGTTTTAAGAAGCAAACTGCTTTTTTATTGAATCGCCTATTAAGTCCTTCTGGACTCATAAGAGTTCCTGTAACAGCATGAAGTTGACTACACAATCGTACCAAAGAATCATTCGCTACCCGTTGACTAATCCAGACACAGATAGCAGCTAAATCATGACCTAAAAATTTACGCTTTCGTTTTACAAAAGCTAGTTTTCTAGCAAGCTTTTCTAAAAATGAAGGAGTAAGATGTTGATGTAATTCTTCAGCAAATAATTGTAGTTCACCTTGAATCGAAAGATTCATAAAAAACGCCATCCTTTCTGTATATTTCTACAAAAAGAATAACGTTTTCTATGAATTATGGGTATAAATTCCTCTTAGATTGATAGTAATGTATGGTGGCCCCTTATAGATTATTTTTTCTCACAGCATATGTGATTGCATTTGTTTTTAATAAAACAAACTTTTCATTTCGCATAATTTTATATTCGAGCGGTTTTACTATGATGCTCAATACTTCCCAACCATCATATACTTTTCTCAATTTATTCAGCATTTCTTCTGTTGGAATGTTTATCTCCATTAGTGCATCCAATTTCTTATTGGTATCCATATCAATTTCCTCAACTTCAGAATTTACAATGATACAATTTATTCCATTGTACTTTGTTCCGTCTGCCATTCGTTGAACAACTTTTTCAAATACCTTTTCTGATTGGACATGTTCTAAACTTGAAACCGCAACAATGAAATCGAAGTTATTAGGTTTAATATCATAGTTTCCTATATCAGCTTTTTCAGTTTGGATTACTTCTTTAACTTCATATTCCTCACTGTATTGATTTAATTTTTGCAAAGCAGAGTCTAATAAATCAACACACACAACTTTACCACCACTTTTTTTTATAGCTTGAGCCAATGGGATACTATTTCTACCCACTCCAGAACCTAAATCAAGCACACTAAGATCGTCTTTTCCTTCAAACAATGGAATTAGATCTATTACCGTTTTTACAGGTTTATGTAGCCACGAACCTTCTTCAAACAGTTTATAATTATCATAACAATAGTCGTGATATTTTTTCTCCTCTTTTCTTATAAATTCAATTCTGTTCATTGTTTTTCCTCATTTCTAAAATTATGTATTCTATAAATTACTGTAACAGATTTAATATAACTTTTTGAACATCTTATCTTGTTACTTAAAGAAAGAATGATCAACAATATATACATGTGAAATTGACATCACGACTCATTATTGGTAGTATCCAAAAAAATCTCATTTCTTATCTTTTTTCAGATAAGAAGTGAGATTTTTTGTTTTGGGGGGCGACTTGATTTCTTAAGTTGATGGGCATGGGGTATAGCCGAGATACATGTAATTTTGAGTCATAGGTTTACTTTTATTTCTAAACATAATCAAATCGGGGGGTTCTCTATTATTCTCGAACCTATTATCACACACCCTAATCATACAATTGAAACGAAGTCTTTTCAGTAGCTAACTAATGGATGATTAGGGTTAACCCTTAATAGACAAATCACCTAATAAAAATAGACAAAATGATGTTTATACGCTCAACAAATCACATCTGGAAATATAAGTAAGTCTATGACCTATTTTTACACGTATCTCGGCTGTACCCCGTCTTGGCGTTGAGCATCTTAATATTTTTTAGAAAACTAACATACTCCAACACATTTTGACGATACAAATTTGTTAAATCTCTATCATATGATTCTTTAAACCACCTTATGTACTGCTTAAGATCCAATGTGTACCCCTTAATTGTATTTATACTTTTCCTTTCCTGTTCCAGATAAAAAGAAAATCTTTCTACTATATCCATATCCTCACTCCTTTCTATAAATTGTGTTGCATAAGTAATCAGCGAGTTTATTCTAAATTGTGTTGCGTTACAACCATAGATTCATAGTAATTATAGCACCTAATACAACACAATTAATATTGTGTTGTATTAGATAACGCATGTTTAATTTGAAATTTTCATAAAAGGAAAACCAAACATGTACTTACAGTTAAAAAATAAACGAACTCATATCGAAAAAATGATACTTCTCCCCTAAAATAAGTGGGAAAACTTTCAAATTACTATTCTACTGTAGAATAAAAATGATACATTAATAATTAAGGTAATACGGTTCACTATTTAATTTTAAATTATTTAGAAAGATATTGAGGTGCAATAGATGATACATAATATTTCAGATGTTTATACAAAAAAAATTCTTATAGTAGATGATGAAAAAGAGATTTTAAATTTGTTGGAAGCAGTTTTAGAGAAAGAGGGGTTTCAACATATTTATACGTGTACAACAGGAGAAGAAGGAATACGCATGTGTAAGCAAGTACAGCCAGATCTTATCATATTAGATATTATGCTTCCAGATTTAGATGGATATAGTGTTTGTCAGCAAATTAGACAGTTTACATTCGTTCCAATATTCTTCTTATCGGCGAAAAATGAAGATTTAGATAAAATACTTGGATTAAGTATAGGTGGCGATGATTACATTACAAAACCTTTTAGTCCGAAAGAAGTAGCATATAAGATGAAAGCATTTTTTCGACGCAATCAATATCAAGAAAAGGCTCGGATTATGTATCAGTTTGGAGACATTACGATAGATGAGGCACAAGGGACAGTGTTAAGGGGTGATACATTACTAACTTTAACAGCAAAAGAATTTAATATATTACTATTTTTAATAAAAAACCCAAATCAAATTTTTAGTAAGGCCCGCTTATATGAAGCTGTCTGGGGCGAAACATATCTGGGGAATGACAATATTATGATGGTACATATGAGACATTTAAGAGAAAAAATAGAGGATAATCCTTCCAAACCTCATTACCTTGTAACAGTAAGGGGACTCGGATATAAACTTAATACAAAAGGTGATGCAAGATGAAGTGGAAGGTCACGAGACTATATATTACCTCATTAATAGGATTAATTATGTTTATCCTAATCGTTCAATTTTTTGCTTTTAGTTATTTGGTATTTACTTACAACCGTGAGGGAGTGGACGATCCAGAAGGCTCAGTATTAGCTTTTCAAAAAGAAATCACAGTAGAAAATGGAAGTATTTCTATAACAAATAAAGGGAAAAAATTTTTGCAAGAACATAGAGCATGGTTACAAGTATTAAATCATAATAGTGATGAAGTATTTCAAATGTATAAGCCTAAAAATACACCAACTCACTATACTCCGAGTGATTTGATTTTACGCTATAAGTACGATATTGGGAATTATACAACGTTTGTGGGTAAGTTAGATAAAAGTACACAAGTAGAAAGTTACATTGTCGCTTTCCCGTCAAACCAAGCATTGCGAAAATCTGTCTATTTGAACTTCAATAATTTATCTAGCTTCTATCCATATGGGGTTTTAATGTTAATAGGAGTAACAGTAGTTTGTATTTTATTATTTGCTTACATTGTGGCAAGGTATATGTCAAAACCTGTTGTCATGATAATTGAACAAATTAATAAATTAAAAAAAGGACAATATAAACAAGTACCGGAAGAAAAGGGAATCTATGCAGAGGTGTATACAAATCTGAATCAGTTATCACATCAACTAAAGGATATTAACGTTCAAAGAAAAAGACTAGATACGATGCGAGCAGAATGGATTATAAACATCTCTCATGATTTAAAGACTCCGCTTTCTTCTATTAAAGGCTATAGTGAAGTTATAGGGAATCCAGAGTATAAAATTACTGCACAAGAAATGTACCAATATGCAGAAGTAATTCAAAATCAATCAATTTATATTGAAAAATTGATTGATGATTTAAAACTTACATATCAATTGAAGAATGCGTTGTTACCTATCCATAAAACTACAGTAGATATTGTGAATCTCACCCGAGAAACAATTATTGAATTTATGAATATGCCTCAATATGAGAATCGATTAATTGAATTTGAATGCCCTGAGGAAGAACTAATTATAAAAGCAGATCAGGGATTAATTCAACGTGTCACAGTAAACTTATTGAATAATGCGCTCATTCATACTGATGTTAAAACATTAATACAAGTTTGTATAAAACAAACATCCGGATACACCATAGTTACGATTGAGGACAATGGTGACGGAATAAATAAAAATGATTTACCACATATTTTTGATCGATACTTCCGTGGTACAAATACAGATCCAAAAAGTGGTTCAGGTTTAGGAATGGCAATTGTAAAGGAAATCATCGTAGCTCACGGTGGAGAAATTGCAGTAGAAAGCACCAAAGGAAACGGTACTAAAATTACATTTCAGCTTCCGTTAGAAAATTAAGCTAAACTTAAGGTAAGCTCAATTCAAGATTAAGCAAGAACTTTCATAATAGATGATAGCTTAATCAAGAAAAAGAGGTGCCAATAATGGGAACATATATCGTTGAAACAGAAGATTTGACAAAGACATATGGAGCTGTAAATAGTGTGAATCAATTACAAATGCAAGTTGGTAAAGGTGAAATCTATGGATTCCTAGGCCCAAATGGGGCTGGAAAAACGACGACAATTAGAATGTTACTGGGATTAATCAAACCGACTACAGGTAATATTAAGGTATTCAATCGAGATTTAAAAACAAATCGAATTGATATTTTAAAAGAGGTTGGCTCTCTTGTTGAATCGCCATCTTATTATGGACATTTAACAGGTCATGAAAACCTAGAAGTAATTCGGCAAATGTTACAAGTACCAAAAAAGAATATTGATGAGGTATTGCGTATTGTTCGATTAGAGAAACAAAAAGATAAACTAGTTAAGCAATACTCACTTGGAATGAAGCAACGCCTTGGCATAGCAATGGCACTACTTGGGAATCCAAAATTGTTAATTTTAGATGAACCCACAAACGGATTAGACCCTGCCGGGATTCAAGAAATTCGTGAACTCATTAAACAACTGCCAAAGCAATATGATATGACAGTTGTTATTTCTAGTCATTTGCTAAATGAGATGGATCAAATTGCAACACAAGTGGGCATTATTAATAGTGGACAGCTTATTTTTCAAGACAAAATTGAAGTGTTACGTAAAAAAAGTCAGGCATCAATGAAAATACGTGTAAATGATGTAGTAAAGGCACATCAAATTTTAGAACAGCATCAAATTCATCTTAGACTTGAAGGTGATTGTCTTGTTACGCATCAACAAGAAGATTACCTTATTTCCCACATAAATCATTTATTAGTACAGCACAATATATCAGTGTATAGAATTGAAGAAGAGAAGCATACGTTGGAAGAAATATTTCTAAGCTTAACAGAAAAAGGTGGTGTTTTATAGTGATTGCTGCCTTAAGAAGTGAATTATTGAAACTAAAAAGAAAGAAATTATTTTTAGTGGTATTTTTGATACAGTCTTTAGCATTACTTTGGTTATTTGCTATTGTGTCACAAGAAAAAAAGGAATTTCTAAATTGGGAGTCTCTTCTTGCAAGAGTAAGTATGATAAATGCATTATTTTTACCTATAATGATTGCGACAATTACATCTCGAATAATTGATTTTGAAAATAAGGGGAACACCTGGAAGCTATTGTGTGCAATTCCCAGATCTAGGCAGCTAGTATATATAACCAAAATTATCTTTAGTATCTTTTTTCTTGTATACGCAGGGATAATTACTATTTCTGTAATTATATTAATAGGAAAAATTTTTAATTTTGAAAGTGAAATTCCGGTGATATTATTACTGAAATACGGTTGTTTTACCATTATAGGATGTATTCCAATGGTTATTTTGCAACTTTGGATATCATTGGTAGTGAAAAATCAAGTATTTGCTTTAACGGCAGGTGTAATCGGCTCATTTCTTGGGTATTTCGGGCAGATGGTTCCTTGGAATACATGGATAATTTGGAGCTATTCATCTCTGACAAATCCAATTTCTTGGGCATTTTCCAATGGGAAAATAGTGTTTTTCCCAAACCAAGGAGTCATGATGAATCTTTTGTTAAGTTTAGGTGTTAGTTTATTATTTATCATTCTTAGCACTGCTCATTTTTCGCAAAAAGATATTCATTAGGAGGATGCAGATATGTTATTAAGCTCATTTCGATGCGAATTATTAAAATTAAAACGTTCAAAAATATGGATTGTAATGACATTCATTCCGCTTATTTGTATTGCGCTTGGACTCATAAATTTTCAAGTAAACTACGATGTTTTAATGAAAGTCTCAACAAATGAGTGGGAGAAAGCTTGGACACAAGTTGGATTAATTTATGGGTTATTTTTATTTCCTGTTGTAGTAAGTATTTATTGTGCATTTGTATGCCGCTTTGAACATAGCGAGGGAAATTGGAAAAAAATCATCTCTTTACCAATTCCATTTCGATATGTGTACATGGCAAAGTTATTAGTAATCTTTATGTTAACTTTATTGACACAAGTATTTTTTTTAATTGCTTATATCTTAATTGGTAAGCTACTAGGTATTACAAGTCCTATTCCTTGGATTTCATTATTAAATTGGTCATTCAATGGATGGATTGGTACATTTTCAATTGCTGCGCTACAATTATTTCTCTCATCTTCTATAAAAAGTTTTGCTGTTCCAGTTGGAATGAGTTTTGGTTTTACATGTATAGGAATGATATTTCATTACTTAAATATCGGGTATATATGGCCATTTACGCAACCAGGATTAGCAATGGACCCTATTCATCTAGAAGGCTTGCAGACTTTCTTTCAGTTTAGTAGTTTTTATGTCTTAAGTTGCTTATTTGTTATTATATTTACTTTTGTTGGAGTTCGAAGATTTACAATAAAAGATATTATATGAATAGAAGTACAGCGAAATTATTGAAATATTAGGGGACAGAACAGATAAAATTTCTAGGTAAAATATGTGCATTAATAAAAGAGCTAACTTTACTTTTGATAGGGTAAAATTGGCTCTTTTTATCGTGGCTTGCTTAGCGTGGTTTTTTTCCGGAATGCTGGCGGTACCCCATGAAGGCATAGGCAGCCTGATGATCCCGTTTTTTACGAAATTGAATATCCAATGTGTGCCCTTCTTTATCAATCGCACGATATAGGTAACACCATTCTTCTTGAACTTTGATATAAGTCTCATCCAATTTCCAAGATAAATGTAAATGCTTATTTTTCTTCTTCCAAATTTGATAGACCAGGTGTCCGTATTCATGAACCCAGCGCATGATGGCTGTAGGATGAACTGAAACACNNATCTATGATTCTCCTCAATCCATTTTGCAAAAGTTTAGCTTACTTTTAAAAACTTTGCAACAGAACCCTTGACGGCGATGTATGATGATCCCTAATAGGAAGAACGAAAAAAATTTTTTAGGGAAAAAATCAAGATTACAACCAAATTTTTGCTAATTGAGAAACTCCTTCTATTATCTTTTTTTCACATAAATCACCCAATCCAAGTTGAATATGCGGATATTGTGGTATATATTTCGAGAAATATTTTGAACAAGGATAAACTACAATTCCGTGTTCATATGCCCTTTCAATTAGCATTTTTTCACTCATTTCTGTTTTTACTTCAATAATAACGAAAATTCCGGAGCTACCACCTTTTATTTCAACATAATTCTTAAAATGTTTTAATAATTCCCTATTCAATAGATTCATTTTACGTTTATACAAAGCTTTCATCTTCCTTAAGTGTGAGTACCAATATCCTTCATTCATAAAGATCGCCAGTGTTCGCTGATGAATAGATGAGGATGTTTGCTCAAGCAAAGGGAGTATCTTTTTATATTCACTTATTAGCCTCCTAGGCAAAACCATATAACTGACACGGATGGAGGGTAGCAGTGCTTTTGAAAAAGTTCCTAAATAAACCACCCTATCATTAGAATCTAAACTTTGAAGAGACGGTATAGGTTGATGGATGTATCGAAATTCACTATCATAATCATCTTCAATAATATATCCTTCCACCCTTTTTGCCCATTGAATTAACTTTAATCTTTCATTGACGGGGATAGTCACTCCATATGGAAAGTGATGAGTAGGAGTGACATATAAAAGTCTAGAAGGCGATTTTAAAAGGAGATCGACTTGGATGCCTTGTTCTTTTACCGGGATTGGATCAATGATAAATGATTGAAGAACAAAAAGTTCCCTTGCCACATTATATCCAGGGTCTTCTACTGCCAGATAATGATAGTCTTGCTTTAGCAACAGCGACAAAAGTAATAACAAGTGCTGTGTGCTACTGCCAATAATAATTTGTTCTGCAGAAGTATTAACTCCTCTTGATTGAAACAAGTAATCTGCTAGTACCTTCCTTAATTTAATGTCGCCTTGTTTTTCTCCGTATGAAAACATGCTAGAGTCTTTAATGATTTTGTTTGTAAGCATTCTCCATTTTTTCAAAGGGAAGTTCTCTTGATCCACTGTCCCAATCTTAAAGTCAATAGTATTCATGGCAGCATGATTTGTTTCATGATGCTGTTCTCTAATGGGTTCATAATTAAGTGTCTCATCCGATATAGTAGCCTCTACAAAAAATCCCTTTTTGTTCTCACTTCGAATATATCCTTCCGATTGCAGTTGTTCATAGGCTACTTGAGCTGTGTTTCTGCTGACCTCTAATTGGATAGCAAGTTGTCTAATCGATGGCAACTTTGTACCCTTTTCTAATTTACCAGATAAAATCTGAGTACGTATGTATTGATAAACTTGTTGGTACATAGGAGTGTTACTTTCTCGATTGATATTAAATATTAGTTCATTCATCATTGTAATACCTCATCTGTCATTTGCATTTATTGTAAACTGTACCTTTTAGAAATGACAGTATAAATGAATAATGAATTTAGAAAAAAATTTGATTTGGGAGAAAACTCATGACAATATTTATGTACATATTTTGTTTGATTGTATGGGGACTCAACTTTATTGCAGTAAAAATTCAAGGAACTCCTGTCAGCTTAGAATTATCCTTAACTTATCGTCTAGTTATGACAGCCTTTTTATTTTTGATTCTTGTTTGGTTCCTTCGACCAAGAGGGATGCCAACAAGAAAAGATATCCCATTTGTAATAGTTTTTGGTGTATGTAACTTTGCATTAAGCTATTTATGTCTTTATTACGCCACAATTTTGAGTTCTGCAGCAATCGTAACATTGGTTTTTTCATTAAAGGTGATTTTGACCCCAATTACCCTTCGGATTTTTTTAAAAGAAAAGTTACATTCACGCGTTTTGGTTGGGGGGATTTTTGGTGTATTAGGCGTATGTATTCTCATCTATCCGAATTTGAACAACTTTCAAGGGTCCAATGACATAAAAGGAATTATGGTTGCGATCTTAGGTACGCTTCTTACAGCAGTAGGTGATGCCAGCTCGGCACGAAATGCAAGTCACAAGGTGAATCCTATCTATGCAAATGCCATTGGATTTACAATGGGCAGTATATTGATGGGAGTAATTGTATTATTTCAAGGACAAGAATTTATATTTCCAACATCGTTTTCATATTTATTTATGTTGCTATATTTAACTCTGGTTGCTTCATTTGTAGCATGGCTATTCTATTTGAAGCTAGTAGAAAAAATTGGAGGAGCTCGAAGTGGCTATATGGTTGCACTTTTCCCGGTAATTGGAGGAATAGCTTCCGTTTTAATCGGTGAGTCAGATCCATCATTGTATTTGTTTGCTGGCTGTTTTTCTAGCTGTATTGGCGCTGCTATCGCATTAGGGTTTAGAACTCGGAAGCAAGTTGCGAAATTACCTCTAAAAAGAGTTAATTAAGAAGGAATAAGGGTTGTGAACTTGAAAATAGAGCTCATTTATTTGGTATGCAAAACTTTAAAGAGCTTATACTGGATCTTTAGAAAAAAGAAAAATCTCAAGTGAAATTAAACTTATATACTCTTAGCTTGATGGGCATGGGGTACCGCCAGTATTCCGGAAAAAACCACGCTAAGCAAAAATACAATAAGCTGCCCATATGGACAGCTTATTTACATAATTATTGATATCGGAAGTACATAAAGTCGGTTTATTTAGCGTTTCATAAGAAGAATTACTTATTAGCTATAATCAAGAATCTTTTAGAATTTGTACGAATTCCTTTATTAGTTCGATTGTTTTCAATAAAATTGTTCAGAATATCAAAGTCCTCTTTCTTCTGACCAAAATTAGGGATGGTGGGCGTATGTTTAAGCAAGAAGATAAGATCTTCAGGTCTTTGATAATACTCAATAGCATTGTAATCAAAGGAGTGAATTTCAACAAAACCTGCTTTTTCTAATTCTTGAATGTATTTATCTTTTAATGTTCCATCAATTTCTCCGAAAGATTGTCCTCGACCAAATGCTTGTTTTAAATTCAATTTATCGGCTTCACTTACTTGCTGTGTTAGAAACGTTCCCCCTTCTTTTAATACCTTTGCCACTTCTAGTGCAATAAAAGGAGCATGACAACTGGAAATTACATCAAAAAAATCGTTAGGGAATTGCAAATCCTCTGATGCCATTTGTATAAATCGAACATTGGCAACACGCGATTTTTTTAAATTTGATTTGGCAGTTTTCATCATACCATTAGAACAATCTATTCCAACTAGCAACAATGCCGAAGATGCAATACGTAGTATATTCTCACCGCCACCTGTACCAATATCAAGCAAAATACTATTTGGCTTACAAGCTTGTTTCACTTTTTCGTAAAAATTCCACTGTACTCCTATTGAATTGCTCTTTATTTTACTGAAATCCCAACCATTTATTTCTCCAACTCTATCATAAAAGTTTTTATATTCTAATTCATTCATTTTAAAATCCACCTTTCAAATGTAAAAAACCAAGTCACATAACAGTGCCTTGGTTTCATAACTAAAAATGACTCCCTGCACTGTTCTAAGTTTTAGTTTTCAGAAAAAGGGCAGACTCCCCCCTTGATAGCTGGTACGCGTTTTTTCCAGCCCGAAAACTAATTACTTCGAACAATACGGAATGACATTCAATTCACCTCATTTGAAAGAATACATTAAGTATAATTGATAAATTAGTAACTGTAAAAATATATCTTTTCTTTTTCAATTGAAATTTCTCATTCTTTGAACAAGGAACAGTGTATATCCTATACACGACCAGTTAACATAACGTCTCATTATCAGCAGTAATCAAATCTCAAGAATCCATTCATACCAAGGGTTTGCCAGCGCTGTATATAGGATTTCATAAATCCCCG
>NZ_NUOT01000032.1 GCF_002584535.1 Bacillus cereus
GTTCAGTTTTCAAAGAACTCTCTTGCCGCCGAAGCGACTTTATCAATATAACATTTTGTTATATTTTCGTCAACAACTTTTTTATTTGAAAAGTTGTTTTTTGTTTGTTTTCTTTGTTGTCTTTCGTGACAACGAATATAAATATACCAGTTCATTTATTAAAATGCAATAGTTTTTTAATAAAATTTTTTAACGGAATAAGAAAGTATAAAACTAGCACTAAATCCCTATATAAAGACCCCTTTCTTCTATATAGGAAATAAACCATTTAAACTTCACTATACTAGAAAATAACATAAAGAAAAGCTTTGGAGAAATCTCCAAAGCTTAGATTAGTCTTGCTTGTGACGCATCGCTGGGAATAACAGCACATCACGAATAGATGGTGCATTTGTTAATAGCATAACAAGACGGTCAATACCAATTCCAAGTCCACCTGTAGGAGGCATACCGTACTCAAGTGCTTCAATATAATCATCATCCATCATATGTGCTTCATCATTACCTTGCTCACGCTCTTTTAATTGCGCTTCAAAACGCTCTTTTTGATCGATTGGATCATTTAATTCTGTAAATGCATTTGCATGCTCACGCGCAACAATAAATAACTCGAAACGATCTGTAAAGCGTGGGTCTTCATCATTCTTTTTCGCAAGAGGAGAAATTTCCACTGGATGACCATAGATAAATGTAGGTTGGATTAATTTTTCTTCTACTTTCTGTTCAAAGAATTCATTAATAATATGACCAACTTCCATTGTGTCTTTAATTTCTACACCGTGTTCTTTCGCCAGTGCACGTGCTTCTTCTACACTCATCGGGCTCCAGAAGTCCGCTCCAGAGTATTGCTTAATCGCATCTACCATATGAAGGCGTGTCCATTCTGGCTCTAAATTAATTTCATATTCCCCATATTGAATTGTTGTTGTACCTAGTACTTGTTTCGCAATATGAGCAATCATATTTTCTGTTAGTTTCATAATATCTTTATAATCAGCGTACGCTTCATATAATTCAATCATTGTAAATTCAGGATTATGACGCGTTGATACACCTTCATTACGGAATACACGGCCGATTTCGTATACTTTCTCTAAACCACCTACAATAAGACGCTTTAAGTGCAATTCAATTGCAATACGCATATATAGTTCCATATCTAATGCATTATGGTGTGTGATGAACGGACGAGCAGATGCCCCACCGGCAATCGCATGCATCATCGGTGTTTCTACTTCAAGGTAACCATTATCATCTAGATACCTTCTCATTTCACGAATGATTTTACTACGAGTAACAAATGTTTCGCGGCTCTCCATACTTGTAATTAAATCTAAGTAACGTTGGCGATAGCGTTGTTCAACATCTTTCAATCCATGGTATTTATCTGGCAATGGACGAAGTGCTTTCGTTAGTAACGTAAAGCCTGTTGCCTTTACTGAAAGTTCTCCTACGTTTGTTTTGAAAACTTTCCCTTCGATTCCTACTAAATCACCTAAGTCAGCTGTCTTAAATAATTCATATTGCTCATCTCCAACAGCATCTTTACGAACATAAATTTGAACTTGTCCGTGTAAATCTTGAAGATGCGCAAAACCTGCTTTCCCTTTACCGCGCTTCGTCATAATACGACCAGCAATAGAAACTGAGATTTCTTTCTCTTCTAATTCTTCTTTAGAGAGCTCCCCATACAAGTTTAATAATTCTTTGGTTGAATTCGTACGTTCAAAACGTTTACCAAACGGATCGATCCCTTGTTCGCGTAAATTATGTAACTTCTCACGACGAACAAGCAATTGGTCATTTAATTCTTCGTGGTTCATGTTATCCATGGTATTGATATCACTCCAGCTCTATTAAATTTTACAATATATACAGTATATCATTTTCTACTCAACTAGAAAAACTGCCAGTAGTATACTGGCAGTTCTTCTTTCTTTCACGTAATTATAGGTAGTGAGGGCAGGAATGTCAAACGTTCTCTCCCCTTTTTTTAACCAACGTGAATTGTTTCTTGTTTTGCTTCTACTTCTTCTACAAATGCCCCTAGCAAGGAAGCAAGGTCCTCACGCGTATTGCACGTATTAATTGCATTACGCACTCCTGCATTACCACGAACACCTTTTAAATACCAAGCTGCGTGCTTTCTCATTTCTCTTACTGCAATATCTTCGTTCTTTAAATCAATAAGACGATCTAAGTGGAGCATACATACATCTATCTTCTCACGCACCGTTGGTTCTGGTAATAACTCTCCTGTTTCTAAATAATTTACCGTACGATAAATCATCCAAGGATTACCAAGGGCCGCTCGACCTATCATAACACCATCGACACCAACTTCATCAAGCATGCGTTTTGCATCTTGAGGTGTTTCCACGTCACCATTTCCGATAACCGGAATATTTACAGATTGTTTTACTTGTTTAATAATATCCCAATCCGCTTTTCCTTCATACATTTGAACACGTGTACGTCCGTGAACCGCCACTGCTTGGCCACCTGCACGTTCAACAGCTCTAGCATTTTCAATTGCAAAAATATGGTCTTCGTCCCAACCAATACGCATTTTAACTGTAACCGGCTTTTCAACAGCATCTACAACTGCCGCTACCATTTCATACACCTTATTTGGATCTAATAACCATTTTGCACCAGCATCACACTTTGTAATTTTCGGAACTGGGCAACCCATATTGATATCGATAATATCCGCCGTTGTGTTTTTATCTACATATTTCGCAGCACCAACAAGCGTTTCTTTCTCACCACCAAAAATTTGTAAACTTAGTGGCTTCTCTCTCTCATCAATATATAACATATCTAATGTTCTTTGGTTATTAAATAAAATCGCTTTATCACTTACCATTTCAGCACATACTAAACCCGCACCAAATTCTTTTACAGTTAGACGGAATGCGGAGTTACATACCCCCGCCATCGGTGCTAATACAACTGGATTCTTCATCTCGATGTTTGCAATCTTTAACACTCGACTATCTCCTTCCTTTGTCCTCACTTTGGCATTAATTCATCTATTGAAATATTTAATGTCTTCGCAACTTCTACTACAAAATCTTGAGAAGGGGTTCTATTCCCTCTCTCGACTTCTCCTAAAACGGATACAGATACCCCTAATTCCCTTGCAAAACCTTCTTGCGTATAACCTTTTAATTTCCGAAAAGCACGAATGCGTCTTCCCCATTTTTCTGCTTCCATACCGTTACTCCCTCTCGCCTTTTCATTTCATCTACTTGTGAACGTGAAATATCTCGTTTTATATCTCGATTAATCTCTAACAACGGAACGATAACAAAAGCTCTTTCGAACATCCGCGGATGCGGAACAATAAGATTCTCTGCTTCAATATTTTCTTGATTATAGAGCAAAATGTCAAGGTCAATGGTTCTTGGGCCCCATCTAATTTCCCTTTTCCTTCCTAAATCAATCTCAACCTTTTGCGTTATTTTCAACAACTCTTGCGGTAGTAAATTGGTAGAAATTTTTATAACTAGATTTAAAAAACGATTTTGATCTGTATATCCAACTGGATCTGTTTCATATACAGAAGAAACATCTTTCACTTGAATATAAGGATTTTTATTTAATAACTCAATCGCTTCCAATAAATAAGCATAGCGATCACCAATATTTGATCCTAACGAAACGTATACATCATTTTTCATAATCGTTCTCTCGTAATTTCTACCGCCACAGCACGGTAATGCCCTGGGATTGGCGGGTCTGGTTTAACAACCTTTACTGTACACCGTAAAATACTTACGTATCGAGTCAATATATTCGCCGCTATATTTTCCGCTATACTTTCTACAAGTTTGTACGTTTGATTCTCAACTACTTGCTTGCAAAGTTCAAAGAGCTCCCCATAGTTTACCGAATGCTCTAAGTTATCACTTTCACCCGCTTGTTTTAAATCCAGCTCCACAGTTAAATCGACTTTAAATCTTTGTCCCAGTTTATTCTCTTCTGGAAATACACCATGATAGCCATAAAACTCCATGTCATGGATATAAATTTTATCCAATCACTTCCCCCCCTTACCAATCATCGCATCCATCATCTTCGCCATACGCGCCATTTCTTTCACATCATGAACACGAATCATTTCACAACCTTTTTCAATACCAAGACATACTGACGCCCCAGTTCCTTCTACACGTTCCTCTACCGGCAAGTCTAAAACATGACCAATAAATGATTTTCTGGAAGTCGCAAGAAGAACTGGATACCCTAATACATTTAGCTTTTCTAAATTACGCATCACTTCTAAATTTTGTTCTACCGTCTTCGCAAAACCGATACCTGGATCTAAAATAATATTTTCATCAGGTACACCCGCATCTTTTGCAATTTTAACACTCTCATATAAATCCGCAATCATATCAGCCATTAAATTACGATAGTTTGTGTTATCACGATTATGCATTAAGATAATCGGTACATTATAACGTGCTGCCACTTCCGCAATTTTCGGTTCAGCCTTCGCTCCCCATATATCATTAATAACATGGGCACCCGCTTCAATTGCTTGCTTAGCTACTTCAGCTTTATACGTATCAATAGAAATAGGCACTTTCACTTCTTTCGAAATCGCTCGAATCATCGGAATCACGCGTCTTAACTCTTCTTCCACTGAAACTTTCGCGAAGCCAGGACGAGTTGATTCCCCACCAATATCAATAATATCAGCACCGCCGGCCACCATTTCTCTCGCGTGACTTACAGCTGCGTTTACCTCATCGTAGTTTCCACCATCTGAGAATGAATCTGGTGTAACATTTAAAATCCCCATGATTAATGTCTTTTTATTTAAATTCAGCGTATATTCGCCGCAGTGTAAATCATAACTCCACTTCACACTACACATCTCCTCTCCGCAATTCATTTCGGCTCCAAAGCTTTCCTCTATGCATTTCATACACACGCATCAGTTGCTTTGTAACCTCGCCTTCTTTACCCGGGAAATCTCTCTCTTCAATATGGCGAAATGGCACGATTTCTTGAACAGAATTTGTTACAAACACCTCATCAGCGGAAAGTAACTCATCTTTCGTAAAGAAACCTTCCTCCACTTGTATATTCAACATTTCAGCAATCTGTATAATAAAAGCGCGAGTAATCCCATTTAAAATTCCTGTTTCAAGCGAAGGCGTATATAAAACACTTCCCTTCACAAAAAAGAGATTCGAAACAATCCCTTCCGCTATATGACCGGCTTCAGTTAAGAAAATCCCCTCTTTACTTACAACATTTCCAATTTCACGTTTTCCTAAAATGTTATTTAAATAATGATGAGACTTTAAACGAAACGCTCCTTCCGGTGTATTTCGTGTTTGTTTCAAAATAACGCCTTCCTTTTCCACTACTACACCTGGAGCTGCCAAAGGCTTTATAAATACAATAACAGAAGGCTCTTCATAAACCTCTGTTTGCAAACCTATTTCATCTATACCAGCCGATACATTAAAGCGAATATACGCATGATTTAGCCCATTTCTTACAAGTAATTCTTGTAAAATGCGACACACATCTTCTTTTGTCATCGTCCACTCGATTTGGAGCGTAGAAAGAGCATCCATTAAACGTTCATAGTGATCGTCTAATAAAAATGGATGCCCGTCATAAATACGAAACGTTTCAAAAACACCTAGTCCATATAAATATCCATGATCATATGGGGAGATTTTTGCTTCACTCGCTTCCACATATGTACCATTTACATAAATTAACATGATGATACACTCGGACTATAACTGCGGATAAAGTTCTGCAGTAACTCTTTCCCATGGGAAGTCATAATAGACTCCGGGTGGAATTGCACTCCTTCGATTGGCAATGTTTTATGACGAAGCCCCATAATCTCTCCCTCTTCTGTCCAAGATGTTACTTCTAAACATTCTGGCAATGTTTCCTTTTTAACAATAAGAGAATGATAACGAGTTGCCGTAAATGGATTGGGAATTTCCGAAAAAATTGTTTTCCCATCATGATACATCGGAGAGGTTTTCCCATGCATTAAACGTTCCGCACGAACAACATCTCCTCCAAATACCTGCGCAATCGATTGGTGACCAAGACACACTCCAAAAATCGGAATCCTCCCTGCAAAATGCTTAATAACATCCATACTTACACCAGCTTCATTAGGACTACAAGGCCCTGGAGAAATCATTAAAAAGTCTGGTTTCATTTGTTCAATATCTGAAATTGTAACTTCATCATTACGCTTAACTACCAGTTCCTGTCCAAGTTCTCCAAGAAACTGTACTAAATTAAATGTAAAAGAATCATAATTATCAATCATCAATATCATTTCTCTCACCTAACCGTTTCTTCGCTGCATTCTTTTGCACGCCATAGAGCGATTGCTTTTTTTAACGACTCTTTATACTCATTTTTCGGATTTGAATCAATTACAATTCCTGCCCCGGCCTGCACATACGCTTGTCCATCCTTTGCAAGAAGCGTCCGAATCACAATATTTAACTCCATATCCCCTGAATAACCAATCCAACCAATTGAACCTGTATAAATCCCACGGCGAACCGGTTCTAATTCTTCTATAATTTCCATTGTACGTATTTTAGGTGCTCCCGTAATCGTTCCACCCGGAAACACAGCTCTTACTAAATCAAAAGCATCCTTATCTTCCCGGACCTCTCCACGAACATTAGAAACTATATGCATAACATGCGAATATTTTTCAATTACCATAAATTCATCTACTTCAACAGTCCCGTACTTACAAACTCGCCCTAAATCATTTCGCTCTAAATCTACAAGCATCACGTGTTCCGCTCGTTCTTTTTCATTTTCAATTAACTCTTTCGCCAAACTCTCGTCTTCTTGCTCATCCTTCCCTCGAGAACGCGTGCCAGCAATCGGACGAGTACTCACTTCAGTCCCTTGCTTTTTAATTAATAATTCAGGTGAGCCACTAACAATTTGAAAATCTCCAAGTTCTAAATACCCCATATATGGTGATGGATTAATTTCACGAAGACTCGTATAAATTTCGAGCGGATGTGTTTGCAATGTTTTCTCTTGCCTTGTCGACAGATTTACTTGAAATACATCCCCAGCTCCAATGTACTCTTGAATACGCTGAACAGCTTCCATAAATCCTTCTTCTGTAAAAGCTACTGCTTCATTTCTATTTTCAGGACATTCAAATGGTACTTTAACTTCAGGAGCTTCCTTCAACCAAAGATTCTTCCATTCATTTAAACGATTTTCCGCTTCTTCACGTTCATCTATATAATGTGTAATAATCCATAGCACTTTTTCCTTTTGATCATACACAAACACATCATTGAATAATAAAAAGAATACGTCAGGTATATCCACATCATCCTTAGCAAGAGGTGGAAGCTTCTCAATATAACGGATACAATCATAACTAAAATATCCAATTGCACCACCTTGAAACGGAGGATACTTTGGATTATGATCCGTTTTCCATTGTTCCATATAATGTTGCATCAAATCTAATGGATTCCCTCTTTGTATTGTTTCCTTACCACTTTCACTTATATGTAACGTTTCATTCTTCCCCCGAATTACCGCTACAGGATCAAGCCCTGCAATAGTATAACGACCACCGCGACCACTTTCTAGTAAGATATGTTGGTTCTTATTCTGAGAAAGAAACTTATACTGCTTAAAAAAATCTAACTGATATGGAATAGAAAGCGCTAAAGATTTTCTTCGTTGCATATCAACACCCCGTCTTCTTTTATCCCACTCCCTTAGACGAATCATCTCAAATTACAGATAGTTAATAGGAAATAATTATCCTTGAGAGCTAGTGAAAATAATTTAACTTTACTACTACTTATTTTACATGAAGTTTTCTAGTCATTCACTCTTTTCCTATTTTCAAACGAAAAAAGAAAAAGCATCCCTGTTAAGGAATGCTTTCTTCTGACCGCACTGATTATGATTCAAATTGATAAAGTGGAGTGCTTAAATAACGCTCACCATTACTTGGAATAATTACAAGAACCTTTTTCCCTTTACCAAGTTTTTTCGCAACTTCTGTCGCAGCATAAATGACAGCACCTGAAGAAATACCAACTAAAATACCTTCTTCACGAGCTACCCTTCTTGCATATTCAAATGCCTGTTCTGTCTTCACTTGAATAATTTCATCATATACTTCTACATCCAATGTTTCAGGAACAAATCCAGCCCCAATACCTTGAATTTTATGTGGACCTGGTTTTCCGCCAGATAACACTGGAGAATCTGCAGGTTCTACTGCATAAATTTTAATGTCTTTATATGTTTCCTTTAACACTTCACCAGCACCTGTAATTGTCCCACCAGTACCGATACCAGCAATAAATGCATCTAATTGATTGCCCATCTGCTCAACAATTTCTGGACCTGTCGTCAAACGATGAATTTCTGGATTCGCCTGGTTTTGGAATTGTTGTGGTATAAAGTAACCATGATCTTTTGCCAATTCAGTCGCCTTACGAATTGCACCACCCATTCCTTCTGGACCTGGAGTTAATACTAATTCTGCTCCATAAGCGCGTAATAAGTTACGACGTTCGATACTCATTGTTTCTGGCATTACTAAAATCGCCTTATAACCTTTTGCAGCTGCCACCATCGCTAAACCAATTCCTGTGTTACCGCTAGTCGGCTCAATGATTGTATCGCCTTCTTTTAATAAACCTTTTTTCTCAGCAACTTCGATCATGGATAGTGCAATACGATCTTTTACGCTACTTCCAGGATTCATAAATTCTAATTTTAAGTAAATGTCTGCACTGTCTTGTTCTACGATGCGGTTCAACTTAACGATCGGCGTTTTCCCGATTAATTCTGAAACTGATTGTGCCACTCGCATTCCTGTCACTCCTAACACCGAGTATTTTTATTGGTTTTGTCTATTTTTTAATTTTGTCAGAAAATTCCCTATTTGTCAATCCATTCGAAGGATTGATTCCCCATGAACAATTTTATTACAAGCTTTCAATTAAGTTTGTAATATCTTCTTTAGAAAATTTATATCGTTCATTACAGAAATGACAATGCACCTCTGTCTCATCCTCTTCTTCACGAACTTGTTCTAATTCTTTCTTACCCAGACTAATCAATACACTCTCAATACGCTCACGAGAACATGTACAATTAAATTGAACATCCATTGTTTCTAATACTTTCACTTTGTCTTTCCCTAATACTTCATATAATAATTCTTCTGGTGAAAGACCTTGTTCAATTAACTTTGACACAGGCGGAATTTTTTGTAGGCGTTCCTCAATAAATGAAATTGTCTCCTCTTGCGCACCTGGCATAATCTGCAAAATAAATCCGCCAGCCGCTAAGATGCTATCATCCCCATTTACAAGAACTCCAACACCAACAGAAGAAGGCGTTTGCTCAGAAACAGCGAAATAATATGTGAAGTCTTCTCCTAATTCACCTGAAACAATTGGAGATTGTCCGATAAATGGTTCACGCATACCGATATCTTTAATAACCGTTAAAGAACCCTCTGTACCCACAGCTTGATATACACGTAACTTACCTTGCTCCGTCGATTCGAAATCAACATGTGGATTCGTTACATACCCACGTACATCTCCATTTGCATGAGCATCCACTAAAATCGGACCAAGCGGACCATTCCCTTCTACTTTAATCGTCAGCTTCTGGTCACCTTTTAACATAGCTCCCATCATTGTACCAGCTGTTAACGAACGCCCAAGCGCAGCAGAAGCAGTCCGCCATGTATCATGACGTCTTTGTGCCTCACTTACTGTATTTGTTGTACGTACACCGTATGCACGAACCTCTCCATCAAACGCTAACGCTTTTACTAAATAATCTTTCATCCTTATTTATTCACCCTTCTCATGTTGTAAATTTGCATTACGTTCATATAACATATACAAGCCCTTCAATGTTAAAAACGGATCTACAATATCAATTACATTAGATTCTTCCGCAATTAATTTTGCTAATCCACCAGTTGCAATAACTTTCGGTTCTTGTTTAGCTTCTTCTTTCATACGCTTCACAATACCTTCCACTTGTCCAACATATCCATAAAGAATCCCTGATTGCATTGCACTTATCGTATTTTTCCCAACAACACTACTTGGTTTTGTAATTTCAATACGAGGAAGTTTTGCTGCCCGACTGTATAAAGCCTCTGCCGAAATCATAATGCCCGGTGTAATTACACCACCCATATAATGCTTATTCTCGTTAATATAACAATATGTAGTAGCCGTTCCAAAATCGACAATAATCAGAGGACTTCCATATAACTGGATGCCAGCTACAGCATTTACAATACGATCCGCTCCAACTTCACGTGGATTTTCATATTTAATATTTAAACCTGTTTTTATTCCTGGCCCCACTACAAGCGGTTTAATTTTGAAATACTTCTCACACATACGCTCTAAGGCGAACATAATTGGTGGTACAACCGAAGATACAATAATTCCTTTCACATCTTGGAAAGAAAGGCCCTCATGTTCAAGTAACTGTTTCACTAACATACCATATTCATCTTCCGTTTTATGACGGTCCGTCTCCATACGCCAATGTTGGCGAAGTTCCCCATCTTCAAATACACCAAGTACCGCATTTGTATTCCCTACATCCAATACAAAAATCATATTCTCACCACTTATCTTATTTAATCTATATTTGTGCAGTATGTACAAAACTTATAATGCTATCATATCATACATACCCATATAATCAGTTTTTCCATCTTCATCATTTTACAAAAAGATCGTTCATCATTTCAATTTTTAATGCAAAGAAGCTTCAAATTTATATACCATTACATAAATTCCTCAGCATAGAAAAAAGGAGTGACTATTGTCACTCCTTCATTTTTTATTTATCTTCTACGTTCTCATCATCTTTTTTCATTGTGATATTTACTTTCACATCTTCAGATGACTTCTTACGCTCAGGTAAAACTCCATAATCATATAAATGATTAATTTGCTCTGCATCTAACGTTTCCACTTCAAGTAGTGTTTTTGCAATAATATCTAGCTTATCACGTTTTTCAGTAAGAATTTGTTTTGCACGAGCGTAACATTCTTTCATAATACTTTGCATTTCCATGTCAATTTCATGTGCAATTGCATCACTGTAGTTTTGTTCTGAATGGAAATCTCTTCCTAAGAACACTTGACCACCTTGTGAGCTACCAAACTGCATCGGTCCAAGCTTATCACTCATACCAAATTCCGTTACCATACGTCTCGCAATGCCAGTCGCACGTTGGAAGTCGTTGTGAGCTCCTGTACTTACTTCACCAAATACAATCTCCTCAGCCACTCGGCCACCGAGTAAACCAGTGATTTTATCAAGTAATTCTGGCTTTGTCATGAAGTAACGATCTTCTTTCGGAAGCATTACTGCATATCCACCAGCTTGACCACGAGGGACAATTGTTACTTTATGAACGATATCCGCTTCATCAAGTACAACACCAATTACAGTGTGACCTGCTTCATGGAATGCGACAATGTTGCGTTCTTTTTCAGAAATAACACGACTTTTCTTAGCAGGACCTGCAATCACGCGATCCGTCGCCTCATCGATATCAGACATGTCAATTTTCTTTTTATCTTGACGTGCAGCTACTAACGCAGCTTCATTTAATAAGTTTTCAAGATCTGCACCAGAGAATCCTGGTGTACGAGTTGCAATCGCTCTTAGGTTAATATCCTCATCAAGCGGCTTATTACGAGCATGTACCTTCAGTACTGCTTCACGTCCATTTACATCTGGACGATCAACTGTAATTTGACGATCAAAACGTCCTGGACGTAATAATGCTGGATCAAGAATATCAGGACGGTTTGTTGCAGCGATGATAATAATACCTTCGTTTGCACCGAATCCATCCATTTCAACAAGAAGTTGGTTTAACGTTTGTTCACGCTCATCGTGACCACCGCCAAGACCCGCTCCACGTTGACGACCTACCGCATCAATTTCATCGATAAAAATGATACAAGGAGCATTTTTCTTCGCATTTTCAAATAAATCACGTACACGGGAAGCACCGACACCGACGAACATCTCTACGAAATCAGAACCACTGATAGAGAAGAAAGGAACGCCAGCCTCACCTGCAACAGCACGCGCAAGTAATGTTTTACCTGTCCCTGGAGGTCCAACTAATAGAACACCCTTAGGAATACGGGCACCAACCTCAGCAAACTTACGAGGATCTTTTAAGAATTCTACTACCTCAACAAGCTCCTGTTTCTCTTCGTCTGCTCCAGCTACATCTCTGAAGCGTACTTTTTTCTTTTCATCATTGTATAACTTCGCCTTGCTCTTTCCGAAGTTCATAACACGGCTACCACCGCCCTGAGCTTGGTTTAGTAAGAAGAAGAATAAAATGAAGATAATTACAAACGGGATAATAGAAGTAAAGAATGTCACCCAAGCACTTGTTTCTTCAGCTGGTTGATACTTTACTTCAGCACCTTGTGCTTTGTCATTAATTTTCTTTTGTAATTCTTCAGTATTTGGCGCATAAGTAACAAATTGCTCTTCCTTACTAGCATTGCTAAATTGTCCTTTTACCTCAAATACACCATTCTTTGGTTGAAGTTGCACATTACGCACTTCACCCTTTTCAAGTTTAGTAATGAATTTATCGTAGCTAACTGATGTCGTTTTTTGTGTTGAACCATTAAAATAGCTCACGATTCCAATTACTACTAAAAATATCAGTAAATAAAAGATGGTATTACGGAAGATACGATTCATTCCTAACCTCCTCTCACGGCATAAACACTATAGTAAATCGTAACATAGAAAAACTTTCCTATCCAATGATAACGCCTGTAGTTAATTAATTTGAGTAAACGCTTGGTTTTAATACTCCAACATAAGGAAGATTACGATATTGCTCCTTATAATCTAAGCCATATCCTACTACAAATTCATGAGGAACAGTAAATCCAACGTAATCTGCTTTTAGGTCTACTTTGCGACCTGTTGGCTTATCTAATAGCGTAACAATCTTTACAGATTTCGCCTTACGATATTTGAATAGGTCCACTAAGTAGCTTAATGTAAGACCGCTATCAATAATATCTTCAACGATTAAAATATCGCGACCTTCTACAGAAGTATCAAGGTCCTTTAAAATTTTCACTTCACCTGTTGAAACTGTAGAATGACCGTAGCTAGAAACAGCCATAAAATCCATTTCAAGATATGTATCTGTTCTTTTTAATAAGTCTGCCATAAATGGCATTGCACCCTTTAATACACCAATTGCAAGAGGTACTGTATGTTTATAATCCTCTGCAATAATTGCACCTAGCTCGTGCACCTTTTCTTGTATTTGTTCTTCGGAAATTAATACTTTTTCGATATCTTGATTCATCATTTCATTATCCTCCTGGAAGACTCCTTGCTTTTGTAGTGAATAATCATATATTTATCCTTATCTGTTGTTCCATGTGAAATGGCAAATGCAGATCGTTTTAACAATGGAACCCAAATAATATTCCCTCTTGCATCACAAACAATCGGCCACTCTTCTCTTTTTTCTTTTGGTACTTTTGCCTCGATAAAAATAGCTTTTATCTTTTTTGTACCACTCATACCTTGTATTGACATGCGATCTCCATTTTCTCTAGAGCGGATATGAAGAGGATATGATATATCATTATACTTAGCAACAAATACCGTTTCATTCATGTTGCTTGGTAGTTCCTCATTTACTTCTGCTACAAGCTCATCCCCGTTTGCTAATGTAATGGCACCAGGTACTGATAAAACTTGTGAAAAAGGAAAAACAATTTCTTGTTTAAACCGGAAACTACATTCTTCATATGTACGAACAATTTTTAGGTCACTAGGAAAGTCAAGTGAGCCTGAAGGATGCGTTCGCTTAAAAAATGCAATAACTTTGTCAATATGTATAGAAGAAAGCGAAGACGGAATCTTGTATTCATAAAGATAGTTTAATATTAGTTGAATCCCTCTTCTTTGTAAAGGCATAGGCATGGATTCAAAGGCAGGAATTGATAAGACGATGTGTTTATTACTTTTTTTTGTAATTACTTTATTCATCTTTTCAAAAGCTAATTCCTGCAAATACGCCTCATCCTCTTGCATAAGCATACTAAAATTTTGAAATTTCTCATGCACATGCGGATTTTCCTCTTTTAAATAAGGTAGAACATGCTTACGTAATCGATTCCTTGTATATACTTCCTTTTCGTTACTCGGATCCATGCGAGGTGTAATCCCTAGCCTATTACAATAAGCATTGATTTCTTCCTTTGTTACCGCTAATAATGGTCTAATTAAATACCCATTATGGAAAGGGCGTTTCACAGCAATTCCCGCATATCCCTTCGGAGTACTCCCTCGGACGAGGCGCATTAAAATCGTCTCCACTTGGTCATCTCCATGATGTCCAAGGGCTACATACAATGCACCATATTTCCTCATTATTCTTTCCAAAAATGCATATCGGCATTCTCTAGCAGCCACCTGTGCATTCATTCCATATTGCTGTTGATATTGCGACACATTAATTCTTATCGTTTCGCAAATAACCCCGACCTTCTGACAAAGTTTCTCCACAAATTGTAAGTCTTTGTAGGATTCATCTCCTCTAAACATATGATCTACATGCGCAACTACAATTTTCAATTCTTTCTCTTCCCGTTTCTCTAATAGATAATATAAAAGAGCTAAAGAATCAGGGCCTCCAGAAACTCCTACAACAATTGTCGAATGTTCTTTTAATACATCATGCCGTTTTGCAAACTCATCTACCTTTTCAACAAATGTATCTTTCAACTTTGCAATCACCTTTCATTAAACAAAAAAACAATATCTTGCCTTGCTTATAATGGTACAACTTTTACAAACTTTGTGCAAAAAAAAGATGTACAAAATTCACATTTTTATCTTACATCCATCTCCTATCTTCACAGGACAAATGAAACTAATTCCTCCTATAAAAAAAGGCCTAGGTATTACCCTAGACCTCAGAACCAAATTTTGAAAACTTACACTCCCCTATTGCGCTTGTTTACCCACAAGTGGAATCGTAGCCCACTTTGGCATATTCTTCTTTACCTTCGCAACGACAATTGTCATATCGTCATTAATATAACCATCACCAGAACGAATAACCTCTTCCATAATAATATCAGCAATTTCTTGCGGATCATCTGTTTGCAGTTCTTTAATTTTACGTTTCATCCACAATTCATGGTTTTCCACATGCTGTGCTCCTTCAAAAATCCCATCGCTCATCATAACTAGAATATCTTCTGTTTTTAATTGTTCACCAACAACATCTACCTCAACATCCTCAATAATTCCCATTGGCAAATTGCTTGCTTCTATTTTAAAAACGGTATTTCCACGTTTTACAAAGCTTGGTGTTGAACCAATTTTTAAGAACTTAGCGCTCGCGTCACGTAAATCTACCATAGCTAAATCGAGCGTCGTAAACATTTCCTCTGTCGTTCTCAATGAAAGAATTGAATTAATAGACTTAATGGCAATTTCTTCATCAATACCGGATTGTAGTATTTTTTGTAACAATTTGACCGTTTCTTTACTTTCCATATGTGCCCTTTGTCCATTTCCCATTCCGTCACTAATAGCAAGAGCATACTTTCCAACACTTAAATCCATCATCGCATACGAATCCCCTGATACAAATCCTCCTCCTTTTGCTGCTGTAGCAAGCCCTGTATCAAGAGAAAATGTTTTTGCTGACCCAAAAGATATCATACTATGACCATTTGGATAAGCAGAAGGCTCCTCATGTTTAACCACAATATTTTCTTTTAAAATATCCGAAAGCATCGGAGCAACTAATTTTTCACATTCACCATGTTGATTAGATGCCGCAGGAATCATCATTTCAATATCAATATTTCCTCTATCTAAACAATAAATATCAACATGTTCCACCTCAACACCAAAGTCACGAAATGCTTGTAAAATCCGTTCTTCCTGCACTTGATGATTTTCCCGTTCACGCTGAATTTCTTTCGCAAAATCTTCCATTACTTTCGAGACACCTAATAATTGTTCTGCCACAATTCTACGATTCTCTTTCATTTGTTTTCGTAACTTTTGATCCTCATAGAAATGACCTAATTCCCCTGCCATTAAATCTGTTACTTTTTTTCCTCTTACACAGTGTTTTTCCCACTCACGAACCAACTTACGGTTATGTTGAAGCGTTCCTTCTTCTGTTTCATCCATAATTTGTTTCATATAATCATATGTCTTATCGAAATTCACTACCCAGCATTGATCCTTTTTAAAACACGATTGGCATGTCTTTGCTGTAATTGTACTTAAAAATAAATCAGCCTCCGTCTCCTTGTCCTCTTCTTCCACATATCCATATATTGAAAAACTATTAGATAATGCAGAGAATACATTTGCAAACTGATTAATTTTATTCGCCGTAACATCACGCATTCTTCTTAAATATTGTTGTTGATCATGAGAATGCTCTTGTGTTCCTGGCATAAATTTAGCAAACCGATCAATAATTACCTTTGGCGTTAATAGAAAGAACCCTATCGCTACTCCAGATTCTATTAAAGTTGTTATAATATTCGTTTGTTTATCGACGTATAATGTAATTAAACTTGTACCAATTAACAACCCTAAGCTAACTCCAAGACGCTTTCCTTCTTTTAATAATCCACCAAGTAACCCCGAAAAGGCTAATAAGCTAAGTTGAGACAAACTAGCTACATTTGCTAAACTCAATATCAATCCCGTAACAACCCCTACTGTTGAACCAGTAGCTGCACCTGCAACAAAAGCAAATAATAGTACTAAATATCTAGTAAAAATATGTTGAACTGAGGCGTCGTAAATAAACCAATCTGTTGTACCTGTTAATACAGATGCAAGTAATATAATTAAACAAACAATTTCTTCTGTTTCCAATGCTTGCTGTTTCCCTTTTCTTTCTGTTAGCAATGGCACACTTTGTAAAAAAATCATTGTTAAAACAAAACTAAGTCCTGCTTCAATGGTACTTACGAGTAAATCATATGTCGTGACAGTTTGCTGCGCGAAGTAAACAACAGCGAGATGTGCGGTTAATGCGGAGATAAATACTTGAAATGGTACAAGTCCAACAATTTTACGTGTAAACCGACTAAAGAAGATATTATAAATGAAGAAAGTAAAAATAGATGCAAAGGCAAAAAACAAATTATCTATTGAAACGGAAAGCGCACCACCCATAAGGGCAAGAAATGCGAGCGGCATCTTATCACGTTTCATTACATAAACAGCAGCAAAAAATGGTAGTGCAAACGGCAAAATGTTCGTTAATATATATGCTCGTCCTAAAAGAAAACCGATTACAGCAATAACAAATCCCCATCTAAAGAAAACTTGCTCTAATTTCACTTTCAACTTGCTTGTCCATGTGATTGATCTGAGTTGCCCATCATTCATAGCCAGTGTACTTGTGTTTACAGTGTTCCTTCCTGCTTTTGGCATATTTTTAACACCACCTGCATAGTTTAATTACTGTCATTATAAAAGATAATTATTGGGATTTTTGTCAAAACAACAGTTCTCACCTACATAATCGTTCGACTTTTTATTCAAAATAAACCTATATATATACAAGTTGTTAAGGCCAAACACTTATAAAGGAGTGAAAATTCAAAAAATAAAAGGTGTTTTTGTAGAAGCTTTGTACTTCTTTTACAATTTTTTAACAAAAAAAGATCATGCGTATATGCATGATCTTTTTTAGATGACCCGTACGGGATTCGAACCCGTGTTACCGCCGTGAAAGGGCGGTGTCTTAACCACTTGACCAACGGGCCGTTAAAATAAATATAGCGGCGGAGGGGATCGAACCCCCGACCTCACGGGTATGAACCGTACGCTCTAGCCAGCTGAGCTACACCGCCATGTCGTCTTATTTAACGGACAATTAGTATCTTATATCAAATACGTTTTAAAGTCAACATGTTTCAAAAAGTTTTTTATTCTTTTTTTAATATACTCATTTACATAAAAAAGCACCCCGAGTAAATTACCCTGGGCACCTCTCTATATGTGAAAAATAAAACGTTCGTTTTATCCGCGACGAGCGCCACGGCCACCACGTTTAGATTCTGTATTACGCTTTAAAGAAGTCAAACGATCTTCACTGTCTTTTAAAAAGCGTGCCATCTTTTGCTCGAATGTTTCTTTTTGATTCCCACCGTTATCACGGCCACCACGGTTATCTCTGTTAAAAGAACGATTGCGTTGCGGACGTCCAGAACGTTGTTGATCACCACCACGTTGATATTCACCGCGTGGACGATCTCCTTCTGGTCTTACACGTTCTTTCGCTTTTTTGATAGATAGACCGATTTTCCCATCTTTTTCAACATTAATAACTTTTACTTCTACTTCATCGCCTACTTTTAAGTGATCATTAATATCCTTCACATAATTATCAGCAACTTCACTAATATGAACAAGACCCGTTAAGCCTTCTGGCAGCTCCACAAAAGCCCCAAAATTTGTAATACCTGTTACTTTACCTTGTAACTTGCTGCCTACCTCGATTGACATAAAAAAAATGCTCCTCCTTAGTGATTAAAAAGTCAAATTTTACTTTATTATATATAATCCTAAAATATAGTGTCAATAAGACACACTCTACTTAGAAACAGGAAAAATTATCTCTCCTTTTCCAGAGAAGAAATAATCTCTCCTAGCAATCTTTAAAACATACTCTTCGTCATTCAACTTTTGAACATCATCTTGTAATTTTTTTTCTTTCTTTGTTAATGAACCCAATTCTTTTTTCATCTCTTCAATCTTTACTTCTTTTGCTTTAATGGAACTATTTTGTTGATAAAACGTTACGCTAATACTCGCAATAGTTGTAAAAGCAAACACAAAAAAAACTGCTAATCGGCGATATAATCGCTTTCTGTTTTCGTTCGTTTGTATTATATGTTCTTTTACAGAATTTGGATTCTGTTCTACGATCATTCTTTGCTTCAGTTCCCTCATTTCCGAGGTCCCCCTAACTTCTTTTTTATACGCTCCCAGATTTGACAGATATACTTCTTCAATTTCTTTGTATGTTCCAGTATTCCCACATATCTCTTTATAAAAAGTTTAACACGATTAGGGAGATGTTTCCATATAAGCAAAGTAAGAAATCGAACAGGCCAGAAAAAAACTTTCCATACCAAAAGTAATATCCATGCAGAACATTTCCACAACACACGCCCGATTGAAAATAGTATACGAAATAAGAATAATATAAAAGCAATAATAAGCTGCGCTATAATAATAACAGGTTTTATCATAAGTAGCTGTACAATTTGAATAAAAAATTGTATCGTTTGCACAAAAACATAAATGAGAAAATTCAATACTCGCATGTACACTGCTTTCAATAAGCTTTGATATGCAGCAAAGCCACAAAGCAAAGCTACAAAAACATATATACGTAATTCAGCTTCATTTACAATGAGCAATACGTAAAAGGCAAACAGTGCTTGGACAATCCAAAACAGTATATCATATATAAATACAAGCCAACGCTTACGCTGTGGTCGCTTTAAAAAACGTTGGTATGTATCTAACGCCGCCCCAATCCAAGCACCCATTCCAATCATAGAAAGCATTGTATACAGTTGAATCGTTAAACTCATTTAAACAACTTACTAAAGAATCCTTTAGCTTTCTCCCCTTGATTTTCATCAATGTACAATATCTCATGAATTTTCCCTTTAATGGATACAATGCCTTTTTCTACATCTAAATTTTTCATTTGTAAGTTTTGACCACGAATTGTTAAAAACCCCATTACAGTTTCTAATAAAAACTCTTCACTATCAAAACTCTCTACTTGTTTTACGCCTGTAATATCTATTACACGTCTACCACGCATAATAATATCATGCTCTACAGAAACATTCTGTTGATTAGAAGACAAAGCTGAGTAGCCCTTATTCACGTCAATCCCCCCATAGCTTTATACTATCTAGTAAATAATGTATGAGGAGATGAAATAATTTAGAACAAGCCTTCTTCTGCTTTCACTTTCTCTTCACGAACTACTGTATACATGTTAGCTGCATCTTCTTTTTTCGTTGTTTCTTTTAACTCATTTACCTTTACAGTTACTACCTTTTGCCCAAAACGAATTGTTAGCTCGTCATCTACTTTTACATCAGAACTTGCCTTTGCAGCTTGCCCATTAATCATAATTCTTCCCTGGTCGGCTACTTCTTTTGCCAATGTTCTTCTTTTAATTAAACGTGACACTTTCAAAAATTTATCTAAACGCATCTCATTTCCCCCCCTTATTGATTCTCTATCTGTTTTGCTTCTTCCCATAAAGCGTCCATTTGCTCTAAAGTTAATTCCTGCATTTCCTTATTCATTTCAGCTACTTTCGCTTCCATGTATATAAATCGGCTTATAAATTTTTCATTTGTTGTATGCAATGCTTCTTCTGGATTCAGTTTATAGTAACGAGCAATATTAACAAAAGCAAATAATAAATCTCCAAATTCACTTAACATTTTTTCCTTATCCATCTTTGCAACTTCTTGCTCGAACTCTTTCAATTCTTCAAAAACTTTCTCCATCATTGGCTGTACATCATCCCAATCAAAACCAACTGTTCCTGCTTTTTTCTGAATTTCATACGCACGCATTAATTGTGGCAAACTTTTAGGAATTCCTGTTAAAATAGATTCCCTTACATGTCCCTTTTCTTGTTTTTTAATTTCTTCCCAATTTGAAACAACTTCTTCCGCATTCTCCACATCCATATCTCCAAATACATGCGGGTGACGACGTACCATTTTCTCAGATAGCGTTCGGATAATATCATCAACGGAGAACCAACCCTCATCTTCTCCAATTTGAGCATGAAGCATAACTTGTAATAACACATCACCAAGCTCTTCAACCAAGTGATCATCATCTTCCTCATCAATTGCTTCTAGCACTTCATATGCTTCTTCAATTAAATATTTCTTTAAAGACTGATGCGTTTGTTTTTTATCCCATGGACAACCATTTGGTCCACGAAGCTCAGCAATGATTTCTCGGAGCACATCAAATTGTTGATATAAAGAAGCTCTCTCATTAACAGGCGGCACATATACGCTTGTTAAATTGTTCAATTCTGCTTCATGATCTAACATATAGAGCGGAACTTTTTTCACTTGCTCAAACGACGTCCCTGCAGCTGTTACAATGTACACGTCATACTCATCTGGCAACATCTCCATTAGTGTTAATTTCACCTCAGATGCAACAAACGCATCATATACTTGGCAAAAAATTAAATGTTGGCGTAATTCTAATTGACCTCGTTCAAATGAAGTTGCATCAATCAACTGAAACCCTTCAATTGGGTCTATCTTCAAACTAGCAAACATCGGATCCAAAAAGCTTTGTCCACCTTCAATTTGCACCTTAATCTGCTTTTCTTTCCCTTTTTGTAAAAGCAATTGAACAGTTCGCTCCGCAACAAGTGGATGACCTGGTACAGCATATACAATATCCGTACTTTGCGCTTGTTCTATTAACGTATCTGCAATTGTTTCGTACACAATCTCAAATGTATCATGCGCCTCATATACATCATCAAAAGCTGTATATTTTACACCTTCTTTTTCTAATTCTTCAATAACTGGGTGTTCCTTCGTACGAATATACATATGATCTGCTTCTTTTATCTTTCTGTACACACCCATTGTCAGCTGGTCTAACTCACCAGCACCTAATCCTAAAATCGTGATTACTCTACTCACAACCATTCACCTCTATCCACTCTTCTTCAATGAAGCTTGTACCTTTTCTTGCTTCATAACAGTTCCTAATTCTTTTTTTGTAAAAACATTAAATTTCATAATTAAAAATAGATATACCAAGCCGCCAATCACTACGCCTAGTAATGCTTCTACTACAGCCAAGCCTCTATGTCCTTCATCACTTGCTAGTCCAAATCCTTCATAAATAAACATAAATAGCATTAATATAATAGCCATTCCTAATCCACTGACCGTTATACCCAATATGCTTTGTTTCTGAATGAGCGGCTCTTCTATAACTCGAATAAGCAAAGTACTATTTAATAAGGCAATAACCATAAGTGAAATTACCGTTGCTACAGCCGCTCCAGTTACACCCAATTGTGGCATTAATATATAATTGAACAATAATTTTAGACACCCACCAAATACAACAAACAACGCTGGCTTTACAGTTTGACCAAGCCCTTGCAGGATAGAAGCTGTTGTAATGGATAAGGAACTAAATAAAATAGTAACAGCTAAAATAGCTAATACACTTGATCCCTCACTATTTTCAAACAACATAATATTTGTCGGTTTAATAATACACGCTAGCCCTAATGAAGCTGCAACGCCAATTACAAAAGTTATCTTCAGTGCTAACTGCACCTTTTGTTGAATAAACAGTCTATCCCCTCGCTCTTTCGCCGCTGTAATAATCGGAATAAGCGAAAGTGAAAACGAAGTTGTCACAACTGTACCAAGCTGCATAAGAGGAATACTTCTGTCGTAAACACCCTTTAATACTTTTGCAATTTCTCCTGGTTCTCCTGCCTGAATAAGCAAAGTATAAAATGAAACTGAATCTGCCATTTGGATAAAAATTAACACTAAATTACTAACACAAATAGCTATTCCTTGCCAAAAAAGGATTCGAATTATCTCTTTCTTATTTCGTATCCTTTTCCATCCTCGCAAAAAAATTGAACGGAAATTATGTCGCATATAAAATAAAAGCACGATTATACCGATACATCCACCTGCAATCGATCCAAACATCGCCCCTGCTCCAACTGTATATAAATCAAATTGATGTGCCATGAGAAACAGCGATAAAAACACAATAATTGAAACACGAATCGTTTGCTCCATCACTTGTGATATAGCTGTCGGCATCATATTGTTAAATCCTTGAAAGTATCCTTTTGCAACAGATAAAAAAGGCATTAACAAGAATGAAAACGAAATAACTCTTAGCAGTTTATCTAAATTTACATCACCCATAACTGAAGCAATTGTGTGAGCACCAAAAAACACTGTAAAGAAACCTATACAGCCAATTCCCAATAAAAACCAAAAAGAAACACAAATAATCTCCTCTGCCTCTTCTTGCTTCCCTTGTTCCAAACGCCCTGCTACCATCTTAGAAATGATGATGGGAAAACCATAAGTAGCTAAAATTAAACAAAATCCATAAAACGGGTAAATTTGTTGATAAATATAAAAACCCACATCACCCGCTATATTTTGATATGGAATACGGTAAAAAGCGCTTAATACTTTCGTAATAAAACTTGCAATCGTTAATATAATAGCCCCGCGCCAAAAAGCTTGATACTTCTTCGCTTCCATACGAGAAAACTCCTTTTCCTATTCTCATCCCTCGTATTATATCACAAAGAAAAAAACAGGCTTCTTTTTAGATTTATACAATAAAAAAGGTAGCAAGACGCTACCTTTTAATGAAATACAATCCTATTTTCCGAAAAAAATTCCTTTTTATAACAAACATTATAATTAAGAAAAATTACTGTTCCATTTGTTTTGCTAAAAAGCTTGCAGCGGTATTTACCGCCTTATGCTCTACTTCACTTATAATCGCTTCTTTTGAAAAAATGATAACAGCTCCAATTGGATCCCCATTTGCGACAATTGGGCCAACTGTATAAGAGCTAACCTTTTCAGTTACCCCATCAATAATCGAAATTTCACTTTCATCTGTCATAACAACAGACTTTCGATCTTCCATCGTTTTTTCGATTAAATCACCGACACTTTTATTTAAGTATTCTTTTTTTGATACCCCAGCTACAGCGATAATGGAATCGCGATCACATACGAGTACGTTATGTCCTAAGCTATCGTATAAAGCATCAGCATATTCTTTTGCAAAATCACCTAATTCACTAATCGGAGAATATTTTTTCAAAATTACTTCTCCATCGCGATCAACAAAAATTTCTAACGGGTCCCCTTCTCGGATACGAAGAGTCCTACGAATTTCTTTCGGAATTACCACCCTACCTAAATCATCAATTCGACGTACGATTCCAGTTGCTTTCATTCTAATGCTGCCTCACTTTCTACTGATGATGAAAGTGGTGAATTTACCTGTTCATGTAAAAATCACCAACTGTTAAACATAGTATTTTACACATTAGTTCTTCTATGCACGTCGAATTACATTTTTTATTTTGTTTTAGGCATTTATTACTTCTTTTTTCACATCAGGCAAGCCTTTTAATAAATTTTCGGCAATTGTTAACCATTTTGATGTATCTAATCCATTCGTTTTCATAACAATTTTCAAACGAGAACCTTCCATACCAAGGCCAATCATGCGCCCAAAGCTATTACCGAGCATGAATAATTTTCCACCATCAATATTTTGACTTGCTTGCTCTGAGAATAAAAATGTCACTTCAAATTTTGTTTGTTTAATTAGCTCAATCTGTTCTTTCGTTGCCAATACTTTAATATTTGCAATTTGCAATAGATATCCAACTTCTTGCGGATAATCTCCAAAACGATCAATCATTTCTTCTTGCAATTCCTCAATATCTTCAATTGTAGAGACACCTCTAAATTGTTTGTACATCATAATTTTTTGCTTACTATCAGAAATATAAGCATCTGGTAAATATGCATCCACTTCTAAATCAATTTCAACATCAATTACATTTTCAACCCCTTGCGTTCCTTTACGCTGCTCGATTGCATCCTTTAACATTTGGGAATATAAATCAAATCCGACGGAATCGATGAATCCATGTTGCTCAGCACCTAACAAGTTTCCAGCACCACGAATAGATAAATCTCGCATTGCGATTTTAAATCCAGATCCAAGCTCTGTAAATTCTTTTATTGCCTGCAAACGCTTCTCAGCGACCTCTGATAACACTTTATCACGCTTATAAGCAAAGTATGCATAAGCAACGCGGTTTGAACGACCAACGCGTCCACGAAGCTGATAAAGCTGTGATAATCCCATGCGATCGGCATCAAATACAATTAATGTATTTACATTAGGAATATCAACGCCTGTTTCAATAATTGTGGTACTTACAAGAACATCATGCTGTCCATCTAAAAATGATAACATGACAGATTCTAATTCACCCTCATTCATTTTCCCATGTGCATACGTCACACGTGCTTCTGGAACTAACATAGAGATTTCATCTGCTTTTCTTTCAATATCTTCAACACGATTATATAAGAAATAAATTTGGCCACCCCTTGCAAGTTCCCGTTCTATCGCTTCTCGAATTAATCCTGGATTATACTCCACCACATATGTTTGTACCGGGAAACGGTTTTCTGGTGGCGTCTCAATAACAGATAAATCTCGTACACCTAGCATAGACATATGGAGCGTACGTGGAATTGGCGTTGCTGTTAATGTTAATACGTCAACATTTGCTTTCAATTGTTTAATCTTTTCTTTATGTGTAACACCAAATCGCTGCTCTTCATCGATAATGAGTAAACCTAAATCTTTATAGGTTACATCTTTAGATAAAATGCGATGTGTTCCAATAACAATATCAACCGTTCCATCTTTTAAACCTTTAATCGTTTCATTTTGTTGTTTTCTAGTACGGAACCTGCTTAGCAATCCAATATTAATTGGGTAATCTTGAAAACGCTCTCGAATCGTTTCATAGTGTTGTTGCGCAAGAATCGTTGTCGGTACTAAAATCGCAACTTGCTTTTCATCCATAATTGCTTTAAATGCCGCACGAATCGCAACTTCTGTTTTACCATATCCAACATCACCACATAGAAGTCGATCCATCGGACGCCCACGTTCCATATCTTTCTTAATTTCTTCAATAGAACGCAACTGATCTTCGGTCTCCTGGTATGGGAAAGATGATTCGAACTCCTGCTGTTCGGCAGTGTCTGGCGTATATGCATATCCTTTTGAAGCTTCACGCTCTGCATACAACTTAATTAAGTCATCCGCAATATCCTGAACCGATTTTTCTACCTTCGTTTTGACCTTCTTCCAATCATTTCCGCCTAGTTTATAAACTTTCGGATCCTTACCTTCTGACCCTACATATTTTTGTACTTGATCAATTTGTTCAATTGGCACATATAACTTATCATTACCTTGATATTTAATATTCAAATAATCCTTATGAACACCATTAATTTCTAGGGTCTCAATTCCTAAAAATTTACCAATACCATGATTCACGTGAACAACGTAGTCGCCAACTTTTAACTCAGAATAACTTTTAATACGCTCTGCATTGGATAGTTTTTGCTTACGTTGTGATTTTTTTACTTTTTTATGGAAAAGCTCTTTTTCTGTAATAACAACAAACTTCTGCATCGGCATTTCAAAACCTGCATGCAAATCACCTACAGCGATTTGAAGACGACCAGGAAGCAATATATCTGTAGATTCTATAATATCTGCTTCAATATCATAATCACTTAAAATATATTGTAATTTTTTTGCGCGTTCTTCATCTGTTCCTAATACAACTGTCGTGAAATTTCCTTCAGTCCATCGATCAATTTCTGTTTTTAACAGCTGCATTTGCCCATGAAAGTCCTGCATTGTTTTACAAGTTACATTAACAATATTTTGCGGGTGCGTATGCGCAATGTGGCGCAAAAATAATGTTAAATATACAAAGCTTCTTTTTTTATGATGTAAAAACTCTTCAAATTGATGAGAGAACTCCAAATCCTGAATAATTGTCCCTTCACTCAGAAGCGATGTATACCATTCTGCTTCTTCTGCCTCAAGGTGTGATGCCGTTTCTTGAATGCGCGAAATTTCATCTAAAATAACAACACCATTCTCCGGTAAATAGTCTATTAGACTAGCATGTTCTTTATAAAAGATAGATAAATATTTAAACATTTGCTCTATTGTCTGTCCGTTTTTTAATATTTCTATCTCATGACTAACAGTTTCCAGTACCGCTGTCTTAATTTTATCATCACAGAGCCTCTGCATCGTCTTCATTAAACCTTCTTCAAGACGCTCTACCCCTAATTTCAATTCATCTTTTGAAAATAAAAATTCCGTCGCAGGACCGAATCTTACGCTTTCTTTTTTATCTTGAGAGCGTTGTTCTTCTACATCGAATAAGCGAATAGAATCTACTTCCGTATCAAAGAATTCTATACGAAACGGTAATTCTTCAGTTAACGGATAAATATCCAATATTCCCCCGCGCAAACTAAATTCTCCAGGAGCTTCTACCATTGACTTACGTTCATATCCTATATCATGCAACATATGAAGCAATTCATCTAAATCAATCTCTTGCCCTAGACTAATCTCGATTTGTTTTTGCTTCCATAATTCTTTTATTGGTAAAAATCTACGTAATCCGGCAACAGGAGCGACGATAATACCGTTCTCTCCCATAGCTAAACGGTTTAACACTTCAATGCGCTGCGCCTTAAGCTCAGGGCTTGCAACCCCAATTTCTGACGCAATTAATTCATTAACTGGATATAGCCAAACATCTTTTTCACCAAGCAGTGATACTAAATCCTCATATACTTTTTGTGCTTGATACAGATTATGTGTCACAACAAGCTGTGACTGCTTTGTTTTCTTATATAAAGCAGCCATTAATAGAGAACGAGAAGAAGTTGCCATACCTGATACAAGCTGTTCTTTCAATCCCTCTTCTAGTCCATTAATAATGGATTGTATTTCTTTATTTTTATAAAATTGCTCTAATAACCCTATCATTTTCAAAACTCCTCTCAACATAAAAGAGCAAGTTAATATATTTTTATGCAAATATTTTGGAAAAAGAAAACAGAAAAATGCTTTGGGCATGCCAAAGCGACAACATTTTATTGCAAAAATTTTTCATACTCATAATATTCCGGATAAGATGAGAGCGTTTCTTGGCACGACTCACAGATTGTTTTTATATGTATATTTCCATTTTCATGAAAATGAATCATATCCAATCGTTCTTGCTCTGTTAGTTGAAATAAAACTTTGCTGTATACCTTTTCTGCCGTAATGGAACCCACTTTACCCCCACAATGTCTACAGTAATAATGTCCTTCCATACTATCCTCCTAAGTGTACAATTACTACTAGTATGGATAAAAACATCGCAAAATATTCCAAATTAGAACATTAACCGTTAAAAGTATTCATAATTTGAAGAAATGGTTTCTTTAACCACTCTTCACATGCATCCGCAGCTTTTTCAATAGAATGATTTACCTCTGGCAGCTCTTCTGCTGTAAAACGTCCTAATACATAGTCCACTACTTTCATGCCATTTTTCGGACGATCAACCCCCATACGAATACGTTGAAACTCTTGTGTTCCTAAATGAGAAATTGTCGATTTCACACCATTATGACCGCCTGCACTACCTTTCATACGAAGACGCAATTTACCTACTGGAATATCCAAATCATCGTACATGACAACAAAATCTTCCACATCAATTTTATAGTAATCCATAAGCGGACGGATACTTTCTCCAGATAAATTCATATACGTCAACGGCTTTAATAAAATTACTTTTTCACCATTAACAAACCCTGAACCATACATACCTTTAAACTTTTGTTCATTTAAAGAAATACCCCAGCGCTTCGCAAGTTCATCAATTCCCATAAATCCGATATTATGCCTTGTTAATTCATATTCTCTACCTGGGTTCCCAAGTCCTACTATTAATTTCATTCTTGTACCACTACTTTCTTTTTACGATACGAAAAGACGTAACCAAATTTGGTTACGTCTCATTCTATCCAATTAATTGAATAATACACTCACAGATTCTTCTTCATAAACGCGAATGATTGCTTCTCCGATTAATGGAGCAACAGAAAGCTCGTGTACTTTGTCAATTTTCTTCTCTTCTGGTAATACGATAGAGTTTGTAACAACTAACTCTTTAATATTTGAATTTTGAATACGCTCAATTGCTGGACCAGATAAAACTGGGTGTGTACAGCAAGCATATACTTCAGAAGCACCGTTCTCAACAAGAGCGTTTGCTGCTAATGTAATTGTACCAGCTGTATCAATGATGTCATCAATTAAAATTGCTGTCTTACCTTCAATGTTACCAATGATATTCATAACTTCCGATACATTCGGACGTGGGCGGCGTTTATCAATAATAGCGATTGGCGCTTTTAGGCGGTCCGCCATTTTTCTTGCACGTGTTACACCACCGTGGTCAGGAGATACGATTACGATATCTTTAAGACCTTTTGTCTCAAAGTAATCAGAAAGAATCGGTACACCCATTAAGTGGTCGATTGGAATATCAAAGAAACCTTGAATTTGTGGAGCATGTAAATCTAGAGTGATTACACGAGTTGCACCTGCTGTTTCAAGCAAGTTTGCTACAAGTTTTGACGTAATTGGTTCACGAGAACGCGCTTTACGGTCTTGACGCGCATAACCATAGTAAGGAATAACGATATTAATTGTTTTTGCAGATGCACGTTTTAATGCATCAATCATAATAAGTAATTCCATGATATGTTCGTTTACTGGGAAGCTTGTAGATTGAATAATGAATACATCGCAACCACGAATACTTTCTTCAATGTTAATTTGAACTTCTCCATCACTAAAACGGTCAACAGAACACTTTCCTAGCCCTACTCCAATATGCTTTGCAATTTGCTCAGCAAGTTCCTTATTAGAGTTTAAAGAGAATACTTTCAAATTAGAATTTAGATATTGAGTCGACATCTAGATTAACCCTCCACATTATGATTTTTTCTTATTCAGCAATTGATCAACATAGTCTTCTTTGTTAACTTGACGTGCACGTGCAATCGATAATGCTTTTGATGGAACAGTCTCAGTAATTGTAGATCCTGCCGCAACATAAGCACCATCTTCAACTGTTACAGGAGCAACAAGGTTTGAATTACAACCAATAAATACGCCGTCTCCAATAACCGTTTTAAATTTATTCTTACCATCGTAGTTCACCGTAATTGAACCACACCCAAGATTCACGTCTTCTCCAACTTGTGCATCCCCAATATAGCTTAAGTGTGAAGCCTTACTTCTATTACCAAAAACAGTCTTTTTAATTTCCACGAAGTTTCCAACGCGAACTTCGTCCCCAATAACTGAATCTGGGCGAATATGTGCAAATGGGCCAACTGAAACTTCCGTACCAATCTTACTATCATGTACAGTAGATTGACGAATTGTTGTTTGGTTTCCAATTTCACTATCGCGTATTACTGTATGTGGACCAATTTCACAATCAGAACCAATTACAGTTTTGCCCTCAATAATCGTTCCTGGATGAAGAACTGTATCACTGCCAATTATTGCATCCGCAGAAATATATGTGTTACTTGGGTCGATAATTGTAACACCATTTACCATATTTTTTTGGTTGATACGTTTTTTCATAATCATTTCCGCTTGCGATAGAGCGACTCTGTCATTAACACCTAATGTTTCATCGAAATGCTCTGTTTGATAAGCTGATACAATATGACCTTCATTTTTCAAAATTTCAATAACATCCGGAAGGTAGTATTCACCTTGTACGTTATCATTTGAAACTTTAGAAAGTGAAGCAAATAGTGCTTTATTATCAAAACAATACGTACCTGTATTAATTTCTTTAATAGATAGCTCTACTTCATTTGCATCTTTATGCTCAACGATTTTTTCAACATGGCCATTTTCATTACGAACAATACGGCCATATCCAGCAGGCTCTTCTATGTATGCTGTTAACACCGTTGCTTTCGCCCCTGCTTCTTCATGATGCTTTAACAATGCTTCCATTGTTTCCGCCGTTATAAGCGGTGTATCGCCACAAATAACTAAAGTTGTTCCTTCTTCATTTGCAAGTACATCAGCAGCTTGATCAACAGCATGTGCTGTACCAAGTTGTTCTGCTTGTAATGCAAATTCACTTACGTTCCCTAGTTGTTCTTGTACTTTTTCAGCACCATGTCCAACTACTGTTACAAGTTTCTGCAATCCTAATTGAGATACTTGATCCACTACATGCTGTACCATTGGTTTTCCGCATACAGGATGAAGCACTTTGTATAGCTTGGACTTCATACGTGTGCCTTTACCTGCAGCTAGAATCACTGCAAATCTGTTTGACATATAGACCCTCCATCGCAACCTATTTATCCATTAAAGATATTATCCTAAATCACTATATATTTCAAGAAACACAGCATAACTATTAAATTTTACCATACTTCTTGGAAGATGTTTTACTCTTTAGTATCTTTTTTAGGAAATAAGCTATACTATTTCGAATGACTTTAAAGAAAGTAGGGGGTTACATATAACGCGGCAATAGTGAAGCTTTAATGTCAAACTAAATAATAAAAAACAAACTCCTGTAAGTGTTTACAGGAGTTTGTTACAAAATTATAGAGCTCTTTTTATTAGAGCCCTTTTTATTCGAATTTTACGAAGCTCCAGCTTCTTCAAACTCAACTTCTTCTAACTCGCCTAAACGGTGATACTCCGTTAAAACCGCATCTTGAATTTTTGAGCGTGTGTTAGAATTAATTGGATGCGCAATATCACGGAACTCTCCATCTGGAGTACGTTTACTTGGCATTGCTACAAATAATCCATTATTGCCATCAATTACACGAATATCATGAACAACAAATTCATGGTCTAGGGTAATAGAGGCAATCGCTCTCATACGGCCTTCTGTGTTTACGCGGCGTAATCTTACGTCAGTCACTTCCATCTTGTGTTCACCACCCTTTTCTAAATAAGCGATATGTTTGTATAAATTCCACAAATTTTCTATTTTCCCTTTAATTTTTTAAAAATTTTTAAGATAAAAATTTTTAATTTAGTGGAATATAAGAATTAACAGACGTTATCGCTTACAAAGCTTTATTTTACAAGGGCAATTACTTCAATTTCGACAGAAACATCTTTCGGTAATTTTGCAACCTGCACACAAGAACGAGCTGGTTTATGTGCAGAAAAATACGTTCCATATACTTCATTTACATCATTAAAATCATTCATATCTTTTAAAAATACAGTTGTTTTTACAACTGTATCAAATGATGCACCGGCTTCTTCTAATACAGCCTGTAAATTTTGAAATACTTGCTCTGTTTGTACCTTTACATCACCTGTTACAAGTTCTCCACCTGCAGTTAATGGAATTTGTCCTGAGCTATAAAACATATTATTCACGATAATTCCTTGTGAATATGGGCCGATTGCTTGTGGTGCCTGATTTGTTTGAACTACTTTCATATTTTCTCATCCTTTTACTATTTTATTTTCTTTGAATAAAAACGCATCGGAAATTTTCTTCCCACACAAACTCAATTCATCCCATCTAAATATAGTTAGGATGACCTGTGCTAATGGGCGTTAAGACTTTCATAATCCTAAAAAGACTTAACGTCCACTAGCACTTTCATTTATGAAAAAAGATAAAGCCTATGCTTTACCTTTTTATTCAGCTTCTACAAGCCCTTCGTTAAATGGTACAAGTGAATAATTTCCTTTTTCCACCTGAATTGTTTTTTCTTTAACATCTACTTCGGATAAACGAATTAAAGAAACAAAGTTATTAATAAGTCTTTCTTCAATATCTGTTGATTCTACTAACACGCCAATCCCAACAACATTAGCATTAAACTCCTCTAGCATGCTAATCATGCCTTGAATTGTTCCTCCAGCCTTCATAAAGTCATCGACAATTAAAACATTAGCACCTTCTGGAAGACTACGTTTTGCTAAAGTCATTGTTTGAATGCGCTTAGATGAACCTGATACATAGTTAATACTAACTGTTGGTCCTTCTGTTACCTTATTATCTTTTCTTGCAATTACCACAGGTACATCTAAATAATTTGCTACCGCATATGCAAGTGGAATTCCTTTTGTTGCTACCGTCATAACAGCATCAATCGGTTGTCTCGCAAATACAGAAGCAAATAGGCGACCTGCCCCATTAATATAACGTGGATTACTTAAAAGATCTGTCATATATAAGTATCCACCTGGAAGGATACGATCTGGATTCTCAAACAAGCTACAAAGCTCATTAATAATCAGACTTGCTTCTTCCTCACTTATATATGGAATATATTTCACTCCTCCTGCTGCCCCTGGTATCGTTTGCAATGTGCCGACTCCTTGTTGCTCAAACGTTTGCTTAATAATAACTAAATCTTCACTAATGGAAGATTTAGCTGATTGATACCGTTCAGCAAAAAAAGTGAGAGAAACTAACTGACGAGGATTCTGCAATAAATAATAAGTCATATCAACTAGTCTTGTACTCCGTCTAATTTTCACACTCTCACCCCAAATCACGAATATTCTAAACAAATCATAACGTATTATACGTCTTTATTCAAGCGTTTCTCGCTCTCCTAATAGACGTACTGCGTATACTTGTTCACAGAATCCTTTTAACCCATTATAAATACGATGCATACGTGAATCATGATGTACTAATCCAAATACAGTTGGTCCACTACCACTCATTAAAACTGCATCTGCACCAAAACGTTTCATCTGTGCCTTAATACGCGCAACTTCAGGGTGCATCTTAAACGTCACGTCTTCTAGTACATTTCCAACAGCACCACAAATTCCTTTGTAGTCACCACTATTAATGCATTCAACCATCTGCTCTACATCTGGATGTGTAACACGATTTAATTGTAAATTCCCGTACACGTCAGCGGTAGATACACCAATATGAGGCTTCGCTAAAATAACCCAACAAGAAGGAGGCGTCTTTATATGCTCAATCTTTTCTCCTCTTCCTGTAGCAATCGCTGTTCCGCCATATACACAAAAGGATACATCTGATCCAATTTCTGCCCCAAGTTCCGCTAATTCATCTATTGTTAGGCCTAAACTCCATAACTTATTAAGTCCTCTTAATGTAGCAGCCGCATCACTGCTTCCACCAGCTAACCCCGCTGCTACTGGAATTGTTTTTTCAATAGCAATAGATACCCCTTGCTTCACCTTAAATTTTTCTTTTAATAATTTCGCAGCTTGATAAGCTAAATTACGCTGGTCGTCTGGGACATACCGATTATGGGATACAATTTCAATCCGGTCTTCTGATAACTCCGTTAACTCTAAACGATCTGCTAAATCGATTGTTGTCATAATCATTTTTACTTCATGATAGCCGTCTTGTCTTTTCCCTAGTACATCTAACGACAGATTAATCTTTGCTGGTGCTTTCACTAGTAGTTTCAACCTATTCACCCACTCTATGTACTCAATCTTTTATCGTTTATTTTACCATAAATTTATAGTAAGACGATGACACTTCCCTAATTATAACGAAAAGCATTCAGAATGAAACTACTTATGCAAAATGATGATACCTTTTGGCGTACAAAAAGCCGAGGAATTTCTCCTCGGCTCCCGTAGCATAGAAGTTATCTTACAATTACTGGTTTTGTTTCATTAATTGCTGCTGTGCAATTTCAATCGCACGTTTCACCATATTACCAGCATCTTTCGCACGAATTCCGCCCCATCCTTCTTTCTGAACAACATCATAAAATCCAAGCTCTTTTGCAAGCTCTTCTTTAAACTGATTTGACATGACTCCTCTTCGTCTACTCAATGCAGGGTCCCTCCTTATGTTGCTACGGTATAATTAGTATGCAAAAAAACGTCCTTTTTCATTTGTGGTAATATATGTAACATAGTGGGTTGTTATCCTAAAATAACCTCGTTATGGGGATCATCATAAAACGTTAATTCTACTGTCTCTGTTAGAACATCTGCATAGCTATAGGAAACACGCTGCAGTGTATCCTCTTGTTGATCTAACTGGACAACAAAAACAGAACGATATGTTTCTGCTAGTACACCTGATTGTTCCACTGTCTTTCTTCTTCCACTATTCGCCTTTAACATAAGGCGCTTTCCAAGGTGATGATCTAATTCACTTTTAATTTCATCTAAACGTTTTGACATATACTTCGCTACACCTCGCTGTAATTTAGAATGAATACATGATATATCTATCCCGATCATTGCCTATACGTAACGGGCAATTTCTTCGCCAAAACCTAATGCGTTCGAATAGATAGAAGAATTACTATATTGTAAAAGTATCATTGTATAGTCTGTACGTTCTTATCTGTTTTTATCCAAACACTTACAAATTCGCGTTTCAGGAATATTTTTATTAAACAAATCTATATCTCCATAAGAAAAGCAAGGTAAATATATACCTTGCTTACTCTTCATAATATTGAAAAGGTAATCCTGTTCGCAAAAGCCCCCGGGTCTCAATACCACCAAGACCTTTTTGTCCAGTAATCGTATTTCGAACAACATCCCATACATTTACGCGTTCCATAAAAGAAGTAAAACTAATTTTCCCCACTACATATACTGGATCTAATGCATGAATATTAATGCGCGATGGCGAACTAGCAAAATTAGCACCAGCTCGAATTAAAGCTTCAAAATGAGACTGACACGCTCCAGCAAAAATAACAAGCTGGTCTAAAGAGGGATATTTTTTTCTTACTTCTCGAACGGCCTGTACAAAATGCCTAGAATGACGATAAGCTGCTAAATCTCCCATAACTCCTTTAGATTTTGTATATGCATCATGACCCGTAATTACCAAAATATCTGGACGGAAATGATCGATTAACTCAACTACCTTTTCATGCATTTCTGTTTCTTTACAATGTATCCCTTGCACAGGAACACCTATCTTTGTATATAAATCTAAACATTTCCGTAAATATAATGGATCTCCATCTATATGCAAAACCCTACCCGGCATTTGAAAATAATTGACTTCACTCGTATATCCACCTGTAGAATTGTGTTCATGACGTTGTTTCATCAAGACATAATCTTGTTGAAACAAACGGTATGTTTGCTCCATCGTTTCCTTTTCACGCTTTGCTCTTTTCTTATACTCCCTCTGATCAATGCTAATTAAATCTTCAAGTGGCGCATCTGCCACAAGCCTAACTTCTTCTCCAAATAATATTGCAACTTCACCTTTTATTTCTATAATGCGAAAAAGAATGTCTCGGTTATAAGATTGTCGTTCCACTAAGTCTCCAACATGCACAGCCATTATCCTACCTCCAAACTCATTAGGCCATCTCACTAACCACGTTCTGTTTTTAACGTATGAATTTAGAGTGAAAAGGGTGACAAAAAGGACAGCTCGAATCGAGCTGTCCTTTTATTGTTTATAAGAGACTAACGCATTACTCAGCGTTGCAAACTCTTCAATTGATAATGTCTCGCCTCTGCGTTTCGGATCAATGCCTACTTCCGTTAAAATACGATCTAATAACTCTTTATCCTTCGGGAAACCATTCAAATTATTTGATAAGTTATTCATCAACGTTTTACGACGTTGTGCAAAGCTTGCTCTTACTACTTCGAAGAAAAACTTCTCGTCTTTCACTTCAACAATTGGCTTTGGACGTTTTAAAAGACGAATAACTGCGGAATCTACATTTGGTTGTGGTACAAATACAGTGCGTGGAACGGTCATAACTGTTTCTACCTCTGTATAATATTGAATCGCAATAGATAAAGAACCGTAGTCTTTCGTTCCTGGTCTAGCTGCCAAACGATCTCCTACTTCTTTTTGCATCATAACAACAAATCCGCGAACTGGTAATTTTTCTTCCAATAATTTAAACAAAATTGGTGTTGTGACGTAGTATGGTAAATTTGCTACTACCATTACGTCTTGTCCTTCTTCAAACTGCTCCCCGAACACTTCATGTACATCTGCTTTTAAAACATCTTTATTAATTACAGTTACATTACCATAAGGAGCTAATGTTTCATCTAGAATGGGTAATAGTCGTTGATCGATTTCAAAAGCTACTACCTTCTTAGCACGTTTTGCTAACTGCTCTGTTAAAGCTCCAATACCAGGGCCAATTTCAATCGCTCCGCTCTCCGGATCAATTTCCGCATAATCCACAATACGATTTAATACATTTGTATCGATTAAGAAATTTTGTCCTAAACTCTTTTTGAATGAAAACCCGTACTTTTCAACAATGTCTTTCGTACGATTCGGTGTTGCGATATCCTTCATTTCTTTTCCTCCTGTAATACTTGTTTATATGCTTCCGCAAATGCTTCTTTTGAAACTTGAAACATTTGTAAACGTTTATGTAACTGCTTTGCATTTGTATAACCAATCTTTAATAGCTTGCCCATCTTTTCCCTACGACTTTTTGCCTGTTCTCCGCCCACTAGACCAGCATCTACTAAGTCACTCCAACTAATTTCGCTCATATAAGCTTCCATTTCCTCATGAATATTTTCTAAAGCACGTCGAATAGATTCATTGGAAGCATGTTCAATTCCGACTCCTTTTTTTCTTTTTGCAAGCGCCTCTTCTTTCGGTAAGAAAGCATGCTTACAACCCGGCACTTTTTCAGAAATAATTTTCCGAATACGTTCTCCCGGGTAATCAGGATCTGTCAAAATAATAACGCCTCGTTTTTGCTGTGCCAACTTTACCTGCTCAATGACATGATCACCGATTGCTGAACCGTTCGTTTCAATTGTATCTGCATCAACAGCACGCTTAATTGCAACTGTATCATCTTTACCTTCTACAACGATAATCTCTTTAATTTTCATGACTGCCTCCACACTCATTTCGTCTCTACTTAGTAAAACAAAAAAACGAATACTTTTCCATTATTATTTTCCCATTGATACAATTTAAAAAGCAGAGGAGAAAAAATCCTCTGCCTACTCTTCTTATTGTAACACTTTAATCTTTACTTGTTTTCTGCCAAACGAGTATACCTGTGCTTCAGTCGGCATTAACAAATCAATTCGATGCCCTTTTATCGCTCCACCCGTATCTCCAGCCACAGCATATCCATATCCCTCTACCCAGACTTTTGTCCCAAGTGGGATTATACTTGGATCAACGGCAATTAACTTCATATTAGGATTTGCCTTATAATTATATCCACCTGCGCTTATCCCTTGGCAACCACCGCAATTTGGAGAATATGCTGTTGCTTCTACATAGAATTCACGACCTGGAGGTTCTCCCTCAGATTTTGCTTCATTCGTTTCCGTTTTCTGCCCTTCCACTTTCTCTTGCATTACTTCTTGCTTCGTACCAACAGCAACCTTTTGATTCTGCGCCTCTTGTATAATTTCTTCTTTTTGAAGATTTCTTGAAATCTCTTTTCCATTTTCCTTTATGACTTCAAAAGTTTTCTTCTTTTTCCCTGCTATTCCTTCTTGAATCGTTTTCTCTGTCCCAATTGATAAGGAAGCATCCTCTTGTTTCACTTCAGAAAAGGGAATAGGTTCTTCCACTACATCGCTGACTTTTTCTACTCGAATCACTTTTATTGCCATATTTGCTTTTACATTTTCCTCTAAAGCTGGCTCCACCCTATCAAATTCATCCAAGGAAACTTGATGTTCTTTCAAAAAGTCAGCGACAGTAGTCGAAGTTGACCATAGTTGTTGTGATTGATCGCTGCCATGTAATGTAACTGGAAATGCCCTTTGAATCATTACTTTTTGTTTACTACCTAAAGCCTTATGTATAGCTGGATACACTTTATCATATTGCCTAAGTTCTATCTTCTTCTCTTTTAATAATTCTCCTACCGTTTTAGCAGTCGAATATACTTTTTGCTCTTTTCCATCTATAACTATACTAAATGGTTTTGCCTTTTCTATCACAACTTTCATTCCATCAGTAATCTTATTAGAAGATGCAGGATATACTTTATCTTCCTTCGTAACACTAATTTCTTCATCAGATAGTAAATCCTTTACAGTACTTGCATACGTATACACTTCTTTCTTCTTTCCATCTACTTCTACAACAATCTTGTCAATTGTAGCTGCATAAGTAGCTGTTCCAATTGACCCAGAAATAACCAACGCACTTATAACCTTTATTGCAACATTTTTACTTATTCTTAGTCCTCTTAACATCCCTTTCTTATCAAGACTCACAAGAAGATGCCCCCTTTTCCTCAACCAGATTTAAATTTCACTACCTAGCTTGTACTTCTCTCCCACTATTTCTAGTAGCTCTTTTCATTGGAAGATAACGATAGGAGAAGGTATAAAGGAAAAGAATGGGAAGTCCCATTCTTTTCTCTTATTTAACACCAAATAAGGCTTTTGCATTCTCTGTTGTTACTTGTGCAACCTCTTCATATGAAATTCCTTTTAAGTTTGCGATTTCTTCAGCTACAAGTTTGACATAACTTGGTTCATTTCGTTTACCGCGAAATGGATGTGGCGTTAAGTATGGACAATCTGTTTCTATCAATAATTTTTCCATTGGGATTTCCATAGCAACTTCTTTTGGTTTCCTTGCATTTTTGAATGTTACTGGTCCTCCTAATGAGATTAAGAAGTTCATATCAATACATTGCTTCGCTACTTCTACACTACCGCCAAAACAATGCATAATACCTCCTACCTCAGCTGCATTTTCTTCTTCTAAAATATCTATAATATCCTGTGTCGCGTCACGATTATGTATAATGATCGGTAATTTTACTTTCTTAGCTAACTGAATTTGTTTACGGAATACTTCTTTCTGTATTTCTTTTGGAGACTTGTCCCAATGGTAATCTAATCCCATTTCACCAAGAGCAACAACTTTCGGATGAGCAGCTAATTCCTCTAACCAAACTAAATGATCTTCCGTCATATCAATTGCATCAACAGGATGCCAGCCAACTGCTGCATAAATAAAATCATATGTTTCTGCAAGTTCAATGGCCTTCTTTATTGTTATTTCATCAAACCCGACAACAACTGTATATGTAACTCCGGTTTCTTTCATTCTTGCAATGACTTCCTGTAAATCTTCTTCAAATTGCTCTGCATTTAAATGTGAATGTGTATCAAACAACATGACAAATAACTCCTTTTATTTGAAATAAATTCTATCATAGGGGAAAATTACTTTCCTAACAACGTAATGACAACAATATTACAATTTTAATACAAAAAAGGGAATTTCAGAAAGATTTCTAACAAGAAAAAAGATGCTCCACGAATGTTACACGTGAAACACCTCTTACATTGTCAAGATTACTTGATTTTTGTACCATTTGGTAAATTTTGATCAATTGTTGCTAATGATAATACACCGTTTTCTTCGCCTGCTAAAATCATACCTTGTGATAATTCGCCACGTAATTTCACTGGTTTTAAATTCGTTACACAAATAACTTTTTTCCCTTTTAATTCTTCTGGTGTGTAAAATTTAGCAATTCCAGAAACGACTTGTCGCTTTTCTGTACCTAAATCAAGTTGAATCTTTAGCAGTTTGTCTGCTTTTTTTACAGGCTCTGCTTCTATTACTTCCGCCACACGTAATTCAACTTTAAAGAAATCATCAATTGTGATTTCCTCCGCCTTTGGTTCCTCTTCCTTTTTCTCTTCCACTTTAGGAGCAGAACCTTTCATTTGTTCTTTAATATATTCAACCTCTACTTCTACCTCTAAGCGTGGGAAAATTGGCTGTCCTTTGACTACTTTCGTACCAGCTGGAATACAACCAATCGTAGAAAGACTATTCCAAGATTGATATGCTTCATCTGTAATACCAAGTTGTGTAAAGATTTTGCTTGGCGTTGCTGTCAAGAATGGCATAAGCATAATACCCGTTTGGCGGAGCATTTCTGCAAGGTGTGCCATTGTGGAAGCAAGTTTATCACGATCATTCTCATCTTTCGCTAATACCCAAGGTTGTGTTTCGTCAATATATTTATTCGTACGGCTAACCAATTGCCAAATAGAGCTTAATGCTACTGAAAACTCCATGTTTTCCATTGCTTCTTCTACTTTTTGTAATGTATCCTGTGCAAATGTTACTAACGTTTCATCAAACTCAGTTACATTTTCTTTAAAAGCAGGAATTTCTCCGTTAAAATACTTATCAATCATCGCTACTGTACGATTTAATAAGTTTCCTAAGTCGTTTGCAAGATCGAAATTAATTCGTTCAACAAAACCTTCTGGTGTAAATACACCGTCTGATCCAAATGGAACTTCACGAAGTAAATAATAACGTAATGCATCTAGTCCATAGCGATCAATTAATGTAACAGGATCAACTACATTCCCTTTTGATTTACTCATTTTTCCGTCTTTCATTAAAATCCAACCATGAGCAAATACCTTTTTCGGTAGTGGTAAATCTAGCGCCATTAAAATAATTGGCCAATAAATTGTATGGAAACGAACAATTTCTTTTCCTACTAAATGAACATCCGCTGGCCAATACTTTTTATACTTCTCTTCATTATCTGTTCCATATCCTAGTGCTGTAATATAGTTAGATAATGCATCTACCCATACGTAAATAACGTGTTTTGGGTTACCTGGTACACGAATTCCCCAATCAAAGGAAGTACGAGAAACTGCTAAATCTTCTAATCCTGGTTTAATGAAATTATTAATCATTTCATTTTTGCGTGATTCAGGTTGGATGAATTGTGGGTTTTCTTCATAGAATTGTAACAGTCGATCTACATATTTACCCATTCTAAAGAAGTAAGATTCTTCGCGAACAAGTTCTACAGCATGACCGCTATCTGGGCTTTTTCCGCCAACTACTTTGTCGCCTTCCATAATCGGATCCACAAGTTGATGCTCTGTGTAGAATGTTTCATCCTGTACAGAGTACCATCCTTCATATTCATCAAGATAAATATCACCTTGATCAACAAGTTGTTTAAAAATCTTTTCGACAACTTCTTTATGACGATCTTCGGTTGTACGAATAAAGTCATCATAAGAAATGTCCATTTTCCCCCACAGCTCTTTAATTCCTTCTACAATGTTATCAACATATGCCTGTGGTGTTACTTGTAGTTCTTCTGCTTTCTTTTGAATCTTTTGTCCATGTTCATCAGTACCTGTTAAATAATGAACATCATATCCTTGCATGCGCTTGTAGCGTGCCATTGCATCTCCTGCTACCGTTGTATAAGCATGTCCAATATGAAGCTTTCCGCTTGGATAATAAATTGGAGTAGTAATATAAAAGGTTTTATTTTCCTCTGTCATTGTTTTGAACCTCCCAAATGACCTCATATGTATTTATAAACAGTATATCAAAAACTGACGCATAAAAACGAATTAATGCTCGATTATCTTTATCATCTATTACTCATATCCCCAAAAAATATACAGTTATTTATCTGTAATATTGATAAAATTTAAAAATACAGTAAAATACTTGTGTAATTCTTTCATTTTCTATTATATATAAGAAGTATAAAAATCTATAATTCTTTCATAAAATATAGAATTTAAGAATTGACGGAAATGTAAATGATTGGTATCATATGTTCATAGGGTATTTTGTCGAAAAATGACGAATTAAAATATAGACTCGCGAACTTACAAAATATGAGGAGGATAACGAATATGAAATCTACTGGTATCGTTCGTAAAGTTGATGAATTAGGCCGTGTTGTAATTCCGATTGAATTACGTCGTACATTAGGTATTGCAGAAAAGGATGCTCTTGAGATTTACGTTGATGACGAAAAAATCATCCTAAAAAAATACAAACCAAACATGACTTGCCAAGTAACTGGTGAAGTATCTGATGGTAACCTTTCTTTAGCTGAAGGTAAAATTATTTTAAGCAAAGAAGGCGCTGAACAAGTTTTAAACGAACTTCAACAATATATTCAAGCAGCAAAATAAGCTTCTCAATTATGAGAAGCTTATTTTTTATCGACATGATAGATTTGATATACGTCTCGTTTCGACAAATCTCGATCTTTCGCAACTTTTTTAATTGCATCCTTTGAAGGCATTCCTTGATCGTTTATGTAATGCTCGATATGATCGTATACTGATATAACTTCCCACCATTGTTCCTCTACAGCAGCTTCCTCTTTTGACCCGGATACTAATATACAAAATTCACCACGAACTTCATTTTGTTTTGTCCACTCAATCGCTTCTTCTACCGATCCACGAATAAATTCTTCAAATTTCTTTGTTAACTCCCGGCACAATACAATCTCTCTATTTCCAAGTACTTCTTTCATAGAAATTAGCGTATCATCTAACCGATGTGGCGCTTCATAAAACATCATTGTAGTTGGAACATAGCGAAGTTTTTCTAATTCCGCTTTACGTTCTTTTTTATTTCTTTGTAAAAATCCATAAAAGTAGAAATGTCTCGTTTCTAATCCTGATGCAATTAAAGCTGTAAGGGCAGCGTTTGCCCCAGGAAGTGGAATAACATGATATTGCTCCTCTACAGCTGCCACAACAATGTCGTAACCTGGATCAGAAATACATGGCATACCTGCATCACTTACAAGAGCTACTGTTTTTCCATCTTCTAGCTTATCTAAAATTTTCTGTCCGCTTACTTCCTTATTATGCTCATGGTAACTCATAACTGGTGTTTCAATTTCAAAATAGTTACAAAGCTTTTTCGTCTGCCGCGTATCTTCAGCAGCAATGATATCAGCCTCTTTCAATATCCGAATTGAGCGAAACGTCATATCTTCTAAATTCCCAATAGGTGTTGGAACTAAATATAAAACTCCCTTTTCATTTGCTTGAAAGCTTTTTTGCTGCCACATAGCGTTCTCCTTTTTGCATATATGCTTCTTTTTCTTTTCGCATTAACTGTTTAAAATGATATTCAGCTTGCATAGCTGTCCTTTTCTCTTCATGAACCTCTACATATTTTAAAGTGACAGGAAGCCTAGCACGAGTATAACGAGCTCCCTTACCACTATTATGAGTTTGAATCCGTTTCTCTAAATTATTTGTATATCCTGCGTAATAACTTCTATCTGCACATTCCACTACATAAAAATAATGTTTATTCTTCTCCATATAAAATCGAACGAAGCTCCTTTGTATACTCATTATTTTTCTCATACACAAAAAGAGGCGGTAAAATTTTTAAATCTGCATTTCCATCTTTAATTCCTTCTATCAATAGCGTATTTGCTTCTTTTCCCGCCTTTGGATATACAAACTGCATACGTTTCGGTTCAATCTTATACTTCCTCATTAGTGTTACAATATCAAGTAATCGACCTGGGCGATGAACAAACGCTACCTTACCACCTTGCTTTACAAGCTGACTACTAGCATATACGACATCCTCTAATGTACACATAATTTCATGACGAGCTATTGCTAAATGCTCGTTAATGTTTTTCTCAGATGCCTTTGGCGTTTGAAAATATGGCGGATTACATGTTACCACATCGTATTGATGGCGCCCCAGCCGCTCTGGCATATCCTTTAAGTCTCCATGAATTAACTGAATTCTTTCTTCTAGCTTGTTATACTGGATGCTCCTTATTCCCATATCATACAAGCGTTCTTGAATTTCTACTCCTGTAATATTTCCTTTCGTTCTTGTACTTAATAAAAGCGGAATAACAGCATTTCCTGTACATAAATCAATCAAATTTCCCTTTTGAATCGGAACCCACGCAAAATTTGCAAGTAACACTGCGTCTAAAGAAAAATTAAACACAGATGGACTTTGAATAATTTTCATTTCTTCTGCTAGTAAATAATCTAAACGTTCATCTTCATATAAGTGCATATACAATTTCCTTTCTTATACTTAACCTACCCTATTTGATCCCCTATTCATGTAAAAGTAAGACCCCTTTCATCTTATCTTTACTCTCATGTATAAAAAATTACCTTTCCAATATATTGGAAAGGTAATTTCATTTTTTATTTAAAAATGACAGACAGAATAAACAATCTCCTTCTTTACGTACACTTCCATAATGTAAATTACAAATATGGAAACCTTCTTGATATAGGCGTGCTAAATTATCATAGCCTTCACCAATATCCGTTTTTGGTTTCATTTCTTTTCGTTTTTGAGTTTTTTGTTTTTCCTTATTCTGCACTTCTTCAAAACGACGTCGCAAATTTTCATTTTCCATTTTAATATGTTGGTTTTCTTCAAGTAACTCTGCAAGATGTTGCTTTAATTCTCCCAACTGTTTATATAAATGTCCAATTTGCTCTTCCATACTGGAAACTGCTGCAAAAATATCCTTTTTCTCCACAAGCACCCACCTCATCAATCTGTGGTTTGACTCGAAACGACCCCTTCATTAATTAATTCATCTAACGTATATTCTACTATCCGTTCCTTGTCTACTAGTTCCACTTGAATTAATCTTTCTAAAATATTTAATCCGATGACGCGTCCAAGACCATGCGGTGTTTGTATACGTTGATCTAAATCAGGAAGTTGCTCTTTTGCCGCTTCATACTCGTCATTCTCATATTTTAAGCAACACATTAATCGGCCACATAAGCCAGAAATTTTCGCAGGATTTAATGATAAATTTTGATCCTTTGCCATTTTAATGGATACAGGTTCAAAATCACCTAAAAATGTAGAACAACAAAGCATACGACCACATGGACCAATACCACCAAGCATTTTTGCTTCATCGCGAACACCAATTTGTCTTAGCTCAATTCTTGTCCGGAAAATTGCAGCTAAGTCTTTCACAAGCTCACGAAAGTCAATACGACCATCTGCTGTAAAATAAAAAATGATCTTATTGCGATCAAACGTATACTCTACGTCTACAAGTTTCATATCAAGCTTATGTTCCCCTACCTTTTGTTGACAAACTTGATATGCTTCTTTTGCCGCATGTTTGTTCTCTTCAACAATTGTCCGATCATTTTCATTTGCAATGCGAATAACTTTCTTTAGTGGTAGTACAACATCGTTTTCATCGACTTGTTTCTTTGTAATAACTACTTTCCCATATTCAATACCCCGTACAGTTTCCACGATCACAAATTCATTTTCTGAGATATCGAATTGATTCGGGTCAAAGTAATACACTTTTCCGGCCTTCTTAAAACGAACACCTACTACATCATACAAAACGGTCATCCCTCCTGCAACCGCAACACTAACTGTTCGAACACAAGCTGCGCATTTACATTAGCGTTGATTCTATTTTTTGCTTCTAATATATTAAAAAGAGCTGATACAATGCGCTTTTGAGCGTAGGAGAAAGAATGAAACATCTCCTTTTGATCTTGAAAGACCAAACGATCTTCCTCTCCTAGTTGAACATATAATAAATCCTTATAAATAAGGAGTAACATATCTAAACCTTGTTGTAATTGTTCCTTCTCTCCAAAGTGTTTCCCCCACTTTTCTTGTACAAAAAAAAGAGAGGCTGTATCTTTTTCGAGCGCTTCACATAATTTTATCACTAAAGCTCGTGCTTGTGCAAACCATTCATCATTGCAAAGTAATAATGCTTCCTCAAAACTATTCGTAAGCTGCGAGGCAAGAGTAGATAAAGAAATTGCAATTCCCTCCTCCTGTAATCTCTCAATTAAAGATTCCGTAGAAAGAGGCCTAAATGTAACAACTTGGCAGCGCGATAAAATAGTATTTAAAATTTGGTGGCTTTGTTCAGTAAGTAAAATAGCCGTTGTATCGCTACTTGGTTCTTCTAAAAATTTCAATAAGGTATTAGCAGCATTTGCTGTCATTCGATCTGCGTGCTCAATAATATACACCTTTTTATTTGCCTCTAAACCTGTTTTTGAAAACTCTTCCTGTAAATCATGAATTTGTTGTTTTTTAATAGATAATCCATCTGGTTTTACGACATGTAAATTAGGATGGTTACCCGAATCAATCCGGCGGCAATTCGTACATGTATGACACGGCTCTATACCATCTCTTTGTATACAAAGAAAACTTTTTGCCATTTGAATTGCCGTTTCATATTTTCCGGTTCCTTTTGCACCTTCTAACAAATAAGCGTGGGATATACGCTCTTTTGCAATACTATTCATCAACATTTTTACACCAATGGGCTGTATAGCAGATAGCTGCTCCCACGTCCTTGTCATAATGCATACCTCACTTGTTTTATACTTTCCTTCTATTATAACAACTTATCTTCTATAAGCTGAACAACTTCTTCCACAATCTTTTCCATTGGTTGATCTGCATTCACAACAACTATACGATCTGAGAAACGATCTATAACCTGTAAATAGCCTTCACGTACGCGCTTATGGAAAGTGATGCTTTCCATATCTAAACGATTTACTTCACGATTATCATCTTTTTCAATGCGTGCTAATCCCACTTCAGGCTCAATGTCTAAATAAATCGTCAAGCTAGGCATACAGTCTTCTGTTGCAAACCGATTAATTTCAAATACTTTATCAATACCTAGTCCTCTTGCATAACCTTGATAAGCAAGTGAACTGTCAATAAAACGATCACATAATACAAGATAATTTCTCTCCAAAGCTGGTATAACTTTTTCTACTAAATGCTGTCTACGTGCTGCAGCATATAATAATGCCTCTGTACGTGCTTCCATCATCGTATACTCTTGTTTGTGTAAGATTGCTCGAATCTCTTCTGAAATCGCAATACCACCAGGTTCCCTTGTTGCCATTACTTTTTGTTCTTTCTTTTCAAAGTACGGCAATAACTTTGTAATTAATGTTGATTTACCCGAACCTTCTGGCCCTTCAATTGTTACAAATAATCCCTTCATCCTAAAACCTACTTTCTATATCATACACATTCATATATTGTACATTTCCTTGAAAACGAGCACCGATTTCTTCTAAATAAGAAATTTGTTCTATGTGTGCTGTAGTAATTTTTTCTCCATACATAAGTAATGGAATGCCTGGTGGATATGGAATAACCATATCTGCTGCAATCATCCCAGTAGCTTCTTGTAAAGGTACAACTTTTTTCTTATATTTACCTAGTTGCTTATAAGTAAATGGTAAAGACGAAAAGGCTCCCTTATAAGTATACCGAATAGATGGTATCTTGTCTGTTACCGTATAGTTACCTAATGCTAATCGTATTACTTCTATCGCTTTTATATACTGCTCATTCACTTGCAATGGTAAAATAAATAAAACATTATATGGATCAGCCATTTCTGCATATATACCTATTTTTTCAAATATAGATTGTAATTCATATCCAGATAACTCACAGCGCGTTTGAACTGTAACCTTCAGTTCATCCTGCAAAGGATACTGTAAAACAGCAATTTGTGGAATGCTCTGCAATTCCTTTCTAAATCGCCTCGCAAACTCCACAATTTTATGACAACCTTTCTCTTTCATATTTGCTAATGCAAAGCGAGCTACATCTAGTGAAGCCATAATCGGATAAGACGGACTGCTAGATTGTAACATACTTAAATAAGAGGAAACTTTTTCTTCATGAACTAAATCACTATTGATATGTAAATAAGAACCCATCGTCATAGCGGGTAATGTTTTATGCGCTGAGTGTACCACTATATCAGCACCATATTCTAATGCCGACTTCGGAAATGGCTCTCCTATACAAAAATGGGCTCCATGTGCCTCATCTACTAAAACAGGAATTTTATGTGCGTGTGCACACATAATACTTTCCTTTAAATCAACTCCCATACCATAATAATTAGGATGTGTTAAAATCAATGCCTTTGCTTCTGGATATTGTTTAACAGCCCTCTTAATAACCTCATGCTGAACTCCAACTGGTACACCATATAATTCATCAATCCAAGGCTCTAAAAATACCGGATTCACTCCAGCTAACTTTAAGCCGTTGATAATAGACTTGTGGCAATTTCTTTGCACAAGAACAATATCATTCTCCTCACAACATGATAAAATCATTGTTAAATTTCCAACTGTAGAACCATTAACTAAAAAATGACTCTTTTTCACATTATATACATCAGCCAATAACTGCTGTGCTTCATTTATACATTCAAATGGACTATGCAAATCATCTAATCCTGTTAATTCTGTTACGTCAATAGACAGTACTTCATTAAAACCTGCTTGTGCCTGTTCCGGAAAATTCAAACCATTTTTATGTCCTGGAACATGTAAAGATAAAGGTTTTTTATCTTTAAAATGAATTAATGCTTCATATAACGGTATTTGATTTTGATTCATGTTCATCTCTTCCTTACTTTTCATTCACTACCTATTATACAGAGATATCTGGACAAAAAAAAATAATAGGCATAGTGCCTATTTATGAATATGATATTTGAATTTTTCGCAGTTGTTGTAAATAGTATATATATTTAGGATTATTCGTTTCAGTTTCCACCATGTCCCGTTCACAATCATCACATATAAAATTCATGTGTACATGTATACCATCATTTTTCCTATTTTCACATATAATGCAAACCTCATTTTTTGTCTCCATATGTTTCTCCTTATCACTTTCTTCTAAATGAAAATGATGTAGGATATTTCCCCCTCTCCATTTTGAATTTAAATATGCTTATCCCTATTCCTTGACACTTTTTCGAAAAATATACATCGTTTAGTTATATACATATGATATGAATCTAATTTGGGCAGTGTGTTTGTCACTTACATAATATAATCTTTTTATTATCATCTCACTTTAAAGTACAAAAAAAGCACGAGTCA
>NZ_NUOT01000033.1 GCF_002584535.1 Bacillus cereus
TGACGGGGATATGACCAATTAGCACCTCTTTTTAAACTTATTTTAGCACTTAAATTAACACCCACATGAATATCATTTTGTCACGAATTTGTCCTAACAGTTTCTTGGAGTTTTTCCATTACCCTTGATAAAGCTAAAATTGAATTTGTTGTTTCAAATTCTCCAACATTTAAGGAATGGTTTACATTTTGGATAACATCAATCGTTACATTTGATTTACTTAATTGGTCAATTTGATTCGCATTGTAATAATGGTCTTTATCCCCGATCACTAAAAGCCCTTCATGTTGACTATTCAAGATTGAGTCAAAAACCGAATCAAAATTTATTAAAGGAGTGAATAAAATCATTTTTGACTTTAAGAATTCATCTCTCTTCATTAAGTCATTCGCAATTGGAATTGTTCCAAGTGATTTTCCTAAAAAAATCGAATTGTTGTATTGCCCATTTTTTAAAACATCAAAAATCACAGGGTTAATATCATCCATCATTATTTTTGTTATTTCTTCAATCGTTTTTTTCATTGTTTGCTCATCATAAGAGTAATGAATATGGACAATATCGATTTTATTTTGGAGCATTAACATCGTCGAATAATAGAACAAGGGTTTATCGTAATTGTAACCTGAACCTGAAAACATAAAGCAAATCGTTTTGGAACCCATTTCTATATGTGTATAACGAATCACCTTGTCGTTTGTTTGTATCTCCTTTTTCTTTCCTTTCATCATTTTCCCCTCCGAAATTTTTATAATACCATAATATAAATTTCCCTATTACTGATTACCCGATCTCTCCTCATTCAATTTGAAATTTTTCTAACGTATCCATCAATCTAGTATTCGTAATGGCTGCAATTCCAAGAACGCATTCGAAAAGTATCGTACACTTTACTTGGATATTATATATTTCCAGCTCCTCCCTAATACTTCCTTTTTATTAATTAATCAAATATTGAAATATTCTTTAATTTAGTGTAGTGGTTGCTCGTTTAATAAAAGCACTCGTTAGTGCATTAATAAAATGTACTGTACATGTCGAGACATCCTATAAAAAAATAGAAAAATCATTAATACCTGCATATGGTACTTGATTCTTGATTTTATCTTTTAAGCTATGTAAGGTGTATGCTTGCCATTCTTCTAAATTATTCATATCCCATTTTTTTATGAATAATTGATACAAATAAATCTCTCTTATTTTTAAGAAAATAGGAATTTGAATCATTATATCCTTATGAAGCGTATTTTCTGTTTTATATCCTGCAAAAAAATTACTCATAAATATATCACAAAAAGAATGTGTATTGCCATTGAAGGAGCTATGTTGCCAATAAGCATGATAGAAAGCTACTGCAATATCTTGAGCATACCAATTAAATGAGCATTCATCAAAATCAATTGTAGTTATACGACCTTCCTCATCAATAATTAAGTTTCCTTGATGGTAGTCATTATGAATAAGTCCGAAAGTATCAGGAGTAATAATATATGAAGTTAGACTATGCACCAACTCTTCATATTTCTCTTTAATCCATGGATCTAACTTTCTTCCAAGATTAAAGACATCAGGATTTTCAACTTTCCATTCTGGACGTTGTATTGCTTTTAATTTAAAATCTTTGGATAGTGCATGCATTCTTCCTAAATTTTTACCGAGTTTTTTAAAAACCTTTTCATTCCAGTGGGATTTGTTTGTAACATCAATTTGATCACCCTTAATAAATTCAAAATATGTTTTAACTCGTTCTTCCTCACACCCTAAAGGAATTACTGGCTTAGGTACAAGTACACCTTTTTCATATAAAAAATTCATCCACTCTATTTCTTGTAAAATCATCTCCTTTGTTTTATCCTTTTCAGAAATTCTAACTACCCTTTCTTTCTCTTTAATATAAAATACGTCGTTATTAAATCCTCCATTCAATCTAACACGATTTTCTAACATCCTGTTTTCCCCTTAAACTCTCAATTTACGAGAACGCTTGTATTTAAACAGTAGCATAGTAATTTCTTTGTCTCTTCATTTACTAACCTGCATCGTTAGTTTAATAACACAGTTTCTTGTTTTTCTACTAACATGTAGTCCAGTGAAATAGAACATTCTTTTCTTTAAGCATTACAGAAACAACTTTATGATTCGTAAATAATGATGTCGGTTATTTAACTTTATCTCATCACCATCAATAAAAAGTGAGAGGTTCTTCAAAACAAAAAATAAATGTTAAGAAAAGTTTCGTCTTACGTGTATTTCAAAATCTTAGACATGTAATAACTATCAACTAAGTTTCCATCCATAATACAAGCGGCTCTTTTTGTTCCCTCAATCTCATAACCTAATTTCTTATATAAAGAAATTGCTGATGTATTATTTATCCTTACTGTCAATTCTAATCTAATTACACCAATCGTTTTTGCCCAATTTTCAAGTTCTTTAAATAATTGGGTTCCAATTCCTTTTCCACTATTTTCACGTGTTACACCAGCAACAATATAAACACTATGTCTAATTCTTTTAGGTTTACTACCAATTGCCATCAAATATCCTACTAATTTATTTTCAATCTCAGCAACAAAAATAGCTGAATTAGAAGATTGAGATATTTTTTTGATAATATTTTGTTGCTGTTCAATTGTAGTAGCTCTTTCCCCTTCCTCAAATAACATGAATTCCGTTTCTTCATCAATCTTTCTGCACAATTTTAAAAAGGGTTCTGCATCTCTTTCCATAATGAGTCGAATCATGGAATATAACCTCACTTTAACTAATTTGCCATAACAATAAATAATTCGACATATGTAAATCAGCTTCTTTAAATTAAGGACTTTGAAAATTCTTGTCCTCTAAAACGAAAGAACTAGCATTATTAGGCTAAAAATGTACTAAAATTCTCATTCCTACATTGACAAGCATTAGCTCTATCCTTTTAAAATTAAATCAACATTTTGCTGCGGCCTTTCCACTTTCAAATAAAAATCCTCTGCTTTCCAATATCTATGTTCAAACTTTAGAAGATTCTTTTGTGTTTCTTCATGTTCACGAAGAAATCTTTGTTCCCGCGGGCAATCTAAATACACTATATAATCAAAGTACTCTCGCCACTCTTTCCGCTGAAGAAAGACTCCTTCAATTACGATCACACAAGGATTCGGCATGATTACCTCTCTCATTTCACACGAATCCGTTTGATGATTATAGAACGGAAGGTTTAGCTGATTTTCCATCTTTATTTTTTGAAATAACTGCTCTTGCAACCATTGAACATCCCATTGTAATTGATAATACTCATACCACTCTTCATATCCAGTATCATAGCGCTTACTACGCTCTACAATATGATCATCGATATGAAAAATATGAAACGGAATACCTTTTTGTTTCAATTCGTCTTCTAGCTGCTTTACCAATGTTGTTTTCCCCGAACGACTTAAACCATCTATTCCTAAGATAAATCGATTACTTATATTTTTTGAAATGAGTTCTATTAATTTTTTCAAAATACTATCCTCGCCACTCTTCTTTTAGTAACGAATAGATTATAGTATCATGAGCAACACCACTTTGAATCATATATTTTCGAAGTAATCCTTCTTCCTGAAAACCAGCTCTTTTCAGTAATCGATGTGAAGCTTCATTTTCTGTATAAACAACTGCTGCAATCCTTATTAGCTGCAGTGTTTCAAATCCATATGTAAGAATTGCTTGTATTGCCTCAGATGCATAGCCTTTTCCCCAATATGTATCATCTAATTCATAGCCAATTTCAGCTCTTTTATGATTTGGATTGATTAAATGAAATCCGCATGTGCCAATCAATTGATTCGTTCCTTTTAATTCAATCCCCCAGCGAATGACATTCCCTTCTTCATATCTTTTTCTAAATGTCTGAATCATATTTTTCACTTGTTCCATAGTTTGGAAAGACTCCATTCCAAAATAACGGATAACAGATTCTTTTTCAAAGTAATCAAACATTGTTTCAGTGTCTAACAATGTGAGTTCTCGTAATTTTAAACGTTCTGTTTCTAAAATTGGAAACCCCATTCCCTTTTCTCCCTCTACTCTAATGAGCTGCAAATTTCAATATAATTACCACCTGGGTCTGACACATAAGCAATCGTTTGTCCCCATGGTTTCGTGATTGGCTCCACCAATACTTTTACACCTTGTTCTCTTAATTCCGAAATTGTTTCTTTCACATCCTCCACAACAAATCCAAGTTCAAAATTAGAAGATTCTAATGCACCATTCGGAATCGATAACCCAGTTAACTCCCGTACATCCTCTCTACTATTCAACGCTAAAATCGTCGTTCCAGTATCAAATTCAATGTATGTATCATGTTCACCCTTTATTGGTAAGGTTAAAATATCTTTATAAAATCGAAGACACTCTTCATATCGCTCTACATACAAAATGACATATTTCATTTTTAAATTCATTGTAATCTCCCTTTCAAATTCTCTTCTAAAAATTCGACAAAGGATGTAGAAAACCTTGTTTACATTCCAGTATTCATAATAATAAACAAAAAAAAAGAAGACCGATTTCTCGGTCTCAAACATATTGGCATAAAACAGGAGATTGGTTTGGACATAACCAGTTCATACATTTATTATATTTTATATTTTCTGAATTTTAAATATAATATTCAACAATTCATATTGAGAAACTTTTTGACAGAAATCATGAAACATAGCTGCTTTTGAATAAATTTTCCCATATAAAGAAATGCTACAAATGGAGGTGTATACATATGGAACCAATGCTTTGCCCAAGTTGTAAAACAAACCGCACTCGCTTTAATATTCTTGAGCAACAAGTAAAACCAGTAAAATTAAATCCACAAACAGGACAAGTTGAAGAAGAATACACAAACGAAACAATGAATGCTTTTCATATGGCATATCAAGGACCTTCATATCGTGTCCAATGTGCAGTATGTGGGCTTGTGGAGAACCCAGAACAGTTTATCAAACCTGCGCAAAACCAATCATTTTAACACTTGAAAACTTGATTCGTCCTTAACGATCCAAAAGGTAACCTAAAAATCTCATTACCTTTTGGATTATCTATCAATTACTCGCTTTTAACCGTTCACTCATCTCTTCATAATGCTTTTTTACCTTCCCTTGAAATTGACTATATGCCTCTTCCACTTGTTTTTCCTGTTTCTCAACTAACTCGTCTATTTATCCTGCCAATTCTTGACTGAGTTTCTTATCTTTATATAATGAAATGAAACAAATTACGTCCTTTACAAAACTTCCTTTTTTAATTCTCGTATCTTCCAAAATAACCTTATTAATACATATACATCTATACACACGCAAATCCCTAGAATAAGTTTTATCCAAATAGGACTATTGACCGAAGGCCCTAAGTAATTCAAATACACCCCTAGTATCATAATGACCAAGGTAGGTGCAAAAAATCTCATTAAATCCATAAGTTTTTCAATCTTTGTTTCTTTCTCAGAATAAATATCAGGTAATTCATTATCATCCGTTACTTCTTTAGAAAAATAGTGCCATTTCGTAAAGCTTGTGACATGCTTCCAGCCAGATATCTCATAGATTTCAATGTATTCTTTTTGATTCATTTGTGAGTTTCGATTGTCTAGTTTGAAATCCGCTTTATAAACAACATCTTTCGGCTCCGTTTTCTTAAATGTATACATAAAATTGTAGTTTTGGAATGCCCAGCCCTTTTGGTGCATTTTTCTTAAATACGCCTCTTCTTTTTCTAGATTCCACGCCGCAAAAAATTTTAATGTCTTCTTAATCTCCATACTGTCTTCACTCCCCTAGAATATTTTCCCCATTTTGAACAGAACGTTGTAACCTTTTAAATTCAAGTTCTAACACTTCTCTACCAAATGGGGTTAACACGTAACATTTCTTTCTATCTGTAGATGCTATTTCAACAATTAGTTTTTCTTTCAAAAGCTTTGTCGTGTTTCCATATAACGTACCAGGTCCAAGTTTTACTTCCCCATTCGTCATTTCTTCCACCATTTGCATAATCCCATAGCCATGCATAGGCTCTACTAGTGACAACAAAATATAATACGTTGCCTCTGTTAATGGAACATATTTCTGTGCTTTCACACTCATTATACCTACCTCCGATACATCGTCACATGATATATCGACACACGATACATCGTATATCGATATTGTATATCGTATTCCAAATAAATACAACTAAAAACGAGGGGGTTTTTAAAATTTTATATTTATTCTATACAAAAATATTATTATATTAATTTTCAGAAAAATTTGTTAAAATATAACAAATACACTTGTCTACTTTTTGAAAGGGTGATACATATGATAAATAAATTAAAAGAAAATATAAGTTCTGTTTTTGTCGGAAAAGAAAACGTGGTTGATTTACTCCTGGTTTCATTACTTGCGGATGGTCATATATTACTTGAAGATGTACCTGGAACAGGAAAGACATTACTAGCGAAAACAATTGCAAAAAGTATTGGTGGCGATTTTTCTCGTGTTCAGTTCACTCCTGATGTGCTTCCGAGCGACGTAACAGGAATTGAATACTTTAATCCTAAAACGAGTGAATTTGAATTAAGGTTCGGGCCAGTCATGACAAATATATTGCTAGCAGATGAAATAAACCGAGCTATGCCTAGAACACAATCTAGTTTATTAGAAGCAATGGAAGAGCGCCAAGTCACACTCGAAAAGCAATCTACGCCCCTTCCTAAACCGTTCTTTGTCATTGCGACGCAAAATCCAATTGAATCACAAGGGACTTTCCCGCTTCCTGATGCACAGCTAGATCGTTTTTTAATGACCATTTCAATTGGCTATCCTTCCCCAGAAGACGAACTAAAAATGATGCGCCGTTTTCGAAATGACAGACCTTTAGATAACATTCGTTCTGTTATCACTTTAGAAGATATTTTACAAATGCAACAAAAAGTAAAAGAAATATACGTATCCGAATCGTTAGAACACTATATCATTCAACTTGCTAATGCTACACGAAATCATGATTATATCGCCAACGGTGTGAGTCCACGTGCAACACTTGCCTTAGTTAGAGCGATACAAGCACTAGCCTATTTACATGGTCGTGAATACTGTACGCCTGAAGATATACAATTCTTACTTCCTTACGTATGGAAACATCGTCTTATTTTATCAATGGAAGGTGCTCTGCGCACGACGAAACAGAAGTTAATTGAAATTATTTTAACGGAAGTAGACGTTCCTGTGGAGATTGAGCAATCATGAATTATACACGTATTGTAACCGTTCCATTATTTTTCCAGCACCACATTATTAAACTAACAATTCCGGTTGCTTTGTTTTTAGCGTTCTATGTAACAAATTCATATTTAGTTGTCCCATTTTTGTTTTATTATTTATTTGCTTATTTTATTTATCGTTATACAGCATACATAGATAAGCATTTTCAAATTATCGATAAAAAACAAACAACACGCTTATTTCCTGATGAAACAGGCAGTTTATCAATTCATTTACAAAACAAAGCTAAACTTCCTTTAGTGAATGGCACTTGCTTTTTACATATCAATCCAACCTTAATACCAAATCAGACAACTGGCGTTGAGCAAATATCTAAAACGTTATTTTCTTTTCGCTTTTCACAGCCTGCAAAGTCAGAACAGAGATGGGAATTACCGTTTATAGCTACAAAGCGAGGGGTTTTTAAAATTGAGCAATTTGAATGTATTATAGGTGATCCATTTCATATCATTCAAGTTCATCTGCCTACTGTAGATAAATTGAAGACTGAAATTATCGTTTATCCTACTTTAAAACGTGTTGCAGGGTTACAAGAGATACATCAATTAGCAATAGGTACTTATAAAACAAATTTTTCTTATTTCCATGATGAATCTTCTATTATTGGGATAAAGAAATATGAGAGAGAATCTTTTCGAAGTATTCATTGGAAAGCGTCTGCTAAAATACAATCTTTACAAGCAAAACAATATGAAGCAATAAAAAATTATAGTTGGACATTATCCCTTTACTTAGGAGCAGATCGTGGAATTGGCTGGAGAGAAAACATTGAAGATTTAATTTCTTACACCTCTTATTTGTGTCAGTTTGCAACAGAGAAACAGATTCCTTTTGAATTGTTTGTTAGTATCTTTACGGAAGATGGCCCTTTATACCTTTCATTAAATGAGGGGCACTTACACTACGCAAAAGCGTTAGAAGAGCTGGCCCGTATTTCCGAGGACAGTACATTGCTTTCACGTGAAGGCTTCCTTCACTATTTAGATAGAAAAAAAGAACGTTCTTCCATCCTATTCTTTATAGGAATACGAAAAGAAGATGTACCAAATATGAAACAACAAACGTATCTGATTACGGATGAAGGGATGGTGGAACAACTTGAAAACATGGCTCCATTACGTTAATGATTTTCTTCTTCTACTCCTTCTTTCTCTATTGACGGAGCAAGAAAGAACAATTCCCATCATCCTATTTTTAATCATTAGCTTTCTTTGTACGATTCCCATTCATAAAATGAAGACCAATAAGCGAAGAGCTTTCATTTTACTATTTATTCTACAAGTTATACTTTGTTACGTATTTTCTATCTTTTCTATCGTTAGCTCTATCTTACTCCCGTTCTTCTTTTACATCGTACATGCACGGGATGACATAACAGCATACCATAAAATGCTAGGTGCCTTTTTATGGTTCATTGTTTCTTATTTTCTTCATTTAATGAAGTTACCTTCTCTATGGGTACTAGGCTTATTCGCTTTATTTATTCTACTGTCACTTTGGATTACTAGTTATAATAAAGATCAAAAAACAATTCGTTTTGTATCTATCACAGCAATTGGAATAGTCAGTCTTCTATTCTTCTTATTTATTCCGTATATACGTATCGTACTCTCGTATCTTTTCTACTGGGTAGCACTTGGTTTTGGCTATGGTATCGAAGCATTATTATCTATTACAAATCCAAATGATGCTACAGAAGCAATAGAAAAGTTAGGTGGAACGAGTCCAGAACTTCCAGAATCCGATCACCCATACGATGCCTTTGTTGCTCAATCCGTTACTGCTTCGATCATTGGAATCATTGCTGCATTTGTAATTTGGAAGCTGTACAAAAAGAGAAAATCCTTTCACCTTGGGAATATATCCTTTTATAACTCTGGTACAGTTATTCAAGAAGAAGGTATATTGCAAAAAACAACCCGAATGACGCGCCCACCAACGAACGCCATTCGCAAAGAAATATTCAAACTAGAAAAGAAATTAAAACCACCTTTAAACAGAAATCGTGGTGAAACGATTGACGCATGGATGGAGCGAATTCAAAGAGAAGAAGGTGCCTCTATTCAATTCGATATAATTATAGAGACATACAATGCTGTACGGTATGCTGACCAGGAAAATACTGAACTCTTCCGGCAATTTAAAGAAGAAGTAAATAAACTTTACGCCTATCAAAAGACGTTAAAAAAGAAGAAAAAATAAAACACCTCCTCGACAACTCTATTTTAGAGTAATCGAGGGGGTGTTTCTTATTTTACTCGTTGTCCATCATAAACCTGAATATCTAACGGAGCAGTTAAAAACTGATTCGCCTTTTTAACAAAAGAAGTAAAGTGTCCACTTGCATTATGGCTAGCGACTGCTTCTGCATCTTGCCAAACCTCTACCATTGTATATGCACTTTCTTTTTCAGTATCTTTATATAAATCATATGATACGTTACCACTTTCTTCTCTTGAAGCATGAATGAGCGGCCTAATTTCTTCTACAAATGCTTGTTGTTTTGCTGAATCTACTTGAAATACTGCGTGAATGATAATCAAAGTGCTTCCCCTTTCATCTTCTACGAATTTTTTCAAAATTACTTCCACTGGGCAACTTTATCGATTGACAGACGAACTGATTGATATCCACTATCGGCTGCTTTCCCAATTGAAATTAGCATAACTGGTACATAACGGTCTTTATCTAATCCGAAAGCTTCTGCAATTTTGTCTTTTTCAAAACCGCCAATTGGACATGTGTCATATCCATATGCACGTGCAGTCAACATAAGTTGCATTGAAACAAGACCACCATCAATTAATACTGTATCTTTCATTACTTCTGGTGAAACTGTAGAGAAATACGCAGAAAGCTTTTGCATTTGATCTTCTTTTACTTCAGCTGGCATAAGCCCACGTTCTACTGCTGTACCATAAATCTCTTCCGCATTATCAAAGTTTTGTAAATCACCAAATACAGCGATCATTGCTGATGAAGTTTCTACTTGAAGTTGATTAAATTTCGCAAGCGGCGCAAGTGTTGCTTTCCCTTCTTCACTATCAATCACAAGAAAACGCCAAGGCTGCATATTAACTGAAGATGGAGCAAGCGTTGCCTCTGTTAAAATTTCTGTCATTTCTTCTTTACTAATTTTCACAGTTGTATCGTACTTACGAATCGAACGACGTCCTGTTAAAATTTCTGTAAAATCATTTGTTTTTGTTACGTTACTCATAGATGTAATCTCCCTTTTTCCATTTTATATTTAGACTTCTTGTATGTTTTCTTCAATGCGATTTAGCATATTTAAAAGGTTATCGCGCTCTTCTTCACTTAACCCTTTTAGCGTAGTCGCTGCAAAACGCTCTTTCTCTTCTTGAAAGGCATGAATTTTATTTCGTCCATCTTTCGTAAGAGAAACTAAAGTAACCCTATTATCATCTGGATTTTTACGTCTTGTAATCATTCCATTTGCTTCAAGCTGTTTTAAATGCCTTGTAATTGCAGCATGATCAATATTCACTTCTTGTTGAAGTTCTTTTTGACTAATTTCATCAACCTCATATAACTGAAGTATAAGCTCCAGCCTAGATTGACTCATACCTGTACAACCTTCAAACTTCGAACTTACTTCTTTATTAAGAAAGTGTATTTTATATAAAATAATCGCTTCCTTTGAACATGAATTGGTCAATTTACTCCTCCTTTGCAAAGGCAACATATAATTATTTGATACATCAATAATTGATATATCAAATAATATACCCAATTAAAATTTTAAGCAACTATTTTGTTTTTTTATTTTTGGCTGACATAAAAAAATAAAACCTCTTCCCTTTTACCATAACCTCCATGAACAATATAAAGCCGTTTCCCTATAATAAAATTGGAAAACGACTGCAACTTTCTTACTTATTACAGATTTTCACCAAAGAACTCTGTTAACTTCGCTACTGCTTTTATGCGACGTTCCGTTTGGAGTGCAGCCACAGTATAGCCACCAGCACAAACAAAAGAGTTGTTAAATAATCTACCGCATATCGCACCTCTTCATCTCCTACTGATTATCATCCTTCAACAATCTAGCTTTTACTTGGTAGTGATTTTCTCTAAACCTTGAGTCAAGTGTCTTACCACCTGTTTTCTCCCAAAATTTAATACTTCATCATGTTACAAATTACAAAAAATTCCTTATAATAGAAATATCATACAAGACTGGAGAGTGATTGTAATGCGGCAATTTATTACTAAAAGAAATGAGGACATGAACATGAAAAACGAAATGAGGATTTTAACATATGAAAACAATAAATATAGGAATTGTAGCGCATGTAGACGCTGGAAAGACGAGTTTGACTGAGCGTATTCTTTATACTACCAATGTAATTCAGGAAATGGGTCAAGTAGATAAAGGAAGTACACTAACAGATTCGATGGAGTTAGAAAAACAACGTGGAATTACTATTAAAGCGGCTGTCGTTTCATTTTTTATAAATGATCTCAAAGTAAATGTAATTGATACACCAGGTCATGCTGATTTTATTGCTGAAGTAGAGCGATCTTTTGGCGTTCTAGATGGAGCTATCTTAGTAATATCTGCGGTAGAAGGTATTCAGGCACAAACCAAAATTTTAATGAAAACTCTGCAGAAACTAGGCATTCCGACCATACTATTCGTCAATAAAATTGATCGGAGTGGTGCGCAAACTACTAAAGTAATCCAACAAATACGGGATATGCTTACTAATCAAGTACTCCCACTATATAAAGTGAAAAATGAGGGGACAAAAGATGCGTGTATCATTCAAAACGAAGTACATGCTGCTGTATATGATGAGTATATTGAACTTCTAGCATCACATAATGAATCGTTAATTGAATCCTATGTAAATGGCGAAGTATTACATGAAGACACTTTACGAGATGAATTTTGGGATCAGATTCAGCATGCAAATGTATATCCAATCTTTTTCGGTTCAGCGATGACGGGTATGGGTATCCCCGAATTACTTGAAGGTGTTTCAAAAATGATTCCACAGAATGTTTCAAACAATAACCGAGATGAAATTTTATCAGGAGTTGTTTTTAAAATTGAAAGGGAATCTTCTGGAGAAAAAATTGCATACGTACGGATATTCTCCGGCTGTTTACAAGTAAGAAAATATATTAATATCAATCGAAAACAAAGTGACGTAAACACCACTTCACACAAAGAAAAAATAAAAAAGCTTCATATATTTCATAATGGAAATGCTGTTCAATCCCCTATTGTTGGCACAGGAGAATTTTGTAAGGTATGGGGGCTTTGCAACATTAGAATCGGTGATGTAATAGGTGAATGGTCAGATAAAGTGAAAGACATTCACTTTGCAGAACCTCAAATGGAAGCTGCAATTGAAGCGCGGCCAAAAGGGAAAAAACATACCCTATATCAAGCACTCGTAGAACTATCCGAAGAAGATCCTCTTATAAAAGTAATGAAAGATGACATTCACAATCAAATCTATATTCGGCTGTTTGGTGAAGTTCAAAAAGAAGTGATTGAAACAACTTTACAGGAAAAATATAATTTAGAGGTTTCTTTTTCAAATACAAGAATTGTATGTATAGAAAAACCAATTGGAGCCGGAAATGCTGTAGAAATCATGGGTGAAAACAATAACCCATTCTATGCAACGATTGGCTTTCACATTAAACGTGGTGCACCAGGTTCTGGTATCACTTATAACTTAGAAGTCGAGCTTGGCTCATTGCCTTTAGCATTTCATAAAGCCATTGAAGACACTGTATTCCAAACGTTAAAACAAGGCTTATATGGATGGGAAGTCACTGATATCGTCGTAACATTAACGCATACCGGCTATGCAAGTCCAGTAACGACAGCTGGTGATTTTAGAAAACTAACACCACTTGTCTTAATGGATGCTTTAAAGCAAGCCGGGACCAATGTATATGAACCAGTAAATGAGTTTGAATTAACGGTACCAGCGCATTCAATTAGCACAGCAATGTATAAATTATCAGCTATACATGCAGCTTTTACAGAACCTGTACTTCATAACGAATCCTTTTGTTTAACAGGAACTCTGCCGATGGCCCAAACGGAGAATTTTAAGCGCATACTACATTCTTTTACGGAAGGTGAAGGTGTCTTTATCGCTAGATCTTGTGGATATAGTAAAATCGACTCAAAATTCCCGTCGCGAAAACGAGTAGACTATAATCCACTGAATCGAAAAGATTATTTATTGCATGTGCTTCGTGCTTATTAAGTGAAAATACTAGCATGCTCTGTTGTTCCCATAATCAACCTCCTTTTATATTGATTTGTTAAAAGAAAACAAATTTATCAACTTGAGCATAGAAAATAAAAAAAGAGAATCTAAAGAAAGTTTAATTCCTTAGATTCTCCTTTTCTCTAGTATTTCACGAGCAATATGACACTTTTATCGGGGCGTTTAAAGTATCGTAACTAAGTAGAGAATTTATTATCAAATTATACTTGAAAACCAATTACTATCCATTCATCGACAACATCACAGAAATTTAATACTTCATCTTCGGAAACTATCCCCATAGTATGACTGGCATAATAGTAGACACCAATATGCTTTCAACTCGTATTCCGAAACTTCACAAACAGGAAATAAAAAGAGCGCTCTATCCAGATAAGCTCGAAAAACAAGGTTTTGTAAACAATCTGATCTTTCACACATTATGAGTGAAAAGTGAAGCTATTAATTGTCTCTTAGCTAATTGTTGATGATAGCATATTTATTATTCCCGAAGAACATTTGATCCCATAAACCCTCAGCTTTATAAATTTTTTTCACACCATTCAATTCATGAGTTAGTTGAACATCCCCTAAGATACGAGTATAGGTTGGGTTAGCTCCTGATTTTTTGGCTATCAAAGCCTGAGTAGAATCCAAATTGTCTAATAAACTTATTGAAACAATATCCCTATTTCTAATAAATTCTACTGTGTAAGACTCAAAACTTGAAATAGGTTGAAGGTATATTAAATGGTTATCCATAAACTTTTTAGTTTCAGGATGTTCTATAATATCTTCTCTCTGAATTTTAGTAAGAGATTGATCGTCCGATATTATTTTTCCATCTTTGGCTAACATAAACACAGGCAACCTTTTGTAGTTATAATTCTTCTCAGCAATAATGTCGCAAGCAATGATGTCAAAACCATCCACTTTAGCTCTTCCCCAATACCAATGATTCATCAATTTCTCCATGCCAATATTGCCCCAGTTATGATCATGGTAACCAGTCCCATTTAATTGAATCATTTTATCACCAATAGTCAAAGTAGCTTCGATTGTCGCGGATGGTTGAGCAATAAACCATGCAAAGAAGTGCTCATCTCGGTCTCCGTAGAACCAATGACCGGTGTTTGGACGCCACATCGGTAATTTTGACGTCATTACAGCATGATATTTAATATACCCTTCTTCAAAATGAAGGACATATTGTCCATCTTGATATTTGAGGTAGGATTTGTTGATATTGACATCACAAATATCTTTTTTAGCGTTAAGCCTGCTGCCTTTAGCCTCTTGAGAAGACATAAGGATTTTGGTGCCATCAGGATATGTAATATCAATTTGGACTGTAGGCCATGCTGGTCCAAGAACATCAAAGTGGTTTTTGGTGTAAAAGGTAGTCACCACAGTTGTTCCGTCCTCAAATTCGGCATCAGTATACCACCACTCAAAAGAACTCTCCCTTCCATCTGTGCGCATGCCATCCTCTTTTGGCTGCGGTTCTGTAGGATGAATATTTAATTTCCTATAAGTTTCCTCATCATTTGCCAATCTAACTTGTTCTACGTTTACACTCATTTTAACAACCTCCATTTTGTAATGTGCTAACGACCGAAAACTGATGATTGTAATAAAGAGAAACTTTAATCAGCCCTCACCAATCGGGCTTTTACGGACAGTTCATCTCCCACCTAACTTCTTTGCTTCCGCTGAATTTTGAGGTGGGAGTGTTACTATCCGTTAATGCGGCATAAAATTGGCTATTTACAAATAGTAGGTGGGGAATATTTGACGCTTACCTCATTAATTTAACATAGACTAAGAAGTCGCTAGTCAGCAGACAAGCGACTTTTGAATTAAATATTAATCTATGTAACCCTTTTTGAAAAAGTTCATGCCGCACATTGCATGTTATGAACCACTGCTAGCAGAGGTTGCTGCAGAGGAAGCAGTAATTGCTGCTAGCATAGCTGCCTGCTGCGCCTGTATGAGGACCTCTATCATTGTTTGCAAACCTGTGTTGGCAGCTTGACTTTCCGCACCTTTCTGACTCACGAACAGTTGGATTGCAATAAGAATATTTGCATCCGTATGCCAGCGAAATAATTTGTCTCCCTGCAATTTTTCAATGAATGCTCGAATAGAATGAACCTCTTTCTCTCCATCCTCAAGCAACGCTAGTAGTCCGGCAGCCGGATAATGCATCTGTTTCACTTTTACCTTTTCTTGCTTTAGCAAATTCCATATGTTTGTGCACTGTGCGACTAACATATCTTCACTGACATCCTTTTTTAGTGAAAGAATATGACTTAAAAATTGAAGATCATTCCCTTTACGTAAGCCAGCTGCCGCCAGCTTCTGATAGAGACGTTCCACCCGGTCCATAAGTGTCTCTACTTTCTCTGATTGTCCCGCTAGCAAAACAGCGAGCGGATAATCATTTGCACTTGTAAGAAAGAAATGATCCTCTTTCATGCGTTTATATACTTGCATCGACCGCTGAATGCGTGTGTCATGCTGCCCACTTTCTTCTGGTAAAAGCGCTGCTGCTGCGAGATAAGTAAATATACTCCGGCTAAAGCCGCCAGCGACCAAACGTTCATATATGTCTAGAAACTGCTGAAAGGCTTTTTTGTAATGCGTAAAGTGAATATCTAATGTTGCCGCAACCACAAAACGATGATAGGACTTTAAGTATGAAAACATCCCTACCTGATCCTTAATATAACTACTAATTTCTAAAAAACGTCCAAGATCAAACGGTTTATCGCTACCTGTATACATAGCGGCAATCATCATTCCTGTCCGAGAATCACTCGTTTTCCACTTTAATTCCCCTTTTAACTGTGCATATATATGTGTGTATTGCTCCAGTTTCTGCTGTAATGTGATCATAGCAATCCCCCTATGTTCCTTTTGTACTTCTCTTCTATCATACTATAACTCTATATTTAGGAATATCATTTACAATACATATTTTGGAACCTTATACTTTCCTTAGTATATTTTCTATAATCTCCTTTAAATTATAAATAAAGTCCCAATTTCCATCTTTCTATCTCTTTTTATTCATTCTTAACAAGATGTTCCATATGAATAGGCAACTCATTCACTTTATCCTTTAGAAAATCCGGTTTCAAGTTATATTCACTTATTCGTTCTACTAGCACCCATTGAAATATATATCTTCTTCCGCTTTCTTCAAAAATAAAAGAATCCTTTCCTTTTCCAGGCAACTCAAGTAAGTTCACTTCATAGTAAAAGCTAATTTCATGAAATTGATGTTCATCATATGTAAAGAAATTTTCGACCATCCATAACATCCTTTTCACATCAACATCTACTCCTAGCTCTTCTTTCAGTTCCCTCTTCACCGCCGCTTCGCTGCTCTCAAGCATTTGTACACGTCCGCCCGGTACATACCAAAAGTCTTCTCCTTCATTTTGAATCATTAATATTTTATTATTATGTTTACATATCGCACCAACTCGATAGTTGAAACACGATTTTTCTAGTTTGAATGTAAGATCCATTATTCTGTATCCCCTTTATATGATTTAATATTTAACCGCTAAAATACTTCACTTGCAAATTTTGTTTATAAGCAATCATGATAGAAAACAATCCATTAAGAGCAAACAAGATAACTACTCCAATTGATAAATAAGCTAAATCTGGAGAAAACACATAAATCGCATGCCATGGAGAATCCGTAATATAGGTTAATCCCGGGATTATCGCAATAGATAGCACCAAGAAAATGATACCGTAAATGTACCATATGCTTCTTTTACGAACTTTTTTTGATCTCATCTTTACGAACAGATAAACAAGCATTAGAAAAAGTAAACATATTACCCCAATTGTAATTAATTGAACAATAGGAGTATTTGAAGGAATATCAACAGGTTCATCTCCATTTATTAAATTTATAATACCTTGCTTCAAATAGAAAAGCGCCTCTTCTTCCAGAATATGATTTTTATTGGTGAGAATCACGCCGCCCCAACCTGTTTTCGGTATAAAAAACATTTCAGCATGCGAATCAGGGGTTGAGCCTGAATGCCATATCATTTTCTCCTCAGAATCTGGATTTGTAATTCTTAGTCCTAGGCTATAGAAACGGTTTTCACCAGTTTGAATATGAGGTGATACATAAAGATTCATAGTATTTTCAGTTAAAAAATTGTCATTCTCTTGTCCACTAAGGAATTTGATGTATTGAACCATATCTTCTGCACTTGCCGTTATGTACCCATACGGTACTCCCCCATTATCATATGTTACCGAACTTTTTCTAGGAATCCCAAACCATGATTGATAACCAGCAAGATATCCTTTTTTATATGCAGTATCATTATCAGCTGCTGCATTCTTCATACCTAATGGTAAAAAAATCTCCTGCTTCATGTAGTCAGAATACGTTTGATTGGTAACTTCTTCAATAAGAGCACCAAGAATTAAGAAATTCGCATCACTATATTGATGCTTTTCTCCAGGTAGAGCGGTAAGCGCAACATTTGATAGACTTTCCACATTATCTTTTATAGCGTTGAGCCCATCAGATTCTTTGTCTGATATTGCTAAACCCGAATAAGTACTAATCCCACTTGAATGGGTAAGTAAATGTTTAATTGTTATTTTGGAAGCTGCTTCTTTATCTTTCAGTGTAAACCACGGAATATATTTTTTGACTGGATCTTCTAGGTTAACGGTACCTTCTTCAATTAATTTCATTATGGCTAAACCTGTTAATGATTTACTTATCGATCCTATAGTAAAGGGAGTTGTAGTCGTCACTGTTTCCTCAGTTTCTCCCGTTACCCCCCATGCTTTAGAATAAAACAAATCATTTTCATGAATAATAGCGATCGAAGCACCTGGAATTCGATGTTCTTTTAAAAAAGCTGCTACATAGTTGTCTATAGTATCTTTCATATCTTGTTCTGCGGAGACTTTTGAGGCTGATAGGAATAAAGTGCCTGCATTAAATACTAAACAAATTAAAATTATAATGAATTTTAGTAGGTTCATATAAAGTTTCGCCTACTAACATTTATTTTTCGGATACGAAACACTACCAACGTAGAGATTAGTAAGGAAATTGAAATGCTAGTAATCATTAGTAAGGAATTCCACCAAGAATTATCTGCTATGTGATACAAAACATTATAGTCAAACGCATTATTAGTATGCAGTGGGTTAAATGATTCTGTTAAAAACATAGATAGTATGAGTTGTGAGATGAGGTAAGTAACAATTGAAGTAAGGAATCCAATCACAAATACAATTCCTGTTCTATTTTTGGATTTTCGTATCTGTTTGATTTCAGAATGAAGATCTATTCCGTTCATTTCTAAAAAGTCTTTAACAAATGTTGTTGTATCTCCTAAATCTTTTAGACTATCTTGACCGTGTTCACGACATTCTTGTATATGCTCTAAAAGCTGCTGCCTAATGATTCTTCTGTTCTTTGAACTGACTTGATATTGTTTTAATTCTTCCAAAACTTCTTTTACAAACTGTTTTTCTTCCTTGGTCAAATTTATGTTCATTCCAAATGCTCTCCCTTCAAATCACTTTGCAGTAGGGATTTTATATCCTGTTGTAATTCCAACCACTCGTTGATTTTTTTCTGAAGATACACTTTCCCCTTTTCATTGATTTCATAATAAACCCTAACTTTACCACTTTCTGTCATTTCACGGTAAGTATGAACCCATTCTTGATCTTTAAGCTTAGTCAAAATCGGATAAATGCTTCCTACTCCTTTCAGTTTTAAATTATGTTTTTCTAACTCCTTCATAATTTCATATCCATAGCTTTTTCCCTTTGACAAAATAGATAACACACACATCTCTAAATGACCTTTAATTAAACTTGTTCTATCCATAGGATAAATTTAACAAAAATATATACTTCATTCAAGTATATATTTAGAATTTTTTTACTTTTCTTTATATAATATTGAATTAAAACTTGATTAAAATGAAGTCCCATCCCCTTCTTTATTAACCAACGCAAAAACTCCATTTTAAATAAAGTTTGATTAAAATGGAGTTAATCTTGCTAACTAAGTATAAAATTTTCATAAGAATCCTTCCAATTTACTTATGATACGATTCATCTCGACTATCCTAATAGTCAACTAATTCATCATTTTCTATAAAGATTTGAATTTGACAACTATAAGATTCTGTATTAAAGACATCATTAAGTAACTCCACTTCTACAAAACTTTTAACTTTCAAATTATTTTCTTTTACATATTTAATGATTTTATTTCTCCGTTCCTCTTCATTTTCCTTGCTATAAGCGAATGTTAAATACTTTCCCTTTGGTAATATTTTTATATTTTGTCCAGCTTCTATATTGGAATTCCCTTGAAATCTACTAAAAACATACCTTGGCTCTACAGTCCACTCTGAATTAACCTTATATATGATTCCTCTTTCCATTGACATTTTCTCTTCTGTATCATGAATGATTTTTTCTAAGTCTGAATAAGAAAGTAACTCCTTTAAACTTCCTACTTCTTTACATGGTGCTACAATTATGTGACGCTCTTCAAAGAACTTAATGGATATTTCATCATCATGTAATATATCCTTAGAATTCTTTACCTTCATATTTAAGCTATCAATGGTTTTGATAATTTCTTGCATTTTATTTATATTGTCTTCTGCTTCATTTCTTTTTAATTGTAAAAATTGTAGTAGTGTATCAGTATCACAGTCCTTAAAAATCTCTTGAAGTTCTACTATACTTGTGTGTAACTCTCTACAGCTTTTTATAATGTCTATATGAATAAATTGATCTATGGAATAATATCTATAACCTGTCGATTCATCAATATATTTCGGAATGAGAATTCCCATTTTATGATAATATCTTAACGCTTTGATTGTAATGTCCTTTATTTTAGCTACTTCCCCAATGGAAAATAAGTTTTCCACCCTAATCACTCCCTTTATATTTTTTCTTACATTATCGTTGACTCTCTCTTTAGGAGAGACCTTACTATAATCGTAAAGCATTTACAATTAATATCCAATCAAAATTATATTCCCCGAAACATGTAAAACCCCGCCTAATTTTAGGAAGGGGCAAAAGTGGATTTTTTAAATCTAATTTTCATTACACGAGGATTTCGAATTTTCGGAACTCCTAATTTTAGGAATGACGATTACCTAAATTCACTCTCCTCTGTTTGATACATATTCCCTCATCACAATTTCCCTTTTTGAAACCAAGCTTCTAGCAATTCCTGCTCTCTTCCTCTTAATATACCTGCTTTTCGCTCTATATCTTCTCTCGATTTCTCCCATTGATACACATCATATATGGTCTCTTCAATAGGTCTAAAAGAAAGACCAGCGTTAACAGCTTTTTCTATACTAATGAAAAAGCCACCTTTCCACGGTTCTGTTTCTCCTTCTAACGGGAAAGATTCAGGAATCCATAAAGGCATCTCCGTCCAGGGCTGCACTTGACTTTCCAATAGAAATTGCTCTTCTACCCATACAAATTCAGCATCGCTGTTTGTTACTGCTTTACAAGTATTTAATAGGTCTTCAATCGTCAATTCATCATTCGGTCCTGTTACATTAAACTTGCCTACTTTTCTGTTTTCTGTCATATCGAACGCCCACGTTGCTACATCTTTTACGTCAATCAATTGAACAGGACGATCTGAACGCCCCGGCACCATTACTTTTCCACCTTGTGCTACACGCTGAACCCAGTACGGGAGTCGATCTGAATAGTCAAATGGTCCAACAAGAAGCCCTGCTCTTATATGCAAAACTCGCCCAGGCCAATGTTTTTCTGCTTCTTCCTCACATAAAACTTTCAATGCTCCATAATACTCATAAGGTGATATTTCCCCATTCTCAACCGCTTTCAACTTTTCAGTAGGCGGAATAGACTGTAAATGATAGCCTTCCTTAATATGAAATGGAATCCAGTCTTTATAAGTAGAGATACTTGATACAAAAGTATAATGTTCGATGTTGTCTCCAAGTACAGCAGCGATTTTTTTAATTTGATGAGGAGCAAATCCACATGTGTCCATTACAACATCCCATTTTCGATTTTCTAAGACTGATACATCACTGTCTCTATTACCGATTAGTTGCTCGACTTCAGGAAATACATCCTGATTCGTACCACGATTAAATAAGGTGACTTCATGCCCTCTTTTCAATGCTTCTTCTACTAACGCTCTTCCTAAAAAACGAGTACCTCCTAATATAAGGACCTTCATAATTTTCCCCCATCCATTTTTATAATCTATAAAATTAGCATTCATTTAATTTAACGATTTTCCTACTTAAAAAGTTACGGGGATGACGAAAAATTAATAATATTTTTTTATGCACTGTAAACAAATGTTGTTACTTTTGTTCAGTGAAGTGCTTTTTTGAGGACAACATTACTTATAAACTTCATCCTAAAAAGTCCCCCCTTGGTAAGGGGAGACCTTTACGTTTCACTTTATTTCCACAACCTTTTAACCCCCACCAATTCCTCACCATTGAATTCCATTCTATATATATCTGGTTTTGATGTTTGTAGTAAAAAATCTAAATCGTACTGACTGTCATAATACCCCATCATTAAAGCCATAACAGCTCCATGAGTGCCTAATACTATTTTTTGCCCTTGATAAGTCTTTAATAATTCTTTTAAAACTTTTATAGCTCGTTTTTGACAAGCTGCATTAGACTCTCCTCCCTTTAAAGCGAAGTTTGGATCAGAAAATGACTTTTTTAACAAAGAAAATAATTCCTTATCAGGCATTCGCTTATCTTCCGCAGAAAAAATTCTCTCTTTTAAGTCTTCAAATACGAAAACTTCTTGCCCTAAGTGTTTAGCTAATCCCTGAATCGTTAGGACGGATCGATGGTATGGGCTTGAAACAAATACCTCAATACCCTCCCCTTGTAATATATCAGTTATTCGATAAGTATCTAATTTCCCTTTTTCAGTTAAGCCTCTTGTTCTTTCATTTTCTTCTGTTTTTGGTGATTCGCCATGTCTCACCATGTAAATGAAAGTTTTCATAATACTCCTCCTTTACATAGTTTTTCGTTATTTATCCCGCTATTCGCGGACAGTAAGACCTCCACTGATTAAAGTTTCACTTTATAGCCTCTTCACAAACAATACCCTACTCCCTCCATTCCCATCATAATTTGTATGTACAGATACCCCATCCACTTCTCCATCACCTGTTTCAATTTCAAATCCAATATCCTGATGAAATTGAATTGATTTTTTATTTACTGGAGAAGTTACCGCTTTTGCGATATGACGATTATTTGCGCGAGCTGCATCGAAAAAATATGAGTATAGTGTAGAAGCTATGCCCTTTCTTCGATGCTTTGGATTTACTCCAATAAAATGAACATATGCTTCATCGGTATATGTTTGTGAGAAAAATCCACATAAAAACCCTAGCGTCTCTCCGTCCTGTTCAATAATAAAACTTGTTTCTCGAAAATGAACAAAGAAAAGTTTTGGTAACATATCAGCCATATTTCTTCCGCCCCACCACTCATTAAGGACGGAATGAATCGTTACATAATCTCCCTCTCGAATGTGTCTGACTTTCATTTCGCTCTTCCTCTCATCCTATTAGTTTCTGTCTTATTTATACTTCTGATTATTAGGTAAATACAAATATCTACTGTTACATTGGCCCTTTCCATTCTAATGAAAAACATCACTTTATAATATTTGCTACTTATAACAACAACTCCTCTTCCTCTTAAAACTTTGACATATAAAAACATTTTATATAAAATATTTTTAATAATTAGAATATTAAAATTACAAAAGAGGTGAACAAATGAACCAACAAAGCTCTATTCAGAAAAAAGCACTCATAGCTAGTTTAATTGGTAGTTCAATCGAATGGTTTGATTTCTTCTTATACGGAACTGCCGCCGCACTTGTATTTAACAAATTATTTTTTGTAAACGAGGATCCCCTTGTCGCACTCATGCTTTCCTATCTTTCGTTTGGTATTCCTTTTTTCATTCGCCCGCTTGGAGGCATTATTTTCAGTCATATTGGTGATAAAATTGGAAGAAAGAAGACACTTGTGTTAACTCTCTCTCTTATGGGAGGGGCGACAGTATGTATTGGCTTACTTCCTTCATATGAAACTATCGGTATACTAGCTCCTATTCTTTTAATATTACTAAGAATTATTCAAGGATTAGGAATTGGCGGTGAATGGGGCGGCGCTTTACTATTAGCAGTCGAATATGCACCGAAGGATAAAAAGGGACTTTTCGGTAGCATTCCACAAACAGGTGTAACAATTGGAATGTTACTCGGAACTGCTGCAATCTCCTTTATGACAATGATTTCTGGTGATAATTTTGTGACGTGGGGATGGCGAATTCCATTTATTTTAAGTGCAATATTGGTATTCATAGGGTTATGGATTCGAAATGGATTAGATGAAACACCCGATTTCAAAAAGGCAAAAGAAAGTGGAAATATTTCAAAACTACCTATTGCCGACACATTACGTGATCACTGGAAATCCGTACTAATCGCCACAGGAACAAAGGTAGCTGAAACAGCTCCCTTCTATATTTTCTCAACATTCATTGTTTCCTATGGTACATCACAGCTGAAATTACCGAATACAACTGTTTTAAACGCTGTTACCATTGCTATGCTCATTACTACTATTATGATTCCAATTATGGGAAAACTTTCAGATTCCATTGGAAGAAAGAAAATGTACATATGGGGTACCATTGCGATTCTCTTATATGCTTTTCCATATTTTCTACTATTAAACCAAGGAACTACTTTTTCTATCATTATCGCAACTGTTATTGGCTTAGGGGTTTTATGGGCACCTGTAACAGCTGTATTAGGTACATTATTCTCTGAAATTTTCTCCACTCAAGTACGCTATACGGGGGTTACGTTAGGTTATCAATTAGGCGCTGCACTTGCTGGCGGGACAGCTCCGATGATTGCTGCTTATTTAATGAATGTGTACAACAATTCTTGGATTCCAGTCGCTTTATATATTGTGCTTACTTGCTGTATTTCTTTAATTGCCATCGCTGCCGTTTCAACGAAACAGGTCGCAGAGAACATACAAAATCAAGATATACAAGCATAGTCAGTCGGGGGGATTCTCAACTCCCCCTTTTCTATTAAAAAGGAGGATGGTTTAAATGATTCATATTACAGAAGAAATGGTTAAAGACATTTATAAAATGAAAGATTGCTTACAAGATGTAGAAAAGGCATTCCAGTATTATATGAACAATGAAATTACAACACCAGTAAGGCTGAATATACAGCATTCTCAAGAAGAGGCGAACTCCCTTTATATGCCCTCTTACGTAGCTCCAATCGAATTTGCATCTACAAAAATTGTTAGTATCTTTCCTCAAAATACACAGAAAGGAAAAAAAGCACTACAAAGCTTAATTGTTTTAACAGAAACAAATACTGGTAATCATGTCGCAACAATTGAGGCCTCCTATTTAACAACACTTCGTACAGGAGCAATGAGCGGTATTGCAACCGAACATTTCGCTCGTCAAGATGCTCGTGTATGCGTTGTCATTGGCTGCGGCGCTCAAGCACTCGGACAAATACAAGCTGTTATGGAAGTTCGATCTTTAAATCGTATTCTTCTCGTGAATCGTACAATACAAAAAGCAATTGAGTTTAAGAATCATTTACTCTCCTTATATCCAAATTGGAACGAAACCATTGAAATTATAGAATCAGCTGACGATGCTGTCGCAATGGCTGATATTGTAATTTGTAGTACAACTTCCACTACACCTGTGTTTGATGGAAAACACTTAAAACGCGGTACTCATATTAATGGAATTGGTTCTTATCAACCTCATATGCAAGAACTCGATTTCACTACATTACAGCGCAGTGATAAAATTATTGTAGATACATTAGAAGGTGTTCAGCACGAAGCAGGAGATTTCTTGATTGCGAGCGAAAAAAATGAATGGAACTTTTCAAATATATATAGTGAACTTGGGGATATTATTTTAGGGCATAAACAAGGTCGGGCAAACTCTGATGAAATTACTTTATTTAAATCTGTTGGGGTTGCCTTCTTGGATACAGTAGTGGCTAGTTCGATTTATCAAAAATATGCGGAAAAGTTGTTTGTAAAGTGATTC
>NZ_NUOT01000034.1 GCF_002584535.1 Bacillus cereus
CTTGGAAGCTTGAAAAATGGTGAGAAAGTAACAATCCTAGGAAAAGCAAATGGATGGGCGAAGATTAATTACAAAGGAAGAGAAGGGTACATATCACTAGAGTTTGTTCAAATTGGAATGAATCCTACAAACCCAACTGATCCTGGACAAGTTATAGAGGAACGAGCAGTTGTAAATGCTTCTTTATTAAATGTTCGTAAAGGTCCATCTACAGGAACCACAATCATTGGTCATTTGAAAAATGGCGAGACCGTTACTATTGTTGCTAAAGAGAATGGCTGGGCAAAAGTTCGTTTTAGTGGAGGAGAAGGTTATGTTTCATTACAATTCTTAAAAATGACACAAGGTTCTTCTTCGTATGAAATTGTTACTTCATCTCAAAAGATCCAAAAGCCAAATGAAGTAGAAGCTGAGCAAATTATGAAAAATATGAAAGAAGATGCTTACATTACAAGCGGTGGCAAAATTGTGAATATGAAGCAAGGGTTTGTTCGAGCAAATGGTGTCATTAATATTTATGATATTGCAACAGGGAAGAAAGTTACATATGTAAAAGGTGGAGCAGACTTAGAGTTTATAAAAGCAGTAGGTAATCGTATTCATGTGAAAATTGATGGATTGACAGGATATGTGAATATAGATGATGTAACATTACATCCGAAAATGACAGGGGCAGCAACTTCGTATTATTCAGCAAAAAATGGAAAATTGTATCATTATGTGTATAATTCTTCTACTGGTAAATATGCAACGTATCAAATTGGAAATGCGCCAAAGCATTTAAAAGAAGGCGAACGCTATGAGGCATTCGATAAAACAAAAATCGGTGGACAAGATAGCTATCAATACTTTGAATATGTACCGTTACGTGTAACTTCTACGTATACAGGTGAAGAAATTGATAATTTCTTACGCGAATCTAATGCTAATAGTCCTCTGATTGGATTAGGCAAGTATTTTGTAAGTGCGGCAGAGAAATATAAGATGAATGCAGGATACTTGGTATCACATGCAATTTTAGAATCTGGTTGGGGTACGAGTCGCATTGCACAAGAAAAGAAAAATTTATTTGGATTTAGAGCAGTAGATTCGGATCCGTATAACGGAGCAACGGCATTTAAAACATGGGAAGAAGGCATTGATTTTTGTGCAGCATATATTGACAAGCATTACTTGACGCCAAGTGGAAACACGTATAACGGTGGAAACTTAGGAGATAAGGCACAAGGTATGAATGTCATGTATGCGAGTGATGAGAATTGGGGACAACAAATTGCATCGCTTATGTATAGAATAGATTCAATGAATGGTAGCAAAGATTTAAATAAATATCGTCTTGGAACATTGAAAGCAGGTTCTGAAGTGTTCAAAAACTTAGGAAGCGGACAAACTGGATCGACATCTCGCAATATTATGGTAGCTATTAAAAATACGGTTCATACTGCACAAGGAACTTACTATGAAATTGTTTCAGATAATAAAGCCTATAGCAGTGTTTATGTAAAAGCAGAATCAGTAAATCTTATAAACTCTTATTAAACATAGACCTTAAGATTTCATCATTTCAATGCAAGGGAATAAAAGTCATAATGTTAGAGGAAGTGACAGAATGAAACAATATATTGCATTTGATATTGGTGGCACAGAAATTAAGTATGGAATTGTTTCAGAAATAGGAACATTACTAGAGCACCAAACGGTTTCTACAGAGTCGCATTTAGGCGGTGAACAAATTGTTCAAAAGCTAATTTGCTTGTCTCAAGAGCTAATGAATCAACATGCCATTTCTGGAATTGGTATTAGTACAGCAGGAATAGTTGATATTCATAAAGGAATGATAACTGGCGGCGTGGATCATATTCCACGCTATGCCGGAATTCCTATTATTGATAGATTGCAAACTACGTTAACGGTCCCCGCCTCAATTGAGAATGATGTGAATTGTGCAGCATTAGGAGAGACATGGCAAGGAGTGGGGAGACAAAAGGAAAATTGTATTATGCTTACTCTTGGAACGGGACTTGGTGGGGCTATTGTTATCAAAGAGGAATTATATCGAGGACATTCGTTTAGTGCTGGTGAATGGGGAAACATGTTAGTTGAAGGGAAACGCTTTGAAGAAATCGCATCTATTTCAGGGTTAGTTCATCTTGTGAAGCAATATAAAGGTGAGGGTAATTGGAATGGAAAAACAATTTTTGAGTTATACGATAAAAAGGATACAGAGGTTATACAAGCAGTTCAAGTGTTCTTGAAACATTTGGCAATTGGAATTAGCAATCTTGCCTATATTTTTAACCCGCAAACAATTATTATTGGTGGCGGTATCACAGCGAGAGGTACTAATTTTTTAGAGGAAGTGAAAGAAGAGGTAAGAAAGTATTTGCAGCCAGAATTTTATAATACATGTGAAATTAGTCTGGCACAAAATCGCAATCATGCCGGAATGATTGGAGCAATTTACCACTTATTACATCGTCATGAATAAGTGACGTAAATGTTTTCGTATAATTGAAAATTTATTCTTTTTTTCAATTGACAAATAGTGCTACAATATAAGAGAAGAATACAATATTTTCCCATTTGGAAAATACCTTGTAGAAAGGAAGAAACTTCATGCCTATTATTTTAGAAAAAGGACAGAAGATTGATTTAACGAAGGGACAACCAAGAGTAGCAAAATTACAGGTCGGCTTAGGATGGGATCCAATTGGACAATCGGGTGGATTTCTATCTTCGTTATTTGGAAGCAAACCAAGCGTCGATTGTGATGCATCTGTTATTATGTTAGAAAAGGATCGTTTTTTAAATAAAAGTGATCTTGTTTACTTTGGGAATAAGCTATCTGCTTGTGGAAGCGTTATTCATTCAGGTGATAATTTAACTGGTGAAGGTGCTGGTGATGACGAAACGATTTTCGTAGAATTACATAAAGTTCCGAGCCGTATTAATCGTTTAGTATTTGTTGTAAATATTTATGATTGTGTGAATCGTCGTCAAGACTTTGGAATGATTCAAAATGCATATATTCGTATTCAAGATCCACAAACACGTGAAGAATTAGCACGTTATAATTTATCGGAAAATTACGGCGGGAAAACAACGTTAGTTGCAGGTGAAATGTATCGTCAAGGCAGTGAGTGGAAGTTTTCTGCAGTTGGAGAAGGTACACAAGATAAAAATTTAAGTGAAATTGTATCGCGTTATCAGTAATACAATTTAAGGAGGAATAATATATGGCATCGATCTCGTTAAAAAAAGGACAGAAGGTAGATTTAACAAAAACAAATCCAGGTCTTTCTAAAGCTCTTGTAGGCCTTGGTTGGGATACAAATCGTTATGATGGGCAAAATGATTTTGATTTAGATGTAAGTATTTTCTTAGTAGGTGCAAACGGTAAAGTATCAGGTCCAGAAGATTTTGTTTTCTATAATAATCCAAAGGGTGCAAACGGTTCTGTAGAGCATTTAGGAGATAATCGTACTGGTGAAGGTGAAGGCGATGATGAAACAATTAAGGTGGACTTGAAGAATGTTCCAGCACATATTGAGCGTATTTGTTTCACAATTACAATTTATGATGGAGAAAGTCGCAGCCAAAACTTTGGACAAGTATCTAATTCTTTCGTACGTATTATAGATGAAGAAAATGGCGCAGAGCTAATTCGTTATGATCTTGGTGAGGACTTCTCAATTGAAACAGCAGTAGTTGTCGGTGAATTATATCGTCATGCTGGTGAATGGAAGTTTAATGCAATTGGAAGTGGATTCCAAGGTGGATTAGGTGCTTTATGTAATAACTTTGGTTTAGATGTAGAGTAATAAGACAGATATACATGAGTGGACATGTGCTTCACTCATGTATATATTTTTAGAATCATAGCATAAGAGGTGAATATATATGGTTATTCAATTACAAAAAGGACAGAAAATTGATCTAGGTAAGACAAGTCCAGGTCTTACAAAAGCAGTTATCGGTCTTGGCTGGGATATTAAATCATATGATGGTGGATCCGATTATGATTTAGATGCATCTGCCTTTTTATTAGATGCAAATGGAAAATGTACGAAAGAAACAAATTTCATTTTCTATAACAACTTACAATCTCCATGTGAATCGGTTTTACATACAGGTGATAACCGCACGGGTGAAGGCGACGGCGACGATGAGCAACTTGTTGTGGATTTAACTAAAGTTCCAGCAGATGTGCACAAAATTGCAATTACAGTTACGATTTATGATGCAGAAGGGCGTAATCAAAACTTTGGACAAGTTGCAAATGCATTTGTTCGTTTAGCAAATGAAGAGACGAATGAAGAAGTTCTTCGTTTTGATTTAGGGGAAGATTTCTCAATTGAAACAGCAGTTGTCTTTTGTGAGTTATACCGTCATAATGGACAGTGGAAGTTTAATGCAGTAGGAAGTGGATTCCAAGGTGGATTAGGTGCGCTTGTAAGAGCGTATGGCTTGGATGCATAAGAAGGAAACGAACTTCGTTTCCTTTTTTTGACCTTTCTATAAATCTAGCAAAGAATAGGGGAAAACAGTAAGATGAGTATTTTACAGGGAATCCTTGATACGTATGCCCAATTTTTTGACTTGGACATGTGGATTAAAGTATTACAAGATCCTGTATCTTGGGGATTAATTGGTACACTTGTTGTACTTGAAGGATTATTATCTGCCGATAACGCTCTTGTGTTAGCCGTAATGGTAAAACATTTACCAGAAGAAAAGCGTAAAAAGGCATTATTTTATGGGTTAATCGGTGCATATGTATTCCGTTTTATTGCGATTGGAATCGGTATGTTCTTAATTAAATTATGGTGGGTAAAAGTATTAGGAGCATTGTACCTTGCATGGCTTTCTGTTAAATACTTCATTGATAAACGAAAAGAAAATGATGAAGAAGAAGAAGAGCATGGCTTGAACCAAAACGGTATTCTCTTTAGAATGTTTGGCGTATTCTGGGGAACAGTTGTAATGGTTGAGCTAATGGATATTGCATTTTCAGTAGATAGCGTTCTTGCAGCATTTGGTGTTTCCAATGAAGTTTGGATTCTACTATTAGGTGGAATGCTTGGTATTTTAATGATGCGTGGTATTGCAGGTGTATTCTTAAGATTACTAGAACGTATTCCAGAGCTTGAATCAACGGCATATATTTTAATTTTAATTATTGCAGCGAAGATGTTGTTATCTGTTATTCACATTGAAGTGCCACACTGGTTATTCTTTATGATTTTAGTTATCGCATTTGGCGTAACATTTATTTTGCATTATATGCGACAAGGACAAGCCAGAGAAGAGATTGCAGCTACTAAGAAAGAAGATAAATAATTGAAATGGGTTTGCTCATTATACGAGCGCCCATTTTTTATAACCTAAAATAGTTTATAATAAAGAGATAAGATATTAATTCTTAAAAAGTAAATGTTTTTTGGAGGTGAACTGTCGTGTTTTCGCGTTTTACACTTCATCCACATGCATTAAAAGACGAAGCGGATTTAAAACAATTTGAAACGATTTTAGAAAAGCGCCCGCAGTATGAATTAACAGAGAATGAGATGAAATTTAGCTATATAGCTTGTCGTATTCTTGGTGTCCCCAACGATGTAGATGAATATTTTAATGAATTATTTGATTATAGTGAAGCAAAAGGAATTACTGTACTACACGAACAAAATTTAAATAAAGTGATCGATTCTGAGAAGCTCCGTCATATTCAAGAAGTATTCACACTGCATCAGGAAGCTGCGAATGGTCTTACAGTAAATCGTCTTGTTGCGCATTTATCAGGAAAACAGTTGTTGCCTAAAGTTGATAATCCTGATTTACAACACTATATACATACAACATTTATTGCTATATTAACCTTGTATGAGAAACAACATAATCAATCTTTAAAAACAGAAGGTTTTCGTCGTTTCTTAATTGATATAATTAAATTAAGCGAAAATTATGTAGCACAATGGTTTTCGACAATTAATTATAAGAAACAAATGCCTCGCATCATTTGGTATGGGGATGCGAAGGAGAGTCGTATATATTTCTTATATTTCCTTATTATGCTCGGGTGTGATGTGTTATATTATCATCCGGAAGGAAAAGATGGCTTTGAAAGCATTGATAATGAAGAGAAGACCTTTGTTATTTCACATCCAGGTCGTATTTCATTAGAACCATTTCCAGATAGACGCCGGGAGCGAGTTGCAACAGTAGCTTATCAAGCGTCTAAAGAAATTGAACAAGTACTTCATCATGACAATTCCTTATTATATAAACCGTGGCAATTCCGTACGTACACACCCGTAGCACGCACGCTGAAAACAACATACGATGAACTCTTTTTAATTACGAAAGAAAAGGCATTTGTTCGTCCTACGTTCTTTGTAGAAAATAAACATATTTATATTCCATCTTTATTTGCGAAAGTGTCAGGTGTTTCCAAAAACGATAAAGAATATTTTCAGCGACTGAAGGCTGTGACATCATTTGATAATAGTTTATTAATTAATACATTCCCATTTACAAAAGAACAAAAAGCAAATTTTCAATTTCATTATCGTGATGCATTAGGCCGCGGGGGGAACCTTCATCCAGATTTAATTATGAATAGTCATTGGTGGCCGCATAAACGCTTGCCAGAAGGCTTGCAACATGGAATTGCAGAAGCGATTATTCACACATGCGAAAGTGAACTTTGTAAACCAGTTGGGAAAGAAACAAAACAAGAGGTAGCTTTGTATGTTTTTGCACAACTTTCCCAAATTCCACCACATATTTTAGAGTTACTTGAGAAATTTGATTATTCGCAAGAAGTTCCAAAAATTGTTATATTTAATAATGAAAAGAGTGGGGAATTAAATCGTTCTGATGCTGTTTTATTATTATTTTTAAATCAAATTGGAATTGATGTACTACACTTTAATCCAACAGGAAGAAATGATATTGAACCATATATTGAAGGAGCAGCATTTGATTCACATTGGCTCGAGGAAGTGAATTTTGATCTTGAATTTCAGGGTCCGTCAGCCTATAAAAATTTATCACAAACAATTAAAGGACTATTTCGTCCATTTTTATAAGGAAAGGGAGAAACACATATGAATAATCCAGTTGTACTAGATTCGAAAACAGAATTGAATGAGCAAACTGCGCAAGATGTTCGTTTGCAGCTAAGACAAGATGCCGAGGTTCAGCGTATTTATAATGCTGTTGATATTAAAGACCAGTTAGAATTAATCGAACTTGGTAAAGAGCCTTCTATGGAGATTTCACGTTTTGCAGATCAGATTTTACATACGATGTCCTTATCCAAGATAGAGGATTCTGGTGAATTATTAAAGCAACTTGGTAAAATTATGGACAGATTTGATAGTAAAGATTTCGCGGAAGAGAAAAGCGGATTTTTCTCTCGTATGTTTAAAAAAGCAGATAAAATGATTGAACAAATCTTTAGTAAGTATCAAACGATGGGCCGTGAAATGGACAAAGTGTACGTGGAAATTACGAAATACCAAGATGAAATGAAAAAATCAATTGGTACGTTAGATGGCTTATATGAACAAAACTTAAAATATTATTTAGACTTAGAGAAATATGTAGTAGCGGGAGAAATGTTACTAGAACGTCTAAATACAGAATTAGTTCCAATGTATGAGGAACGTGTTCGTAATAATGATCAATTGGCAGGTATTGAATTAGAATCTTTGAGAAACTCTGTTGAAATTTTAGAGCAACGCATTGATGACCTAGAAAAGGCTCGTATGGTTGCATTATTAACAGCACCACAAATTCGTATGATACAGCGTGGTAATAACAAATTAATCGGTAAAATTAATACAGCGTTTATTACAACGATTCCTATCTTTAAAAATGGAATTATTCAAGCTGTGAATGCAAAACGTCAAAAGCTTGTTGCTGATTCTATGGCTGAGCTTGATCGTCGTACAAATGAGTTACTTAAGAAAAACGCACAAAATATCGCAACGCAAAGTGTAGAGGTAGCAAGACTTTCTGGCTCTTCTAGTATTAAAATGGAAACACTTGAAGAAACATGGAATATTATTTCAAGAGGTATGCAAGAAACGCAGCAAATTGAAGAGCAAAACAAACGTGAACGTGAAGAAAGTCGTAAACGTATGGCAGAACTAACAGAGAATATTAAAAAAGAATTACAAGGGTAACTAAAAGGCAATGAGGAGATTCCTCATTGCCTTTTAATTTCTTTTAAACACTTTTATAATCTCATTTACAACAAGTGGAATAATACTTAGTACTATAACAAATCCCCAATCTTTTAATGTTAAGGCATGTACCCCAAATATGTTGGCAATTGGCGGTATTGAGATAATACATATTTGCATAAGTACACCGATAAGTAGGGAGAAAACTAAGTATTTATTTGTGAATATTCCAATTGAAAAGATTGATTTCGTATTTGATCGTAAGTTGAATGAATGAACGAGCTGTGAAAAACTGAGTACAACAAACGCCATCGTTTGAGCGTGTAATAAAGCATCATCATCAATTTGCGACGGGAACAGTGGGAAGATATTTGTATCTCCTGTATAGAGCTTTGCTCCAAAGATAAAGGCGATTAAAGTGATGAGTCCTATTACAATCCCGTTTAGAATAAGAAAAGAAACACTACCTTTAAACAAGCTTTCTTTTGCACCACGTGGCTTGTCTTTCATCACATCTGGGTCTTCTGGATCAACACCTAGCGATAGAGCTGGGAGTGTATCTGTGATCAAATTTACCCATAAAATATGAATAGGACGAAGTGGTGTAGCCCAGCCGAGTAAAATAGCTAAAAATAGTGCAATAATTTCTCCAAAGTTGCAAGAAAGTAAGAACAGAATTGATTTTTTTATGTTGCGATAAATGTTTCTGCCTTCTTCAACCGCTTTTACAATAGATGAGAAGTTATCGTCTGTTAAAACCATGTCAGCTGCTCCTTTAGCCACATCTGTTCCGGTAATCCCCATTGCAACTCCAATATCTGCTTGTTTCAAAGATGGTGCATCATTGACACCATCCCCAGTCATCGAAACAATATTTCCTTTTGCACGTAATGCTCCTACAATTTTCACTTTATGTTCAGGAGAAACACGCGCAAAAACATTTAAATGATCCATTTCATTTGCTAGTTTTTCGTCTGAAATACGATCTAATTCTGTTCCAATCATAACTTCGGATTCTTTTTCAGCAATACCAAGTTCTTTTGCAATGGCAAAAGCGGTATCTTTATGATCACCTGTAATCATAATAGTACGAATCCCCGCGCTCTTACATTCTGCAATAGATGTTTTTACTTCTGTTCGAGGTGGATCTATCATACCAACAAGCCCTATAAATATAAGATTTTCTTCCATGTGATCGGTGTTAACGTTTTGTGTATCATACTGTTTGAAAGCGAAAGATAGTACACGCAAAGCTTTTTGAGACATCATTTGGGCAGCTGCTAATATTTGTTCTTTTTCTGCCTCGATTAAGATTTCTGCTCTACCATTTATAAAGATATGGGTACAGCGAGGTAAGAGTTTATCAATTGCTCCTTTTGTCATACTGTAATAGTTTTCACCATATTCATGTAGTGTTGACATCATTTTGCGTTCGGAGTCAAATGATAATTCGTTCACACGTCTATGTTGAGCTTCTACAGCAGCTTTTTGAAAGTCAAAGTTGCTACCGGCAACAAGAAGGGCAATTTCTGTTGGATCACCAGTCTGTGAGTCAGCTGTATAAGATGCGTCGTTACATAACATCATATTTTCTAATAATAAGCGTTGAGCATCATTGTTTACGTCTAACTTTTCTAATTTGTCATATGTACGGTCGCTATAGAAGTGAGTCACTGTCATTTTATTTTGTGTTAATGTACCAGTTTTATCTGAACAAATAATCGTAACAGAACCCAGTGCTTCTACGGCTGGAAGTTTGCGAATGATAACGTTTTGTTTAATCATACGCTGTACACCAATTGCGAGAACGATGGAAACTATTGCTGGTAATCCTTCTGGAATCGCAGCTACAGCTAAGCTAATAGCAGTCATAAACATTTCTAACGTATCTCGACCTTGGAAATATCCAATGAGGAACATAATGATACAAATTGCAACTGCTACAAAACCTAAATATTTTCCGACTTGTGCTAAGCTTTTTTGAAGTGGTGTTGCATCATCATCGGCTTCATGTAAGAGAGTTGCAATTTTTCCAATCTGTGAGTTCATTCCTGTTTCAACAGCAACACCAACGCCTCGGCCATAAGTAACGAGTGTTGACATAAATGCCATATTTTTTTGATCACCTAGTGGTACCTGCTCTCCATTTTGAAGAGAAGGATGATAAAGTGAATCTTTATCAACAGGAACGGACTCACCTGTTAACGCTGATTCTTCAATTTTTAAATTTGCAGTTTCAATAAGTCGTAAGTCACAAGGAATATAGCGCCCTGCATCAAGCATAACAATATCCCCTGGAACAACATCTTCTGATGGAATTTCTTTTTGTTCACCATCACGCTTAACAATTGCCTTTGGTGTTGCCATCTTTTTTAATGCTTCTAAAGCTTGTTCTGCTTTCGATTCTTGAATGACGCCAATTACAGCGTTTAAAACAACAACAAGAGCAATAATGCTAGCATCGGCCCATTCACCTACAAAGGCAGAGATAAGAGCGGCAATTAAAAGAACATAGACGAGAACATCATTAATTTGGGCGAAAATACGTTGCCATAAAGTCCGTCTTTGTTTGGTGGTGAGTTCATTTCGACCATATTTTTTTAACCGAATTTGTACCATATCTTCTGTTAAACCATGCTGTTCATTTGTTTCAAGTTCAAGTATTGTGTGATCTTTCGTTTTACTGTACCAATTGCTCATAGATAAACACCTCCGGTAAACACAGCTGGCAATGGTAATGTGGCGAGTATTAGATGTGGAGTCTATGATGAGGTTCTATTTTTATTGTACAGTATTTGGAAAATAAATGTTGGAAAGCGAAAGGATGTCATGAATTTGTTGGAAATAAAAAAGTCCCTTTGTATAAGGGACTCCTCTTTATTTTTTGATTAATGTACCTAATTCTTCTGTAATAGCTTGCATTTCACTAATGCTAAATGTTTCACGCTTCATTACATGATCATAAATGTCACGTAGATCTTCGTACATTTCTGCATTAAAGCTTTCAGCGCGCATTGCTCCTGCATTTACCATGCGTAACTTTTCCTTAATGGCTTCTACCATATATTCAACATTTTCTTGCGATTTTACGGATAAATCCACCGAAGTGTCCCCCTTTGAAATAACATAAGGATATCTTAACATTTTTTATCATTTTCGTTAATGTAACTTTTCAATCCAATTAAATTAGTAGGGATTTCCTTTATAATTAATAATTGGTTGTTTATACTATACGTATATATAAGAAATGCGCAAGAAAGGAAGAAACAAATATGATTCAAGTATTGTTTGTTTGTCTTGGGAACATTTGTCGTTCTCCGATGGCAGAAGCAATTTTTCGTGATCTTGTCGTGCAAGAGGGATTAGAAGATAAAATTCAAATTGATTCCGCTGGGACAGGCGATTGGCATATTGGTCATCGACCTCATGAAGGAACACAAAAAATTTTAAAAGAAAATGAAGTTTCTTTTGAAGGAATTAAAGCACGTCAAGTAGAAAAAGAAGATTTAACAAAGTTTGATTATATTATTGCCATGGACAACAAGAATATAGCGGATTTAGAAAGTTTAGGTAAAGCTGGAGGCTATATTGGTAGACTGTCCGATTTTGTTCCAGAAGGTGGCTGGACAGATGTTCCTGACCCTTATTTTACAGGGAACTTTCAAGAAGTATATGACCTTGTAACAGAAGGGTGTACAAAATTGTTAGCATTCATTCGAAATGAGCAAGGAATCTGAGAAAGCTTAGAAAGAAATACTTTCTAACATAAGAAACGGAAGGGTGAAGGAATATGGCAAAGAAGAATAAGATAGCTCGAAATATTGCAATTGGGGTAGCAGCAGGTGTAGCTGTTTCCATGCTTAAGAAAGAAAATCGCGAGAAAGTAAAAAATACAGCAGAAAAAGCAAAATCAAAAATGATTGAAATTGGCGAGAATGCAAAGATAAAAGAAAAGGTGCAAACTGTTACAGATAAAGGGCGCGAACTTGCAGATTTTAATGTAGTAAAGGCGAAGGTAGCGGAAATTAAAAAATTAACACCAGCTGTTGTTGAAACACTAAAAGAAACGAAAGAAATTTTTAGTAAGAAAAAAGCTGAGCCAGAAGGAAAAACAGAAACAATTGAAATTCAAACAATTTCTCCAACATTAGAAGAGGTAACGGGAGAAGAACCAGTGATTGCTGAGGAAAAAAAAACAGAAGCATATATTGAGTTGAAGCAAGATAAAGAAGAGAAGCAAAGTGTTTAGAGACATATGAAAAAATTTCTAGAGAAAGCAAGGGGAAATCGTGTCTTTTCGTTTGGGAAGGATTTATACGACCGAACGATGCGAGATGATGTAGCGGGCTTAGCAGCACAGCTCGCTTATTTCTTCTTGCTTGCTATTTTTCCTGGGCTTGTTTTTTTAATTACGCTTCTTGGATTTATTCCCATTCATACAGAGGATGTGCTCAGTTTATTAGAGAATTATGTGCCAGAAGATGCAATGAATTTAATTGAAGTGAACGTTGATAGCGTTGTAAACAAACAAAATGGTGGTCTGTTATCATTTGGTTTATTATCTATGCTATGGTTTGCATCAAATGGTGTAAATGCAGTGATGAATGCTTTTAATCGTGCTTATGACGTAAAAGAAACACGCTCTTACATTACAACGAGAGCGTTATCTATTGTACTTACACTAGCAATAATTTTTATGATTGTCTTTGCGTTAATTGTCCCTGTTTTTGGACAGGTAATTGGAGCAGCTGTTTTTAAAGCGCTCGGTTTGTCAGAAAGCTTTTCTTTTGTATGGAGTATTACACGATTAGTAGCCAGCTTTTTAGTGTTATTTGCCTTATTTAGTTTCTTATATACATTTGCGCCTGACCGAAAGTTAAAGAGAAAAGAGGTTGTATCAGGAGCATTATTTGCAACAATTGGATGGATTGTGGTATCGTACTCATTTGCTTATTACGTAGACAAATTTGCAAATTATGCAAATACATATGGTGGTCTCGGTGGTATTATCATTTTAATGTTATGGTTCTATTTAACGGCCTGGGTTATTTTACTTGGTGGTGAAATTAACGGTCTCTTGTATTCTTATCGAGCAAGTGACAATAATTCCCGTGATGGAAAATAGCGTTCTGTTCCATAATAAAAAGGAACAGGGGGGATTTGATATGAGCAACAATAAAAAAAATCACAATAATAAAAACCAAGGTAAAAAAAATAGTAGTTCGCATCCAAAACATAAAACGAGCAGCAGTGCGAATGGGCATAATGGCTACCATTAAAAGTGCAAGCTGCTGAAACTAGATATTAAAAAACGGGTTCCCTTTGGGAACCCGTTAGTTATTTCCTTTTAATAATCGTAATCCATTTAGTATAACAAGGATTGTACTTCCCTCATGGCCGATAACACCAAATGGAAGTGCTAAAAATTGTAAAAAGTTAGAACAAATAAGCATTGCAATTACTGTTAAAGAAAAGATAATGTTTTGTTTCACAATACGATTCATTCGTTTTGATAAACGAATGGCCTGTGCAAGACGAGAGAGTTCATTTTTCATTAAAACAACATCTGCTGTTTCTAAGGCAACGTCTGTCCCCTCACCCATAGCAACGCCAATACTTGCTGTAGCGAGTGCAGGAGCATCGTTAATACCGTCGCCCACCATTGCTACTGTTCCGTATTTTTCTTTTAGTTGTTTCACTGTTTCTACTTTTGTTTCCGGCAAGCATGATGCGTAGTATTCTTTGATGTTGCTTTCATTTGCAATTGCTTTAGCTGTCTGTTCATTATCACCAGTAATCATGATGGCTTCGACACCAATGCTTTGTAAATCGCGAATGGCAGCAATTGTTTCTTGGCGTAACGTATCTTTTAAAGCGATAATCCCAAGAATTCCTTCTTCATCACTGATATAGACAACAGTTTTTCCTTCTTGTTCAAGTGTATTAGCGATACCATTATGAAATACTTTCGCTTCTTCACCAATAAAATCGGCCTTTCCAATTTTATAAGCTGTATTTTCTAAAATTCCTTTTAAGCCGAATCCAGTGACATCTTCTACACTTTCTGGTTTCGTTAATGTAATGTCGTATGCATGTTTTGCGTACTTGACGATAGCTTCTGCAAGCGGGTGTGTGGAGTGACTTTCGATAGAGGCTGTAATATACAACACCTGTTTTTCTGATATTTCATCACGTACGTAAACATCTGTTACAGTTGGCTTTCCTTGTGTTAATGTTCCTGTTTTATCAAAGGCAATTGCTTTCACTGAGGCAAGACGTTCTAGATGGATACCACCTTTAAATAAAATACCGCTTCGCGCACCGTTAGAGATGGCAGATAATATTGCTGGTGTAATCGAAGCAACGAGTGCACAAGGAGAAGCAACAACGAGTAAAATCATAGCGCGATAAAATGTTTCGTTCCAGCTCCAGTCTAGTATAAAGTGAGGAACAAACAACATTAGAGCAACAATAATAAGTACACCTTTTACATATGTTCCTTCAAATCTTTCAATAAAAAGTTGTGATGGTGACTTTTCACTTTGCGCATTTTGAACGAGACGAATGATTTTTTGGAACAGTGTTTGATCACTGCGTTTTGTAATTTTAACTTCAATGGCTCCACGTAAGTTTACGGTTCCAGCGAATACTTCATCACCCAATCTTTTCTCATTCGGGATAGGTTCCCCAGTGATAGCTGCTTCATCGATATTCGTTTCACCGCTATGAATTGTACCATCCGCAGGTACGCGTTCACCTGGTTTAATTAAAATGATGTCATCAATTTCTAACTGACCTACCGGAATGCGTTCTTCTGTTCCATGTGAAATACGTAAAGCTTCTTCAGGCTGTAAATCCAGCAATGCTGAAATTTCCTTTTGGCTTTTACTTAACGTATAAGATTCCATTGCGCCGCTTAGTGCAAAGATAAATATTAAGATTGCACCCTCTGCCCAGTAGCCGATAATAGCGGCACCGATGGCAGCGAAGAGCATTAACATTTCCACATTCAATTCCTTTTCTTCGATCGTATCTTGGATGCCTTCTTTGGCTTTTGCATATCCACCAATTATATAGGCGAGGATATAAAAAACTACTCCAGCAGTTGTTGCTTCGTTTTTTGTGAGTAACCAGCCGGATAAAATGAAAATCCCCGATAGGATTGCAAAGATTAGTTCATAATGTTTTTGAAATGACTGACTCCAAGATGGGCTAGACATATTATTTTTTGATGGTAATGTTTTTACTTCTGAGTTCATTATTACTCGCTCCTTCCAATTTCTTATTGAGAAAAAGAATCAAAATCGAAACCCCTATAAAACGACGAAAGCTGCCATCCGTAAGGATAGCAGCATTTCTATTGAAAAATTTTATCAGTTATTATCTTGTAATTATTACATATTATATCATATCATATGTTGCTACTTGAGGATATGTTTTTACGTATATGAAAAATTGAAAAACTTGTTTTTTTGCTCTTCCTTTGGTATATATGAATCTTGTTCATAAAAAGGTCGGAAAGGAAGACAGCAAGTGAAAACAGAGAAATTTTTTACTCATCCGATTGGTGTATTTGTTGCAGCACTAGCAGCGACATTTCTATGGGGAAGCGCATTTCCTTTTATTAAATTAAGTTATGTTGAACTTGGAATTCAGCCACATGAAGTTGGCGAGCAAATCTTATTTGCTGGCTATCGCTTCTTCTTATCAGGTGTAATGCTCTTATTCTTTTTTAAAGCAATAGGAAAAGATATGCACTTCAAAAAAGAAACAGGAAAGCAATTAGTGCAAATTGGTTTGTTTCAAACATTCCTACAATATGTGTGTTTTTATATTGGTATGAGTTACAGTTCAGGAATTGAAGGTGCTATTATTTCTGGGACATCATCTTTTTTCCAAATCATACTCGCACATTTTTTGTATAAAGACGATTCATTAAATATTCGCAAAGTGATCGGTGTATCTATCGGTTTCTGTGGTGTGATTCTTGTGAATGTTCCAAGTGATGGGAGTATGGCGTTTCATTTTGGAATTGGTGAATTATTACTTTTGGTGGCCGCGATGATGTATTCATATGGAAATATATTAGCGAAAGAAGGAAGTAAAACATTAGATGTTGGGTATATGACAGCGTACCAGATGATTTTTGGATCTATCGGATTATTATGTATTGGTATTTTTCAAGTTGGATTTATGCCTTTTGTATTTAATACGAAAGCACTATTTATGTTACTGTACTTATCCTTCTTATCAGCGGCAGGTTTCTGTATTTGGAATACAGTTATGAAATATAACAAGGTTGGAAAAGTATCGATGTATATGTTCTTTATACCGGTATTTGGTGTCATGTTATCTAGCCTGATTTTAGGAGAAGCAATCCATTCATTCGTTTTATTTGGATTAGCATGTGTAGCAGCTGGTATTATCGTAGTAAATCGAACACCAAATGTGAAAAAAACGGAACAAGAGAAAAAAGTAGCTTAAAGGAAACGAATTATTCCTTTTAAAAAAGAAGTGTTCTTCTTTTTTTTTTTTATTTGGTAAGATAAAAACAGGAAAAAGCAAGTTATATCACGAAGAAACATTATTATCTATTCATTAAGGAGTATATGTTATGAATGAAATTTACATATTATTAATTGGACAGATTATTTTATTTATTGTTGGTGCGCTTTTTGCCATGAAAAAGACAAAGCAAACTATGAAAAATGAGCCATTACCGTTGTTCATCCGTCTTATCCTTAGTTTTTCTTTAACAGGTGGTGCAATCTGGATTTGGTTACAAGATCCATCTGTAGAGTATCGTCAGTGGGCTGCAATTGGTATGACTTTATCTACGCTTGGTGATTTATTTATGGCGGGGCTCATTCCATTTGGGCATCGGTTAATCGGCGGTATGGTTGCCTTTGCAATTGCGCATTGTTTTTATGTAACAGCATTTTTGCAAACAGGTATTTCATGGAGCGGATTCTGGATTGGGGTAGCAGCATACGGTTTATTTTTAATAATTGGCTGGTTCTTTTTTATTCGGAATCAAAAACAAGATAGGCTATTTACAATTGGTGCGCTCGTATATGGTTTATGGGTTGGGGGAATGGCGTGCTTTGCCTTTGCATTATACTATGCACACAACGGAATGTGGTGGATTCCGGCAGTTGGTGGATTGTTATTTGTGATTTCTGATTTTATTATTGGTATAACGGATATTGGTGGTCGCAAAGTAAAGTATGATCCACTTTGGATCTGGGTAACGTATGTTGCTGCACAGATGTGTATTATTTATGCTGAAATATAGGAAATGAAGAACCGCTTGTGAGGGCGGTTCTTTTTTATTCATACTGGACATTGAGTTTGCTATTACCACTTGTTAATGTACGATAAATAATACAAACAATTGACAGATAATATAGAATTTATTTACAAATGAGTTCTATAATAGAAGGACAAGAGAGAAAGGGGAAATAAATGAAAAAGAAAAATCGCTTTCGTGAGCTTTTTGAAATACTAGCTATTGCGTGTTTGTTGGTTTTTTTAGTGAAGATTTTTGTGTTTTTTCCAACAACTGTGCAGGGAGCATCTATGAGGCCAACATTGCAAGATGGGGATAAAGTAATTATTAATAAGTTAGCAAAGAGATTTGAGACGTATGAGCGTGAAGATATAATTGTAGTAAAGACTGATAATTTTTATGTGAAGAGAATTATTGGGTTACCTGGAGATGTAATTGAGATGAAGAATGATCAATTATATGTAAATCATCAAGTGAAAAGTGAACCTTACCTGGATAAGAATAGAGGGCATGCGAAACAACTTCTTATTAATTTAACTGAAGACTTTGGTCCTATTACAATTCCAAAGGATAAGATTTTTGTTATGGGTGATAATCGGTTAGTAAGTAAAGATAGTCGTAATGGCTTAGGACTTATCGATAAAACAGAAGTGCTTGGAACGCTAAAAGCAATTTATTATCCGTTTGATCATATGAAAATTATAAACTAGAAAGAAGGGACAATATGGAGGATATTATCGGACATATTCTAGTAGGAGTTAGTCGCGGAGCAATTGCATTAGGTGAACTATGTGCTGATGCAGGGAAAGGAATTGTTAGAGGAACAGTCAGTATTGTAAAAGTAGCTGGGGACTTTATGTTAGATGAAGTAGTAGAGGGAGCGTTAGAAAGATTAGCTGAGCGAGAAGAACGGAAAAAGAAAAGGATACAGCGGCATATAGAAAAACTGAAACAGTATACATGGTTTAAAGTTTTACATGAGAATAAGAGCTGCCAGGAAGTTTTAAATTATAATGAAGCATGTAGGAAGTTATTAAGTAAGCGCCGATATGTTCATAAGTTAATTCATAATGAAGCAGAGAGAAAGAACTTCATTAAGCGTGTGAGAATTGATGCGAAGGTTGATGATGTTATTTGGGATATGTGTGTGAAAGAGAAGAGAGGGAAAAAACCAAGCAATGATTAAGTTGCTTGGTTTTTTGCTTGTAACTCGTCTTAATGGCATGCATTTTGTTTAAACTATTGGTGTTTCGTCAATTATTAATCTTGATGAGGAAGTTGAGTCATTGTTACTATTTTTATTTAACATGAATTTGTATTGTAATAACTGTAATTTAAATAGTGTTAAAGGATCTTGATACGTTTCTGGGTTTGTTCTTAGTTTTGTTAATGTACTTTCGTCCTGCTCTATCTCTAAATGTGCTGCTTCTACAGTTTGTTTTAAGATACGAAGAGGTTCTTTAAAGAACATCATAATATCACGTTCTAATGCACTTTCGAATAATTCAAATTGAAGGAAGAACTGTTCAGAAATAGTTGTTGTTACCTCTGTATAGTCTTCGGTCTCAATATAATTTTTATATTTGTTATAGAGCATAGATTGATTCTTCTGCATGTTACCGAATAATTTCCCAGCACTTTTTAATAGAAATTGTGTTGGTGTAAAGCGTAGTAAAATATTTACGTCACCAACGTTGATTCGGTTTGTCATTCTTGCAACATCTCGGCGCCAATCATCAAGTAATTGAAAATCACACGGCAGTTTCATTCGCTCTTCTTCGTATAAGTTATTAAATGTTTCACTCATTCCATCTAAATAAGATTGACTTTGAATAAATTCATTATGTGCTTTTTCAATCCATTCCTGAATAGAATGCGTAAACTTAGGTAATATCATTTGTTGTAAATGCTTTTGGATTCTTTCATTCATTGCTGCATTTAGTTCTTCATGAACTTGTTTAAAGTCACTATCTTCCTGAATTAAATCAGAACAGCTCTGCAATAATTCAGGAATTTGATTATGAAGATCATGTATAATTTCATCTTTTGTTAAACGATATGAGTCTGTGATAGAACGAGTCTTATCTTTTTCAATAGCAGTCAGGTTATTAATAAAGCCATTTAGTTTCACTAAAATGTGTTTGTTCCAACGGATTGACTTTACTAATGTATTTTCTAATTGTACGCGTTCATTTAAGAGATATGTAATGGTCTTTTGAATAAACCATAATAGTTTTTCTATGCGCTCTGTTTTTATATCTCTATTCGTAAAGCTTGAAGTAATAGATTCTGTTAAATCACTTAGTTGCCCGTTGTTCTCATCTAAAGATGAGTAAGGGAATACTCGTGCATTTGGGAAATGTACACGTATTTTAGACTCAGTTTCAGTTAGCGTTTTATTTGCTGTTTCATCAGTAAGAATTGTATCGATTGTATTTAAAACAAAATGAACTTGTAAAGTCGGTATTTGTTCACGTATGTACAATAGTGTATTGATTTCTTCATCAAGTAAAGGTGAGGAGACATTAAGAATATATAATAGATTATCGGATACATGTAAGTATTCAAGATTTGTAGTTTCTTTATTGTCATTTCCATCAAAACCTGGTGTAACGATAAATGAGAATTTGTTTTTCCGTAAAAATCTACTTGGTAGTTTAAATTCAATACATTTCTGTTCAGATTCTGATTTTGGAGGGACAGCTATCATCTCATAAAATTCATCTAAATTAGAAGTATTTCTTATTGTTAAATCTGTGAGTTCCGTAATTTCTGTCTGTGCATTATCCTTAAAAGCGATAGCAGCTCTAGGAGTATTTTTTAGTATCCTTTCCCCTAATATAGAATTGATAAAGGCTGATTTACTATCATCATTCGTACCCGTAACGAGAATTTGTTGTACGTTTATATCGGAAAGTTCTCGAACAAGCCATGTGTAAGAATGACCTAAGTCTACATCATTCTTTTCTGCCCATACAACAATAGTTTCAAAAAGATTTGCAGTCTTTTCTAGTTCAACTGTGTTATATATTGTTGAGCTAGAAAGTAGCGTTTCAGCGCTTTTTACAAGTAATGTATCAAGGCTCTTAGGTGAAATCTCATTCCATGCTAATGTCGCAGCGGAAACAAATAGAGAATGTTCTGCTTTTGTTAAGCTAAACCAATTCGTTAACAAGTCTGGAATAAGTTCCTGTAGTTCATGCATCAAGTATTTTCCTGTAATTAATTCACAGTATGTTTCTTGATAAAGAGTAACGATTTCATCCCATGAGTCGTAAGAATCTACCTCGATATGTAAAAATAGGTGATTGATTGTTTGAATCCATACTAAGTTGGTTGACTCATCTTGATAGATTTTCCAAAATGATGAGATAAGTTGCTTAAATTGGTCTGAATCGATTGTATATAAAACTTTTAGTGCCTCATAAAAATATTTTGGTTTCATTTGTTTTGTGAATCCTTGGTTCACATAACTTGTTAAAATTTCAAACCAATGTAATGATTTTGTTCGAATTCCTTCGTGAATAGCAAGATCAATAGCGTTGTTCCAATCCTGCTGTTTTTCATAAAAGGAGCGGGCAATGGCAGTAATATTTGGATAGTCTGGTTGGAATGCAACTGCTTCACTAATGACCTTAAAGGCAAGTCCTAAACGATTTTGTTCAATGTACAGAGAAAGAAGTTGTAATGACACTTCCATTGTCAGTGTTATATCGTCCGTTTGAATTGATGTATAGATTTCTTCTGCGATTGAAAGCAATCCTAATTCAAAATAAGCATCTGCTATATTTTTTTTTGCCCATAGAGAGAGGTCATTGTTTACTTTCTCCCACTTGAAGATAGCTGTTTCAAAATCTTTATGATGATAGTAAACTTCTCCTTGTGCGAAACGAATATTAGCGATATTGGAAAATTCATTTTCAGCTTCATTTACATATGCTTCCCCGAGCGTTTGAGGAGCTTGAACAGAACCCTGTTCAGTTAAGAATGTTTCGTAATATACCTTTTGAATCAATTGTTTTTCTATGGTCATGTTTTTTCCCCCTGTATGATTTAGAAAAATGATTATTATGTAAAAGGGTGCATAGTACTCTACATGGATAGAAGATGCATATTATTGTTTTAAATTATATTTTTTCCTACTTATATCATTTTTCTTGAGAGTCAAACCGATGCTAAATGTAACTTTTCTTTATTGTAACAAAAAACCTGCTTGTGAAGGCGGATTTTCTTATAATTATGAGGCAAAGTATAGATTTATCCCACTATTTACGGGCAGTAAGACTCCAACTTCAAGATTCAGTGAGAAGCAAGGAAGAGAGGTGAGGGTTTTATATAAGTGGAGGATGAAGAAAAAATATTTATGGAAGTTTTACGTTATTCCGCTTTGTATGGACAATATGTATCCACATCTCAAGGTTCTGAAAAGTGAAGATTAAAAGCAGTGAAAAGTTTCATTACAGATCAGATGAATAGGAGTAGAGTTCATTATAAAAACGATGTATAGTGAATATGTATACCATGTTTGCTTAAAGGATAGAGAGGGCACAATATGGAATAACGATCGTGCATAGGATGTGTCATCCGAATGGAACAGCATATTGGTGAGTTAATCGCACATTATGGATATTTAGGAATTATTATAGCTCTTGCAGGCGGAATAGTTGGTCTACCGATACCAGATGAGTTTTTGCTGACGTTTGTTGGTTATAATATTTCGAAAGGAACTATGTCAGGGACAGCTGCTTTTCTAAGTGGAATGGCTGGTTCGGTACTTGGAATTACTTTAAGTTACATACTTGGGTTAAAACTTGGACTACCTGTATTAAGAAAGTATGGTCCAAAGATAGGAATTAAAGAACAGCAAATTGATAAAACGCATGTTTTATTTGAAAAATATGGCCCCTTTTTATTAATGATCGGATACTTTATACCAGGAGTTCGTCATTTAACTGCGTATTTTGCTGGTATGTCTAATTTAACGTTATGGAGATTTTGCTTATACGCATACGGTGGTGCTTTCATTTGGATTAGCGTTTTTATTGGGCTTGGATGGAAACTTGGAGAGAAGTGGCGTTTTGTTGAATATAGCCTGCATCATTATGGAATGTTGATTTTAATTATCTCAGTAATAGTCATACTTATTGTATGGGTCTACATAAGAAGAAAAAAAACCGCTATTTAGCGGTTTTTTAGCTGAAAGCAATGAAGAAAACATCTGATGTAATACATATAACACTTAATTTATCTACAGGAGCAACTTGTGAAACATTTCCTGTTTTTAAGGAGAGAGAATAAAATAGCTGGTGCTTTTTTATTTAATAGAACGTCACTAATATTTTGAAACTTTCTTTGTATCATAATTACACCTATCATGAATAGTGCCGTGATGATGGAACGGGTAGTTGCCGCTACATTGGTATCGATCTCTTCCAATCCAACTTTCCCGAAAATGAACACAAGTGCTGCAGCGATTGCTGAGAATAATAGATGAAAGGCCNNGGCCTTTCATCTATTATTCTGCAATTTCTTCATATAAAAAGTACGTTACATTATAAATATGTTCAACTTCATCATCTGTCATAAATAAAAGTTCTTCACGCTCCATTCCTTTTTTCTTTTCAATAAACTCGATCATATTCTTCCGTTCTTCTCTTTTCATCATTGTTATTTCTCCTCCCATTCTGTTTTAATACAGTTTATTTAAGTTGATACTATTATATAACAGAATCTTTAGAATGTTCCACCTTTTTTGTGTTTTTTTTGATGAGAACTTTTCGACAAAACAAGCCCTTTTGAAGGGGCTTGTTTTTGGATTACAGTCGTAAAAACTCTGGCTGAGTCGTACCAGCACTATCAATGTAGTAAATTGTATTGGGATTGATTTTTATAAGTATATAGTTAGGATCTTCGGGACCGAGTAACCAGCGTTTTAAGTTGTTGCTCCAAAATTTATTTTTTAATGTTTGATCTTCTTCAATTGAAGCGATGCCTTCTACTTCAATATAATCTTCATCCCATTTCTTTCCTTCTCTTCCAAGTAGTACGTGCACGTTTGAATTTTGTTCAATATCTGCTACCTTTTTTGAATTACGATCTGTTGGTGCGTATAATACAAAATCTTCATGAAAAAACATCATAAAACAGCTATGTGGCTTATTCTCACGAACGGTAGCTAATACACCTGTTCTTTGTCCTTGAATAATAGTTGCAATTTTTTCTTTTAAATGCATTTTTGATGCTCCTTTCAGTTATCCGTAATTTCACCTTGTAAAAACTTGCCCTTAAAATTTTTTACGATCTTTTATACTTTTTTCTTCAATCCCACTTTTTAAACGTATTTGTGATGAAATGGGACAAGTTAGGAGAAGAATAATAATAGTAGTGGAGAGAAATACATACGATGGAAGGATGGAAAATATGTTTAATAAAATTTTCTTAATACTTGCACTGGTTGGAGTGCCGCTTTCGATTCTTGGAAATACGCTACATTGGCCACAAACAATCATGTTTGCTGTATATTGCATTACAATTATTGCTCTCGCTGCTTTTATGGGAAGAGCGACAGAAAGTTTAGCTATTGTTTCTGGGCCAAGAATTGGTGGGTTATTAAATGCAACCTTCGGGAATGCGGTTGAACTTATTATTTCAATTTTTGCATTGCAAGCAGGGTTAACTGAAGTTGTACTTGCTTCATTAACTGGTTCTGTTCTTGGAAACTTATTATTAGTTGGAGGTCTTTCCTTTTTTGTAGGAGGGCTTAAGTATAAAAGACAAAGTTTCAATGTGTACGATGCAAGACATAACTCTGCTCTTCTAATATTTGCAGTTGTTGTAGCATTTGTTATTCCAGAAGTTTTTTCAATGAAGATGGGTATAGAGAAGACATATCAATTAAGCATTGGGGTTTCAATCATCATGATTGTCATGTATTTAGCGGCACTATTTTTCAAACTGGTTACACATCGCGGTGTATATCAGCATAAAAGTGATGAAGTAGAACATGAGGAGGAACCTGAATGGTCAAAGAGAAAAGCGCTACTTATTTTAGCGATTGCAACAGCGGCTGTTGCTTACGTATCTGAGGCGCTTGTTCATACATTTGAAACGGTAGCGAAATCATTTGGATGGTCGGAACTATTTATCGGGGTTATCATTGTTGCGATCGTTGGTAATGCCGCAGAGCATGCCTCTGCAATTATTATGGCTTATAAAAATAAAGTGAATATTGCAGTTGAAATTGCAGTCGGCTCAACATTGCAGGTTGCTATGTTTGTTGCCCCTGTTCTCATCATACTTTCGATGTTTTTTACAGTGAAGATGCCCCTTGTATTTACAATGCCGGAACTTGTGTCCATGATTACGGCGGTATTTTTAACAATTGCAATTTCAAATGACGGAGATACGAACTGGTTTGAGGGAGGAACATTATTAGCTGCCTATTTCATTATGGGAATTGGCTTTTACTTGTTATAAAAAATGGGATAACAATGTCATGGAGGGAAAACAATAGGGATAGTTAATTGCTATTTAAATGGTTTATACACTTTTAAATTAGGAAGGGGTAAAGCAGATGAAACGAGTGTGCAGCATATGTTTTTCAACTATGGTCTCGTTTATTTTATTATTTCCTTATAGTAGTTTTGCAAAGACAACAATCAACGTAAAGATGCCGTCATCTGTTTTGAACATTTCAAAAGACAATACGTATCCGAATGCAACGCAAGATTTACCGCGTTTGCAGCCAAGTGAATTTGCGAAAGAACTACTGAAAACGTCAACGACTCGAATAGAAAACCCAGATTTAATTCGGATGTTTAACGAAACTTCGATTTCAAATGCGCCTCTTGCAGTCGGATATAGGGCGAAAATTTATTTAGGTCAATGGCCGTTGAATTATGAATCAACAGATACAACGATAAATTGGGAATATAAGCAAGTAAATCGTAATGTGTATGATAACCGCGGTGTGGAGAGGTTGTATCCGCTTCGGTACAAACAAGAATCACAAAAAACGATAGAAGGTGGTTTAACAGCTTATATTAAAGATGCAGATGATGTGAAAAAGATGATTCTTTTAAAGGCGATGGAGAAAGTACAGCTACCCCTGTCTTTTAAAACAACAATTGGTTATGGTACTGGGAATGAACGTATATATAATATCAGCCCGAAACAACTTGGGTATTTATATGCATATACACCAGCGGTAAATGAAAAAGGAAAAGTTACATTTGGAGAAGTATATCTTGTTTTAAAAGGGAATCAAAAGAGGCTTGTAATTAAAAATATTACTTCCCAAGGAATTGGAGCATCTATTCCTGTACAAGATTATGTATCCTTTAAATTTATTTCATCACCTTATCCGCGATAACATAAAAAACGTCAGCTAAATATGCTGACGTTTTTTGTTACAGTGTGATATTCGATTCTTTTGTTAAGAAGTCCTCAGTTGGATAATAGCTGTTTTTTACAAGAATATTTGGTCCAAGGCATTTTACAGCAGGACAGTGACAGCTTAATGATTTCGCTGTTTTCGAGTTGCACCATTTGTCATATGCTTCTTGCAATGTATTTGTTTGAATGTTGCCAAGCAGTGGAATATCACCAAAGTCTGTTACGATAATGTTACCATCAAAAATATTTACATTTAGGCGAGAACGTCCATCTGGATCATTACGTACAGTTACGTTTTTACTTTCGTGTAGTTTTTTTAATGTAACTAAATCACGTTCATCATTACTGCATGCGTAAAATGGTAACGTACCAAATAACATCCACACATTTTCATCACGAATCTCTAATAAGTGCTCAATTGCACTGCGAATTTCATCTTTTGTTAAAATTTCAAGGTTGCTAGCAAAATCACTTGGGTACATCGGATGTACCTCATGACGCTTACAACCCATTTCTTCTACAATTTGGCGGTGAATGTGTTCAATATGTGGTAATGTACGTTTGTTTAGCATGGTTTCTGCTGATACGAGAACACCAGCTTCTGATAAAGCTTTACTATTTGTAATCATCCGTTCAAATAGTTTTGCGCGCTGTTCATAAGTAGGTTTGCGCTCCATCATTGCAAAGCCACCCTCAACGAAATCATCAATTGTTCCCCAGTTATGTGAAATATGTAGCACGTCTAGATACGGAACAATTTGTTCATAGCGGGCTAAATCTATAGTTAGGTTTGAATTAATTTGAGTGCGAATGCCTCGTTCATGGGCATATTTTAAGAGTGGTGTTACATAGTTGTCGACGGATTTTTTTGAGAGCATTGGTTCTCCGCCAGTAATACTTAAAGAACGTAAATGAGGAATCTCATCTAATCGTTTTAATAAAAGTTCCATCGGAAGCGGATTTGGATCTTTCGGCTGTAATGTATAACCAACAGCACAATGCTCGCAGCGCATATTGCATAACGTTGTCGTTGTAAACTCAACGTTTGTTAATAGTAATTTGCCGTACTCTTCAAGGTCCATATACGCTTCCCATGGATCGTAAGAAGGAGTAATCGGCTTCATTGTTTGTGATATACTCATATGAAATACTCCTTTGACTATTGAAATAACAATTTGTCCATTCTCTATAATAGAAGAATATAGGCTATTTATAAAGTGAAACTTTTTGTAACAAAGATTTCTCTATCTATAAAATGTGGTAGGGAGTAGTAATTGCTTCAAGATAAAAGGTATGATAAATTTGCTAAAAATTCATGTTCGTGATGCTCATTTTTGCGGTATAATAAAAGTAACTCGAATAAAAAGGAGAGTGCCTTCGTGGGAAAAGCAATTCAAGATAAAGATTCACAACTAGTATATTTAAAAGAACGTTTAAATATGTTCATCGAAGTGATTGATACAATTGAACCGGAAGAAGTGGAATTAGAAGATGTAGATCGTCTTCTTTCAATGCTAGATGAGTTAGAATTAAAATGTGAGCAATTTAAAAAAGATCAATAATATATTTTTAAAGCGGCTGCCAATCCTGTCTTGGTAGCCGCTTTTTATATGGCCAAACTATCCTAAAAGAGCGCTACAAACAATCTTTTGGGATAATCTTCAAGAAAGCCTGTTTCAGTTTGCTACTTTACAGTGTGAATAGACAGAAAATATAGTTTATAATATGAAGGTAGGGAGGAGGAATTATATGGAATATCATTTGGTGAAGCCTGTATTACAAGGAAAAAAAGCAAGAGAAACAAAAACGTACAATATTTATAATTTTTTCATAATCGGACTTATTTTTGGGATTATTCCGATTATGATTTTAGGAACTTGCAATGCGATTTGGTTAAAAGAGCCCAAAAAGAAAATATACATACTTCTTATGATAGGAATAATGACTTTATTAGCAATGTTCATCTGTGCCGCTCTAATTGGTGATATATATGTGCTAAAGATTGCTTCTCGAATAGCTGCTGCAGTTGTAACAGGTGTGTATATATATGCGCTGCGGGAACGGTTTCGAATTCATAATTTAGTAAATGAAAGTACGGAGTCATTACGGTGGATAGGTTTAATCATTGGAATAGTTGGGATCATGGCCCAAACGGCATTGTTGGTAGGAGGGGAGATGCTGTATGTCAACTTCACAGAGTGAAACGATGTTGTTACAAGAGGCACTGCATTATTACGGGATTGGTCATATTGAAACAGCACAGCAGAAATTAGAAACACTGCTTTCTTATAATCCACAGCATGCTGAAGCATTGTACAGTTTAGGATGCTGCTATGCAGATTCAGAACAATATGATGAAGCAAAAGAGCTTTGCATATCAGCGTTGCAGCATGGTTTTGAGCCAGAAGAAGTGTATTATACACTTGGACATATATATACATATACGAATGAACTTGAAAAAGCGGAGCAAAGCTTTTTGAGCGTTCTGTATTCAGATCCTTCCCATGCGCAAGCAATGGCGAAATATGCATTTATTTTATTAAAAACAGGTTATATTGAAAAAGCTAAGCAACTCATGCAAAAGGCAGTAGAAATTAACCCCAATCATCCTACCGTTCTTCATTATCAATTTGTTTTATTACTTGCAACAGGAACGAAACAAGAAATAGAGGAATCCTTAAAAGATAATTATTATGGATCAACTAACGAAGTTCACTTTTTAGTACAGTTAGGAATCCATGCAGCAACAAGGAAGAGGTATAGGGAAGCATACAAATATTACCGACAAGCGTTTTTGTTGGCACCTAATAATAAAGAATTACTTGAAATCTTAGAAGAAGCAGAAGAACTGATTCATCCGATTTTCTTTCCGAATGTTCTTGTGAATAAAGTGGGTGGTCCGCTTATCTTTTGGGCAATATCTTTTGGAACATTAGGTTTATTCTCTGCATTAGACTGGGGAAATATGGCTAGTTTTGCTATTTTATTTTATCTCATCATTTGTATATGGAGCTGGCTATCTACACCGATGTACAAATTGTATAAAAAAATAAAAAAATCATGAAGGGAGAGAATACGGTGAATAAAATAGATGTATTAAAGCAAGTGCTAGCACAAGATGAAGAAAATGGATCAATTTGGTATTTAATTGGAGTCGAGTACAAAGAACAGGGAGATATAGCAAATGCGCTGCAAGCTTTATCGAAAGCTCTTCAGTATGGTAATCAAGAATGGAAGAATAAAGTCGCGGCTGAACTGGAAGCTTTATCACAAGTGCTTACAAGTCCGAAAGAAACAATATATGTAACAGAAGAGGAAAGCCAGTGTGAAAACAATGAGGATCACGTAATAGAGCAAGATCCAGAAAAGGAAAAACAGCTACATGCAGTCTATGCAAATGAAAATATGGAAGAAAATGTGGTTTCGATGAACGTGCTTCAAGGCGGAAGAAGCAAGCAAAACCGGGAACAAGAGCAGATTACATTTGAGGATGTCGGCGGTTTGCATGATGTGAAAAAAGCGATTCAAATGAAAATTATCAAACCGTTTACTTCACCAGGATTATTTGAGCGTTTTAAGAAAAAAGTTGGCGGCGGCATTTTATTATACGGTCCTCCTGGCTGCGGAAAAACATATATTGCCAAGGCAACTGCAGGGGAGTGCAGAGCACATTTTGCAACGATGAGCATTACCGATATTCTTGATCCGTATATTGGAGTGAGTGAACAAAATGTACGGGAAATTTTTCGATATGCTCGTTCCCAAAAGCCATGTATTTTATTTTTAGATGAAATGGATGCACTTGGATTTAATCGGAGCAAAGCGTCGGGAAATCCGACACTAAGAACAGTTATAGATCAATTGTTAACAGAGATTGAAGGTATTGATACGAATACAGACAAACTATTGTTAATTGGTGCGACTAATATGCCTTGGGACATTGATCCTGCATTTAAAAGACCGGGGCGCTTTGATAAAATGATTTTCGTTTCCCCACCTGATTTAGAAGCACGGAGCAGTATTTTTCAAATTAAGTTGGCAGGAAAACCGATTTCAACAATAGATTACGATATGTTAGCTAAAGAAACAGAACTGTATTCGGGTGCTGACATTGAAAATGTAGTAGAGCTGGCCGTAGAAAATGTTTTAGGAGAAATTATGACAACGGGTGTGGAGCGAGCGGTTACAATGAAGGACATAACCGATGCTATAGCAGAAACGAAGCCGTCTACGTTGGAGTGGTTTCGTACGATTAAAAATTATATTAAATATGCAAATGAGAGCGGCGCATACGATGATGTACAAGCATATTTAAAAAGATATAAAAAAATATAATCCCGTTCAGACGCTATTGAAATAGAAGGAATAAGAAAAAAAGAGTATAATCAATTGATGAAAGATTTTAAAGCGTTTTGGTAGCGTTCACAATTGAGGGGGAAGTAACAATGGAAAAGCTTCAAGAAAGTATGTATCAACTGATTGTTGAAACATCGACGAATTTACCGAAAGATGTTCGTCGTGCTATTCAACAAGCAAAGGAACGAGAAAATGCAGGGACTCGTTCTGCAATGGCACTTGGCACGATTACAAATAACATTAAAATGGCAGATGAAAACATCTCGCCAATTTGCCAAGATACAGGAATGCCAACTTTCAAAATCTATACACCAGTTGGCGTAAATCAATTACAAATGAAAGAAGCAATTTACAGTGCACTTGAGCGGGCGACAAAGGACGGAAAACTTCGTCCAAACTCTGTTGATTCTCTTTTCGGGGACAATAGTGGTAACAACTTAGGACCAGGTACGCCTGTCATTAAGTTTGAGCAGTGGGAGAAAGATTATATTGATGCTCGTTTAATTTTAAAAGGAGGTGGCTGTGAGAATAAAAATATTCAGTACAGCTTACCTTGTGAATTAGAAGGACTTGGACGAGCTGGCCGTGATTTAGAAGGGATTCGTAAATGTCTTCTTCATGCGGTATATCAAGCACAAGGACAAGGGTGTAGTGCAGGAGTAATCGGCGTTGGTATCGGGGGAGACCGTACGTCAGGTTATGAATTGGCAAAAAATCAACTATTTCGTACATTAGATGATGTGAATCCAATTCCAGAATTACAAAAGCTTGAAGAATACGTATTAGAGAATGCGAACAAGCTTGGTATTGGTACGATGGGATTTGGCGGTGAAACAACTTTACTTGGTTGTAAAGTTGGTGTATACAATCGTCTGCCGGCGAGTTTCTATGTATCTGTTGCATATAATTGCTGGGCATATCGTCGTCTTGGTATAACAATTCATCCTGAAACGGGTGAGATTATCGATTGGTTATATCAAGAAGGTGAAAATACGCTTCAGCAAGAAGAGGAACAAGACAAAAGTGAACAACGCGAAATTGTACTGCAGGCGCCAATTACAGAAGAGCAAATTCGTGAACTTCGCGTTGGTGATGTTGTAACAATTAATGGCATGATGTACACAGGTCGTGATGCAATCCACAAGCATTTAATGGATAACGATTGTCCAGTAGACTTAAATGGACAAATCATTTATCATTGCGGACCAGTTGTAGTGAAGGATGAAAATGAAAATTGGGAAATTAAAGCGGCAGGCCCCACAACAAGTATTCGTGAAGAACCATATCAAGGGGACATTATGAAGAAATTTGGTATTCGGGCTGTCATCGGTAAAGGCGGTATGGGAGCGAAAACATTAGCAGCACTAGCTGAACATGGCGGCGTATATTTAAATGCAATCGGTGGTGCTGCGCAGTATTATGCAGAATGTATTAAAGAAGTGAAAGATGTTGACTTCTTACAATTTGGTATTCCAGAAGCGATGTGGCATTTACGTATTGATGGTTTTAAAGCTGTTGTAACAATGGATTCTCATGGAAACAGTCTACATGCAGATGTAGATAAAACATCACTTGAAAAATTAGCAAGCTTTAAAGAACCGGTATTTAAATAATAGGAAAAATGCATCTCAAATAATTTGAGATGCATTTTTTGTTGGTATATATGGAAAAACATGTTCAGCATGAAACAAGTATTGAGCACAGAAACTACAGGTACGATTATATATGGAAAGGAGACTATTTATGAAATATAAATGGTTATATATAGGTCTCATTTTTTCACTTATGATGGCACTTGTTCCGGTTTCAGCATTTGCTTATACAAATACACCACATAACTGGGGAATTCCGCGACCTAAAAATGAAACGGCGCCAGATGCAGGGAAATTATATACAGAATTACTACAAAAAAATGGTGGTTTTTACTTAGGCGATACGAAGAAGAAAGATATTTATTTAACATTTGATAATGGATATGAAAATGGGTATACAGGGAAAATCTTAGATGTACTGAAAGAGAAGAAAGTACCAGCGACCTTTTTTGTGACAGGGCATTATATAAAAACGCAAAAAGATTTATTATTAAGGATGAAAAATGAAGGGCATATTATTGGAAATCATTCTTGGAGTCATCCAGATTTTACAGCGGTAAATGATGCAAAACTTCGTGAAGAATTGACGAGTGTAACGGAAGAAATTAAAAAAGTAACTGGACAAAAAGAAGTAAAATATGTACGTCCTCCGCGAGGGGTGTTTAGTGAAAGAACGTTAGCACTTGCGAAAGAAATGGGATATTATAACGTATTTTGGTCCCTTGCATTTCTTGATTGGAAAGTAGATCAGCAAAGAGGATGGCAATACGCTCATAATAATGTCATGACGATGATTCATCCAGGATCTATTTTATTACTTCATGCGATATCAAAAGATAATGCAGAGGCGCTTGCAAAAATCATTGATGATTTGCGCGAGAAAGGGTATCATTTTAAAAGCCTAGATGATTTAGTAAAAAGCAATCAGCCGTAAGCATGTATGCTTACGGTTTTCTCATGCTATAATGATGTGTAAAAAGGATGGGGAAACGTATGTGGAGCGAACATGTTACGTTAAAGTATCCGTATCATTTTCAAGAAGTATTAAGGCGTTTATCTTTTGATCCGCTAAATGTTGTTCAGTTAGAAGAAAAGATTGTTTATGTTCCACTTTCCATAGATGAAGAACAGATTGTTGTTCGGGTACAAGGGATTGGTACGCTTCAAAATCCACAATTTTGGGTTTCAAGCCAGACTGGTGAACAAGAGAAAGTTATGAAACGCGTCTATTCGATTTTTCAATGGAATGAATCTTTTCAAGATATACAAACTCATTTTAGAAACACATCATTACGTCCACTTTTTGAAACATATGCCTATACACCACTTATTTTAGAGTTCGATTATTTTGCGTGTCTTCTTCGTTGTATTATTCATCAACAAGTACATTTGAAATTTGCTACTGCACTTACAGAACAATTTGTAAAACAGTATGGAACAGAGAAGAATAGCGTTTTCTTTTTTCCAACACCAGAAAGAGTGGTAAATATTTCAATAGAAGAGCTCAGAAATCAGAAGTTTAGTCAAAGAAAGGCCGAATATATGATAGGACTAGCAAAACGTATCGTGGAAGGAAAGCTGGATTTAGTGGAACTAGAAAAACAAACAGATGAAGAAGTTTCAGCACAATTGTTACCAGTGCGAGGTATTGGTGCATGGACAGTACAAAACTTTTTATTATTTGGACTTGGTCGGAAAAATATGTTTCCGAAAGCAGATATCGGGATTCAGCGTGCACTTCAAGGGTTATTTCAACTAGAGAATAAACCGGATGATGCGCTGTTAGAAAAAGTAAAACAAGAATGTGATCCATACTGCAGTTATGCAGCGTTATATTTATGGAAAAGTATAGAGTAGAGGTGTAACAATAATGCAAAAGCAACATGAGAGTAAGTTGGAAGTTGGTCAAACGTTTCCTGTGACAATTAAGCGTCTTGGGATTAACGGAGAAGGCGTTGGTTATTTTAAGAGACAAGTTGTTTTCATTCCAGGGGCATTACCAGGAGAGGAAGTTGTTGCGGAAGCAACGAAAATTAAGCGTGGCTTCGCTGAAGCAAAAGTGAAAAAAATTCGTAAAGCATCGCAGCATCGCGTAAAGCCACCATGCCCGGTATATGATGAATGCGGCGGCTGTCAACTGCAGCATTTAGATTATCAAGAACAGTTAAATCAAAAACGTGATATTGTTGTACAAGCGTTTGAAAAGTATATGAACGGAAGCTTGGAAGTTGATATTCGTCCAACACTTGGTATGGGAAATCCATGGCATTATCGTAATAAAAGCCAATTACAAGTAGGGCGTAAAGACGAAAAAGTTATTACAGGATTATATAAGCAAAATTCACATCAATTAATTGATATTTCCCATTGTATGATTCAACATAAGGCAACAAATGAAGCGACAAAGGTTGTAAAACGTATATTAGAAAAACTAAATGTTTCTATTTACAATGAGAAAAAACAAAAAGGTTTAGTACGTACAATTGTGACACGTACTGCGGTCCAAACAGGAGAAGTACAGGTTACACTCATTACAACAAAAGAAGAGTTACCAAATAAAGAGCAATTTATCGCAGAAGTACAAAAACAGATGCCAACTGTTAAATCGATTATGCAAAACGTGAACTGGCGTAAAACATCAGTTATCTTTGGTGATAAAACATTCCGCTTAGCTGGGAAAGAAGTTATTCAAGAGACACTTGGTGATTTATCATTTGAATTATCAGCACGTGCATTCTTCCAGCTGAACCCAGAACAGACGGTTGTTCTTTACAATGAAGCAAAAAAAGCAGCTGCGTTAACAGGTACAGAAAAAATCGTTGATGCCTATTGCGGTGTTGGTACTATTGGACTATGGCTTGCAAATGATGCCGATGAAGTTCGCGGTATGGATGTGATTCCAGAAGCGATTGCAGATGCAAGAAAAAATGCGAAGCGCCACGGATTTATAAATACGAAGTACGAAGCTGGTAAAGCAGAAGAATGGCTGCCAAAATGGGTGAAAGAAGGCTGGCGTCCAGATGTAATCGTTGTTGATCCGCCTCGTACAGGTTGTGACGATAAGTTACTCGAAACAATTTTAAAAGTACAACCAAAGCAAGTTGTTTATGTTTCTTGCAACCCTTCATCATTAGCGCGTGATGTGAAAGCATTAATGAAGAGTTATGAAGTGGAATATGTACAACCGGTTGATATGTTCCCGCATACAGCGCATGTAGAGAATGTAGTGAAGCTTGTTAGAAAAGTAAAGTAAAGATGTGACAGTGATAGGCCTTATCGAAAAATCGATAAGGCCTAATTTTTATGATGAATTACCCTAAACCGCTTCATAAGTAAACCGATAGTGATTTGATTTTAAAAATGAATTGTTTATTTTAGGTTTATCAAAATAATTTTAAATAAAAATTGGAATTAAGAGATTAGCACTAATCTTTGTATGATGGAGTGCTTGTTTATTGCTATATCAATTCCGATCACTTTTAATTCGCATGTAAGTAAATAGTGGGATAATTATACAAATATTGGGTGAAACGAAGTATACTCAATAAAGATGAATATAATTAATTTAATTAGGAGTGATTTTTATATTTAGGCAAAATGCAAAAAGGATACTTATATTATTATTAACAAACCCAATATTAATAATCGGATACTGGATTTTTTGCTATGAGTTAGCTTTGTACTGTAAGTATGGAAGAATGAATTATAATATTTATATTTTATTATTATGTGTAGTGTTTTTTGTAGCTATAACTACATTTACTACAATGAGAGTGATAAAAGATAGAGAATATGAATCTAAAAAATTAATTAATTCAACTGCATGGAAATACATTTCTATTATCATTATTGTTGTAATCACATCATTTTATGGTGTGAAGATTTATAAAAGTGCAATAAATTATGATGGCAAACTGGCATGGTTTATAGAAAAGTTAAAACATGAAAGATCAGTTAAATTTAAACATAATAATATATATGAATATGGAGTAGAAGGTATTTTTGAAGATATAAATAAAAAATATACTTTGCCAAAGAAATTATATATGGCAACTGATTTTGATCTTACATTTCGTTCAGATGGAACAATCACAGCGTTTGATACATTTGTTTATGGGAAAAATGCTGATGGGAAAGAGGAAACTTATTTAATATCTTATAATAAGAAGAAATCAGAAGATATTACTGTAATACGAGATGGGTATGCAAATCCCGATTATGATGAGGATAAACTAGTAGAACCTCTAATTAAAACGGTTAAGGCTATTCCAGTTAAGCGAACGGTTAGTAAGTGGAATGAAAGTAAGTATGGGTTGATCTATTATGGGAAAAGGAATTGGGGATACAATACAGAGGGAATTATTAATATTACTGAGGATGGTAAGGAGCAAAATCTTAAAGAAGCAGCTTCTGAAATCATTGGATATACTGTATCTATATTTGTTCCTGGAAAAGAGAAAGAGCTAGTACCTGCTAGATATAATTTAATATGTGACGCAAGTTGGAGTAAATCAAAGACTCCTCCAAATAAAGATAAGTTTAAAGAGAAGAGACAAGATTCAACGAATGAAAAGGAGCAGTTTTTCCTATCAAAAGAAGTTGGTTATAAACTAAATATGACAGAAAAAGCATTAGGGAGTGCTTTTTATTCACTAAGCAAGACTAGTGATGGAGGTAAAACATGGGAGGTTATCAATACGGACCCATTTAATAGAGGGATTGGTAGTGTATCAGGAGTAACCTTTCTAAATGATAAACTTGGGTTTTTAGGAGCAATTAGACCTTCTGGTAATGAGGGAGAGTTATATCGTACAGATGATGGGGGCTTATCTTTCAAACAGGTAAATTATCCCCCGCATGAAGTGAAATTGGAACATACACAGTCTATCATAAGTCCTTTTGATTCTCCTGGTATGCCTTATGAGAAAGATGGAGTCTTTAATATGTTAGTTGGACAAGGGGCAGATGGAGACTACAATGGCGATAGTAGTGCACTTTATCAGTCAAAAGATCAAGGAGAGACGTGGGAATTTATAGAGGAGGTTAAAAAAAGTTAGAGTTAGTACTAAAGTTAAATAAATAATAAAAACAAAGAAGCAGAAAATCACTTGGGATTTCCTGCTTCTTTGTTTTTATAAAGAAAATACTTGATATGCTAGTACACGATAACCGGTTCATAAGTGCTGAGATTATCATACACAGTTTTCGCAACACTAGGATGAAGGTTAACACATCCGCCTGAACCTCCAGTTAAATAGGCATTATTGGCCCAGTTTGTCCGCCAGCCGGCATCATGGAACCCTTGTCCGCTATTTGTGAACGGAGCCCAGTAATCTACCTTAACGGAATAATCAGGTTTACCTACTGCGCTACCTTTGAGTGTGTACGGTGATCGTTTATAGAGGATATACCACACACCTGGTGATGTATCTTCACTCGTGCTATGTTTACCTGTTACTACATTCGTTGAAACTGCCAATTTTCCATCTTTGTAAATCCAAATTTGTTGTTCCGCAATCGACACTTCCGCATACGTGTCTCCAATGCCATTATTCGCTGTTGTTTCATAACCGATGCCTTCGTTATTCCAACCATTTCCGTAAATGTTAGAAACAGAAAGCGATTTTTCCCCTTTTTCGAAGGCTTCTTGGATTCGTTTTGTTTCTTTTTCAACATTTATTGCCCAGCCATAGCCTTGTCCTTTTACTGATATAACTGAACCAGAATGGGTTTTAAATGTGAAGTCTTTATTTAATGTCGATTGAGAATTGTTAATTTCAGTAATCTTGTTCTTAATGTCGCTCGAGTCGATTGTAGCCTTCATATCTTTTGACATAGAGGCATTTTTAATTAGATCTTTAGCTTTTAAAGAGTAAACTTCATTCTGTACCTTATAATCAATGGTTTGTTGGAGAAGATTCTGTAGTGCTTTCTCTTCCTTTTTTATAATCGGATTGTTTTCTTTAATAGGCTGTATGTATACAGGTTTCAGATGGATTTCACTTTTATACTTCTGCTTGTCGTAATCCTTTAATAGATTAGCAACATCATACTGTTTTCCATCAATGCTTTTTGAGATAACAACTTTTCCCTGTTCGAGCTTCGCCATAGCATCTTGAGGCGCTTTTAAACCTTTATTCATAGAGATGAGCTTTTCTTCTACAAGTTTTTTCATTGTTTCACTTCGGTACTGATCCGCCTTTTCTGGTAGCAATGAATAATTTTTTTCCTTTGAGGAAGGGAAAAACGTCCACTGGCTTTTTAATAGTTTTTTAACTTGAGGCAAATCTTTTTCCGTAAGTTCAGTTTGTGTATCTTCTTCATCTAAAATTTGTTGTTGGCCGACATAGACTTTATTTTCTAATCCAGATGTTTTTAATTTCTGCATTGCCTGATCAGCAGTCAGACCGCCGACCTTTGTATCATTAATCGTAACCTGTGAATTGAAACGAGTTGCCTGATAATAACTCATTCCCCCAATTAGAAGTGCAATTATAACGCCGCCACCCGCTGTGATAAGCTTCCAATTTTTAAAACGTTTGCTTGAGTGTGCTCGTTTTCTATCAACTTCTTCAACTGATTCATTTATTGTGTTGTTATTCATAAATATTTCCTCCACATACCTAATATAGCCCCAGTATCAACGACAACGGACTTTAAACTAATGTTTTTGTATCTAAAACCATTGATTAGTTTACCTTATTATTCTTAAATTTTCACTATTTTTTTACCAAATTTTACAGTGTTGAGTCAGTTAAATTTGGATTTGTGTCAATAGAATGAACGTGTTAATAACCAGTAGATAGAGAAGTTTCTAAAGGAGTGCGAAGAGTGGAAGAAAAATATACAGCCTGAAGAAGAGTTGCAGAATTTCCTGCAGGAACATGGATGGCGTACGTGAACTGGATTGTAAATGATTGGTTTAACATGTATAGTCTATTGGCAGAAGTAGACACTAAATGGGCTCTCTTGTGTTACTATGGGAAGAAGATTACGAAAAATATCATAGAATGCTTACAATTTTTGTTTTATGTAACGGAAAAAGAAAGGTGGTGAGTCTGTTAATAAAAACATGAATAGGCAAATGTCTATGTTTTTAATAGCAGAAAACAATGAACAACTATAAATTAACAATTCAATATGACGGCGGCCGCTATAAAGGCTGGCAACGTCTTGGAAATAATGATAATACGATTCAAGGGAAAATCGAAAGTGTATTATCAGAAATGGTCGGACATGAAATAGAAATCATCGGATGTAGCAGGACAGATGCCGGTGTACACGCTTTGAATCAAATAGCGAATTTCAAGGTCGATGAAAAATTAGCAGAACCGAAAATTAAAAAGTATTTAAATCAATACTTATCAAATGATATTAGTATTAAGGATGTGGAGTTAGTCTCTGAACGTTTCCATGCTCGTTACAATTCGAAAGCAAAGACTTATGTATATAAGATTTGGAATGAAGAACATACGAATCCCTTTATGCGTAAATACAGCATGCACGTTCAGAAAAAGTTAAATATTGAAAGTATGAAAAAGGCAGCTCAATACTTAATTGGTTCACATGATTTTACAGCTTTTTCAAACGCTAAATCTAAGAAAAAGTCTATGGTACGAGAAGTATATATGCTTGATATTGTGGAAAGTGAAGGTTTTATTCAAATTAGAGTGAGCGGAAATGGATTTCTTCATAATATGGTAAGAAAGATTGTTGGGGCGTTAATCGAAGTGGGATTAGGGCAGTTAGACTCTGAAGTAATACCACAAATTTTAAAAGAAAAACAACGAAACCAAATTAATTGTCTCGCGGATGCAAGTGGATTGTATTTGGAGAAGGTAGATTTTTAGGCAACTGGATGTGTAAATTCACTAGTTCCTATACACTTGAGATATGTGGGGATTATTGTGTAGTTGATATAACTATCAATCAAAAGGGGAAGAGTTGATAATTCTTCCTCTTTTGATTGTACTAATAGAAATGAAAAAGAAATCAAGATAATGTATAGATTTTTCAACGGTTTAAATTAAATTTTTTAAGTCGATATTGCAAGTTTTGTCTACTCATCCCTAAAAATTTTGCGGTTTGTGAGATATTACCTTTATTTTCTTTAAGAATTTGATTGATGTATTCTTTTTCCATTTCTTTTATTGTGTGCTTTAAAGGTTTCGGGATATCATCTGTATTCCGAATAGTTAACGGTAGTTGGAAGTCATATTCTCTTTTAGTTAGTTCATAAAAGCGTGTAGGTATATGGAACGTTGTAATGATTTCTTCATCTTCTATTAAGTTCATAGAGCCTTCAATCATATGTTCTAACTCCCTTACATTACCAGGCCATTCGTAGTTATAAAAACATTCTTTTACACTAGAATCGATCCCTTTTACTTTTAAGTCAAATTGGATATTATACTTTTCAATAAAGTGATGAACAAGAATGGAGATATCTTCTTTTCGCTCTCTTAAAGGTGGTAAAAATAAAGTCACAACGCCTAACCGATAATATAGGTCTTTCCTTAATCGATTATGTGTTATGGCTTCAATAGGGTCTTCATTAATGGTTGCTATGATTCGGACATCCACTTCTTTTTCTTGTGCGCCTCCAACTCTTCGTATTGTTTTATCTTGGATAGCACGCAATAATTTTGCTTGAAGAGCTGGATTTAATGAGTTGATTTCGTCTAATAACAAAGTCCCACCATTCGCTTCTTCAAATAAACCAGGTTTATCTATTGCACCTGTAAAAGCCCCTTTGTTCGTTCCAAATAATAGGCTTTCCATTAGGGTTTCTGGTATAGCAGCGCAGTTTTGTGAAATAAAAGGCTTTGCGGAACGGTGACTTTCATTATGAATGCTTTGTGCAAACAATTCTTTACCAGTTCCCGTTTCTCCCACGATAAGTATGGAGGACGATGTACGTGTTACTTTTTTTGCTTCTGTAATAATAGATTGGGTCGCCCTAGAATTACCTATTATATGATTAAAGGTAAATTTAGTATTTTGTTTTCGAGGAAGACTTGTTTTAATCGTTTGCTTTAATTGAGTAATGTCTTTTGAAATTTCAATCGCACCTTTGATTTTTCCATTTTCTATTATAGGGAAGGTATCATTAATTGTTGTAATCTCTTTTCCTTTATTATTAAAATAAGTTTGTTTTATGTTTCTTTTTGTTTTTCCTAGTTTTAGTGCCTCTATGAGTGTACTACTTCGGTTTTCCTCAAATACAAATACCTCTAAAGGATTTTTATGTAATATATCTTTAGGATCCATGGATTCAATTTCCATCATTTTACGATTGTAGATTATTGTTTTACTTTCTTCATTAATAATATGAATTCCAATATCAAGTTCATTTAGCAAAGTTTCATATAGCATATTCATTTCAATTAATTTTTTGAAATTGATTTCTTCTGTATGCATGTATCATCTTCTCCTTGTTATACCCTATGAAGACTGACTTTTTTTAATTTTATTAAAATTCACTTAAAAGCGCAAAACTTTTTGCGCTTTTTTGATTAAAAATGATAGAAAAAATTTTGCGCTTATTAAGTTTTTTTGCAAGCATTTCTAATTTTACAGGGGGAATTGAAGTTGGTATGCATTTTGCATTCATAGTAAGTGAAAGCTCTAAATTTAAAGACTAGAGGTGAGTTGAAAACTTTATAGGGTGTATAACTTTTCTTAATAAAAAAGAGGAGGTTACAAAATGAAGGCAGTTATAGAAGACGTGTACAGTCCTTGCTATGGGAAAGTAGAAAAATTATTTATTACTGAAAGCTCTTATGTATATGAGTGGGAGAAATTAGCATTAATTGAAACGATAGATAAACAGAAAGTAGAAATTAAAGTGGGAATTAGTGGATATATTGAATTGCTAGAAGTGGAAGAGGGACAAGTTATCACTGATAAAACACGATTAATAACAGTAAGGGATGACCTGTTAATAACAGGTAGTGATTAATATAAACTGTATGGAGTATGTACCGTTTTCTAGCGTGCTTTTAAATAATCATGTTTATTTATGCTAATGCCAATTAAGTCATAGGAAAGGTTAAGGGTGGGTTATCGTGTTATGGTTTATCCCACATTAACGGGCAGTAAGACCACCACCTCAAGATTTAGAGAGCAACAGGGAAGATAGGTGGGGACAACTGCCCATAAAAGCCCGATTCATTCAACTAACCATCAGTGAGAATGGAGACAAAAGCCACACTGATGGAAGTTTCACCTTATTTTCTTGGATTGGGAGATTGACTTTCGAAAGATCTCCCTCCTATTGTGAATCTTTAATAAAAATACAAGCTATTATCTTTTTATAGTTTAACTTTCTTTTTTAACTTATTTTTAAAGCGTTTACATTTATGAGGATTTGCAAACAAAAAGGGGGATTTATATGGCAAGTCAAAACCAGGAGTTAAAACGAGAGCTGAAAAGTCGACACATATTTATGATTGCACTTGGGGGAGTTATTGGTACCGGACTTTTCTTAGGATCAGGTTATACAATTCATGAGGCGGGACCTGGAGGAGCGATTGTAGCTTATCTTGTTGGAGGATTTGTTATGTATTTAACGATGCTCTGTCTTGGAGAGCTAGCAGTTGCCATGCCTGATGCAGGGTCTTATCAAACATATGCTACAAAGCAGATTTCACCTGCAGTAGGTTACGTAGTGGGATGGATGTCATGGTTAAACTGGTCGGCTACGATAGGGATTGAGTTGATTGCAGTTAGTATCTTAATGAAACGTTGGTTTCCAGATGTATCTTCTTGGATTTGGTGCATAGTTTTTGCTGTTCTACTTTTTGCTATTAATGCATTATCTTCAAGAAGTTTTGCAGAGGTCGAGTTTTGGTTTGCGAGCATTAAAGTTATTACGATTATTGCATTTATTATTTTAGGCGGGGCAGCTATGTTTGGTTTCCTTGATATGAAAGGGAATGAGCCAGCACCAATGTTTTCTAGTTTTACTGATTACGGAGGACTATTTCCAAATGGGCTGACAGCTATTTTAGTTACAATGATTGCAGTTAATTTTTCCTTTCAGGGAACAGAACTAGTTGGTATTGCGGCTGGAGAGAGCGAAAATCCAGAGAAAACCATTCCGAAAGCTATTAATAATACAGTTTGGCGTATCCTTGTTTTCTTTGTACTTTCCATTTTTATACTTGCTGGGCTATTCCCTTGGCAACAAGCTGGAGTGATAGAAAGTCCATTCGTAGTTGTATTTGATAAAATTGGTATCCCTTATGCGGCAGATATTATAAATTTCGTTATTATTACAGCGGTACTATCAGTGGCGAATTCTGGATTATATGCAACTTCTCGTATGTTATGGTCTATGTCTAATCAAGGGATGATTAGTCCGATTTTTGGTAAGTTATCTAAAAATGGTGTTCCAATTTATGCATTGATTGCAAGTACTATTGTTGGTTGTCTCTCTTTATTATGTGGTATATATGCAGAGGATACAGTTTATTTATGGCTTCTTTCCATTGCAGGATTCGGTGCAATATTGGTTTGGGCATCTATCGCTTTATCTAATTTCTTGTTTAGAAGAACATACTTAAAGCAAGGTGGGGATATTAAGGATCTGAAATTTAAAACTCCATTGTATCCGCTTGTCCCTCTTCTTGCTTTGGTATTAAATATAACGGTAATTGTTGGTATGGCGTTTATTCCGGAACAACGCATGGCATTGTATTGCGGGATTCCATTTATGTTTGTTTGTTTACTGTTTTACCGTGTTACAAAAAATAAGAAGAGTAAAATGGAACATATCGAAAAGGCCAACACAACAGGGGCACAAAGTTTATGATGAATATTTAGGTATGATTTTTATCCTGCTATTCGCTGGCAGTAACACGCCCACCTCCAAATTCAGCGAAGGAAAAGTAGGTAGGCGGAGGATGAACTACCGGTAAAAGCTTGATTAGTGAGGGCTCATAATCAGTAAAGTCCTCACTAATTAACGTTTTACTTTACGTATGCGAGTAATTGCGTTATACGAGGTCATATATGTAGAGAATGGTAGGATAAAATCAAAAGAAAAAACGAGCCCTAATCTAATAGATAGCTCGTTTTTTTCTGAAAAATACATCTTGGCTAAGAGGATTGCTCTCTTTTTATTTTTAGTTTCACCGTCCAAAAAGCAGCAAGCATAATCGCTGCGATACAGCCGCTAATTGTACCTATTAATTTAGCGTACGGAAGGCTATTCATGTCGCTATTGAGAAAAAACATTATGCATAGGATTGCAGGGAAAAGATATAGATAATATAGGCGCTTTAGTCGTTTATCTTTCATCATGTACTCAGCCCTCTCTATTATTTAATATCCTTATTATAACACAAAAATTACCATTTTTTTGCAATATCCTAATTTAAAAATTAGCCAGTTAGTTGAGTTTACGAAAGTTATTACTGTTTTTAAATACGAATGGCGTCATACACAAAAATAAGAAAAATTAAGGTTTTCATCAGAAAAAGATAAGATTCATCGTGTAATATAAAAAGTACCTGTCGTGGAATCGTACAAACTTTGATGTTTGTACGATTTTTTTTAGAAAAGAACTATTTCAAATACTAGTGAAACTAGAAATTTTGGAATAGCCCTTTTGTCTTCAATAAAGCCATCTAAGTTTTCTTCTTTATATCAGCTAATTTTTCTTTTGCTAAATTCAATGCAATTGCATCGTCTAAATAGCCAATTGGATTGCATTATTCATTTCAGATTTTATCATATTTAGCGAGAAGACCCTTACCTCAAGCGTGTAACGGTAGGTGGGGGTAGTTCAATGCAAATCTAATTGGAGCAATTGTACTTAGTGTAATTGGAGTATTTGCCTTATGTCAGCCAGTATTAAATAAACAAGATGATACGCATAAGAAGAAAGGGAATATGTTTATGAGGGTACTGGGTAATCCGGAGAATGCTGATTTCGATGGTTCTAAAACAATTAGCCTTTCCGAAGCACTTGTATTAGGGACGCATTATCAATTAATAATATTGCAGGAGGATTTGATGCAGGAATAACAAATTTGAATCTTTGGTGGACTGCAATTGTTTCTGGAGTTTTTAGCTTCGCTTGTATTAGTGGTTTTTCATATGTAGGAAAGAGGTTTTTAGCGGAATACTTAGGAAAATGGGGAACGATTATTGCTGGCATTTTACTCATTCTTATCGGAATTGATCAATTGATGTGAGAGGAGATTGGAAAACAATATTCGCATATTTCCTCGGAAATACAACAAAATACTGCATATATCGATATGTTTTTCTTCATACTAACATTGATTTCTTTTAAAGAAAGGGGGATAAGTATGGGACGTGGTAAAGCATTTGATCATAAGAAAAAAGGTCATGATCATCAGCCGCCTAAAGGGGCATTTATTCATAAGGATGTAAATGAGCATACGTTAGAAGAGGAAGAATTACCAGTTAATATTGAAACGTACAAAAATAGTTTGAAAAAACATTAAAGCACCTATATAGGTGCTTTTTAGCGTATGTCCTCAATTAATTGCTTTGATTCTTCATACATGCCATATTCCCCTAGAACTTGGATACAACGCCATTTTAATTCCTCAATACTTGGTTCAAGTTCTTCCGGGAGGACATGATGAATGTCTTCAAGCCCCATTCCAAAATGAATAAGCTCTAGCACTTGATCATCAATATTTCGATCCATTAGTAATTCTAATACTTCTAAATTGAATATGTATCGATAAGCTTCATCGGGGGAAACAACTTTTAATTTTAAGCTTTCTACAATACTGAGTATAAAAAGAAGAATGGTTTTTTCTAGGACAGGCTGGTCCTCCATTTGAAAAATAAGTTTCATTTTTTTACACCTCCACCGAATAGCGTTAGGTTGTACTATATTATTCGGGAGGGGGGAAGAAATATGCATAATAAAAAAAGTTATCCTGCCAAAAGCGAACAGGATAACTTCGTATTTAAAAAATACTCCAGCCTTCTTGAGCGGAAAGAAGCTCAAGAATTTTAAAACCAGCGATACTATTTCCATTTGCATCTAAAGCCGGTCCAAAAATACCGATTCCCATTTCGCCTTTTACGCAGCCGAAAATACCACCAGCTACACCACTTTTTGCAGGAATGCCAACGCGAATTGCAAATTCACCAGATTCGTTATACATGCCACATGTTACCATAAATGTTTTGCAAATCTTTGTTATATGTTTTGGAATAATTTGTTTTTTCTTATATGGATCGTAGCCATCCATTGCGAAGATTAAACCAATACGTGCTAAATCAATACAGTTTACCTGGATAGCACATTGACGTGTATATAAATCCATTAATTCTTCGATATTACCATCAATGATGCCGTTTTGCTTCATGTAGTAGCAAAGAGAACGATTTAAGTAAGCTGTTTCTAGTTCAGAGATGGCTACTTTTGAAGAGTAATTAATTGTAGGATTATCTGTAATATCACGTACAAAGCGGAGAATCCGTTCCATCTTTTCTTCGTTACTATCTCCTGTAAGCATACTTGTAATAGCTAATGCACCCGCGTTAATCATTGGATTAAGGGGTTTAGAAGGGCTAGTTGTTTCTAGCTTAATAATAGAATTAAATGGGTCCCCAGTGGGTTCCATCCCAACTTTAGAGAATACATATTCTTCACCACGATCTAGAAGAGCAAGTGCAAGTGTGATTACTTTTGAAATACTTTGAAGGGTGAAGAGTGTTTGTGAGTTACCAGCATGGATATATTCTGTCTCTCTATGGTAGATAGCAATCCCTAAATCATCTGGATTTGCATTTCCTAGTTCGGGGATATAAGTAGCAAGTTTACCTTTTTTTGTATATGGTTTTACTTGATCTAACAGTTGTTGTAAGTTATTTGTCTCGATACACTGCATAATACCAACGCTCCTGTTCCTTTTTCACTAAGTTTACTGTTCCCTATAGACTTGGAAATAAATAATAACATGAAAAAGTGGAATGATAAAATGAAACTTCCATTTTAAATAAAAATTGCAAAACAGGAATAAAATCTTTCTTTTTAGGTGGTAGAGAAGCAGTTAGAGCCTCTGAGAACGAGTGCAGGTCATCATTTGTTCTACATAGCAACGGCTTATATATTAAACAATCAAAATAGATACAGATACATAGGTTCCGGCTACCTAGTTTTTAATCATATTCGTTATTAGAACGGAGAAGTTTCCTTTTATATAACAGTTTGGAAATAGAAAAGATATCTATAAAAAGCTCAAAAATAAAAACTACACATCTATACAACTATATGTTATCATGATTATGTAATAGAAAGCGTTTTCTAAATCATACTTATTAATGATAACGATTTCATAAATTGAATAGGGGGAATTACAATGTTGCAGTTTTTACAACGTATTGGTAAAGCGTTAATGCTTCCAATCGCAGTACTGCCAGCAGCAGGACTGTTGCTTCGTTTAGGTCAACCAGACGTATTTGATATTCCTGTTATGGCACAGGCCGGTGCAGCAATCTTTGATAACTTAGCACTTATTTTTGCAATTGGTGTTGCAATCGGTTTGTCTGTTGATGGTAGTGGTGCCGCAGGTCTTGCAGGTGCGATTGGTTATCTAGTTATGAAGAATACAACGAATACTTTAAGTATTGGTTATTCAACAGCAGAATTAAATGATAAATTAAAAAGTGTTCAAGATTTATTAGGAACAGTTGATCCAAGTAAGTTAGCGGATACAATGACAAAAGTTTCAAAAGCAGCGACTTTAACGCCGAAGATAAATATGGCTATACTTGGCGGTATTATTGCTGGGGTTGTTGCCGGGTTATTATATAACAAATTCCATAAAATTAAATTGCCAGAATGGTTAGGGTTCTTTGCGGGAAAACGTTTTGTACCAATTATTACTTCTGTTGTCATGCTTCTTTTAGGATTAGTATTCGGTCAAATTTGGCCAACAATTCAAAGTGGTATTGATGCGGTAGCACACGGTATTGTAAACTTAGGTGCGATTGGCGCTGGACTATTCGGTTTATTAAACCGTCTATTGATTCCAATTGGTTTACACCACGTAATGAACACATATTTCTGGTTTGTACTTGGTGACTTTACAAATGCAGCAGGTGATGTTGTTCATGGTGATATTGCACGTTTCTTTGCGCAAGATCCATCAGCAGGTATGTTTATGACTGGTTTCTTCCCAATCATGATGTTTGGTTTACCAGCAGCATGTTTTGCAATGATTGCAGCTGCGAAACCGGAAAAACGTAAAATGGTTACAGGTATGTTAGGTGGACTTGCATTAACTTCATTCTTAACTGGTATTACAGAACCAATTGAATTTTCATTCATGTTCTTATCACCAGTATTATATGGTATCCATGCTATATTAACGGGCATTTCTTTATTTGTTACAACAACACTTGGCATTCATGATGGTTTCTCATTTAGCGCCGGTGCGATTGATTATTTCTTAAACTTAGGTATTGCAACAAAACCGTTATTATTAGCGGGAATTGGTTTAATTTATGCAGTAATTTACTTCGTGGTATTCTATTTCCTAATCAAGAAATTTAATTTGAAAACTCCAGGTCGTGAAGACGATGAAGAGTTAGTGGCAGAAGATGATGCACCAGTTGCAGGATCGATTGGTGAAACTTACGTAGCAGCTTTAGGTGGAAAAGACAATTTAACAGTCATTGATAACTGTGCGACTCGTTTACGCCTACAAGTAAAAGATGCAAACTTAGTAAATGAACCAGCATTAAAACGTGCCGGTGCAAAAGGTGTTATGAAGTTAAGTAATACAAGCGTACAGGTTATCGTAGGTACAAACGTTGAGTCTGTAGCTGATGATATGAAAAAACACGTATAAATGATTGTGAAAGAGGATGTTCAAAAAGATCGGTAAAATTGATTTTTTTGAGGACATCCTCTTTTTTTATGAGAAGTTTATCCGGAATCTTACCTTTGAAAATATTCTTTTTCTTTTTTGTACATATTGGTTGGTAATACGTTCGGCACATGATAAAGTAAGGATGATATAAAATGAAATTTCCATTAGTTAGAGAAAACTAGGGAGCATATTTTTATAAATTGATTAAATTATTGGTAAATAAGGGGAAAGCAACCATGAATGAAGAAAAGGATAGTGTCAGTATGGTGGCTCGTCGTAGACGTAGACGTGGACGTGGACCGATTACATATATAAAAAGAACAGCCATTTTCTTTGTATTGTTTTCACTTGTATATTTAGGGTATACAAAAATCACTTCACATAGTAAGAAAGAGAATGCCTCAAAAGCAACTACAGAAGTAAAGAAAGAAACGGTACAAAAACAGCCAGAACAGCTTCCAAAAGTGCCGGAGCAAGCTAAGGCGGCGGAACAATCAGCCGAAGGCCCCCCACAAGAAATTAATGAGAATGCTGAGTTAGATGAGTATTTAAAGAGCAAAGGTTTTAGTGGAACAGCAGTTGTTGTAAAAAATGGAAAAGTACTCCTGAATAAAGGGTATGGGCTGGCAAATCGAGAGAAAAATATACCAAATAATGCAGAAACAACATTTTACATCGGTTCGATTTCAAAAGCATTTGTAGCAACAGCAATTATGCAGCTGAAAGATCAAAAGAAAATTCAACCAGAGGATACGGTAGCGAAATATATTCCTGATTTTCCAAGAGGTGGAGAAATCAAGCTGGTTCATCTATTGACACACACATCTGGAATTCCTGAATATGAGACAGGGACAGATGATATTTCTCATGAGGAATTGTTGAAGCGAATTGGACAGCAAAAACGTTTGTTTAACCCAGGTGAAAAATGGAAGTATTCGGATTCAAACTATTCAATACTTGGTTACATCGTTGAGAAAGTTAGTGGGCAGCCGTTAGAAGAATACATTAAACAACATATTTTTGATGTTGTGGGCATGAAAAATTCAGGCTTTGGTACTGAATTAGAGAAAACAAAGTATCCTTCTACGGGTTATAAGGTTGTAAATAATAATATGACAGTACCTCCTATTCCTAGCATGTCACAATTATATGGGAATGGCGATATATATACGAGTGCAAATGATTTATATTTATTTAATGAAGCACTATTTTCTGGTAAGCTAATATCCAAAGAGAGCTATGATCAAATGTTTACAACATTTAAAAAAGATTATGGATTTGGATGGTATGTAAACCCTGGAAGCTACTCTAATCACGGTGTAATGCCAGGGTGGAATTGTTTAAATGGATTTAGTAGAAGTGGCAATGTATATGTTATTTTATTATCTAATATTCAAAATAACATTAAATCATTTGGCTCTTTGAATAATGATATTTATACGATGTTACAGCATATTGAAGTGTAAAAGACTATCTTTTGAGATGGTCTTTTTTTCATGTAAATTGAGAAAGAAGGTGAATTTATGAGTAAGCGTTGTTTAATTACAGGTGGAGCAGGGTTTATTGGATCTCATTTAGCAGAAGAACTTCTTAAAAGAGGGCATCAAGTAACAATAGTTGATAATTTTTATAAAGGAAAAAATAAATATCATATAGAGCTAATGAAGTCTATTCCAATTATTCCAATTAGCATTTTAGCTAAAAGTGAAATTTATGAATTGGTAGGTCAACATGATGTTGTATTTCATTTAGCAGCCATTTTAGGTGTGAAAGCGACAATGGAAAAAAGTATAGAATTGATTGAAACGAATTTTGATGGAACGCGTAATATTTTACAAGCTGCATTAAAAGGAAAAAAGAAAGTTATTTTTGCATCTACTTCTGAAGTATACGGAAAAGGACAACCACCTTTTTTAGAAGAAGGTGATCGCTTATATGGTTCAACATCAAAAATACGTTGGAGTTATGCACTTTGTAAAACATTAGAAGAAACGCTGTGTTTAGGGTATGCGTTACAAGGGCTCCCTGTCACAATCGTTCGCTATTTTAATATTTATGGTCCAAGAGCAAAGGATGGCCCATATGCTGGAGTAATTCCACGATTTGTTCGTGCGGCATTGCAAGGTGAGGATATTCTTGTTTATGGGGACGGAAAGCAGACACGCTGTTTTACGTATGTAAGTGATGCGGTAGAAGCAACAATTTGTGCAATGGATGAGAAAGTAAATGGAGAAATCATTAATATCGGATCCGAAAATGAAAAAAGTATACAGGAAGTAGCACAAGATGTTCAAAGATTCACGAATTCTTCTTCAAAAATCTTGCATGTTCCATTTGAAAAAGTATATCCACATGGCTTTGAGGAGATCCCGAATAGAAAACCGGATGTAACAAAATTAAAAGAAGTATTACAATTCCAACCTAGTGTGTCATGGGAACAAGGATTGGAGAAAACCATTGAGTGGTTTCGTGAGGGATATCATGGCTAAATCACTATCTGTTATTATTCCGGTTCATAATGAAATTGATAGTATTACTGATGTTATTCATTCTGTCCAACTTTTACAACCATTAGAAATTATTGTAGTAGCGAATGGGTGTACAGATGGTACGGATAAAATAGCTGAAAACCTAGGGTGTACAGTTCTTGTATATAAAGAAGCGCTTGGAAATGATGTTGGACGTGCGATTGGTGCGAAATGTGCAAAGGGCGATGTCTTATTATTTTTAGATGGGGATTTTGTGATAAAAACTTCCCAATTACAATTATTTCTCAATCCAATTTTGTATGATCAAGCAGATGTGGTGTTAAATAATTTTGATGCATTATTTTCAAAAAAACAAAGGCCACACTCTATTACTGTATGGCGTCAAATCTTGAATGCAATGTTGGAGAGGGAAGATTTAAAAATTGATTCCATTTTATCGGTTCCTCATGCATTTACAAGAGAGGTAGCACAGAGCATAGGGTATGATGCTTTTGTAAATCCGATTGTAGCCCATGTTCGTTTATTGCAGAACAAATGGAGGATTAGCCGTCATCATCAAATAGATGTAATTACCCCAAATAAGTTTCGGCCAGTTGAGCATGATGCGTACGGAACAAATCTTTCTCATTCAGAACAAAGAATGATAGGTGATCATATAGAGGCAATAGCAGAGTGGATGGAAACACGAGATAAACGTGGTGGGTATTGTGATGGGAAAAGACGAAGAGAGAGCATTTATCATACTTTAGAGTTTGCAAAGTTTTATCAGGGATGGGGAGTACAATCGAAATTATATAAAGGAAAACAGTTATCTATTGTTATTCCTGTACAAAATGAGGAAAGTACGATAGGTAAGGTTATAGAGGAAGTGCGTAAAATTGAGCCATTAGAGATTATTGTTGTTGTCAATGGATCTTCAGATGAGACGGCAAACATTGCTAGAAAAAATGGTGCAAAGACAATTGTGTATGAAGAGGCGCTTGGGAATGATGTAGGTCGTTCGATGGGAGCATATTTTGCTAAGGGCGATATTGTTCTATTTATAGATGGAGATTTTATTATCCCGGCACGTGATTTATATCCCTTTGCTAAAGCAATTGCAGATGGAAAAGATGTTACATTAAATGATTTAAATCATTATTTAGATTTACGAATTCCACTTCATCTTGTAACAGCATTTAAATATGCAATAAATCTTGCATGTAATCGAAAGGATTTAGGTGTGGGTTCTCTTATTGCTGTTCCGAATGCATTTAGTCGTAAGTGTTTAGAAGGTATTGGATATGATTCTTTATTATCCCCATGTGTAGCACAAATAAAAGTAATTCTCTCTGGTTTTGAGATTTCATGTGTAAGCCGCATAGATGTAGATGGAATGAATCGTATTCGTCCCAATCAACATTTCTCATCAATAGGACATCCTCCAGCTGTATTACGAATCATAGGTGATCATATAGAAGGGATAGATCAATTGGTGGAGGTAAAAGGTATTAGAGGAGGATTTCATGATGGAGGAAGAAACAGAAAGGTACTATAATTTGGGGACATCTTTTTCGGGTAGAAAAATTGTAGGAGAGAGTCTTTTCCATCTTGATGTTGTTATTATTGTAAATTAGGCATTAAAAGTAATGCATATTTATTACGAAAAAAAGTGTACCAAACAGGTACACTTTTTTCTATTCTGTTTTAAAAAAACTATAACAGAATAGGAGGTAAGGATATTACAGTTTAAAACGGGTATGATTCTTTATACTACAGAATAGGATTCGTTTATAAGAGTACCAAAAAAATACAGTTAAGGAAAGACTTAATTTAAAAGAGTTTAAATCGTACTTAACACTGTGTACATAGTAATATGCTCAATGTTTCACAAATGTGTCACAAGTATTCCGTTCGCTTTTTAAAAAAAGTAGTATTCTAAATGTGTAAGCTGTTATATAAAAAATCTTAGTCCTGTACTAATCAAAAAATGGAGGAGATTAGGATGACTGAAGTATTAGAAAATGTAAAAAATGCATGGGAAAACTTTAAAGGTGAAAAGTGGAGAGCAGAGATTGATGTTCGCGACTTCATTTTAAATAACATAAACGTTTATGAAGGTGATGATTCCTTCTTAACTGAAGCAACAGAAGCGACGAAACAACTTTGGGATCAAGTAATGGAGTTAACGAAACAAGAACGTGACAATGGCGGCGTCCTTGACATGGATACAGAAATTGTTTCTACTATTACATCACATGGTCCAGGATATTTAAATAAAGATATTGAAAAAGTAGTTGGTTTCCAAACTGACAAACCATTCAAACGTTCATTACAACCATTCGGTGGTGTTCGTATGGCAGAACTATCTTGTGAAGCTTACGGATATGAAATGGACAAAGAACTAAGCCGTATTTTCAGAGACTATCGTAAAACGCATAACCAAGGTGTATTCGATGCTTATACTCCAGAAATGAGAGCAGCTCGTAAATCAGGCGTTATTACAGGTCTTCCAGATGCATATGGCCGTGGTCGTATTATTGGTGACTATCGCCGTGTTGCATTATACGGTATTGATCGTTTAATCGAAATGAAAAAAGCAGATTTAAACTTAACAAGCAGTGTAATGAGCGAAGAGACAATTCGTTTACGCGAGGAGTTATCTGAGCAAATTCGTGCCCTTCAAGAATTAAAACAAATGGCAGCTTCTCATGGTTTTGATATTTCTAAACCAGCAACAAATACACAAGAAGCATTCCAATGGTTATATTTTGGTTACCTTGCAGCAATTAAAGAGCAAAACGGTGCAGCAATGAGTCTTGGCCGTACATCTACTTTCTTAGATATCTATGTTGAAAGAGATTTAGCAAACGGTACATTAACAGAAGAAGAAGTACAAGAAATTGTTGACCACTTCATTATGAAATTACGTCTTGTGAAATTCGCAAGAACACCTGATTATAATGAATTATTCTCTGGTGATCCAACTTGGGTAACAGAATCTATCGGTGGTATTTCACTTGATGGTCGTCCATTAGTAACGAAAAACTCATTCCGCTTCTTGCATACATTAGACAACTTAGGACCAGCTCCAGAACCAAACTTAACAGTTCTTTGGTCTAAACAATTACCAGAGGGCTTTAAAAACTACTGTGCGAAAATGTCTATCAAAACATCTGCAATTCAATATGAAAATGATGACATTATGCGTCCAGAATATGGTGATGACTACGGTATTGCTTGCTGTGTATCTGCAATGAGAATTGGTAAACAAATGCAATTCTTCGGAGCACGTGCAAACTTAGCGAAAGCATTATTATATGCGATCAACGGTGGTAAAGACGAAAAAACAAAAGCACAAGTTGGACCTGAATATGCACCAATTACTTCTGAAGTATTAGATTATGAAGAAGTTATGCGTAAATTCGATGTGACAATGGAATGGTTAGCAGGGCTTTACTTAAATACTTTAAATGTAATTCATTACATGCATGATAAATACAGCTATGAGCGTATCGAAATGGCACTTCATGATACAGAAGTTCTTCGTACAATGGCAACAGGTATCGCAGGATTATCTGTAGTAGCTGACTCTTTAAGTGCAATTAAATATGCGAAAGTAAAACCAATTCGTGATGAAAATGGTATTGCTGTTGATTTTGAAATCGAAGGCGATTTCCCTAAATACGGTAATAACGATGACCTTGTAGATGAAATGGCAGTAAGCCTTGTAAAAATATTTATGAACAAGCTTCGTAAACATAAAACATATCGTAACTCTGTTCATACAATGTCAATCTTAACAATCACATCTAACGTTGTATACGGTAAGAAAACTGGTAACACACCAGATGGCCGCCGCGCTGGCGAACCATTCGCACCAGGTGCAAACCCAATGCACGGACGTGATACAAAAGGTGCACTAGCATCATTATTATCTGTTGCGAAATTACCATATGAAGATGCACAAGATGGTATTTCTAATACATTCTCAATTATTCCAAAAGCACTTGGTAAAGAAGAAGATGTACAAGTTCGCAACTTAGTATCTATGTTAGATGGATATGCAGTAAAAGAAGGACATCACTTAAATATTAACGTATTTAACCGTGAAACATTAATGGATGCAATGGAACATCCTGAAAAATATCCACAATTAACAATTCGTGTATCTGGTTACGCTGTTAACTTCATTAAATTAACTCGTGAACAACAAATTGATGTAATTAACCGTACAATGCATGAAAGCATGTAAGTAAAAAAGTTTCCCTCTGTTTTTCGTAGGGCGGAGGGGAGCTGTTTTAATAGAGGAGGAAGTAACATGGTAAAAGGAAGAATTCATTCTGTTGAGTCTTGTGGAACTGTTGACGGCCCAGGGATTCGTTATATCATCTTTACGCAAGGGTGTTTACTACGTTGTCAATATTGTCATAATGCGGACACGTGGGAAATTGGTAAAGGGAAAGAAATAACAGTCGAAGAAGTGATGCAGGATGTTACATGTTACATTCCTTTTATGGAAGCTTCCGGCGGTGGTATTACTGTAAGTGGCGGTGAGCCGCTATTACAGTTAGACTTTTTGATTGAACTGTTTAAGAAATGTAAAGAGATCGGCATTCATACGACAATTGATTCTTCGGGTGGTTGCTACTCTGAAGAGCCAGAATTCCAAAGGAAATTAGATATTTTAATGGACTATACAGATTTAGTATTATTAGATTTAAAACATATCGATCCTAAAAAGCACCGTAAATTAACTGGTAAAACGAATGAACACATTATACAATTTGCTCGTTATTTATCTGATAAACAAAAACCAATTTGGGTAAGACACGTATTAGTTCCAGGTGTTACTGATAGTGAAGAAGATTTGCAGAGATTATCTAATTTCATTCAAAGCCTTTCTAACGTAAAGAAAGTAGAAGTCTTACCATATCACAAACTTGGTGTATATAAATGGGAAGCGCTTGGACATAAGTATCCTCTTGAAGGGGTAGAACCTCCAACAGAAAAAAGTGTTCAAAATGCAAAAAATATTTTACAAGCAGTCTAATCCATTTGGATTAGACTTTTTGCTTTCTTTTAATAAAATCTAGAGTATATCTGAAGAAAAGAGTATACTGAAAGTAGAATATCCATATTTTTGTAAAGAAATAAGAGGATAAATTTACATAATTGTAAAGGGAAAACCAAATAGTACCAAGAATTAAGAAGTAGCAGGGCGAGTATCATGAAATATGATCATTTGTAAGTTATTGCGAAAGCACTTATAGGAAAGTATAATATAAAGATATGAGCACAGATAGGATTAAGGGGTCAATCTTATATGCTTTGCATATCCACGACAGGTACATAGCTAACATGAAAGTGTTGGAATCCAAACATGTAATTTTTTTTAGGAAAATGTTTTTCCTATTGTCGTATATGCAATATGGGAAAGCGAAAAAGCTAGGAGTGGATTTGTTTGATAAAAAACCCCAAGGTTTTAATATTAACTGCACATTACGGTAATGGTCATGTGCAAGTAGCAAAAACATTAGCACAAACATTTCGTCAAAAAGGAATTGAAGATGTGATTGTGTGTGATCTATTCGGAGAGTCACATCCGGTCATAACAGATATTACAAAATATTTATACTTAAAAAGCTATACAATAGGAAAAGAGCTATATCGCTTATTTTATTATGGTGTAGAAAAGATTTATGATAAGAAGATTGCATCGTGGTATGCAAATTTTGGAAGAAAACGTTTAAAAGTATTATTACATGCAGAAAAACCAGACATCGTTATTAATACATTTCCAATTATTGCAGTGCCAGAATTGAAAAAACAAACAGGTTTTTCAATTCCTGTTTATAATGTGTTAACGGATTTTTGTTTACACAAAATATGGATTCATCGTGAAGTAGATCGTTATTTTGTAGCGACAGATCAGGTGAAAAAAGTAATGGTTGAAATTGGTGTACCTTCAGAGCAAATCGTAGAAACTGGGATTCCAATTCGTAAAAACTTTGAGTTAACCATTAACCCAGAAATCCTATATAGTAAATATCAGTTATCTCGTGAGAAAAAGATTTTACTTATTGTAGCAGGTGCTCACGGTGTATTAGGAAATGTAAAAGAATTATGTCAATCATTTATGACAGTCCCTAATCTTCAAGTAGCTGTTGTTTGTGGGAAAAATGAAACTTTAAAACAAGAGTTACTAGGAATTAAGGAACAAAATCCTGAGGCATTAAAAGTATTTGGCTATGTAGAGAATATAGATGAGCTATTCCGTATTACCTCTTGTATGATTACAAAACCAGGAGGCATTACGTTAAGTGAAGCAGCAGCTTTACAAGTACCTGTCATTTTATATAAACCAGTACCAGGACAAGAAAATGAAAATGCAATGTATTTTGAAAAAAAAGGAGCTGCACTTGTCATTCGCGAAGATGAGGATGTTTTTGCGAAAACAAAGGCACTATTAGAAGATGATATGAAGCTCCTGCAAATGAAAGAAGCGATGAAAAGTATCTACCATCCAGAACCGGCTTGTCACATTGTAGATACAATTTTAGAAGAAAATCATGTGCAGCCTAATCATATACCAATTAAGTCACCGGCTCTTGCTCAATCTTTTACGTAGAATGAAACCCTCTTTTTATTTTGGAAGGGGGTTTTTGTTTTGTGTGAATTCCGTATAGTAAATAGAGTTAGTAAGAATGTATCCATCCATTGATGGTTAATAAAGTTGTATGTTATCCACAAAAGAAAAAGATTTTAATAGCCGGTAAAGTCTGAATATTAACAATGATATCCACATTATCCACAATTTTCAGAAAAAATATCCACAAATTAAACATCATATATGTGATTACTTTTATCCCGTCTTAACAGGCAGTAAGACCCTACGTCTCAAGATTCAGAGAGAAATAAAAAAGATAGAGGGAGATCAACTGCCCGTAAAGGCCTAATTGGTGAGGGCTAATAATCAGTGGGGGATGAAGAACCCCCACTGATTAAAGTTTCACGTTATAGTAATCCAAAAGAATTACTTAATTTATGCACAATTCCATTAATTCTGTGGATAAAGTTTTCCACAAAAAATACTCCTTATAGTATAAGGAGTAAATCTTTACTTTGTTATCCATAAAGTAAATGGTATGGATTGGTAGGGGAGAGTTGGAGATCTCCTCAATTTTCACTTTATGATTATACACCTTTAGGACGGTACCCAGCTGCACGATCTGCTCTTCGAAACTCTCGCTGATAAAGGACCTCTTGTGTACTATTTAATGTATTTCTTGCTTTCTCACGTTTCTTTCTATCCATTACAGATCACCTCGTGTCATAAAGTTATTACCTATCGTTTCCAATGACACAAGGAGATATACATAATAAACAAGTATATTCATTTTATAATTCGTTATATATTACGCTTCTTTTAAATGATGTGTATCTTGAAATGCAGTATCACGCATTGTAGTAAGTGTATATTGATCTTTAACAATTTCATATAAATTATACACTTCTTCATTTGCATTAATTTGATCATAAATAGCTTTTCTAGTTTCATTCGCTAGGTTTATATATGGTAGTTTTTCAGCTGCTTTAATCGAACGAATATTCACCTTACGAATGCGCATAAAAATTGTTTCAACATCCAATTCATAGAACAGCTCGCTGAAAAACGCATCTTTTGCTAATTTATTATAACCCTGTCCGTGATAAGGTTTCCCAAGCCATGTGCCAAGAAAACCAGCTTTTTCTTGCACATCAAATAAAGTAATCGTGCCAATAGGGTTTCCCCATTCATCTAAAATTGTGCGTGAAATTAATTCACCACGCTCTTCAGCTTCTATTGTTTGCTTTGTTAAAAATAAAAATTCTTCGTATGAATAAGCTTTTTGACGCACAAAAGGGAAGACAGCAGGATCCACCATCAAATCGTATAGAACGTGGCTGTCGTGTAAGTCGCGTTTTTTTAACATACTAACTCCTCCTCACATGAGGGTAGCATGACGAAAAAACACCCCACCCTCGAAATTTTTATATCAAACTTTAAAAAATTTCGGGGTGGGAATCGAACCCACTAGAACCAGTCTATAACGCTGGTGGCGCACCATTTGCCTTCCCCATTCATCAATTTGAAATGAATATCACGACACAAATTGATTATGGTTTCATTCAGTTTATAATCGTATAATACTTTATCTAGTCAAAAAAATAAACTAGTTTTTTTTATTTTTTCTATAAATTATTTTTCCATCAATCATAGTTAATACGGGCTTGGCTAAATAATGAAATGGATGATGTGTCCATAACACAAGATCAGCATCTTTTCCAGTTTCGATACTTCCAATTCTTTCCTCTAAACGTAGGTTTCGAGCAGGGAGGATTGTAATGCCTTCTAATGCAATTTTTTCATCTAACCCTTCCCTGACAGCGATGGCTGCACAAACATTTAAATATTGAATGGGAGTATAGGGATGGTCTGTTGTAATGGAAACTTCTATCCCATATTTTGATAAAGTATGGTACGTATCCCATGATTTATTTTTTAGTTCAATTTTTGAGCGGCGTGTTAATGTCGGACCAACAGAGATTTTTAAGTTTTGGTTGGCAAGCTCATTTACAATGAAGTGTCCTTCCGTACAATGTTCAATGCGTAAATCAAGATTGAATTCTTTTGCAAAGCGAAGAGCGGAAAGAATGTCGTCCGCCCGATGAGCGTGCATACGTACTGGGATTTCTCGGCGCAGTGCTTTTAGAATAGGAAGCATTCGAAAATCGGCTTCGTTTCCATAATGTTGTGCTTCGTAGAAAGATTCTCGAAGCAAGCCCATAATCCCCATACGAGTAATCGATTCTTTTGTGCCATTACTATGAACTCGTTTTGGATTTTCTCCAAATGCAATTTTTAACCCTGCAGGTTCTTGAATGATCATATGATCGATACAGGTTCCGGCAGTTTTAATTACACATGTTGTCCCGCCAATAATATTTTGGCTTCCAGGCATAACGTGGGCAGTTGTAACACCATTTTGAACCGCATCTTGAAAAGCAATATCAAAAGGGTGGATGCCATCTAAAGAACGGATATGTGGTGTTAATACTTCGGATGTTTCATTAGCATCATTTCCAGCCCATCCAGTCCCTTCATCGTATAGGCCAAGATGAGTATGCACATCGATAAATCCTGGTAAGAGGTGAAGGGCTCTTGCATCGATAACGGTCATATCTTGAGTTGGTTCAATATGTGGCTTTATCGCAGCGATTTTATTGTGTTTAACCAATACATCTCCTTGAAATTTAGAAGAAGTAATGGGATATACAATGGCTTGCTTAAATAGGGTTTTCATAGATACCTCTTTTCCATTGGCTAATAACCTTTAAATAATTAGTAAATAGAACAATTTTAATGGACGTATTTTAGAAGTACTACAGTGTATGCGATAGTATATTTTGTAATGCATGGTTTAATGTAGGAAAAGAATACTGATATCCATACTGTATTGCTTTGTTAGGCAATACATGTTGTCCTTGCAAAACAAGCATACTCATTTCTCCAAGTAAAGCGTGTAGTGCAAATGCTGGGACGGGAAGCCAGTGTGGGCGATGCATGACAATTGAAAGTGCCTTTCCAAACTCTTTCATTGTTGTAGGATTTGGAGACGTAATATTAAGAGGTCCTTCTATTTCTTTTGTATTTATTGCAAAATCAATCATGCGGATGGCATCATCTAGATGAATCCAAGATAGCCATTGATCGCCCGAGCCGATTGTTCCACCAATAAATAATTGATAGGGAAGCAACATTTTTGGAAGGGCACCACCATCTTTTCCTAAAACAATTCCAAAGCGTGTATAGACGGTTCGAATCCCGAGAGAGGTTGCGTGAGCGGCTGCTTCTTCCCATAATTTTACTGTGGCTGCTAAAAAATCACTGCCATTTTCTTTGTTCTGTTCTGTGAAAATTTTTGTTTCAGAAGTCCCGTAATAACCAATTGCGCTAGCGTTAATAAAAGTATGGGGTTTCTTCTGTAATGTTTGTAATTGTTTAATGAGACTATTTGTTGTATGAAGACGACTCGCTATAATGCTTTCTTTCTGCTTTTTTGTCCATCGACCGTTATTAATGGATTCTCCAGCTAGATTCACAAGCACATCAATAGAAGAAAGAGGGAATTTATGTGAATGTGCATTCCATTGGATGTATTGAATGTTAGAATTGAGAGGATTCTCTCTTTTTTTTCGGGTAAGAATGTAAATTGTGTATCCTTCTTTTAGGCTTAAAAAATTAGCTAATGCTTTACCGATAAAACCAGTTCCCCCAGAAATTGCGATTTTCAACTGAACTTCCTCCTCATTATATATATTCATGAAAAGCAAAATTGTTCCACAACTATGTTAAAATAGTAGCGAGGTGAAGAATATGGCTGTCATTACAAAAATAGAAGTACAAAAACGAATGAAAGAACGATTTAATATTTATATTGATAAAGGTCAAGGTGAAGAATACGGATTTAGTGTGAATCAAGTCACCTTAATCAAGCATGGTTTGCAAAAGGGGTTAGAAATTGATGAAGTAGAGTTAGCAAATATTTTGTACAATGAAGAAGTGCAAAAAGCATATTTACAAGCAATTTCTTATTTATCCTATCAAATGCGGACGAAACAGGAAGTAGAAGAATACTTACGAAAAAAAGAAATTGGACAAGCCATCATCTCTGAAGTTATTTCGAAGTTATTACATGATCGCTATATTAACGATAAAGAGTATGCCATTTCATATGTACGAACTCATAGCAATGTGAATCAAAAAGGACCGACTACTATTAGACGGGAACTTCTTGGTAAAGGTATTCAAGATATAATTATTACTCATAGTTTACAAGAATATCCGAAAGAGAAGCAAATTGAAAATGCCTTTGAGCTTGTAGAGAAAAAGAAAAAATCCTATCAAAAGCATTCTTTTTTACAAATGAAACTGAAGCTAGAAGAAATGTTAGTCCGTAAAGGATATAATCGTGATGTGATTCAAATTTGTCTAGAAGAATTAAAAGAGGAAAAGGATAGCGCACAGCAACAAGAGGCGTTGTTATATCATGGGAATAAGTATCATGAGAAGCATAAAAAACATGATGGATGGACATATGAAAATAAGATGAAACAAGCATTATATCGAAAAGGTTTTTCCATTGATGAGATAGACACATTTTTACAAATGAAACGTGAAGAGGGATGAGAGAATATGATGAATGTGCCAAAACGCTATAGTGAAATGACAAAACATGAGCTAAGAGAGGAAATTGGCATTTTAAAAGAAAAGGCTGTGAAGGCAGAACAACTGGGTATAGTAAATGAGTTTGATGTATTAATGAGAAAAATAGCAATGGCTCGTGCTTACATGCTAGATATAAACGCATTTCAGATTGGCGAAACGTATGAACTGATAGAGGAACCGGGGGTATTATTTACGATTACGTATTTCAATGGAGTATTTGCTTGGGGGCGTAAACAAAATGACACAGAGGAGATTGGTATTCCTATTTCGCTATTACAAGAGAGATAAAAAACCAGAGAGCCTTGGCTGCTCTGGTTTTCATTTTTGGTAGTTGTTAAAGGAGATAGGCATTTAAATTTGGCGTTTTCTCATTTCATTCGCTAAAATAATGAGAGACTGGGTTTGTTGCGTTTGTCCGTTTACTTGCGCTTTTGCATGTTTCGGACGCGCCCAGGTAGGGTTGAATAATTCAGAACGACGATCTAAATGATTACGGTAGCTCATCTTTATCACCTCATATAGGAAGTTAATTGCAATAACTCTTTAGAAATTACTATTGTTTTTACTCTTCCTGATGATTTGCGGCACGCATACGCTCTTGTGGGTGCGTGTTAATTGTGCCATTAGGCCTTTTCGAAGCAAAACGAGCTTTTGCTTTCGTTGGACCATCGATTTTGCTGTTGTTTTTTGATTCAGACCAAAATTCAGCTTGTCTACCCAAGAAGAACGCCCCCTCATTATTAATGATACTTGTTAAGAAGTATCGTTAATAGAATGTGCAAAATAGAGAAAATTATGCTTGAACATAAAATGAAACTTCTGTTGGCGATGGGAGAAGTTCATGAATGAGTGTATGCTTTTATTTATAATTTTGCTGTGGCAGTGAGGCTGCAGGGGAAAGTAGGAAATTAATTAAAGGAGAAATAAATAATGAATGATAAATATGAAGTATTAACAAAAGAATTACTTGAAAAAAATAGCTTTCTGTCTTATTCTCAGGCACGCGCATGGATTGAGCTATTGTGGGAGGACTTCCAAGTCACGTATGCAAAGTCTGGTCGTTATCAAGGTGAAGAAATGACGGAACAAATTGTAAGAGCATGGATTAATAATCATGGCGAACGTCTTCATGAAATTCGTACTAATAATCCGAAATACAGTCATTTGATTAATCAAGATGATCATTTAAAGCATTAAGAAAAGCGACCGAAGTTGGTCGCTTTTTTTAATGTGGAATCAATTCTAATTTTTTACGAAGTTTTTCTTCACTAAAAATCCAGCCAGTGTAGGAATTAATGATGTTTAAATTTTGATCCAGTTGGACGATTGCAACGAATGGGTAATAGTCTTTACTACGGTACCGTAAATCGATAAAACGCACTTCATAATAGTTGTCGTAATCAAAAATATCCCAGCGATATACAGGTGAAAAAGATAAAAAAGCAGAAATGTTTTCATCTTTTTGTGCAGCCTGCATAATTTTATTATCTGGAAGTGGAATACGATTAAATTTATCATGTACCATAATATGGCCGCGGTGCCAACGCGCGACATAGTATTTGTCTCTTGTAGTAATTGCCAAATGATAATGATAAAAACGATAGGAAGGAGAAATGATGACTTCCTCTACATTTTCAAATCGTTTGTAAACGACACTTTTGATATTTTGTCTCATTACAATCCGACCAATATAGTAGACAAACATTAAAACATATGCAGCTAAAGCAGTATATCCTTTATGTGAGCCGACGAGCATGCAGGCGATAGCGAGTATGTGGATAAAGAAGATTACGGCATCGAATGTATTAATTACACCTAATGCAACCCACTTTTTTGTGAAAGGCCGTAATGCTTGTGTACCATAAGCATTAAAAATATCAACAAACACATGAAGAAAGACGGCAATAAATGACCAAAGTAGTAGATGGATATATGGAGCTTCTGTAAAGAAGGCAAAGGCAATTCCACTTATAAGGAAAGACCAAATAATAACAGCAGGAATGGAATGAGTAATTCCACGATGGTTTCGTATATATTTTGCATTATTACGTAATTTTAAGACGGTATCAATATCAGGAATATTGGAACCGGCAATCGTTGCAAGCATAACAGCTTGTGGTCCGAAATCACTCTGGCTAATGGCCGGATCTAACGTTGCTAAACCACCTAATGTGACGCCCATAACAAGGTGAGTGGCTGTGTCCATGAAAACACACCTCCGTTTTTTATTAATGTAACTCTTTTTATTCGATATCTCAAGGCATTTGCCTTCAATTTCCTATATCATCTTACTTAAATTTTTTCCTAAAATCTTTATAATAGTACGTATATGCAAAAAAATGAGGGGGATCAAGTTTGACACTTGAAATATTAGATGATTTTAACATAGAGAAGTTTCAACATGATTTAATTAGTTGGTTTGAGAAAGAACAGCGTGACTTACCGTGGCGTAAAAATAAAGATCCGTATCGTGTTTGGGTTTCTGAGATTATGCTGCAACAAACAAGAGTAGAAGCTGTAAAACCATATTACGCAAATTTTATGAGAAAGTTCCCGACATTAGAAGCATTGGCATCGGCAGAGGATGAAAAGGTATTAAAAGCATGGGAAGGCCTCGGTTATTATTCTAGAGCTCGCAATTTACATGCAGCAGTTAAGGAAGTAAAGGAAGTATATGGCGGGAAAGTACCAAGTGATGTAAAGAAAATTGAAAAATTAAAAGGCGTTGGTCCATACACAAAAGGTGCGATTTTAAGTATTGCATACGGTATACCAGAGCCAGCTGTAGATGGGAATGTAATGCGCGTTTTATCCCGTATATTATCGGTTTGGGATGATATTGCGAAACCTAAGACACGAAAAGTATTTGAAGAAATTGTACGTGAAATTATTTCAAAGGAAAATCCATCCTATTTTAATCAAGGATTAATGGAGTTAGGTGCGCTCATTTGTATTCCAAAAAATCCAGCTTGTTTACTTTGTCCAGTTCGGGAACACTGTTGTGGTTATGCAGAAGGTGTACAGAAAGAGTTGCCAGTCAAAAGTAAGGCGAAAGCTCCTAAAATGGTACCACTTGTTGCGGGGGTATTGCAAACAGAGGATGGAAATTATGTAATTAACAAAAGACCAAGTACGGGATTACTTGCGAACATGTGGGAATTTCCGAATGTTGAAATCAATGGCGGGATTCGGAATCAAAAACAACAACTCATTGATTACATGAGGGAACAATTTTCCTTATCTATTTCCATTGATGAATATGCAATGAATGTCCAACATACGTTCACACATCGTACATGGGATGTATTTGTATTTTATGGAAAAGTAACAAGTACTATTAAAGAAACAGATACATTAAAAGTTGTATCTAAAGAAGAATTTGAGAAATTACCTTTTTCTAAATCGCATCGTACGATTTATGAAGAATGTGTGGAAAAACTTCAACCTTAATGGTTGAAGTTTTTTCGACATAAACATAACAATTACTTACAAATATTTCATATCCCCTTAACAAATGACAAATACAATGGAAGTTGTAATGAAAAAATTTAAAGGGGGATAGGAAATGCTAAAAAAAGTAATCAGTTCAGCAGTTATAGCGACCTTTTTGCTTCAAACAGTAGCTGGGTCAGGCTATATCACTTTTGCTGAGGAGAAGGAACAAAATCAGCAAGTTCTCATTTCAGAAGTGCATTATACAGATGATCTACGCTATATCGAATTGTATAACTCATCAGAGAAAGTTATGGACATGAGGAATGTTCAACTGAAGGTCAATGGAAAAGTGCTAAAATTTAAAGATGAAAATGAAAAGCAATCCGTACAACCAAAAGAAACGAAGTTAATCTTATTTGGAAATAATACAGTTAATAAGATTAATGAGCGTTATAAGTCAGAAATAAAAGAAGATCAAGTTTTGTTTGCTACTGAGGATTTAAGTGATGAACAAATTAGAATTGAAGTAACGAATGAGACAAATAAAACGGTAGATGTCATTGAGACAAGAAAAGAGAATAAGGATATATCCATTCATTCTTTTTGGAATGAAACAAAGAATGAAATAAAAAATGAAATACCATCGCCAGGAACTTATACTACATTCCAATCGCAGGGAAAAGAACCAGCATCTACAGAATCTCCACAAAAAAAGGCAGTTCAGTCAGATCCAAAACAACTAGAGCCAGTACCACCGAAAGCTGCACCTACAGAACCTAACTCTAAAGAAACGATAGAAAAGCAACCCACACAAAAAGAAAAGCTGTTACAAGAAACAGCGCATGTACCTAAAACGAAAATTAATGCACATGAAGATTTACCGATTGAACTTCAGTTAGCAAGTGTATACGATGCGGCAAAAGTAAATCTAGTATATCGTAGTGCTAACGGTTTGTTAATGAAAAAACTGGAAATGAACAAAGGTGAGAATAATTTGTATTCTACTGTTGTTCCAAATCTAGATGTTTGGTCTGATACGTTTACATATTGGTTTGAGATTGAACAGGATGGGAAAATGATCACATTTCCAGAAAACGAACAATTTAAGAGTACTATTGAACATCAAACTGAAGATTACACCAAAAATGGGACAGTTATGATTACTGAGCTCATGCCAGATACGATAAATGTGAATGGGAAAGATGGATATGAATTTATAGAGATATACAATAATTCAAGTGAAGCAATGCAACTGAAAGACTATAAACTTATTTATAAGTACTCAGAAGCAGGAAGTGAAGATTGGCATTTTACAGAAAATGCGACAATCCCATCAAAAGAAACGAAAGTGTTTTGGATTAAAAATGAAGGAAATGTAGAGTTATCAAAACAAGATTTTATTCAAGCATACGGTGGAAATATAACGGAAGAACAAGTGCTTCAAATTGAATCAGACGGAATGTCTAATAGCGCTGGAAGAACCATTCAATTGGCTGATCAGTATGGAACAGTTTTATCATCTGCAACATATGAGAAATCGGATGTAAAGGTTGGGCAGAGTGTTACTTATACATACAAGCCTGAAAGTGTTGGAATGCAAAAAGTAGGTTTGTTTGAAAAAGGAACACCCGGTGTGCAAATACCATTTCAAGTACCTTTAGAGCCAGTAAAACAAACAGATCAAGTTGGCGTTACGATTGAGCATACGGCATCACCTACTCATACAGAGGCGGAAGATTTAACTATTACTGCAACGATTAAAGGTGGGGAAAATGTAGCTGTTTTGTATACTCAAGATGGCAAATTAACACACAAAAAATTGCAGATGAACAGAGAAGGAAATAGCGATATTTATAAGGTGACAATTCCTCAAAAAGAGCTATGGGGGAACTCATTATTCTATAAAATTGTCGTGCAAGGGAATCAAGAAACAATTGAAAAATCCTATGAAACAAAAGTAGAACATAAAAAAATAGATCCGCAAAGCGCATCGCCATTTTTGATTACCGAAGTGACGCCAGACACGACGAATGTTGGGAAAGCAGATGGATATGAATTTATTGAAGTGTATAACAATAGCGAGCAGGATCTTAATTTTAAGGATTATACAATTCGATATCGTTATCCATCTGAAGGACCAGAGGGGGATCTCATTTGGGGATCCACTCCCGATGATGTTGTAATTCCATCGGGGCGGTCTCTCGTATTTTGGGTTATAAATGGTGAAAATAATGAGAAGAATGTAGCCGATTTTAATAAACAATTTGGAGCGAACTTAGTAGAAAATAAAAATATTGTTAGAGTATATTCAAATGGAATGGCGAATGGAAGTGCCCGTGGCATTGTCGTTGCAACAAAGACGGGGAAAGAAATAGCAGCTGCTTATTACAATGATCAAGCAAACCAAGCTGATGTGAAAGCGAATAAGGGGATTTTATATCGTTATCCTCAAGATGGCTCACAAATTATGCAAAAGATTAGTAGTGCAGAGCATAATGCATCTCCTGGAACTGTATTCGAAGGGCAAGTACCGACTGAGCGAGTTGCTTTGAAGGCAGATGCAATTCCGCCGACAATTTCACATAAACCGGCAGAAGGGATAATTTCTGAATTTCAAGATCATAAATTGAGTTTTTCTGTTCTTGATAACGAACAAGTGAAAAGTGTGAAACTATATTACAAAATGAATTCTAATGCAGAATATAAAGTAGAAAATTTAGTAGAGAATCATGTAGATAAACAATATCATTATACCGTTTACTCACCTGAACTAATTGGAAAAGAGAAAATAACATATTACTTGGAAGCCTCTGATGGCTTAAATGTGGTAAAAAGTGATATGTACTCAGTGCAAATAGATGGTGAGAAAGATAAAGGCCCTCTTCGTCTTAATGTAAAAGATGATGAGGTAGTTGCAAAGCAAGTCTTATTAAAAGGAACTTCATCGTCGGTTGGATCTGAACAACTTTCTCTTTTGGTGGATGGACAGAAAGTAGAGACGAATACATATCGCGCTTTAGAGAAGCCTGCCTATTTTGCTTTCGATGTAAAGCAAACTGATTTGTATTTTAAAAACGCGGTTACGATTGGGAAGGACGTATTGCGTATATTTGACGATACGTATAGTGATTATGTCACATTAACTGTAAAAATTGATCAATCAAAAATTAAATATAATGAACCGTTCAAAATTGATATTCGCTCTGGCACAAAAACGTCTCCATTTGATGATCGAGTTCAAGAGAACAAAGATGATTTTTATTTAAAAAATGTTCGCCTTGTATTAGCAGATGGAACGACTTTATATGATCCGAACTTTGCAAATCCAACTCAGGAGTTATCAGTTGGTGATGGAGATACATCAACACCAGTATTTACGTTTGAATTCAAAGTTCCAGAAGAAAAATTTATTTCGAATGCGTACTTATGGGATACAAAGCAAGTGAAGGACGGGAAACATCGAATTGCAGTGCAAGATGGTGTGAATCAAGAAACTGTTGCGAATGTAAAAGTTGATAATACACCGCCACAGATTTCTACTACAATACAGAATAAGAAATATAAAGGGAAAATTCCAATTGATGTAACAGTTACAGATGATATAGCAGGAATAAAGAGTAAAAAAGTGATTTTAGATGGGAAAGAGATTGAAACTCCATATGAAACGTCCTCTGGGAAATTAGCGGCAGGAAAGCATGAGCTACATATGGAGGCGGAGGATCAAGTGGGAAATCGTCAAGAAAAAACAGTTATGTTTGAAACTTGGGCAGAAAATCCAACCGACCCTACTCCGATTGCACCTAAAGACGGAGAGGAAAATGTGAGTACGAGTCCGACACTTGAAGCAAAAGTAACCGATCCAACAAACGATGCAATGAAAGCAACATTTTATAAGGGATATGCGTATAAGCCGAATGATACGGAACATATGAAAATTACCGAAAATTCGATAGAACAAGAACCACCACAAGCTTTTGCTGTAAATGGGGAGAAAAGTTTCGATCAAGAGAAGTTAAGTAAAGTTAGTAAAAAAGATGGGGAATATTATACAACGGAATCAACAGAGAAATTTCCATATCATCGCTTTGACGTAACTGTTGCAGATGATGTGAAAAATGATGATACGGTAGAAGTAAAATGGTATGGACATTCTCTAGAAGGAAGAAAAGTTACGATGTATGCTTGGAACTACATGACAAATAAGTGGACAGAACTTACATCGAAAATTGCTGGGGATAAGGACTTTGAATTAAAAGGTGCTGTAATAGCGAAAGAATATGTAAAAGATCAAAAAGTAAGTGTAATTGTGCAAGACCAAATCCCAAGTTCGCCAAACAAGTTTGATTACACATTTGTCTGGATGTCGGATACACAGTATTACTCTGAAAGTTATCCCTATATTTACAAAAGTCAGGTTGACTGGATTGCTGCACAAAGAGATCCATTAAATATTAAATATGTATTCCATACGGGAGACCTTGTTGATAAATCATATCAAGAATTTCAATGGCAGCGTGCAGATGAATATATGAAAGTGCTTGAGAATGCGAAAGTACCATATGGTGTGTTGGCTGGAAATCATGATGTAAATCATAAAGACGAAGACTATACAGCATACTGGAAATATTTTGGAGACTGGCGTTTTAAAGATAAGTCATTTTACGGTGAAAGTTATAAGAATAACCGTGGACACTATGATTTGATTTCAGCAAAGGGAAACGACTTTATTATGCTGTATATGGGATGGGGCGTCACAGATGAAGATATTCAATGGATGAAGGAAGTGTTACAGAAATATCCGAATCGAAAAGCGATTTTATCATTCCATGAATATTTACTTGTATCAGGTAATCGTAGTCCAATCGGCGATAAAATTTATAATGAGGTAGTTAAACCAAATAAAAATGTGTTAGCTGTGTTAAGTGGACATTATCATGATAGTGAGACACTAGTTGATGAAATTGATGATAATGGAGACGGCATCGCAGATCGTAAAGTATATCAAATGCTGGCGGATTATCAAGGAGGACCAGAGGGTGGACAAGGATATATGCGACTTTTACAATTTGATACAACTGCGAACAAAATGTATGTCAAAACGTATTCTCCATATTTAAATGAATATAATTTTTATAAACCAGAAGAGTATCCAGGAAAAGATGAATTTGAATTAGACGTTGATTTAAAACCTGCGATAAAACAAGTTGCAACAGACTATGTAGAAGTAAACGTGTACACGAATGAAGTAATTGGTAAAGATGATTTTGTGGCAAATTGGCGCAACGCAAAAGTAAAATGGGAGAACTTAAAGGAAAATACGACGTATCACTGGTATATAAAAGCTGAAGATCGATATGGCGGTCGAGTAACTTCACCCGTTTGGTCTTTTACAACAGGTAAAAAGGGGTGGAGATGGAGCGTGTTCCCGAGTTAGGGAACACGTTTTTTAATCATAAGAAATTTTTGTACCGTGTGTCCAATCCGCCTCGTTTTTTTGAAGACCGCCTCGTGATTCAATTTCTTTTATGATTTCTTTATAAATCGTTTGGCCTTCTACATTTAAATAAGGCATGATTTGTTGCAAGGAATGGTGAAAATAAGCCAATTCATCTTGTTTCCATTCTTCTTTCGAAATCATAGATAGTTCCGTCATATCGCGTCCAACGTACATGTGTACACCTCCATCATATGTAGTTTGAATGAGCCAAGGAAGATATATGCGCCAATAAAAAAATAATTTTACGGATATCTTTTAGAAGGGTTGGTTACATTATTGATTGTGGAGGTGAGAAAGATGAGTAAAAAACAACAAGGTTATAACAAAGCAACTTCTGGTGCTAGTATTCAAAGTACAAATGCTAGCTATGGTACAGAGTTTGCAACTGAGACAAACGTACAAGCAGTAAAGCAACAAAATGCGCAATCAGAAGCAAAAAAAGCACAGGCTTCTAGTGCTGGCGTTCAAAGTGCAAATGCTAGCTACGGTACAGAGTTTGCTACTGATACGGATGTACAAGCAGTAAAACAACAAAATGCAAAATCAGCAGCGAAAAAAGCACAATCTTCTAGCACGAATCAATAACAAAGAAAAACACTTCTCGATTCAAGAGAAGTGTTTTCTTTATTTGCAGTGTAGTGACGAAAGACAAAGTTTTGTTACTAGTGAAGGTCTCATACTATTCAAATCGATTGCTTTGAGAATTTTGTTGAGAGAGGCGACATAACTTCTAATAAGTCAACAAATGTAGTCAAAGGAGAAGGAGTTGGGAAATTAGAAAATAGTTAATAGAGATGTATCCCGTATTAATAGATAGTGAGAATTTATTTGAAACAGGGGGGAAATAATGAATTCATTTGATAAGTTAGTAGGAGAGCAGTTACAGACAATGGATGAGTTATTGAAATTACAAGCGCATTTAGAGAAGTACCAACAGATCGAAACAAATGAGCAGGATACGTATGATAAAAAAGATTTACATTTTATTCGTCAAGAAATACACAAAACGGAAGAAGCTTTGAAGCTTTTGCATGAAAAATTTGAGCGACAAACAAATGAAGTGATTCATTCTTTTGAAGCTGAAAAAATAATTTCTAACTAAAGAAGTGACGTGTTCTAATATTTTAGATGGAGAAGTCCTTTTTAAATTCATGAAAAAGGGCTTTTTGGTACATCCTGATTTGCCAATGAAGAGCAATTCATTGGCGCTTACGAAAGTTGGATTGTATCGGTTTAGTTTTAAAATTTTGACAAAAAAGTTATAATAGAAAAAAAGTGAATTCGGCTCAATACGTTTTTAATAGGAACGATACGAGTTAAGACAACTTTAGAAGAGCGTTCACAGTGAAAGAAGGGAGCACGTATGGGATTTCCCAAAGAAGGAGAAAAAGTACAAATACATAGTTATAAACATAATGGCTCCATTCATAGAATGTGGGAAGAGACTACAATTTTAAAAGGTACACAAAGTCTTGTAATTGGTGCAAATGATCGGACTGTAGTAACCGAATCAGATGGTCGGACATGGATTACGCGTGAACCTGCAATCTGTTATTTTCATTCAAATTATTGGTTTAATGTAATCGGTATGTTAAGAGAAGAGGGAGTATACTACTATTGTAATTTAAGTTCTCCATTTGCATATGATTCTGAAGCATTAAAGTATATTGATTATGATTTGGATATTAAGGTGTATCCAGATATGACATATACACTTTTAGATGAAGATGAGTATGAAAAACATAGTCAGATTATGAACTATCCTCCAGTCATTGATACAATTCTAAAGAGAAACGTAGAGTATTTAACGCAGTGGATTCATCAAAGAAAAGGACCTTTTGCGCCAGATTTTGTAGACATGTGGTATGAGCGGTATTTAATGTATAGAGATTAGAACAAACCTGCAGGGATTTTCCCGGCAGGTTTGTCCTATTGAGGGGGGATTACATGCAGGGAATAAAAAGATATTTACAATTTGTAAAACCATATCGGTGGCTTATTACGATTACAATTATTATTGGACTCATTAAGTTTGGTATTCCGCTTATTATGCCGTGGTTATTAAAGTATATTATTGATGATGTCATTCAAGGTGGTGGATCACTCAGTGAAAAAACATCCCAATTGATAATGGCAATCGGGATTGCCTTTTTCATTTTTGGTGTACTGAGACCACCTGTTGAATATTATCGTCAATACTTTGCGCAACGTATTGGTAATACGGTACTTTATGACTTACGAAAACATATTTTTGGGCATCTGCAAAAGTTGAGTTTACGTTACTATTCAAATACAAAAACAGGTGAAATTATTTCGCGTGTGATCCATGATGTAGAGCAAACGAAGGATTTTGTTATTACAGGGCTTATGAACGTCTGGCTTGATACAGCTACGATTTTTATTGCAATCGTAGTTATGTTTTCTATGAATATAAAATTAACGCTCGTTGCATTGTTAATTTTGCCAATTTATGCAGTTGCGGTGAAATATTTTTTTGGGCGTCTTCGTAAATTGACGAGGGAGCGCTCACAAGCATTGGCAACGATGCAAGGTTACTTACATGAGCGTATTCAAGGGATGCAAGTGACGCGTAGTTTTGCGTTAGAAGAGTATGAAAAGGGACAGTTTGATAAGAAAAATAATGATTTTTTAACTAAAGCATTAACACATACAAGCTGGACAGCGCGAACATTTTCTGCGGTGAATACGTTAACGGATTTGGGACCATTACTTGTTATTGCGTTTGCGGCGTATGAAGTGATTCAAGGTTCCTTAACACTTGGAACGATGGTTGCTTTTATTGGCTATATGGATAGCTTATATAGTCCGTTACGCCGCCTTGTTAACTCTTCTACAACACTCACACAATCATTTGCATCAATGGATCGGGTATTTGAACTTTTAGACGAAAAGTATGATATTGTAAATACGCCAAATGCGCTTGAACAAAAAAAGCTTTTTGGTGAAATTGTATTTGATCAAGTTTCGTTTCGGTATAATACTGATGAAAAAGATGTACTACACCATCTTTCTTTCTCAATTCGTCCTGGAGAAAAAATCGCTCTTGTTGGAGCAAGTGGAGGTGGAAAGTCATCCCTAGCTAGCTTAATTCCAAGATTTTATGATGTTTCTAGTGGTGCAATTTATGTAGATGGTGTGAATGTGAAAGATTATAATGTAAGAAATTTACGTAGTCATATTGGTATTGTCTTACAAGATAATTTGTTATTTAGTGATACGATTCAATCTAATATTTTATATGGAAATCCAAAAGCAACGAAAGAGGAAGTCATTGCGGCTGCAAAAGCAGCACAGATTCACAATTTCATTATGAAATTACCAGACGGCTACGATACAGTTGTTGGAGAGAGAGGAGTAAAATTGTCTGGTGGGCAAAGGCAGCGTGTAGCGATAGCGCGTGTGTTTTTAAAGAATCCTTCTTTACTTATATTAGACGAAGCAACTTCGGCTTTAGACTTAGAGAATGAAAGGTATATTCAAGAGGCGCTTCAAATATTAGCTGCGGATCGTACAACAATTATTATTGCTCATAGGTTAGCTACCATTACACATGTGGATACAATTATATATATCGAAGATGGTGAAATAAAAGAAAAAGGTTCTCATGAACAATTAATGCAAAAACGAGGATTTTATTATAATTTATATCAAATTCAACATATAGAAGAAACAGCCCATTCGAAATAAATGGGCTGTTTCTTTATTCATCATCTTTTTTTTCATCGATTTGTAGTTCATTCTCTGGTTTGTGATACGTATAAAAACTATCTACAAGTAAATCAAGATGCTCAACTTCTTCACTGTAATTGATAATGGAAGAAATAAGAGGGAAGAGATGTAACCATATTTTATACGATTCTTCATCATCCTTATTTTGATAGTCCATAAATATATCAATTAATTCTTGCTTACCAGTTTCTACTTCATCAAGCATTTCAACAGACTGTTGTTTTTTTGCTTTACCGATAAATTTTAACAAAACTTGTTCATGATAGTGTGTTAATGAATCTAATTCATTTTGAATGGATTCCTGAAATGACTCAGGCATATACCTCAATTCATTTTCCGTGCGATGTAATGCTTTTAGTGTACTTAATGCACGGCTGGTTGTTGCTAACATTTGTCTAAATAAAACGAGCTTACGAATTTTTGCAAATTGTACTTTTTTCGTATAGCTTCTTTCTTCTTTGTAAAGCAAGTAGTAATGATTTAATTTAATCATTTTTTCTTTCATACGATCAATATCTGTTTTTAGTGTTGTAAAATCAGAAGCTTGCCTGCTATTCATACGAATCCATTTTACAATTTCTTCTGTATCATCAACGATGCGATGATATAGTTTTGTTTCGTATTTTGGTGGCATAAAGATTAAGTTTACAAGTGAAGCTGCAATAATCCCGACCATAATAGTTGCAAAGCGAAGCAAGGCGAAATCAAAGAAGTTTGCTCCTTGATATTCCATAATAGCAATAACCGTTACTAAAGCAATGGATATTGTATTTTCTAAACGTAATTGTAGTGTAATCGCAATAACTAATATACAAGTTAATCCAATGATAAAAGGATTGTGTCCAAAAGCAAATGCAAATCCGATAGCGAATACTGCACCAATTACGTTTGCTTGAATTTGTTCCAGTGCTGTCAAATACGAACGGTATACAGATGGTTGGACAGCAAAAATTGCTGAAATTCCCGCGAATACGGGACTCGGTAGTTGGAGCAAAGTACAAGCAAATAAAGCTAATGTAATGGCAATACCCGTTTTTAAAATGCGAGCACCAAGTTTCATACCCTACTTAATATCCTTTCTCTCTTGTCATAATGAATGTACAACATGATACTATACATTCATTACAATATGTTAGCAAGTGATATTTTAGTGATATTTTAGTCATATTCAAAAATCTGAGTAAAAATAGCCTTCGCATTTCTTCGTTGCTTCGCTAGTAGGGTAAGTTATGTATCCTTCCTTTTGAATCTGCACTTTAGTGAAAAAAGCCCGCTGAAATTTAGCAGGCTTTTAAATGATTATAGATTACTACGGAATACTCACCTCATCGGTTTTAAACGAATGTAATTGAAATTGTATCATTCAGTTGAAATAGATGGATCTGCTTGTTCTTTTTTCGGAATGATTTCATAAAAGTGAAGCTGAATGTTATCTAATAACGGTGTTAAGAGAGCAACTTCTTCATATTGTTCATGCTCATTTAATACGCGAATGTAGTCTAATAATAATTCTGTAATGTCTGTTTCTCCATTTTTGCTAAGTGGACGTAATGTTACGTTTGCTCCTTTTGCGATTCTTCTTCGCAAAGCAGATTCTGTTAAACCGAGTTTAGGCTGATGGCGTAAATAAACGACACCACCGGTCATGCCTGCACAAATCCATGGACCAGGATCGCCAAGAACGAGAGCGCGACCATTTGTCATATATTCAAAAGCGAAGCCTTTAATATTTGCATGAACGCCAAGATTCCCATGTTCTTTTTCTCGAATTGGTTTTGTGATTCTCCCACCGATAATCATATCCGCTCCAGATAAGCGGATGCCAGCACGTGCATCGGCGTTACCTTGCACATATAAAGTGCCTTTTTGTGCACCGTATCCAAATCCTTTTCCGACAGAACCGTTATAATATGCTCCATCTTTTCCTTTTGCTTTTGTAATATAAATGCCGCCACCGAATGATGTTTTTCCGATGCCATCTTGCGCCCCGCCATTTACATGGATAAATAAGTTTTCACTATTGTAGGCACCTAACCCGTTTCCAGGAACAGAGCCATTTGTATATTTTAATGTAATTGGTTCAAGCGTATGATTGTCATATAATTTACTGCGAACGCGGTAGCATGATTCCAGACCACCCATTACGCGTTGATCTACCCCAACACCAACTAGCTCTTTTGATTGGAAAGAGTCAGTTGTTACATAATCTTGTTGCTGTACTCTGTCTGTTATCGTGTGAGATGTACTTTCCAATGTTTGTAATAAATGTTGTAAGTCTAATAGTTCTATTCCTCGCGTTTGTTCTAGTAAATCAGAACGACCAACAATTTCTTGTAAGTTCGTATAGCCGAGCTCACTTGTTAAACGTTTAAGTTCTGTTCCGAAAGTAGTAAATAGGTGTAATAAACCTTCTACAGCTTTTTCCAATTGACGTGGAACAAAACGGCGTAGTCCATGTTCTTTTGCTTGTGCTTCTGATTCAATTTGTGTTGCAATACCAACATGACAAGTATCTAAGTGACAGCCCCGGCACGTTGTACAGCCAATTGCAATCATGGATAAAGTACCGAAGCCAATACGGTTTGCACCAAGAAGCATAACTTTTAGTGCATCGTTTACACTCCGAATACCACCATCTGCCCAAATTTCTACGTTCTGTCTCATATTTGCTTCTAATAGAGCGTTATGAGCAGCTTTTACTCCAATTTCAACTGGAAGGCCTACATGCTGAAGGGCATGAATACGTGCAGCGCCCGTGCCGCCATCAAATCCGCTAATATTAATAAAATCAGCACCAGCCTTTGCGATTCCTACAGCGATTGTTCCAATGTTAGGGACAACTGGAACTTTGACAGCGACTTTTGCAAGTTGATTGGCTGTCTTAATTTCCGTAATAATTTGCGCCAAGTCTTCAATTGAGTAAATATCATGATTATTGGACGGAGAAATTAAGTCTGAACCAATTGTTGCGTTACGTGCTTCTGCAATTTTGGAAGTTACTTTTGAACCCGGCAAATGTCCACCTTCACCAGGTTTTGCTCCTTGCCCAATCTTAATCTCAATTAAATTTGATGAGTTTAACAGTTCGGCATTCACACCAAAACGTCCTGACGCAATTTGTTGACCACGTGTATGTGGATATTTACCAATCATATCTTTAATTTCGCCGCCTTCACCGTTTAAACTAATCATATTGAGACGGTCTGCTGCTTCTGCATAGGCGCGGAATGCAATTTCATTTTGAGAGCCAAATGACATGGAACTAATAATAAATGGTAAGTCATGATTTTTTACGCTAATTGAAACGTGCTCAGTTGACACTGGTTGCTCTGCTGCTTTCATTTGGATAAGATGGCGAATTGCAATTGGGTTCTTATCTTCTACTTCCGCTAATTTCTCACGATAATTATCGTAAGCATTCCCTTTTGCGACATCACCAATTGCTTTCCAAATGCGAGGGAATACATGAAATGTTTTTCGCATTCTAACTTTTGGATTGTTATAATCAAGTGCCCGGACTTTCGCATCTTCTGCTAAAGATTCAAGTGAAAACGCTACAGTACGTGATCCTAAAAAGTTTGTAATCTGCAGTATGTTTGCAATTTCTTCGTGTAAACCAATTGAAGAGAAGAGACGGCCATAACCGCGCAGTTCATGAATGCCGATAGTTGAAATCACTTTTTCAAGTCCTTTGTTTAGCGCTTTATATAAATTAGAAATTGGTATCGTTGTCCCATCGTTTACGGTTGCAAACATTAAATATGGATTAATAACATCAGCACCTAATCCATATAGTGTAACAATGTCATGTAAAGAACGAAGAGCACCGGATCTTACAACAATGGAGCATTTGCGTCGTAATTTATGTTCAGTAAGTTCTTGGTGTACTTTAGCTGTAACTAAATGTGGATCAATCCATAATTGTTCATTTTGATGAGCTTTTGCATCATCAAGTAATAGTAGTGAAGCTCCTTTTTTGATAGCAGCTGTAGCTTCGGCGCTAATTCGATTTAATGCATCATGTAAAGTTTCCGATGCTGGAAAGGTAACGGATAACTTGTAGACTGTGCTATGAGTTGCAAATAGATGTATCAGTTGTTCATATGAGGTGATTTCTAAATCTTCTGATACAGATTGCGCTAAAGCGCCTTCTATTATAATTGGTGACAAAAGTTCAGTAACAAAGGTTTGTTGTCCACCGCTAAATAAGCTAGGCCGCTTCCCCAGTACTGTACGTGTAGAGAAGTGTTCAACCTCCCTGTCACGGTCGATCGCTGGGTTTGTAACAACAGCAACACTCTCTTTTATAAAATCAGCGATGTTTCGTCTGTCTGGATCAAGTGCAGCTAGAGGGGCATCATGTCCGAGTGAACGAATTGGTTCAACGCCTTTTGTTGCCATTTGCTCAAGAAGTTGGATATGTTCACGATCCCATCCGAAAGCTACATATTGCTCTGTTTCAACTTGAGAAAGGTTAGATAACCCTTCAATTTTTTCCACAGCTGGAGTAGATAAGTTGAAATGATAATCTGAAAAATGAATGTGTTGTTTCATTCGTTTATATACTTCTTCTTGATATGTTTCATATTCGTAGAGAACAAGGTCACCTTGGGGGTTCCACTTTAAACCTACTTTTTCTCCAGGGGCAAGTGACTTTGGTTCTGCTACGTATTCAGATGGTGATACAACACCTGGTTCGGAAGAAAAGACATAGGAACTTTCTGTTTCAACTTTCCAAACAGGTCTTAAACCAAGTGAATCTACACTAAAAACGGCTTCATCTTTATAACGTGAAATAATGCCGGCTGGTCCTTGAGCGAAATGTCCCCATGCTTCACGAATATACGTATATAAATCTTGCATATGTGGCTCGTATAATTTAATCTCATTAATAATTGGTGGAAATAATATATCCATTGCTTCAAATAGACTGTAGTTGTAGCGAACGAGAAGAGTTTCTAAGGTGCGGTTTAAATCTTGAGAATCACTGCCTCCAGCAGTAAGTGGTACATCAATCATTTCGGCTTGATCACGTAACTTGGAAATTGTATTAATTTCACCATTATGCCCAAGGATGCTAAATGGTTGTACGCGAAAAAAATTAGATAATGTATTTGTAGAATAGCGATTATGTCCAAGGGTCATCGTTGATGCAATAAGTGGATGTTGCAAATCGTCATAATAGGCAACAAGTGTATCGCCAGCACCAAGAACTTTATACACAACATGGTCGTGACTTAACGATGCAACATGAATTGCTGTATTTTTCTCTATATCGATCGTTAAAGCGAATAGTACTTGATTGATGTTTTCAGTTGGTGTTTCTGAAAGAATGGCAATTTGCCAAAATAAAGGCTCTTCTTGTTTACCAAGAGGACCAAGGGCATCAGAGTTTATCACATCATCACTTTCGAAAATAACAGTGAGATTTTTCTTGTTTAATTTATTATGAATACTGTTTTTTAAGAGTGTAGGATCTTCTTTTTTGTTTAGAAAAAAATGTCCAACGATAAAGTGGGGATGATCCACAATCGCTGGATTATATCCGCTATTTTTTAATTTTTCTTTCCAAAGGGCTTTCGGTAAGTCGATATGAACCCCAATACCATCGCCTTCACCATTAATAAAGCCAGCGCGATGATTCATTTTTACAAGTGATTGTATACACAGATCGATGTTTTCTTTTGTTGGCACATTATGTTTTTCCATAACGGAAACGATTCCACACGCATCGTGTTCTGCATTTACGTAATCTCGAAATAAAGACGGTGACCATTTATTTGTATTGTTAGGCATCCGTCAATCCCCCCTCTGTTGTGAAGTTGTGAATAATCTGATTTTTAAAAGGCATATATTGCCTTATAGACAACAAATGAATATAAAATTCGAAATAAAACAGATAATTATGAATAATTATACTATTGATGTGCGATTTATGAAATAGAAAAAAGAAAAAAATAGAGGGCATCCTCTATTTTTTCTTTTGAATGTGTATTTTTTATGCGTTTGCTAAGGCAGCAAATGCCTTGCCGACAGCTTCGACTGTATATTCGATATCTTCTTTTGTATGTTCTGTTGTTAAGAACCATGCTTCATATTTAGATGGAGCTAAGTTAATTCCTTCATTAAGCATAAGTTTGAAGAATTTGCCGAACATTTCTCCATCCGTATTTTGAGCAGCGTCATAGTCTTCAATTGTATCTGTTGTGAAGTAAACAGTTAATGCGCCTTTTAGACGGTTTACTGTAATATCGATATTATGTTTTGTAGCTTGTTCTAAAATACCTTTTTCAAGCATTGCTCCAAGCTCATCTAGTTTTTCGTATACACCTTCTTGTTTTAGTACTTCTAGGCATGCGATACCAGCCGCCATAGAAGCTGGATTTCCAGCCATTGTACCAGCTTGGTAAGCAGGACCGAGCGGTGCAACTTGTTCCATAATTTCCTTCTTACCACCATATGCGCCAATTGGAAGACCGCCGCCGATTACTTTACCAAGTGCTGTTAAATCCGGTGTTACGCCAAGTAAATCTTGGGCACCGCCGTACATAAAGCGGAAAGCTGTGATTACTTCATCATAAATAACAAGTGCGCCAGCTTCGTGGACAAGCTCATTTACTTTTTCTAGGAAGCCAGGTTTAGGCTCTACAATTCCGAAATTCCCAACGATTGGTTCTACAAGAATAGCTGCTACTTCATGTCCCCATTTATCTAGTGCCTCTTTTAATGTTTCCACGTTATTAAATGGAACGGTAATAACTTCCTGTGCAATGCTTTGTGGTACACCAGCAGAATCAGGAGTACCAAGAGTAGAAGGGCCAGAACCAGCTGCTACAAGAACTAAGTCTGAATGACCGTGGTAGCAACCAGCAAATTTCATAATTTTTGTACGGCCTGTATAAGCACGAGCTACGCGAATTGTTGTCATAACAGATTCCGTACCAGAGTTTACGAAACGAACTTTATCTAAAGCTGGCATTGCTTCTTTTAACATTTTCGCAAATTTTACTTCTAGAGCTGTTGGTGTTCCGTATAATACACCATTTTCAGCTGCGATCTTGATTGCTTCTGTTACGTGAGGATGAGCGTGACCTGTAATGATCGGACCGTATGCTGCTAAATAATCGATATATTTGTTACCATCTACATCCCAAAAATAAGCACCCTTTCCGCGTTCCATTGCAACAGGTGCCCCACCACCAACTGCTTTAAAAGAACGAGAAGGACTGTTAACACCACCAACGATATGTTCTAACGCTTCTTTATGTAATGCTTCTGATTTTGTGAAATTCACTACAATTCATCTCCTTACAAAAATCTATGTATTATTCTAACATGTTTTTCAAAAAGACGTATTGTTTGTGATAGGAATGGGAGTTGGGTAAACTATTCGTTGTGGTATCGAGGAAGGGGGGCCGATTATGAAATCGGTAATTGAAGTACAAGGATTACGCAAAGAATTTACAGCGTATTCAAGTCGTTCTGGTTTAAAAGGTGCATTTCGCGATTTATTAAATCGTAATTATAAAATCGTACCAGCAGTTAATGATGTTTCCTTTACTGTAAAACAAGGAGAAATGGTTGGTTATATCGGTGAGAATGGCGCGGGTAAATCTACCACTATTAAAATGTTAACTGGAATTTTAACACCGACGTCTGGTCAGATTATAGTAAATGGTATGAACCCACATAAACAGCGAGAAGAATTTGTAAGAACAATTGGTGTTGTATTTGGTCAACGTTCGCAACTTTGGTGGGATATTGCAGTACAAGAATCATTTCGTTTATTAAAGAAAGTGTATGGTGTATCGGACGCGCAATATAATGAACATATGGAGCACGTTATTGAAACGTTGGATATTGGGCCTTTGTTAGATAAGCCAGTAAGAAAGTTATCGCTTGGTCAAAGAATGCGTTGTGAATTAGCAGCGGCATTAATTCATAATCCGCCGCTTTTATTTTTAGACGAGCCAACCATTGGACTAGATGTTCTTGTAAAGTTAAAAATCCGTGAGTTTTTAAAGGAAATGAATGAACGTTATAAAACAACAATTTTATTAACGACGCATGATATTACTGACATTGAAGCTTTATGTGAACGTGTGATTATGCTGGATGAAGGAAGCATTATGTATGATGGATCATTAGAAAAACTTCGTTCGCAGTGGGGAGCAGAAAAAGAGATACATTTTCAATTTACTGCACCTGTTTCATATCAACAATTATCAGCGCTAATGCCTGATGATCATATAGTTTGGTCGCAGGGGAAAGAAGAATATACATGGATTGCGAAAATACCGAATGAAGAAGTTGTAATTTCTATGCTCATTTCCAAAGTGGTCCAAGCTTTTCAAATTAAAGATTTGAAAATTAATGAAGTGTCGACAGAAGAAATTATCCGTAATATTTATGAAGAGGGTATGATTCATGGGTAAGTATATTGAAATGATTCGGATTCGTTTTTTAATGATGCTTGCTTACCGAACGAATTACTATAGTGGAATTTTAATTTATACAATTAATATCGGAGCATATTATTTTTTATGGCAAGCCATCTACAGCGGGAAAGAGAATATTGAAAGCTTATCAATTTCTCAGATGACAACCTATATTGCTATTGCATGGATGGCTCGAGCTTTTTACTTTAATAACATTGACAGAGAAATTGCGATGGAAATTCAAGAGGGACGTGTAGCTGTTGAATTAATTCGTCCATACAATTATTTAGGAATGAAAGTTATGCAAGGTCTTGGAGAGGGAATCTTCCGTTTTGCCTTCTTTTCTATTCCCGGCATGATTATTGTTACACTGTTATTCTCATTGCAAATTACAACAAATTTTCAAACCTGGCTGTGGTTTTTCCTATCGTTAATATTCAGCTTTATTATTAATACGCAAATTAATTTAATGACAGGCATGCTTACTTTTTTCTTATTTAATAATAGTGGTATTATGTATGCAAAACGTGTGGTTATCGATTTATTTTCAGGTTTATTACTACCCATTAGCTTTTATCCTTTATGGGCACAAAAAGCAATGGTATTTTTACCATTTCAAGCAATCAGTTATATTCCGAGTATGATTTTCTCTGAGGGAATACAGGGAAGTAAGTTGTATCAGGCTTTATTATTTCAAATGATTTGGGCAGTTGTACTTATTGTTCCAATTGTGCTGATGTGGAAAACGGCGAGAAAACGCCTAATTGTACAAGGGGGATGATGGGATGCTGTATATAAAACTGTTTTTGCAATATGCAAGCCAATATATAAAAACGAAACTCGAGTATCGTGGTGATTTTATTGTTGGATTATTATCTGATTTACTATTACAAGCTGTTAATTTAATTTTTATTCTTGTTGTTTTCGGACATACACAAGCGTTAAAAGGATGGAACCGAGAAGAAGTTATCTTTATTTATGGCTTTTTCTTAGTACCGTTTGCTATCTTTTCTGCTTTCTTTAATATATGGGATTTTAATGATCGTTACATTATTAAGGGAGAAATGGATCGTGTTTTAACAAGACCGATTCATAGTTTATTCCAAATTATATTAGAGCGAATGGAACTGGAGTCTTTAATTGGTGCAGTTACTGGGATCATTGTAATGGGATATGCGGCAGTAGAGCTGCATTTATCCTTTTATTGGTATGATTACTTTTTGTTCTTGTTCATGGTAACAGGAGGTGCTCTTGTGTATGGTGGGATATTTGTAACGCTTGCAAGTATTGGCTTTTGGTCAGATGCGAAAAGCTCTATTATGCCGCTTATGTATAACATTGGGAATTATGGGCGATATCCTGTAAATATTTATAATCGTGTGATTCGATTTGTGTTAACGTTTGTATTGCCATTTGCATTTGTGGGTGTGTATCCAGCGGCGTATTTTCTTAGAAAGACAGAATGGAACAGTTATGCGTTTGCGACACCATTTGTTGGTGTGATTTGTTTTGCGATTGCAATCACACTTTGGAATCAAGGTGTGAAAAGATACCGCGGTGCCGGGAACTAAATAGAGGATTATCGGTTTCCATGGGATAAATTATGTATTGTCCTCATACATATAAGATGAGGTGGAGGACATGTTATGGGGACTTATTTTATTCATTGCAGCAATGGCTGTGTTAAGAAGTATTCAAATATTATGGAGCTCATACCCAGATTCGAAGCGTTTCTTTTCTTTGTATAATCTGACTGTATTATTTCTAATTTATACAACAGTACTTATCGCATTTGGATTAAGTTATGTTGTATTAGAGGAAAGTGGATTTTCCGTCTTAAGAGAAGACGGGAAAAGTTTAAATGTTCATTCTTTCCAGCTGGTAGAAGTATGCTTATATTTTAGTGCGGTTACTTTATTATCAGTTGGATATGGTGATGTAACCCCTATTGGAATTGGGCGCTGGATTGCAATTGTTGAAGCGCTGATTGGATATACTTTGCCGTTTGCATTCGTAGTTCGAACCGTGATCGACAATGAAAAATAAAATAACATTTGTTATAGTAGAAGGAAAAGACAAGGAGTGATAAAGATGGTCGCAGTAGGAGAAATGGCACCGGATTTTACACTAGAAGGAAGTAATGGAGAACAGATTAAACTATCTGATTTTCACGGCAAAAATGTAGTATTATATTTTTATCCGAAAGATATGACACCAGGATGTACAACAGAGGCATGCGATTTCCGTGACGCATACGGGTTGTTTCAAGAAAAAGATACAATTATACTGGGGGTAAGTCCAGACCCAGCAAATAGACATTTGAAATTTATTGAAAAACATGATTTGCCATTCTTACTTTTAGTGGATGAAGATCATAAAGTGGCAGAGTTATATGCTGTATGGAAGCTGAAAAAGAATTTTGGAAAAGAGTACATGGGAATCGAAAGATCTACGTTTCTTATCAATAAAAATGGTGAACTTGTAAAAGAGTGGCGCAAAGTAAAGGTGAAAGGGCATATTGAGGACATCCTTTCTTATTTAAATTAAGGTTTTGTATAAGAAGGAACTGAAAAAATTATTATGGTGTAAGTGCTGTGAGGCATGTGTCTATACACTTTTGCTAATGCCTCATACATTAAAAGAGTAGGGCATACCTCCTCAGAAGATAGTATTCCAAGTGCGATTATTTCGCACTTTTTTCTATGTGAATGTATAAAGGATGGACAAACATACATAAAAATAAGGTTAGGTGAAAAATAAACCACATAGTTACAGTTGAAATATTGACGATTGACAAGAAAAGGAGTACACTCTTTATAAGAATTATAAAATAATAATCCGTATAGAATCGGGGTGCATGACGGTGGTCAAAGAAGAATTAAAAGAAGCGCTAGAAATGCTGAAAAATACGGGTGTACGCATTACTCCACAGCGTCATGCTATTTTAGAGTACCTTGTGGAATCTATGACGCACCCAACAGCGGATGAAATTTATAAAGCGCTAGAAGGTAAGTTTCCGAATATGAGTGTTGCAACTGTCTATAATAATTTACGTGTATTTAAAGAGGTAGGGCTTGTAAAGGAACTAACTTATGGAGACGCTTCAAGTAGATTTGATTATGTTACAAGTCAGCATTACCATGTGATTTGTGAAAAGTGTGGTAAGATTGTTGATTTTCCTTATGGAGGTTTGGAAAAACTTGAAGATGAAGCTGCACAAGCAACAGGCTTCGTTATTAATAGTCATCGTCTAGAGATTTATGGCGTATGTCCAGAGTGTCATAAGGCGTAATATATAATGAAAAAAGAGACTGACGGTTACGTCGGCCTCTTTTTTCATTATATGCACCCATTTTATGCCTTGTAGTTCTTTTTATTGTACTTCTCATCAAACTCTTTTCCTTCTAGAGTACGATCAAGCGTTAAGGGTTGATTGCAGTGCATACATGCATCTACTCGTCCGAGCATTTTTGTAGGTTTGTTACAACTTGGGCACATGATTTGCACAGTTTTTGTAGATAACATACCAATCCAAAAGTAAACGACGGTGCTAGCGATAACTGCGAAAAAGCCAACCATCATAAGAATGGTCATAATAATAATATTTTCCCGGAAAAATACACCTAAGTATGCAATGAAGAGTCCAATAAATACTAAACTTAATGCGAAAGTCCGAATTTTATTGATCTTGTTCGAATATTTAATCCCCATTCCCATCACGCTCCTATAGCAATAATATAACATACAATTTTGAATTTTTCGTTTAAAAGAAGTGGCGGTCAGTAAAAAGATGAAAAGGAAAAGAGATAAGCGGGATGTGAAATTTTTTTATAAAAAGTATTGACCGTATATAACCTGCATGATATATTAATAACCGTCGCTGATGCGAAACAGCAGGAAGCGAAAAAGAAATTGAAAAACTTAGTTGACATCGAAATACAAAGATGTTAACATGAGGAAGTCGCAAATGAGCGA
>NZ_NUOT01000035.1 GCF_002584535.1 Bacillus cereus
ACTATAGAGGGGCAAGGGGAGGAAACAGAATCTAAAGAGCAGTGGGGAACAACGGAAGAGTTAGAGAAAAACCCAACTCCAGAAAACCCAAATGTAACGGAAGAAGAAAATAATTTACACGAATCAAAAGTAAAAGAACAAGAAAAAATAGAAGAACGTAAGAAAACATTACCACAGACTGATGGGCATGTGTCATACCTACCATATATAGGTGGAATGTTGTTAGTATTTGCTTTATTAATACTAGTAATAAATAAAAGAAAATGGAACTAAAATGATGTGACTATTTGAACGGGCTATTAGAAGATAATAGTCCGTTTTTTTCAATTCACTCTATCTATCATATCTTTCGAGAGGACTCCCACCTCTAAACATATGTGAAGGTGGTGAGGTGAATCAAATGGAGTGAATAGAGAATACGATTGCTGAGTGTGTAATGTTTTTATGCGAAGGGAATCAAAAAGTGACAATGAGACAAAAATGCCATTTATAAAAATAAAGAAATTGGTATCGTACCAGCTACTCCAAGAGTCTTTTTTTTCGTCAAAACAAATAGTGCTAAACCTACTACCATACCAATTGCTGCAACGCCAAAACCAACATGGAAGTTATATTGTTGACCTAATGTACCAACAACTAAAGGAGCTACAAGAGCACCTAAATTAATGCCCATATAGAAAATACTAAAACCAGAGTCTCGACGTGTATCTGATTCATGATATAAATTTCCAACGATGCTAGAGATATTTGGTTTTAATAATCCTGTCCCAAGTATTAAAAATACCATAGAAATAAATAAAGTAATGATACTACCCGGCAATGCTAGAATAAGGTGGCCAATCATAATTAAAACCCCACCCCAAAAGACTGTTTTACTTGAACCGAGTAAACGATCAGAAACCCAGCCACCGATAACACTAGACATGTATAATAGAGAGCCGTAAATTGCCATGATGGAAGTGGCAGTAGCTTGATCAATTCCTAATCCACCTTTTGCAATGGAATAGTACATATAGTAAAGTAAAATGGCTCTCATTCCATAATAAGAAAACCTCTCCCAAAACTCGGTGAAAAATAAAGTGAATAAACCTTTAGGGTGACCAAAAAAGCCCGTTTGAGGGATATTCTCCATCATTGTTTGTTTTTCTTTCATATCCATAACGCTTTCTCCTTCGTATATTTATATATTATTTTAGTATAACGTAAATGTTGAGGATTGAAAGCAGAATATTGAAAGGTATCTCGTACTTGAATTTTGTAATTACACTTGGAAATTAGAAATTCTGCTTATCGTGAAAGGGTTGAAGGATGAGCAATATAGCTCATAAAAGAATATTGCTGATGTATAATTTTTTTCTTATATAATGAATGATGTGCCTGTAGTCTTAAAAAATCGAATCATTTTGGTTTGTTAATTGTAATCATCCCTATGTAAGATTTTATGAATATGTTATTAAAAGCATCAGGATAAGATGCCTTGTTCATCAATTATCTGAAATAATTGGTGAATGCCACCTTGTTCTACTAAATGTGGAGCGTTTTTTTCTGCAACAACGAATGCTTCGCTAGGGTAAGTCCGTATAATAGAAAGTCTATCGATTTTATCGCCAGCGTCTTCGTATAACCGAAATAATATAGCTTTCGTATGTCTTGTTTCCTTCAATAATTCGTAGTCTATGCGTGCCTTTTTTACTGAGGATTCAGTTACTTTTATCATGGTAGCACCTCTTTCAAACTAATCGTAAACGCTCATAAAGAGACATTAGATTTTTCGAAATTCATTTAATAAGCATACGTATAAAAATCAACATTAAGAGCAGTTGAATTTACATTTAACCCTAAAAGTAGGTCGTATTGTTCATTTTGTAAAGACATCTTTAACTCGTAAAGATGTCTTTTTGGTGTTCGTATTTAATCAATCAGCGGCTAATACAAAATTTAGGATCTTCTAATTTTCATTGTGTAAGAGCTGAGTGGCTTTTGCTTCCTTTTTCTGTCCTTTTAAGAAAAACGATACAACGAGGGCAATAATTATAAAGATTAACCCGAGCATGAATGCCCCTTGGAATCCCGATGTTAAGCCGTTTAACTTTTCTACTGGATTCATTGGGTTTGTTGAGTTTTGCATATATTCAGTTGTACCTGAAGACATTTTAGATATAAATATAGCCGTACCAATTGCACCAGCTACTTGCTGTAATGTATTAAAGAGCGCTGTGCCGTGTGGGTAAAGCTCTGGTGTCAATTGATTTAAACCATATGTTTGTGCTGTCATCACAAACATGAGCCCAACCATTAATATGCTGTGCATTAAGATAATTTGTGTCAATGTTGTCTCTGGATTAATGCCCTTGAATAGCCACATTGCAATAGCTACTAATACAAGGCCAGGGATGATAATAGCCTTTGGACTAAATTTATCAAATAATTTACCTGCAATCGGTCCCATTATGGCGCTAATAATACTCCCCGGTAGCATGATGAGCCCTGATTTAAAGGCTGTAACAAGTAAAACGGTTTGTAAGAACATTGGTAATAAGGTCATTGTTGAAAACAGTGACATCATGACGATGACTATTAAACCAACTGATAAAGTAAACATTGGAAATTTAAATGCTCGTAGTTCTAAAATTGGATTATCGATTTTTAATTGACGAACAACAAAAATGAATAACGATATAATCCCGATAATTAAAGTGTAATAAACCTTCGGATCTGACCATCCTAAATCACCTGAAGAACTAAAGCTATATACAATACCACCGAAACCTAATGTTGATAAAAGAATGGATAAGTAATCAACTTTTGGTTGTGTTAACTCGGTGACATTTTGAAGGTACTTCATTCCAATTAATATGGAAATGATTACGATAGGAATAACAAGGTAGAATAACCAGCGCCAGCTAAGTGAATCAACGATCATTCCGGATAATGTAGGACCAATTGCTGGGGCAGACATCATAACAAGTGCGATTAAGCCCATTGTGGCACCGCGTTTTTCAGGTGGACAAATAATTAAAATCGTATTCATTAGTAATGGTGAAATTAAACCAGTAGCGATTGCTTGGACAATACGACCGATTAATAAAACGGAAAATGTCGGTGCGAACCCAGCGATCAATGTACCGACTAAAAATGTTAACATGGCCGTTAAGAACATTTGTCTTGTTGTGAACCATTGTTGGAGTAAGGCTGTAATTGGTACTAAAACTCCAACAACTAACATGTAAGCTGTAGAAAGCCATTGAATTGTTGAAGCTGTGACATCAAATTCTCTCATTAATACGGTTAAAGCATTACCGAGTAACGTCTCGTTTAATAATGCGACCATTGCACCTAAAAGTAATGCAATTAAAATGGGGGCATGTTTAATATTAGAAGTGTCAATTTTACTACTTGTAGAGCTAGTAGTTGTTATATTCATTTATTGATTTTCCTCTCACTTTCTTTATTTTTAATACATTTGTATACAAAAGATCACATGTAATATAATATACATGTGTAGATTAAAAGATAAAGAATCAATTTTCAGTAGTTGTATAATTAATCTACAGAAAAGGAGAAGTGTAGATGAAAAATAATGAGGAACAGCTGGATTTACGTGTTAGACGTACACATAAGCTATTGTGGGAGTCTTTATTTGAATTAATGACACAGTCAAAACAGAAATATAGTTCCATTACCATCAACCAAATCTGTGATCGTGCGATGGTGCATCGAACAACATTTTATAAACATTTTGAAGATAAAGATGGGTTATTGGCATTTGGATTTAAACAATATCAAGAGAAAGCTTTTACTATACCACTTTTAGATCGATTAACTAAACCGTTTCAAGTGATGGAACAGTTCTTGCAACATGAAAAAATTGGTAAAATATTAGAGTCACAAATGGATGATGAACAATTTATTAGCTTCATAAATTATCAAACTCGTGAAATGAAGAAACAGGAGAATCAAGAATTAAATCGGATTTGTAAAAATCATACGATACCAATGGAGTTAATTATCGAATTTTATTCGGGGGTAATTACAACATTAAGTGCATGGTGGCTTCAAAATAGAAAAAATGTTTCAGCAGAAGAAATGGATAGATACTTTCATGAAATGATTAATCAAGATATTTTTCAATTGAAAGAGAATGAATGAATACTCCCCCATTTAACTTCGTTTGAAGCAGGGGTACTCTTTCGGTAAAATCTGATAGAGACATTTCTGAGACAGGGGATGTATGGAAGTATGATTTAACACTTCTAAAATTTATATGTTAGGATAATTTTGCTATAATGTATGAGTATGAGTTACATATAGAGGAGTGCTAGAAAATGCGATCATTTAATGTCGATGAATTTATTGCCAGTGTCTTACAATGGATATTAAATATAGCCCTTATCATATTATCCATTGTTTTATCTATCTTTTTAATTAATGAAACGATCACATTTATACAATACATATTTTCCACAAAAAAATATACGTCCTATAAATTAGTTGAAAGTATTATTGTTTACTTTTTATACTTTGAATTTATTGCATTAATTATTAAGTACTTCAAATCGAATTATCACTTTCCGTTACGTTATTTTATTTATATTGGAATTACAGCGCTAATTCGATTGATTATCGTTTCTCATGAGGAACCACTTGAAACATTATTATATGCAGGTGCTATTCTTATTTTAGTTATTGCTTTATATATATCTAATATGAGGGATTTGAAGAAACATTAAATAAAGAAGTAGTGCAAGCCAAGCAGTTGGTTCGCACTACTTTTTTTATTATAGTGATGAAAAGAGACAAAACGCATATTTACTTCCTCCTTGACCTTCAAGTTACTTGAAGGATTAGAATGTGAGTAGAGAGCTGTAAAGGAGCGTTTTGAAATGAAAACTGTTAAGAAATTAAGTGGAAGAATGGAGATTGAAAAATGAGTCAAGAACTTAAACTGCGCCCATTAGAACGAGAAGATTTGAAATTTGTTCATGAACTTAACAACAATGCACATATTATGTCTTATTGGTTTGAAGAACCGTATGAAGCTTTTGTGGAGTTGCAGGATCTATATGATAAGCACATTCATGATCAAAGTGAACGCCGGTTTATAGTAGAAAAAGATAATAATATGATTGGGTTAGTTGAATTAGTGGAGATTGATTACATTCATCGAAGAACAGAATTTCAAATTATCATTGATCCAAAGTATCAAGGATATGGTTATGCAGCGTGCGCAACCCGTTTAGCGATGGATTACGCCTTTTCAGTATTAAATATGCACAAACTTTATTTAGTAGTGGATAAAGAAAATGAAAAGGCTACGCATATTTACAAAAAAGTCGGCTTTATCATTGAAGGTGAGTTGCAGGATGAATTTTTCGTTGATGGTGACTATCATAATGCGATTAGAATGTGCATTTTCCAACATCAATATTTAGAAATGAAATCATAAGTTTTAATGTATGATGAAAAATAAATATTTATTTCATGTACCGTTTTAAATATATAAAAGGAAGCATAACTTAGGGTTATGCTTCCTTTTTTGATTGTCCAAGGGTATGCTTCATCGTTAGTAATAAACAAAGAAGGCTCAATCTTTATAAAAAGATGGGCTTTTTTGTCTAATCATACATCCAATTATAAGTTTTTGATAGTAGAAGGCTAATATCAAAAAGAAAGTAATGATAAAGCTTTGAATGGATTAAATTTCCGTACATCAGACATAATAATGCTTAAGAAATTCCAATTAGGGTGAGAAATCGCAGTGTCAACTGCGGATATTGGGTGATTAAAATGTGGAAAACGCTTGTTTCTTATCTTCCAGATTGGAAAGTGTTTGTGCAAACTTTTATCGTATTTTTCGTTCCTTATGTGACCTCAAGAGTTTTTAGTTGGATCCGTACATTAGAGAAAGAGTGATGAGGATGAAAGAGAAGGAATCAAAGATGGAGCAACAAACCGATACATATCAGGATAAGCCTTTTCAAAACGTAACAGATTATTTTACAGGCGATTTTACCTTGGATCTAGAGCTTGTAAAAAAAGAAGTTAGTTATAACTCGGATGCCCACTTTCGAGAGTTTAACATAGGGGGGACAAATATTCGAGCGGCGCTTGTTTTTGTGGAAGGACTGTCGGATAAGGATCTCATTAATATGCATATTTTGAAGTCATTGATGTTTAATTTTTATGAAGAATATAAGAGTGCACCATCTTATGTGGAGGGTACCATTTCAAAAGAGTTTATTAAGAATCGCGTCCTTTCTATTAGTGAGGTAGAAGAAGTCTATTCTATAAAAGAGTTGATGGCAAAAGTGTTGATAGGTTCAACTGCACTTTTAGTTGATGGATTAGCAGGTGTATTAATTCTTGGTACAAAAAAAGGGAAAACACGCAATGTTGAAGAGCCCATATCAGAGGGATCAGTTAGAGGTCCACGGGTAGGTTTCACAGAAGTTTTGTCTGATAATACCGCTCTTTTACGGCTACATGGCGAAAATGAGGGATTGTCATTAACAAAATTTCATGTAGGAGAGCGGGCAAAAAAAGAGTTGGTTATTGCCTATATGAAAGAGATTGCTGATTCGGAATTGGTAGAAGAGGTTAAGAAAAGAATTCAGAAAATCAATATTGATAATGTGCCAGAATCAGGATATGTGGAGCAGCTCATCGAAGATAATTACCTCAGCCCGTTTCCACAAGCACAGAGTACGGAGCGCCCTGATCGCGTCATCGCAGCGTTGATGGAAGGGCGTGTTGCGATTTTATTGGATGGAACACCTTTTGCCCTGATTGTTCCAGTTACATTTAGCATGCTGATGCAATCGCCGGAAGATTACTATGAACGTTGGATTCCAGGTACGTTTATCCGTTTATTGCGCTTTGGAGCAGCTATTATTTCTCTTTTTGCACCTGCTTTGTACATTTCCTTTATCTCATTTCATCCTGGATTAATTCCGACCAAGTTGGCTATTTCAATTCTTGGGGGACGGGAAGGAGTTCCGTTTCCTGCAATTATAGAGGCATTATTTATGGAAATAGCCATCGAAATTTTGCGGGAAGCAGGGCTACGCCTGCCTAAGCCGATTGGTTCAGCGATGGGAATTGTCGGTGGATTAATCATTGGACAGGCTGCCGTAGAAGCGGGAATTATTAGTCCAATTATGGTAATTGTAGTAGCGGCCACTGCTATTTCTTCCTTTGCGCTCGCTCATTATAGTGCGGCAATTCCACTACGGATCCTTCGCTTTGTAGCCATGTTTTGCGCTGCCATATTTGGACTATACGGAGTCATTCTGTTTTTTCTCGTTCTATGCAGTCATATAGCGAGATTGAAGAGTTTCGGCGTACCCTATGCCAGTCCAGCTGTTGTTTATCATTTAAGTGATTGGAAAGATTTCGTGATTCGCATGCCACTTCAAATGATGAAACGCCGTCCCAAAATGATGAATATGAAAGATTCGATACGAAAAGGAAGTGAAGAGGGGTGATTACCAACTCTAAAGATCGAATTCCGACTTCGCAAGCGGCTGTCATTCTTATCAATTATATACTCGCAGTAGGAATTCTCACCTTGCCTAGAACAGCTGCTGAGAAAGTAAACACACCAGATGTTTGGATAACCGTTATTTTAGGCGGGTTAATTGCGATGGTTGCAGGGATAATCATGGTCAAATTAAGTCAACAATTTCCTGGAAAAACATTTTATCAATATAATCAAGAAATTGTAGGGAAATGGGTAGGAGCGATACTTAGTCTATTTATTGTAGGTTACTTTTTTATGCTTTCTTCATTTGAAGTCAAAACGCTGGAAGGAATAACAAGTTTCTTTTTACTGGAAGGAACACCTGGGTGGGCTATTATCATGCCATTTATGTGGGTGAGTCTCTATTTAAACCTAGGCGGAATAAACTCAATAGCACGTTTATTTGAAATTATATTTCCAATTACAGTCTTTATTTTCTTGCTCACTTCCTTTATGAGCATTGGAATATTTGAGATAGACAATCTTCGTCCTGTATTAGGGTTAGGGATTATCCCAGTACTAAAAGGTTTAAAAACAACAACGCTTGCATATTCAGGTGCCGAAATTATGTTGCTCCTTTTGGCATTTATGAAACAACCACGCCAAGCTGTAAAAGTCGTTCTAATCGGAACTGCTATTCCCTTAATTTTTTATGTCACTACAGTTGTGATGGTTATAGGAACGTTTTCTGTCGATGGGGTATTAATGAGAACATGGCCTACGATCGATCTTATGCGAAGTTTTGAACTCCCTGGTTTGATATTTGAGCGATTTGAGTCTTTATTACTTGTGGTATGGATTATGCAAATCTTCGCGACTTATACAATTTGCTATTATGCTGCTGCTTTGGGACTGGCACAGCTCTTTAATAAAAATATCCATTCCTTCTTGTATGGGTTACTCCCGGTTATTTATATCGTTTCTCAAATTCCGAAAAACATTAATGATCTATTTAAATTGGGAGATGTGATTGGTAATGCGGCGATGATATTGTTTGGTATCCTACCACTGCTTCTCCTTGTAATTTCAAGATGGAGGAAGAGAAAGAATGAATCGAAGTGTGAATAATATACGACTTCTTTTGGCTTTATCATCAGTTCTTTTGCTTCTGGCTCTTACAGGGTGTTGGAGCAGTCATGAAATTGAAGAGCAGGGGTTCGCGGTAGGGTTGGCATTTGATAAAGGGAAGGAGACGAAAGTTGAGAAAGAGATAGAAGAACATGGAGGAGGTTATCGAAAAAGAAATCTTATAACATCGACCTATCAGTTTGTTAAACCAGAATTATCAGGTAAAGGAAAGGGTGGAGGGGAACAACAAAAAGCCTACACGAATATTTCTGAAACCGGAGATTCTCTTCATCAATCGATTCGTGAAGTCGCATTAAGAAGGCAGCGTCCTATAATCTTTCATCACACGAAAGTGATTGTTGTTAGTGAAAGTCTTGCACGAATGTATAGTTTGAAGCAGTTACTGGATATTTATATCCGTGATAATGAGATGAGACCAAGTTGCCTCGTGTTAATTAGTAAAGGACGAGCTAGTGAGACATTGAAATCGAGGGAAGCAGGAGAAATTCCAGCGTTCATTTTGCTTGGAATTGCGGATAATCAATATAGATCATCACGGATTTTACCTCCCATGCCGCTTGCTAAATTACCAGGGAAGATAAAATCAGGGGCTAGTTTTCTTTTGCCAAATGTGATTTCGGTAAATGGAGAAGTGAAATATGCGGGGGCTGCCGTAATAAAAGGAAAGACAAAAAAGCTACGAGGTTTTTTGAATGAAAATGAATTAGAAGGCTTAACATGGATAACTGGAAAAGGAAAAAGCGGTTTGGTGAAAAGTTTTGATGAAAAGACAAGAAAACCCATCTTGTATGAAGTGAAATCTATGAAAAGCAAAATCCAACCCCACGTTAAAGGAAATAACATCTCTTTTGATGTGAACATCCAATCAGAGGGACGGCTATCTGAAAACTGGGTCCCTTCAGGAGAACCTTTTGAAAATAAATTTCTAAGAAGTGTAGAAAAATCTGCGGAACAAGAAGTGAATCGATTGGTGAAGCGGACATTAAAAAAAATTCAAAAGGATTATCAAGTTGATGTTGCTGGCTTCGGTAACAGATTAAAAATTGAGTACCCAAAAGTATGGAAAAAGGTTGAAAAAGACTGGGATAAAACATTTAGTAAGCTTCCAATCAAATATAGCGTAAAGTTAACTATTGAGGACTATGGTACGGAAGGGATTTAGAAGTGAGATTCTTTATTGCATGACATAGTATGAGATAAATGAAAAAATGTTGGTGGAATAGTGAGTGACCTTCCGCCAACATGTTTTATGTTTACAATTTCCTATATGAAAGTTGAAAATACGTATATATTCTCTTTATAAAGCTATTCTTATTTCTCTACATATTTTCTTCACGCGCTCTTTATAATGTAGTTCTTTCTCAGGTATTTTCAGCCGATCAATAAAAAGGTTAGCTAGCATCACTGCTGTGTCCAGTTGATAAAACGAGCGGACAATAGGAGAAAGAGATTTGAAAATGTCCTTGTTTCCATACCCTTCTTTAAATTCCTCCCAATTGAGTTCATTCGTTTCTAATATTCTCATTAAGTCTAATAGTGGATGACCAATCAAAGCATTATCCCAGTCAACGATTGCTTTTATTTCTCCGTTATAACCAATGAGGTTCACAGGTCGAATGTCCATATGTAGCAATCTTTTTAAGGAATCTCCTTCTTTTAATATTTGTTCAATTTCTGTTTCATTTGGTAACTGAATGTTATAATTCGCGATTCGATTGAATGCTTCTATTCTTGTTACAAGGCGTTTAGCGAGTAATTTACTACAAGACTCCTCATTTTCATTTTGATAAGGTAAATCCTGAATTGATATATTGTGGAGCTTGCGAGTGATTTCCCCAATTTTGCAGGCGGAAACAGGGGTAGAATCAGTTGCTACATAATTTGAAATTAAGAAATCTAATTCTGTAGAAAGGTGTAATCCATGAATTTCTGGTACCGAAAGGCCTTTGGAAAAGCAAAAATTAGAAAGTGTAGCTTCTTTTTGTAAGGAAATTCGGCTACTAAACACCCCGTCATTTAGGTTGTTCACTTCACGCTCCCAAGGTACACGGAAAGCTAATGGGCCTTTTTCAGAATCGCCCCGAAAAACAACGTTTTGTACACCATTTCCTATGATGTCTAAATGTTTTACTGCTAGGTGTGGATACGTGTCAGCTAATATAATGTATAACTTCTCCTTTAATTCCTCTGCCTTGGACTGCGTATGAATCATTTTATCCCTCCTTATTTGCAAGAATCGAGTTTGGAGTATTCTGTTAATTTCATATTATCATATATGGTCTTTAGAGGAATGGAATATAAGTATTAGATAAAAAGGAAAAATTAAACCAATTGATTTTCTTCTCATTATCTGCCAAGCTTAAGAAGACAAAATACTTCAGAGAAAGAAATGTATAGGTGACGAATATGATTGAAATCAAGACTTCCACATTGAGCGATGGAGAATTTAATAGAGGAGTATTTGCAACACGTGATATAAAAAAAGGTGAACTTCTACATGAAGCACCAGTTATCTCTTATCCGAATGAAGAACATCAATTTATAGAGAAAACACTACTTGCTGACTACGCATTTGAGTATGGGATAAATCATTCTGCAATCCTTTTAGGATACGGTATGCTATTTAATCATGCTTACAAGCCAAATGCGACGTATGAAATTAACTTTGATAATCATACATTTGATTTCTATGCTTATAAGGATATAAAAGCAGGGGAAGAGATTCTGATCAACTACAATGGTGACGTTGATGATGATGAGTTACTATGGTTTGATAAGGAGAAAGAAGAAAACGATAAGTAATTAAGTGTAAAAAGAGCACATTCAGTTGGATGTGCTTTTTTGCATGAAATAAAAAAAATTTTGAAACCAAGCTGGCTTTTTATCTATCTAATAAGTGAAAGGAGGGGATACAATGGATGAAATAAAATTAGTCAAAAAGGCAAGGAAAGGTGACGATGCAGCTTTCGAACAGCTCATTCATCTATATCAAGATCAGTTGTACCGCACTGCGTATCTGTATGTACAGAATAAAGAAGATGCACTGGACGTTGTGCAAGAAACGGTGTATAAAGCGTACTTATCCATAGAACAATTAAAGAAACCAAACTATTTTTTGACATGGTTGACACGTATTCTTATACATCATGCCTATCAGTTATTAGGTGAAAAGAAAAAAGTGAAGAAGCTAGAGGATGGAAGAGAAACAGATACATATGGCGGGATGCCAAACAAACTACATCAAATTGAACAAAATATTGATTTGCAGGAAGCGATTCAAAGGTTGGATGAAAATTATCAAACAGTAATCATTTTATATTATTATTATGATTTTTCAATTAATAAAATTGCTTGGCAAATGAATATACCGGAGGGAACGGTAAAGACGTATTTGCACCGGGCGAGAAAGTCTCTAAAAAAATTATTAGGGGGGAGTGATGAGAATTGGATAAGCAGTGGTTTAATGACGAAGTAAATAAAATTGATGTTCCGAAACAAGAATTGAATCTGGCTATACAAAAAGGGATTGTTAGGGCAAAGGCAGAAAAACCGGTTAAAAAGATATATAAGAGAAGAAAAATTGCTGTGTTAACTGCAGCTTCAATCTGTATAGGGATACTAGGCTCAGGATTTGTATTTCCACAAATGACTCGTGTATTAGCGGAAGTTCCGATTATTGGGAAAATCTATTCGCATTTTCATGATTCAATTGGTCAAAATCTGTCAGCAAGTAAGCTTGTAACCGAACTAAACCAGCAAGCGGTAAGCAATGGGATTAGTGTAACGATGAACAGTGTGTATTATGATGGTGGTAGAATTGGGATTACATTTAAAGTAGATAATCCAGATGAAGTAGAGTTAAAGAATACTGTTGCCAATGGTTTTTACTATAATTTTAAACTAGTTGATGGAAGCGAGAAATGGGGGCGTGCAGCTTCATTTGATGGGAAAATTACAAAAGACGGTTGGTTTGGGAATATACACATTAATTATCCAGAAAAAGAGCTTCCTAAAAATACTACATTACCAATTACGATTACATCGATTGGAGACACAAAAGGAATTTGGAAATTTGATATTCCCGTACAACAATTGGAGAATAAAATGATTCATCCTCAGCAATCCGTAAGTAGTGAAGATAAAGAACATACATTGAACTTTGAAAAGATTACAGTTGGAAAAGGGTCTGTTGCCATTGATTATAAAGCGATATATCCACTTGCTGGAGAGAATGATTTGGCAAGAATTGAGAAGGTGACGGATGATAAAGGTAATGAAATGGATTTTAAAACATCTGGGATTGAATTTGGAAGAGAAAAGGTTGGAAATCAGGTTGAATCTGATGAAAGGTCTATTTTTGGACAAGTTCCAGAGAACGCAGAATTTATTACGCTACATCCAAATGTGAGGTTATCTGAAAAGCCATCTATTCAGTCTTTAAATCAAAAGACACCATTTGAAATAAAAAGTGCTCGTAGTGATTTAAAGGTTGTCGTCAATAAAATTCAGCATAAAAAACAGCGATTAATCGTGCAATATACACTTCAAAATGCCGATACAAAACATAAGTCTATGGATGAATTGATCAATTGTGGGGAAGTTATGAATTTAATGGATTCTTCATATGTAGATAAGGAATTTGCACCAATTGGTCATGTGATAAAGGGAAGCGATGTGAAGGTATTGAATAAGGAAAAATTACAATTCCAAGCAACATTTCAGCTAGATGGGGAATATGGTGTGAAGAATTTTAGTTTAAAGAATTATGTATTAGAAGTAGAGATGTCACCATATCATCCTGAAAAATCATTACCGCCAGTCAAAATTCAATTAAAATAATCGAAAAAAGGATGCCCTTAACATATAAAGCGGCATCTTTTATATTACAACAGCCTTACATTTTTATAATGCCTATTCTTGATGTGACAAAATATCGACATTTTTATCAGTTTGAAAAGTTCCTTCTTTAATCATATTTTTTCACATTGACATGCGATATAATAGAGTTTTGTAAAGGAAGAGATTAGATTTCAAGTTTCTTTGTCTTAAACTTGGTTATACCGGAAAATTTTTGAAGCTAAAGTTTTCTTCTCGATTTTTTGATAAGATAGAGACGGAAGCTATCTTACTAAACTATTTAGGTAATCTATGTGGTGGCCGATTATCTACTTATTTTCAGCATGGCATTACATGTAGTGTAGTAAATGAACTTGTAAGCGGAATGAAAGAGAATAAGGAAAATGGTTTTAAGAATGCTGGAACTATCGAGAGGATAGGCCATTAATTATTAATAGAAATAGAGGAATCATAGAATGAATATGCAGGAAGTATATAAATATTTACGTACAGTATTACCAGAAGAACATGTAAAACAAGATGAAATGTTAAAGAATCATACGCATATAAAAGTAGGTGGAAAAGCAGATATATTTGTACAGCCTACTACCTATACTGAAATTCAACAAGTTGTACAGTATGCAAATGAACATAACATTCCAATTACGTTTTTAGGAAACGGCTCTAATGTGATTATAAAAGACGGTGGTATTCGCGGGATTACAGTAAGTTTAATTCATATTACAGATGTGACTGTGACAGGAACAAAGATTGTAGCACAATGTGGTGCGGCGATTATTGATGTATCACGAATTGCGTTAGATCACTGTTTAACAGGACTTGAATTTGCTTGTGGTATACCTGGTTCAGTTGGAGGAGCGTTATACATGAATGCCGGTGCATACGGCGGTGAGATTGCGTATGTGTTAACGGAAGCTATTGTAATGACAGGTGATGGAGAGTTACGTACTTTAACGAAAGACGACTTTGATTTTGGATATCGTAAAAGTACATTTGCTAACAATCATTACATTATACTTGAAGCGAAATTTGAACTTACAGAAGGTGTACGTGAAGAGATTAAAGAAAAGATGGATGATTTAACGTTTAAACGTGAATCCAAACAGCCTTTAGAGTATCCTTCATGCGGTAGTGTATTTAAGCGCCCGCCAAATAACTTTGCTGGTAAGCTTATTCAAGAATCAGGACTGCAAGGAAAGCGAATTGGCGGCGTAGAAGTTTCAATAAAACATGCTGGGTTTATGGTAAACGTTGATAATGGAACCGCGCAAGATTATATCGATTTAATTCATTTTGTACAAAAAACAGTTGAAGAAAAATTCGGTGTGAAGTTAGAGAGAGAAGTAAGGATTATTGGAGAAGATATACAATAATCTTTGAAATAAAGGCGCATAAAAATGCGAATTATTTCAAAATACCTTTTGGTTATTATTGACAATGAATTATAAATTCAATATAATGGCTAATAATTTAACATATGAAATACGTTGAAAGAGCCCAGTAGCAGTTTGTCACTGTTATCGAGAGAGCTAGGGGTTGCTGGAACCTAGCACAAACAAACTTGTGAATTACACTCTGGAGTATCTTAGGTAATGCTAAGCGGAGTAGCAATCGATATTATTGCTAAGAGTGGTATGAATAGTAATATTGGCGCTATTCGTGCAATCTGGGTGGTAACACGGTTCATAATCGTCCCTATGTCTAGTGTAGACATAGGGGCTTTTTGTTTTTTATAGGAAATTTAAATTAAAGGGGATGGAAAGACATGAACATTATTGATGAATTAGAATGGCGCGATGCTGTTAATCAACAAACAGATGCTGAAGGGTTACGCAAACTAGTAGAAGAGAAAAAGATTTCCTTATACTGCGGTGTCGATCCAACTGGTGACAGTATGCATATTGGACACTTAATTCCGTTTATGATGATGAAACGGTTTCAATTAGCTGGACATCAACCAGTTATTTTAATTGGAGGGGCAACAGGGACAATCGGTGATCCAAGTGGACGTCAAACAGAACGTCAGTTACAAACATTGGAACAAGTACAACATAATGTGGATGCATTAACAGCGCAAATGAAAAAGCTATTTGACTTCGGTGGCAATAGTGAAGTGAAAATGGTAAACAACTATGAATGGACACATCAAATCAATATTATCGAGTTCTTACGAGATTACGGTAAAAACTTTAGTATAAATAGTATGTTAGCGAAAGATATAGTGGCTAGTCGTCTAGATACAGGGATTTCATTTACAGAATTCACATATCAAATTTTACAAGCGATGGATTTCCATCACTTATACAAAGAAGAAGGTGTCCAATTACAGATTGGTGGTAGTGACCAGTGGGGGAACATTACGAGTGGTTTAGATTTAATTCGTAAATTAGAAGGGCATGAGGCAAAGGTATTTGGATTAACAATTCCGTTATTACTAAAATCAGATGGTACGAAGTTTGGTAAATCAGCAGGCGGAGCAGTATGGTTAGATTCTGCAAAAACAACGCCATTTGAGTTCTACCAGTTCTGGGTGAATACAGATGATCGTGATGTCATTAAGTACTTGAAATACTTTACGTTCTTAACGAAAGAGAAAATTGATCAATTAGCAGTTAAAGTTCAAACGGAGCCTCATAAACGCGAGGCGCAAAAAGTATTGGCTGAAGAAATGACAAAATTTGTTCATGGTGAGCACGCACTTTCGCAAGCATTAAAAATTACAGCAGCGTTATTTAGTGGGGATATTAAATCATTAACTGCTGATGAAATTGAACAAGGTTTTAAAGATATGCCAACTTTCCATACTTCAAAAGAAACAAAAAATATTGTCGAGTGGTTAGTTGATTTAGGAATTGAACCTTCTAGACGTCAAGCGCGCGAAGATATTAATAATGGAGCAATCTTGATGAATGGAGATAAAGTAACGGATGTGAATATAGATGTTACGGCAGAAAATTCATTCGATGGAAGATTTATCATTATCCGTAAAGGTAAAAAGAATTACAGCTTGGTGAAATTAGGAGCATAGAATTTGGATATAGGGTGGAAGTGAGGAGAGATCCTTGCTTCTACTTTTCTGTATACACAATTTCGCCACAAAAAAATCAGTATATTAGGACTATTAAAGAGGTTTATCTAGCCTTTTTGCCGAATAAACATAATATAGATAATTACGGACAAAAAACCCGAATCATGTTTCATCATGATTCGGGCTAGTAGTTGGATTAGTAAGCTAAGCTGAATAATCCTTTAATGTGTGATAAGTAACGAACGTTACTTGCTTCTTTCATTAATGATGCTGGTAGACCTTTAAGTGGAGTTGAGCTTGCTCCGATTGTAGCAACAGCATCTTTACGGCCTAGACTTGCAAGTGTTCCAGAGTTTACTGGTGCGAACTCTTCGAATGCCTTGCCTTCTAGTGCTGCGTATAAGTTGTATCCAATTAACTCACCCATTTGCCAAGCGATTTGTGCAGTTGGTGGGTATGGGCGACCTTCTGGACCGAAGACAACAGCGCTGTCTCCAGCAACGAATACATCTTTGTGAGAAGTAGATTGTAGGTATGCATCAACAGTTGCACGGCCACGGTTTACTTCAAGACCTGATTCGCCGATCAATGGGTTACCTTGTACGCCGCCTGTCCAAACGAATGTGTTTGCAACGATTTTTTGACCGTCTTTTAAGTCAATCTCATTGCCTGCAACGTTTGTTACAGGAAGACCTGTTAAGAATTTAACGCCGCGTGCTTCTAAGCTAGTAGTTGCACGTTCAATTAAATCATCTGGTAATACTGGAAGGATTTTTGGACCTGCTTCAACAAGAAGTAATTTTACTTCTTTAGGATTTACGCCGTGGCTTTTTGCAAGTTTAGGCATAATGTCAGCAAGTTCACCAACTAGCTCAACGCCAGTTAATCCGCCACCACCGATTAAGATTGTAGCATCAGCCTCATTTTTTGTTTTTGCGTATTCACGAATACGATCTTCAACGTGTTTGAAGATTTTGTTTGCATCAGCAGCAGATTTTAATACCATGCTGTTTTCTTCTAGTCCTGGAATACCGAAGTAAGCCGTTTTACTTCCTAAAGCAACTACAAGTGCATCGTAAGATAAAGTAGTGCCACCAGCTAGTTTTATTTCTTTTTTATCTACAGAGAATGACTCAACAGTTGCAATTTTAAGATCGATGTCTTTGCCTTTGAAAAGTTTTGTAAGCGGCATTGCAATTGCTTGCTCAGAAACGTTACCTGCTGCTAAGCGGTGTAGTTCTGTAATGATTTGGTGTGTTGGGTATTGGTTAATCACTGTAACTTGTGCTTCTGATTTGCTGTAATATTTACGTACATTTAAAGCGGCAAGAAGTCCGCCATAACCAGCGCCTAAGATGACAATTTGTTTTGACATAGTATGATATCCCCCGTCTTTACTAATTGTTGTTATAAGATAAATTATTTATTATTGCGTTCTGCACTAATTTGAAGATAAGCATTGATGAAGCGGAACATTTTTTGTGCTTGTGGATCTTTTAGTAATTTTAAAAGACCGAAAAGGCCGATAACTTCAGTGCTTTCATCAGCACGATCTTTTGCTTCGATAGCAGTTGCTGCCATGCTTTTCACTGTATCTTTGACAGGTTCTACAATCTCTTGGATTGCGCCAACAGTGTCGCTTTTTAATACTTCATCAGTAGCAACAGTTTGAGCAAAGTCATAAGACTTCGTTAAAATGTTAACAAGCTCAGTTAATTTTGGAAGCTGTTCTACTAGTGTAGTTAATGATTCTTGTACCTCAGGTTTTAACAATTGATCAAGTACATCAAGTTGTCCTTGGCTAGCAGAAATTTGTAAAGATTCTTGTTCAGGCTTTGTTTGAGTCATAGTTTCTGGCATCTCCAATTCTCCTTTACGATAGCAATACTCTTATTTTTTTAGGAATAAAACATTCCCCAGTAACAGGTAAGCGTTAGCAAAAATTTGCAAAACTTTATACAAAGCTTCACAAAACGCAATAAAATGCCTTTAAATTTATGATTGCAAGTAGTAGATAATCATAAATCCAAAACCATAATTCCTTACCTAATTATTTATGAACTGTCCGATACATGGCTTGTCCGCATAATGGAAAGTTCCTTTATCGGAAAGTGTATATAATATATATCTTATATTATATACTATATACACCCAGGTTAACATAAAAATGATTCCTAATTATTTGACTTTGAATCCGTAACCTAGTATTTGCAAGGGAAAAAAGCATATATTTTATTTTATTATTACTTAAAATGTACTTAAATATAGAGAAAAAAAGGAAAAAATGAGCAAATAAATACTCATTTTTTCCTTTTTTGATTAGGATTGGTCTACTTGCGAGATAGGCATGGATGAATTCCCATTCTTTTCGAGATGGCATTCTCCCCATGTGCAAAGAGAATCCAAAATCGCTTCTAAGGACCAACCATATTCAGTAAGTGAGTACTCTACTTTTGGTGGAACTTGATTATATACCTTCCTTTGAATAACCCCATCTTCTTCTAATTCACGCAATTGCTGTGTGAGCATCTTTTGTGTAATGCCAGGCATTAAGCGTTTTAATTCACTTGTTCGTTTTGTCCCTTTTGTTAAGTGGCAAAGAATAACGACTTTCCATTTTCCGCCGATTACTTCTAAGGTTGCTTCTACAGGAATGTTGTATTTCTTCATATATTACAACTCCTTTAATGAGTCTTTTATAGTCATATGTTACTTTTTAGTGCCTATAGTACTTGAAAGTACGTACTGTTTTTTATGTTGAACATGTTTCATAATAGCATATGTAAGAGGCAAATGAGTAGTACGTTACTAAAAGGTGCCTATGTTACTTTTTGGTACCTATAGTACTTTAAAGTGCGTTCTTCAAAAAAAGAATGAAACCATTCATAATAGCGTTTATAGGTATTAAATATATTTTTTAGAAGATAAAAGGGCCTTTTTATCATACTATTATGATTGGATTTCTTGTGATAAGGAGGAGTTCAATTGAGTTCATATACAGTATCATCTTCGGAAGTTCAGACGAATCGAAGAAGTATGTTTGCATTATTAGCACTAGCAATTAGTGCATTTGGCATTGGTACAACTGAATTTATTAGTGTCGGTTTATTGCCGTCTATTTCAAATGATTTACATGTTTCAGTTACAACAGCTGGTTTAACCGTTTCTTTATATGCATTAGGAGTAGCGTTTGGCGCTCCTGTATTAACGTCGTTAACAGCTAGTATGTCGCGAAAGACGTTATTAATGTGGATAATGATTATTTTCATTATTGGTAATGGAATTGCGGCAGTAGCAACAAGTTTTAGTGTCCTACTTATCGCGAGGGTTGTATCTGCTTTTGCACATGGCGTTTTTATGTCGATTGGATCTACAATTGCGGCTGCACTCGTACCAGAGAATAAACGTGCCAGTGCGATTGCTTTTATGTTTACTGGTTTAACTGTTGCGACCATTACAGGTGTACCAATTGGAACATTTATTGGTCAACAATTCGGCTGGAGAGCATCGTTCATGGTGATTGTAGTAATTGGAATCGTTGCTTTAATCGCCAACAGTATGCTAATTCCGTCTAATTTAAAAAAAGGTACGTCTGTATCATTTCGTGATCAATTCAAACTGATTACGAATGGAAGACTATTACTTGTTTTCATCATTACTGCATTAGGATACGGTGGAACATTCGTAACATTTACGTATTTATCACCACTATTACAGGAGATAACAGGGTTTAAAGCAAGTACAGTTACTATCATTTTACTAGTGTATGGAATCGCAATTGCGATAGGAAATATGATTGGTGGAAAACTATCGAACCATAATCCGATTCGTGCATTATTCTATATGTTTTTTATTCAAGCGATCGTGCTATTTGTACTCACATTTACGGCGCCATTCAAGGTGGCGGGGCTCATCACGATTATTTTAATGGGATTATTCGCGTTTATGAATGTTCCAGGATTACAAGTATATGTCGTGATATTAGCTGAACGCTTTGTTCCGAGCGCTGTAGATGTTGCATCAGCAATTAACATTGCAGCGTTTAATGCAGGAATTGCTCTTGGTGCTTATTTAGGTGGTATTGTAACGAACTCGTTAGGGTTAATTCATACAGCCTGGGTAGGTGGCATTATGGTAGTAGGCGCTGTTATTTTAACAGCGTGGAGTATGACATTAGAAAAAAGAGATCAAGTGAAATAAAGGAGAGAAAAATATAATGAAAAATTTACAAAGTAAAACAGTATTGCATAATGGTGTAGAAATGCCATGGTTTGGCTTAGGAGTATTTAAAGTAGAAGAAGGTCCAGAACTTGTTAATGCAGTGAAAACAGCGATTAAACAAGGATATCGCAGCATTGATACCGCGGCAATTTATGCGAATGAAAAGGCTGTGGGAGAAGGAATACGTGAAGGTATGAAAGAAGCAGGTATTTCTAGAGAAGACTTATTTATTACTTCAAAAGTATGGAACGCAGATCAAGGGTATGAAGAAACGTTAGCTGCATATGAAGAAAGTCTAAAAAAACTCGAGCTTGAGTATTTAGATTTATATCTTGTTCATTGGCCTGTAGAAAAGAAATATAAAGATACATGGAAAGCATTAGAAACGTTATATAAAGAAGGACGAGTACGTGCAATTGGCGTGAGTAACTTCCAAATCCATCATTTGAAAGATGTAATGGAAGGGGCCGAAATTAAACCGATGATTAACCAAGTGGAATATCACCCTCGTTTAACGCAAAAAGAATTACAAGCTTTCTGTAAAGAGCAAGGTATTCAAATGGAAGCATGGTCACCACTTATGCAAGGTCAATTATTAGATAACGAAACATTAAAAGAAATAGCTGATAAATATGGAAAAACAACAGCGCAAATTATTCTGCGCTGGGATTTACAAAATGAAATTGTAACCATTCCGAAATCAACAAAAGAGCACCGTATTATCCAAAATGCGGACATATTTAATTTTGAATTAGCAACAGAAGATATGGAGAAAATTGCTGCGTTAAATCAAAATCATCGCGTTGGTCCAGATCCGGATAATTTTGATTTCTAAAATGAACAAGAGAGAAGGGCACAAAAGAATTTGTGTCCTTTTTTTTAATTGGTAAAAACTAAATATTCAAACAAAATTATTTACTCCGTATATTGAATAGGATATCTTAAATTTATAATATGAATTTTTCTGGGGAGGCACATATGAATAATCATCGTACAAATCATTTTCGCATGCTAATTGTGACTGCACTATTTGCTGCTATTATTGGTATTTTGGCTCAAGTTACCATCCCACTGCCGCTTGTTCCGATAACAGGACAGACGCTAGCGATTGGTCTTACTGCTACAATTTTAGGTTCACGTTATGGCACTTTATCTGTATTATTATATGTTTTAATTGGTGCAACTGGAATTCCTGTGTATGCGGGGTTTAGTGGCGGTTTATCTGTTTTATTCGGTCCTACAGGTGGCTTCTTATTAGCCTTCATCCCAACTGCTTTTTTAATTGGTTTGTTAACGGAAAAAACAAAACTTACATTTTGGAACTCATTAATGGCAAATATTTTAGGGATGCTCGTGACATTAACAATTGGAACTGTATTTTTAAAGTATGTAGCATCACTAGGGTGGCAAGCGGCGTTCATGGGTGGTTTTGTTCCCTTCCTTATTGTAGGTGTAATAAAAGCTGCATTAGCAGCATGGATTGGAATTAAGGTGCGAGGAGCATTAGTACGTTCAAACCTACTTCTTCAAGAAAGTTGAATAATTTTGAAATGAAAAAGCATAGGGCAGCCTATGCTTTTTTATTTTGCAGGAATCTAAGTGAATGCAATGCATAAAAAATTTTTCTAACTAAATACTATGTAGTAGTAAATTTGTTATTTTATAAGGGGTTGTGAACATGAATATGAAACCATCGTATAAATTATTGGCTGTTTTCTTTGGTCTATTATTGGTATTTGCGAACTTATTATTCCCACTTCAACAAGCATTCGCAGTAGTTATGGATCATACAAAGTATCAAATGGATTGGAGTTATAGTAAATCAAAAAAGAAACCAATCCGAACAGAGCTTATTAAAACAGCAGATGGGAAAATTGCATTCTGCTTAAATGTAGATTTGAAATCACCAAGCGGTCAAGATTTACCTGAACTCGGTAAGGTGGATATTGGCGTGTATCGTGTATTGTTAAATGGATACCCACAAAAAAGTCCACAAGAATTGGGTGTGTCTGATTGGAGAGAGGCTCACTATGCGACGCAGCTCGCTGTATGGAATGCACTGGGACAAGTGGATATTAATGATTTAGATTTTCGTAATAAAAATGTAGAAAGAGTAATGAGAGATATTGTTGCGAGAGCAAAGAGCAGTGAAGAAGTGCAAGAGATTACGATGAGTGTTACACCATCAGAAAAGCAAGAAGCAGTATTGGAAGGGGAGTTCTTCCAAACAGATTTATATACGGTTCAAACAAATGCGAAAAGTGGAACGTACCAAGTACAGGCAACTGGTGCACCTGAAGGTGTTAAATTTGTGAATGAACAAGGTGAAACAAAAACACAGTTTAATGTAGGTGAAAAGTTCCGCGTCTTAATTCCAAAACAAGCGCCATCTGGTGAATTTAGCTTTAAAGTATTAGGAACTTTAACAAAGTTACAAGGTATCGCGCATAAGGGGACACCGAAAATTCAAGATGCGGTTGTTCTATTAGAACGTAGTGAAGAAAAAGCAAGCCCGGATTTAGCGGTAAGCTGGAAAAAGGCCGGAGTTCCGCAGAAACCGAATAAACCTTCTAAACGATAAAAAAGCGCTGGCGTTTGCCAGCGCTTTTTTACTCAGCTTCTGAAACAACTGTAAAGCGTTTGTTCACATGTTTTGGATTTTCAATTTCGTCAAGTGCAGCTACAGCGAAATCTTCGTAACTTACATAGCTGTTGCCTTTTGCGTTAACAAGAAGGTGATCTTTACCTGCTTTGTAAGAACCAGTACGTTTACCTAATGAAAATAGTGCAGAAGGGCTAATGAATGTCCAAGTGATATCATTTGTTTGTTGTAAAATTTCAAGGTTTTGGCCTTGATTTTGAGCTGTTGCAAGATATTCGTTTGGGAAACCTGGTGTTTCAAATACACGCGTTGTTTTTGCATCATCTACAAATAAGCTTCCAGCACCACCAACAACAAGTAATTTTGTGCTAGGTGCACCTTTCATCGCTTCGATTAATACGTTACCTGCATCTACATGGAGATATTCTCTTCCTGCTGGAGCGCCAAATGCATTTACAACCACATCAAATGCTTGAAGATCATCAGCAGTAAGATCGAATACGTCTTTTTCTAAAACTTTCACGTTATTTTCTGTAATTTTTGCTGCGTTTCTTACGATTGCAGTAACTTCGTGACCGCGATCAAGAGCCTCTTTTAAAATGCGACTTCCAGCTTTTCCGCTTGCTCCGATAATTCCAATTTTCATAATATATACCTCCGAATGTTTAATAGAATTAATGTTAAAAATATATGTGTAATAATGAATCGATATCGTTAAGCAGAGGTGACACCACCTGTTGTAACTAGTATAGTTACAACAGGTGGTTTTTGTCAATCGCTTTGTTTATCAAAAATATTTCTTCAAGTAGCATGTAGGCTTTTAAAAATAACGAGTCATATTTCTTAACAAGTGACATGGTTGTGTTATAAAACCTAACATTTGGAAGTAATAACCTGTCGAAAAATGTTGATTTTTGGATATTTTTTAAATATAATTCAATTTATGAGGAGAAAAGGGAGGGGACTAATCGTATGAACATTTTAGAACAGTTCGTTTCATCAACGAATACGATTCTTTGGTCATATATTCTTATCGCAATGTTAATAGGTCTAGGGCTTTATTTTTCTTTTAAATTGAAATTTGTACAAATTAGCCATTTAGGCGAAATGGTGCGTTTGATGAGTGATGGATTAACTGGAAAGACACGCAAAAAGGGCAGCGTATCTTCTTTCCAAGCTTTCTGTATGAGTTCAGCAGCCCGCATTGGGATCGGTAACTTAGCTGGTGTAGCGTTAGCGATTTCTATGGGAGGACCTGGCGCAGTATTTTGGATGTGGGTAATCGCAATCATTGGGGCATCTTCAAGTTTCGTAGAAAGTACACTTGCACAAATTTATAAAACAAAAGATGGCAGTGGGTTCCGTGGTGGCCCTGCTTATTATATGGAAAAAGGTTTAAATAAGCGTTGGATGGGAATTTGGTTTTCTATTCTTATCACAATTAGTTACGGTTTAATTTTCAATTCAGTACAGGCGAATACAGTTACATTAGCATTTGAGAATGCTTTCGGTTTAGAGCGCTATGTTGTTGGGTTTGTATTAGCTGCATTAGTCGCGGTTATTATTTTTGGCGGTGTTAAAAGTATTGCACGTATGTCAGAAATGATTGTTCCACCAATGGCAATTATTTATATTGGAGTGGCTCTTTTTGTTGTTATTAAAAACTTCTACTTGCTACCAGATGTTTTTACAGAAATCTTTAAAGGTGCATTTGGTTTAGATTCAGCTGTAGGTGGCGGTATCGGAGCGGCAATGAAGTATGGTATCCAGCGCGGCCTATTTGCGAATGAAGCAGGTATGGGTAGTGCACCGAATGCGGCTGCGACAGCAGATGTAACGCATCCAGCTAAACAAGGATTTATTCAAACAATTGGAGTTTTAGTAGATACATTCTTAGTATGTACATCAACAGCATTTATCGTATTATGCTCTGGTGCATATAAGGCAACAAATTTAGAAGGTATTGAATTAACGCAAATGGCGCTAAGCTCTCAGATTGGTTCGTGGGCAAGTAGCTTCTTAGCGATTATTATTTTCTTATTTGCGTTCAGTTCACTTCTAGGAAACTATTATTATGGTGAAACGAATATTGAATTCATTAAACAAAGTAAAACTTGGTTAATGATTTACCGTATTGCGGTAGTGGGAATGGTATTATTCGGTTCTGTTGCGACACTTCAAGTCGTATGGAATATGGCAGATTTATTTATGGGGCTAATGGTAATCACAAACTTAATTGCGATTACACTTCTTGGTCGATTTGCATATGCTGCATTGGCAGACTATGTGAAACAAAAGAAACAAGGGAAAGATCCAGTCTTCCATGCAGACTCTATTCCAGGTTTAAAAAACACAGAGTGCTGGGGAGATTCTAGGGTAACAAAAGAAAAAGAAGAACAAGCTGTATAATAAGGGAAGAGCATCAGAAAAAATTTGATGCTCTTTTTTTATTTAGAATGGTTAAGGCTTGTATGTGGTGCAACGTTAGTGAGTATTTTATCAGCACTTATTGTTGGTGTTATGTTATAAGCAAAAAAAGCAGTGAGCATACGCTCATTTCTTTTTTCTTTCAGAAGGGATAAATTAACATATAATTTATTGAAAAAATTATATTGCAATTCATTTAGATAACGCTTACAATTTGATTTATAGGTGGTATCATTTTCATACTTTAAATCGAGTAGAGAAGAAGAGACTACTAATAATAAATTGCAATTTGTGTAAACGCTTACTGATTTTAGGTTACATTGTAAAGTAAATAGTATTTAGGGGTTCTTATTTTTTTTAATATCAATGGTCAGACGTCATTCGTTGGACAACCAATAACTCATAGAAAGTGGAGGATTCACATATGAAACTAGTTATGTTTCTAGTCGGTTTACTTGCTGTATTTGTACTAGGTTTCCTTGTAAGTTCAGATCGGAAGAAAATTAAATATAAACCAATTGCAATTATGCTTGTTCTTCAATTAGCATTGGCATACTTCTTATTAAATACAAAGATTGGGTATGTGTTAGTAAAAGGGATTTCAGATGGTTTTGGTGCTATTCTAAAATACGCAGAAGTAGGGGTTAACTTCGTATTTGGTGGTCTAGCGAATGATGGACAAGCACCTTTCTTCTTAACAGTATTATTGCCAATTATTTTCTTAGCAGTATTAATTGGGATTTTGCAACACATTAAAATTTTACCAATTATTATTAAAGCAGTCGGTTTCGTATTAAGTAAAGTTAATGGTTTAGGAAAACTAGAATCATATAATGCAGTAGCAGCAGCGATTGTTGGTCAAGGTGAAGTATTTATTACAGTAAAAGATCAATTAAGCAAATTACCAAAAAATCGTTTATATACGCTTTGCGCATCTTCAATGTCAACGGTATCGATGTCAATTGTCGGTTCTTATATGAAAATGATTGATCCAAAATATGTAGTAACAGCACTTGTATTAAACTTATTTAGTGGATTCATTATCGTTCATATTATTAATCCTTATGATATTAGTGAAGAAGAAGATATCTTAGAATTAGAAGAAGATAAGAAGCAAACGTTCTTCGAAATGTTAGGCGAATACATTATGCTTGGATTCTCTATTGCAGTTACGGTAGCAGCAATGTTAATCGGATTCATTGCATTGATGGCAGCAATTAACGGTTTATTCGATTCTGTTTTTGGTATTACGTTCCAGGGTATTTTAGGTTATATCTTCTCGCCATTAGCATTTATTATGGGTATTCCAACATCAGAGATGCTACAAGCAGGACAAATTATGGCAACAAAATTAGTAACAAACGAGTTTGTTGCGATGCTTGATTTAGGAAAAGTAGCTGGCGATTTATCAGCTCGTACAGTAGGTATTTTATCGATCTTCCTTGTATCATTTGCAAACTTCTCATCTATCGGGATTATCGCAGGTGCAACGAAGAGTATCGATGGAAAACAAGCGAACGTTGTATCTTCTTTCGGATTAAAACTTGTGTATGGTGCAACGTTAGTAAGTATATTATCAGCGGTTATCGTTGGGGTTATGCTATAAAATAAGGAAAGCAATGAGCGAGATGCTCATTGCTTTTTTTGTTTAATTTACTTTCTTTAACTTACGTGTAAAAGCAGGCCTTTTAAAATATGTATCAAGACGCCATACGTATTCAACTGGCCCTATGCGATACCTTTGTAACCAATAGGTACTAGCGTATAATTGGATGACGTAAATGACAACTGTTAATATAATGCTAAAGAAGTAGCTGATTTCCCCATATAAGACATATACGTTAGTAAAGGCGATGCCTTTTTGTGATGAAATACTAGCATAATCGAGCTTCCGTAAAAAAGGGCCATGCTTATTGGTGTAACATTGTCTTTTAACATAATGAGAAGCGGTTGTTTTGTTAATAGTTCTAAGATCTTTACTGTGAAATAAATATCACCTTAACAAACTAGTTAAGGTGATAAGGATATTACTCAGCAGGAGGGGTAAATGTGCGTTTTTCCAATTCCGCATCTAACATAAATAAAGCGTTAGAATCATTTGTAATGCGTTTTAGTTTCTGGATGATGCTATCGAAAGAAGCTTCTTCTTCAACCTGTTCGTCAACGAACCATTTTAAGAACGTAATTGTCGCGTGTTCACGCTCATCCCAAGCGATATCGGATAAGTTGTAAATACGTTTTGTTACTTCACGCTCATGCTCAAGTGCGATTTCAAATGCACTTAAAACAGATTTGTATTCGTTGTTTGGGTTTTCGAATCCAGTAATAATGGCACGCTCTCCGCGGTCATTAATATAATTATAAAGTTTCATTGCATGGAAACGCTCTTCTTCTGCTTGAACAAGAAAGAAATTTGCAAACCCATCATAGCTTTCCGCCGTGCAATAAGCAGCCATTGCCATATAAACATGGGCAGAGTAAAATTCAAAGTTCATTTGATCATTAAGCGCGTCGTGTAATTTTGTAGATAACATAAATTCCCTCCTTTGTATCATGTCGGGAATATTATATCACAATTGATAAATATTCTCAGTTTGTTTCTTGAAAACGTTTAGACAGTTTCTCGACATGTGCGTTCATAATATCCTGTAAGTCTAAATCATATTTTTGAGAAAGAATAATGAGATTGGCAAGTACATCCCCAAGTTCTTCTTTTAATTCCATCTTTAGTTCTTCTACTTGCTTTGTTTGTTCATCTGGGCGATCGCGTCCAATTTCAATGGCGCGTACAACGCGTGAAACTTCGCCTACTTCTTCTGTTAAGAAATTTAGGCGAATAAAAGAGTTATATTGTGACCAGCTTCGTTTTTCGTAAAATTCCTCTACCCATCTTTGAAATTCGACTATATTCACTTCTTTTTCATCCCTCCAATATGTTGTACAATATTTATTGTATCATAACAATATATAGTTTCGGGGTGTAGGTATGAGAAAGATTTGTGTGTTCGCAGGTTCTAATTTAGGAGAGAGACCTGAATTTAGGGAACAAGCAATTAAGCTTGGCGAACTACTTGTTCAAAATGATTGTGAATTAGTATACGGCGGTTCATGTGTTGGTTTGATGGGGGAAGTAGCAAATGAAGTGTTACGTTTAGGCGGACGTGTCACAGGTGTTATGCCTCGTGGTTTATTTCGCGGAGAGATTGTTCATGAAGGATTAACGGAATTAATTGAAGTGGAAACGATGCATGAGCGCAAAGCAAAAATGGGAGAGCTTGCAGATGCATTTATTGCACTGCCAGGTGGGTATGGAACATTTGAAGAGCTATTTGAGGTTGTATGTTGGTCACAGATTGGTATTCATGACAAGCCAGTTGGGTTATTGAATATTAAAGATTTTTACGGTCCAATCTTGCAAATGGTTAATCGTGCAGCAGAAGAAGGGTTTATGAATCCATCGAATAAAGAGCTGATTGTTTCGGCGGATAATGCAGAAGAATTATTGCTCCACATGAAAAATTATAAGAGACCTGTTATGGGGAATAAGTGGAAGCAGTTATCATAATAAGATGAATAAAAAAGAGGCATTCCGTTCATTTCGGAATGCCTTTAGATTTATCTCTCATAGATTTTTTATATAAGTACCAGCCACTCCAACCACCAAGTATCGCGATACAGATAAGAAAAGGATAGCTTTCTACATCTAAGTTTATGCCTAAAATATTGGCTATTATGAAAGTAATTCCAACAGCTAATGAAGCGAAAAACACTCGGATCAAATAGTCTTTCAACTGAACCACTCCCGTCATTTGATGGTGATATTACCTAAATGATGAACTTGGAAAAGTATTGTTTAGACGTAACTATTAGAATGTTATTTTCTATATTTTAACATAAATATGGTTAGGATATATCGATATAATAATAAATCCCCTCAAGTGAATTGAGGGGATTTTATCCAATCAGAGCTAAACGAGCCACCTCTGCTTTTAATAGTATCCAGCTCCAGCGGCTAGAACAGTCGGTCGTTTCACTCCTTCATCTGAGGCAAAAAGCGCCTCTGAATCAGGAGTTCCAACGCCCTCCTATTCTGACCGAGCCGCTTGCGCTTTTAATAGTATCCAGCTCCGCCTCCTAGCCCTTCGCGTCTAAGAACCTTCCGCACGAGAAAGTAAAGAACACTTTCTGTGCGGAAGAACCTTATCCGTCAGGGCTAAACAGTCGGCTCCGCTTTTAATATATTACTGATTCAAGAATGCGCGTAGCATCCAAGCGTGTTTTTCTAGTTCTGTGTAGATACCAAGTAGTAAGTCAGATGTCATTTCGTCGTCAGCGCCCTGTGCGATTTCCATACCTTTTTTCAGTTCGCCTAGCATCATTTCGTAGTCTTTCATAATTACTTCGACCATCCCTTCTGCAGTTTCTCCGTAAACCGCTTCTTGAATAGAAGATAGTTCTAAGTATTCTTTCATTGTTGCTACTGGTTTACCGCCGATTGCTAAAATACGTTCTGCAATTTCATCAATGTGTTGAGCTGCTTCTGTATAAAAGTGTTCAAATTTCTCATGTAGTGTAAAAAATTGAGGCCCTTTTACATACCAATGGAAGTTGTGTAGTTTTGTGAATAATACATTCCAGTCTGCTACCTGTTTGTTTAATACTTCGATTACTTGTGTGTTCATATGATCAATCTCCCTTTGAGTTATTATATTATATCGTTTACTAATTTATAATTATTATAATCTAGTAATTTGTATAAATCAACCCTTTCCAAACATTATTTTTGAACATTTTTTGAAACTAGATGTCATGTTACATTGCAATATATGTTTATTTTTTATCGCATTGTGGCATATGTATAGGAAAAGGGAATTTAGAAAGGAGAATGGAGGTTAATGGAACTCCAACTTCAAAACGTATATCAGCAAGCTGGAAATTGGTATGTGCTGGACTCAGAGTTTCCGTGGGATATTCAGCGGGTGAAAAATGATATATTTTCACTTATTGAGAAACGCGAAATTCCAGTTATTTTTTGCGATACGTGTGATACAAATAATGTGCTTGTAAACTTAGGGGAAGAGGAAGAAGAATTCTTATTTCCTTTAAGCGGTTTTTATCATAAAGAAAGACAAATGATTTTTATTTGTATGTGGGAACAATATGAACAAGTGCTCAAAACATTACTACATGAATTCAGGCATTCCATGCAACATGAGAAAAATGTATTATACATTGGAAAAGAAGCGTACGAAGCTCGTTGGATTGAAAAGGATGCCCGAGCATTTGCAGAGCGTAAAATGAATGAATATATGAGAAGAAAATTAGGTTAAGGCATAGTGATGGGGTGATTGCTATGCTTTCGTTTATAACTTACTAAAATAAAGTTATTGACAATTTTAAAGTTTAGTTCTAAACTAAAGACATCAAGCAAGCGAGGTGATGGAATGAAAACAGAAGAAAGACTTGGGTTATTGTTATGGTTTCGTTTGTCACGCTTTTATAATAGGAGTGTCCGAGAGACAAATCAGCATTTGAAAAAATGGGGTTTATCTGCTGCTCAGTTTGATGTGCTAGCACAAATTGGAGGACAAGATCGATTAACACAGCAAGAGCTTGGGAAAAAGCTATTTGTTACAAAAGGGAACATCACGCAACTTATAAATAAAATGGAACAGCTCGGTTTTGTGAAAAGAGAGCAAGAAGGTACTGCGAAATATCTTTCGTTAACAGAAGAGGGAAGAGCTTTATATGAAGAGGTTGTTCCAACGCAGGAGATGTTTCAAGCAAAACAATTTTGTAAGCTGAATCGCGATGAGCAAAAACAATTATTAGAATTACTTCGAAAGTTATAATAAAAAATTTAAAATAAATATCTTGAATTCGAGATAACATGAGGTGAAGGATATGTTTAAAAAAGTTGATCATAAAAATATGGGAAGAGCAAATCACGGTTGGTTAAATACACATTTTCATTTTTCATTCGCAGATTATTACAATCGAGATAATATGAGCTTCGGGGCGCTTCGCGTGATTAATGATGATTTAGTAGCAGCACAAACAGGATTTGATATGCATCCGCACCGTGATATGGAGATTGTTTCTTACGTTGTAGATGGAGCATTAACACATCAAGATAGCATGGGGAACCGCGGCACAATTGAGCGTGGACATGTACAATATATGAGCGCTGGTACAGGTGTTTTTCATAGTGAACATAATTTAGGAAATGAGACATTACGTCTATTACAAATTTGGATTTTACCAGACCGCGTAGGACACACACCAAACTACGGTGAGTTCAAGTTTGATTGGAATAAACGTGAAAATAATTGGTTCCATATGGTATCTCCAATTGATGGTGGTGCAGCAATTGAGATTCATCAAGATACAAATTTATATTCACTTTCTTTAGAAGCAGGAAAAGAAATTAATTTCCCTGTTAGCGAAGGTCGTCAAGTTTATCTTGTGCAAATTGAAGGAAGTGGTGTTATAAATGGTGAGACACTTGTAATGCGTGATGCAGCAGAAGTAGTTGAAGAAGATATTCGTATTCAAGCAAAAGAGCAATCGCATTATATAGCGATTGAGATGAAAAAACAATAAAGAATGAAGGAAAAGGGAGTGTCTAACAAGATACTCCCTTTTTTGGAATAAATTGCAAGAAAACTGTTTCTCAATATTTTTTTGAAGGAAATATATATTTTTTTTCGAAATGTATAAAAGTGTTAAAAAAATTTTTGGGGAATGGGGAGTGTTAGATTGAAAAAGCAAGTCGTTTCATCAGCATTAGCTTTATCCGTTATCGTTGGAGGTTTTGGAGCATTTGGAGCAACAAAAACACAAGCGGAAGAACAGCAAATTCAATATCACCAAGAATTTAAAACACCAGCTTACATAGGTGAGGAATGGAAAGCGCCAGAAGGATTAGATAAAAAAGAAACAGTATTTCAATATTTAGAGAGTAAGAAGGATATGTTTAAATTAGCAGGAAATATTGACAAACATTTTAATATTGTCGGGGAAGAAAAGGATGCTGAATCAGGTACAACACATGTAAAGTTAGTTGAGAAACATAATAATGTTCCTGTATATGGATCTGATCAAACAGTTACACTTGATAAAGACAATAATGTAAAAGCGTTCTTCGGGCAAGTTATCCCGAATTTAGAAGATAAAAATATTCCAGCTACAGCTAGCATTACTGATGAGCAAGCGGTAGATGTTGCGAAAGCCGATATTGAGAAAGAAATTGGCAAAGTGGATAAATATGATGGTATTAAAAAAGATTTATATGTGTATGAAAAGGATGGGCAATATTACCTTTCATACCTTGTAAAAGCATCTGTTTCAAAACCAGCTCCAGGTTACTGGCATTACTTTGTTGATGCAACGAATGGAAATGTGATTGAGAAATATAATGCAATCGATCATATTACTGGTTTTGGATATGGCGTTCTAGGAAACAAGCAATCATTTGAAATTGCTCAAGATGAAAAAACAGGAGCATTTAACTTGTTTGATGGAAAACGAGGAAATGGTGTTCATACGTTTGATGCACAAAATATGGATGAGAACTGGTTTAATATTTTCTCACAATGGTTTGGATATACAGGTGAAGAAGTAGAAAGTAAATCAAAGTTTTTTGAAGATAAAGCGGCTGTTGACGCACATGTAAATGCAGGAAAAGTATATGATTATTATAAAAAGACATTTAACCGTAATTCTTTCGATAATAAAGGTGCAAGGCTGATTTCTACTGTTCACGTAGGAGAGAGTTGGAATAATGCTGCGTGGAACGGTGTGCAAATGATGTATGGTGATGGAGATGGAAAAACATTTATTCCATTATCTGCAGGCTTAGATGTTATTGGACATGAGTTAACACATGCTGTAACAGAGCATACGGCGAACCTTGTTTATAAAAATGAGCCAGGTGCATTAAATGAATCGTTATCTGATATTATGGGTGTAATGGTCGAGAAGAAAAGCTGGCAGTTAGGTGCTGACATTTATACACCTGGTATCGAAGGTGATGCACTTCGTTCTCTAAGTGATCCAGCATCTATTCCGAATCCATTAAAACCTGGTGAAGGTTACCCAGATCATTACAGCAAGCGCTACACTGGTCCATATGATAATGGCGGCGTTCATATTAACAGTAGTATTAATAATAAAGCTGCATATTTAGTGTCTGAAGGTGGCACTCATTATGGTGTGAAAGTAAATGGCGTGGGACGCGTAGCGACAGAAAAAATTTACTACCGAGCTCTTACAAAATATTTAACAGCAAACTCTAACTTTAAAATGATGCGCCAAGCTGCACTTCAATCTGCAGAAGATTTATATGGTAAAAACTCTAAAGAAGTACAAGCTGTAACGAAGGCTTATGATGCAGTTGGTGTAAAATAGCAAAATAGTATGTGTATCGTTCTTTAATGGATAAGCTACCTTATTTCCCCTGTAAAAGCTACAGGGGATTTTTTTTATTGCGTTTTACAAGGGATAAAAACTAAGAAGGATGTTTAAATAGAAAACATCCTTCTTAGCTTGTTATGTTTATGTGATGTTAATCGCGAATACCTAGCGCAATTTTTGCCATACGTGACATACGCTCTTTTGACCAAGGTGGATTCCAAACGACATTAACCTCTATTTCATTTACTTCAGGTACATTTGTTGATAATACTTTTTTGACATCCGACACGATTTGTCCGGCCATTGGGCAACCGATAGAAGTCATCGTCATTGTAATAACGGCATTATTATTTTCATCCGCTGTCACATCATATACTAAACCAAGATTGATAATATCTACACCTAATTCAGGATCGATAACAGCCTCTAAATTGGCATATAACTTCTCTTCGAATTCTTGCGACATGCACAACACTCCTAACATTAATGATATCCATTCTCATTATAAAGGAAATAAAATAAAGATGCAGTGAAATAGCTCACAGTGTTTTTTTAGAATCTTCCCTATACTGATTATAAGTATGTAGGAAGGAGCAAGATTGAAAATGAACTATGATGAAAATCCTTTTATTGTGATATGAGAAGTTACACGAGCTTGCGAATTAAAATGCTTGCATTGTCGAGCTGAAGCGCAGTATAGGAGAGATCCGAGAGAATTAACTTTTCTTGAGGGACAGAAATTAATTGATGAAATATATGAAATGAACCAGCCGATGCTAGTCTTTTCAGGCGGGGACCCGCTTATGAGAGAAGATATTTATAAGCTAGCAGATTATGCAGTGCAAAAAGGATTACGTGTTTCGATGACGCCTAGTGCGACTCCGAATGTGACGAAAAAGGCCATTCAAAAGGCAAAGGAAGTTGGACTTGCACGCTGGGCCTTTAGTGTGGATGGTGCTACAGCTGAGACACACGATCGTTTTCGCGGCACGGCAGGATCTTTTCAGCTTACGATGGATGCGATTCAATATTTAAATGAATTACAGATTCCTGTGCAAATTAATACAACCATTTCTAAGTACAATATTCATGAAGTAGAGGAGATGGCAACACTTGTTGAACAATTAGGTGGTGTGCTATGGAGCGTATTTTTCCTTGTTCCAACTGGAAGAGGAAATATAGATGATATGATTTCGCCGGCAGAACATGAACTTGTATTTCACAAATTATATAAAATAGGGAAAAAGGCTTCATTTGATATAAAGACAACGGCTGCTCAGCATTACCGGCGCGTTGTGATGCAGCAAAAAAATAATCGGAAAATTCGTTATGAAGATGCACTGTAAAATGGTTTAACTGGAAAAATTGATGGTTTAGGACGAGCACCCAAAGGAGTTAATGATGGGAATGGTTTTGTGTTTATTTCACACATTGGCGATGTATATCCTAGTGGATTATTACCGATTCAAGCTGGGAACGTGAAAGAGCAGCGTTTACGGGATATTTATCGTGATTCTCCAATTTTTCAAGCTTTACGTGATCCAGATAGCTATAAAGGGAAGTGCGGGAAATGTGAATACCGCTATATATGTGGTGGTTCGCGCTCTAGAGCGTATGCAATAACGGGTGATTATTTAGAAAGTGAGCCATATTGTGTATATGTACCGAAAGTTTTACGAAGAAAAATATGAAAATCCTATTGTGTTTTAAAAAAACATCATGTATACTTCTAATTAGTTGATAACGATTATCAATATCAACAAAACATTACTCTTCGTTATGTTGGTCATACCCCTTTTGACTGCGTAAGTCAGAGACAAAATGTTGAAATACCTTGTGTCCTATTCTACAGAATTATGGTAATCTCCAACCTCAACTTATATGCGTTAAGCATGCAAAAAGGATCCTATCCGTGAAAGGATCCTTTTTGCATTATTTTGTAGCAATTAATGTGTACAAACCAGGGATGCGTTCTTCAATTCCTTCTGGGGCTGAAGAAGGAAAGACCCATCGTTGGTGCGGACCATGCTCTTCAGTAAACTTTTCAATGTGCAGGTTCGCTCCGGCAACTTCTGTAATAATTTCTCCTAACGTCCAGCGACGAATTAGTGTTTTGGGTAGTGTTTCTTGCTTCGTTTTATCAAGTAGGCTGCTATAAGCAACAGTATCCTCAATAATTTCTTCAAAAAAATAATCTCCGTTTGCCTTAAATTTTGGATCGTCTGTTGCTAATAATTTTGTATAAAGGGGATGATAGTCACGAAGTATAAAAGTACCGCCATTTTTTAGTAGTCCCGAGATAAGCTGAAAAAGTGGTTTGAGATCTAAAAAGTAATGAAGTACACCTAATTCTAGCAACACAACATCGAATGATTGAGAAGGTGTTATTTCTAACACATCTGAAACGATATATTCAATAGATACTCCCGCGGCATCTGCTAGTTCAGTTGCATATTTTGCGTTGCTTTCAGAAATATCTACAACGGTTACGTCAGCGCCTAATAATGCGAATGCCACAGCTTTATTTCCTTTTGAGCCGAGTAAATTGATGATCCGTTTCCCTTGGAGATTCTGTATGTAAGGTAAGTAGTAGGCTACTTCACGAGCGGGATTTTGCATTAGTTTCTTTGCGTATTCCTGTGGAGTACCGTGCCGATTCGTCCACGCTTCATAAGCAGCTGCACTCCAGCCTTTTTTATTGGCGGTGCTTAATTGTTGTTGATTCAATGAAATCACTCCCTTTTCTGAACATATAAATATTCGGAAGGGATTTTATATTTCCTTTTTTCGAATAAAAGTTTGATTTTTCTGTATTTTAGTCGTAAAATACGTGTTATATATGAAAAGCGTTGAAAAGGAAAAGTAGAGTGAAACCATTCTTTCCAGAGAGCTTCGGAAGCTGAGAAGAAGCAAGAATGTTCATTTGAACAATGGCCTTTGAGCTTCGTCCTGAACTTATCAAATGGTAATAGTAGGCGGCGACGAGAGTTGGTTCTCGTTATCAAAATCACAGTATAAGAGCATACGATTGCTCCGTACTTGATGAGGTCAGTTATGTGAATAGCTGGCGAAATAAGGTGGTACCGCGACTGTTTATACAGCCCCGCCCTTATCTTTTTAAAAGATAGGGGCGGGGCTTTTTTATATTTAAAAGGAGGAATGTAAGGTGAGTATTTTTATTGGAGGAGCTTGGCCATATGCGAATGGATCTTTACATCTTGGGCATGTTGCGTCCTTGTTATCAGGGGACATTTTAGCGCGTTATTATAGAGCAAAAGGAGAGCGCGTTCTTTACGTATCAGGAAGCGATTGTAATGGAACACCGATTGCCATTCGGGCAAAACAAGAAGGGGTTACTGCAAAAGAAATTGCTGATTATTATCATGAAGAGTTTGAGCGATGTTTTCAGCAGATTGGTTTTACGTATGATTGTTATACGCGTACAGATGCGCAGCACCATCATGAAACAGTACAAAAGATTTTCTTACGTTTATTAGAAGAAGGTTTTATTTATAAAAAGGTAGTGGAACAAGCATACTGCGAAACGTGTGCACAATTTTTACCAGATCGATATGTAGAGGGAGTTTGTCCACATTGTCATGAACCGGCGCGCGGAGATCAATGTGATGCTTGCTCGGCCATTTTAGATCCACTTGATTTATTAGAAAAGAAGTGTAAGCTATGTGGAAATACGCCAGCAGTTAAGGAAACAGAGCATTTCTATTTTGCATTGCATAAATTTCAAGAACAGATGAAAGATGTAGTAACAGCTGCAAAACAAAAAGGAACATGGCGTGATAATGCCATTCAATTAACGGAGCGTTACTTACAAGAAGGATTACAGGACAGGGCTGTATCACGTGATTTACCAATTGGAGTACCAATTCCAGTGAAGGGATATGAGGATAAGAAAATTTACGTGTGGATTGAAGCAGTTTCAGGTTATTATTCAGCAAGTAAACGATGGTCTGAAGAAACAGGGGAAGATGACGGGGAGTTCTGGAGTAGTAATGCGAAGACATATTATGTGCACGGTAAGGACAATATCCCGTTCCATTCTATTATTTGGCCAGCTGTATTATTTGGAATCGGAGAAAAGGCAATTCCTCGTCATATTGTATCCAATGAATATTTAACGGTCGAGAAACGGAAGTTATCAACAAGTAAAAACTGGGCTGTATGGGTACCTGATATATTAGAGCGGTATGATTCAGATTCGATTCGGTATTTCTTAACGATTAATGCACCAGAAAATCGTGATACAGATTTTTCTTGGCGAGAATTTATTTATAGTCACAATAGTGAGCTTCTAGGTGCATATGGGAATTTTGTGAACCGTACACTGAAATTCATTGAGAAGTATTATGACGGTGTAGTACCGAATAGAAAAGTAAATGTAGAGCTGAAAGCAAGAATAGAGGAATTATATCAGAAAGTAGGAGATGCAATTGAACAGGCTCATTTTAAAGTAGCGCTGGAAACAATATTTGAAACGGTGCGCTTTGCAAATAAATATTTTGATGAGCGAGCGCCTTGGAAACAAAGGGAGGAAGACCCTATTGCTTGTGAAGATACAATTTCTCATTGTGTATATTTCATTGTGAATTTTGCGCAGTTACTTGAGCCGTTTTTACCATTTTCTAGTGAAAGAGTGCGGGATATATTATCAATTACAAGTGTGAACTGGAAATGCGAAAATACATTGCCAGAGCGAATCAGTCATGTGCAGCCATTGTTTGAGCGAATTGATATAAAGCAAATTGAAACAGAGATAGAAAAGCTATACGGAGCATTAAAGTAAGAAGAGCACATGATGTGCTCTTTTTTTAGGCGCTTTGTTCCACGTTCCGTCTCTTTTCTCTTCGTGCTGTAAGAATTTGCGGTGTAAAAATACCAATCAATATAAAAATGATGCCGAGCCATTGCAATAGCGATACGACTTCATGAACAAGTGTAATAGAAGCGATGATTGCTGTTGGTAGTTCAGCAGCACCTAAAATCGTTCCAAGTCCTGTTCCTACTTTTGGGACACCGATTGAGAAGCAAATAACTGGTACAATAACACCGAAAAATCCAAGGAAGAAAGCATATTTCCATAATCCAGCCTGCAAGGCACCGTCTGTTAAGAAGGTTGGAGGAAAGATTAAGCAAACAATCAGTGTAGCACTTGTTGTCATAAGGAAGCTTTTTGTATACGGTGGTACAGTTGTAGCAACGCGTCCACTAGCAAAGATATAAAAAGAAAAAGAGACAGCGGCTAATAGTCCAAAGATAATGCCTTTTGTAGAGAAGTTTTGTCCGAGCCCTTCAAACACGCCACCTGCAAATAATGTTCCGGCAAATAAAATGAGAATCGAGCTTACCTTTTCCCGGCTTGGTAACGTTTTGTTAGCGACGGCTTCAATGACAACCCCAATCCATGTAAATTGAAAAAGTAAAACAACGGCGATAGAAGCGGGTAATTCTTCTACAGAAATTGCGTAGAAAATTCCGGTCATGCTCATTGTTGTTCCGACAGCTAATAAAGAAAATGTTTGTTTTTTCGAGATGTTATGACGAGAGAAGAATAGAACAAGTAATAAAAGTCCAATCCAGCCAAATACATATTGTCCACCTAATAGCTCATGCGCAGAAAAACCATTCATAAAGCCGAGTTTGAAAATTGTCGAAAGTACGCCATAGCTGCAGGCGCCAAATAAAACTAATAATGAAAACTTAAATTTCTCCATAAAAATCCTCCTTTATAAATAAAAAACGCCCGCTGTCCAATAAAGGACAACGGGCGAACGAAACAGAGTAAAAACTCTACAAAATTCCGCCACTCACAAAAGGGTGTGAGTTTGGGTATAGAATAATTAAAAACTGATAGATCCTTTTCTGCGCCATGCCAAGTGAACCAAAAAAAGAAAACGAGAGCAGGTTACAGTTTGTTCTTCATAGTCGCGACTTATACGCTTGAAAATCAAAGTAGGTCTGATTGTAGTTTATAGCAATCCCTTTTACATTTTCAATATAAAATACATGTAATGTTTTTCACAAGTCTTTGTGCTTCTTTAGAAGTTACGTGTATTCCATAAAATAAGAAGCTTTATAGAATTATCGGTGAGGAAAATGACGAAAAACGCTATTTTTTCATACATAATGAAGGAAAAATGGAAAAAAACGAAAATATATAATAGTTATTAGGGAATTTTGCATGAATATAGTTTATTTTGGTAGTTTCCTTACAAAAATGTAAGCTAAATGTAAGCTATTGTGATAGTTATTTCGACAATTTTTTTATACAATAATAATAACAGTTCGTACGTGATGGTGGATGCTGTAGATAAGAGCGAAAAGGAGAGATCGACATGGAATGGATTCATGAGTTATTTCAGCAATACGGTTATTGTGTAGTACTTTTTGGCTTGCTATTAGAGTATATTGCCCTTCCGTTTCCTGGAGAGCCAACACTAGCATACGCAGGGTTTTTGGCGCAAAAAGGAGATTTGCACTTACCTATTTTAATTATTTTGTCATTTATTGGTACAAGTGTTGGGATGACAATTCAGTACTTTTTAGGAAATAAACTAGGTATGCCTTTTGTACAGAAATATGGGAAGTATGTGTTTTTAACACAAAGAAAAATTGATTTAACAAGAATGTGGTTTGATAAATATGGATATTTCCTTATCTTTATCGGATTCTTTATTCCAGGCGTACGTCACTTTACAGGATACTTTGCAGGGATTATTAATTTGCCGTTCCGTCGCTTTGCAATGACGATTTACGCTGGTGCACTATTCTGGGTATCTTTCTTCTTAATTGGTGGTTATTGGTTAGGTGGAAACTTACATGATATTTTTGGATTGCTTGAACAGCACATTGGAAAAATTATCTTCGGAGTCATCGTTATTGTAGCGGTTACGTTAGGCGTTCGTTTCCGTAAACAATTAAAACGCGTATTTGTACAAAGTGTAAATTAATATGGAATCCATTCTATGTCGAAAATTGGAAGAACAGTGCGAGCGAGCACTGTTCTTTTTTATTGAAATCTAGCTCCATCCCCTCACATTCTGAGCGAGCCGCTTATGCTTTTTATCCTAAAATCCCCGCCTCAAGATTCAGAGAGAAATAGGGAAGCTAGGTGGGGGTAGTTCAATGTATGTTCCATTTTGCTTTTATTTTACCTGTAAGGTTTTCACCGGTAACTACAATATAATAGGTTCCTGTTTTTGTTGCTGCGAGTTGATAAGTATCTGTATTTATTTCGGAAACAGGTACGTTTTTGTTAAATTCACTAGCAAAGTGGAGACCATGACCATAGCTATTATTTCCCCCAACTAAAAATTGAACATTCATTTCAATAATTGCTCCCTCTTTAGCATAAATAGGGATTTTATGTTTCCCATTAAAATAGGAGAAGGTTGCTTCAAATTCATTTTCTGTCGTGTGTTCCACCCATTGTTCCTTCTTTGTAAAATCGATTGCTGCAATTGTAATAAATAAAATGGGAATGAGAATAGGGATACTATAGCGAAACCATTTTGCTTTTTGAGCGATATATGTGCATAAGTAAAAGAAAAGAGCACATATTGCTCCAATTGAACCTGCAATGAAATAGATGATAAATGGATCGCTACTAAACAACGGAAAAGGAAGAAAAAATAGATAACCAAAAATGATATACAGTAATGCTTTTTTTGTAATGTTTGTTTGTTTTAGAGCGAGTTTATCAATAATGAATGAGCACAAAATAGCATAGCAAAAGAGAGCATAGAACCAAGGGTTATACAGTAATGCAGATAATAACGCTGAGAGTTTATAGAAATCAAAGCTATCTTGTATAAAGAAAAAAAGTATAACAGAAAAAGAGAGAAAACAGGCGGCACAAAGTTTGATGAGAAGATCAGAAAAAATCTTTTTTTTATCCATAGTTCACCTCGCATATTATGTGTTTTAAATATATTAGATAGAACTTTTTAATATGAATGCATAATTATTTTTGATACATATCAATGTCAAAATGGAAATTATAATTGATAAAAAAGAGGCTGGAAGATTTATCTTCCAGCCTCTTTTTATTAAGAATTGCTCTCGATTCCTCGGCTATTCTCTTCTTCAGAATCTTGCAATAGGTTAAATACATCTGCCAAGCAAAAGGCGATAAACCAAGTCCAAAGACCGTGGAAGACAGCTGAGCTTAATTGAAGTGGTAATGTATAGTTTGTCATTGAGTAGGAAATACATCCCCCAACGATTCCGATCATTGTTAATAGCATTGTTTTTTGTGCATTTTCTTCTGGATTAAAGAGGAAAAAAATGTATCCGCCTAATATTGAAGCGCTTACAGCGGATTCGATTCCATTAAAAATGATATGTTCTCCAAGCTGAATGTTTGTCCAGAAGCAAATCATGCCTCCAATGATAGCAAACAGGGCAGCTACCATGTACCGTATATGCTGATTCATATGTTCATCTCCTTATGTAATAAGATGATTTGGAAGTCAAAAAGGTAGGTATAGTAAGTAAATAGAAGTTAATTTTAATTGTGTGAATCTTTTTGATAAAAGATTAATAGAAGAATAACTAAGATGGTTGTCTTTTTTTTTTACGGTGTGACAATTATAACTGAAATATACCTGACTTCTCATTTCTTTTTTTGTAAGTCTTACTGTATTATAACATATTTAGCTTAATAATAATAGAATTATCTGATTTTGTAATAAGTGTAAAATAATTTTAAGAAATAAAGTATATGGATTAATATTCCATTTTATTGTACAATTAATTTAATTGAATTTTTAGTTAATTTAAAAGGGAGGGCATTAGATGGGGACACAAAAGCAGCATATCATAGTTACACCTACGAAAAGTATAGGCATTTCTTTAGTATTAACGTTTTTGTTTGGTTCTTTTGGAATGTTGTATTCAACAATTATTGGTGCAATTATTATGATTATTATTGAGTTAATTGTTGGTATTGTAACATTTGGTATAGGGCTTTTTGTTACACATTTTATTTGTATGGTTTGGGGAGCAATTGCCGCTCATAATTACAATCAAAGATTATTGAGTGGAACGAATACTTATACATCATAATTTAGCTGGCATAAGTAATTGATATGAACGAACATGCCGGCCATTGGTAATGAGGTAAAAAAAGACGCAAGGAATTGTAATTCCTTGCGTCTTCTTATATTCGTTTGAAACGTCCAACGATTTCAACGGTTTCTGTAATATTCATAAACGCATGATTGTCTACATGACGAATGATACGCTTTATTTCTCCTAATTCGTAACGAGTTACGACAGTATAAATCATTTTTTTCTTATGGTTGGTATAGCCACCGACAGCGTCTACCATTGTTACGCCACGTATGCCGTGATGCAGTAGTGCGCTTTTAATTTCCTCGCCTTTTTCTGTAATTGTCATTATCGTTAATTTAATGTGTTTTGTATGCACAGCATCGATTACCTTGCTGGCAACAAAACGGCTAATTAACGTGTACAGTGTAATGTCCCATCCGAAAATAAAGCCAGCGACAACAAGTAAGGCTAGGTTGAAGCCAAAAATAATGGCACCAATTGAAATGTCTTTATATTTCGCTACAATCAATCCAACAACATCAAAACCACCAGTGGATGATGCAAATCGGAATATAATTCCGGATGCTGCACCACAGATAACACCACCAAATACAGATGAAAGTAAAATGTCATTCGAAACTTGATGTACTGGGATAATGTTCATGGCTGCAGATGATACTGCCACGAAGTAAGCTGTTAAGAAAGTTGTTTTCTTCCCTAAGTAAAAATGACTTAGAACAAGTAGTGGGATGTTTAATAAAAAGATAAGTGCACCGATATTATAATGCATTAAATAACCGATAATCATCCCCACACCAGCGAAACCACCGCTAATCATATTATGCGGGATAAAAAACATATTCATTGAAATAGCATACAAAATGGAAGCTATAAAAATAACAATCAACTGTATTACAAATTCTAAATGAAATGTTCTAGCTGCTGGGAAGGATAAAAAGGCGGTGTCGGGAACGTAATCGGTGTCTCCTAATTGACCCATAGTATGTTTCATCTCCATATTCATTTTTGATTACAAGAAGAGAATAATGCTTTTTTCAAAAACTGGCAATAGTTTTATGGTAATGAAAAAATGTTTTAAATTTATGAAAATTCTAACCTAATTGGTGGTATATGTGGTTATAAGAAAAGAAGTGAATACAATGGAATTTTGTATCATATTTTGAAAAGAAAAGGAAATAGAGAACATCCAAAGAATGTGCTAAAATGAGCTTATTAAGGATGTGAAGCGATGGAATTTTTATTGCAAGATGCAATTCTATATATATCTTTTGTAACGACAGCGCTTTGTTTATTAGAAGTCTTTTTTCTCACTAATGTTTCTCGTTTTGTACGTCAACAAACATCAAGTGGTAGACAAAAAGCGTTTGCACTAGTTGATACATGTGAAGATAGTCTCAATAATGTTCCACTCTTTTCTATTTTCTATAAATATGGAATGGTTCGTTCGGTTCGTAGACAAGAATCGAGCGGAGAGAGTGACGAGGTCGGTCCGTATACACCAATGTTTCGCTAAATAATTACGAAACATTGGAGGAATGAACATGTTAAAATCATACCGAGCTGTGCTCGTTAGTTTATCATTATTATTTGTTTTTGTTTTATCTGGTTGTAGTAATAGCGGTCCAATTGATGCAAATAGTGCAGGGCTTTGGGACCATTATTTTGTTTATCCAATCTCATTTATGCTTCAATTTGTTGCTCATCATGTGCCTAGCGGAAGCTTTGGTATTGCAATCATTATCATTACGCTTGTGGTTCGTTCAGCGATGATTCCATTAGCTGTTTCGCAATATCGCAGTCAAATGAAAATGAAAAAAATGCAGCCTGAATTGCAGAAGCTAAAGAAAAAGCACGGTGATGTAAGCAAAGATATTGAAAAACAAAAACAGTATCAAAAAGAAATGTCAGAACTAATGAAAGCAGGCGGTTGGAACCCACTCGCTGGGTGCTGGCCAATCTTTATACAAATGCCAATTTTCTCAGCATTGTATTATGCGATTAGCCGGACTGAAGAGATTCGTACATCTTCATTTTTATGGGTAAACTTAGGACATGCAGATCCGTATCATATTTTACCGATTATCGCAGCGTTAACCACGTTTATTCAAATGAAAATTATGCAGTCAAATATAGCAGCAGGAGAGCAGGTTTCAATGCTTAAAATGCAGCAAGTTATGATGCCAGCAATGATCTTATTTATGGGATTTGCTGCACCATCAGGACTTGTCTTGTATTGGATTACAGGTAATCTATTTACAATGACACAAATGATTGTACTCAGAAAAGTGATGGAACGTGAAGAAGGACAATTACAAAATGCATAGAAGGAAGCCACTCATTTAGGAGTGGCTTTTTTGTGCTACTGAAGTTTGCTATTACATTTATGGTTGGAAATTCTTTTAAAAGTAGTTAAGGAAAAGTTAAGAAAGCAATTTTAGTATATGCAGTGTATACGAAAGTGTACAAGTTTTCGAAATCTATGTGATACAAAATGAAGGAGGAAGTTTCCTATGAAGAAGAAAAAAACAGTTGGATATTTAGTAGCTGCCGGAGCTTTATCACTAGGAATCATGGGGGGAGCAGGTATCCCTGCTTTCGCAGCAACTAACGATGCAAATTCTACAGTAGTATCAGACCAAACGACAAAGGGGAATTCGAATCAAAAATTGGATGAAGCAACGAAACAACAAGTAAAAACAATTATGGAGAACGCTAAAAAGCAATTAGCTGAATTAGGTGTGAATCTTCCTGAAAAAGGGAAGCGAGGAGAAATGTTCGCAAACCTTGATGATCAGACGAAAGAAAAAGTAAAAGCGATTATGGAGCAGAAGAAAGCAGGAACATTAACGCATGAACAAGTAAAAACAAAATTAGCTGAATTAGGTGTGAATCCTCCTGAAAAAGGGAAACGAGGAGAAATGTTCGCAAACCTTGATGATCAGACGAAAGAAAAAGTAAAAACGATTATGGAGCAGAAGAAAGCAGGAACATTAACGCATGAACAAGTAAAAACAAAATTAGCTGAACTAGGTGTGAATCTTCCTGAAAAAGGGAAGCGAGGAGAAATGTTCGCAAACCTTGATGATCAGACGAAAGAAAAAGCAAAAGCAATTATGAAGCAAAAGAAAGCAGGAACATTAACACGTGAACAAGTAAAAGAGAAATTGGCTGAACTAGGTGTGAACCTTCCTGAAAAAGGGAAGCGAGAAGAAATGTTTGCAAACCTTGATGATCAGACGAAAGCAAAAGCAAAAGCAATTATGGACAAAGCAAAAGCACAATTAGCTGAGCTAGGTGTCGATTTTCCAATTAAGGATCATAAATTTTCGATGAAGAAAGCGAGTAACTAATTGAAATATAGAAAGTGTAAAAACTATTGATAGAGGTCTCTTTCGTTTGGGCAACCGAAAGAAACGACATAAAGTGTATTCGAGGACAGATTTCTCTCTTGAAGAAATCTGTCTTTTTTTATCGAAAATTAGAGAAATGTATTAGGTTCTGTTATAATATCAAGAAGAAATATTTTTTGTATGTTACATAAAAATATATTGATTATTTCTAAAAATTCAATATAATGAACAATAACTACAAAATTCGACATCAAGAAGTGATGATGAGGACACAATCAATTTTTTACGATTCTCAGAGAGGGAGGCCTTTGGCTGTGAGCTTCCTAATACGGAAAAATAGATTACCACCTCTGAACTGCAGCAGTGAACGAACAACTAGTAATTGCTTGCCGGCAAACACCGTTATCTAGACTTGAGAAATTGGTGAAGTATGCTTTATTTTATCAATTAAACAAGGGTGGAACCACGAATACAACACTCGTCCCTTTTTTAGGGAGGAGTGTTTTTTTATTTCATTTTTGCACCACACTAGGATTGGAAGGAGGAAATGCGGTATGCATCATGATGAGAAAAACAAAATTGGTTTAACTGTAGCACTATCTATCGTTGTTGGGACTATTATTGGGTCTGGTGTATTTATGAAGCCAGGAAGTGTATTAGATTACTCAGGGAGTTCTAATATGGCAATTCTCGCTTGGGTAATAGGTGGCTTGTTAACATTGGCTAGTGGTTTAACGGTAGCTGAAATCGGAGCGCAAATTCCAAAAAATGGTGGATTGTATACGTATTTAGAGGAGATTTATGGAAGTTTTTGGGGGTACTTATCTGGCTGGATGCAAACAATTGTTTATGGCCCAGCTATTATTGGGACATTAGGTTTGTATTTTAGTTCATTAATGATTAACTTTTTCTATTTAGATAAATCATGGAATTTACCAATTGCAATTGGAACAGTTGTATTCCTTGGTATTGTAAATAGTATGGGAACAAAATATGGGGGCATTGTCCAAACAATTACGACGGTCGGAAAGATGATTCCAATTGTATTAATTGTTGTGTTAGGTTTTTGGAAAGGGAATAGTGATATCTTTAATGTAGTTGTACCATTATCAGAGAATCAAAGTATTGGAATGGCGATTTTAGCAACGCTATTTGCATATGATGGTTGGATTTTACTGGCTTCTATTGGTGGTGAAATGAAGAATCCGACAAAGTTATTACCTAAGGCAATGACAGTGGGAATTTTAATTGTAACAGCTGCTTATGTATTAATTAACTTGGCATTATTAAAAGTGTTACCAGCAGCGAAAATTGTAGATCTTGGAGAAAATGCAACAGCGACAGCGGCTAATATGCTTCTTGGAGAATATGGCGGAAAAATTATTAGTATTGGTATTATCATTTCTATTTTCGGTTGTTTAAACGGAAAAATTTTAACATTCCCGCGCATTCCAATGTCAATGGCGGAACGTGGACAACTTCCATTTTCTAAGTTCATTGCAAAAGCACATAAGAAATTTAAAACACCTGCAAATGCAATTACGTTTGAAATTATATTAGGGATTATTTTAATGATTATTAGTGATCCAAATAAGCTCTCTGAGATTTCCGTGTTTATCATTTATATTTTCTATGTGATGACATTTATCGGTGTCTTTATTTTACGAAAACGAAATGAAGGAAAAGACCGTGCATACAGCGTGCCGTTATTTCCAATCGTACCAATTTTAGCGATTTTGGGGTCATTATTTGTAATTGGAAGTGCGATTATTAATGATCCGCTAAGTTGTTTCTTATCCATTGGAATGGTGTTTACAGGTCTTCCAGTTTATTGGTATTTAAATAAGAAAAAAGAAACTGAGATGTAAGAGTTAAAAAGCAGACGTATGATACGCCTGCTTTTTTTCTTTGTAAAAAATTGTTATTGATATGTAGGAGGATTTACACTTGATTGCAAATATCTTTTTGGTTACTATAGCTGTAGTAACTAAAAGAGAACGAGAGAAAGTGTGGGGAAAAACTTGAATTTTCGTGTATATATTTTAGCCATTGCGGCATTCGTAGTCGGGACGGTTGAGTTAATTATTGGGGGCACGCTGGATTTGGTAGCTGATGATTTAGGTGTATCCATTAGTGCAGCAGGTCAACTTATTACAATATTCTCAGTTGTATTTGCTCTTTCAGGGCCAATTCTATTAGCAGTGACAGGAAAAATTGAGCGTAAAACCTTATATATTGGGGCATTATCTGTTTTCTTGATCGGAAATATTGTTTCAGCGTTTAGTTTGAATTATACGATGATTATGTTTTCAAGGGTCATTTGTGCGGCAAGTGGATCTCTTATTATTGCATTGTCAGTAACGCTAGCTTCTAGTGTTGTAGAGCCGTATTTCCGTGCGCGTGCAATCGGAATTATTTTTATGGGAATTAGCGGATCGCTTGTACTGGGCGTACCATTAGGCCTTGTGCTTGGGAATGTATACGGGTGGCGTGCACCATTTGTTTTAATTTCGGTATTAACAGTTATTGCAATTGCTAGTATTTCTTTATTCTTAACAAAGGTTCCACCGGTAGCGATATTGTCTGTAAGAGAACAGATTGCTACCTTGAAAGATAAAAAGATCGTGAGTGCGCAGTTAACATCATTTTTATTTTTAACAGGACATTTAACGCTATATGCATATTTAACACCGTTTTTAAAAGATGTGATGCATGTGGAAGCGAACTGGATTAGCGCATTTTACTTTATTTTCGGTATTGCAGCAGTAATTGGTGGCGGCTTTGGTGGTTGGCTTGCAGATAAGTGGGGCTCTAAGAAAAGTATTATCTCTATTATTATCGTCTTTGCATGTGCCATCTTCACCTTACCGATGATGACATTCTCATTCCCGTTATTTATCATCGTGATGGGACTTTGGAGCATGTTAAGCTGGGGGATTTCACCAGCACAGCAAAATTATTTAATTGAAATTGCACCCGAATCAGCCGGTATCCAGCAAAGCTTAAATAACTCCGCGCTTCATTTAGGTATTGCACTTGGCTCAACAGTGGGCGGAGCTGTTATTGAACAATCGTCTGTTATATATAATGCTTGGGTAGGCGGAGGTTTTGTGATTTTAGCATTACTTTGCGCAATTTTCTCGATCACGAGAGGGCAATCTACTCATATGGTAAAGAAGGAATCTATCGTTTGATAGGTTCTTTTTTATTGGGCTTGATGTAAAATATTGTTAATGTGAAGAGGATTTAAATGGAAAGGCGTGATAGATATGAATATGGATATAATAACATCTAGTATAGGAACTTTTTTTGCGTTAATCCCTATTCTTTTAATTGTATTTGTTTTTCGGTGGATTCGGCTCATGTATCTCAATTCTGAAGAACAGTTAAAACAAAATGAAAAGATAATCAAATTGTTGGAAGAGATAAAACAGCAAAATAAAAAATAGCAGAGGAAGGACCTTTGCTATTTTTAATATCTCAGCTTCATTAAAATGCTTCGTATTTCCTCATCGTTCATAAAGAGGTCATGATGCTTCTCTGTAATTTTTGCAAGCGCGACATCGTGGTAGAAAAACTCTGTAAAGAACTTTACGAATGGCTGAGACATTGTTTTCATTGCTTGCCAAGATTCTTGTTCCATCCCAGCAAATAAAATTTCTCGATCATCCACGATAAGCAATAAGTAACGTTCTAATGCGTTAGGTTCTTCGGTTGGAATGAGAAAGTGAACCTTTGTCAGTTCTGTCTCCACATTGCCAACTACAAGTGCCTCAATATCAACACCTTGCTTTGCTTTTTCTTCAAGTAAAGGAAGATACCCCAAAAATGTATCATTCCAAGCGGAAATGCGAATGGAGTGTTTAGCCTCTGCTACGATTTGTTTGCTTTGAACTTGAATAGAAGATTGCATTTTTAAGCTCCAAACACGGTCATCTATAAAGGAGCGTTTTGAAATGTTTGTTTGGAGTTCTTTAATATTTGATTGGAATTCTGTCGTTAATTTTTGAATGGCAAGGTCTAGTGGCAGGGCTGTATATAGTTTTTTCTTTTCTGAGACGGAATCCATAACCATTCCTTTATCGATGAGCCGTGCTAATACTTCATATATTTTCGCTTTTGGAACACCCGAATGCTTTACAATTGTTGTTGCATCTAGTGGTTCATCGCTTGATACTACGACTTCATATGCCTGGCTTTCATATTGAGAGAAACCGAATTTTTGTAACATAATGCCTCCCGAACAAGATAGATTCTATACATAAGAATAAAGAAGTATGTCCATTTACACAAGTGCTTCACTTTTTAACCAAGAAAAAAAGAATAGAATCCGAATGGATCCTATTCTGGTGTCGGTTTAGTTATGAATCGCTTTGAACATGAGCGCACCATTGTTTTCAGTAACAGTTAATGTACCGTTAATTGCTTGAGTTGAGAATTGCTTGGTTTGAAAGTAATCTTTCGAACCAAGTCTTTCTAATATGTTATTTAAATCTTGTTCGCTTAGAGATGAATCTAGAGAACGAATAACAGTCTTTATTGTGGAATAAAAGGCATCGATTTGTTCCTTAGATGTACCTGATCCAGCGATAGCAACAGCGGCAATTCCACCAGTTGCTTTATAAATGGAAACGCCTAATCCAAATGTAGTATTAAATGTTCCATTATATGTCGCGATTTGTGTTGTTTCAGAAAAGAGTTTAATGTTACTGATGCTAATACCATTTGAACTGCCAACTGAGTTAATTGCATTTACTAGCTTTTGCATGATTTGAGCCGTATCTACTGAAGCTGGTGGCGGAGTTGGATTAGGTGGCGGAGTTGGATTAGGTGGTGGAGTTGGATTAGGTGGTGGGGTTGGATTAGGTGGTGGAGTTGGGATAGGTTGTGGGGTTGGACTAGGTGTAGGGGCTGGCTTTGGCTCAGGCTTCGCTTCAGATTTTTCTGCGGGCTTTGTGTCCTTCTGCCCTGTGTCACACGCTGTTGCTCCAAATAGAAGAGGAATAGCTAATAAAGTAAGAAATAATTTTTTCATGTGTCCACTTCCTTTCAAAAGGATAAGGTGATTAAAAAAGGATAACATCAATATATGCACAACAGATGGAGAAGGATTACTGCGAATAAGCATATTATGAAAAATAAATGAAAAGTATAGTTATGGTTAGTAAAGTAGGAGAGAGTTTTGTACAATAGAAATGAAGCAAATATAGGAGGGAAACTATCATGGCAATTGTTGATGTATCGATTATTCCAGTTGGAACAGGTAATCCAAGCGTAAGTGAATACGTAGCAGAAGTACAAAAAGTGTTAGAGAAAAATGCGGACCGCGTGAAGTATCAATTAACACCGATGAATACAGTAATTGAAGGAGATCTTCCTGTATTACTTGAAGTGATTCAACAAATGCATGAAGTACCATATACAAAAGGTGCAAAGCGTGTAGCGACAACAATTCGTATTGATGATCGTCGTGATAAAGAGAGCACAATGGAGAAGAAATTAAACTCTGTAAAATCGAAGCTATAGGATGGAATGAAAAGCAACCCAATGGGGTTGCTTTTTTTGTACGTATGAGAACAGGCACTTATAGAAAACGAGCTAATAAGATAATAAAAACTTAAAAAGAAAGGAGTGTTCTGACTTGGGATTTCCAAGTGGTGTACAATTTACGCCAGTTTTAGTGAATGGAAATGTATATACTGATATTGTCGGAGATCAGTCTCCTGCAAGTACGGATATTGTTGGTACTTCTTCGTTTCCGGCGCTTTACTACGCATACGATGGAGTAAATATATACTTTCGCTTACGCTTAAACGCAGATCCACGTAACAGTAAGCTAACAGGTTTCCAAAACTATGCGTGGGGTATTTTGTTTAATACAACGGGTACAGTGGGCACATATCAATGGTTATTAAATGTAGATGGGAATCGGAATTCAGTAAACTTAATTCAAAATGTAATAGAGGAGTTCAATTCTTGGAACGATTCTGCTGAAGGAATAGATGGGCGAGGTGCGCCTAATTTTAGTCGACCGATTGTAAACTTTGACGTAGCTCGCGTTGTACAAGCCGATTCTAGTTTAGGCGGAAATCCAGATTATTTTTTAGATTTTTTCATAGATACTTCTACTTTATTTTCTTTTTTAGGAATTACTATAAATTCAAACGTCCGTCTACTCGCCTTTACCTCTGCAAATTCTAATAATTATAATAAGGATTCTTTGCAAACAGCAGAAGGATTTCCATTTGAACATGCACAATCGAATTCACTTCTTGCAAGTAAAGGAGATGTAAGAGCGGAATTGAGCATAGAAAAAACATTAATATCTGGGCCAACTTTCATTTTAAATGGAGTGCAAGGACAATGGGCGGGAAGTATTCGAGTAACGAATGTTGGTAAAAGCACAGCGACGACAGTGTTTGTCAATGATGTTATTTCTCTAGATCTTCTTAACTCTGTTCAAATCACGAGTGTCTCACTTGGAACGACAGTAATTAATGGGGATACCATAACATGGAATATCGGGAATTTACCTGCTGGTTCGAGCGCTACGTTACAATTTGGTCAAAAAGGCAGTTTTACTATACCTGGAAGCCGTACATTAAATACAGCAACAGCTACAGGAATTGATAGTTATTCAGGTGGAGCGCTTGCTGCTGTTCAAAGCAGCCTTACAGTCACTGCTCAAGCGACTGGAGGAGTGACTGGTACTGTGACTGATAGTGTAACAGGAGTACCTATTAATGGAGCAAATGTTCAAATTTTATTAAACGGGAATCCAGTGGCAACAACTGTAACAGATGCTTCTGGTATATATAGCTTAACGGATATTGCGCCGAATACGAATTCTGTCGTGCAAATTATGACTTCAAATTATACTACCATTTCACAACCTCTCTCTATTCAATCTAATGTAACGTCGGTGTTAAATATAACTTTATCTCCTGTTCCAGGTAATATTCAAGGAACTGTTAGGAATAACCAAACTAATACACCAATCGATGGTGCAACTGTAACGGTTACAAATGTGTTAGGTGCAATCATAACACAAACGATAACAGATGGTAGCGGTCAATATGTAGTTAATTCTATTGTACCTGGAACTTATCATGTCGCGGTGTCTGCAACTACTTATCAATCTCAAGTACAGTCGGTATTAGTGCCAGCAAATGCAAGCGTAACAGTAGATTGTTTGCTTATTTCTAACCCTGGTAGTATGCAAGGGTTTGTGAGAGATAGTGTAACCAATATAGCTATAGTAGGAGCAACTGCTATTTTACGTGATAATAATGGAATCCTTGTTGGTACAACAACTACGGATGGTACAGGAGTATATATATTTAATGCATTAGCACCAGGGGCTTACTGCATTTCAGTAAATGCAGTAAATTATGATACACAAACGGTAGGGAGCACAGTATCTTCAAATCAAACAACAAATGTTGATATAGACTTAACAGCTAATCCAGGAACATTATCAGGGACTGTGACAGATTCTAAAACGGGTACAGGGGTTAACCGAGTAACAATACGTGTCGTGAATCAGTTTGGTATTACTGTTACGACAGTGCAAACAAATAATACGGGAGAATACACAATTCCATCCTTATCTCAAGGAACATACTCTGTGACATTTGCTGCAGAGGGATATGGTACACAAACAATTGGAGCTATAATTGTTTCTAATCAAGTATCAACGACAAACGTTGCTCTTTTTCCTTTAGCAGGAAGTGTAATAGGAACTGTGATTGATAGTCAAACCAATATACCAATAAGTACGGCGGCAGTTGCTATATTCTTAAATAATGTTTTAATAGCCAATACCGTTACTGATAGTACGGGTAACTATACGATGGCAGGATTGGTACCAGGTAATTATACGGTAACATTTACTGATGAAAATTATGGTACACAAACAATTGGAGCCATCATACAAGCGAATACGATAATTAATGTAAATGGATCATTATCTCTATTACCAGGTAGTTTGCTAGGTAGTGTTAGCGGAGGAAATCAACCTATGGCAGGAGCGGTAGTCGTTGTTCGGGATGGGGTTTCTGATACGATTGTAGCTCGCAGTGTAACGGATAGTAATGGAGTATATACGATCCAAAATTTAGCGCGGGGAGCATATAACGTAACAGTATCCGCTACTGATTTTCAAACGAGTATGAAAGGAACCGTTATTTCAGCAAACACTCCTTCTAATCTTAATTTTGTATTGTTACCAATTCCAGCAACGATTACAGGCACAATTACAAATGCACAAACCGGAACGCCTATTGCCAGTACGAATGTAGAAGTGCGGGTGCTTGATGCGAATGGGGTGTTAATTGCCTCTGTTTTCAGTGATAGGAATGGCATTTATTCTGTTCAAAATTTAGGGTCTGGTACGTATAGTGTTGTAGTATCCGCAGCAAATTTTCAAGTTAATATTATGACAATTAAGTTGACACCTGGAGAAATAGACACAGCTAATATAGCGTTGTTACCAGATCCGGGGTTTATTATGGGCAATGTAAAAGGTGTCATAACAAATGCTCCTATACCAGGAGCGGCTGCTAACATTTCGGATAGTAATGGAGTATTGGTAGATACAGTTCTTACTGATACAAACGGAAGTTTTATGACAGTCGGCTTATCTCCTGGTATGTATACAGTTACGGTCATTGCTCAAGATTATCAAAATCAAATCATTGGAGCGATTGTGACAGCTGATGTTACAACGCCTGTTTCAGTAGTGCTGCAACCAAATCCGGGACAAATTACAGGAGTTATAACACCTACCAACATAGACGCCATTGTACAGTTGTATACAACAGATAACTTATTTATTAATAGTATCGCAGTAGATGAAAACGGAAACTATCAATTTATGAATTTAGCACCCGGTATGTACATTATAAAGGCGGTAGCACAAAATTATGCAGTATCTCAGGCAGGAGTGACTGTTATTTCTGCTCAAACGCCAATTGTAAATTTAACAATAAATCCAAATCCGGCTCAAATTCAAGGAATGATTCAAAGTAACGCTGGAGATCCTATTGTAAATGCTACGGTCAAAATAATAGATGCTGGTGAAACGATTATTGGTATTGGCTTAACGAATCAAGAGGGACGATACAGTATTGGAAGTATACCACCAGGTAGTTACAACGTTATTGCTACAGCTCCAAAGTTTCAGAGTGAACAACGTGGAATATTTGTTAATGCAAATCAGAGCGTTACAAATTTTGATTTTATATTACAGTCAAATCCAGGGGCAATATCTGCCCAAGTTACAGATGAAATGACGGAAAATCCATTAGCAGGAGCAACAGTTTTAATTAGAAACAGCCAAGATGTGTTAATTGCATCTACTGTAACAAGTCCATTTGGTAACGTTATTGTTTCAGGATTAAAAGAAGGAAACTATACAGTTGCAGCTACTGTAACGAATTATGCTACGGAAATTACAGGAGTAATTGTAAGAAGTGATGAGATAACAGGAGCGAATATTTCATTAACAAGTACAGTAGGGAGTATTAACGGTACAGTAGTCGATGAGAATCAAAATCCAGTTATAGGGGCAAATATTCAAGTTCGTTTATTAAATGGAACGGGAATATCACTTCAATCTTTTTTAGCAAATCCAGATGGAACATTTGTTATACAAGGCTTGGCACTAGGACAGTATTTGTTAAATGTAACAGCACCTAATTATGGGGGAAGAACAGTATCTGTAATGGTAGAAGCTAATCAAACAACCAATATAATTGTTCCGTTAGCCTCTTTATTAGGTACGATTATCGGCACTATTACAGATAAACAAACAGGAGCGGGCATTAGCGGTAGTACGGTTACAGTAACATCTAATACGGGTATCTTCTTAGGAAAAGGTATCACAGATGAGAATGGTAATTATACTATTAGGAACTTACCGCACGGAATAGTGAATATTACAGTTGTAGCTCCGTCTTATGGAAGTTCAGGAACAACGACCACATTATTGGCAGATGAGATACAAAATGTTTCAATTGCTTTGCAGGAAGATGCTGGTGTAATTACAGGGTTTGTAACAGATTTCAACACCGCTTTACCACTTCCTGGTGCGAATATCGTTATTACAACATTAGGAAACATTGTAATTGCAACTACTGTGGTGGGGCAAACAGGAAGATATCATGTAGATGGATTGGCGCCGGGTTCTTATCGTGTAGTAGCAAGTGAACCTCAATATTCAACCGCTGTATTAACGGTAAATGTCATTTCGGATACAGAGGCATTGGCTAGTTTTGTATTATCTCCAGACCCAGGATATGTTTCAGGAGTTGTAACAGAAGACCTAATGGACGGGGTGCCTTTAAGGAATATTAATATTCAGGTTCGTTATTTAACAATAAGCGGCCCTGTTATTCAAACATTATTAACAGATAGTGAAGGAAGATATATAACAAGTGGGTTATCTCCTGGTACGTATGTATTAACTGCATTTAGTAGTGAATATGGTGATCAAACTTCTTCGGTTTTGGTAACAAGTGATACAACAACGATATTGAATTTTGTTCTTTCACCCAATACAGCTTTCTTGCGAGGAACGGTGACAGATAGTAGTGCGATACCGCTTCCAAGTACGATTGTTCGATTATTTGATAGTAATAATGCACTTACGCAGGCAACGGAAACAAATGCAAATGGTTTATATGGCTTTACTGGAATTACACCCGGAGCATACACAATTGTTGCTATTCACCCAAACTTTGAGAGACAGCAAATTGCTTTTACAGCAACGCCTAATGAAACAGCAACTGTAAATTTTGTTTTAAGTGGAATTCCAGGTACTCTTGTAGGAACTGTGAAGGATAGTGAAACAAATACACCGCTTGTAGGAGCGCTTGTGGAAGTATTTCCAAGTGGCGGTACACTAGCTGTAGCACGCAGAACGACTGATGGAACGGGGCAGTTTAACATTTCAAGCTTAGTATCCGGGAACTATACAGTAGTAGCGTCTAATTTAAATTATGAATCTCAAACGGTTGGAGCAATTATTGTCCCTGGAGAGATAACGAATGTCGAGGTTATTTTGCTTCTCGATCCAGCTATAGTTTCAGGGACGGTTACAGAATTAAATGGAAACCCTATAAATAATGCTGGTCTTTCTTTCTTCAATCAAAGTGGAATTTTAATTGGATCCACGGTAACGGATGTGAATGGAAATTATGTAATGGGGGGATTACCAGCAGGATCGTATACAGTAGTAGCATCGGCTCCTCAATTTGCACATGTAAGTAAAGGGTTGATAGTGGCTCCAGGACAAAATATAAGGAACTTTAACTTTGAATTAAGTAGAGATGTTGGAAAAATCGTAGGTACTATCACGGGAGATGGGATATCATTGGTAGGGGTAACAGTTTCTCTACTTGAAGATAATGTATTTATTGTATCGACAGTCACCAAAAGCGATGGAACATATATGTTTGAAAATATCGCTCCTGGAGCCTATACAGTCTCTGCTAGTGCTTCAGGTTTTGGAGTAAATCAAGTAGGAGCAGTTCTACAAGTGAATATGGTCACAGAAGCGAATATAGATTTACATTTTTTGATAGGAACGATTGCTGGAACTGTGACGGATACCTCAGGAATGCCAATTGTAAATATAGCTGTTACAATTCAAGTTTTTAATATAAATGGGCAGTTGCTTCGTAAAGTGCAAGCAGACCATACAGGTGTATTTGTAGTAACAGGATTAGTTCCTGGATCTTATGTCTTGACGGCAAGTGCTCCTCAGTACCAAACAAATACAGTAGGGGCAAATGTAAAAGCAAATGAGGTAACAAATGTAGAGGTGTCTTTACTAGCAGCGGCAGGAGCCATTGCTGGAACTGTTGTAGAGTTTGGGACGAATGAACCAATTGTAGGAAGTAGCGTGAAGATTACAGATATAAATGGTTTTATTATCGGAACAGCAGTTACAGATGAGAGCGGTCGATTTCGCATTGAAAGTCTTCTTGTTGGTACCGTAAATGTGATAGCAACTGCAGAGGGATATACCTCAATTTCTCGTGCAGCCATTATTCCTCTAAATACGACTGTTGATATTATATTGTCATTACAGTTAAATCCTGGTCGCATTGTTGGAACGATTACCGATATTCAAGGTTTTCCAATAAGTGGAGCAGTTATTACTGTAATTGATGGTACAACCGCAGTGATTACGAAGGTTCTGACGCAAAATGATGGAAGTTACCGCGTGGAATCTCTTACGCCAGGAGCATACACAATTTTAGTTAATGCTACTGGATTTGGTCAGGGGATCTCGAGTGGAGTTGTAGCATCAGGAGGTACGACGGATGTTTCTTTACAATTAATGGGGAATACAGGGGCGATTGCTGGAGCTGTTCAAGATAGCGAGACTGGTTTACCTATTAAAGGAGCAGCCATTCAAATCCGTTTGATTAATCCATCAGGACCAATTGTATTGACTACAGTAACAGATACAGGTGGGAATTTTGTAGCTCCAAACTTAAACCCAGGATTTTATGCAGTCGTTGCTTTTGCGGAAGACTATGGAAGTAACGTAGCTTCTGTTCAAGTAGTAATAAACGAAACAGCCACTGTTGCATTATCTCTATCAAGCTTAGTTGGGGCTGTAAGAGGTACGGTAGTGGATGAGGCATTAGAGTTGCCTCTAGTAGATACATTGATTAGACTTACTAGTGAAAGTGGGATTGTACTTCGAGAAGTACAGACAGATGTAACAGGGAATTATTTTATTGATAATATTACCCGAGGAAATTATACACTGGTATTTATTAATGCTAATTATCAAAATGTTGTTGTATCTGTGACGGTAGTAGCAAATGAAACAAAGATAATAAGTGTTACTTTACAGCCTTATCCAGCTTCTATCGCAGGAACAGTAGTTGACGCGAATTCAAGTGCACCGCTTATTGGTGCTGTGGTTCAAGTACTAAATGCAAATGGTCAATTTATTACCAATGCAATTTCAAATACAGAAGGAAGGTATAGCATAACAGGATTAGCAGAGGGAACGCATACGGTTGTTGCAATTACGCAAGGCTACATCGCAAGTAGTCTTAATATTTCATTAACACCAGGGACCGCTGCTCAAGTTGATTTTCAATTGATTACAAATCATGCATCTATTCAAGGAGAGATCATTGATCGAAATGGAAATCCAGTCAATAATGCTCTTGTCCGAGTATTAGATCAAAGTGGAGTATTCATCAATTCTGGTGTATCGGATGCAAATGGAATGTATATTGTTGGAAATATGCCATCCGGGACGCTTCAGGTTATTGTTTCAGCAAAAGGTTTTCAGAGTGTAACACGATTTATAACGGTACGTGCTGGTGAGTAGTTGACAAATATAGATTTTATTTTAGAATGGGATAGTTTTGGAGAAATTAAAGGGAACGTATATAACCAACTTACGAATGAACCGGTTGTAAATGCTACAGTTGAAGTGCGAAATTCTTTTGGTACGATAGTTACTGTGTATACAGATAGATTTGGGGATTTTAGTATTTCTTCTCTTGCTGCCGGTTCTTACACTCTGATAATTTTGGCACAACCTTTTCAAACAAAGACAATTACAGTGAACGTGGAGTTAGGTGAAATAACTCGTGTTACAGTTGGCTTAGATCCAACCTTTATTCCACCCTTTCCAAGAAAAGCAATATATATTATTCTTTTAAAAGAGACAGGAAAGGCATTAAGTCTTCCTTGTGCTTCAAATCCAACAATATTTCATTTAGTGAAATTGGATGAAAATAAGAATTTTGCAATATTCTCCTATGAAGCAGTGTTAGAGGGATTACAGTATATAACAATAGATCTAAGCTGTGTTTGGATTATAAAAATAAAATAAGTATTAAGAAATGAAAGTCTATCTTTAAATAAATGGGGCACAAAGTTTGTATCCTTCTATAAACTTCTTTATTATCAAAATAAAACGTGATAAAGGAGAGATAGCAGAGATGAGTGAAAAATTTAATGAGCAGTTTGATGGCTTGCTTGAAAAGTATACAGAACTATTGTTAGGGGAAAGCAGTGAAGAGAGGAAAGAGCAGGTACAAAAGTGGGCACTGTACTCTTACATCGCAAAAACAATGCCAGCTTTAGTCAAGCATTGGAATGAAACGTATCCAGATGGAAAAGAAGAAATGGTACATTTAATAGCTGATATTAAGAAGTTAAATGAAGAACACCGTAACCATAAAGACTGAAAAAACCACTTATAGAGTGGTTTTTTATTATTTTCGACAGAATATGACATTGTAAAATTTATATGTTTGATATTGTTTATTTAAATTTACATATAAGGGGAGAGATTAAAGTGGATGCTGAAAAGAAGTCGAAGATTTGGGAGTATGTCGGATGGGGCGCAATTGTCATAGTTGGCGCTTTTACTACATTTATGTTATTGATGCTTATTTTTGGTGATCCGAAAACGAAAGATAAAGCGGGAGAAGTGACAACAGATGGACAAGAGGTTCAATATGCCGGAAAGGATTTGAAAAAAGAATAATCTGTTGGAAAACTTGCTATTAAGGAATAAAGGGGATAATTAGTTATGAATAAAAAAGTGAAAAATTTTAAATATCTTATGATTATATTAGCCTGCATTGCAATTTTTGGTACAGTTTTACCTAATGCATTAGATCCGAATGAAACATTAGCAGGTAAAATTTCAATTGCAGTTTTTGGTACAATGGGTACTTGTTTATTATTTTCTATTACTTATTTTATTGTAAAAAAAGCTATTATAGCTTCGATGAAAAGGTAGATTATTATATGTCCTTAGGATTTGGATGGTTTCAGAACAGTTTTTTTGGGCGGAATTTGCCGATGAAGGTAAAGGAGTTCCGATTATTCTTTTAAAAGTAAAAAAAATATAATTCACTTTAATGTTGAAGAAAGAGGCTATCCCATAAGTCGGTGAAATCGTTTATGGGATAGCCTCTTTATGAAAAAATCCTACACAATATGTAGAGGTAGGAGCAAATATCTTTACATGTTTCGCATTTAAATGAAACGGAATCCTATGTTTCTACACGTAATTTTTATAGGAGTGAATTACGTGCACTTAGGGCTTTATATTTGTATTCATCTTGAGTCATATTAGTATCTTTGTATAATGTATAGGGAGAAGTAAGAGGTGTGCGAGTAGTGTCGAATATTTATTTTAAATGAGCCTTCTCACCTATTTTTATAGTTTTTTCTAAATGTCGAAAAAAATTTATGAATATTTGAAAGCGACATTATAGGTTTTTAAACATTTTTATAGTATTTTATAAATTATCTAAATAATTATTTGTATCAAATAATTTTAAACAATGATATAATTTAGAAGAGGGGTAAAAAACAGACAAAGTACAGTCATAGGGGTGAATTACATGGAACAATTAATGCGCAATTCGTTTCTTTTTTTGTCAAAAAATAAAGCGTTAACAAAACTGGCTAAGAAGTACGGTTTACGCTTTGGTGCAGGGCGCTTTGTCGCAGGGGAGACAATTGATTTAGCTGCTGCAGCCATTAAACAATTAAATCAGCAAGGACTTTGTGTAACAATCGACTATTTAGGTGAGTTCGTTGATAATGAAGCAGAAGCAAACGAAATGGCAGATCAATCGATTGAAGCAATTCGCGCAATTGGACGCGAAAAACTCAATTCACAGCTTTCTTTAAAAATGACTTCTATGGGATTAGACATCTCAGATGAAATTGTAATGAATAATATGCGCCGCATTTTAGAGGCTGCAAAAGAAAACGGTGTGTTTGTTACGATTGATATGGAAGACTATACGCGATGTGGGAAAACAATTGAGATCTTTAAGCAATTAAAATCTGAATACGATAATATCGGTACTGTTATTCAAGCTTACCTATATCGTACAGAAAAAGACATCGAGGATTTAAATGCATATAATCCTAATTTGCGTCTTGTAAAAGGGGCTTATAAAGAACCAGAAGAAGTGGCGTTCCCGGACAAGAAAGATGTAGATGAAAATTATAAAAAAATTATTAAAATGCACTTATTAAATGGAAATTATACAGCTATTGCTTCACACGATGAAGCAATTATTGAATATACGAAGAAACTTGCCGAAGAACATAACATTTCACGCGATCAATTCGAATTCCAAATGCTATATGGTATTCGTACAGAACGTCAGCTTGAGCTTGTAAAAGAAGGCTACAAAATGCGTGTTTATGTGCCGTATGGAAATGACTGGTATGGCTATTTCATGCGCCGCCTAGCAGAACGCCCAGCAAACGTTGCGTTCGTTTTAAAAGGAATGGTGAAAAAATAACCAAGGAGCTAAAATACTCCTTGGTTATTTTAATTGCTTGAATGCATAATTTGCCATTTTTTTCGTATCTGGATATAACTGCGTACGAGTAGAAGACAGTACAACGTTAATAACTCGTTTGCCATCTTTTTCATCGACTGTGACGACAGTGTATTTCCCAAGCGCAGATAAACCGCTTTTACTTCCAATTGCATATGGATCATCGTAAAGTTCCTCGCGGCCATAGTTTGCAATTTTTGGGGCGCGCTGTGAAGTATGCAATGTTGAGCGCGTTGTATTCATATAATCTAGCACAATTGGGTATTTTAATGCTTCTTTCGTAATGATGGCGATGTCATAAGGTGATACTTTATTACCTAATGCGTCAGCTCCGCTCGCGTTTTTAAACGTTGCATGCTTTGTCCCGAGTTCTTTCGCTCGTCTATTCATCATTTTGATAAACTCTTCTTTTGATCCTGCAATATGTTCGGCAATGGATTCAGAGATTGGATCGGCACTGATGATTAGCATGAGTTTCAATGCTTCATCTCTTTTTAATTTTTCACCAGCATGAAGTTTAATTTTTTTGCTTTGACTCTCCGTTGTTATTGCGTTTTTAGTGACTGTAATTTCTTCATCTTTTTTCACATTCTCTAGTAAAAGAAGAGTTGTCATCATTTTTGCTATGCTAGCTGGATACGAACGTTCTTGTTCCCGTTTTCCATATAGAATTTCACCAGTATCAGCATCGATTGTAACGGCGTATTTCCCAGTGATAGCAGGCTGATTCTCTCTCACGTCTTTTTTCTGGTTTGCATAAGAGAAGAAAATCATACTTGTAAACAGTGTAGCGATCATCACAATCATGAGTATTGTTCGTTTCATCATCGTTCCCTCTTTTGTTTTTCCTTATGTACAAATAAATTGGGCAGAAAAGTGGCCCAATACTCATTATGCCACGTTCTCTGCCCAAAAATATAGCGGAAGTTCAAAAAGTCCGGTAAAGATCGCCGCCCGCTTTCTTCGCTACATCGCCAGTCCGGTTCACATGTAGCTCCACCTACACTCCGTATCTTCCCAGCTTCCGTACGTCGAACTGCTCGGCTCTCTTTATACTCCTTTTTGAACAAGCACATATATCCTTATTTTTCACCCATGTTGTGCTTTTTATATTGTTGATTGTTACCTTGACGGCCTTTTTCAATACCGCGATCAACTGGACCTGCATTTCCTGTTACACTTGCAGCACTAACGCCTGCTTTTGATGGGTCTTTCTTAAGTCTTGCCATATATATTCCTCCATTTTCGTTAAATTCTAAAAAAGGAAAAAGCGTATTCTATCAAGAAATACACAGTTATAGAGTTCCCAAATCAAAGAAAATAATTTATTTCAGAAAATTTTATCAATAAATATATTGCGAAAATTTAAACAGTATCATATATTTATTAGTAGAGGCTCACTCATTGATTGCGACTTATGTCGAAAAATTGAATGAGCATTCATTCAAGAATAGGGGGAGAAATGGATGTTCCAAATTAAAAAGGCTGCTGTTCTCGGTTCTGGCGTAATGGGCTCAGGAATTGCTGCACATTTAGCCAATATCGGTATACCAACATTATTGCTTGATATCGTACCACAGGCGCTTACAAAAGAAGAGGAAGCGAAGGGACTTACGTTAGAACATAAAAGTGTAAGAAATCGTTTTAGTAACGGGGCACTGCAAAAATTAGTAAAGCAAAAACCAGCTCCTCTTACAGTGAAAGGTAATTTAGCATTAATTGAAGCGGGTAATTTAGAGGATGACCTTGAGCGCCTTGCTGATGTAGATTGGATTATTGAAGTTGTTGTTGAAAATTTAGACATTAAGAAGAAACTATTTGAAAAAGTAGATGCTGTTCGTAAACCAGGCTCGATTGTGAGCTCAAATACATCGGGTATTTCTGTTGAAAAAATGGCAGAAGGTCGTTCAGATGACTTCCAAAAACACTTCTTAGGAACGCACTTTTTTAACCCACCACGTTATTTAAAACTTCTAGAGATTATACCGACAAAAGAAACAGATCCACAAGTGTTAAACTTTATGAAATTATTTGGTGAAGATGTTCTTGGAAAAGGTGTCGTTATCGCGAAAGATACACCAAACTTTATTGGAAACAGAATCGGTACGTACGGCTTACTTGTGACGTTGCAAGAAATGATTAAGCGCGGCTATAGCGTTGGAGAAGTGGATTCTGTAACAGGTCCATTAATCGGTCGTCCAAAGAGCGCAACGTTCCGCACATTAGATGTTGTTGGTTTAGACACATTCGTTCACGTTGCGAACAATGTATATGAAAATGTACAGGAAGAAGAACGAGATGTATTTAAAGTACCAGCTTTCATGCATGGCATGCTGGAGAAAAAATGGCTTGGAAGTAAAACAGGTCAAGGTTTCTTCTTAAAACAAGGAAAAGAAATTTTAGAGTTAAATCCTGAAACGATGGAATATGAAGCACGTAAAAAATTAAAAGCTGCTTCTGTAGAGTTAAGCAAACAAGAAAAAGGATTAGCGAATAAATTGAAAGCGCTTGTATATGCGAAAGATCGTGCAGGAGAGTTGCTATGGAATATTATTACGCCAACTCTTTTATATTCAGCGAAGCTTCATAAAGAAATCGCAGACGATATTGTTGCAATTGACCAAGCGATGAAGTGGGGATTTGGCTGGGAACAAGGCCCATTTGAAATTTGGGACGCAATTGGCGTAGAAAAATCCGTTCAAAAGATGGAAGAAAACGGAAAAGTTGTTCCGGCATGGGTAAAAGACATGTTAGAGAAAGGATTTAGTACTTTCTATAAACAGGATAACGGCGAAAGCTATTACTACGATAACGGTGAATATAAGCTGATTGAACGTAATAAAAAAGCAATTTCGCTTAAACAACTAAAAGAGAAAAATGGCGTGTTAAAGAAAAATAGTGGTGCGAGCTTAATCGATTTAGGCGATGGCGTCCTTTGCTTAGAATTCCATTCAAAGAGCAATGCAATTGGTATGGATATTACGCAAATGATTAACTACGCTGTTGATGAAGTGGAAAAGAATTATAAAGGACTTGTTATCGGGAACCAATCGAAAAACTTCTGCGTTGGTGCAAACCTTGCAATGATTTTAATGGAAGCACAAGATGATAACTACTTTGAAATTGAGTGGGTCGTGAAAAACTTCCAAGATGCAATGATGAAAATTAAGTACTGCTCAAAACCAGTCGTGGCAGCACCATACGGTATGACACTTGGCGGCGGTACAGAAGTTTGCTTACCAGCAGCGAGCATTCAAGCTTCTAGTGAGACATACATGGGATTAGTAGAAGTTGGGGTTGGTTTAATCCCTGGCGGTGGCGGTAACAAAGAGTTATACATTAAACATTTAAATAAAATGGCAAACGGTGTAGAGTTTGATCTGCAAAAGGTTGCAAATAAAGTATTTGAGACAGTAGCGATGGCGAAAGTTTCAACATCTGCGCAAGAAGCAGTTTCTCATAACTTCTTAGGCGATAAAGATGGTATTAGTGTGAATGGTGATCACTTACTATACGATGCGAAACAAAAAGCACTTGCTTTATATGAAGCGGGTTATAAAGCACCTATCCGCAAAAAGATACCAGTTGTTGGTGAAACGGGATATGCAACTCTCGCACTTGGAGCAGAAGCAATGCATTTATCTGGTTACATTTCTGAATATGATCTTCATATTGCGAAGAAACTTGCATATGTAATTGCAGGCGGAAAAGTACCGTACGGAACAGAAGTTGATGAGCAATACTTATTAGATGTGGAACGTGAAGCATTTATTAGCTTAGTAAGTGAGATGAAATCACAAGCAAGAATGCAGCACATGCTTGTAAAAGGAAAGCCATTACGTAACTAATAACGAGGGGAGATATCGTTCATGAGAGAAGCTGTCATTGTTGCGGGAGCAAGAACGCCAATTGGTAAGGCAAAGAGAGGTTCATTAAAAACAGTTCGTCCTGATGATTTAGGAGCATTAGTAGTAAAAGAAACATTAAAACGTGCGAATAATTATGAAGGACCAATTGATGATTTAATTTTCGGTTGTGCGATGCCAGAAGCAGAGCAAGGTTTAAATATGGCACGTAATATCGGTGGGTTAGCGGGACTTTCTTACGATGTTCCAGCTATTACAATTAACCGTTACTGTTCTTCAGGGCTACAAAGTATCGCTTACGGTGCAGAACGCATTATGCTTGGTCATTCTGAAGCAGTATTATCTGGTGGAGCAGAATCGATGAGTTTGGTTCCAATGATGGGGCACGTTGTTCGTCCAAATAGTCGCCTTGTGGAAGCGGCTCCAGAATATTATATGGGCATGGGCCATACAGCAGAGCAAGTTGCTGTGAAGTATGGAATTTCTCGTGAAGAGCAAGATGCATTTGCGGTAAGAAGTCATCAGCGTGCGGCAAAAGCTTTAGCTGAAGGGAAGTTTGCTGATGAAACAGTACCTGTAGATGTAACTTTGCGTACCGTTGGGGCAAATAACAAAATCCGAGAAGAAATGATTACATTCTCACAAGATGAAGGTGTAAGAGGAGATACGACATTAGATATCTTAGGGAAATTACGTCCAGCATTTAACGTTCGCGGTTCTGTAACGGCTGGTAACTCTTCACAAATGAGTGATGGAGCAGCATCCGTACTTTTAATGGATCGTGAAAAAGCAGTGAGCGATGGCATGAAGCCACTTGCGAAATTCCGCTCATTTGCAGTAGCTGGTGTACCACCAGAAGTAATGGGAATTGGCCCAATTGCAGCAATTCCAAAAGCGTTAAAATTAGCAGGATTAGAACTATCTGATATCGGCTTATTTGAACTAAATGAAGCATTTGCTTCTCAATCGATCCAAGTAATTCGTGAGCTTGGCTTAGATGAAGAAAAGGTAAATGTAAACGGTGGTGCAATCGCACTTGGACATCCACTTGGTTGTACAGGAGCAAAATTAACATTATCTCTTATTCATGAAATGAAACGCCGCAATGAGCAATTCGGTATTGTAACAATGTGTATCGGCGGGGGAATGGGAGCTGCCGGAGTGTTTGAATTACTATAAAAAAAGTGGAGGCGGCTCGTCCAGAACAAGAGGACATTGGAGCTCCTGACATAGAGGCGCTTTTTGCCTCGGAGGAAGGGACAAAATGGCCGATTGTTCTAGCCGCTGGAACTGGATTAAATAAAAAGTGGAAGCGGCTTGCTTAGAATGCGAGGGGGATGGAGCTTCTGGCGAGGAGGCGTTCTTTGCCTCATAGGAAGAAGCGAAGTCACCGATTATTCTAGCCGCTGGAACTGGATTAAATAAAAAAGTGGAAGCAATAAAAGGGTATAAAAAATAAAGGGTGAGCCAGCTTCTTTCAAAATGAGAGAAGCGGCCTATGAAAATATGAAGGAGGAATTTTTCATGGAAAAAACAGTGGGAAATGCAGTTAAAGGCGGCAGCTTTTTAGTTGATGAGATTACGATTGATCAAGTATTTACACCAGAGGATTATAGCGATGAGCATAAAATGATAGCGAAAACGACAGAGGATTTTATTGTAAATGAAGTTCTCCCAGAGCTTGAATATTTAGAGCAGCATGAGTTTGATCGTTCTGTTCGCTTATTAAAAGAAGCTGGCGAGCTTGGTTTATTAGGTGCTGATGTACCAGAAGAGTACGGCGGAATTGGGCTTGATAAAGTAAGCTCAGCGTTAATCGCAGAGAAATTCTCTCGTGCTGGTGGCTTTGCAATTACACATGGCGCTCACGTTGGTATCGGATCATTACCAATCGTTTTATTCGGTAATGAAGAGCAAAAGAAAAAATATTTACCTGCTTTAGCAACTGGTGAAAAATTAGCTGCATACGCATTAACTGAGCCAGGATCTGGATCGGATGCATTAGGCGCAAGAACAACTGCTCGCTTAAATGCAGAAGGTACACACTATGTATTAAATGGTGAGAAACAATGGATCACAAACTCTGCTTTTGCTGATGTATTCGTTGTATACGCGAAAGTTGATGGAGAGCATTTCACAGCATTTATCGTTGAGAAAGAATATCCAGGTGTATCTACAAGCCCTGAAGAAAAGAAAATGGGAATTAAATGTTCTTCAACTCGTACGCTAATTTTAGAAGACGCATTAGTGCCGAAAGAAAATGTACTTGGTGAAATTGGTAAGGGGCATATCATTGCGTTTAACATTTTAAATATCGGTCGTTATAAATTAGGTGTTGGTACAGTTGGTTCTTCAAAACGTGCACTAGAAATTTCTGCACAATATGCAAATCAGCGTCAACAGTTTAAACAACCGATCGCTCGTTTCCCATTAATTCAAGAAAAGCTTGCGAACATGGCAGCGAAAATTTATGCGGCGGAAAGCTCTGTATATCGTACAGTTGGTTTATTTGAAAGCCGTATGAGCACATTATCAGAAGAAGAAGTAAAAGACGGCAAAGCTGTTGCAGCTTCAATTGCTGAATATGCAATTGAGTGCTCTTTAAATAAAGTATTCGGTTCTGAAGTATTAGACTACGTAGTAGACGAAGGTGTTCAAATTCATGGTGGTTACGGATTTATGGCAGAGTACGAAATTGAAAGAATGTACCGCGACTCTCGTATTAACCGTATTTTCGAAGGTACGAACGAAATTAACCGTTTAATCGTACCGGGTACGTTCTTACGTAAAGCAATGAAAGGTGAATTACCGCTTCTTCAAAAGGCACAAAAATTACAAGAAGAGTTAATGATGATGATGCCAGAAGAAGTAGGCGATGAGCCATTAGCACTTCAAAAATATTTAGTAAATAACGCGAAGAAAATCGGCTTAATGGTAGCTGGATTAGCTGCCCAAAAATACGGTAAAGCATTAGATAAAGAACAAGAAGTTCTTGTTAACATTGCAGATATCGTAAACAATTTATACGCAATGGAGTCTGCTGTTCTTCGTACAGAAAAAGCAATCAAAGCAACTGGCCTTGAAAAGAATAAACAAAAAGTATTATACACTGAAGTATTCTGCCAAGAAGCTTTCAACCAAATTGAAGCAGATGCGAAAGAAACAATTATCGCAGTTGAAAACGGTGATATGCTGCGCATGATGTTATCAGCGCTTCGCAAATTAACTCGTCATACACCGCTTAACGTAATTCCGAAGAAGCGTGAAATTGCTGCGAAAGTATTAGAGGATGAGCGTTATACAGTTTAATTGTTTTGAGAATCCGGCAACCCTATAAGGGCTGTCGGATTTTTTTGTGAGTAATCGCTGTATAAAATCGATATCTGGATTAATCGTATCAATATACGCATGAACACGATCATCTAAATCAACTTCGGATAAAGTGTTCTTACAATACTATCTTTGTAAGACAAGCTTGCTAAAATGACTATGATTTTTTAAGTAAAAGGTGAATGTGATCATTCATCTTTTTTTAGTGAATCATCATTTTATGTCATCACTTCACATGCATACAATCCCAAAATTAATAGATACTAAATGGTGAATGAACAAAGAAAGGAAGGGTTTTATTATGCCAAATTTAACAGAGCTTGAGCTTGAAAATTTACGTCATATTATTGGAGGGCATGCGACAGTTGCGAATAAATTAGATCAGTATGCGCAGCAGTGTACAGATCCTCAATTGAAGCAAATGCTACAGCAAGATGCACAAGCGGCAAGAAATACAAGACAACAATTAATGTCCTTTTTAGGTTAGGAGTGTATAGACTATGAATGAAAAAGATATGGTGAACGATTATTTAGCGGAGTTAAATGCTAGTTTAACGGGTTATGCGAATTACATAGCGCAATCGGATAACGCACAGTTACATCAAACGTTGATTCACATTCGAAATCAAGATGAATTAAGGCAACGTAAGGTATATGAATATGCGAAGCAAAAAAATTATTATCAACCAGCTGCTCCTGCGAATCCAATGGTTGTTCAGCAATTGAAAAGTCAGCTAAATGCACAATAATAAAATACGAAAAAGCGAGTGANNTCACTCGCTTTTTCGTATTTGTATATATCAATACATATGTGTGAAATATTTTTCTAGTTGTAACAAATATGACGAAAAATTTTTAGGGTATGTCACAAAAAGTACAAAAAGATTGTTCAATATTTCACAAAGTATCCATGGTTTCTATAGTGCGAATCTCTATAATAAAAAGTGTAAAGAACAAAAACATTACATAATGATTTAGGAGAGGTTCTTATGAATAGAAACACAAGAAAAATCGCAATTATTGGCACTGGATTAGTTGGATCAAGCTGCGCATATTCAATTGTGAATCAAGGTATCTGTGAAGAACTAGCATTAATTGATATAAATTATGAACGTGCAGTTGGAGAAGCGATGGATTTATCACACTGCATTAACTTTACAAATACAAGAACAAAAGTATATGCAGGTACTTATGAAGACTGCAAAGATATGGATATTGTTATTATTACAGCAGGTCCAGCTCCAAAACCAGGACAAAGTCGCTTGGATACTTTGGGAGCAAGCGCGAAGATTATGGAAAGTGTTGTAGAAGGTGTAATGGCAAGTGGATTTGATGGCATCTTCTTAATCGCATCAAATCCAGTTGATATTATTACTTATCAAGTTTGGAAAGTGTCTGGTTTACCAAGAAACCGTGTGCTTGGTACAGGAACATCTTTAGACTCTTCACGCTTGAGAACAATTTTATCTGAAATGCTTGAAGTGGATCCTCGTAGTATTCACGGTTATTCATTAGGTGAGCATGGTGACTCTCAAATGGTTGCCTGGTCTCATGTTACAGTTGGCGGGAAACCAATCTTGCAAATTTTAGATGAACAAAAAGAGCGTTTCGGCGAAATTGATTTAGATGAAATTGTTGAGAAAACTGCTAAAGCTGGTTGGGAAATTTATAAACGTAAAGGAACTACTTATTACGGTATTGGGAATTCACTAGCTTATATCGCACGCTCTATCTTTAATGATGATCATTGTGTAATCGCTGTTTCAGCCATTTTAGATGGTGAGTACGGTGAATATAATATTTGCACAGGTGTACCAGCAATTATTACAAGAGATGGTGTGAAAGAAGTCGTTGAACTAAACTTAACAGAAGCCGAGGAAAGCCGATTTGCACAATCCAATGATATTTTACGTGACTATATGAAAACAATCGGTTACTAAACTAGGAGAAGGTGAAACAGATGAAGGACTATATAATGTCTCGTGTTTTTAAAGGTTCTGCCGGAATTGCACAAGGTATTTTCGTATCACTTGGAATTGGTTTACTGATAGAAAATATAGGAAGAATTGTTGATATTCCGATGTTAATTACAATTGGTGTTGTCGCGAAATCACTTATGGCACCAGCAATTGGAGCAGGGATTGCTTTCATGCTTGGAGCAAACGGGCTTGTCATTTTCTCAGCGATGGTCGCCGGGGCGATTGGAGCAGGATCGATTTCGATTACTGAAGCTGGTCTAATCATTAAAACTGGTGAACCGATCGGTGCATTATTAACAGCAACTCTAGCGGTCTATATCGGTAAACGATTAAGCGGGAAAACTGCTTTAGATATGATGCTCGTTCCATTTGTGGCAATACTAGGCTCAGGCATAGTTGGTATTTGGTTAGCTCAAAATATTAGCCCTGTTTTAAATATAGTTGGAGCGTTTATTAAAGATAGCTCAGCTGGTAGCCCATTTATTGCTTCTATTGTACTTTCAGTTGTTTGGGGACTATTACTTATTTCTCCAGCATCATCAGCTGCTTTAGCAATTGCGCTTAGCCTAGACGGTGTTGCAGGCGGTGCAGCACTTGCAGGATGTGTAGCTCAATTTATCGGATTCTCTGTTATCTCAGCAAAAGAAAACAATTTGGGTGGTATTTTAGCACAAGCGCTTTGTACTCCGAAAGTACAGTTGCCGAACATTACTAAAAATCCAATGATTCTCGTCCCAACTGTCGTTGCCAGCGCCATTGTGGGTCCTGTATCTGCACTAATTTTTCACTTGGAAGCAGGTAAAGAAATTGCAGGTCTTGGATTAAGTTCTTTGATTGCACCAATTAATTTAATTTCCAGCCAAGGATTTGATGTTGTACCAGCGATGGTTATCACTTACATTGTAATTCCAGTAGCTGTTTCTTATATCATTTACATTGCGCTAAAAAAAGCAGGCCGAATTCATTCAGGCGATATGACTGTGCCACAATCTTAATTGCCAAACAACATATTACATTGAAAATCTCCTTTATATAGATAAAAGCAGACTGAAGAAGCCACAGTCTGCTTTTTTGTTACATTTTATAGGTTTGTTTTACTGGGATTGTAACAGTTTCTTTTCTGTTAACTAATAATAATTGCACACCGAGGTACAATGTGCTCGCCAATGCCATGCCAGAAACTGCATCTAAGAAGGCATGCTGTTTTGTGAATAATGTCGATAAAATAATGAGTGTACCAAAGAACGTAAGGATCCAATATTCCCACTTATGCTGCTCTCTTCGCTTATAAGCAGCTAACATAATGACAAATGTTGTGAGAACGTGGATGCTAGGGAAACAGTTTACAGGTTGATCAATACTATAAATATAACGAACTAAGTCAGAAAATACATCTGTCCCTACTACTGTAGGGCGGGGTACTGTTGTTTGCCACAAATAGTAAATCGAAAAGCATGTTAGTTTTCCAAGGATAACGCTGCTTAATGTTACATAATATTGTTTACGATCAGCGAAACAATAGTAAATGAGTGCTCCATATAAGTATGGGAACCAAAGTAAATACGGAATAATAAATACTTTTACAAACGGAATCCAATCATCAACTATAGTCGTAACGTCGACGGCATGAACGCCAGATTTATTTAGTACATCGTAAAGCGGACTTACGAGTACGAGTAGAAGTATATAACTTAAGGGAAGAAAAGATGAAAGTTTATATTTTTTCATGAAAATCTCCTAGTGTTTAGTAATGTAAGTAAATCCAATTGATTATAATATAGAAAATCAAAATGAGCTATCGATTTTACTTACATTTTTTTGAATTTGCCTTACATTTTTGTCACTTGACTTTTGAGATGGGGGGAGTAAGAATGAAGCGTTTGCTGAATTTTTGTTTTCTTATATTGTTATGTCTAATAGGGGTGGGGTGTGCACAAAATAAGGATATACCACCTGTTCAAGAGTATAGCGGAAGGGCATTGGCTATTGGAGTTGTGGGTGAGGTACCAAAGGATACGTTTAGAAATATAAAGTTTGAGAAAATAAAGTTAGATGAAATGAAGGAGAGATCTGAAGAAGTTGACGGATTTCTCGTTATGAAAGAACATTTTGAAGAAGCATCAAAAGAAAAATATACAGATCTATTTTTAGGGTTGAAAAAGCCAGTGTTTTTTATTGGTTTAAAGGATCGGCCCTATTTCATTTTTACTGAAAAAGATTTAGATTATCATAATGCGCCAAGAAATGGAGCAATGATGTATACACAAGGATTTGTAAACGTTGGAAGTGGTGAGGGACAAATTTGGGGTACCGATTTATACAATGATACGATTTCAGAACAAAGCATTCATAATATGTATATATATGTATTTCAAACGATTGCGGATTATTTGAGTAGGCAGTAAGAAGCTCTTGATTTAGGAGCTTCTTCTGTTTGATTTATTTAATCAAACGTTTGTTTAAGATGTATGTTCGTGTTTATCCTGCTATTCGTGGGCAGTCATACTCCCACTTCAACATTCAGCACAAGCAAAGAGGTTAGATGGGAGATAAACTTCCAGTAAAACCCCAATTAGTGAGGGCAAATAATCAGTGGAGGATGAAGAAAACCCCGCTGATTAAAGTTTCACTTTATGGTGTTTAATCTATCAAATAAACGTTTGTTTAAGATATATGTTCGTGTTTAACATACACGATAAATTGAGAGGAAAATATTTTAAATATAAAAATGGCGGAAAATAAGGAAAATTTGCAGGGGAAAAGAAAATTGTGACGAAATAAGTTAAAGTTTGGAGAAGAATCGTTTGAAATAATAGAATGTTTTCTATATGATAAAGATAAAGGTTAGCAAAAAGTAGGTGAATTTATGACAGTAACATTTTATTCATATCCAAAGTGTGGCACATGTCAAAAAGCGAAAAAATGGTTTGAGGCAAACGATGTAGCATATGAAATGATTCATATTGTTGAAAATCCACCGTCAAAAGAAGATTTGCGTAATTTACATGCGAAAAGTGAATTGCCATTAAAAAAATTCTTTAATACAAGTGGAATGCGTTACCGTGAACTTGGCTTAAAAGATAAGTTAAAGGAAGCAAGTGAAGACGAATTGTTTGAGCTTTTAGCATCTGATGGCATGTTGATTAAACGTCCAATCGTAACAGATGGTACGAATGTAACACTTGGTTTTAACGAAGAGCAGTTTGAAAGTGTGTGGAAAAAGTACCAATAAGGTATTTTTACATAATTAATACATTCACTGGAGGTACAGTCATGAGCATTCCAAATCATTTACGTTACTCTGAAGAACACGAATGGGTAAAAACTGAAGGCAACCAAGTTGTTATCGGTATTACTCATTTCGCACAAAGTGAGTTAGGCGATATCGTATTCGTTGAACTTCCTGAAGTAGGTGCAACAATTGAGGCTGACGAGCCATTCGGCAGCGTAGAATCTGTTAAAACAGTTTCTGAATTATACGCACCTGTAAGTGGTAAAGTTGTGGCAGTAAACGAAGAATTAAGCGATCAACCAGAACTTGTTAACGAATCTCCGTACGAAGGTGCATGGATGGTTAAAGTTGAACTTTCTGATGCAAGTGAAGTAGAGAAGTTATTATCTGCAGAACAATACGCAGAAATGACAAACCAAGACTAATTTTAATCGAAATAAAAGGGACAGCCTATGTGCTGTCCCTTTTATTTTGCACTGTGAGCGAGCCGCTTCCGCTTTTCTTGATGTCTAGCTTCAGCGGCAAGAACAGTCAGTCGTTTCGCTCCTTCCTGCGAGGCAAAGGGCGCCTCTTCGTCAGAAGCTCCAACGTCCTCCCGTTCTGAGCGAGCTGCTTCCGCTTTTCTTGATGTCTAGCTTCAGCGGCAAGAACAGTCAGTCGTTTCGCTCCTTCCTGTGAGGCAAAGGGCGCCTCTTCGTCAGAAGCGCCAACGTCTTCCTGTTCTGAGCGAGCCGCTTCCGCTTTTCTTTGCAAAAATAAACAGGAAACAACATGAAAATATCGAATATACTATATACTAAAGTAAGGTTGTTTTTATAGTATATGGTGATCGGGTGATGACATATGGTCTATGTAGAGAAAGTCATTATTGTCGAAGGAAAATCAGATAGAAGAAAGATTGAATCTATTATTCGGGAACCAGTGGAAATTGTTTGTACAAATGGTACAATTGGTTTGTCGAAAATGGATGAACTCATTGATCAGTTTTTTGATAAAGATGTATATGTACTAGTGGATGCTGATGCCGCAGGAGAGAAGCTTAGAAAACAATTTCGGAAAGAATTCCCGCAAGCTGAGCATATTTACATTGATCGTTCGTATCGTGAAGTGGCAACTGCTCCTTCTAATCATTTAGCGAACGTATTATGGGGAGCTGACATTGACGTTTATACAGAATATTTACGGTAAGGAATGATAGAAGTGATTGACTGGACAGGTGTTGAAGTAACAGCTCTAATAGCAGACCAAGAAAAAACAGTATTATATGTATATACACCGATGTGTGGAACATGCCAATTAGCAAAGAAGATGTTAACAGTGGTAGAAGCTACTATATCTGAATTGGAAATAGGAATGTTAGATTTAAACTATGCACCTCATTTAGCGCAAGAGTATGAAGTAGAAAGTGTACCTTGTTTACTCGTATTTGAGCGGGGAACACTTATAAAGAAAATATATGCATTTCATTCGGTTGAATATTTATATAAAGAATTACAGTAGGCGGCAAAGTTTTTGCCGCCTCGACATATTTCTTGGGAAATATGCCTGAAAGATAGAAGTAGTACGTTATTTGTCGAGAGAAAGTAACAGGATTGCTCTTTGAGAAGATGGAATGGTATTAGTAGAAAGTGATATGAAGGATGTGACTAGAATGGGATTATATTCGTTGCTTCAATCATTTGTAACATATGCTAATGCACAATACCATTTAGAACCGCTTCTTCGGCAAGGGGAAAAAACAATCAATTTTCGTTTAGGAGACGAGAGGTGCTCACTTCAGATTTCAAGAGAGTATATACAAGTTTTGAAAGAGGCGCGCGGAACAGAACAATTGATTTGCTTTCAGGAAGAAAACTTACGGAGGTTAGTTACTGGGAATATTAGGTTACAAACATTGGTGAATAGCGGATGTGTTCAATATAACGGAACGTATCGTACGATGCTATTATTAGAATCAGTATTTCACATATGTAAACCAATGCGAGTAGGTGCTTAATATTCTGAAGTTTTACTTTTTGCGATTTTTTTTGTTGACATAGTGATTGTATGTTGATACAATTCAAGTCATAAAATATAGACAATTTAATAAATTTCAAATCAGACGAAAATTTAATCTGATTTCTCTTATCAAGAGAGGTGGAGGGACTGTGCCCTATGAAGCCCGGCAACCGTCAACTTTTATGTTGAAATGGTGCCAATTCCTGCAAAGCAAATGCTTTGAGAGATGAGAGGAAGGGATCATGTTGATATATGCATATAAACCTTTCTGCTCATTCTAGGGGCAGAAAGGTTTTTTTGTTGTTTGAATGAGGAGGACATTCGAATAATAAGAGGAGCTAGAGCGAAAGATTACTCACATGAAAAAATAAAAAAATTGTAGAGTGAACCTGAGCGAGCCGCGCCAGCTTCAGCCGCTAGAACAGTCGGTCGTTTCACCTCTTCCTGCGAGGTAAGAAGCACCTCTACGTCAGGGGTTCCAACACCCTCTTGTTCTGAGCAAGCCGCTTATGCTTTTTAAATAAAAAAAGGGGTGAACATCATGATTTTATTAGAAAATGTAAAGAAAATATATAAGTCAAAAAGCGGTGATGTCACTGCTGTGGATAATGCCAATTTACAAATAGAGAAAGGCGAAATCTTTGGTGTTATTGGATATAGTGGTGCTGGAAAAAGCTCTTTGATTAGGTTGTTTAATCAATTAGAGAAACCAACTTCCGGACAGATCACGATAGCTAATCGTGTTATTTCAGCAATTACTGGTAATGAACTTCGCAAGGCAAGACAAGAAATCGGAATGATTTTTCAACATTTCAACTTACTTTGGTCACGAACTGTACGTGAAAATATCGCTTTTCCACTTGAAATTGCGGGTGTTGATAAAGCGGAAAGAAGAAAGCGTGTGGAAGAGTTAATTCGTCTTGTTGGATTAGAAGGAAGAGGAGACGCATATCCATCTCAATTGAGCGGTGGGCAAAAGCAGCGTGTCGGTATCGCGAGAGCGTTAGCGAATAATCCAAAAGTTCTTCTATGTGATGAAGCAACTTCGGCTCTTGATCCAGAAACGACAGATCAAATTTTAGATTTACTATTAGATATTAATAAGCGCCTCGGTTTGACAATTGTACTAATTACACATGAGATGCACGTAATTCGAAAAATTTGTAATCGCGTTGCGGTAATGGAGAAAGGGAAGATTGTAGAAAGTGGTCCTGTACTTGACGTATTCCGTAATCCAAAACAGGATATTACAAAAAGATTTGTACAGCAGCTAACTGATTCAGAAGATACAAATGAAACAATTGAGAGTTTAATAGAAAAGTATCCAGATGGAAAAGTAATTCGCTTGCAGTTTATTGGTGAAGCGGTAGAACGTCCCGTACTTCAAAGGCTAATGCAACGCAGTGATATTGAAGTTAGCATTTTGCAAGGGAATATCGCACAAACGAATAACGGCTCTTACGGCAGTTTAGTCGTTCATTTAAACGGTGAGGAAACAGCGATCCAGCAAGCAATTCAAGGAATACATCAAGATCAAGTAGAGCTGGAGGTGATTGCACATGGATAAGTTACTCGCAAATGTAGATTGGAATCAAATGCTAGAAGCGACAGGTGAAACATTATATATGACGGCAATCGCAGCACTTGCGACATTTGGTTTCGGTCTTATTTTAGGATTGTTACTTTTCATGACGGCAAAGGATAATTTGTGGGAAAACAAAGCGATTCACACAGGGATTGGAGCATTTGTAAATATTTTTCGTTCTATTCCATTTATCATTTTAATTATTTTATTAATTCCATTTACGAAGATTCTTCTTGGAACAATTCTTGGAGCAAGCGCAGCACTACCGGCTTTAATTATTGGAGCAGCACCGTTTTATGCAAGGATGGTTGAAATCGCACTTCGTGAAATTGATAAAGGCGTGATCGAAGCTTCAAAGGCAATGGGAGCGAAAACAAGCACAATTATTTGGAAGGTATTGATTCCGGAATCGCTTCCAGCGCTTGTATCTGGTATTACGGTAACGACAATTGCTCTAGTAGGTTATACAGCAATGGCTGGTGTTGTAGGTGCTGGTGGGCTTGGTACACTGGCATATTTAGAAGGATTCCAGCGTGGAAATAACGATGTGACCATTGTAGCAACAATTTGTGTATTACTCGTTGTTTTCTTGATTCAATTTATTGGTGATTTTGTTACAACTCGAATTGATAAACGATAAAATAAAACGGGGAAGGGTGTTTATATCATGAAAAAATTATTACTTACAGCACTTATTTCAACTTCAATTTTTGGGCTAGCAGCTTGTGGTGGGAAAGATAAAGATGAAAAGACACTTGTTGTGGGAGCTTCTAACGTACCGCATGCTGTTATTTTAGAAAAGGCAAAACCTTTACTTGAGAAAAAAGGAATTGAATTAAAAATTGAAAAATTCCAAGACTACGTGCTTCCGAATAAATCATTAGCAGATAAGGACTTAGATGCAAACTACTTCCAGCACATTCCATACTTAGAAAAAGAAATAAAAGATAAAAAATATGATTTTGAAGTAGCAGGGAAAATTCACTTAGAGCCAATAGGAGTATATTCTCAAAAATATAAAAGCTTAAAAGACCTTCCAGACGGAGCAACAATTATTATGAGTAACTCTGTTGCTGACCATGGACGTGGTTTAGCAATCTTACAAAAAGAAGGTATTTTAAAAATTAAAGATGGTCTAGATCCTGTTAAAGCAACTACGAAAGATATTGCAGAAAATCCGAAAAACTTGAAGTTCAAAACAGATATTGAGCCTGGTTTATTACCACAAGTGTATAACAATAAAGAAGGCGATGCGGTTTTAATTAACTCAAACTATGCGATTGATGCAAAATTAAACCCAGAGAAAGACGCGATTGCAATTGAAGGAAATGACTCTCCATATGCAAACGTAGTTGCCGTTCGTAAAGGCGATAAAGATAAAAAAGAAATTAAAGCTCTTATAGAAGTGTTACATTCTAAAGAAATCGAAGACTTTATTAATAAAGAATATAAGGGAGCTGTTGTTCCTGTAAAAGAATAATAGGTTATAAAAAGGGCTGGTAAATGCCAGCTCTTATTTTGTACCTAGTAAAACTCATATGCGATAAAAATTCTAAAAATTACAAAAAAGAGGGTGAAACCTAATGAAGAAAATTATATTATCCATTTTTATAGCAGTCTTTGTATTTGCATTAGCTGCTTGCGGCGGGAAAGATGAAAAGACACTTGTTGTGGGAGCATCTAATGTACCACATGCTGTTATTTTAGAAAAAGCAGAGCCTATTTTAGAGAAAAAAGGTATTAAATTAAAAATTAAAAAATTCCAAGATTATGTATTACCAAATAAAGCGTTAGCTGATAAAGACATTGATGCGAATTATTTTCAACATATCCCTTATTTAGATAAAGAGATTCAAGAAAAAGGATATAAAATTGTAAGTGCAGGAAAAATTCATTTAGAACCGATGGGAATCTATTCTAAGAAGTATAAAAGTTTAAAAGACCTTCCAAATGACGGAACGGTAATTATGAGTAATAACGTAGCAGAACGTGGTCGTATGCTTGCATTATTGCAAAAAGGCGGCGTCATTAAACTGAAAGATGGTGTAGATATCGTTAAAGCAACAGTCAAAGATATTGTCGAGAATCCAAAGAACTTGAAGTTTAAAACAGATGTTGAGCCAGGGCTTTCACCAAAGTTATACGAAAATAATGAAGGTGATGCGTTATTTATTAACTCAAACTATGCAATTGATGCAAAATTAAACCCAACAAAAGATGCAATTGCTATTGAAGGATCAGAGTCTCCTTATGCAAATATTATTGCCGTTCGTAAAGGTGACGAAAATAGAAAAGAAATTAAAGAGCTTGTAGAAGTGTTACACTCGAAAGAAATTCAAGATTTTATTAAGAAAGAGTACAAGGGAGCAGTACTTCCAGTAAGTGAATAGGCGTAGGAAAGGGCTAGGAAATTTCCAGTCCTTTTTTCTTTATATAAATAAGAAGAAAGGTGTATCATAGTAGGATGTGAGGGAAATACTTATGTACATTTGTGAAAAAATTGTTACTTTTTTTCAGTGTTTGCGATATCATTTTATTTGATATAAAATTAGAATGAGAATAAAATGAGAATGTGAACGTTTTAGGAATTTTTAAAATGTATATATAGGATTAATGGAGGTATTGAGATGGCTGGTTCTACATTAACGGTTAAAGACTTACATGTATCAATCGATGGTAAAGAAATTTTAAAAGGTGTAAACCTTGAAGTAAAAGGTGGAGAAATCCACGCAATTATGGGACCTAACGGAACGGGTAAATCAACTTTATCTTCTGCAATTATGGGTCACCCAAAATATGAAGTAACAGAAGGTAGCATCGTAATCGACGGTGAAGATGTATTAGAAATGGAAGTAGATGAGCGCGCACAAGCGGGTCTATTCCTAGCAATGCAATATCCAAGTGAAATTAGCGGAGTAACAAACGCTGACTTCTTACGTTCTGCAATTAACGCACGACGCGAAGAGGGCGATGAAATTTCTCTTATGAAATTTATCCGTACATTAGATAAAAATATGGAATTCCTAGAAATGGATCCAGAAATGGCACAACGCTACTTAAACGAAGGTTTCTCTGGCGGTGAGAAAAAACGTAATGAAATTCTTCAATTAATGATGATTGAGCCAAAAATCGCAATCTTAGATGAGATCGACTCTGGTCTTGATATCGATGCATTAAAAGTTGTATCTAAAGGTATTAACGAAATGCGCGGCGAAGAGTTCGGTTGCCTAATGATTACGCATTACCAACGTTTATTAAACTATATCACTCCAGACTTCGTTCACGTTATGATGAACGGTCGCATTGTTAAATCTGGTGGCCCTGAGCTTGCACAACGTTTAGAAGCTGAAGGTTACGACTGGATCAAAAAAGAATTAGGTATTGAAGACGAAACAGCAGAGCAAGAAGCGTAAGAGAGGAGCATAAACATGACAATCGGTACATTACCTTTCGATCAAGAAACAATCCGTCAGCGCGCAAGCGAAGTAAACGAAGCTGCTTGGTTGACTGAGTTCCGCTTACAAGCTCTTGCACAAGCAACTGAACTTCCAATGCCAACGCCTGATAAAACAAAAATTGATAAATGGGACTTTATCGGAAAAGGCGCTACTCCTAAGCAAGAGCCTGTAAGTTCTTTAGCAGAACTTCCAGAAGCAGTGAAAAATTTAATCGATGAAAATAATAGTGTACTTGTACAACGCACTGGTACAACTGCATTTGTTTCTTTAGCTGATGAAGCAAAAGAAAAAGGTGTTATTTTCACAGATATCGTAACAGCTGCAACTGAGCATGCTGAACTAGTACAAAAGTACTTAATGCAGGGCGGCGTGAAAGTGGATGAACATCGTTTAACAGCACTTCATGCAGCATTAATCAACGGCGGTGCATTTGTATATGTTCCGAAAAACGTTGTTCTTGAAACACCACTTCAAGCTGTATTCTTAGTAGACGGCGAAGAAGCAAACGTATATAACCACGTATTATTTGTAGCTGATGCTAACAGTTCTGCAACATACGTAGAAAACTACGTAGCAAACGAAAATATTACAGGTATTGCAAATATCGTGGCTGAAGTAATTGTAGAACAAGGTGCACAAGTGAAATTTGGTGCAGTTGATCTATTAGCGAAAGATGTAACATCTTACGTAAATCGCCGCGGCGTTGTTGGTCGTGACGGCCGTCTTGAGTGGGCATTAGGTCTTATGAATGACGGAAATACAATTTCAGAGAACGTAACGAACTTAATGGGCGACGGATCATTTGCTGATACAAAAACAGTAACAATTGGCCGTGGTAACCAAACGCAAAACTTTACAACAAAAGTTGTTCATTTCGGTAAACACTCTGAAGGTTTCATCTTAAAACACGGTGTACAAACAGATAGTGCAACATCTATCTTTAACGGAATTGGTAAGATTGAACACGGTGCATCTAAATCAAATGCACAACAATCTTCTCGTGTTCTTATGTTAAATGAAAAAGCACGCGGTGATGCAAACCCAATTCTTCTAATTGATGAGGACGATGTAATGGCAGGTCACGCAGCTTCTGTAGGCCGCGTAGATCCAGTACAACTATACTACTTAATGAGCCGTGGTATTCCGAAGAAAGAGGCAGAACGTTTAGTCATCCATGGATTCTTAGCACCTGTAGTAAATGAGCTTCCAATTGAAGGAGTAAAAGCACAGCTTGTTGAGGTAATTGAAAGGAAAGTTCGCTAATGGATATTCATGAAATACGCAAACAGTTTCCAATTCTTGATCAAAAAGTAAACGGCAAACAACTTGTTTATTTCGATAGTGCAGCAACTTCTCAAAAACCAATTCAAGTCATTGAAACGTTAGAACGTTACTATAAAGAATATAATTCTAACGTGCATCGCGGTGTTCATACGCTCGGTACAAAAGCTACCGATGCGTATGAAGGTGCACGTGAGAAAGTTCGCAAGTTTATTAACGCGAAATCAATGGAAGAAATTATTTTCACGCGCGGAACAACAACTGCATTAAATACAGTAGCAGCGAGCTATGGCCTGGAAAATGTAAAAGAAGGCGATGAGATTGTCATCTCTTACATGGAGCACCATAGTAACATCATTCCGTGGCAACAAGTTGCGAAGAAAACAGGCGCGACTTTAAAATATCTTCCGCTTCAACCAGACGGAACAATCTCTATTGAAGATGCTCGTCAAACAATTACACCGAATACAAAAATCGTTTCTATCATGTATGTGTCTAACGTACTTGGAACGATTAACCCTGTAAAGGAAATTGCAGAAATCGCTCATCAAAACGGTGCAATTATGGTCGTAGACGGTGCGCAAAGTACACCTCATATGAAAGTAGATGTACAAGATTTAAATTGTGATTTCTACGCATTATCCGCTCATAAAATGTGCGGGCCTACAGGTATCGGCGTATTATATGGTAAGAAAGAATTGCTAGACAATATGGAGCCAGTTGAATTTGGCGGCGAAATGATTGATTTCGTAGACTTACAAGATTCTACGTGGAAAGAGCTTCCGTGGAAGTTTGAAGCAGGTACACCGATTATCGGTAATGCGATCGGACTTGGAGCGGCAATTGATTTTCTAGAAGAAATCGGTCTTGATAATATTGAAAAGCATGAACATGAATTAGCGCAGTACGCTTTAGAAAGACTATCAGAAGTAGATGGCGTTACAATTTATGGTCCAAAGCATCGCGCTGGTCTTGTTACATTTAATATTGATGAGGTACATCCGCATGATGTAGCAACAGTATTAGATGTAGAAGGTATTGCGGTTCGCGCAGGTCATCACTGTGCACAGCCGCTAATGAAGTGGCTAAAAGCTTCTTCTACAGCACGTGCAAGCTTCTATTTATATAATACAAAAGAAGAAATCGATACATTTGTTGAAGCGCTAACGAAAACAAAGGAGTATTTCACAAATGTCATTTAATAATTTAGATACGTTATATCGTCAAGTTATTATGGATCATTATAAAAATCCGCGTAACCATGGCGTGTTAGAAGATAGTGTTACCGTTAACTTAAACAATCCAACTTGCGGCGACCGTATTCAACTTACGATGAAGGTAGAAGATGGAATTGTACAAGAAGCGAAGTTTGAAGGAGAAGGATGCTCAATCTCCATGTCTTCAGCTTCGATGATGACACAAGCAGTAAAAGGAAAGAAAATTGAAGAAGCACTAAAGCTTTCTAAAATTTTCTCTGACATGATGCTAGGAAAAGAGTATGATGACAGCGTAGATTTAGGAGATATTGAAGCATTACAAGGCGTATGCAAGTTCCCTGCACGTATTAAATGTGCAACATTAGCTTGGAAAGCTTTAGAAAAAGGCTTAAACGAGGATAAGTAATGTAAGAGGGTCCTAAACACGAGGTTATCTAAGGAGGGACATACCAACATGGCGAAGCAACTGCCAGATATCGGCGATTACAAATATGGTTTCAAGGATAAAGACGTTTCGATTTTCCGTGCTGGACGCGGTTTAACAAAAGAAATCGTTGAAGAGATTTCACGTATGAAAGAAGAACCACAGTGGATGTTAGACTTCCGTTTAAAATCACTGGATAAGTTCTATGAAATGCCAATGCCACAATGGGGCGGCGACTTAAACGACTTAGATTTCGATGAAATTACGTACTATGTAAAACCATCTGAGAAATCTGAGAAGTCTTGGGACGAAGTACCTGATGAAATTAAAGCGACATTTGATAAATTAGGTATTCCAGAAGCTGAGCAAAAATATTTAGCAGGTGTATCAGCGCAGTACGAATCTGAAGTTGTATACCACAACATGAAAGAAGATCTAGAAGCTCTAGGAATCGTATTCAAAGATACAGATAGCGCATTAAAAGAGAACGAAGATATTTTCCGTGAGCATTTCGGAAAAGTAATCCCACCAACTGACAACAAATTCGCAGCATTAAACTCTGCAGTTTGGTCTGGTGGATCATTCATCTACGTTCCAAAAGGTATTAAAGTTGAAACACCACTTCAAGCGTATTTCCGTATTAACTCTGAAAATATGGGACAATTCGAACGTACGCTTATCATCGTAGATGAAGGCGCACATGTACATTATGTAGAAGGTTGTACAGCTCCTGTTTACACAACAAACTCACTGCACAGTGCGGTAGTAGAAATCATCATTAAGAAAGATGCATATTGCCGTTACACTACAATCCAAAACTGGGCGAACAACGTATATAACCTAGTTACAAAACGTGCGGTTTGTGAAGAAAACGCAACGATGGAATGGATTGACGGTAACATCGGATCTAAATTAACGATGAAATACCCAGCAGTTATCTTAAAAGGCGAAGGCGCTCGTGGTTTAACATTATCTATCGCGATTGCTGGTAAAGGCCAACATCAAGATGCTGGTGCGAAAATGATTCATTTAGCACCAAATACATCTTCAACAATCGTTTCTAAATCGATTGCAAAACATGGTGGTAAAGTAACGTACCGTGGTATCGTACACTTCGGACCAAAAGCGAAAAACTCTCGCTCTAACATCGAGTGTGACACGTTAATCATGGATAACCAATCTACATCTGATACAATTCCTTACAACGAAATCAAAAATGATTACGTTTCACTTGAGCATGAAGCGAAAGTATCAAAAGTATCAGAAGAACAATTATTCTATCTAATGAGCCGCGGTATTTCTGAGCAAGAAGCTACAGAAATGATCGTAATGGGCTTCATCGAGCCATTCACTCGCGAACTTCCAATGGAATACGCAGTTGAAATGAACCGCCTAATCAAGTTTGAGATGGAAGGTTCTATCGGTTAATTTAAAAGTAGAAGTGCCCTGTTTACAGGGCGCTTTTTTATTGGAGCAAATATATCGGCGCTTTGACATGATATAAAGTGAAACTTCCCTCAGTGATGTTTTTCTTACTGAGGGTTAGTTGAACCGATCGGGCTTTTACGGGCAGTTTTCTTCCCCGCTCTTCTTCAGCCTTTACTGCTTGTTAATGCGGGATAAAGACTTTGCGATGATGTTCGACATGTGAAAAGCGGCTGAAAAACTGTCTACTTTGAGTGAATAAAAAATTTTTATCAATATAAAAATATCGAAATTGTATGATAAAGGTTTTGCTTTATAGGCTTATGTTAAGAAGTAAAAAGGATCGGGTGCATGGAAGACACTGAAAAACTATCCGTTTTGAGTGAATAATAAAAAATTTATCAATATACAAATATTAAAATTGCGTGATATAATTTTCATAATAAAAAGGAGGGATTATTGTGAAAATTCCAAGTAATTCTAAAGGAACAAAATTACTAGCAAGTTTATTAATCGGCTTTTGCACTATTAATTATTCGTTTATTTCCTTCGCTGAAACACCTAAAAGTAACTCAGCTAATACATCAAAACAAGCTAGTGACATTGATACTGGCATAGCAAATCTAAAGTATAATAATCAAGAGGTTTTAGCAGTAAATGGTGATAAAGTAGAGAGTTTTGTTCCGAAGGAAAGTATAAATTCAAATGGTAAATTTGTAGTAGTTGAACGTGAGAAAAAATCACTTACAACTTCACCAGTAGATATTTCGATTATTGATTCTGTGGCTAATCGTACTTATCCAGGAGCAGTACAACTTGCAAATAAAGCTTTTGCAGATAATCAACCTAGTTTATTAGTGGCTAAGAGAAAACCTTTGAATATTAGTATAGACTTACCTGGTATGAGAAAAGAAAATACAATAACTGTCCAAAATCCAACATATAGTAATGTGTCTGGAGCAGTAGATGATTTAGTATCTACTTGGAATGAAAAGTATTCAACAACACATACGTTACCTGCAAGAATGCAGTATACAGAATCTATGGTTTATAGTAAATCTCAAATAGCAAGTGCTCTTAATGTTAACGCTAAATATCTTGATAATGGGCTGAACATTGACTTTAATGCGATTGCAAATGGAGAGAAAAAAGTGATGGTTGCGGCATATAAGCAAATATTCTATACCGTAAGTGCAGAACTACCTAACAATCCATCCGACCTTTTTGATAATAGCGTTACTTTTCCAGAGTTAACTCGTAAAGGGGTAAGTAATACGGCTCCGCCTGTTATGGTGTCAAATGTAGCTTATGGCAGAACAGTTTATGTGAAATTAGAAACAACTTCTAAGAGCAAAGATGTACAAGCTGCTTTTAAAGCCTTACTTAAGGATAACAGTGTTGAAACGAGTGGACAGTACAAAGATATTTTTGAAGACAGTACCTTTACCGCTGTAGTATTAGGCGGAGATGCAAAAGAGCATAA
>NZ_NUOT01000036.1 GCF_002584535.1 Bacillus cereus
CATGTCCAAGTAGTCGTTCCGAGTGATCCTGTACCAGACTTCTTAGGTGCAAAAATAGCACCTTGATGACCACCAATGTTATCAATCGTCCAAGATGTCCCTTGAAGTTGTGAATTTACATATGATGATGGTGTATAGTTAATTGGTCCCGCAAAATCGCACCATCCAAAGAATTTACCATAGGCATGAGATTCAAAGAATGGGGCATTTATCGCAACATTACCCGATTCGCCATCCACAAAGATGTTATTTCCTACAGAACCATTTGATTCACGAACACCTATACTTAACGATGCCTTTGGGTTTCTAATCCGTTCAATTGTCCAATACGTAATTTCCCGTCCGTCTGGCCCTATCGCTTGCGAAATTGTGGATGCTGGTGATCCAGTTAAACTGTAAAATTCGATTGATGATTCATTAAGATTGATACCGAATCGATTATTAATAGCCTTCATAATTCCTGCTCGGATGTTATTTGCACTAAGAAAACCAACGAATCCTGCATCTGTTACTAAACCTTCATAAGTGAGGGAGTTTTTGAATGTGTGACCACCATCTCGACTTATACCGATTCCTGCACTGTTAAATACAACGATTTCATTTGGATTTTTAGGATTAATTGCTAAAATCCCATTCTCGAATTTTAATTCGGTTTGAGCACTCTTAATTGCTTCAGTAGCAATTTTTACAGCTTCATCTAGTACGTTGTATCTAACTTTTCCGTCATCAGTCACAATCTCTCCCAGGGTCTTATTAACGTTTTGTAATAACGTACCAGCAAAGTCTTTTCGATAATTTGCTAATGTGACTCGACAAGCGATCGGTTCTAAATTGAAATCATATTCTTCTTCGATTTCCATAATCCTAGTTTCAATATCGACATCCATTGGCTCATAAATAAGAAGGACTCGATCACCTTCGTTCGGGACAATATACGGATACCCCGCTTTCCTCATGTCCACAAAATCAATTGTGATACTTACAAGCGGTGTATCCTGGATTGCCTCTCTTAAAGCTCGATCAAGTCCTTCTGTTGTTGTGAAACGATCATCATTTATCTGTGGTGATTCAATAAAGCCGAATATATCTTTGTTAGGGCTTGTGTATTCCCTCATTAACCCATCTGCGCCATATCCACGAATGTACGTACCAAGATTTTTTGTATCGACATTTCGTTCAAATGTTTTGATATTAAAGTTATAGCGGAACTGAAAATCTGTGTCCTCACCAATTCGCGTTTGAAATTTAACTATATTCCCACTGATAGACATTTCAGCTTTATAACGCTCTAAGACTTTCTTTAATAAAGCTAATCGATTGTCTTTACCGAAGTTTTCAAAGTCTTTAGCATAAAAATTTTCAATTGATACCGGTTGGTATCTTGTATCTTTAAAAACAAAATCCAATGCATCTAAAAATTGCATGCTACCATTGTGGACTTCGTATTTTTGTTTATTGATCATATTTACAAAGAAATCATGTATACATTCAACTTGCTTGTAATAGGTGTTTCCAATAGTTCTTTCTGTTAAAGATTTAATAACATATGTTTCATTATCAAATTCAACTTTATGTTCTTCCTGGACCATTGGAAAGGAATGCTGATTATCTTCAGTCGGTAAGGTTAAAAAACTTATTATTTTTTCTCCGTTCACTCGACGGTTTCGTTTAAAGTTTTTAAATCCTGTAAGGATTTCCGTATTTCCTTGTAAATCTGTAATTGTGAGAGTTTGCAAATTATCACTCCTTTCTTAGAAACAATAAAAGCGAAAATCAAATGAAATAGAAAAAGCGCCTGTAGTGCCTGTAATTTCAAATTCATTGACTCCCGCATTTAATCGAATTACTTTTTTATTTGTATCTCGTACAATCGATAAACTATTTTTTGTACTTCTTACTCGATCTAATCGAATAATATCTGTAGCTGTTGTTTTTCCGTTATACGACCATTCGTCTCCAGTTGTTTTATTCTTGATTTTCAACTTATCTGATGAGCCTGAAAACGTAATAAGTAATGGAGTGTGTGGGCTTCTTGGATCAACTTTCTCATCACCAGCGTTGTATACAGAAAATGAGTTTGTATTGTACGTATAGCCACTACTATTTGATTCTAAGGTTGTATAAACGGATTCTGAGAAAGGAGAAGCTGATTTAAATACAATGTCAAATACTCCGTAATTACCATTTCCTTTTGGTTCAATTTCATATCTAGATGCAACTTTTACCTTCCATCTTCTTTCAGGAGTACGGCTACTTATAACATAAAAAGGTTCTTGTGAAGCAAATAAACTAAATATTTGATTGCGAAATAAACAAAAGGAATCGATATTTTTTGAACGAAAGAAAATACGAGACTTAATACTGTCTTGTGACTCGAATGTCCCACCTAAATCTATTAATCCATGCATACCTGTAACCTTTTCATACACAGTATTAAAGAAGGGTGAAGAAGGTAAAAATGTCAAAACCCTCATTTTCTCATTTGTAGAAATAACAAATGTTTCACCATTCTCTTTTACTATTGTGAGAGTTTGTTCATTCATCCTTTCACCCCTTGTATAAATAAATCTGTACTAAATTTATTTCCTTGTAATAAATCTAGTGGTGATAATAGTACTTCAGCTAATGCCATGTCATTGACTACAATTTGAACTGGCTGTTTTTGTGATAAATTATAATTGTTGTGATTATACCCTTGTGTCTGTGCGTTAGGCATTCTTGTAGTTTCTTGTGAATTCATTTGACCTGGCATAGAAAAACTAGGTGTATATACTGTAGGCATATTATTCATTTCAGATTGAAGTGTATTTGCAGATCGTCGTGCAGCATCTATTAAAAAACGCTTCCCACGATCCATACCTACTCCCATTCCTTCTGGAACGGCGCTACCCACAGGGATCATTACTTTTGAAGGACTGTTTATGTCTAAAGCTCCAGAAATGGTACTTTTAATTTCTCCTGCAATTTCTTTCGCTTTACTATAGAGACCACCAGTCGCAGAATCTAAACCACTTTCAAGTCCTTCTATAATTGATGAACCAATTGAAGATAAATCTATTGAACTGAAAAAACTTTCAACTTCGTGCCACTTATCTTCAATGCCGTTTTTTACTTCTGACATTTTATCTTTTACGGCTTGTACCTTTTCTTCAAACTTTCGAGATACAGTATTTTTGATTTCTTCAACTGCATTACTTGCTGAAGTTTTTGTGTCTTCCCACCATGTCGTTACACCTGACCAGAGGTCTTGCATTTTTCGAACTACATCATCTTTCATAACTTGGTACTTAGATTTTATTTCTCCAGTTTCCCAATCCACCTGGTTTACATGTTCACCCGCTTGCGCTTGTGCTTCACTCACAATTTCTTGATGTTTATCTCTTGCTGTTGAAACAGTGCCGTCATACTGGCGTTTTGCTTCAGCGATAATTGCATCAGCTTCTTCAGCTGTAATGGTTTTATTTTCATCACGTTGACGAATAGCTTCGGCAATTTTGTCGTCACAGGTTTTCTTAGCATCGGCTATAACTTTATCCCTTGCTTCTGCACTATGCTGTACAACTTCCGCTGCTTGTCTAGCTGAAATTTCACTAGCCTGTAAACGCATATTTTCGAGAATTACCTTTTGTTCCATTTGGTTTTTAGACATATGTTCAACGGCAACTCTGTCCATTTCATCTTGTAAAGCTTGTAAAGAAATTCTTTCTGATGTAGTCAATTCACGTTTTTCATTCGCTGCTGTTTGAATAATTTCTTTGATTTTGTTTTCTTTTTCTTGTGTCTTTAGCTTTTCTTGTTCATAACGTTGATTCATTTGTTCCATTCTTTTGTTTTCTTCCTCAGAAGTTAAAACATACGAATCAGCAAAGAACTTTTTAAGTCCTTCCATCTCTTTTTGTTGTCTTGCGTTTGTTTTTTCAATGATTGTGTTAGTTAATTTATCATACTGTCCGATTAACTTTTGTGACTGTTCTTCTGTTATTACTTCGTGATTCAATCTAATTTCAGTTAACTTTTGTCTAATGCCATCAGATAACTTGAAATACTCACCTAGCACTTTCTTTGTGGAGGAACTTACTTTACCCTCTGTATTCGTAGCAAAACGATCCACTGAAGCAATACTGTCCTCAGTTGCTTTTTGATACGCTTTATAAGCGACCACACCAGTTCCGATCAGCGCCGCTGCTACCAATCCGACCGGACCAAGTAATAACCCTATGGCACTTCCTAAGAATCCAACTGCAGCACTAGCAAGACCTGCAGCACCACCAACAATCCCCAATGATGTTGCTAATGCTCCAATCCCTGACATAATCATTCCGACTGCTGCTAGAACTACACCTATCGCTGTAGCTACTGCAGTTAATGCAAGGACAATACCACCTGTAATTGCAATAGCTTTTTGCACAGGACCTGGAAGGGCATTGAATCCCTCAACAAGTTTTTGTAAACCAGCAACAAATACACTAATCACAGGAGCTAGTGCATCACCAATTGTTTTTTTCATTGTAGAAAATGCTGAATTGAGTAGTGTAATACGTCCTTTTAAAGTATCAAGTTTAGTTGCTGCAACATCAGCTGCTGTAACTTTTGACATGGAATCCCACATCTCGTTAACACCTTTAGCTCCTTCTTTAAATAGTATTGTTGCACCACGTACAGCATCAGAACCAAATAATGTCTCTAACGCCATACTACGTTGTTGGTCGGTTAAGCCTTTCATTGATTCATTAAGAGTTCCAGAGATATTTTCTAAACTTTGAATATGGCCTTGTTGATCATAGAACTTTGATGATAAGAATGATGAACTTACTGCCAGTTCGCGAAACGTAGTATCGCATTTGTCATTCCATTTTTTCACACCTTCTAATTGCATTACATACTGCCCTAATGAATTTTCTATATCCGTAACACTATGAGACACAGGAGTAATTCCATTTTTGACTAAGAAATCAAATCCAGCTTGTGCATTATATGTTATCAGCCCTAAATCTCTCATTTGCTTAAAAGCTTCTTTAGTTGTTGGATTCAGTCTCATAAGCATCGTTTTAAGTGATGTACCTGCATCAGAACCTTTTAATCCGTTTTGTGCAAAAACCGCTAAAGCTGTAGCAGTATCCTTGAATGTCATCCCCGCTCCTGCTGCGACTGCTGATGATGCTGAAAGTCCATATTTTAACTCGCGTACATCAGTTGCAGAAGCATTCGCTGCACCACTCAAAATATTTGCCGCATCTGCCACTGAGAGATGATCTGCTTTAAATGCGTTTAGTGCTGTTGATGCAATTTCAGCTGCCTCTCCTAGTTCCAATTCTCCTGCGGTTGCTAAGTTAAGAGCACCCTCTAAGCCACCATTAATAATGTCAGTTAAACCAACACCTGCTTTTATTAATTCCTCAACGCCTTTACCTGCTTCCACAGAAGAAAATCTTGTTTTCTCTCCCATTTCTACTGATAATTCGCTTAACTTTTTCATCTCTTCGCCAGTAGAACCCGATACTGCTTTGACGTTAGCCATCTGTTGTTCAAAGTTCATGGATTCTTCCACAGCTGATTTTAGTCCTCGACCAATTGCGTAAGTCATCCCACCAAATACCATGCTGATTTGCATTCCTGCATTTTGTAAATGGTTACCCAATGTCTCCATGCGACTCCCGAAGTTCAATAGACGATTGCTTTGCTGATCTAATTCATTATTTGATTGACGTAATTCATTTTCAAATCGATTAAGTTCAGCAGTAGCACGATGAATTTGTTCAGCATAATGTTGCGCTGATTGACTCGCTTCACCTTCTTCTGTTTTGGCGCGATTATACGCTTGTTGAAGTTCCCTAATTTTCTCTTTTTGTTTATCCACCATACGAGATAAAACATCAACTTTAGCTCGCGTTTGTTCAGTCGCATTAGAAAATCCGCCCATACCTGTTGTAATAGACTGAAATTCAGCCTGTAGGGATTTTAAAGAATTATTTAACTTATCCATCCCTTTTTGTTCAGCTTGCTTATTAACTTGCTTTAATTCATTTTCAAATCTATTTAAATCAGCTACAGCTTTATTTACTTGTGAAGCATACCGCTGGGTTGCAGCATCATTTTCACCTAATTTAGCTTTATTTTGATCGTAGGCTTGTCTTAATGCTCTAATTTTTTCTTTTTGCGCTTCAATGATCCTATTAAGTGCATCCGTTTTAGCTCGTGTTTGTTCACTGGCATTAGCAAAGCCACCCATACCTGTACTGATTGATTTCAATTCATTCTGTAATGTCCTTACTGCACGGCCCGAATTTGCTATACCTTGACGAAAATTCACGTTATCAAGGGAAAGTCTAACTACTAAATTGTTCATTTCATTTGCCAATGTCTCACCTCCTTGCTAGATAATGTTTTCTGCCAGAACTTCTATTTCATTAGGATTTTCATTGTTTGAATTATCTTGACTACGTTCTTTTTGCATAAGTCTTAAATAATGCCAAATATCCATTTCATTATCGATATGATAATGTTTATACCCTTGTCGCAATAAAGAGAGGTAGAGTTCGTCCATAAATTCACTGAACGTTAACCCTCCTCCCTCTACGCGTTTGGGTTTTCTTCTTCTCCAGTTCCAGGTGTACCACCAGCCGCTTCCACAGTTTCATTAATAATTGCGTTAATTACATCTGAAGTTGTCGATAAGAATTTACGGGCATCCACACCATCCCAATATTGATCTAATGTAAATTGATTACCATACACTTTCACTACATATTGAACCATTTTATCCATGTCTTCTGGACTAGGATTGTTTGGAATATCGGCAAGTTCAGGGGCTTGACGTATAAGACGGGCCGGAATAAATTCTGGCATGTTAAAAGTTTGTTTTTCTCCAGCGATTATTAAAGCTAATTTCATAGTTTATTCCTCCTTAGTTAATAAAAAAAGAGAGAGCCTTTGCTCCCTCTTACTGTCCTGTTGGTGGTGTAACTGTTTTTTCATATACCTTTTTAAACCAATTATCTCCGATAGCTTTTGTGAATGTAGGTTCATCGGCATCAGCCGTGAATTTCGGTCTATCATCGAAATCACGTTCAATAAACGATCCTTTAAGTTTTGTAGTCTGGAAGTTTGGTTTATCCTTCTTAGTTTCAGCTTCTTCTTCCTCTTGTGAAAGCTTCCCTTTAAGTAACCAAACATAACGATACTTGCCATTTGCCTTTAAAAAACGGTATCCAATCGCTAAATAAGGTTTATCTCCTTCGCGTTTTTCGTCTAATACACCGTCTGTAACTTCTGGATATCCTTCAATATCTGCTTTTGCTGATAATGAAAGTCCACGAACTTCAATTTCAACTTCCACTTCTCCATCAGATTCAGCAATCTCTGATTTTTTATTATCACTATACATTATTTCTGATGCTACCTTTTTTGACGTTTTCACTTTAACTGCGCCTTCTAATTTTTTTACATCTGCATAAGAAACACCTGACGCATCATCTTTTATTAATTTTGCATAAACAAGACTATCAACACCGACAGTCGAACTAATTGTAATAATTTCTCCAGCCATTTATAATTCCACTCCTTTCGCGAATCGCATCGCGTAATGAAAAATTTGTGTATCTTCTTCATATAAATCAGCAACCGCATAGCGTGAAAAATCAATACTTTTCATGATTTCATTCACTTTTTTATGAATTGCTGTTGTACTACCCTTTGACCAAATATCAATTTGAAATGTGATTTCACTTTCACTTTCCTCGTTATCTGCAAAGCCATCTGGCCTATTGTTTAATTCAAAGAATGTAATCCGCGGAAACTCTTCTGCATTCTTGGCTTTGCGATAATAAACGCGTTTTCCACCTAATAAAGAAACAAGCTCCTGACTATTTTCAAGAGCTTGCACAATTTCGGGGCGCAAATTTATCATAAATTCAGCCTCATTTCATTCTCCAAGATGTCTGTCATAGCACGAATTGCAGCTTCTTTTGAAGAATTAAAGCCTGGTTCTATAAATGGTTCAGCAGCCATTTTAGATGTTCCCCATTCTACGAACTTTCCATAGAAATAAGGGGAACGATCCGCTTTATCTATCCCAATCTTGATAGTTTTTATACCATCTTCCATTCTTGCTTTCGTAACTCGTATATTATCAGCCAAATGTTGTCCTGTGCGCCACGGCTCGCTTTTTGTTGCCTTTTTAGGGCTAGCACTTCTTGGAGCTATTTCTGAAATAGCTTTTCTAATAGGCTCGCCACCTGCTGCAAGAGCTTTATCTTCAATCTTTTCTCCACGTAGACCCATTTGTTCTAATTCCGAAATCAAACGATCAAAACCTAATAAATCTACACCATCAGCCATTCATTCCACCACGCTTCCACATGATTGATAACGTGTGTTTATCAGTTGGAATAACTGAAACAATGTCATAAATTGTGTTCTTATACTTAATTTTCATATCGGCAGTTACATCATTACGAAATCGGATTTCTGTTTCACCTTGGATTTCGCTATTAGCTGCGGCTGCTTCAAAGTATTTTCTTCCCTTTAAAAAAATGAAAGAACCCCATACAGTAAAAGAATCTTTATATCCTTCTATTGGCTCACCATCTGGGCTCTTTACATCCTCGTCTATTACTTGGAACGTAAGACGTTTATCTAATTTACCTGGATTCATGTGGAATCACCTACACAATATTGCAATTGAACTAGTATCGACTGTAAACTAAATGCTAATTGTTCAGCTTTCCCAACCGCTTCGCGATTTTCATGCCAATGAGAAATTAAAATACGAGCTGCTAATTTAGCAAGCTCGCTCTTAAAATCTACATTTTTACTTGTTGCATTCTTAATATATATTTCAGCCGCTTCTATGAAAGATGTAATGAGATCGTCCTCCTCATCACCATCCACACGAAGATATTTTTTTGCTTCCTCTAATGTTAGCACCAAGAAGGACACCCCCTACTTTATTAAGCTCCAGTTTTAGGTGCAACTGTAATTTGTCCATACACAACTGCTTCTGCATCCCATAATGTAACGTCTTCACGTTCAATTGCTCGGAATTCAGAAGTGTTTGTTCTCCAAGCATTTCCGCCTTCTTTTGTCATATCGATAGACAATTGTTTTCTATCCCAAAGAACGATTGCTTCTTTTAAATCACCAACGATGAAAGGAGCTTTACCCGCACCATCTGTTGCAATTGTTTTATTTGATAAGACAATTACTGGCTTACCAGCAAACAATTTGCGTGTTGGGTTTGTTGGATCCGGTTGAAGTAGTGGACGGCCGTATTTATCTTCTAACTGATCTAGGTAATTAAATCCATCTTGGTTTGTAACAATATTAGCCACTGATGCAAAAATTGGATCTAATGTAACGTTTAATGCTGTTTTAAGACCGTTATAATCCTTCAAGTCAACTTTTGTTAATTTATTGATCTCCTGTAAAATTAAATAGTTTCGAGTTGCAATAGATTTTTTCGCGATCCATTGGCGTAAATATTCTTCTAAAGCTTGATCAGTATCATCTAATAAATCATTCGGTACTGGTAAGAATCCTGCATAATCTTCAACAGCATAAGATAAACGATCGAATTCAGGAGAAGCAATTTCTTGCATTGCATTCGGTTTACCATACTCAGATAATGGCGCAAAAGGTGTAGATGCCGCACGTTTTTCTAATGTACGAGCTCCCTTGTTTGTTGAAACAGGTTGTACATTTACATATTGTTCTAAGCTATCAACCGTTTGTTTTAACTGATTAATAGTTGTAGTAATATCTTCTGGAACAATATAACCACCATCTTTACCTGTATTCTCAGATAAGGCCGCTTTATATTCCTGCATAACACTTGCTTCTTCATGGCTTAAATTTTGACCACGGATAGCTTTCATAAATACTTCTTTATATGATGCATCTTCATTTTTAATTGAGTCTGGAACTAATGCCCCTGTCTGTGAATTTACAGGTTCAGGAACTTTAATTTGATTCATTGCTAGATAGTTATCTAATTCGTTTTTCGCGTTCTTTGCTTCTTCAATTTTTGCTTTTGCATCTTCATATTTACCGCTGTTATTAAATTCCTCAGCTTTCGCTTTTAAATCAGCAACTCTTTGACGTAATTCTTGTTCACGTTTATCCATTCTGTATTTCCTCCTTGTTTTAGCACAAAAAATAGACCTATAGTTCTAACAGGTCTAGTGCATTTTGTATTTTTAATTGTTCTTTATTATCCTTCTTTGGAATAGAAGGAGCTTTTGCTACTACTTTATTAGGTGTTTTTTGATATTTATCAAAGTAATCACTCATACAAGCTGCAACCTCTTTCGCTTCCACAACTTCAATGTTGAAGTATTTTTCGGCTTCTTCACCACTTAACCAGGTCTCAGCATCTACTAATTGTTGAATTTCTTCAATTTCAATGCCTTCTTTTAAGTTTTCTTTGTATACATTCATGATTCCAGACTCAATATTATCCAAATCCTCTGCCATTTTACGAAGGTCATTTGCATTGCCTACACCAACAGTCCATGGCTTGTGAATCATTAAGAATGCATTTGAAGGAACAACAACGCGATCACCGGCTAAAGCAATTACAGAAGCAATAGAAGCTGCTACACCATCCACATAAACAGTTTTTTGTGCTTTATTGCGTTTCAGCATATTATAAATAGCCAAACCAGCGAATACAGAGCCTCCACCACTATTTACATAGATATTTAAGTTACTTTTATCATCCAACTGTCCTAAAATGCTTTTAACATCATCAGGCATAACATCGGAATCGTCCCATTTCCATCCCGTATTGTTAATGATGTCGCCATAAATGAATAAATCAGCTGAAGAATCCGTTTGATTTTTAATAGTAAACACGTCTTTAATTGTCCTCACCTCCTTTCAGTGACAAACCTCCATTAGCTTTCGCTAATTGGTATTCATCCGCAATTTCAATAGATACATGATTTAAATCGACTCGGTGTTTATCACCATGTTCTCCAATTCCATCCATATCCTCTAGTTCTAGTACTTTATTGATTGAGAAAGCACCAGCATCTAACATAATTTTATAGAATTCTGCTCGTGATTTAGAATCAGCGCGTAATAAGCTTGTAAGATTGAATTTTAGGTAATATCGCTTTTGTTCACTAAACGAAAATGCCTTATACGAGAACTCTTCTTCATATTGGATAAGTATTGGACTCAATGTATTCTGAATGAAATCAAGTGCCTGTTGCTCTATGTTTGAGAAAGTAGCACGATCTAACTCATTAATCATGTGCAATGGAATATTAAAGATATTTGCAATCTCACCTTTATCAAATTTCATACCTTCAATAAATTGAGCATCTTTTAAAGGCATTCCAACCTTTTCAAACTCTAGTCCAGCATCTAAAATTGCAATCCTTTGGGCATTATTTAACCCTGTATTCGCCTCTTCCCAAGCATCACGAAGTACATCTTTCGCTTCTTTACCAAGTGCTTGTTGTGTTTTTAATATCCCACTATGAGCCGCACCATTTGTAAAGAATTTCCCTTTGAATTTTTGGGCTGCTTGTGAGCTCCCTATAGACTCTCTTGCAATTTGAATAGGTGGTTTCCCTTTCAATCCATCAGTGGACAATGTAGTAAGATGAATAATGTCATCATCAGGTATTTTTACAGGTGTACCATCTGGCAAACTAGTAAAATACCATAACTTATTTGTCTTTAGGTCCACAATTTCAGTTGTGACAGCTGGATTTAATACCCACAACTCTTTCGGTCTGCCATCCACACCCCAATGGATATTGATATATGCATTCCCCCATGTATTACGGTGTGTTTCGATTAAATGTTTAAATTTGAATGGACTTTGATATGGATTTGGTCGTCTTTCTAACACAAAAGAAACTTGATGCATCTTATCTCGTTCTCTTCCCTTTGTTGTCTTTTTGAAAACTTGAAAAGGAAGCATTGCAACACTATTTGCAAGGATGTTAATGCATCGATAAACTGTCGGAACACCTAAAGATGATTCAACTGTTACCTTTTCACCGCTTGCAGCTTGATAGCCAAATAGACTTTTAAACCAGGGAGAAGGATTTTTTAAATCTGTTGTATCCTGATTCCTAAATAATTGCCGAAAAATCAAAAGTTTCACCTCCTTTCTATTTTCTGATCATTACCACCCCCAGGATTGTAAGAATAATACCTAACAAGTACCATCCATAAATGGGATTAATAAAAAAAGTCGTCCCTATAATAATGGACAACCCTGAAACAAATAAAATATCATCTAAAATATTGAAAAAGAACCTTAAAAACCACATGTAATTCCTCCTAGAATGAGAAATCTCGACTTAAAATATATGAATTTAAGTCCATCTCACCAGAATTGAGCATACAGCGAACGTGTGAGTTAATTACGGCCGCTATTGGATCAATTCTTTCTGTTGTTTTCGACTTGTCCAACATGATGTTTTCGTTAGCATCTTGTTTTGTTATAGCGTTACTAATAGCCCAGTTCAGTACAGGGTTGTTGTTGTGGATGACCTTCTTTTGATACACTTGTTCACGAAAGTCCTTTGTAGGTCCTGATAAAGTTGCCATGCCTTGGCGTATCTCTATCATCGTATAACCCTCAGCTTCCATGTCTTGCATAAATTGCGTTGCATTCCAAGGATCGGCACAAATTTCTTTGATTTTGAACTTATTTTCTTTTTCCATGCTTTTAATATGCTTTTTAATAAATTCATAATCAACTACCGCACCAGGCGTTGTTGTAATCCATCCTTGCTGTATCCATAGATCATATGGAACTTTATCTGTCTTTCTTTTCTCATGTAAGGTATCTTCTGGCATAAAGCTATGACTAATTACTATATACTTGTCATCCTTTTTAAACTCAAAATCGACACTCGTTAAGTCAATTTTAGCTGATAAATCGACCCCTACCGTGCAATCTAGTCCTTTTAGTTCGGATAATTCTACAGTTTCTTTACAATCTTTCCATTTTTGCATGTCCATGTAGCCATTTTCTTTCATATCAACCCATCTATTCATGTTCTTCGTAAGATAATTCCGCATTTTCTCAGGTACATCAAGTGCTGATTGAAGTTCTCCTTTTAGGAAAGAACGTCCTTCTTCATAGCTACATAAGATTGGATTTGCTTTCTCCCACACTTCTGAATTTGTAATCTCATCATCTTTGTCTAATTCATTAATCATGACAAAATATTCTTCGTTTTCAATATCAATATTAGGGTCCAAAATCTTAGAAACATACTGATACTCCACACGATAGCAAGGATTACTTAAATTAAATCCCGCTGTTGTAATAATCATCATTAATGGATTAGGTCGAGCGCCCGAACCAGAAACAAGTACATCATATATTTCAGAAGTAGTATGAGCGTGATATTCATCGATAATTCCACACTGAACATTGAGTCCATCGCCTGATTTACCAGCATCTTTAGATAGTGCTGATATAAATGAATCGGTTTTTAAATGTTGAATTTTCCCATAAGCAACACTGAATTTACCTTTAAGATCTTCGCACCCATTCATTTGCGCCTTAATCTCATTCCATACAATTTTACTTTGTTCAGATTTAGTTGCACCGATATATACTTCAGACATATTTTCACCAAAAGCCATCGCTTCATAAGAACCAACACACGCTAATGATTGCGACTTTGCGTTTTTACGTCCTACTTGCCAATACGCCTTTTTAAAACGCCTTAACCCTGTATTCCGATGAACCCATCCGTAAATGTTACTAAAAACAAAAATTTGTATAGAGTGTGGTTCAATTCTTTTACCAGCCAATTTCCCTTTTGTATGTTTAAAAAGAGACATCCATTTTAAAAAGCGGAGTGCCTTTTCTTCATTGAAAACATAAGGGAAATCCTCAGATCCTTCACGCTCAATATCTCTTAAAAATCGTTTGCAAGACTGTTTATGCTTTTCACATGCAACAACTTCACCACTTAAAACATCATCACAATAATCCAACATCCATTGTCTTATCATGTTATACATCAAACTCCTTTTCTACAGTGGATTTCGCTCCTTTTTTTGCACTTGGAATCACTATTTTCGCCCTCGCGCTTGGAGTAAGTCCGAATTCCACAGCTAGAGCCTTCATTTGTTCATGCAATTGCTTTTTCTTTGTTAGTAGTGGATGCGGAACCTTGTTGGTTTCAGCCGCTTTATTGGTGTATTCCACAAGTAATCCTTCTTCTTGAATGATTTTGGTGCATCCAACATAGTCCGAATAAGCATCACAATACGTTGCTAAAGCATTAACATCTATATTTGTAATAACGTCTAATTCTAATAACTCACTTGCGATACGTTCAAATTCTTTCTTTGCGATTGGGTCTAGCCATTCTGGAGGATTTACCTTGTCACTTTTGGCTTGTAATTGTTTTTCTGCTTCTAATCGCTGTTCAATTTCCGCCTTTGTTAATCGATTTGTATTTCCTTCTAAAACATGCAAATTAATTGGTTTTGCTTTCCTTCCTATGAGAACCACCTCCCTCAGCTGAACCCCCTTTTATGAAATAAAACGAAATTTTTACACGGAAAGCTAGGCGGCGGTCTTTCCATATTTAACTTTTAGAATATTCAATAGGGGGGATATTTAGAAAAATAAATATTTTTATTTTTTATAAATTTTTTCATCTTCTTTTGTTTTCTTATTGTGACAAGAATGACAAAGTGTTTGTAAATTATCTGGATCTAACCGCTTTGACCAGTCTATAAGTAATGGAATGATGTGATCGACTACATCACCTATCTTAATGATGTCATTCCTTCTACATTGAACACATAAGCCATGATCTCTACGATAAATAAACTCACGCATATCCTTCCACAATCTAGAGTTGTAGAATGAACGTGAGCTTTTGTTTCGAATATGTTTGTCGTAATATCTTACGGTTTCTTTTTCCTTTTCTAAATGTTTAGCGCAATACTTATCCCTTGTCAGTTCGTTGCAACCTAATGACTTACAAGGCTTGAATGGTTTACTTGGCATCTTTATTTCATTCCTCTGAATACTTCTTTAACCAACCTGTTATCATCATTAGTCCTTTCAATTTCCACACATCTATTTTATTTTTCACCCGTACAAAAAAAGAAGGACAGAATCGTTTATGATTTAATTTATCCTGTTCCAAAAGAACTTCTATCGTAGAATCCATCAGATAACTTTTAGAGTAAAACATAGGTTCCTGACCATATATCTTGTAATATTTATAACGTGTTAAATTGCTGTCTCTTTCTTCGTAAGGCATAAGATACTTAGCGTATATTAGGTTACTCACTGGATGTAGGCTGAGCATATCAATTTTCTTTTGTAAATCCGCATTGATATTATCCATCTGTATCCTCCATCATTTTATTTAGTTCCTTCTATCCTCTTCCTCAACCGTTTCATCTCATCCTCGATAGCAATGTTCTTTTTATTAATCCGTTCATGACACTTTGCTATATCTGATTGATGCTTACGAATCTTATCGTTCACATATGCAGCAACATGTTCATGGCCACAATGAGGACATATGAAGTAACACTTCTCAATACGATTAGGAAGTTGTGATACTTGTGGTTGCATGTCGTATCCTTTATTGCAATTAGAACAATAGACTTGCATCTATCCTCACTCCTTATCTTTCCGTAACAACACGCTTACTCATCATTGGTCCATTACATTTAGGACATCTCCATCCATCACGAATCTTATGAGATGTTTCCTCAAAGTCACATGTTTTATCTATACAGTAATGCTTCGTTAGCGGCATCTTCAAAACTTCCTCACCCCTTATCAATCTAATTCCTTAACTTCTTTTGCTTTGAGGACTTGAATCATGATTAGCAAACCAACTATCAATCCTGTTCCACATCCAAGAAAATAACTAAACCAATCCATCTAATCACTTCCTCCTTCAAAATAAAAAGCATCCATTCGGATGCTAAATTAAATTTACATTTTATATCGTTTTCTAATTAAATTAAAATTGTTGTGATATGAAATTCTATTACAACTATAGAAAAGAGTTTATTTTCTATGTTTATACTTTGCTTTCTTTTTTATATAAATAGAGTTTAAAAGTTATTAAAATTAAAATAAAATCCGGTATGTGATATTTTATTGTCCGTACACAAACAAAAGAACAACCGATGCGTTCAGTTGCTCTTTCGTTAATTCTTTATGTTATTACTATAAACCTTTTTTGCAATAGTTAACATGAACTAATGTGAACTTAATATTTTGTTAACTTAGCTTTTGAGCATATTCAATCATACGCTTTATTTGCGAGTGTTTATTATAGATATAACGTGGACTGTAATTCAAATCTTCAGCAATCTTTTCTAATGTTTTACCCTCCACATACTTACCATACATAATCTTGTGTTCTAAACCGTGGAATGTACTGATTACTTTTTTGAAATCATACATATCATTCATCTTATGAGCTAAATCATGTTCACGAACAGCAATACGATCTTCCAGTTTTGCTCCTTCTGATTCAGCCGTTAAACGTACTTCTCGCAAATCGCCACCAACCCAGCGTTTTAATTCTCGTTTACTTCGATACAAGTCATTTTCTAAGTAGATAATTTCATCTTCTAACTTTTGATAGTCTTTTAACCAATCTAGCATGTATGAGCACCTCGCCTATTTTAAAATACCAGCTTGTACAAAAATATTTCTCCAAGCAGTATCGAATCTATGTTTTTCAAATAATTTCGTTCTACGAGCAATTGCCTTCTTTATTTTTCGTTTTTTATGCTTTTTCATCGTTTTTCCCCCTTTAATTTCACCTCAAAACCGATGAATCATTTTATACGCTGTTATTACACGTTTTCAGACGTTTTATCGTCCACAAGACCTATTACATTAGAAAATAATTTAAACGTTTAATTTCCTTATTATATAGAGCCGTTTTTTCGTGAGAAATGAAATTCTTAAATTTAGGGTCAGGTACATGATGCACCTAACCTTACTTTCTATTTTCAGCTGTATCTACATTCGGAAACATAGATAAAACTGGAAAACGATAGCCACGCAATTTAAATTCATATTGTTCACCGTTATGAACTTTAGCTTGAATATCTGCTGAGTCATATTTCATCATGAATAAACTGTCTTTATTTACAATTACCTTTTCAGAACCGTCTTTTTGTTTTACAACGATATAAAATCTATCATGATCATTACTACGTTTTGTATATTTATCAACTACCTCACCTTTAACTGTTGTTACATGTGTATAGTTAATTACTTCAAAAACAATTGAAAACAAAATTATTACAGCAATTGCTATAAGGCTAAAAAACTCTTTACTATTCATTCTCCTAACCTCACTTTCTATCAAAGGATTATTTTGTTTAGTTTGCTAATCCAACCACTACGCATGGTGTATCATCCGACCAAACTGTTTCTTTCTCCGTGTGGATCTCCTCTAAAGTTTTATAAACCGGGAATCCGATACATTCCCACTCAATTTTTTCAGTCGGTTCCATTTCTTCGACAACAACATCATGAATATCTCCATACTTCATAACATCCATTAAGTAATAGCCAACCGCTTCATATCGATTCTTCGCTCTAATGACTTTAATGTTTTCACCAAAAGCAAACATTACTTTATAAAAGTTCATTTCCCTCTACCTCCCTGAATAAAACTCAATATTCCGTAAATACTATAGATGACACGGTGATCTTTTCTCCTTGTTCCCCCTTGGAGAACCGAGCAGTTAGCTTTTGCTAGCTGCTCTTATTTCATCTTCAGTAGCATGTCTTAAAAATTCGATATGAACCCACCGTTCGCTATTATCTACATACAGGTAAACCCACACTAACGCTATTTCATCAGAAGCCTTTGTAACTTTTGCTAATCCCTGAAGTTCTGGATAATCAGGATGGATAACCATTACCAAATCATCTTTATAAAATTTCATATCCATTCCCCCTTTCTTTTGCTAGCTGCTCTTTTAAATTAATGAACTGTGAATCAATATAGGATCATCTTTATATCCATTAAACTCCTCTTCCCATTTGTACTTTCTTTCTGTTGAGCATATTGCATTTAGTGTATTTGTAAATATCTCTAACGCTTGTTCTCTTGTTACTTCTGAAGGAGCTCCTTCTTCTTTTATCTGATCTACACTATCACCAGCAACGTTTTCTACATATATCCCAATCGCCTTTTCTGCATTTTCTGCTGCAATCAACGCATAGTATTCATGTTTATCAAACTCAAAGTATTTCATATCCATTCCCCTTTTCTAATAAAATAACGATTTTATTCAAAATGACCATAACGTTTCATAACTTCGACGATTTCACTTATATAAGGTTCATCTGTATTAATTACGATATAACTGTTGTATGCCTTTTTATCGTCACACATGCGACCATCTTCAATATCGCCTAACACTTCATCTAATGTTTGACGAAATTCTTCACGCTTTGATAAATCTACATATTTTTCTAAATCTCTTTCATTTATCACCGTATATCTTCTCTCACGACCTTCTAAAACAGTCCCTTCAAATGCACTTTCTGCCATCTCTCATTCTCCCTTTCTTAATAAAATTCAAATTTGGTACTACTTTGCTATTCCTGCTAATATCGCTAACTTAGCATTCTTAATCTCTAGCATTAGATCCTTAATACTCGTTGCTTCGCTATCCTTCAAGTCCTTGTCCAATAAGCCTACACATGCCTTTTCTAAATTCGGATAAAATCCAACTGCCTTGTAATCGAATTTAGGTTCTTCGCCTTCCTTTATTTCCTTCTGATACTTCTGATTAATCACCACGTTATAAGCATCTGATGTAATTTTGTATTTGTCTCCAATTTGAATGTTCATTTCAATTCCCCCTATTATTTAGTTCCTGTGCTTCCAAATCCACGATTTCCTCTTTCACTGATAGAAAGCTCATCCACCTCAACAAAATGTGCTGTTTCCACTGGCGCTATGACACCTTGTGCGATTCTTTCGCCTTTACTAATCTTGATTACTTCATATTTAGTCGTTTTAACAATATTGAAGTCGTTATCTCCAACGAACGCCCCCTTTAACAACCTTGGTTGAGACGAATATTCGATTAATGATGTATTATCCGCAATCACCCCAACCTCTCCCCTATATCCGCTATCAATAGTTCCTAATACTACTCTTAATTTTGTTTTACGTGACATACCGCTACGTGGTCTTATCTGCATTTCATATCCTGGTGGTATTTCGAATGCAAGCCCTGTAGGTATTACCTTTGTTTCTCCTGGCTTGATAACTACATCCTCCGCTGCAACTAGATCAAAACCCGCATCTCCAGGCTTTGCATATCGTGGAATCTCCACTGATTCATTTAATCGCTTGATTTTCACTCTTAAATTCATTTCCTTGCCCCTTCCATCTCATAACCAAAGTTTGTAATCGTTCACTTTCTTCCTTATGATGTTTGTAATGTGACTCTGCCATCTGCAACTGCGCTCGTAAATTATTAATCTCGCAAAACCACTTATTAGCTTGTCCTTGCTCATGATTAAGTGCCTCTGCATACAGTTCAATATGTTCCGCCTTCATCCAAACACCCCTTTACAGTCCTAATTCGTTCATAAGCTTCCCTTCATGAAATCCATGTATGATATTTCCGTCTTCCATCAAGAAAGCTGGTAATGTCATTAACCCTTGTTGTTTTATGTGGTGCTCATTTTCTTTTAATTCAACGTTAATTTCCTCAATTTCCACATCAACTGGACAATGTTGCAGCATGAATTTCGCACGTTTGCAATCTCCACAATTATTTTTCGTAAACATAATAATCTTAGTTGCCATTCTCTTCATTCTCCTTCGCTTCTGCTAGTAATTTAGTAATTTCATAAACACCGTTTTGTAATTCCATCATTCTTTATCCGCTCCTTTTAATAGATTTTCATTTTCAAATTTATTCCCAATTACTTCAGCCCAGTGCCTCATTCTGTGAAGATACAAACTGCCACAACATAATTCCATTAACTTGTTATATCCAACCTTATAAATTCCATCTATATCAATTGAACCCTGGAATGGATGGCCACTAATTTTTACAATGTCACCTTCGTAAATTTCGTTACCTTTCGAATCCTTTAGTCCTGTGTACTGTATTAACTCCACTTGTTCAAAATTGAAATATTCCGTATCAATACGCTTTGAATATGTTGCTAGCACTTCTACTTTTTTGAAATCAAATTGTATCGAAAGTACCGGCAATACCAAATTTAATTCCTTTACATACGCTCTATACTTAATCTCCCTCATTCTCCCCATCTCCTTTTAGTAGTTCTGGGTTTTCGTAGATATTTCCGATTACTTCAAATGTTTGTTTTTCAACTTTTTTGTTTCTTAAAAGTTCAAATAATGTCCATTCAAAAGTGTGAAAATACCCTTCTCGATATTCAACAGCTTGATTTTGCACATCTTTTCTTAATTCAAAATTTGATGATATTCTCAAGATGTCACCTTCATAAATTTCCTCGCCATGTACGTCTTTCAATCCTGTGTATTGCATAACTACTACCATTTCATGATCAATGTGTTCGCTAAAATGTAACTTTATAGATTCCCAATCAACCATTGACTCTGCACCTAAATCCCAAGCACGAAACTTAATCTCTCTCATTCTCCCCATCCCCTTTTATCAATTCGAACAACTCCTGCTCCGTCATCTCATAAAGCTGCCGTCCTGTATCTTCTTCCTTGTAAATCCCTTTATGTAAGAGAACATCGATGTAGATTTGCTTCCTGTCCATTGTTATTTCCTTATCAATTTAATTGCGTCTTCTGGCGAACGTGCAACCCCAGCAATTGCACCGTTTTTATGCATCGTTTCAATAAAATGTTTCTGATCTGGTCTTAATCTGCCGTTTTCATTTTTCACTTCAATAAAAAACATCTTCCCATCTGATTTACGATAACCGAATAAATCACTAAACCCTTTAGGTAATCCAGTTGATACAGTTCGACCATCTGCCGTTTTAAATGTCCCCACATTCGCTCTAAATACAATGGCATACGGATTCAATGCCAATCGAATAGCATTTTGCACATCTATTTCTTTAATAAAAATCAACTCCTAATCACACTTGGACACTTTGGACGGATACTACCGTTTTTCCAAAAGCTTTATATATAATAAAATTAATTTTTCTATATACTCTTTATTCCTTTCAACTATCCAACTATCCAAAAAAGAATAAATAAAGTAATAAAAGAGTAGATATATCAAGGGTTTAAGAGTTTGGACAGTTTTAGAAGAACTGTCCGTAAACCTTCCTAAACTCTCCAGAAATTTAATAACCTAATTTAAAAAATGACTTTTTATTTTCTTCTAACAAGTCGATTCCCTTATAATGAATCGTTCCACTTTTAAATTTCACAAATTTCTTTCCCATCTCACGACCAAATTTTGTACTACTCATCATATATTGACCGTTATCGATCGCCCACTCTCTATATGATTGATATAGGTCTTTGGCTTGTACTTCTAAATTTGTACCTCGATTGCAACATTCTTCAATAAATGCTTCTACTGCATCCATTTCTGTGCGGTACTCATCACGTTGATCTTTAATAACTTGCGGTTCTGGTAATCCGTTTTCACGCCACTTTATATATCCTTCCACAGCCCAATGTAAAATTGCTTTTAATTCACGTCTTAGCTTATGTTTTAAGCGCTTATCTACCTTTTCTTTCGGTATCTGTACTGTGAATGGAATAATCGCCATACGTCTCCAAATACCATCATCAGTACCTCGTATAATTGGTTTATGGTTGGTTGCCATCCATAATTTAAACTGTGGCATGAAATCAAATTCATTTTCATATAAGAAACGTGCTGTTACCTTATCGCCACCTGTAAGCTGTTTAACTAATCCTTCATCTAAGCGCACTCCTTCGTTTGGTTCTGTGGTAGTGACTAAACGAGCTCCATCTAATCTAGCAATATCTGAGTTCGCTCCTGAACTTTGCTGTTTAACCATAATCGTTTGTGGTTGAATATTAGTTGCATAGTTTCCGAATATTTCGGTAATTATATCTAAAAATACTGACTTACCATTTCGACCATTTCCATATAAAATAAACATCATTTGTTCTTCTGTAGATCCAGAAAGGGAATACCCCACAGCCCGTTGCATATATTCAATAAGTTCCTGATTACCATCGAATATTTGATTTAAAAATTCAATCCATAGCGGACAATCAATTTTATCTGTATACTCAACCGAAGATATTTTTGTAAAAAACTTCGTTTTATCGTGATCGTAAAGTTTTCCTGTTCGTAAATCTAAATATCCGTTTTGAACATTGAATAAATCTAATTCATTATCAAATTCCTGTGGCTTAATAGGTAACAAATGCTCACTTTCTTTAATCATATTTGTTTTCCCGTTGCTACCTCGCGATGATTTCAAATGTTTATTAAATGCTTTTGTTGCTTCTTCTTCATCTACACCGTCCATCACATGAATCGGTTCGTTTTTCATCTTTTCAATTACTTTATCAGCGATATTTTTAATCATCCCTTGTTGGTCAATCAACCATATCTTACCGTCATAAAAGTACCAATTCTTACGGATATAGCTATATCGAATAACCTCGCCATATGCATCTGTAAATCGTTTTGCATTACCCGTATCATCGTAACTATAAAATTTCTTTTCGATTGTTTTCACATCGTCTTCAAGTACATATAAGTTAAATTCTTCATCACGCTCTCTTGGAATAAAAACGTTTGTACAATCAGTAATTGCTTTATTTAATGTTTCAGCACCATATGTGGAATTATTTTGTTTTCTATCCCATTTTTCACGATAAAGAGAAGAACTTCGAAAAATACTATCCATCTTATTGAAATCACGGTTTGTCCAAAAAGCTAAATCATTCGCAAAAGCCATATCCGCTTCTGATTGTGAATCATAAAATTGTTCCCATCCACCACTCATAAACAATTTGAAACGCATTCCGTTTTTGCTATTACAAGCAATCTGAATGATTTCCGCTTCTGGAATATCTACACCTTGTGGCGTACTATGCGAAACGCTACTTTCAGTCACTTCACTTTTTGCGATATATTTATTGTGGAGGTATCCTACTTTTCCATAATCGTCATCTTCAACCCGTGAATAATTACTGATAATATTTCCCGTCATTGCAAAAAATCGACCACTATCATACATTTCTACATTTCCTTTACGTCTACCACCTTTAGGTAAATCACCTTTAGCGATAATATGAATGCCATTTCCACTCACCGAGTATTCTGTATAACTGCACATCATTTCAATAAATTCAGATACAATATTGTCCTCATGTTCTCCTGATTGATAACGTTCAATTTCCTCCTTCACATTATCAATATCGATTCCAAAGTATGGAGGTTTGAAATAAAACCCTACTCCATCACAATTAAATGTATTGATGGCAGCCATGGCGACTTCGAAAGTCGCCCATGTGCTTTCATCGTTTGATTTACCTAATCCTCCGGTATTAGCATCTATAGGGATTTTAGTCATTTTGTCTCCACGTTGTTGCAACTTAAAACAGCACCATTGTTTTAATTCCTGTAATTCTTCTGGTATTGCTTCATACATGTTTTAACCCCCTTAGAACGGAAGATCCTCATCCTTAATTGTCATTCCACTTTGCTGCATTTCAGAAAACGTTTGATTTTTTTTATCATTCTTAAAAGCATGATTTAAAGGACCTGCAACTTTTGATGGAGACCAATTTTTTACGTTGGTATTGTCATATGTTTTTCCGTTGTATTCAGATTGTTCATTTTTCACAGTTACGATGACAGTTTTTAATATGAAGTCATTCAATAATTCTTCTAATGATTTATAACTCTTACCATTTTGCAATTGACATGCTTTACCGATGGTATTAAAAGTTTTCATATTATACTTCCCAGTATCTTTCGACTTCCAAACACGATGGAAGATATGACAATTTTTATATGCCTGTTCTACATCATTACGAATAATTAAATCAAATTGAATAAATTCAGCTCCACCTGGTGTAGCATCTTCATTACATTGATTAATAACTACCTCATAATTACCGTCCGCAATACGTCCATTACTTTCAAATACCTCATTAAAATCTAAAGTGAATCCCATGTTCATTCTCCATTCTGTTTTTTATTTTAAATAAATCCTAATAACTTTCCTTGATGGTACGCCCATCCCCGCTTATAGTTACGCGATTTTGCTAATTCATACAGTTCCTTCATATCCTTACAATCTTTCGGTTCTCTAAAATCAAGTGTTATATGAATATCTTCTTTTGTAATCTCTTCAAGTGTTGCGGTTTTATCTACCTCGTAGTCTGTTACAGGTTTTATTTCTGGCTTGTGCCCACATTCAGGACATTCCTTTTCACTCGATGGATAAACCGCAAAGCAATTTGCACATTGTTTAATTTTAATTTCTGATTCAGTTGATGATTTTTTTTTACTTGATAAACTCCAGTGCCTCTTTTGATCTGGTAATCCAAACCTTCTTACATTATCTACATGATCTATAATGATTGATGTTTTATTAGGTTTGTATCTCATCCCTCTCATACTTTGTTGAATATAGAGAGAAAGAGATTGTGTCGGTCTAAGCATGATGACCGTAGAACAGTCCGGTACGTCAAAACCTTCCCCTATCAAGTCCACATTTGTTAATACTTTAATTTCTTTATTACGAAACTTTGTAATAATCTCTTCTCGCTCTAGCTTTGGCGTTTTCGCATCAATATGTTCTGATACAATGCCATAATTCAAAAATTCCTGTTTTACCATTTTGCTAGATTCGATATTGTGGCAATAGCATATAGCTTGCTCTCCTAATGCTAATTTTTGATAATGTTCAACCACATCACCGTAAATTGTTTTACTTTCCATCGCTTTATCAATAGATGTACTTGAAAATTCATGTAGGTTATTCAATTTAAGTAAAGATGTATCTATCAGTTTCGGTGCGTAATATTTATATGGAGATAAAAAACCGTTTTGAACGAGCCATTCGGCATCAACTTCCTCAATTAGAATGTCGTTTATGTCTCCTAAACCACTACCATTTAACCGAATCGGTGTAGCAGTAAAACTAAGACGTAACACATCATAAAAATGGTCATATATCTTACGATAAGACGCGGCTAAACCATGATGTGATTCATCTGTAATAATTAAAGATGGTTTAACTGTTTTATCTAATCGCCTTACTATTGTTTGAACCATTCCAAATTCTACAAAATCCATATTTACTTCATTTTTTATAAAAGTGTTCCGAATCTGATCAATCAGTTCTTTCCTGTGGACTAAAAATAAAACTTGTTTTTCATTATTTGTAGTCATTCTGGCTATATCTGAAATAATGACAGATTTACCAGCACCACATGGTGCAACAACACAAGGAGATTTAAACCCATCCATATAAGCTTTTCTTGTTTTCTCAACTAATTTATTTTGATAATCATGTAGTTGGAACATCGGAATGTAACAGCTCGCTTTGTACGCAACCTTTACGATCATCGATTTGATTTTTTGCGTATGTGCTATTTGTAGCGCTTAAAATAAACCCTCGTGTGCCATCCTCTTTAACCTGTAAACGGCCCACAATATCACATAAACCTAGAACATTATTCATGATTTTCTTATTGATTTGAGGGTAAGATCGGTTATATTGTTGCCCATCGCTATCAATATAAAGATCGTCAGTTTCCCAAGCAGTCCAGATAAGGTTTGCACCTAAATTTTTCAAATATCGTAAACTGTTTACAATCCTAAATTGCATATATTGATAATCACCTTGTGATGGAACCCCTTTGTTTTTTCCTTTGCTTCCAAGATCGGATAATAGACACCGTTCTAATTCGCTTATGTTATCTACAACAATGTTGTCATACACATCTTTGTAACTCTTGTCCAATTCAAGAATTAGTTTTTCCCAAAATGTCCATGTATCAGTATTATCCACATATACAATATCGATATTTTCTTGACCTTTTAACACTTTCGAAGTTCGGTCTACATCTAAAACAAGTGTTTTTCCTGGAAAGTATTTAATTGATGTTGTCTTTCCCATTCCAGGTGGAGCATAAATCAAATATGTTTTTTGAGTATTTGTAATTTCCTTTGCACTTGTTATTTTCATTTTTTCACCTCCGCCATGTTTTTCAAAACAAAAATAGAAGCTTCAATATCGAGAATTTTTGTTTTAGTGTTCTTAATGTTATTTTCAACAATAGGCTTCTTTTCTATCAATCTTTCTAATTCACCCTTGTGTTCACGCAACTTTCTATTCATAACATTTAGCGACTGTTCTAACTCTTCAATAGCAGCGTTCAAAAAGGAATCACCTCTTCTTTCTTAAGGTCCTCATATATTTCCATGAGATCCTGTAATCCATGCTCATAAGCGGTAACCATTGATGAAGCATGTGGATCATCACTATTTTTATATCGTTCTATTAAATTCATTGTTATTTGTATTTTCGATTCAATTCTCCCTTGCAAAATCCAATCTTGTAAGTTCATATCACTCACCTGCTATTCGCTTTGTAGAATGGGACTCTACATATTGTTTGATGCATTCTGTTTCATCGTGTATGTAATCACCATCAATATCTCGGTACTCTTCACCAAAATAGATTTCCTTACCGCAACTTTCACAGTTACTCATAACATCACTTACTACTGAATCATGAGAATTTCCGATTACCATCGAGTTTTCGACTATTTGGAATCCCTCCAATCTTCTCTTCCAATCTTTTCGATGTGTAAAGAGAATAATAGACTACATTGTCGCTTATGAACGCTACCTCGAAAGGGAAATCTTTTGATTCACGAGATGCTATTATTGGTTTAACCCTAGATTCACATAACAATGATTCAAACACTTCATTATTAAGATGAACTTCATTTCCCCTAACACTGAGAATGCCGTTTTCGTTTCGCGCTTCTCGTATGGCTTGTACAGCTTTAGCAACCTCTTTCATGCTCATACGTAGTACACTCCCTTTTCAGGTTTCTTCACTGTGAAAGGTTGTTGATTAGCAGCCCCTCTGCGACCAGCTTCAGCCTTTGATACTTTAGGGGTAGTTATAGCTGTCTCGACATCCATTCCTTTACGTGTACGAGAATATAGCATTGATACACTGATTCCGTTATTAGCTGCACGATCAATCTGATCTTGTGTGAATTTACCCACTACCTGTTCGCTCCTTTTCTATATAAAATTTTCATGTTATGATTCTGATAAGTTTATTTTGTTTAAATCACCTGTTGGCGCAGGTGGTTTTTTCTTTTAGTAGTTCTAATTCCAAAACCCTTACTCTCTGGATTTAGTTTTTTAGTTGCTTTATTTTTAATTCTGCTTACTGTAGATGTATCAACATTTAATTTTGAACCAATTTCTTTATCTGTATATCCATAGGATTTTTGTATTAACACAAATTTTTCTTTTTCACCTAAACCACTAACTGTTTCTTCAAATGCGATCGATCCAATCACTTCTTCCTCCATATTTATTGGAGATACTGCAAAGAATTCATTTATTACATATCCATTTGTATATAAATCGATCGATTGGAATTCGAATTCATCCCTAATTTCTTTCTTAATGTTTTTAGGAAATTTAATCGTCTTTCCTTTTTCAAACAACTCATTTAGAATTACCCCTTGAATTCCAATTACTGCGTATTGATTAAAAGATTTCTTTTTTTCTGGATTGTAGTTTAGGCATAATTGCCACAATCTTATAGAACCAACTTGAATTAGATCTTCTAAATCCATGTTATTTTGTTTTGCAATATTTTTTGCTGACAATATATTTCCAAACTTTTGTTTAATAGCTGCAATCACTAGGTGTTGTTTCTCTTCAAACAACTCTTTCGCTGTCATTTTCTTTGACCATCCTTTCATTATTTTTGATGAAATATTATTTATTTAATCCTTTTGTAAAACGTCCAATAGGCTTGTCCAACAAAGCTACTAGTGTAATCACACTACATACAATAAGACCTACAATAAAAAGAGAAAACGTACTTTCTTCCATTTTTATTACCTCCTAAACTATGAATTTGGAATAACACGTTTAGCAAAGGTGTTTCGATGAATCAAATGTAGTTCGTTGTCTACCTTTTTAAAGATCAACCAATTTGCAGGGTTTAAGTTATACGACTGTATTTGAACCTTTTCACGTTTAGTTGGATTCTTACCGTTCTTCATCATCACCCCTCCTTTGTTTCAGATAATTCCTTAGCCTTACGTTTCCAGTAGCGATCTTGATTTGCTTTTACCTTATCTTTGTTTTTCGCTCTCCAAGCTCGCATATAAGCGTTTTTTGCTTCACGAGCTGCCGTTTCTTTTTCGTTCGTCAAACTTTTCACCTTCTTTAAAACTTTGCTTGTAGCAAAGTGTTTTTTAAAAATAAAAAGCTGTTAAATCAACAACTTTATCTTAATCATTTTCTTTATCTTTATTTCTACAATCTCATTGTACAATAAAACTTTTCTTCTTGCAAAGTATTTTTTAACAAAAAAATAAAAAAACTTGTCTTGATGCTAATAATTGTTGTACATTATATAGTAAAGATAAAGATAAAGATAAAAATGATAAATTGAATTTATATAGTTTGGAAGGAAAAGGGGTGATAATAATGACTGAAACTATTGGTAGCCGTATTAAAGAGGTTCGAAAATCTTTGAAGATGAAACAAAACGAACTTGCTGAAGCAATTGGCATTCACTTTGCAATGATTTCATTATATGAATCGAATAAACGTACCCCAAGTCGTGAAACAGTAGAAAAGATGGCTCCTGTTTTAAATGTTTCAGCTGATTATTTATTGTGTTTATCCGATCATAAAACCTTAGATAAAAATAAATCGGAAAAAGTATCAAAAGAAGCAGCTGATCTTCTGGAGCGTATCAATAAATTACCGCCAGAGAAACGACAGGCGATTATAAATTTAATTGATAACTTCTAAAAACAAAAAAAGAGAGCCTTTCAGCTCTCAACCTTTTTCCTTATCATTCTTCTTTTTTCGGCAAATGTCTGTTATGATGAGGGATATATACATAAATTATTAAACAACTAAGTTTATATAAAATAAAAAAACCCCCGACGAAAGTTTTTAGATGGTTGAAGGTTGGTCGCCAGAACACCATTTAAAAACCGGAAACAGAGGTTTTTGTGAATTACGTAATTAAATTGATACTTAGATAGTATCATAACTTCAAAAAAACGTAAACACAAATCCTCTATTTTGTCATACCCAATTTTTGTCGGGGTAAGAAAATGGAGGATTTTTTATTATGTCAAATTTAGAAGTAATGGAAGAACAAGAAGTAAGAGAATTACAACGTGTAGTTATTAAAGAAGAATTAGTTGCATTAACAGGAAAACATTTTGATGCAGCATTATTGAACAATTTGATTTTCTGGGCTGGTATTACAGAAAAAATGGACAATAACCTCAAATTACAAATTACTCAAATGGAATCTCGTAAAACTAAGCAATCCATAATTGATAAAAAGAAAAAGAAAATCCGAAATGGATGGTTTTATAAAACTGGAGATGAACTTTTAGTTGAAATAATGAATTGGGGCAGTGCTTCCACAATTAGTAGAGCAATTAATAATTTTGTAAAACAAGGTTGGGTTGAAAAAGGAAACAATCCTGATCCAACTAAAAAGTGGGATAGAACAACTTGGTACAAAATGAACCTTACAAAAATCGCATCTGATTTACATGAACTTGGTTATGCATTAGAAGGGTACACTTTAGCTCAAAAACAAGAAGAAAAAACACCAGAACATGACCTAAAACAAGGAGAAACCGCGTCATCATGCATTTTGCAAAATGAAATATGCATCTTGCACAGTGAAAAATCCATCTTGCACAGTGGTGAAACAATACCAGAAGGTTTACTTCAGAAAGACACTTCATTACCTATTACTGAAGAAGAAGAAATTATAACTAACCCTGTCACTGAATCTATGATTCTTGATTTAATGAATCAAAAAATCAAAGAACGAGAGATTACAAACAAAAAAACTATTAAAGCAATTCATGATGTTTCTAGTAAATGCAAAGCAATTGGAACTACCGATCTAACTACAGCTGAGAATTACGTCATAAAAGTTGTGGAAGAAAAAATGTCTAAACTTGGCCAAAAACAGAAAGTACGACAAGGTAAAGCAAAAGTAACAGGTAATAAAATAGTACGTAGTGAAATGGTTCCAGATTGGGTAAAAGAACAAAAAGAAGAAAGCTTAAAACAAAATGTGGATTCTAGTCCACAAGATGATGTAGAAGCTGAACGTAAACGTTTGGAGGAAGAGTTGAAGAAATACCATAAATAAAAAAAAGAGAGCTAATTTGCTCCCTTACAATAAATCCTTGTTTTTCATTAACATTTTCGAATAGACAGCAATATGTTTAGCATATTGCCCTTGCTCGCGTCCGTCTAGTCCGTTGTAGTCTCTTTGAATGTCACTCAATAGTAAATCTAACAAAGGATCATTCTGTTCGTTCTCGAAGCCGATAAGGGTGTCTATTGTTACGTTAAAAAATGATGCCAGTGTTTTTAAACCTGCTACGTCAGGTTCGTAACGATCGGTTTCCCAATTTTTTAGTTGTCCACGCGTAATATTTGTTTTATCAGATAGTTGTTCTTGTGTTAGACCATAAGATTTTCTTAAGTTTTTAATGTTTTGTCCGACTGTGTTTTTCATAGTTTAAAGTATAAATAGCAAAATATCACTATACCATATTTGGTACGTAACAAGACATTTTATGTTATTTTGTCCTTAAAAAATTTATCTAAAAATAAACATAGAACAATTGTTCTGTAAGTGGTAAAATATTCATGTACTATCAAATCGTTAGTTGATATGCAAAATTGCATACATGTTTAAATCTTGATTTATAGCGATAAAAAACTTTCTCAACAAATGTCTGGTGACCAAGTCATCAAAAATTAGAAAATTCGTGATAATATTTAGTTAACTAAATTGAACGAAAAAAAGACCCATATGAGCGTGTTCAAGAGGCGTCTGTCAAACTCTCTCTTGAACCGTTCCCTAACCATAGCTTAGGAAACACTTTGCTACATACGAGTCACATCTAAGTATAACACAAAAACACAATATTCTTTTCTCGTATTTTTGTTTCCAACTTGAAAAAAATGTTAGGACGCGGTTTGTTTTTTCAAGGAAGGAGAAATTCATGCAAGAAGTAATGAATCAATTATTAAACAAAATGGAGCATCTAGGATATTCAAGAAGAGGTTTTGCTGAAAAACTTAAAGTGAGTCGTGAAAAACTTAGAAGAGGACTTACATGTGAATATGAAATGGATGTAAATGTATTTTTTAATGCTATTGACCTTCTATTTGAAAACAAAAAAGAAAAGAGACAAATTACAAGAGAATACTTTAGTAGATGTACTAGTATATCAAATATTGAAGTTGGTTTAATATATTGCCAGGTTCATGGTGAGTACGATCTTATGAACCAACTCATAAGCGAGAATGAAAATAAAGCAAATTTAGGTATATTCTTCAGTGTCTATAAGCTTTTTAACAAAAGAAATAACAACGAACTAAGAGGAAAAGAGCTTTATGATGAACTTAGCCACAAACGTTTTTCTTCTAATCCACATTGTCAGGTGTTAGTTAATATTTTATTCATGCTTTCTCTTGCTGATATGCCAAATAACAATGCAATTATTCAATATGTAGATGAAGTAGAACATAATTTAGCAAAACTGGAACAAGGATATATTAAGGATTACTTACGTATGTTAGCTGATGAACGAAAAGCATACATGTACTTGTGGAGAGTGCAACTTGAGAAATGCCGGGATACATGTTATCAAATAATTAATTCATGTATAGATGTTCCAATTATTCAAGCAACTGCCTTTTGTTGTTTAGGGGAAAGTTATCAATTCGAAAATCCCACAAAATCAGAAGAATATATATTAAAGGCTATTGAAAAGTTGGAAGAAGTCAATGTTCCCCTAAAATCTCAAAAATATGTCGCTTTTCAATCAACACTTGCACATGTACGCTTAAATTGTGAGATTAATATTAAAGAGATTAATTTATCAGCCATCCACAAGAACGAAAAAGCAAGTTATGAATATAACTTCGGTAATCGTCAACTAGGATTATCGCTCTTTAAGGAAATGGAAGTAGAGGGGTTTAGTCCTTTTCAACGTTTTTCATACAGTAAATGTATTGGCGATTTAGAAGGAATTAAACAAGCTTTGCTAGAATTTGAATTGGCAGGATTAAGTTTTTATGGACAGTTATGTAAGAACATTCTAATGAATAAAGGGGAAGTGCTACAATGAAAAAGAAATTAACTGCACTAGTATTATGTTTCGGTGTACTCGGATTTGGAGTATTTGGTAATGTAGAACAATTAGAAAATACAAACCCAGTTCAATATATGATAGCGGACCCGGGTGGCTCTTGATTAATTAAATATAGTTAATTTGCAAAAAGAAAGTCGTTACTTCGGTAGCGACTTTCAGTGCGTTTAAGGGGTGACACAAATAAAATGCCGAATCGTAAAACTGTGTCACTTACATATTTAATAAAAATTAGGGAGGAAAATTACTATGATGAATCAAGGGGTTGCATTACAAACAGAGAAAGAAAGCAGTGTGGAGGAAAAGTTACATATCATTTTAGAAAAAGCAGAGAACGGAGATCCACAGGCGATTGAAACGTTAGCAGAAATTAATCAAACGTTATTAGAAGGGGAATTTATTTTTTAAGACCTAAAATAAAGGGGTGCTCCCATCCAATTTTAAAGCTGTCACTTCGGTGATGGCTTTTTGTTTGTTTAGGATGTATAGATATTATGAAAAATAGTAAGAATGGTAGCTAATGTCATACAGGAATTTTCTGTTATCAAGGGAATATGTTATATAGTACAAGCTGTATAACATATGTTATACTCAGTTTGATACACAAAGGGGGAATTGGATTATGTTACGTATAAAAGATAATCCACTAATTAAAAACAATAACGATCAAAATGACAACATCATGATTCTCGACAGTGAAGTTTATGATTTCTGGAAAAGCGAGGAAGATGACCTGTATGACGACCTCATCGAATGAACCGAATTTCACTAAGTGCATTGGAGAAATCTGGCTCATGAAGGTAGCTTTCATAGAAGACCCTTCTCGATTTAAACCTCGTCCTGTAGTAATAGCATCCGAAAATGAAGTGTATCCACTTGAAATTCAAGCGACTCCTATTACTACACAAGGGACGAGAGATCCTTATGATATTAAGATTGAGGATTGGCGAGAAGCTGGACTGAGAGCTCCTTCTGTAGCTAGAACCTTCAAAACTTTCCCTACAGTAAAAGGGAAGTTAATTAGACCGTTAGGAAAATTGACACCAGAAGACTTACATAAGATATTACTAGCGTGCCAACGTAAACATAATATTCCTGGATTAGTAGATTAATAGTTACGTAACTAGGAAGAGGAAAAGCATCCATAACGGGTGCTTTTTTATTTTGTTCTAATTTGAAATTTCACATACCTGAATGAAAGTATTTTTACATAAAAAAAGAACAAGCATTAAGCTTGTCTTCTATTTTTTCTCTATTCGATCTAAAAGCATTTCTAATGCTTGATTAACAAGTTCAGTCTTAAAACCTTTCTTTTTCCCCTTAGCAAGCTTGTCTAATCGTTTAATAGTTTCGTTCTTAATTAGCCAAGTTTGGCGCGTGTGAGTGTCTTCTTTTGTTGCCTTTTCAGTAAACTGTTTAAGAAACTGTTCAGTAAACTTATCATGTTCATGTTTAGTTTCATGTTCCTTTTTCTTTTTATCTTCAGGTTCAGGAGTCGGAGTATGTTCAGATTCAACCTTCTGAACAGGAGAATCATTATTAGATTTAGGGGTTTCGTCATGTGGAAGTTCAATTATATTTGTATCAGCAACTTCATCGAACCCAGTGACCTTAGGTTTTTCTTTTTTTGTTTGCCCCTTATTTTTACCCCAATCTGCTAAATCCTCACTTTTTGTACGAGCCATTATACAGTCACCTCCGCTAATAATTCATTTGCTAAATCAACATACAATTCTACAACATTATCTTTCTTTTTAGTAAGTGTTGCTGGTTTTTTCTCGTAAGCTATAGCTTTAGCAAACTTAATCGATTTAGGAATAATTGTTTCGAAAACTTTAATATCATTTTGCAAACAAAATTTACGGCATTCTTGTAATACTTCTTCATGAAGCGTGGCTCTTCTGTCATAAAGAGTCGGAACTACACCAAGTATATTAAGCTCAGTATTTGTTTTCGTTTTAAACTTATTAATGACTTTTATGATTTTTGTTAATGATCTCATTGAATAAACTTCTGGTTGAAATGGTATGAGTACATCAGTAGCAAGTTCCAATACGTTAGCTTGTACTAATCCTAAGTTCGGTGGTGTGTCGATAAATACACAATCATAATCGTTTATAACATCTTTCATTGCGTTTTTTAATAAACCAAAAGGCTCAGGATATTTCTTAATTTCTGGAAGTATGTCTAATTCGAAAAATGACATATCATCGTTTGAAGGTAAAACATCTATGTTTTTATGTACATTCATGATTGCATGTTGAACAGGTAATCCATCTACTAATACATCATACAAAGTATAGTGACACTTATCGGGATTTTGATTGAAAGAAACTAATGAGTTTCCCTGGTTATCTGTATCAATAATTAATACACGTTTTCCTTGTGTAGCTAATACACCAGCAAGGTTTACTACAAGCGAAGTTTTAAGAACACCGCCTTTGTTTTGGGATATAGATATAACTTTAGTCAAAGTATTTCCTCCTTTTTTTATCGGCTAAATAATAACATAATGAAAATGAATAGTAAAATGAATATAAAGATTAACAATTTAATAAACAGTTTACTATTAATTAACATATTCATTAATTTATTCATAAAACTGAACAGTTTGATGATAACTTTTATATTCATGATGATATTACTCTTTATATTAATGAAATTCTTCAAATAAAATAAAAGCCCTGCTTATGTGCAAGGCCTCTGTTATGAGTTCACCGCTAGTTTATCCATGAAATCATTTATAGAAGTAGCTTGGAAAATACGCAAATTGGAGGATTGGGTGTCATATTTTTTATCGGTGATTATAAGGATTGAAGGGAAGAATTTAGATGTTTTCGGCTGCCATGATTCGTTATGCCATTCATTACTATGGAAGTATAATTCATACCTGTTGATTTTATCTTGCATAATTTTTTTACTGTAAACTGACTTTTGAACTTCAATAAAAAATGGAGACATACGCCAAATTGTAAATGCATCGGGTTCCATAAATTCTTTTCCGTATTTCGGTTCTACTTTAAATAGTTTTGGTTTTTCATAGTGTATGAGTTGTTTGTATACGTCCACAATGGCAAGAAAGTGAGGAATCTTTTGACTGTTTTTTTGAATGGTAGAAGGTTTGGGGAAGTAAATGTATGGCTGCTGCGCAACGTTGGCATCCACATGAAAATCTCTACGTAATCTTTTTAATACCGTATTACAGCAAGTAACCGCGTTTTTTAACCCTTGAAAATGCAAATCTATAATATCGTCCCTGGACATACATCTGAAACGCTTCAAATCACTCAGAATGGCTTTGTCTCTATTCTTCATAATCTAACACCCCAAATACATCAAGCACTTCTTGTGGAGGATTCTGTGGCGTTACATTCTCTTTTGGTACGCGATACGGTTCAATAATTTGTTTAGCCCTACTTAATTCTAAATAAGGTGCTTGCACTTTCTTTAATCCATTCAGTTTTAAAATCATTTGCCCGGACTGTTCAAGATGCTCAGAACCAGGTGTACCCATAATGTTACTGTTAATTGTATCTGCACATTTAAAGCCCATCCTCACGGTCATATTGAGCTTTAATTTACCATCCAGTATTTTTGAGTCTGGACGTTGCATGGAAAGCATGAGGTATATCCCCAACGCTCTAGAAACTGCTGATATTTTTTCTAATGTTGCCATACATTCTTTTTCGTCTTGCAACATAGCTACTTCATCAATAGCAAGTAATATATACGGTTTCTGATTGTCAGCATTCAATTTGTTGTATTCATCAATATGATCCACTTCGTACTCTTCCATTAATTTTCTTCTTTCTTTGATTTCCTTCCACACTTTCTGAAGCATTATCTTCATTTCGATTTCTTCCATGCAAACCTCTTTTACATGTTTGATCCTTCTCAAAAAGTGAAACTCAGAGTTTTTCAAGTCTCCAAGATACAAATGTAATTTATCTGGTGACATGTGTTGAATTAGTGTGGAAAGGACAACACGTACCATACTACTTTTTCCGCTCCCTGTCTCTCCACAAACAAGAAGATGCGGTGTATTCGGATCAATCATGTCATACACAATCATATTGCCGAATTGGTCCCGACCAACCACAACTGGAAGGCGGTATTTTTTTAAGAACGGCTGCCATTTCCTATAACTATAGTTGTATTGTTTTAACCCAGCATCTGAATGAAATACATTAAGTACAAATTTTTTAATATCTCCTTCAATTGCAACGTTTCTCCCTAATACTTGCTGAAAACAAAACCATTTCTTTTCGATGCTCTTAGGATCCAAGCCATTTGGAATGGTAAATACATACCGAACATTTTCTTGTGTGGAAGAAATGTCATGTATCTTTGGATAAATTTGCACTTTACCACCTCGCGTTTGATGGTCCACATATAAACCGGCTTTTCCGAATACTTCTATAAGTTGATTCTTTAAACTTTGTTTATGAAACCAATCTTTTACAACCCTCATATGAGCACCCCTTAAAACATGATTACGATTCGAATAAATACATATCCAATCAAACAGACCCCACCTATTCGCATTCCGTGATAAATTCCATCTGATATAAATTTAGCTGCTGATACATGATCATTCTTTACTAGATACTTCTCTAACAAAACTGCTCCAATTAAAACAGTTCCCATTACCCCTAATGCAAGGTAAGTATTTATTATTTGGTCTGACATATGAAGAAAAGCCAATGGACTTATAGAATTATATTTTCGTATTTTCTTGTCTTTATTTTTGTATGATCCATCCACAAATGAACGAAAAGGGATTACTTGTTTTCTTGTAAACATAAACGCAGCTCCTTTAATTTTTATCGTATTCCGCACAAGATTCAGAGCAATACTTCTTTCCGTTTAATCTCCAATACAGCCAATCGGATAAAAGACATTTACAATACTCACAAGTTTCTTCTGATGCCATCTTGATGTTCATTAGATTCTCCCCTTTATAAACAGAATTTCAATCGCTGATTATACATAGAGTTATCGCCTTAAAACCTTGATAGTATTACTTTGATAGCTAACTTGATAGCTATTTTGATAGTACAAATACTATTTACCTTGATAATACATTGACTATTTATCTTGATAGCAACTTTGATAACAAATTCGCTAGTTACTTTGATAGCGACTTTGATAAAGCATATGGCGTATAGCTTAGACAATTTCTTATTTTTTTGCCTGAGTTTAAAAAAGTAAGAAATAGGTCAAGCTGTGGATGAGGTGATAAGCATGTTTGGATTGGGGAAAAAACGCACAAAATTTGGTCACTATCTTGATCGAAATGGAATAGCACAAATCGAATTAGAAAGAACATCAAAATTAAGTACAGCAACTATTTCGAAATTGTGTAATGATAAAAAATACAGACCGAAATTTTCAACGATAATTCAAATTGTTAAGGGATTAAAAAAGTTAGGTAAGAATATAGATCAGAATGATTTTTGGATGTAATTAGAAAATTAATCTTACATTTTTACCCTTTAATTGGTATGATTTACTTAATTTAATGGAACATTTTTATGATGTTTCATAAACCAACTAATTAAGAAACTTTTGTTATCTAATTAGAGGAGGAGTAAAAATGTATAAAAAGTTAATAAATCTTTGCATAGGTGGATTTCTAATTATAGGACTAACAGCATGTAGTTCAACTGGCGAAAATAAAACAAATGAAAAAGTCGATACTAAACCTCATACTGAAAACAAAAAAGATTTAACATCTCAAGATGAGCTAAATAAAAAAATTAAACAAGAGGCAACGGAAGTAAGTTTTGTTAAGGCTAATGGTGATCAATACAAGCAGGGAACACGTCTAAAAGCCACTGGAACTGTAGACTTATTGTTAAAATCCGCGACGCTACCTTCTTTTACCATAAGCACAAATGAAAATGATGGAAAAGGTATGTACACTATTCAAATTGCCCAAAGCGGAGTGCAATCGAACGAAAGTGAAATAACACTCAAAAATGGAGTGAAAATTACTAAAGGTACAACTGTAACTATTTATGGTGCCTATGATGGGAAAGACAAAACAGGCATACCTAAAATTAGTGCAACAGTTATTGAGCAATAAAAAAAGCCGTCATAATGACGGCTATTATTTTTGTTAATCAAACTATTCTTTTGTTAAAAAATCACTTCACATATACAAAGGATTCGTTTGCAGTTACATAGTATGTCTGTCCTTTGCTATTGTGTACTTTGTATTGTGGTGAACCATTGACAGTAACCTTTGCATCGATTGAAAATCCTAATCCTGCATCTAAAGTTCCAGCGACATCTTTATCCTGCCAAGATGGAGAATCATAGAAACGTAGGTTGTCCACTTTAGAAACAACGCGTTTTCCTACAATCGGATTAACTGGTTCTTTCTTCTCAAACTTCATGTAAGAAGGATTGTATTTAATCCACTGATTTCCACCAAGATTTAACCAACCATCTTTTTCACCAAATACTTTATAAGCTTCCGGTTTGTTCAACTGACGAATAACAGAATAACTTGCATCCGGTCCTTTGCGAAGATTTACATTGTAACCTTCAATATATGCAATGCCTTCCACATTAGCGATTGATTCGCCTGGCTTAGATGGCTTTTCTGGAATAGAAACTTCTACACTAGAATTATTGTATGCTCTCTGTACATCTGCTCTGAATTGCGCTTCAGAAACACCATGAGATTTTAAATAATTAAGTGGATCTTCATGGTCTGTTCCACCAAGATATTTCGTTACATCATAGTGAGTCCACAATCCTTTTTCTACAGATAGATTGTTATCTTTTAAGATTTTTGCAAGAAGCTTTACATATTTATCATAGCTGCGTTTAAATTTCTCATAGTCTTTTGTTTCACAAAGCTCTACATGTACAAAACGTTTATTCGCACCTGGTCCAGCACCATATGCAATATAATTTGTATCCGCAATTTGAATTGTTTCATTCCAATCTACTGCATAATGTACGAAAGCTGAACGCCATGTACGAGTTTCATACTTTTGGATATTAATAGCTGGAGCTTCTGGAGTTGCTGTACTATGTGCCACAACGCCCTCATAAGCACCTACACCATAACGATAAGGTTGTTTTGGTAAATCTGGAATAATAAGCGTTCTATCAGCAAAAGCACTTGTTGTAATGGATAATACTAAAACAATGGCTAATAAAACTGATGAGATCCCTTTAAATGTTTTTCTCATTTTGCATCAGCATCCTTTTTTAAAATTTTTGTGTGGTCAAATAATCCACTTGCTGACAGTCCGATGATGATTCCTTGAAATACATTCATTTTCAAATCTTGTGGCAAAAATAAAACGCCTAGCGCAATGCCAAGCGTTAAATTTAATAACGGAATGTATTTTGTTTGTAACCCAATCGTTTTTGCAATTTGTGAAAGACCTACTACAATGGCAATCATTACGCTTATTTCAATCATTACATACCACCTCCTTTCAATAAGAAAGTGAGAGCTGTTCCAATAATTCCACCCACAATAAGACGTAGAATCCAGGTAGTGTTAGCACTGATTTTATCTAGTTGTTTATTGATATTATCAATGTCCTTTTCGTTACCTGTTGTACGCATTTCTAAACTTTTAATATCAAACTTTATTTCTTTAATTTCTTGCTTCATTTCCAGTACATCTTGTTTAATTTCTTGTAATCCCTCCACATTGACCACCCCTTTTAGGCAGAATAAAAAAGCCCACTATTGTGCGCTATCCGTAATTAAATCTGCTCTTCCATTGTCAGTTAAATATTTATCAATTCTGTCTTTATAAATCTTCAGCTTTGTAATAACAACAATATACGTAAAAACTCCATCGATTACTCGTTGCGCCATGTACTCAGCCATTTTGCACCAGCTCCTTTTTATTAGACGTTACATGTCACTAGTCATAATTAAATCATCTAAAGCTTTTTTCATTAATTCCTGTTCCTGTTTAAGTTTTTCTAATTCTGATGGTTCTTGTGGTTTAGGCTTATTCATCTCTTCTAGCTCTTCCTCTGTAATAGTTTCAATCCACTTTTCGCCATCCCATACCGGCTTGTAATAAGCTGGAACAGGAACTTCTGTATAGCATTCTGGATAGTTATAAATTTCGGTATAACCATTAGGAATTAACTCTTGATAATACAATTCAACCGTTTGATATTGTAAGATGTCTTGATCGACCTCTTTTTCTTGATACACTTTGTTTTCGTCTAAAAACGTATGCATAGTCTTGATTGTTGTAATTTGAGGAATATCAACTGTTCGTGTCCGATTTTCTAATTTATTTAGTGTTTTATATTCGGGAATTACTAGTTTTGTCCCTGTGTAAGCCCTCGTTTCCTTGTCGTACATGTATACTGTTTTCATGTAAACTCTCCTATTCTTTTATTTTAAATAATATACGTAAAAGTAAATGACCAATGTTTTAATGGATTTGTCCCCTCTGCAATCCATTCACAATGTACAGAGCCATCAGTTCGAAGTGTAACAAAACCCGTATTTGTATCTAAATTGTTTAAAACATAAGTTGCCGAAAATGTTAAATCACTTACAGGTCGATAATTCGTTGGAAGTGAAGCAATGATGTGATTATTTTTCACACCTACTACATTCATATTGAGGCATACTGTATTTCCACTGCGTTTTATTCTTGATGTTTTACCGGACTGGTTTGTTACACCGTTGATTGGAGTGATATTTGTCCAATCGGTATCTGTCGATTGTTTCACTGTGCCGTTTACTTCTAAATTATTTTCAATACGAAATCCTGTTGCAGTCTTTGACAGAACATTACTTCCATTGAGTTGTAATGCAGTAGTTGTAAATTTCCATCCGTTAAGAGTCTTAAGTAAGTCATTTAACGTTACATGTTCTTCCCACCCAATCCAAGTACCATTGTCGATGTAATTTGTAAAAAATTTATTTTGATAATCTTTCGCAATAACAAATCCGAAAGTTGGGGAATTTATAAATGAGATACCTCGCCAGGATTTAGCATTAGGTGTATTACCTTGTACGCTGCCATGGCAATAAATTGTGTTTATTCCTAGTCCCCTAGATACAATTTCATCAAGAATATTTTTGGTAGCATCACTAACCGAAAGTAACGCACCACCCACATCTGTTGTGATTTTTGGCACTTGTACATTTTTTGCATTAATTAAATTTGTTAACTCTACGATTTTTTTATTTGTATCATCTATTTCCTTTCGATAACCAGCTACAGCTTCAAGAGCTTTGTCAAAATCGGAAATATAATTATCTAGGTTAATTTTCCCTTGCTTCACATCACGACCTAGTACAATTTTTAAATCTTGTGTAGAAAATCGCTCTGTTGTACTTTTTTCAAACGCAAAATAAGCTGCCCA
>NZ_NUOT01000037.1 GCF_002584535.1 Bacillus cereus
CTGGTTCTGCTTCATTCACTTCTTCTACTTCAGCTGCTGGTTCTGCTTCTTCCTCTTCTTCTACTTCAGCCGCTGGTTCTGCTTCCTCAATAACACATTCTGTTAAAACAGTGTTCTCTACTAGCTGTTCTTCTGTTTCTTTCTTATATTCAATCTCTTCCATTGACGTTGTATCGATGTTCTTGACAATAGAGTCTTGTAATTGATTTTGTAGAGATTCTTCATTTTCTCCGATATCATCTTGTGATAACACCACTACATCTGGCTCTTGTCCAACTACCTGTCCGTTATGAAGAGCATGTTCTTCCTTCTTGTTATCCTGTCCAACTGCTTTATGTAACGAGCCATCCGTTGCAAATGGACGAGAGTCTGGAGAAACATCGGTCTTTTCTTTCTCCTCTACCGCAATAAATGAACGTTCAGAATCATAACCATTTTTCTCTAGCCACTGATCAACAACGGATTTTTCTTCTTTTTTACTTTCTTGTTGTCGATCATCATCAAAGCTTTGCTCTCGTTCCTTTGAAGGAATAAAAGATTCGTCTGATAAATTCGCCAGTGAGTATCCTTTTTTCTCTAGCCATGCATCGACGACCGATTTTCCTTCAACCGATATTTCAAGATCTTCCTGCCTTTTTTCTTCCGTCTTCACCTCTTCTTTCTCCATAGACGGACGTTTATATCCAAAGATCGGTGAAATCATCTCTGTTGGGCGAAATGGTCTTCGATTGCTTTCTTGTGTTGGCACAGATTTTTTTGGTATGAAAGGCTTTGGCTCAATTTCTTGTTCAACTTGTTGAGGGGCAAATGTATGGATTGGTTCTTCTACATATCTCGGCCCGCGCCTCTCCACGTTTATTACTCTCGGCAGTGGCTGCTCTTCAACATATGCTGATTCTTCAACATGTGTTGATTCTTCCACATTCTCCTCATCAAATCCATCATCAGGCACTAACGGAAATCGACATTTCACACCTGAATTCCGACTAGCCATTTGCGCTTCTCTTGCTTCAGTGTAGTGGTTTACACGAGGACGTTTCGACTTACTTTCAGTGTTCTTCGGTACTTCTTTATTCACCGCTGTTTTTTCTTCTTGATGTTCCTCTTTGTTAAACAGCTTTTTCATCCAATCTAACATGCTTACCACTCTTTCTACTAAATAGTAACATCCTTTATTGTATCAGCATTCAGCAAAAAGTGCAGGTAAAATTACGCCCTTGCCTTTTGTCCATCATATTCCAGTTTTCAGTAAGTACAATATAAAGTGATACTTTAATCAGTGAGGATTTTCTTCATCCCAGACCTATCCTCCTTGTTTCTCTTTGAATCCTGAGGCAGAGGTCTTGCTGCTCTTTAATGCAGGATAAAAGAAGACCTACACTTGTTTTCTCCTTTTGGTTTCACTCGGCATGGAGCAAAACAAGATACTAACCTCTTCTAAACAAAAAGAAATGTTTTCATCTATATTTATATATAAGTAGTTCAGTTATTGTGGAGAAAATCTAAAATAACGAGCTACATAACATATTCATTCACGGGTTAATTGGCGTAGTAAATAACACGCAAAAAAAGCTCAAAGTCCCTATATGACTCTGAGCTTTACTTTTGTATAAGACTTATTTCATTAAATCCACTCTTTTCCATGTTCACGAATGAATTTAATATCATTTTAATAATGTTCAAGGTGCCCTTCATCTATCATCTTTTGAAAATTTATATCGCCTTCTTTTGCTTTTCTTTTCATGTATTTACATACCCCTTCTAATCGTAGCAATACTATCTCCAAATACTCTTCTTCCATATCCTCACCGTAGAATTCAAAAAACAATTTAACTCTTTATTTTATACAGTTTCTCTATGTTATCTGAACTGCTTAATATATACCTAAACTTTACTCTTCCGATATTCTTCTATACTCTCCGTTACACTTTGCAGTAAAGCTTCTAAATATTGCTTATCTGATAGTTTTTGATCTTCTTCAGGATTCGACATAAACCCTAGCTCAAGTAAAACTCCTGGAACCTTTGACCAGTTGAAACCAGAAAGATCATCACGAAACTTAATCCCATTTACTTTCACCTGACTATTTTCTTTCATTTTCTCCACGATAATCTGAGAAACTTGTAAGCTTTCTGCATAAATATCTTTTGTATATTGATTTCCTTCGGCTGGCGTCAACACAGCAAAACCCTTTTGTGCCTGGTTTTCAGATCCATCTGCATGAAGGCGTAAAAATACATTTGCTTGATGATCATTCGCGAATGTAGCTCGCTCTTTGTTACTTATATCAACATCATGTGTTGTCCTTGTCATAAGTACTTGCATGCCTTTTGCTTCAAGCTTCTCTTTTAATATAAAAGCAGCTTCAAGTGTAAGAGCGGATTCTCTCTTTTTCGTCACAACACCTGTCGTTCCATCAGTCACTTTATATTTTTTCTCAGTTGCACCTGGACCAATTGGTTCTAAATTTAAATTTGCTTTCTCTTGATGCCCTGGATCAATCACAATAAGAAACTTTCCTTGTTTTTTCTCAGCATCTGTTTTTGCTTCAGTTTGTTCAGCTGGCGGCAATTGTTCTTTACTTTGCTCCACAGGTGCCTCTTGTTCAACTTTTTTCTCTTGGTCTCCATTTTGTCCCACCGGTAATTCTGTTTCTGCTTTCTTCTCTTTTTCCTCAGGTTGCTTCTCTATTGGTGCTTCTTTCTTTTGTTCTACAACTTTTTTATTCTCTTCTTGTACAGGAGATGATGTTTTCTGTTCTTGTTCCTTCGAGCATGCGCTCATATATATTCCAAGTAATATAACTGCACACATCATTTTTATATATTTCATCGTTTCTCTCCCATCTATTTTGTGCATACTCTACCAATTTTTCAACATAAAGCCCCAGAAGTTCTTTCACTTTTGGATGTTGTTTCATATATTCTTACCTTCTATTTTTTCTAAATTTTAACTAATTTGTTTTTGAAATACAACATGGATTTTTAGGAAAAGCGTTACAATATAAGAATATTTAAGCCCAAAAAAAATAGCCTCATTTTATAATGAGGCCACTTTTTCTATATCAATTAAAATTTAAACTCTTGTCCAACTTCATAGCTATCTTCTAGTACAAGAATCCCTTTTTCCTGAGGAGCATCTGGAAGCTCTAATTCACGTGCAGAGCAAATCATTCCAGAAGATGGAACACCGCGAAGCTCGGCTGGTTTAATTAACATACCACTTGGCATTACAGCGCCGATTTTTGCAACAACAACTTTTTGTCCCGCATCAACGTTTGGTGCACCACATACGATTTGTAATGTATCTGTACCGATTTCTACCTTACAAATGTTTAATTTATCTGCATTTGGATGTTTTTCTTTTTCAGCTACATAGCCAACAACAAATTTTGGCGTAAGGTCTGCTTCTACTTTTTCTTCAAAGCCGTTTTTCACTAAAATGTCATTGATTTTTTCTACAAGCTCAGTTGTTAAAGTAATATTCCCAGTTTCTTTTACTTCTACATAAGAAGAAGCATTAAAGATGTTAAATCCTCCTGTTACGTTGCTTTCACGATCATAAACGCGAGCAACATCTCCTTTGCGGTCAAATGTACGGTTTTCTAATGTAATATCTTGTAAGGCAACGATTAATGTGTCGCCAATTCCTTCAAGGTTATAAAAAACGTTCACTATGTTCATCCTTTCTCTTTTCCATTTGTCTTCTTCCGATTCTTCGCTAAAATAAAGATTGGTTCAAAGTTGCCATCTTCATATACGAATGAAAGTGATGTGATCGGAACATGACCTTCGGCAAAAAACTTCATTGTCATTTGTGCAATAATATCATAACCGATTTCGTTGACGATATCAGCAACAATTAATACATCTTGATGCGGAACAGCCACCACCATGTCACCTGAAATCTTCTCGCGCATCGATTGTAATAGCGATTCATTTAAAATACGACTCGCATCATAGCCATCATTTGTGTTTAAAAAATAAAATGTATTCCCAGCCACTTCATCTTGTTTAAATGTATAGCTTAATGAGCGGACATTAAACAATGCCATTTCACGTACTTGCTGCTCAGTAAGTCCTAGCTTTTGTAATAAACGCTCATCAATTAATCGATATGTTTTATTAGAGTCTAATGCATAATAAATGCGCGTTTCTGCTGTATGATCTGTCATGATAAAGGGATTGCCTTCTTCCGCTTGTTTCTGGAAAGATGTAGAGCGAATTACCGGCAGAATTTTTGCTGTGCTACTTTCTTCTTTATGCATCGCAACTAATGCCTCTTGTACGTAATAGACGACATCTTCAATCGCTACTTCTTTTTTGACTTCCCATTTTGCTACAACTCCTGGAAGCGATACATTAATTCCCTTCTTCGTATCCTTTTGTTCAATACGAAGCACATCTTTTTCGCTATCATAATGAAAGTCCCATTCTGGACGAGCTAGCCTGTTCATTAGTGCTTCTTTCATTTTTTTGCTTGTCATTTTCATCTCGTTTGCCTCCCTTCCAAAAAAACAACCTCCCCCGCGAAGGTAGAGGTTGTTTTTACAATTTAATTGGCTGATCGCCTTATTTTAAACCTTCAATAAACGCTTCGATTTGTTCTTGTGTTTTACGATCTTTGTTTACATAGCGCCCAGTTTCTTCTCCTTTATTGTACGCTACAAAGCTCGGAATGCCAAATACGTCTAAATTTACACATAGATCAATAAATTCATCACGATCTACATAGTAGAATGAGAAATCGCTATATTTCTCTTCTACTTCTGGCATAAATGGGTCAACAAAACGGCAATCTGGACACCATTCTGCTGAGAACATAAAAATAACGTTCCCTTCATTTTTTAGTTCTTGGAATTGCTCCATGCTTTCTAATGATTTCATCTATATTTCCTCCTCTAACGAAGTGTATCTTTTCATATGTAATCTTTCTTTTATACTACCATACATCACGTATGCTGCAAGATTTATGCTTGTTTTTCGTCATACTTATATTGCCCAACTAACAACTTTACAACATGGACAAATAATCCTGTACGATCCACATAATGATCTGTGAAGATTCCAATTGCACCTTCATGACTACGGATGTCTTTTCGGTTTACAAATTCCTCCATAACTTCACTTAGCTCTTTCCCACTTTCAAGAGGAGCAACAAAATCATCTGGCAACTTAATACGTGCCCCGCCCGCTACAAATATTTTACCTGTACTTGTTGCTAAAGCGCCCCAGTTACACATAAACAAGCCATGCTCTGTTTTCATGACGCCGCCCTCTAGACCGATACCGATGTCAGCTTGTTCTTTCTCCAGTGCTCGCTTGGCTCTATTGATTGCCCCTTGCATCGTTTCTTCATCAGAAAATGGTTGTGCCGCTACTCCTGAAGAAGCAGAAATGGCTGTAATGTTCGCCTCTTTCCATACTTCTTTTACGGCACCTACTTTTGTTTGGTTTTTCGATCCAACTACTACTTTCATATTCTTCACCTCTATATAAATCAGCGCTACAAAGAACAAAGGGTAATTAACATTCTTGTTCTTTCTTTGATTTTAACTCTGTATGTAGGAAAAAGGATGACTTTATCTCCGCCCTTCATGATATATCCTCTTCGTTTTCACAACATATAATTTGCGACTATGAAAACAAAAGAAATCCCATCTCGTTTCCTCTTTTTAGATTCACATGCCCTGAGACTAAACCGCTACTATGCATGAACGGACACTCTCTTCCACCTAAAAAAAGGGGTTTTATATTTATACGAAAAGAAAAGGCCAAAACTGGCCCTTTCTTTTAAGCGTTATTTTTAATTGTTTCTAATGTTGTTTTATCCGTTGCTTTCACGAGTTTCGTAATCAATTCTTTCGCTGCAGCATAATCATCAACATGTAAAATAGAAGCATGTGTATGAATATAACGAGCGCAAACACCAATTACTGCTGACGGAATACCAGAGTTACTCGTATGTACCCGGCCCGCATCTGTACCACCTTGTGAAACAAAATATTGGTACGGGATGTTATGTGTTTCTGCTGTATCTAAAATAAATTCACGCATTCCTCTATGTGTTACCATTGTACGATCATAAATACGAAGAAGCGCCCCTTTTCCTAATTGACCGAACTGCGTTTTATCTCCAGATGCATCATTTGCTGGACTTGCATCAAGCGCATAGAAAATATCTGGCTGAATCATGTTTGCAGCCGTTTGTGCCCCGCGAAGACCAACTTCTTCTTGTACAGTTGCACCAGAATATAATGTATTCGGCAGAGTTTCATCTTTTAATTCTTTTAATAATTCAATCGCAAGGCCACAGCCGTAACGGTTGTCCCAAGCTTTCGCCATAATTTTCTTTTCATTTGCCATTGGTGTAAATGGGCAAATTGGAACGATTTGTTGTCCTGGTTTCACACCAATTTCAAGTGCTTGCTCGTAACTATCTGCACCAATATCAATTAACATATTTTTTATATCCATCGGTTTTGCACGTTGCGCATCACTTAATAAATGAGGGGGGATAGATCCAACAACCCCAATAACCGGGCCATTCTTCGTCATAATTTGTACACGCTGTGCTAATAGTACCTGACTCCACCAACCGCCTAGCGTTTGAAAACGAATCATTCCGTTTTTCGTAATTTGCGTAACCATAAAGCCGACTTCATCCATATGACCAGCTACAAGTACGCGCGGGGCATTTTCATCCCCTTTTTTAAGACCGAACACGCTACCTAAACCATCTTGAACAATTTCATCTGCATATTTACTTAGTTCTTGTTTCATAAAACGGCGTACATCATGTTCAAATCCTGATGTACCTTGTAGTTCTGTTAACGTACGAAATAATTCTAATGTCTCTTTATTCACGAAGTTCCCTTCTTTCAAACCTTAGTAGAATTCCTCTTTTATTGTAACGAAATTTTCGAAATGTTTCTAGTTTCTTCTTTTTTAGTTAAAATTGCATTATAATTATCATCGATACACTATTTTATAGAATTGAGGTGAATATATGAACTGGAAAGGTTTACTAGCTGGGGTTGGCATTGGTTTTGCGGCTGGTTATCTTGTTGCAAACAAAGTTCAAGAACAATCCCATATTTCTTCAGAAAAAGCATTGAAAATGGTGAAACAAGCACTCAGTCATAAAGGCGAAATTACTGGCTCTTGGGTACATATGGTTCCAGAGACGTTTGAAAAATATGATGTCGCATACGAAGTATATCGCGGCGGTCTTACAACAATTTTAAATGATATACAAGAACGATTTGAATTTTTAGTAGATGCAAAAACAGGTACTGTTTTAGAAGTAACGGCGGCGTAAAGGAACTCGGCTAATCCGAAGAGACAGTATTAAATAAAGCGAAACTTTGATTAGTAGTGGTTTTCCATATCATTTGATGATTAGTACGCCTCACCCATCGGGGTATTTACAGACAGTAGAAGGATAACAGCGTGCAGATGAATTTCTGCACGCCTTTTCATATTCTTTCAATTATCGTCGCTGTTGACATCCCATGTCCAATGCAAATTGTCAGCAGACCGTACCTTCCCTGCCTCCGCTCCAATTCATGAAGAAGAGAAGTCATTAATTTTGCACCCGTTGCCCCAAGTGGATGACCTAGTGCAATCGCACCACCATTAACATTTACCTTTTGTAAATCTGCTTCCATCTCCTTTTGCCATGCTAAAACAACCGATGCAAATGCTTCATTAATCTCTATAACATCTATATCCTGAATTGTTAAATTGGATTTTTGCAGTACTTTTTTCGTTGCAGGGATAACGCCGTCAAGCATTGTCGTTGGATCAGAACCAACAACTACTTGATTCACAATACGAGCACGTGCTTTACAACCTAGTTCTTTCGCCTTTTCACTATCCATCAGCAAAATTGCTGCAGCACCATCGCTAATTTGGCTTGCATTCCCTGCTGTAATCACTCCATTTTCTTTAAACACTGTTTTTAAATTTGCTAATGCTTCATACGAAGTATCTCTTCTTGGTCCCTCATCACTTTCAACTAATATTTCGTTGCCTTCTTTATCTACACCACTCAGTGGTACGATTTCTCGCTGAAAGCGTCTAGATTCAATCGCTTGAATTGCTCGTCTATGACTTTCTAGCGCGTAAGTATCTAACTGTTCACGGGTAATTCCATATTTTTCGGCAATCATCTCAGCAGATACACCTTGATGTACAATTTGATATTTTTCATGAAGACTACTTGGGATGGTTCGCTCATTTCCATCAGTTAAAATAGGAACTTTTGTCATATGTTCAACACCAGCTGCAATCGTAATGTCCATATCGCCTGATTTAATTTCTTGCGCCGCAAAGTGAATAGCCTGTTGTCCAGAACCACAAAGTCGATTAATCGTTACCGCTGGAACTGTTATAGGAAAACCTGCTTCAAGTGCTGAAAGTCTTCCAATATTAAATGCTTGCTCGTGAATTGGCGTTACACACCCCATAACAATATCTTCTATGAGACCTTTTTCTATATTCCCCCGTTTTGTTACTGCATCCAGCGCAACTGCCGCAAGCTGTACTGGGTGTAACTCACGAAACGCACCATTTCTTTTCCCAACTGGCGTACGTACAGCTTCAACAATAACAACGTCTCGCTTCATATTTTCTCCCTCACTTTCCCTTTTGAATAATCATAAAAACCTTTCCCAGTCTTCCTTCCAAGATACCCCGCCTCTACAAGTTTCACAAGTATTTGTGGCGCTCTAAACCTCTCACCAAATGCTTCTATTAGCCCTTCGCTCGCAAATAACAGCGTATCGAGTCCTATATAATCCGCTAATTCAAATGGCCCCATTGGATAGTTCAAACCAAGCTTAATCGCCTTATCAATGTCTTCTTTACTTGTAATTCCCTCTTCATACATACGCATGCACTCTAACATATGAATAGCAATTGCCCGCGTGGTCACAAATCCTTGCGTATCTTTTACAACAACTGTTTCTTTCCCTATTTCTTCTGAGATTGCTCTTACTGCTTGTATCGTACTTTCCGCCGTAACTACTCCTCGTACAATTTCAATGAGCTTCATAACAGGAGCGGGATTAAACCAATGCATCCCTATTACTTTCTCTGGACGACTTGTCACACTTGCAATCGCAGTTACACTTAACTCAGATGTATTCGTTGCTAAAATAGTAGATTGTGATGTATACGAATCTAGTTTTTGAAAAATCTCCTTCTTTAACTGTAATATTTCTGGTACTGCTTCAATAACAAGTTCTACATTCTGGCAAGCTTCTTCCAATATAACTGTAGGAGTAATATGATTTAGAATGTGTTTTTTCTCTTCCTCAGTCATACGCCCTGCATGCACGAAACGACTCAGGCTTTTGTTGATCGTTTCATAAGCCTTTTGTAAATTTTCTTCTGATACATCATACATTTTCACATCTTTACCGCCCATTGCTAACGCTTGGGTAATTCCACTTCCCATAATTCCTACACCAATTACCGCGATATTTTGAATCATTATTTTCCCCCTTTAATCATTTTCTTTTTGTTTCCACAGCATACATTCCAACAACAAGACAATATGTTTTGAAATAGTGTTGAATATTAGCAAACAATGCATATAGGCCTGGTAAGTAGTGAGAAGAATCAGCACCTGTTATTCCTTTCAACATCATAAGCCCATACCTTTCGCAATTATATTTTTCATAATCTCATTCGTTCCAGCATAAATCGCGCTGACTGGAATATCACGATAACGCCGCGCAATCTCGTATTCTTCCATATATCCGTATCCACCGTGTAGTTGTATGCACTCTGCTGACACTTTTTTTGCGAGATCTGTTAACCACCACTTTGCCATCGATACTTTCGTTACGATGTCCTCACCATTCATATGACCTATAATACAGTCATCTACAAATGTTCTACCAATCTCAATTTCCGTATACATTTCTGCTAATCGAAATTGTACCGCTTGAAAATCACTTATACTTTTCCCAAACGCTTTTCGCTCTTGGACATATTTTTTCGTTATATGTAACATTACTTCCGCTGCTGTTTTCGCGGCGATTGCAACGATGAGACGTTCTTGTTGCAACTTTTCCATAAGATAATAAAAACCTTTTCCTTCTTCCCCTAACAAATTCAAAACAGGGACTTTTACATCTTCAAAAATAAGTTCTGCTGTATCTTGACTATGTAAGCCAACCTTTTTAAGCTGTTTCCCTCTCTTAAATCCCTCCATTCCTCTTTCTAAAACGAGTAAACTCATGCCTTTATGAGCAGCGTTGATATCTGTCTTACAAACAACGATAACTAAATCTGCATGAATACCATTTGTAATAAATGTTTTTTCACCATTTACGACATAATAATCCCCTTCTTTCCTTGCCGTTGTTCGAATACTCGCCAAGTCCGAACCTGCTCCTGGCTCCGTCATTGCAATTGCAGTTATATATTCACCGCTTACGCATTTTGGTAACCAGCGCTTCTTCTGTTCTTCCGTTCCATACTGCATGAAATATGGAACGACAATGTCATTGTGTAAACCAATTCCGATTAGACTCGATCCAACCTTTTCAAGTTCCTCGTTGACGATAACCGAATACCCAAAATCAGCACCAGCTCCACCATACCGCTCATCTACCATTGGACAAAGAAAACCTTTACTCCCCATACTCGTCCAGAAAGAACGAGGAATTATCCCATCTTCTTCCCATTCGTTATAGTATGGATATGCTTCCTTTTTTAAAAATTTATGAAAAGCATCACGAAAAATGTGATGCTCTTCCTGTAAATACTTATTCTTCATCATATCCTCTCCTTGGATTCCACTTCTGTCACTTGGCTACGTAAAATAAATTTTTGAATTTTACCGCTCGCATTTCTGGGCAGTTGTTCAACAAATATATAGCGACGTGGACGTTTATAATCAGCAAGCTTATCACTTGATTTACAGTACTCATCTAATATCTCTTCGGTAAGAGACTGATCTTTTGAAACGATGTATGCTAGAACACTTTCTCCCCAAAGCTCATCTTTCTCGCCGAGCACTGCAACATCTAAAATGCTTTCATGCGTATACAAAAAGTCCTCGACTTCACGCGGATAAATATTTTCTCCGCCACTAACAACCATATCGTCAACACGATCTGCAACATACAAATAACCATCTGTATCTACATAACCTAAATCACCTGAATGGTACCATCCTTTATAGAGCGCTTTTGCTGTCGCCTCTTCATTGTTGTAATACCCTTTCATCAAACAGGAACCTCGCACAATAATTTCTCCAATTTCATACGGTGGTAATATATCATCTGGCTCAGATGGCCCTTCTTCATTTGGACGAACAACGCGAATTTCATGATTATAGGCAGCTTTTCCTGCAGAACCTACTTTAGTAATCTGCTCATTTTCTCGTAAAAAAGTAATTGCAGGCCCCATTTCTGTCATACCATAAGCTTGTACTAATGAAACATTCAATTTTTCATCACATGCTTTTACAAGTGCCGGTGCCATTGAAGCTGCTCCATATAAACCGTACCGAAGAGATGATAGATCATACTGTATTAAGTCTTCCTGCAACATCATATTCCACATTGTAGGTGCTGCAAACATAACAGTAATCTTTTCTTTTTCAATCGTTTCAAGAACATTCTTGGCATCGAAATGGTGCAGAATAATATTTGTACCACCGCTATGCACCCTTGGCACGAAACAACAATGCAGCTCCGCACAATGAAACATCGGTGCTGTTACAAGACCACGACTATTCTCGTTGTAATGTAAATACGCAATTCCCATCAAACTGTGGTCAATAATTTCTCGATGACGGTGAAGTACACCCTTCGGATAACCGGTTGTTCCACTTGTATACATAATAGAACAAATATCATCTTCTTTTACTTCTACTGCTTCAAATTTCGGTAACGCATTGGATAGTTTCTCTTCATAGGAAATAGAAAACGATGGACGATTTTGATCAATGTACCAGAACTGAATATGAGGGAATTGCTTATGAATACTTTGTACTTGAGAGGATAATTGTTTTTCAAAAAGTACGATTTTTGGAGAAGCATCTTCTAATATATAAATAAGTTCCTGTGGTTTTAGTCTAAAATTAATTGGGTTAAATACGGCTCCAATTTTCGCACAAGCGAAACATGTGGTTGCTAGTTCGCTACTATTAAAGAGAAATGTCGAAACGCGGTCACCTTTTTGTATACCACTTTTTTGGAGTGCATGAGCTAGCTTATTTACCTGTTCATTCCATTCTGTATACGTCCAGCGAATATTTTTTTGCGGTTCAACAATTGCTTCTTGATTCGGATACTTTCCAGTAGTCAGTTCAAGTAATTTTCCAATCGTTATATACAATATATTTCCCCCTTTCAAATAAAACGCTTCTCATATAGAGCATGTAGCAATGTAGTAACTCGGAGATATTATATCAATTTTCAGAATATTTTAAAAGTAATTCTTTCGATAACGCGGAACTTTAATCAGTGGGTTTTTTCATCTCCCACTGATTATTAGCCCGCCCTATCTATCTTTTTTGCTCTAGCTGAACGTTGAGATAAGGGCCTTACTTCTCTTGAATAGCAGGACAAATTCTTACAACAAAGTATTTTGTAATTGAAAGAGAACATAAGCAGTTTCAATTTTTTAGTAGAAAGGCAGTCACTTACACTTCACTTGATACTTTTTCCTCTATTCGTTCTACCTTCTCAATCATAATCCCTTCCTCATCCCACTTCACAGCGCGATAATATGCATCATGATAAAAGGTGAACCACGCTTTCTTTTCTGCGCCATACTTCATCCATTTTTGCTTATGTTCAATTGAAGTCATTGGATAATCATCATATGCCATCACCCATAATACGTTTTGATGAGCATGTGTTGGCAGTAGATCAGCTAAATGAAGCATTGTTTCTCCCTGACTTTCGAGAACAATAACAGCATGTCCATCACTATGCCCACCTGTGTGCACCATGCTTACTTCATCTGTAATTTGCGTTTCCTCTTTAAAAGTAACAACTTGCTCTACAATCGGCTCCCAATTTTCTTTCCAATATGTATTACGAGAGCGAATATTAGGATTTCTCATTTCATTCCATTCTGTCTCTGACACATACACTTTTGCATTTGGAAACGTCGGAACAAGCTCATCACTTTCCCATTTTGTTAATCCTGATGCATGATCAAAGTGAAGATGTGTCATTAATACGTAATGAATATCTTCGGCTGTTAGACCGAGCTCCGCTAGAGAATGTTCAACTGACGATTCTTCTGTTACACCTTGATTCCGCTTCATTTTTTCAGTCATTTTATTATTTCCAATTCCTGAATCAATGAGCATATTTCCTTTCTTCGTTTGTACAAGCAACGGATCTGTTCTTAAATAAATATGATTTGTATCATCATATTTATATTTACGTGACCATAAGACTTTTGGTACAACACCAAACATTGCACCTCCGTCTAAGTGGGTATTCCCACCACTTAGCCATGTCACTTTGATTTCTCCAATTTGTAAACATTCCATTTCTATTCCCCCTTTTTTCCCTTTTAATTTTAACACAAAATTCAGAATGTTTTCCGCAACAAAAAACCTGTGCATTATTGCACAGGTTCCGTACGATATTTCGCTTCAACACGATAAATACGATGTCCTTTATTAGAAAATTTCTCTTCATATTCGGTCATAATATTTCCTTCAAAGTCACTGTTATGAAGGTCCAGGCTCAAGAACGTTAACAACATACCATACTCGGCCATGCTCATAAGCGAGTATTCAAATAAACCTTGGTTATCTGTTTTAAAATGAATTTCCCCGCCCGTTACTAGCACTTCTTCATAATTACGTAAAAACGTTTTATACGTTAAACGACGCTTCTCGTGACGATTTTTTGGCCATGGATCTGAGAAGTTTAAATATACACGATCAATTTCGCCTTCTGCAAAGAAAATTGTTAAATCTTCAGCATCTTTATTAATTAATTTTAAATTTGGTACTTCTTCTTCAATTAACTTATCAAGCGCATCTACGATAACACTTGTGAATTTTTCAATTCCAATATAGTTAATATGTGGATTTGCTTTTGCCATCTCATAAACGAAACGACCGCGACCTGTTCCTACTTCAATATGGATTGGATGGTCATTTCCAAATACCTCTTTCCAATTGCCACAACGCTCCTCTGGGTTTCCAATTACAAACTGTGAATACTCATTAATTTGATCCATTGCATATGGTTTATGTCTTAAACGCATAGATGTCTTCCTCTCTTTACTAGACTATTTGTAGAAGGTTCCTTCCTTCTTTCTTTTTTAATTATTCTATCAAACAAAAAACCAAGTACGTACGAGCACTCGGTCCGTTTCTTTCAAGTATAAGGTGTTCCATTTTGATACAAACTACAAAGAGCATAGAACGAAACTTTCCTGCTGAAACGTTTCGTTAGCCAATGATTAGCTACTCCTTGGCGAAATAGAAAATTTCTCTTACTTGTTCAAATTGAACAACAATCGAAAGGATGATCCAATCGTGCCGATTAATCAACAACATCAATTAGAAATTTTAAAAGATATTCTAGTCAATCACCAAAGTGATTGCTGTGGAACGGTTTCTGAATGCGAACAATTAGAACGGCTCATTCAATCATTGCTTGCAAACGATAATGTGAACAGCGACGTAAAAGCGATGCTAAATGATGTATATTACTATAGTCAATCGGGTAAATATTCTCCTGATTTAGACAACCATATTTCTAGTAATCAAGAACAACTTACGCAATGGATTTCTGGAATGGACAATTTTTCTTAAAGTATTTACTCTGAAGCAAGTAGTTGCTGTAAATATTGATGCCAATATTCAGCTTCTGCTTGCTGCTTTTTTGTTGTATGCCATTGAACAGATAAAATAGTTTGTGCCACTACATACCACTTCATACGATGAACCAATGATTCATTCATTTCAATTCCATAATACGCTAACCATTCGTCCCATTCGTGACGCGGAACATACCAATATAATAACATGCCAAGATCGAGAGCAGGATCCGCAATAAGCGCTCCATCCCAATCAATTAAAAATAATTCATCTTCGTCCGATAATAACCAATTGTTATGATTGACGTCACAGTGGCACACAACAAACTCATCATATTCAACATCTTTCAATGTAGCTTTTAAATATCGAAGTCCTGTCTGAATCGTTTCATCCGTTCTTAAGTCTCCTCTTAAAACAAAATACAATTGCTCGAATAACTCCTGCGCATGCAGGGGCTGTTTTCCAAGCCTTTGTATCATCTGCACAAGTGCTTTAGACGAATGTATTTTTTTTAAAAGCTTCGCAACACGCTCAAGTTTCATATCCTCTGGCTCTAGCTTTTGTCCTGGAAGCCATTTTTGAGCTGAAATCACATCACCGTTCGTCACTCTTCTTGTCCAAAGTAATTTTGGAACAATTCCTTCTGCCGACAATACCGCTAAAAAAGGCGATGTATTCCGCTTTAAAAATAGCTTTTGTTGTCCATTTTGCGCAATATATGCATCGCCCGTTGCCCCACCAGCGGGTATAAGACTCCACTCTTCTCCTAATAATTGTTCCAACCATTCCATATTCATTACCCGTTAACAAATCCTTATCTTTTATAGTCATAAAATGAAAAACCGCAACACCTTTTGAACATGTTGTGGATTCATATGAAAACTCCCGCGACCTAGATCCTTTGAATCTTGAAGCGATGATTTCTCGTGCACCTACACTAACAGATGGTTAACACAAGTGGAGTTAATTGCCTGATGGCACAATCCCTCTATTCCACTGGCAAATGCCCCCTGGAACTACTTTTTTAATATTTTATATAAAGACAGTTACTAGCAATTCATCTTCATCCACCAAAACTATACTACGCATATTCCTTAAGGATGGAGTTTTCCTGCTTTTTTTGATAAAAGAAAACTTGGTATGGGCCAAGAAATCAAGACAAACTAACCGTCTATTCTTTTATATTTTACAAAACCAATAATACAATGACAACTTATCAAAATCGTCACCTTTGTCAATTCTACATTTATTATATTCGCATCGTCAAGTAGCGATTTGTCACATTATCGCCAATATATACGAGCTAATCGGAGCCATTTGAAGTTCATTTCCTTGAAATGAAGAAATCGGCTGTACTTTTGCTTTTGCACTGTCTGCTAATACGCACCACATTTCATGTTTCGGCAGTAAAATCGTTTCTATTTGCATACCACTATGAAACAACACCACAATTTCCTTCCAAGGACCAAACTCCCCTACATTTTGTAAATGATAAGCAACAACAGTAGGAGATGTTTGTAAAAATGTCATATGCTTCTTTATAAGATTCGCTGACTGTAAGCGCAACGCTCCATGCGTCTTACGAATTGCAATTAACCCTTGTATATAAGCAATTGTTTCTATTTCTTTCTCTTTTTGATCCCAATCGAGTTGATTAATTTCGTCAAGCGCATTATAACTATTTTCATTTCCTTTCTTAGAACGATAAAACTCTTGTCCTGCATGTAAAAACGGAATTCCTTGTGAGAGTAATGTCATCGCGGTGGCTAAACGATGACGCCTTTTTTGCACTTCTTCCGTTTCCTGATTGCTGCGCACGAGTTTATCCCACATCGTCATATTGTCGTGACATTCCACATAGTTAATACTTTGAATCGGTTCTAAAAATAACCCATCTCCTTTTTCATTTGCCAGACTTCCCATTAACACATATTGCAAATGCACAGGGTCTACGCTTCCTCCAAATGCAAAGCCACGTTTACTTACATCAAACGTGCTGCCTTTTATCGCATCACGAAATTGATCATTGAACTGCGCGATTTGTGGCATTTTATTCGCATTGTTAAGCGTAGCCTTCTCTTCTGCCGGAAGCGGTGTTTGTAGCTCCCAGCCTTCCCCTAATAACAGCGCATCCTTTTTTATGTTTCTTACTTCCTTTTCTACTTCATTCATCGTTTCTACATCTAAAATTCCCATTAAATCAAATCGAAACCCATCAACATTATATTCAGTAAGCCAATATAAAACAGAGTCTATTATAAACTTCTGCATCATTTTCCGCTCAGATGCTAGATCATTCCCAACTCCTGTTCCATTTGATGGCATGCCATTTTCATCATGTCTAAAATAGTATCCTGGTACAAGCTTTTCAAAAGATGATGTTTCTCGTTCATATACATGATTATATACAACGTCCAAAACCACACGGATTCCATGTTCATGAAATTTTTCAATAAGTTTTTTACAATCTTTGATTCGATTATAAGGATCGATAGGATCGCTTGCATATACTCCCGTTGGTACGTTGAAATATAGTGGATTATAGCCCCAGTTATACGCCGCAAACGGCCGTTTTTCATCTACTCCAGCAAAATGATGAAGAGGTAAAATTTCAACATGTGTAACTCCTAATTCTTTTATATAGGAGAAGGCCGTTTTTGTCCCAAGTTTTCCTTTCGTATTCTCTTCTGTTAACCCTGCATATGTCCCCTTTTTTGCTACGCCACTATTTGGATGCATAGTGGCATCACGAATATGCAATTCATAAAGGATTGCATCAGCGAAAGATTCCAGTTTAGGTAATGCAGTTTGTTCTTTTATATATGTCTTTAGAGGATCAATCACAATTCCATACTTACCATTGACTGATACGGATTTTGCATATGGATCTACAGCTTCATTCCAAATTAAATTAATACAAACGAGAAATGTGTACCTAGCGAGCTCCAAGTCTCCTTGTAAAATATAAGACCAAACACCATTTTCTCCTCTTTGCATCTCATAATCCGCATACTCTTTATCATTTTTATAAATCCTTACCTTCGCAAGTCTTGCAGTGGGTGCCCACATTTTAAAAGCTGTTTCTTCTTTCCTATAACAAGCTCCTAAGTCTCCACCAGCATAATAGTATTTTTCATCAAATACAGCCGTTCGAATAACCGCTCCAATTTGTAAGTCTGTTTCTTCATTTCGCTCATCTCTCACTGTGTAATACTTTCCCACATCAAGTGGATATTCTACACAGCATTCATACTTCGTTGCATCTGGAAGAGAAATGATTTGAGAAACTTTAAGCTCCCATACATGATTTCCTTCCTGCATACAAAATGTTCGGCTGATTCCGTACGCATGCGGGAGCAAAATTGTAATTTTATTCATTTCATCTAAATAGGCTTCAAATGGACGCTTTACTTTCAGCATAAAAAATCACCATCATTCTCGAAATTAAAATGAAACTCCCATAAGCGGGGATGGGAGAATTCATCCCCCACCTGTCTTTCTTATTTCTCTCTGAATCTTGAGGTAGAGGTCTTCCGCCCGCGTATAAAGGGGATAAATTGCATCTATGTCGAACAGAAAGAGATTTCCACTCATTTTCTACTTCTGTTTTCACATGGCAGGGGGGCTAAAAAAGGCACTGTCCGCTTCTATCCTTAAGCAGATCCTCTCTCCCGCCTATAAGGAATAGTTTTATGTTGGTCTTTCAATTCGTATTCATGTACACACAAGCTTACTATTTTCTATAGTATATTCACATTCGTAAGAAACGTTTTTATACTTTAAGTTTCTGTAACTTTATTTCATAAATTGGCTTATACTTTGGAATTTGATGGACGTGAGACTCGTACAATGTAATGGTATCCGCCTGAAACAACACTGCATCCAGTTGCTTCAGATCCTTAAGATTAAAATTTTCTTCTCCACCCCACTTACGAGCAACAGTAATGTGCGGATGATAAGGACGTGTTTCAAGTGAAAAACCATTTCTCTCACAAATAGCATGCACCTGTTTTTGCAAATCAAATAATGCTCGATTTTCTTTTAATCCAGCCCAAAATATACGTGGACTCTCCACTAGACCGAATGTAGAAAAATTTTGTAGCGTCAGATCTAATTCTGCTGTATTCACAAGGATTTGTAACCCTTTCTCTATTCCTTGCAATTGTTCCTGCGCCGCACTCCCTAAAAAAGCAAGTGTAATATGGTAGTCTTCCTTATGTACCCACGAGCGAAATGGTAACTTGTCCTTCACTTCCTCTTTATAATTTGCAAGTATTTCTTTTATATGATCCGGTAAGGTAACTGCTAAAAAATAATGTGGAACCATTTATATCTTCTCCTTTCTTGTTATTGTTGCTTTTCTTTTGTATCTCATTCAAAAAAGAATCCGCCCTCCGAATGGAGAGCGGTCATATCTCAATATACAATCAGCCTATTTCGCTAATTCATAAATTGCTTGCGCATAAATTGCTGTTGCTTTTAATAGATCTTCAATTTCAATATACTCATCTTTTTGATGCGCAAGTTCTTCTTTTCCAGGGAATAGTGGACCGAATGCAACACCAGCTTTTAATGAACGAGCATATGTACCGCCACCAATTGCTAATAGCTCTGCTTTCTCTCCTGTTTGTTCTTCATATACACGTTGCAATGTACGAATTAAAACGTGATCTTTATCAACGTGATGTGGACGTGAGTTAGAGTAATCAGCTACTTGGAAGCCTTTCTGACCGACATAGTCTTTTAATTTCTGCACTGTCTCTTCAAAATTAGTTGTTACTGGATAGCGTACATTTAAACCTAAGTTTCCACCTTCTTCTTTTGTATAAGAAAGGCGACCTACATTGATCGTTAACGGTCCGCTAATTTCGTCTTTATAAGCGATTCCTGCTTTTTCTCCAAGCGTATCATTCGTAAATGTTTCTGTAACAAATGCCGCAAATGAAGCACCTTTACCGTCAAGAGCAAGCGTTGTTAAAAAGTTCGCTAATAAGAGACCTGCATTTTCACCTTTTTCAGGAGTAGAACCGTGAGCTGAAATCCCTTCTACTTGTAACTTCACAGTATTTCCTTCTACATTTGCTTTTCCTGTTTTCTTAACAGTTTGTAAGTATTGTTCGCAAGCAGCGCGAAGTTCCGTTACCTTTTCAGTCGTAATCACTGCTTCTGCAAAATCAGGAACCATATTTAAACGACGCCCTGAAGAAAATGAAACAAGTTCATATTCCCCGCCTTGTGTTTCACTATTCTTTTGCACAACTTGTATATCAGAAATCCCTTTTTCCGCATTAATAATAGGAAAATCAGCATCTGGTGCAAACCCAAGCGTTGGCATTTCTTCATTTTTAAAATAATGATCGACACATTTCCAGTTGCTTTCTTCATCTGTTCCTAAAATCATGCGTACGCGTTTTGAAAGCGGCAAGCCTAATTCTTTTACAATTTTCATTGCATAGTAGGCAGACATTGTTGGCCCTTTATCATCAATTGCACCACGTGCAAAAATCTTTCCATCACGAATATCAGCGCTATATGCAGGTGTTGTCCATCCATCTCCTTCTGGAACAACATCAACATGACAAAGAATACCAACCAATTCTTCTCCTTGTCCCATTTCAAGATGCCCTGCATACCCTTCTAAATTTTTAGAAGTAAATCCTTCTACTTCCCCTTTCTGTAACATGAAGGATAGTGCTTTCGCTACACCTTCTCCAAACGGTGCACCTTCTTTTGCTGTTTCTTCTTCCCATACACTTTTAATTTGCAAAAATTGTTGTGCGTCATGAATTAATTCATTTTTTCTTTTTTCAACTTCTTCTGTCCAATTAATTGCTGTCATCACGTATTCACCTTCTTCTATATTCTCCCCTTCATCATAGCAAACGAAAATCAGATATGCCAATAAGAGAAGAATAAATGACGAACAATTACAACATTTCAGATATTTCACATTAATTTTTCTTTTATTTTTTAAAAAAATTTGCAGGAATTTGGCGGTTTACGTAGAAATTTATGTGATAGTTGATAGAAGAGACATAGAATGTCAACTACCAATATTTTTCTATTTTCATATTTGTTAAACTTTTGTAAAATTTAACTAGGTTTAAGCATGAAATTTGTCTAGTGGAGTACAATGGAAGTAAAGACCTTCTTTCCTGAATGGGGTCAAAAAAACTAGTAGAGGAGTGGTTTTCTCTTGAAACCTACGACTACTCGTATGCTAACACGCATTAAATCAATTTATATGTACATCAATGAGAATGGTACGGTAACGACGAAAGACCTTGTAGATGAGTTCGGGATCACACCGCGAACGATACAACGTGATCTGAATGTGTTGCAATTTAATGAACTCGTGTATAGCCCTTGCCGCGGTAAGTGGACAACAACAGGAAAGAAAGTGAGAATGACCTCATAACGAAAACAATTGTATCTAAAATATAATACATACCCCTTTCTGTGAAATCAGAAAGGGGTTCTTTCTATTTTTGGAATCGGTCTCACTCTTGACTCTCTGTTTGAATTTGATACGTTTTTAACATTTCTACTTCTTCATCTGTTAATTCACGGTATTGACCAAGCTCTAATTCTTCATCTAATACTAAAGGTCCCATCTCTGTTCTCTTTAAGTAGACAACTTTTTTCCCAACCGCTTCAAACATACGCTTCACTTGATGGAATTTCCCTTCTGTAATCACAAGCTCGATTTCAGAAACATCGTCACTTTTCAAAATGGTAAGATCGCCCGGCTTTGTTTCATAGCCATCATCTAAAATAACACCTTTTGCAAATTCTTCTATATCTTTCTCTGTTACAACTCCAGCTACGTGTGCATAATATTTTTTCGGCACATGCTTTTTCGGAGATAATAACTGATGCGCTAATTTACCGTCATTTGTTAATAGTAGAAAACCTTCTGTATCAATATCAAGTCTTCCAACTGGAAACGGCTCAAAAATCGCATCTTCAAGTTCTAATAAATCAACAACTGTTTCATGATTGTCATCTTCTGTTGCAGAAATAACGCCTTGTGGTTTATGCATCATTAAATATACAAATTCTTTGTATTCAACAACTTCTCCATGAATTGTAACTTCTTGCTCCTCTACATTCACATGAAACTTCGCATCTTTTACTGGCGTTCCATCAATTTTTACAACGCCATCCTTTAATAATTTCTTTACTTCTTTTCTACTTCCGTATCCCATGTTTGCTAACAATTTATCTAATCTCAATTCTTTCACCTTCTTTATTTATCATAGAAAAGGGGACGTGTATTACGCCCCTTTTGACTTCATCTTTAATTTCAATCTACGACCAAGTTTACGCTGTATCTTTTCTAAAGCTTCCCCGCCAAATACTCTTTCTAGTACTCCTGTGCGGGTTGCTAAAAGTCCGTAAGTAAGGCCACCAATCCCTGCACAAACTGCAACGGTAATAAGTGCACCAAATCGGGTCTCAGGTGAAATCACAAAGGATAGAAGTCCTTGTGATAGTTTTACGACAACGACCATCACAATTGTTAATATTGCAATTTGGAATGTTCGTTTATATACAACACCGAATGAATAGTGTGCATGTTTTCGAATTTGTTTATTCGTATATAAAATAGAAGCTAAGAATCCAATACCTGTTGCTAAAACAGCTCCAATTGTACCGAAGTAACGGATTAAAATCACATTACATAAAAACTTCAAAACAACGCCCATGCCAAGCGCAATAATCGCATGTTTTTGTTGGTTAATCCCTTGTAAGATTGCCGCAGTCACTGTAAATAAAGCAAATAATAACGCAACTGGTGCATACCACATAAGGATTTGTCCACCTAATGGATCCTTTTCATAAAACGCTGTATAAATTGGATACGCAAGCGTAGAAATACCAACTACCGCTGGTAATGTTAAAAACATATTTGCCTGGAATGTTTGCGTAATTTGTAATTTTAAATAACGAAATTGTTTTTCTGTAAATGATTTTGTGATTGCTGGAACAAGCGTTAAACTAAACGCCGTTGCAAGCGACACAGGAATCATAATTAACTTATGCGTCCACATCGTAAAAATACCAAGTGCTCTCTCTGCAATATCCCCTTGTCCAATCGCTTGCATAATAGAGTTAAATGTTAATGTATCAATTTGTTGATATAAAGGAATTGTTAATCCAATGACAACATAAGGAATTGCATATGCAAATAATTCTTTAAATAATTGAAGTGTACTTACTGTTGATTCTGGTACAGTTTGTTCAATTAAATATTGATCGAGATGTTTTTTACGTTTTAACCAGTACCAAATCAACACACCCAGCGCTCCCACAGCTGAAACAAATGCTGCAAAAGTTGCCACTCCAACAGCGGTTGCTACCGAGCCACCTATCACTTTAATAACAATAAAACTACCCGCTAGTAAAAAGACAATGCGGATAATTTGTTCAATAATTTGTGAAACTGTCGTCGGTCCCATTGATTGATGACCTTGGAAGAAACCACGAATTAAACTTGCTGCAGGTACAACAATAAGCGCAAAACTTACGAGACGAATAATCATTGTAACGTCTTCTATATTATTGTGTACACTTTGTTTCCCGAGCATTGCGTGTGCAAATAATGGCGCAGTCATGTAAAGCACTAGGAAGGAAAGAATCCCTGTTGCAATCATCATAACCATTCCCGAACGGAACATTCTCCGGCTCGTTTTATAATCTCCAAGTGCATTATATTTGGAAACAAACTTTGAAACAGCAAGCGGCACTCCCGCCGTTGCAATACTTAAAAAGATTGTATATGGAATGTATCCATACGTATAGAGCGTTCCGCCTTCTGTGCCAACTAATGCATGAAATGGAAAGACGTAAATCATGCCTAAGAACTTAACTAAAAAAGTTCCTAACGTCACAATAAGCGTTCCGCGCAGAAATTTTGAATCGGACATAGATGATCCTCCTACATATATAACGCTGAACTCTAACCTTTGTATTGTACCACAATTTTTCAGAGAAACAGTACCTCACTGAATTTTTCTTTTCTACGAAAACATGCTATTCTTTTAGGCAGGAAATGTAGAAAATGAGGTCGATATACTATGCATTATGATGTGATTGTCATCGGGGGCGGCCCTTCAGGATTAATGGCCGCAATCGGTGCTGCGGAAGAAGGCGCGCGTGTCTTGCTTCTTGATAAAGGAAATAAATTAGGACGTAAACTTGCAATTTCTGGCGGCGGGCGCTGTAATGTCACAAACCGTTTACCACTTGATGAAATTGTAAAACATATACCAGGAAACGGTCGCTTTTTATACAGCGCTTTCTCTATTTTTAATAATGAAGATATTATTACATTCTTCGAAAAGCTTGGCGTAAAGCTAAAAGAAGAAGACCATGGCCGCATGTTCCCTGTATCTAATAAAGCGCAATCTGTTGTTGATGCGTTATTAATACGTCTAAAAGAACTCGGTGTTAAGGTGCGTACAAATACACCCGTTGAAACTGTTGAATATGAAAACGGACAAACGAGAGCCGTTGTACTCCAAACAGGTGAAGTGCTTGAAACAAATCATGTGGTAGTTGCTGTTGGCGGGAAATCCGTTCCTCATACTGGCTCAACTGGAGATGGTTACGCTTGGGCTGAAAAAGCTGGGCATACAATTACTGAGCTTTTCCCAACAGAAGTTCCAATTACTTCAAATGAACCATTTATCCGTGACCGTACACTGCAGGGTCTTGCTTTACGCGATGTAAACTTAAGCGTATTAAATCCAAAAGGAAAAATTGTCATTTCTCATAAAATGGACATGCTCTTTACCCACTTTGGTATTTCTGGTCCAGCTGCTCTTCGCTGTAGCCAATTCGTTGTAAAAACGATGAAAAAATTTAAAATGCGTGCGGTCGAAATGAGCATCGATGCACTGCCAGAAGAAAATAGTGAACAGCTCTTCCAGCGCATGATGAAACAAATGAAAGAAGAACCGAAAAAGGGAATCAAAAATGTGTTAAAAGGATATGTTCCTGAACGTTATTTCCTATTCTTATTAGAAAGAAACGGAATTGACGGTAGCGAACAAGCTGGGCAAGTTTCTCACGAAAAGATTCGCGCACTTGTGAAAGACTTTAAAGAATTCAAAGTAACAGTAAACGGTACACAGCCACTTGAAAAAGCTTTCGTAACAGGCGGCGGCGTTTCTGTTAAAGAAATTTACCCGAAAGAAATGGCTTCTAAATTAATGAATGGCTTATACTTCTGCGGAGAAGTTCTTGATATTCATGGCTATACAGGCGGCTATAATATTACTTCCGCTCTTGTTACAGGCCGGATTGCCGGAACAACTGCTGGGCAAAATGCAAAAGTGCAGTACTAAAAAAGAAACAAGAGGGGATTTTTTCCACTCCTGTTTCTTTTTTGTTGCCTTATGTAGCTTAGTAGCTTTATATTTTATATTGTTGAATATTATAAAGGGGAAAACATATGAGAAAAAAAGTCATGATATCTTTAATGTTAATGACGTTTCTTTCCGCTGTGGAAGGAACGATTGTTAGTACAGCAATCCCTCGTATAACGAGTGATTTATCAGGCGTTGAACTTGTTAGCTGGGTATATGCGATTTATATGCTCGCAACTGCAGTCTCGACTCCAATCTACGGAAAACTAGCCGATTTATTCGGACGTAAAAAAGTACTGCTCATCGGCGCAGCCATCTTTTTAATCGGTTCTGCACTATGCGGAATCGTGACATCGATGGAACAATTAATCTTCTTTCGCGCTCTTCAAGGTATAGGTGCCGGCGCTGTTATGCCAATTACAATGACGATTATCGGAGACTTATATAGTGAAGCGAAAGACCGTGCAAAAGCACAAGGCTGGATGAGTGCTGTTTGGGGCGTTTCAGGTGTTGTTGGACCGCTAGTAGGTGGATTTTTAGTTGATTCTCTTTCTTGGCGCTACATCTTTTTCTTAAACGTTCCATTTGGAATTCTTGCTTGTGCGATGATTGCAATTTCTTACAAAGAGTCAATCAAACCAGCAAAACACCATATCGATTATCCTGGTGCAATCATCTTCTCACTAAGTACAATCGCGTTACTCTATGCACTCTTAACAGGAAGCAGTAAGCAAAACTGGGGCGACATTACAATTATAGGTCTTTTAATCTTTGCGGCTGTTTCATTCCTTATTTTCTTATTCGTTGAGAGAAAATCCCCGGAACCATTAATTCCGTTAACACTTTTCTCTAATCGTACGTTATCAACTGTAAACATCCTAACATTGATTGCTGGCGCTATGATTATTAGTATTACAATGTACCTTCCAATTTGGAGCCAAGGTGTATTAGGAAAAAATGCAACAGAAGCAGGACTTATTCTTATGCCAATTCCTGTTATGTGGACATTCGGTGCAATTTTCTCTGGGAATTTAGTTGGTAAGTTACAAACGAAACAAATCATTTTACTTGGAGCTAGCATTTTATCAGTCGCTACCTTCTTATTATTCACATTATCAATTCATTCACCAGCATTTCTAATTTATGTTGCTGTTGGACTATTCGGCCTAGGAATGGGGCTTATTACACCAATTTATATGGTAACCATACAAGCAGCTGTTCCTGCACATACACGCGGTACAGCAGTCGGCTTAAACACATTTATTAATACATTTAGCCAAACATTAGGTGCCGCTATCTTCGGAACAATCTTTAATACGATGATTCATAAACAAGGAATACAAAACGTGGACCTTATCTCAGGCGGGCACGGCACAGCAAATGTCGTAACAAAATCACAAGAAGCATTAGCTTCTAGTGTCCATGTTATTTATATGAGTACATTTGTGCTCGCACTTCTTACACTATTTATCGGTTGGCTTCTATTAAAGCCTAGCAGTCAGACGGCTGAACAGTAAAAAAAAGGATGATCGCATATAACGATCATCCTTTTCTATTTATCAAGCGTTCATATTTCACAACACTTATTCCTCATTTTCCACCACATATTTCAGCATGGACAATTTATTGTTCCAAAACTGTTCATAATAGGAAAGCCATTCTTGTAATTCAGCTAACGGCTCAGGTTGCAACCTATATATCTTTTCTCTCCCAACTTTTCTTCCGCTTACTAATTTCGCTTCTGAAAGAATGTGAAGGTGTTTCGCTACAGCTGTACGACTCATTGGAAAGTGATCTGTTATTTTAGAAATTGGTAATTCTTTTTCTGTTAATAACCGGAGTACTTCTCTACGGGTTGGATCAGCAATTGCTTGAAAGACATCATATTTCGCTGCTGATGAGGACACTTATCCTTCAACAACCCTTTTCAGTTTTTCATTTACAATCGCTACCCAGCCGCCTGCCATTCTACCCTGAATAACAGAACTTTTCTCGTTTGCTTTCGGAAGAATTGTATCAGGCTGCTTCCATCCACCATGAATAAGAGTAAACTCCGTTTTATCCCCTAAATCTTTCAAAATAAATGAAACGATCCAACCATCTGTATCCCATGAAAAAGATAAACGATAAGGCTCATCAATTTCTAACACCTTGCATGGAGATGGTCCAAAAGGTGATTGTACATGAAACTCATGTCCTACCTTCGGCTCAAAGTCATTTGGCATAAACCAAGACGTAATCCCTTCTGAAGTTGATACTACATTCCATACTTTTTGAATAGGCGCTTCAAAAATAACTGTTTGTTTAATATCTTGTAATGTATTTTGCTGATCCATACTATTTCTCCTTTATATAGGCTGTTACAATATAACACCTTTTGGTTTCACTTTATAATATAACACCTTTTAGTTTCACGTCAAGAGATCTCCATTTGCCTGTTGAGAAATTCTCAACATTTTTTCAACAGGACAAACACCAGTGAAACAGTTCCAGCTAGAAAAGAAAAACTGGCCCTACAATCCATTATAAACACTTTACCAATCCATATAATGTCTACTTAAAACATAAAAAAGAGCTGGATCCCCAGCTCTTTTTTATGTTTTATAGACTACCATCGCCGAGAAACAATAAATTTGATTTTCATCGTCATTAATCGATACACCAACCTGATATTTAATATCTACAAACTGTTCATCATCCAGCTTCTTCAAAAACACATTTACGGAATCTTCTAAGTCCTTTTCATGACTTTCATCAAACACCTTAACGCGGATCATGTTAACACCATCCTAGATCACAGCTCTCCGCCGCTCGATTATTGCCACGGTGCGTATCTATGATGCGATAAAACTTACCATCTTCATATATATATCCGTCTTCTAATACATATTGCTTATCTTCAGTATAGACATAAAACTTACCTATCATAAATTTACTTGTATATAATTCTAAATAATTTGATTTAAATCTTGCTACTACCCTATTCGTAATATCAATTTTAATTGTGCGCCCCACCTTCTCTCCCTCCTTTAAAAAGAACGGATTTAGGTATATTGTATTAACGATTTTGCATTTTATGATTAAAAATGAGTGGATATGCCTCTTATTTTTACGAACAATTATCTTTTACAAAAAACACCCTAAAAATCGCCACAAAACTTATTGACTCGAATGTCATTTTTATGATATTATATAAAATTTGACATTTTTATACACATGTGTTATCATTAAGAGTAGTTACCACATATGGAGGTGGATGATTTGTTTCAAATTGGTGATAAGATTGTTTACCCTATGCATGGAGCAGGAATAGTCGAAGCAATTGAGGATAAAGAAGTGTTAGGACAAACACGTCAGTACTGTGTAATACACATGGTTATTAGTGATATGCAAGTGATGATTCCTGTGGATAAAGTTAAAAGTTCAGGTATACGTTTTGTTGTTGACAAAGATACATTAAACGATGTATTAGTTGATGTTCATAATGGCGAACCTGACCACTCACTCTCATGGAAACAAAGATACAATATAAACATGGAGAAGATGAAAAACGGGAATCTCCTAGACGGCGCTGAAGTTGTTCGTGATTTAATTCACCGCAATAAAGAAAGAGCGTTAAATGCAAGTGAGAAGCAAATGTTAGACAACGCGCGCAGAATTTTAGTTAGTGAAGTTGCACTTGTGCAAGATCTTTCAGAAAATCAAGCAACTGATTTCCTTCAAGATACAATCAATCATTAATATACAAATTTAAAATAGCATTCGGCTATTTTTTTTTGCCTAAACAAGAAAAAGATGTCTACTTACAGACATCTTTTTCTTGTATTATTTACCATTTAACATCACTAACAACTTCTCTTGACTGTACATCCACACTGTAATAATTAAACATGCAAGCGCCACTTCTGACAGTGCCATAAATCCAATTGCATAATGACCTGTTAGTTGGAATAGTAACGTTAATATTAATGGCGGGAAAAATCCTCCTAACCCCCCTAAAGCTGCGACAAGTCCATTTACAACCCCTGCTTGCTCAGAAAAGTACATTGGTACTAGTTTGAAGATTGTTCCATTTCCAATTCCAGCGCAGAATGCGACTAGTAAGCAACCAAATGTATATACGTTCATACTTGGCATAAACGATAAAATAATTCCAGATAATGTGAGACCAATAAATACGAAGATTAAAATTTTAAATGGATTAAATTTATCACCGAGCCAACCACCAATTGGGCGCATAATCGTTGCCAATACGATGAATCCAGCTGTCCGCATACCTGCATCTACTTTTTCAAGTCCGAAATGAGATACTAGGAAATTTGGTAAGTATACTGTAAATGCAACGAATGAGCCAAAAGTTAAGAAATAGAAAATACATAAGAACCAAAGTTTTTCATTTTTGTATACACCTTTTAACTGTTCCATTAATGGTGTGTTCACTTTTCTCTCATTACGATCACCTAGTAAAAAATTCAGAAGTGCGAAAATAGCAAGTAAGATTAAAAAGGATTGGACAGTTGCTCTCCATCCAAATGAAGTCGCAATAACAGGTGCTAAGAAAGATGTAACTGCTGTCCCTGCATTTCCTACACCGTAAATACCATTTACAAAACCGTGACGCTCTTTTGGATAATACTTCGGTAAGGACGTTACCCCTACAGAGAATACAGCTCCGCCAATCCCTGCAAATAAACCGCCAATAATTAAATCCATCATCGAATTCGCAATACTAATATAAAAGACAGGGAATAGTAAAATAATAAAGCTTATAAGGAATAATTTTCTCGCTCCGTAACGATTGGTCCAATAACCAATTGGTATTCGAAGCACCGATCCTAAAATAACGGGTACTGCTGTAACAAGGGAAATTTGTCCTGCTGTTAACGCAATGTCTGCTTTAATAAATGGCATTAGCGAAGATAAAATCACCCATACCATAAAGCCAATAATAAGATTAGAAGTTTGTAAACCTAACTGAAAATTCGGACTTTTCATCCTTTCCGCCTCCTATATTGTTCAATATTTCACAATATGTGTTAATTCCCTCCAGTCTAATCACGTACTTCCGTGATTAGACTGGAAAAAATCAACCACCGCTCACTGGCGGAATCAATGCGACAACATCACCAGATTGTATTTTGTCATCTTCATTTGCATATTCCTCATTGATAGCAACCATAATTTGCTCTGAAACTGCGATATGATGTTCTTTTGCAATCATATCCTTTAATTCTGCAACGGTAATATTTTCACAGTCCATTTTTAGCTCGTTTGTTCCGGCTTCTTCTTGTAAATGCGCAAATAATAATACTTGAATCATTTTCTCATCTCCTTTCCAGGTTCTCCATTTGGATAAGGCGTTTTTTCTAATTGATCACCAATCCATGAATCGCCATCTTCCCAAAACTCTTTTTTCCAAATCGGAACAATTTGTTTAATGCGTTCCATGATGTATTCATTCGCTTCATACGCAGCTTTCCGGTGCGGTGTTGATACAGCAACAACAACGGCGATATCCGAAATTTGAAGTGTGCCGATGCGATGTGTAACCGCAACGTGTGTCCCAAGCCACTTCTCTTTCACTTCATCTCCAATTTTTGCAAGCATTTTTTCAGCCATTGTCTTATAGGCTGCGTACTCTAAATATAACGTACGGCGCCCTTTCGTAAATTCTCTTACAGTACCGGTGAAAGTTGTCACAGCACCACATTCACGGCGAATGACTTTATTTGTAACCTCTTCAATTGAAATTGGTGTATCTACTACTTCATAATACCTATGTGTCATCTTGCACCCCTTACTGTTTGTACGAGCCATTTCATATAAGTTTCTTCCTCTGTTATATGGAAAGTTTTATATGTTTCTCGTAAACCTTCTATGGCGTCATTCCAGGTGATAACCGCCATCACATTTTCTACTTGATTTAATAAAGAAATATCCTCAATTGAACGAAGCAAAACTACCTTTGGATAATTTTCTGTTTTATATCCTTCAATTAAAATAAGATCTATTTCAAAAAACTCATATAATCGAATGATTTCCTGCAAAGACCACTTATCCCGAAGAGAAGAAAGTGATAGTAATCCAGCTCCTTCTACACTGCTAACAATCGCACCCGCTTGCCTATGACGTTCACTATCCTTTTGCGGTACCTCAGGATAGCCCCCATGTCCGTGATGCTTAATTGTGGCAACTTTCATACCTTCATGTGAAAAAGCTTCAATCAATTTCTCAGTGAGCGTCGTTTTGCCGCTATTTTGATAGCCGACTATTTGTAAGATTGGAGCGGTTCTGCCCACGGCCACTCACTTCCTTGGCTTGATTCTAGTAATAACACTGAAACTATCATTCCAGCTTCAAATCCTCTTGTTCCTCCTGGTAGTACAATTAAAGCGTTGCTTTCCGCAAGAGAAGAAATTGCGCTTGATTTGTCGAGTCCTACTGGCATAGCTTGTAGCTGGCCATTCATAAACTCTGCCTTTCCCCTTACAAATCGTGTAAACGGATTTGCCTTTGGAAAATCTTTCTGTAATACGGCATCTGTACGATATGCATGTGGTTCTTTCGCATGAAGGAATGTTTGCATAACCGGATGAACAAGTAATTCAAATCCGACATAACAAGCGGCCGGGTTACCGGATAACCCAAACAACAGCTTCCCAGTTACTTCAGCTACAGTCGTTACACTCCCTGGTCGCATCGCAATTTTATTAAAAAGAACATTGGCATTTAATTTTTCATAAATCTCAGGCAAGTAATCATAATCACCTACCGAAACACCGCCCGTTGTAATCAATATATCCACTTCATCCAGTGCCGCTTTTACAGCTTCATAGCAAACCTCTAAATCGTCAGCAAGTTGCCCATAATATTTGACTTTCCCGCCGGCTTTAGTGATTTGAGCTGCAATCATATAAGAATTACTATTTCTAATTTTTCCTGGCTGAAGTGGTTCATGTACTTCTAACAATTCACTTCCAGTTGTTATAATCCCAACTACAGGCTGTTTTATCACGTTTACTGAACTATAGCCAAATGTAGCTAAAAGCGCCGCTACACCAGGGTTAATCTTCGTGCCTTTTTTCACAAGTATTTGATTTTGTTTTACATCTTCACCTTTAAATGAAACATTATCACCAGCTTGAAAAGAACGTTTTAACTTCATATATGTTTTTCCGTTTCTTTCAAATCCTTCTGTCAGCTCCAACATAACAACTGCGTCGCAATCTTTTGGAATCGCTGCCCCGGTCATAATCCGAACTGCCTCGAAGCTCTTTACTTCATCTGTAAAAACAGAACCAGCTCCGATTTCTCCTATCACTTCAAACTCAATCGAATGATTTTGACTCGCCTCTTTCGTATCTTTTGCTCGAATCGCAAATCCGTCATAGGGAGAACGATCAAAATGAGGGACATCATGATCTGCTACAACATCTTCTCCAAGAATTTTCCCGTAGCTTTCGGTAATAGAAACTTTTTCTGTTTCACCTTGCTCAGCATACCTCATCACCCTCGCTACTGCTTCAGCAACTGGAATTGGTACTCGTTTTTCTAACATTGTTTTCACCCCATATTTGCAAAATATCACATCTTGATTACACTTTATATTGTACAATGCTAATCATAATAGCAATTACTTCAAGGAGGAATCCCATGTCTTCATTCACTCACTTTAATGACCAAGGCCGTGCAAAAATGGTCGATATTAGCGATAAAAAAGTAACAGTGCGAACAGCAATTGCTCGTTCTAGCATCTTAGTTACAAAAGAAATTTATGATAAAATCTCCCGTAATGAAATTGGTAAAGGCGATGTATTAGCCGTCGCACAAATTGCTGGTATTATGGCTGCAAAACGCACTTCTGATATTATTCCGATGTGCCACCCTTTACTTCTAAAAGGAGTAGATGTCTCCTTCGACTGGGAAACAGCGAAAGAACAATATCGTCTGCTTATTGAAGTAAAGGTCAAAACAGAAGGTAGTACTGGCGTTGAAATGGAAGCTTTAACAGCAGCTTCTGCGACCGCTCTTACTGTGTATGATATGTGTAAAGCTGTTGATAAAGGTATGATTATCGGCGAGACATATTTACTTGAAAAAACAGGCGGGAAGAGTGGAGACTACGCGAGAAATCCACATTCCTAATCCTTTGAACCTAAAGGTTTTCCTTTAGGTTCATCCTATATATCTTGCATATAATCCCTTCGCCACCGTCGTATCATTCGTTCCGTGAATAAACGCTCTACCATCTGTAAATAGCACAAAACGATATTCATCAATCAGAAACGATAATAAGTACGGTGTCATTTGTACATCCACACTTTTTTGTAAGCGCTTTTTAATTTCTTCTAGGTTAAGAATTTGTGGCACTCCCGGACGGATTTGCACCGTATTTCGTCCACATAATACTTCGGTTTTCATTTGCGATTCAAACGCTATACTTGGATACGTGCGCAGTTTTCCACAAGATAAACACGTATCTTTTTTCTGTCTATTTACTTTAAACGCCATATACTGATTGTTCCAAAGATCAAATGACAGCATCGTTTCACGAAGCGCCCCAAAATCTTCTACCAATATTTTAAGTGCCTCTGTCACTTGATGACTGGAAACTATTTGTACAGCTGGCTGTATAATTCCAGCCGTATCACATGTCACGCCGCTTGATGGATGCTCCATCAAACAACGGAAACACGGTGTTTTCCCCGGAATAATTGTATATGTGACGCCGTAGCTTCCAACGCATCCTCCGTATATCCAAGGAATATTGTATTTTTGTGAAATATCATTAATGAGAAGACGTGTTTCAAAATTATCAGTCGCGTCTAATATTAAATCTACATTCTGAATGAGCTCTTTCATTTCTTGCACCGCTACATCCGTTACAACCGGTACGATTTCTACTTCAGAATTAATCTGCCTTAAACGTTCAGCCGCTGCAACTGCTTTTGGCTTATACTCTTTTGCATCTGCTTCTGTATATAACTGTTGCCTTTGTAAGTTGCTCCACTCAACATAATCGCGGTCTGCAATCGTCAGTTTTCCAATTCCCGCCCTCACAATCGCCTCTGCATTTGCTGCTCCTAGTGCACCGGCACCAATAATGAGTACATGCTTTTCTCTTATTTTCCTTTGTCCTGTCCCGCCAATTCCCGAGAACAATATTTGTCTTGAATAACGCTCCTGCACGCTGCATCCCCCTTTCTTATCCTCCGATATAAGACATTTCAATTTTCGGACGATTATTTGCACTTTCTTCAGTCCGCTCATCAGAATACCGATCTGTCCGGTATTCCCATACAGCTTTCACTGCCTCTAATAAATCGGAATCAGAAATTCCTGTTCGAAGGAGCGTCCGTAAATCCTTTCCTTTCGTTGCAAATAAACACGTATAAAATTTCCCCTCTGCCGAAATCCGTGCTCTTGTACAAGAAGAACAGAAAGATTCAGAAACTGAGGTAATGAATCCAACTTCCGCATCACTTCCGGCATAACGATAGCGCTTCGCAACCTCTCCAAAATAATGAGGTTCTGCAGGTTCAATCGGATATACCTTGCTAATCTTTTCAATCAATTCTTGTTTCGTAATGACCTGTTCAAAATTCCATCCGTTCGTACTGCCAACGTCCATAAACTCGATAAAGCGAAGCGGAATTCCCTGCTCTTTAAAATAAGAGGCCATCGGAAGAATTTGACTATCATTCATTCCTTTTTTCACAACCATATTCACTTTCACATCAAGTCCAGCTTCTTTTGCTGCTGCAATCCCTTTTAGCACAGGTTTTGTACTAATATTCCGGCCGTTAATTTTGCGAAATACCTCGTCCTCTATCGCATCTAAACTAACATTCACTCGGTGTAATCCCGCTTCCTTTAACGCCTTTGCTTGTTTTGTTAAATGAATACCGTTTGTTGTAAGTCCAATATCCGTTAAACCTTCAAGCTTCACAAGCCGTTCAATAAGCTTTGGTAAATCTTTTCTGAGCAGCGGTTCACCGCCTGTTAATCTAATTTTCTTTACACCTAGGTTTACAAATAATTTTGCTAATCGTTCAATCTCATCAAATGTAAGCAAAAATTCTTCTTGCAAAAATGCATAATCAGGTCCGAATACTTCAGCTGGCATACAATATGTACACCGAAAATTACAACGATCAATGACAGAGATGCGCAAATCTTGAAGTGGACGCCCTAAAGAATCTGTAATCTTCTCGTGCATCGTCACCCCTCCTTTTCTGCTAAATTCTATCTGTCTTCATTCTATTATAATATATTTTTAAACTGCGATGTTTTTGCTTAAGCTCTTTATTCATTTTCTATGTTTTTTAGTTGCCTCCATCATAGAAAAGAAGAAGAAGGTACGTTGTGATATTTCTCACATCGCCTTCTTCATTCAAAAATTCTTCACAAATTCGTTCAAATTTTATTCACATTTCAGATACAACTACTTTATTTGTGTACGATATTCTTCTCCCCACTCACGCATAAGAGTAATAATTGGTGTAAGAGATTTTCCGAATTTCGTTAAAGAATACTCCACTTTTGGTGGAACTTCTTTATATACCTCACGGTGAATGACACCTGCAGCCTCGAGCTCTCTAAGCTGCCTTGTTAACATGCGTTGTGTAATACCAGGCATCAATCTTAAAAATTGATTAAAGCGTATCTCTTCAGCATTCATCAAATGAAACAAAATAACACCTTTCCATTTTCCACCGATTACATCAAGCGTTACTTCTACTGAACAACGATTTATATGTTTCTGTTCCATATTTTCACTCTCCATTAGTATACAAATTGATACTATATGCTAAAAATGTGCGTACTTACATCATCCATTGTACTATTGTAGAATCAATTTTGTAATCAACTTACTATAAAAAAGTAAATTAAAAAAGGTGGTTGTTTAAATGAAACCTACAAAAGAAGAAATTTTAAAAGCGTATCAATTTAGACATGCATGTAAAGAATTTGATGTAAATAAAAAAATCTCTGATGAGGATTTTCATTTTATTTTAGAAACTGGTCGTCTTTCTCCAAGTTCATTCGGCTTCGAGCCTTGGAGATTTGTTGTCATTCAAAACCAAGAATTGCGCAACAAACTACTCCCTGTAGCATGGGGTGCACAAAAACAATTACCAACAGCAAGTCACTTTGTCATTATATTAGCTCGTAAAAAAGAAGAGATGATTTATAACTCATCCTATATTTCTAACTTTATGAAAAACATTCAACACCTCCCTGAAGAAGTGATAACGATGAAACGTGGTTTTTATAAAGAATTTCAAGAGTCTGATTTTCAATTACTAGAAAGCGACCGTGCCATGTTTGATTGGGCTTCTAGACAAACCTATATCGCTCTCGGAAATATGATGACTGCCGCTGCCCAAATCGGCATTGATTCTTGTCCTATTGAAGGATTCAATAAAGAAAAAGTAGAAGCTGTTTTAAAGGAAGAAGGTATTCTTTCAGATGAATCATTCGGTGTTTCTGTTCTAGTTGCTTTCGGTTATCGCGCAGAAGAACAGAAACATGATAAAACTCGTCAATCAATGGATACGATTGTTGAATGGATTAAGTAATGTAAAAGAGTGTCTACAAAAGACACTCTTTTTTCCGCATGAAAAGCAAACTTGTTCACAGCTAAAAATCACTTTATCACTTATAAATAAAAAGAAATTTCTTGCATTTTCACCATGTTTACATCCACAATAAGAAGTAGACTGCTTTAAAAAGAAAGGTGATTGCTGTGACAAACCGTACGGCATTATCAAACGATTTAAAAGAACTCCTTGCATCTGTTGAATATAAAGCACAGATTAATAAAGGACATTATATTTTCCAAGAAGGCGTGGAAGCGAAAGAACTCTATATTATTCACTCTGGAAAAGTACAAATTAGTAAAATTAGCGCTGATGGCCAAGAGTTAACACTTCGCATTTGTTCGAAACACGATATTATTGGAGAATTAACATTATTTACGGAGAATGCAAAATATTTATTGAATTCGAAATGCCTCGAGGATGTTGAGGTTGGCGTCATTAAACGGGATGCTTTAGAAAAGGCATTGCTTCAAAAACCTGCTCTCGCATTTGAATTTATGAAATGGATTAGTGAACATTTACGAAGAATGCAAACAAAATTTCGTGATTTAGTGTTACATGGAAAAAAAGGAGCTCTTTACTCCACACTTATTCGCATGACAAACAGTTATGGCATATTAAAAGAGAATGGCATTCTTATCGATCTACCTTTAACAAACCAAGAGCTTGCGAATTTCTGTGCAACCTCACGTGAAAGTGTAAACCGTATGTTAAATGATTTAAAAAAACAAGGAATTATTTCTATTCATAAGGGAAAGATTACGATTCATAATTTGCAATTTTTAAAATGTGAAATTGCTTGTGAAGATTGTCCTGCCTCTATTTGTAGTATTGAGTAGCCTCTCTATTTGAGATGCTACTCTTTTTTCTTTCTCCTTGATTCTACAAAAAACCTACATTTTGTGATGTGTAAAATATCACACCTTTCCCATAAAATGTTACGAATCTGATTTTTTGACAATCTGTTGAACTGTGATAGATATCACATCTCTATTTTGCACGCTCTCTTATAGTGAAAGTAAGCAAAAGAGACGCAATAAAGGAGTGAACAGTATGAAAAAGAAACCTTCAGCATTAATGAAACGTTTAAAATATTTTTCTCCAATAGATCGCTATAACGATAATCATACACAAGAAACATACGAAGATCGCGAATGGGAAAATGTGTATAGAAAACGATGGCAACACGATAAAGTAATCCGTTCTACACACGGCGTTAACTGTACTGGCTCTTGTAGTTGGAATATTTACGTAAAAGATGGAATTGTGACTTGGGAAGGTCAAGAACTTAACTACCCATCCACTGGTCCTGATATGCCAGACTTCGAACCAAGGGGATGTCCGCGTGGAGCAAGTTTTTCTTGGTACATCTATAGTCCGCTTCGCGTGAAATATCCATATGTACGCGGTGTTCTTTGGAATATGTGGCAAGAGGAGCTACAAAATCATAAATCACCATTAGACGCTTGGAAAAGTATCGTAGAAAACCCTGAAAAAGCACGTACTTACAAGCAGGCACGTGGTAAAGGTGGATTCATCCGTGCAAATTGGGATGAAGTATTACAACTTGTTGCCGCTTCTTTACTTTATACAGTAATCAAGTACGGTCCAGACCGAAACGTTGGTTTCTCACCAATTCCAGCCATGTCAATGCTGAGCCATGCTGCTGGTAGTCGCTTTATGCAGCTTATGGGTGGACCGATGCTTAGCTTCTACGATTGGTACGCTGATTTGCCACCAGCTTCCCCGCAAATTTGGGGTGATCAAACCGACGTACCAGAAAGTAGTGATTGGTATAACTCAGGTTACATTATGACTTGGGGTTCAAACGTACCAATGACAAGAACACCAGATGCCCACTTCTTAGCAGAGGTGCGCTATAAAGGAACGAAAGTTGTTTCCGTAAGCCCTGACTTTGCGGAATCCACAAAATTTGCTGATGACTGGATTAGCGTAAAACAAGGTACAGACGGTGCACTTGCGATGGCAATGGGGCACGTCATCCTACAAGAGTTTTACGTAGATAAACAAGTGGAATACTTCACAAATTACGCAAAACAATATACTGATTTCCCATTCTTTGTCACACTCAAACAACAAGGAGACCAATTCGTTGCAGATCGTTTCTTAAATGCGAATGATATCGGCCGTGAAACAAAACTTGGCGAATGGAAACCTGTTCTTTGGAACGATAACACGAAAGATTTCGCAACACCTCATGGCACAATGGGTTCACGTTGGGATAATGAAAAGAAATGGAACTTGCGTTTAGAAGATGAACAAACAGGCGAAAAAATTGATCCACGTCTTTCCTTACTTGGTATGGAAGATGCAGTGAGAACTGTGCAGATCCCATACTTCTCTGATGATGGAAACAAAGTATTAGAACGAACAATTCCAGTGAAAAAAATCACTACAGAAGAAGGCGACGTTTTCGTTACAACCGTGTACGACTTAACGTTAGCAAACTACGGTGTTAATCGCGGACTTGGCGGGCAGGAACCGAAAGATTTCAATGATGATGTTCCATTTACACCAGCATGGCAAGAAAAAATGACTGGAGTAAAGCGAGAACTTATTATTCAAATCTCTCGCGAGTTTGCTCAAAATGCCATTGATACAAACGGTCGCTCGATGATTATTGTCGGCGCTGGTATTAACCATTGGTTTAACTCTGATACGATTTACCGTGCGGTTCTAAATCTTGTTCTTCTCGTTGGTGCACAAGGTGTAAACGGCGGTGGTTGGGCGCATTATGTTGGGCAAGAAAAGCTACGACCAGCAGAAGGTTGGCAAACCATCGCAATGGCAAAAGACTGGCAAGGTCCGCCGAAACTACAAAACGGTACATCCTTCTTCTATTTCGTAACAGATCAATGGCGTTATGAAGATACACCAGTCGGACATTTAGCATCGCCAGTTGTCGGTAACTCACGCTATCAACATCACGGTGATTACAATGTGTTAGCTGCTCGCCTTGGCTGGCTACCTTCGTATCCAACGTTCGAGAAAAACGGAATTGAAATTTATAAAGAAGCTGTCGCTAGTGGCGCAACAACACAGGAAGAAATCGGGAAATACGTTGCGCAGAAGCTAAAAGATAAAGAATTGAAATTTGCCATTGAAGACCCTGATAACAAAAATAACTTCCCGCGCAACTTATTCGTATGGCGCGCAAACTTAATTTCAAGTTCCGGTAAAGGACACGAATATTTCTTAAAACATTTATTAGGTACAACAAACGGATTAATGAATGACGATAGCGATTCATTACAACCAGAAGAAATAAAATGGCATGAGGAAGCACCTGAAGGAAAGCTTGATCTACTAATCAACTTAGATTTCCGTATGGCTGGAACAGCACTTTATTCTGATATCGTTTTACCTGCTTCAACTTGGTATGAAAAACACGATTTAAGCAGTACAGATATGCATCCGTTCGTGCATCCATTTAATCCAGCAATCGGTTCTCCGTGGGAAGCTCGCTCTGACTGGGATATTTTCTGTTCCCTTTCGAAAGCAGTCTCTAATTTAGCAACAGAACTTGACCTTGAACCAATGAAAGAAGTTGTTGCAACACCACTTCTTCATGATACACCGCAAGAATTAGCACAACCACTTGGCAAGATTAATGACTGGAGCAAAGGTGAGTGTGAACCAATACCAGGAAAGACAATGCCGCAAATTCATGTTGTAGAACGAGATTATAAAACGATTTATGACAAGATGACAGCGCTTGGACCAAACGCTGGAAAACAGCCTATTGGTACGAAAGGAATTTCCTGGTCAGCAGAAAAAGAATATGAACAATTAAAGAGTAGATTAGGTGTTGTTCGTACTGATTCTATCGCAAAAGGATGCCCTGACATAACAGAGGCAATCAATGCTGCCGAAGCAGTGTTAACCCTTTCTTCTACAACAAATGGTCATATGGCCGTAAAAGCTTGGGAAGCTCTTGAAAAACAAACAGATTTACAGCTTCGTGATTTAGCTGAAGAACGCGAAGAAGAATGCTTCACATTCGAACAAATTACAGCGCAGCCAAAAACGGTAATTACATCCCCTGCTTTTACTGGTTCCGAAAAAGGAGGACGTCGTTACTCACCATTTACAACGAATGTCGAGCGTCTTATCCCTTGGAGAACGATAACAGGGCGACAATCTTTCTACTTAGATCACGATATGATGAAAGAATTTGGTGAAACGATGGCAACATTTAAACCAATCTTGCAACATAAACCGTTCCGTAAATCACGCCCTGAAGTAGAAGGGAAAGAAATTACACTGAACTATTTAACACCACATAATAAATGGTCAATTCATAGTATGTACTTCGATTCATTACCGATGTTAACGCTATTTAGAGGTGGTCCAACTGTTTGGATGAACAAAGACGACGCTGCCGAAGCTGGCGTTAATGATAATGACTGGATCGAATGCTTCAACCGTAACGGTGTTGTTGTGGCACGTGCCGTCGTAACGCACCGTATACCAAGAGGAATGGCCTTTATGCACCACGCACAAGATCGTCATATTAACGTGCCTGGTACGAAATTAACAAGCAACCGCGGAGGAACGCATAATAGTCCAACCCGCATTCATGTCAAACCAACACATATGATTGGTGGATACGGCCAATTAAGCTATGGATTTAACTACTATGGTCCAACCGGTAACCAGCGTGACTTAAACGTCGTAATCCGCAAACTGAAGGAGGTAGATTGGCTTGAAGATTAAAGCGCAAGTCGGAATGGTAATGAACCTAGATAAATGCATCGGCTGCCATACTTGTAGCGTAACATGCAAAAACACCTGGACGAATCGTCCAGGTGCTGAATATATGTACTTCAACAACGTGGAAACAAAACCAGGTATCGGTTATCCAAAACAATGGGAAGATCAAGAAAAATATAAAGGCGGCTGGGAATTAAAAAACGGTGAAATCCAGCTAAAGTCTGGTTCAAAAATGAAACGTCTTATGAACATTTTTCATAATCCAGATCAGCCTACAATCGATGATTACTTTGAGCCTTGGAACTATGATTATGAAACATTAACAAACAGCCCGCAGCGAAAACATCAACCAGTAGCTCGTCCGAAGTCAGCAATTACAGGCGAATTTATCGACAAAATTGAATGGGGACCAAACTGGGAAGATGATTTAGCAGGTGGACATATAACAGGATTACAAGATCCGAACGTCAAGAAAATGGAAGAAGATATTAAAACAGATTTTGAGAACGTCTTTATGATGTACTTACCTCGCATTTGCGAACACTGTATGAATCCATCTTGTGTTTCTTCTTGTCCATCTGGCGCAATGTATAAACGTGAAGAAGATGGGATTGTCCTTGTCGACCAAAATGCATGCCGTGCTTGGCGATTCTGTGTATCTTCTTGTCCATATAAAAAAGTGTATTTCAATTGGCAAACAAATAAAGCAGAGAAATGTACAATGTGCTTCCCGCGTATTGAAGCTGGTATGCCAACAATTTGTTCTGAAACATGTGTAGGACGTATTCGTTATATCGGAGTTATGTTATATGACGCTGACAAAGTAAAAGAAGCTGCTTCTGTTGAAGACGAAAAAGATTTATATGAATCTCAGCTTACTGTTTTCCTAGATCCAAACGATCCAGAAGTAGCAGCTGAAGCGAAAAAACAAGGTATTCCTGAAGAATGGATTAAAGCGGCTCAAGAGTCACCTATTTATAAAATGATCATTGATTGGAAAATCGCCCTTCCTCTTCATCCAGAATATCGTACAATGCCCATGGTTTGGTATATCCCACCGCTCAGTCCAATTATGAATATGGTGGAAGGCAAAGGAAGCAACTGGAAAGCAGAAGAAATTTTCCCTGCTATTGATAACATGCGTATTCCAATTCAATATTTGGCCAACTTACTGACAGCAGGCGATGAATCACATATTCGTCTTACATTGAAAAAAATGGCTGTTATGCGAACGCATATGAGAGCACTGCAAATTAATAAAGAACCAGATGAAGCTGTATTAGCAAACTTAGGCTTAACGAAAGAAGATGTGGAAGATATGTATCGCCTTCTTGCTATCGCAAAATACAAAGATCGCTTCGTTATCCCTACATCTCACCGCGAACAAGTTGCAGATTTATATAGTGAGCAAGGAAGCTGCGGTCTTTCCTTCGCAGGTGGTCCAGGTTCTTGTATGACGATCTCTTAAATAAAGGAGGCAGGCAAATATGAAACAAAGTTTACAAACCGCTTTTTCTTGTTCTTCCTTTCTTCTCTCCTATCCTGAACTAGGTTGGAGAGAAGCTTTACTAGAATTACAGGAAGCGATTCAAACGATTGAACACGAAGAAATCCGCGCATCACTTACAACATTTATAAAACAAGCACTAGAAAAAACAAACGATCAACTTATTGATTCTTACGTATATACATTCGACTTCGGAAAGAAAACAAATATGTACCTTACTTACATGAACACAGGTGAACAAAGAGAACGAGGAATTGAATTATTAGAGTTAAAACAGCACTATCAAAAGGCTGGCTTTGCAGCAACAGACAAAGAACTACCTGATTATTTACCACTTCTACTTGAGTTTCTTGCAAACGCGAATGAAGAAGATAGCGAACCGATTATGAGTAAATACACGAAAAATATACAAGCATTGCACAAGCAGCTACAAGAAGCAAATTGTATGTACGAACCAATTATCGCTGCCATTCTCCTCGCTATCGATGCCTGGGGAGTACAAGCGAATTAGAAAGGAGTGTCGTCAAAATGATGAATCAATTTTTATGGGTACTGTTTCCCTATATCATTTTCGCAATCTTTATCGGCGGACACATTTTCAGATACAACTATGATCAATTTGGCTGGACATCAAAATCTAGCGAACTATTAGAAAAGAAAATGCTCCGAATCGGAAGCTTGCTCTTCCACTTTGGCATTATGTTCGTAATCGGTGGACATATCATGGGAATATTAATTCCAGAATCCGTATACAGCTCTTTCAGTATTTCAGAGCATACGTATCATATGGTCGCTATCGGCTTCGGTCTTCCTGCTGGAATCGCTTCTATCGTCGGATTAGTCATTTTAATGTACCGCCGCTTTACAGTAAAACGCATTATCGTAACAAGTACAAAAGGAGACTACGTGGCCCTTGTCCTCTTATTCATCGTAATGTTAGCAGGACTATCCTCTACATTTTTCAATATTGATGCAAAAGGATTTGATTATCGAACAACAATCGGCCCATGGTTCCGCAGCCTCTTTGTTTTCCAGCCGAAAGCAGAATATATGGCAGAAGTACCTATTTGGTTTAAAATCCATATCATTGCAGCGATGGGGCTCTTTGCAACATGGCCATTTACAAGACTTGTACATGTCTTCAGCGTTCCTATGAAATATTTACAACGCAGTTATGTGATTTATCGTAAAAGACAGCCTATTGAATCTGAAAAAGCAAAAATTTAATAAAAATAGCACCTATCTCATAATAGGAGGATAGGTGCTGTTTTTTACATTCATATTCTATGTTTGTTGTTTTTACTATCTTACAACACTTGAATCCCAAGCATCATTGTTACCGGATTTATACCACACTCCACCGATTTGTTGCCAACCTGTTTGCAACAGAAAAGACTCCACTCGTTGTCTAACATTAGAACAAATTTGCGCAATATATAAGAATCATTGCGAGTGTCCTCTCATGTTATTATCCTTGCTCTTCTCCCTGTTTCCCTTGTAAACGGAGCAGACGAAAACGGATGATATGTTATAAGTATGTGAAAAACCCCCCGCTTTTGGCAGGAGGGTTTTCTATAGACCAGGCGCCGAATCAAAATTATCCGTATTGGGTGCAGCCTGTAAGATGCCAGTTGCGCTTATACCGGAATCTGTATTTCCACTTGCTCCTGCAGGTGCTCCTTTCGTATACGTTGTAGTTATTGTATCTCCTGGCTGTAAACAAACCTTTGTTGTTGTTCCAATTACTGTCACAACATCAATATAAGTTGGCCCAGATGCTCCACTATACGTCTTTGATGCACTAAATGAAGTATCCCTTAAATTATCTCCCGTAAATAGATTTCCATAGTTATTAACAATAATAAATTCTTTAATATTTGCCGGCATTACCAGTCAACCTTTCTTTTACGAACCTAATGTTAATTCACTTGTTTCTAACGGAGGAATAAATACAGTCCCCCTCGGCACCTCTGCTGGCATGCGCTTCCCATTTAAAAAGGTGGCAACGCTTGAAGCCCCAGAACCAGCATATATTTTCGCTACAGCAAATGGTTCGATACTAAAACAATCGCCTACATTTACCGCTCCTCGATTATTTATAATTTTAATCTTCCGAAGAAATGCACTCATAAGTAACCTCCTTTCTAAGAAAAGGATTCTTTTGTACACTGTATGCAAAAAAAAAAAACTTGAAACAAACACGTTTCAAGTTTTAAGAACGAACTATTGAATTTCACCTTCATATTGCAGCATACCGCCGACCATATTTACCGTTTTAAACCCTTGTTCATTTAAATAGTGACATACATTTTCACTACGCATTCCTGATCTACAAATAAAGATATATTCATTTTCTTTATCAAAGAAGTCAACTTTATTTGGGATATCACCCATTTTAATATGTACAGCTTCTGGAATTTTCCCTTGTGCTACTTCCTCATCTTCACGCACATCTACTAAAAATAATGTTTCTCCATTTTCTAAACGTTCTTTCAATTCTTCTGTTGTAATTGTTTTTACTTCCGTCATATCCATAATTCCTCCTTATATACAATGTAACTCTAAGTAATCAGCTTTTTCTTTACTCATCTATTCATCTCCAATTTTAGCATGCAAAATTACGAACGCAAACACTTGAAACTTCTTATCTTTTTATTGTTTCTCAGCACAATTGCAAATGAATCTATTTACAAATATAGCTTTTACATTGTATCCTCAATATACTTGTTTTACGAAAGGAGTCACTTGAAATGACACTTGTTCTTTTCATTATAGGTCTCATTTTTTTAACTCTTGCTATCATTTCACTTGGTGTATTTAACAAAAGTAAGCCTACACAATCTTCTCAAGAACGATCATTCCTCTATTTATTAATCGGCATTGCTTGTTTAGGATTGTGCATTGCAACATACCTCTTCCGTTTAAAAATCATCTAAAAAAAGGTGCCTGCTTAACGACTTGCACCTTTTCTTTTACACATGGCTAGACACTCTTCTCCTTAAAAACTCATCCACTTTCTTTTCAAATAAATGAACATCTATTACTCCAGCCATATGACCATTTATACTTTCAATCTCATACACTTCCGCATACTTCCCTTGCTTCCTAAGCACGTCTACCATTTGATAATTATAACGAGAAGGTTGCAACAAATCTTGTTTGCATGGAATCATAAGCACATCTGCCTCGATTTGAAAAAGTGCTTCTTCTAAAGAAGAAAAGCCGTGGGCAAGATCATGTAATAATGTGGCCTTTGCTGTATACATCCATGAATTCGCATCAACAAAAGTAATATTTTGAAGTGTCAACGCATTTATATTTTGTTCAAATGACAGTAATGCCGAGAAATTCTCATAAGGTGCTGTTTCTGCACTATTACGCTGAAATGTCGTTTCATAATAGTGAGCATCAAATGCATTTATAAACATCATTTTTCCTGCTACATGTAATCCTTTCATTGGCTGTTCTTCCCCATAATTTCCATCATTCCACTTCGGATCTAACTGAATAGCTTCGATTGCATTTTGCAGAACATTAACCGACGTTACAACCGGATTTTGCGGGTTCGTAATTACACCAATCATCCGCTCTACCACATCCGGATAATGAACAGCCCATTGCTGTGCAATCATTCCACCAGCTGAAGGCCCTATGACAGCATGCAATCTTGTTATTCCCATGGCTTTCACTAATTCATATTGCACACGTGCCACATCTAAAAACGTAAATACCGGAAACTCCATCCCATATTCAAATCCTGTTATTGGATTGATTGATTTTGGCCCCGTTGTCATTACGTAAGGATTCTTCACTTGTACATTGCAAATATTATCGGTACATATTACAAAATAGCGATCTGTATCAATTGCTTTCCCCGGACCAATCAGTCCATCCCACCATCCAGGAAATGGATCCTCTTCCGTATATTTTCCCGCGGCATGGCTTGTTGCACTAAAATAATGACAGACTAAAATCACATTTGATTTTTCCCGATTTAATTTACCGTATGTCTCATATCCAATCTGAACGGGAATTTTCATGCCGTTTTCAAATGTGAATTCTTTTAAATAAAAGTTTTCTTTTTTCACATGTAACAATTTTTTCCCTCCTTCGCTACATTTCTTCCAACATGTTCATTCATATATTTTTCAGCTTATAAAAAGAGAAACTTTCTCTTAAAGGAAATTTATATATATAAAATGAAATTCCTTCTTACTCTCTTAAATAAGTGCATAATATACAAAAATACCCACAAACTAACATTATCTAACATCATTAAAGAGGGAATACATATGATATGGAAATGGTTTCGCAAGAAAAAAAAATCAAGTAAAACAGATTCAAAAGGGCAAGCTCAAGCTACTCAGCAAGACAAGCAAGATCAAAACAAACAACAGCAAGCTGCTCAGCAAGACAAGCAAACACAAAACAAACAGCAGCAAGCTGCTCAGCAAGACAAGCAAGATCAAAACAAACAACAGCAAGCTGCTCA
>NZ_NUOT01000038.1 GCF_002584535.1 Bacillus cereus
AAAGTTTTTGCACCAGAACCCAATTTAGGCACTCATAAGAGTGTCTTTTCTTTATGCAAAATTGCATGAAAACACTAGATAACATAATGTTATTATTTTATTGTTCTATTTTTTGCATTAATCCTGTTAAAATCATACACAATTGATTAACTAAGATTTGAAGAAAGGCACTCATTGAGTGTCTTTTCTTTTTTAAACGGACCTGCTCATATATCATTTAAAAACATAAGGTAATGTAAACCGTGGAAATACATGAAGATGACCCCATTTTTCCCCTCTTAACTAAAAGGAGGAACTAATATGGGCTTTGGAGGTAGTTGTGGTGGCTTTGGTGGCGGGTTTGCTTTACTAATTGTGCTGTTCATCTTGCTAATTATCATTGGTTGCAGCTGTTGGGGTGGCGGATTCGGCGGAGCTTGCTAAAAACAATTAGAAAAGACACTCGCATATGGGTGTCTTTTCTTTACGAAAATAATCCCCACACATTGTGCAAGGATCCAATGTAAACCAATACTTTTTTTGAAGGATCACCTTCAGACTAATACACTCATCCTCCATTAAGGATATCGCCAACAAAACGCGAATTTTGTACGCTAAAGACATTTTTATCAGTTATTCTTTCTGTTTTTTAAATGTACAGTTTCCTTTGATATTCGTTCCTCCTACTTCAAATGTGGTTTGCTTTTTATCTAAAGTTGCTGTAAATGTACGTTCATTTAAGTTAAATGTATATACATTATCGGTATTTTTTTCATATTTTCCTGCAATTGTTCCTGCTCCATCTACCCATTGAACTGTTCCCTCTTTTGTAAATATTATTTTTGCTTCTTTGTCACAGGATGATTCTTCTGTTAATTTCCAAGTACCTACAATTGATGGAGTAGAACTACAGGCAGATAGGAATGTTAAACAAATAAACGTATATAGTGACCTTTTAAACATTTGCTTCAAGCCAATTCCTCCCTCCTTCATTCACGCACCTTCCAATACACTTTGCCACAAAGCTTACAATGCACCGAGATTGTCTCAATAGAAATCCGTCTTTCATCCTGCCGGAAGACACGTAACATGTTGTGCTAAATATATACAGTGATCACAAAAGTATTCCTCCTTTTTCTCCCTAACAAAATGCGGTTTTTATATGTAATTTCACGTACTATATCCCATTGATAAAACCAATTTCGGAAATAAGGCTTATTCTAACGCTCCGTCCCCTTACCCTCTAGCTAAGTTAGTCATAATTCCCTTATTTATTCCTCTATCTTCGACAGTTTGTTTTTAAAACAGTATAAAATCTTATATTTTTCGTCATTTCTTAATAATAGGTATTGACTGAAGGTTTTGAGGGTTTTTATCATGTGGGAACGATTATGGAATACGGCTGGAAGGCAGATTTATCCCCTACTTTGAAAGATCACGAAATAGTAATCAATCAAAATAGATGGATAAGTGTCTTTGTTTTTTTCCATGCGGTCACTTATAAGGTATCCGTATGTATAGACCCTGTTCACTCAGCGATTTTCACCGCATACACCCTTTTTTTCTATGGCTTGTCCTTGTAATATCGTCCCTACACGACAAACTGAATGTACTCCCTAGCACCGTAATGCTAACGATAACCACCCGAACCTTTTAGAGAATCGTCCCTGGGCAAGTTCTCGCCCACCCTCACCAGATGAACAGGAATCCAGTGAGGGGTGCTGTTTTTGTAGGCGTATACTCTGTACCCCCTGCACGACCAACAGCAAGCCACGCCGTAACACGTTCCCGCTAAATGTATGGCAGCACGGAATCACGGCTTATCAGTTTTTATTAACGTGGTTTCAGGCAATTCCACGTGAACAAAAAACAAAAAAGGCATCTCCAATTCCTAAATGACCTGTACATTTACAAGACTTCTAGGTTTAGAAACGCCCTTTATATATCTTTTTGACTACAAAAAATCAATTCTAGCATTTACTAGTTGAATTTTAGCCAAATCATAGATAAAATGGGTATATCAAATAAGCCTAGACGAAAGGCATAATTGTTTAAGATAGTGGTGGTACACTACTTAAACCGAAGTCCTGTGGGTTAATACAGTTCATTCTAGCCAAGTGGTGGTACACTAGCTAGAAGAGTCATTCCCGCTAAAGGTTGGTAGCCGATAGCATATGGGAGTGGCTTTTTTATTTTCTGTTCATATTCAGTTGTTCTATCGATCTTCATTTATGTAAAGTATCAAAATATGTTTTGTTTTGTAGAATGATGCTTGTTGTTTATTACGTTACAACAAGCTTTTTTGTTTGTAAATGCCCCTATAAGTGGGTTTAAGTCATCTAGTTAACTTAAATGAAGGATACAAAGATAAAAAGATAAAAAGATACATTTATCCTTAGATACAAAGATACATAGTTTACCTTTGTGTATCTTTAGATACAAAGATACAAAGATACAAAGATACAAAGATACATCAATTATCGTTGATTTTATAGGATTTCCATTAAAAGTTATGTACACAAAAAAATTTGTTAATCTATTAAATACAAAAAAAGATACATTTACCCTTTTACTTTTTGTACAAGCCCGTGTTATTATCAAATCGAGAATAAAAAGATAAAAAGATACATTTATCCTTTGTTACAATTATATTACAAATTTAAAAGGAGCGATTCCTGTGAGAAAAGGATACGTCATAATCAACGCCCAACAAAAAGGTGGAGTTGGAAAAACAACTGATTCGTGTATGGAATCTCTTGTGGCTTCTTTAATCTTTAATAAGAAAGTTTTATTTATTGATACTGACCTTCAAGGGAACGGTACAACGTTCTTAGCAAAATCTTTTAATATTACCGAAATGCAAAAGACATTAATGAAATGTCTTGAAGATGGAGATTTATCAGAAGGTATTGTGCAGCTGCATGAAAACCTAGACATGATTCCATGCGGATATGATATGAGGAAATACACGGACTTCTTAATTGAAAATTTTAATACGATTGAAGACAGAACTTTTTACCTTTCTAGATTGCTAGAAAAAATCAAATACAACTACGATTACATATTCATCGATATTCCACCTTCAACTGATTTAAAAGTGGATAATGCGATGGTAGCAAGCGACTATATTATTGTTGTTCAAGAAACTCAACAATTTTCATATGAAGGAAGTCAGCGTTTAATCTTTGAATACATCCAAACATTAGTCGATGACTTTGGTTCACTCGTAAAAATGCAAGTAGCTGGAGTACTTCCTGTATTACTGCAACAAAAGCGCGCTTTACACAAAGAAATTGTTAAAAGTACAATAGCTACTTTTGGTGAAGAGAATGTATTTACTACGATTATTAACAATCACGCACGTTTAGAATGGTATCCACGAATCGGCTTACAATTTGAAGATCATCATGATAAGAGAATGCTAGCTTTATTCTGTGATATTTTCTCTGAATTAGAAGAAAGAATTCACCTTTTCGAGACTGAGGGAGATATTGAACCGGGATATAGATATACACCTAAGTATTTCGTAGAAAATAAACTTACTAAGTTAGGGAAGGGGATTGACATAAGTGGCTTTAATCAAAAGGGAAACACCGCAAGAACCGAAGATAGCACAATCTGCTAATACAGAAAGAAATGTTCAAAGTACAAATAACAGCAACGTACAACAAAAGAAAGTTTTAACAGCTCAAGATAGAAAGAACATAAAAGTAACCCCTGAATCATTTAGTAAAATTAAAACCATTTGTACGATGAAGAGTATGAAAAATTACGAATTTATTGATGAAATTTTAGAATTCTACATTGCTAATAATTTAACTGAACGTGAGCAACGTATTTTAAAAAACATAACATCTAACAATAAATAGCTTTAAGTAATTACTAAATAGGAGTGGTACCTTTGGAAAATAAAAGTAAATCTTTTGTAGTAACTGTAACACCTATTACCGAAAGTTCAGATTTAGCTATTCAAAACGTTCAAACTAACACGGAAAAGGAAATACAGACACCAGAGAAACCAGATCAACGTTTAGTTCCATCTAAAACAGCCAAAATTTCACCAGCCGTTTTGCTAAAGCTAAATACTCTTAAACCATTTATTCAGGAACAAGAGAGTATGGATAAAACATCAATTAACAACATCATTGATATACTTGTTGAAAGCTATGTAGATACTCAGCTGGTAAATCGACATTCTAAAGCATATAAAGATATGTACAAGCGTCTTTACGAGACGTTAGAAAATAAATAAAAGACAGAAGTGTCCTTGTTTTTAGGATACTTCTTTTTTATTTGTTATTATGTATCTAAAGATACAAAGATAAATGTATCTTTTTATCCTTTTATCTTTGTATCTTTAGATAAATGTATCTTTTTATTTTAAGCAAGAAAACCAAACACTCCTGCTTCTCTATATATGGCACAACCCCTTTCCACAACCACCACTATCTCATTTACATAATTATCGTTAACGGAAGTTTCTACGTACTAAATAAAACGCTAAGGACCCCATAATAACAGGTGCAACGAAATTAAAAAAATGCGAAAAAGTAAAAGTAAAAATAAAAAAAATGGTGTAAGTGTATAGATAACTGCTAGTCCTATAAATACAGGAATTCCAAATTGAAACTCTCTACATCGTTTGATTTTCCTGTATAACACTTCCCCAATTAGACAAGCTATAAGAGCTGGTATACTACCATAAATGACGATAGTTTTAATGAATCCAAATACAACGGTCGGGTGAATAAAGCTAGGATTAAAAATATATGCAATCAAGAACCATCCGAAAATAAAAGCAAACAGACTTGCAGCATAACTAATTACAAATCTTATCAACGTAATCATCCTCACAATTTCCTAATATTATCTTCATTGTATGACAGTTATCATTATGTAAGATAGATATAAGTAGAAAAATATTGAGGATGTAGGTTTTTTTAACAAGTATTAAAAAAACTTTGCAACTAATAAAGTAATAAGGTTTACTTCAGTAAAATAAGAGGTATATTATATTTGTTGAATAGATTCTCTTTAAAGACAAGATAAGTAGGTGAACAAAGTGGGAAAATATCAATTGGATTACAAAGGTCAGGTAGCTGTGGCAAAGTTTCATGAAAAACAGACGCCTGCCAAATTTGATAAAAAGCAGCAACTTGAAAAATTGCGTGCGGAGTATTTGAAAAAGAAGCAAAAACAAACAGATAAATAATATGTTACGTTTTCCCTAATTTTTGGTGCGAACAAACACAAGAAAAAAGTGGATACCTACTCTCACAAGGAATCCACTCTTTCTTTTTCTACAACTCTATTTTTATATGTTCCTACCCTGGCTGGCAGTTCTTCTTCTTGTCCTTACCAAAACTTCCACCACGGCTTTTTCTTCTCCTTTGCAGCTGCAACCTCTTCACGAAATTCCTGCATTAATTTCTTTGTCTCCTGGATCTCACGCAATGTTTTCATGAGATTTTCATCTCGTGCTTCTAATCGTTTTTCAACTCGTTCATTATGCCGTTCTATACTTCCCTCAATTCGTTTGCTTCTTTGCTCTGCCTGCTCACTTAATCGCTTCTCCATCGCTAACATGCTTTGATTCATTTCTTGCGCCATAACGCTGTACTGTTGCTGGAGTTGCTGTTGAATGTGGAATGGGATTAGATCAGTTTCTTGTGATTCCTCTGTCTCCACATTTGGATTGGCGATTTCTAATCGCTGCGCAATCATCTTCGCTGCCTTTTCCAACGTCATACCGTCATGCTTACTAAGCTCAATTAATTTCTCAATGACCATAATGTCCTGTTCTGTGTATTCACGTCTGCCGCGCTTATCCTTCTTCACTGTAAATCCCTCTCGCTGCAACACTTCCATGTACTTTCTAAGGGTGCTATCACTTATTCCTAGTCGTTTGTATACTTCACTAGCAGAATAAACAATTTCGTCCGTCATAACGTCACAACACCTCCTAGTGACAGTATTCCATGATGGTTAAAAAATTCCTGCAAAGAAAAAAGCCCCATGACTATAGGACTTTTATTTCTTCATTTGCTCTTTACTTTTCAAAACATCTTCTTTAAAGAATAGTCGATCGCGAACCATTTCTTTGATTGGTTTTATTTTTTCTTTTTTTATCATCATGTTTAGGTTTTTCCTTGAACACCCTAAGATATCCAAGGCTTCTGATGTATTTACGATCTCATCATTAATAAAACGAATCAACTCTTCTTTGGTTTCGAATTTATACATCTTTCTTCTCCTTGATATACGTGGTTACCAAATTGAAAATTATTGTTGCAAATGCAAGTATACTAAGTGCAATACAAATATAGTCTGCGGTTTGCAAATTGGTATAGTCAATCAGGTACAAAATTACTCCCAAAACGATAACAACTGGAAAGTCCCTTAAGATGAATTTTTTCATAAGATAAAGCGGAATGTGTTATAATAATCTTAGGTACAAGGGAGGTTTCCCTCTCCTGTGGTGCTACTCTGAGTCGGTTTCTTGGTGGGAACGACTCTTTTCTTTTTCTTCCTTGATTTTGTAGTAAATGTCTAAGCTGTTTTTAATTCCGGAAGATAGTTGCGAGTAAATGGTTACGAATGCTGTTATGGAACCTAAGATTACTACCCAATCCACCTTGTTCACCTCCTTTTCTTTATACTCTTATTACACACCGTCAATTGACTTAAGCCAATTGAATTGATGGATTAATTGGTATTTTTTCTATTTTTTTATATCGCTTTTGCAATCTCAACAAGCAATCGCATAAACAATGGAATCATTTGGACCACTATATATCCTATCCCTGCCCTTGAAATAAGACTGAATCCCCGTTCCTGGCTACCCACCATAATAAACAACCCACCGCATAGCGCCACAACGGATGCGATTGGATACGACACTGCTTTGATTAAAAATATTACTGGCTCGAATGCATTCACAATACGATTATACAGTTGGCCATCTATATAATTTTTAAACTTACCATCAGTTGATTGAGCATCTTTAAATACTTCGTTGACATCACTTCCAGGTTCAGCAGCAAATCCATGAGGAATATCTATAATTTGGCTGAATATAATAGCACTACCGATCACAAGACTAATGTGCACTGCGACAGGTGCGTATTTTTTTGCTTTCCTTTTGAACAAGCTCCACTTTTTCTTCGCTCCATAGTTACCATCCATAAAATCTTTGATGCTCATTGTCTCAGTTGCCATATGGACCATCTCCCTATTTTTAATGGAAATCCGTAACTGTAAATATGTTGCAATCTAAACCTTCGCAAAGCTTCTTTAATTGATTTCTGCGGTATTCTGTTGTTGTATACCATGTAAATTTGGGCGGTTTTTCAAATACTTTGCAGTCAATTAATTTTTTATATTTCTGCATTTTCACTCGGTTTACACTCATTTTCTGTTCGTGATCTATTTCTATAATGTGGTATCTTCCTTCGTCGTTGAATAAAGCATCTGCAATTATAGAAACCATGCCTTTTACGTTCATTTTAACTTCTTGTTTCCACGTTTTAGGGCATTCATAAGCGATATAGATATCATTCCGCATAATATAGTGCCTAAATTGGTTAGAACGTTTGAGCACCTTTTTACTCCCAATGCGCTCACGTCCTTCTTTGTTGAGATAATAAATTTTTTCACCAAAGCGAAAGCTAGATACATATTCTTCAAGGTCCTTCATAACCCGCGATGCATTTCTGTCTCCACCTAAATCATGAAGAACTTGTATTTGCTTCCTAGTCAAAAATCCCAATCTCTTCAAGCTCGAGAGAATATTTTCGATCCTCGTTTCCTTCATGGCCAGTTTTTGCATCTTCATGCTCCTTTCTTGCTCTTATATTGATGTGTGGCTTTATGATGTTATCTATTTGCTTATTATCGATATAAACTGTCTGTAAGACCTTCTTTTCGTTAGTTTGGTATATTGCACGCCCTTTGATATTAGGAAGGGTTTCTGCACCTCCTTCATCCAATACGGCACGGCTCCCTGCTTCAGTTTGTAATCTGAAGCAAACACGGGCGCCGATGTTTTGACGGAGTTGTGATGGTAAAGCTTCATTAGTTGGATACTGGGTGCTGTACAGCAAACGAAAACCAGCAGCTCTGCCGCGTCTTCCTATATCTACAATGATGTCCTTGCACTCCTGATATGGCATCATGTCGGCAGCTTCATCTACGATGACAAAGTATCTTGTGGTATCTCCTGCTTCTTTTATATCTTCGTATCCTTTTTCTAGTAAGTATTCGTTTCTCTCATTCAGTTTGTTTTGCAGGTCTCTTAGAGTCTGTAGGGCTTCGTCAGGGTTCTTCGCAATCGATTCGACTTGGTTTAGGAATCTATATCGGTTAAAAGATAGACCACCCTTCAAATCAATTAGGAATAGCTTGGTATTTTCTGATTGGTTGCGTATAAGGGAGGTAATAATTAGCTTCAATACATTCGATTTCCCCATATCCGTCATCCCTGCTGAAATCATGTGTGCAATCGAATCAAAGTCATGTTTTACTAATCCATCTCGTGTGAATCCTATCGGCACTTCCCATCCCCTACACTGCTTCATCATTTCTTCCTCAAACTTCACAAAATCTGGAATCCCTTTCTCATAAACTCGTATTTTTAATAAACCATCATAAGACAGCTCAATTTCCATTCTAACGCTTTTTTTCTTGTTTATGATGTTTTGTATTTGTTTTAAGATATCTTTTCGCAAACGAAGAGATTTGAAGTCTGATGGTTTGAAATCGTAAACCTTGCTCTTATGGTTCAGTCCATCCTCTAGATGCTGCATCTTTTGTTCGAAGTCGGAGAAGCTAAGACCAAGAGGGATCCTGTAAGCATATTCCACGCCCCACTCATTTCTCGTCTTACGAAGTAGCTGTATTGTCCTGGTATCTTTCCCTTCTTTCACTTTTAAACCGCAATTAGCACAAATACGTTGGATTTTAGAAGCATCATTTGTCGCACCTTTTTGATACATTTTTGTGAAAAGAATTACACCGCCAACTGCTGCTGAACTTACTAACTCGAATATCAAAGTAGAACACCACCTTTCTTTGCTTATTCTGAAAGAATAGTCCCTATAGATTAGAAGAGAGCAAAATGGCTATAAATCATTGAAAATAATAATCTCGTAATGTCTGAAGTATCATTCTGTGAAAGAATTCTATTTGGAATAGGTAAAACAAAGTTTTGAAAGGCTATCAATTCGGAACGGTGAATCGTAATTTGTTTGGTATAGTAAAAGGTATTTTGCACTGTTTGGCCTTTATGTCACTTTTTTTCTTCGGTTTAAAAAAATGACGAAATGGGCAAGCTATGCCTGAGGTGGTAAAGGTGTTTGGATTAGGTAAAAAACGTAGCAAATTTGGTAAATGGTTAGATAAACAAGGGATAACACAAGGGGAATTAGAGAAAGCTGCTAAATTAAGTAGGGGCACAATTTCCAAGTTGTGCAACGATAAAACATATATACCGAAATTCTCAACGATTACTCAAATTATAAGAGGATTGAAAAAGCTAGGGCAAAACATACATGAAGATGATTTTTGGATGTAAAAAAGAACAACTAAGAGTTGTTCTTTTTTTATGATTTGTATTTATCATATATTATAGTAGCTACTACCAAGAAAATGTTGCAGCTTCCACATATCCTTTAACTCGGTAGGAAGAAAAAGGGTCAATAATATCTATTCTATAAGTAGCTGGTTTCATTCCTGTGAAAATAGTACTATATAAACCCTCACTGCCACCAAAATATTGATAGGCTGTACAAGCCTTTGTAACTGGGTTGCATAGTTGAACTCTCAAGGTTTGCCCATCCACACGAGTGCCACCGATTTTATAAGGTGCACGGCCGTCAGCGCCAAGATGAACTTCCACATTGGGTTGTGAGTAAGTAGTGGTAATTGAGTTTCCATCCCATTTTCCATCTTCCGTTTCAAAGTAAGTCCAACCAAAACTATTCGCACTGTATGCCGTTTTAATGGTACGTGGGAAGAAGCTGAAATAGAACAATTTATTACTGGCGAAGAATCAACAATAACTAAAATCGAAGATAGTGAAGATCTACTTAAAGAGTCATTAGAAACATTAAAATACTTAATGAAAAACTCTGAAGATGAAACTGTTAGATTGGAAGCTACAAAGGAAACTTTAAAGTTAATAAATAAAATAGTTTAATTCAAAGTAATATGTTTCAAGTCGGAGGAAGGCACCTTAGGGTGTCTTTTCTTACGATTAGTCAAATGTTTTTTAGAGTTATAATTGATTAAATGCCAGAAATTTTAAGCCAATTAAAATGCAAACCAAATCCCTCTAATATGTGTCTATTTTTTACTAGGGGGAAGATATGGTATAATGGATGAAACTATGGTTTCAGGCGGTTAACCGATAATCATAGTGCATATTATGTGTAATGAGATAGAAGAGAAGCTTCAATAATTTATTTACACATGCAATGGACGCAACTTTATGACACTTGTTATAAGGTTGCGTTTTTAATTTATCGTAATACTCAACAATATGATTTTGTCCGTAACGTCGTTGTTTAATCATGTTCTGGATGATAAGGAAAAGGAGCTTCCGCAAATGCTTATTTCCACGTTTATTGATTTTATCTTTAAAAAAGGTTTTACCTGATTGAAAACGGCGTATATCAATACCAGCAAATGCATTGAGTTGCTTGTTATTGTTAAAACGAGTAATATCTCCTATTTCAGCCATCAAGCGTACGGCAGTATTCGGTCCAATCCCAGGGAGACTGCGAATGATATCGTATTCTGCACGTTGCTTAGCTACATACACCATCTTGCTAATACAGCTTTCTTTTTGGTGAAGAAGCTCTTGATAGCGCCTTGCGTATAATTTGAGCTGGTCACACAGAACATCGTTCTGAGAAACAGCAGGATAGCAAATTTTCGCTATTTCAAGTATCTGAATCGCTTTTTTCTCCGCCGTAATATTTGATATTTTTTTATTGGTGTTGGCACGAATACGATTTTTTATAATGGTTTTAGAAAGACCTAAAACACAATCTGGGTGGGGAAATAGTTGAACAAAATTTAAAAATAAATCAGATTTACTAGTAAATATTCTTTCCAATTCTGGAAATGTTAATTGGATTACTTTATGCATACGGCCGCGAATTATTGATAATTCATCATCCAGTTCGCTATATAATCTAGATAGAGATTTTAACTGATAGAATAAATTATCAGTTTCGGTAGATACCCTTCGGGTAACTGTAAAATGGGTGAGAGCTAATCGGTGTGCGTCGCTTCGGTCTGTCTTATGAATCCGCAAGGAATCACATTGTATTTTGGCTTCTAATGGATTTAATAAACAATATGTATACTGGTTATTTTGCATAAATCGTTCTAGCTGTCTGGAATAGATCCCTGTTGCTTCGAATACAATTTCGGGTGATTCGCCGGTTTCATCTGTAAGCTTATGTATCTTTTCTTGTAGTTTTTTAAAATCAGGCTTAGAATGCTTGATTTCACTTTCGAATACGCATTGTTTTTGTGC
>NZ_NUOT01000039.1 GCF_002584535.1 Bacillus cereus
GCATTCCGACAAAAAACTGGTGGAAATCGCCTTGTATTCAATTGTCCCAAAAATAATCGTTTTTGAGACATTGTTTTGTAAACCTTTATGAATGATTCAAAAGGTTTACCTTTTGGAACTTAAACCAAATTAGTAATAAATTTCTCAATATGGATATTGCTACTATTCTTAGATATAATATTCAAAATTAATATTTAATGTAATATTATGAAAAGGTGATGGTCATCACCCAATTTTTTCTCCTTATGCCATAGATAAGACCGAGTTTCTGGTCTTATCTTTTTTATTTATATTGTCACTTTACCTATAAGTTGGCCGCAGTTGGAAGCATAAGTTGGCCAGAAAACACTTATTTTTGTAGGTGATTATCTAATTATTCAACGGAATTGGAAGCATAAATTGGCCGTGAGTTAATTATTAACCCATAAGCTTGCCGTGTGTTTTATTCATGTAGCTTTGGAATAATGTTTGGTCAAATTGATACGAATAACCTTAATAAACGAGCAAGTGGAACTGACACTTCCGTTAGTTAATAGGTCACTGTGCTCTCTTGATATGCTTTCTTTACCCGTTCAATTTGAGCGAGGTGTCCTTGTATATGTTGAAGATCTTTCAAATGAAAATAACCTAAATCTCCGATACATAAATATTTTTTAATAAAGCTGTTCTTTGGCAGGTTTATCCAAATATATATAGAAATGTGAAAAAGTAAATATTAATATGACCAAAGGAGATGAAGAAATTGTTTAAAAAAAGCGGTATCGGAGTATTGTCTACAGCAATTGTATTAAGTGCCAGTATAGGTTTTTCAGGTATTGTATCAGCAGATAGTTCATCTGCAAATGAACAAGTTAGGAATGGAGACTTTGAGGATGGGCTAAATAACTGGATTTTATCTAATCCTAATTCTTCTACCGAGAATATCGGCACTTCTGAACCAGGCAATCATTATCTCAAATTAATACATGCAGACACAGCCTATCAGCTTGTTACTGTAAAGCCGAATACAGAATATACATTAACATTTGATATAGCGGGAAGTATAGTTTCTCCATCAGAAGTAACAGTAGGTAATCTGAATGCCAATCAAGAAATCGTTCCATTAACAAAGAAGCAGTATACAGGATTTAGACCGGAACATCATGAGATGAAGTTTAAAACAGGGGAAGATGTGTCAAACTTTGCTGTCAAACTTGCTTCTACAGCAAATGGGAGGGCTAAGTTTGATAATGTACAATTAAAGGAAAAGGAGAAATCTTATATTTTTAATATTGATTTTGACCACAATTCAAGTTTAGAACCTTTTAAACCATCATATGGCTCTTTAAATTACAATATTGAAGAGCATGCAGGAGTAAATAATTCTAAAGGACTTCATTTTAGTTCAGGAATCGGTCATCTTAAGGGAGACGTAACTTTGAAGCCTAATACTACATACATACTGTCCGCATCTGGAAAAGTATCGGGTCCTGAAAAAACCTTATTTGTAGGAGCACAGTCTCCTGGGGGAAAAGACACACTTTATATGAAGTTTACTTCCACACAGTATGAACAAAAATCGGTTGAATTTACTACTCTAAATACTAATAATCCATATTCATTCTTCTTACAAATTAATGGATATGTAATCGGTGATGCCTATCTTGATGATATCGTACTAGTTGAAAAGTAGCCATAATTAAAAATATATTTCTATCATTGACACATGAAAACAATTCTAGAAATGAGTCGCCATATGCCCATCAACTTAAGGATTTTATAACGCCCCAAACCGAAAAAAATGGGAGTATCTCATTTTTATATATCTAACTCAATTTCTTTGTTCATGCAACAAAATTTGTATTTCTTACCACTGTTACATGGACAATTCTCATAAGTATTTGCTGGCCTTGAGCAATCTTTGATTGCTTTTTTTAAATCCGATATATCTTCATTGAATCCTAGCCCAACTATGTAGTAATGTGGATTTAAAATAAAGTTCGATGATTTATAATAAAGAATGATAATTTGTAAAAAAGTTTGATAAAAAGAACTATTTTGTAGAGTATTTCTATGTTCAACAATCGGGCCAGATTATGGAAGAACTCATCTTTAAATTAAATGGATATTTATGTTGAAATTTATGGGAGAGATTGTGAATAAATGTACTTATCGGTGCAGGATAGTGGAAGAACGTCTGTTGACTCTAATTAGAGATACTTGATAATATAGTGGCATGAAATTGTATATAAAAAAGGATGACTGTCATGAAAAAAGCAGTGAAAATAGCCTCCTAAGATAAAATTAAGTATTTTAGGAGGCGTTGAATTTGAAATTCAATATTATTAATCGTGACAATTGGTATCGAAAAGAATACTTTGAACACTATTTACAACAACAAACAACATTCAGTCTTACGAATGAAATTAATATTACTATTCTTATGAAAAACTTAAAGAAAAAGAATTACAAGTTATATCCTGCGTTTATTTTTATGGTTACAAAAATAGTTAATTCCCACAGAGAATTTAGAACTAGTTGTAACTCGGAAGGTAATTTAGGTTATTGGACAGAGATTTTCCCTTCTTATACAATTTTTGATAAGAAGACGCACACATTTTCTAGCATCTGGTCACCAAATTTAGCTAATTTTTCTGAGTTTCATTCTCAATATGAAAAGGATGTAGAAAAATACAATGGTACAGGTAGTTTATTTCCAAAAATACCTATACCAGATAATAATATTCCGATATCTATGATTCCTTGGAGTTCTTTTACAGCATTTAATTTAAATATTAATAATGGTGGAAATTTTCTCTTACCAATAATAACTGGAGGGAAATATTCACAAGTAAATGATGAATTATTCCTACCTATCTCATTGCAAATTCATCATGCTGTTTGTGATGGTTATCACGCAAGTGTTTTTATGAATGATCTACAAAAACTTGCTGATGAAAGTACGGACTGGATCTAGTTGTTCATTGGGGAAAATATCTATAAGGGGAACTGTTAAATCAGTTCCTTTCTTTATAGAAATACACCAAAGTTTGTGAATAAATGTATTTAAAGTAACGGGGGCTTTTCTTCAATAACGCTCTTCAATAATAGGGCGCTTTAATTGAGCAAGGATCACAAGAATTATCAAACTTTTTTATAAAAGAATGATTCAATTGAAAATAGAAAAAGCGTCTTTCGATCAATCTTTTTTCAAAACACGCTTTTTCTATTTGCCTCTTTTATCAAGGTTTATTAAGTTAATTTAATCAAACTTTATTCCAAAGCAACAAGTAAAAATTGTATGCCTCACAAATCGCAGCCACTTTCTCTGCTCTTGTTTGAGACGAAACCTTTACGGTGATGGGATGTTCTTTCGAACCCAGTGAATACATGTCTGATTCCCTCTTTCCTTTTTCTTTCTATTGTATAAAATTTAAGAAAAAGTGGAGGAATATCTATGGAAAAATTTTCTAGCTCTCAAGTGTTTCGACTACTTGCAGAGGAATTACAATGTAGCTTTTCACCACAAGCATTAACCGAACTTGCCAAACAAACTCAGTTTGTTCAACGTACGAGTAAATTTCGGGCACAAGATCTATCTTCATTATGTATTGGGATGGGACAAGATACTGCGAGTCATTCTCTGGCTCGATTATACGGCATTTTAGAATCAGAAACAGGTGTCCTTATCAGTCCGGAAGGACTGAATCTCAGGCTAAATACAAAAGCAGTGGAATTTTTACGCTCTCTATTCTCACGGTTATTACAAAAACAATTGTTATCCACGATGCCTCTTCCTTCTTCTTTTTCAGCATACTTTCGTCGTATTCGAATTCTAGATGCTACTACATTTCAAGTCTCGAATCAACTTGCAACGTCCTATCCTGGATCCGGAGGAAGCGGAAAGGCTTCTGGTGTGAAAATACAACTAGAATATGATTTGCTGAGTGGACAGTTTTTACATGTTGAAGTGGGACCTGGAAAACAAAATGATGTGAATTATGGAAAAGAAGTTCAACATACTGTTGATTTACAAGACCTATGCATACGAGATTTAGGTTATTTTAGTTTAATTGATTTAGATGCGATACAGAAAAAAGGGGCCTACTTCTTATCTCGACTAAAAATGAATACCAAACTATTTCAAAAAAATGAGCATATCCTTACTTTTAAAAACGGATCCATCAAGAAGAAATCTCAATACACACTAATTGATTTAGAAGCCATTATGAATCGGCTACAGCCAGGTGAATGCTCTGAAATTCCCGTGGTTTACATTGGTCGTGATTATGGACTTCCAGCATGCGCTGTGATTTACAGGCTAACTCCTGAGCAAGAAACACAACGTAGAAAAGATCGTGCATATAAAAAGAAAAAGAAAAGGATAACTTTTAGCGATCGAATTAAAAAATTGCAAGGAATCAATGTGTATGTGACTAATATTCCATCGGAATATGTTTCAAAAGAAGCGATTCATGAGTTCTACTCCCTTCGTTGGCAAATCGAAATCATTTTTAAAACGTGGAAATCGATTTTTCGTATTCATCACAATACAAACATAAAAAAGGAACGGTTAGAGTGTCATATCTATGGAAAATTAATTGCGCTCTTATTATCTTCTACAGTGATGTTCCAGATGCGACAATTACTACTGGTTAAAAAACAAAAAGAACTGAGTGAATGGAAAGCCATGTATATGATTCATGATTACTTTCGAGTACTATATCAACAAATGCAAGTTCAATCGAATCAGTTAGCAAAAAGTTTTCTTCGCTTGTTTCATTTACTTGATAAAAATGGACAGAAGTCACATCGATATCGAAAGAAAACGGTGTTTGATATCTTAGGTATTGCATACGTACAACATCTATCAAAATAAAAATGAAATAGTTTTAAAAAATTTAGCCCGTAAGGGTTATTTAGCATGCCATTTTTTCTATATATCTCTTTTCCTTGAAGTGTTACAAAGAAAATTTTACATATTTCTGTATTATGTTTTTCTTAGCTTGATGGCGATGTTGCCGTACCCCATAAGTGGGTCTGATATAATCCTAAATATAAAAACAGAGAAAAAAGTCCTGGTTTCTATCACCATCCCAAAGACATTGGTATATTGTCATTTCCCTCAAAAAAATGCCTTTATTTATGGTACAGTTTCCATCTATAAATGCTAAACTACATCCTCAACAATACGGTGTAAGCGTAATTTAATTGGAATAATACCCTTTACCAAACTTCTAAATGAAATGTATGGCTGAGTAGTTGCTATTATTTTATTAATAACTTGAAATATATGTTTCTATGAAAAAAGCTGTTGAAAGGAATCTCCTTCAACAGCTTCTCCATTATTAACGATATAAACGAACTGCACCCGCAGAATTATCATCTGCTTGTCCAACGACTTCGAATTTTAATCCAAGTTTCGGTACTTTACGCCCTGCATCTGGGATTAAGTTGTTCATATAAGATTTCGAATCATCAAACTTCGTTACACCTGGTAATCCGTTATACTCAAATGTTCCGCGCGATGGAGATACAACTTTCCACGCTGGTGTTTGGTTAAAGGAGAACGCAGCATCTGCAATTTGATATCGTGTACTATTTTTAACAGTTGGTTTACCGTTTAACGTTCCAACAATTGCCTCTGGGTGAGAGTCAACAACTCCTAAGAAACCTTCGCCCGGATGAATACCAACCCAGTTATCTGTAAAGCTAGAGTCTGCATACCATACAACAAGACCCGTATTGTACGCTACACCGCTGCTATATTTTAACGCTTCATCAGCACCAGCATAGTTTCTCCACTCTAAATAGTAGTTATGTTTCTTCTTATAAAAGCCGTCTGATACAACGAAACCGTTTAATTTAAATTGTGATTCACCTTCTGCATCATCAGAGAACACAACTTTTCCATCGACAGTTAATGTTGCATTATCAAGAGTAAAACCACTTGGTGCCGTAGCACCATCTGTAATGTATTCGAATACTAATTTTACTTTTTGACCTTTAAATTTGCTTAAGTCATATGATTTATCTATCCATTTTCCTTCTGTTGTGTCTAGACCATTTTTAACATTCTTTTCACCAATTCGATCCACTAACGTTTTCGTACCATCTTCTGTCACTGCATGTACTTCAAGGAAGTCCCAACCAGTTTCAATTTCATACAATGATTTGTAATCAAACTTCGCATTTGTTGCATTTGTTAAATCAAACACTGGCGTTTCTAGTGTCGTATGAAGATCATCGCCTTTTGTACTAAAGTAATATTTCTTACCAAATGCAGGCTCAATACCTTTTACATCTTTATCTGGTAAGTTAACACGAATCAGACCAGGACGAGCTGATTTCGTTACACTTTGATCTAAGTATGTCGCAAAACCGATACCGCGATTTAATTTATCATAGTCAGTCTCTACAATATTCGCCCAGTTTCCGCCAATGTTCTTTTGAAAGAACTCTTTGTTTTGCGGAGAGAAACTTGGTGGCGTTGAACCTGCAATTTTACCTGCCCAGCTGCCGCCGCTCATAACAGACCAAGAGTTAATCGGCTCACCTGATCCAGAGTATTGCGTATCATACTCATCTGGAAGACCTAAATCATGACCAAACTCATGTGCGAATACACCAACTGCTCCGTCTTCTGGCTCAATTGTGTAATCGTATGCTGCCATTTTACCGCCCCAGTTATCCACTTTTGCTTTTGTTCCTTCAATTGGATATGGCTTTCCAAGATTCCAGCGGTGTGACCAAATTGCGTCATCACCTAATCTACCGCCGCCTCCATCTTGACCAACTCCAGCATGAATGACCATTAAGTGATCAACCAGTCCATCTGGTTCATTTTTATTTCCGTCTCCATCAAAGTCATATTGATCATACTGGTCAAATTCATATAAATCCATACCGCTTGCTACAGCTGCATCTAATGACTCTTTTACAAGATCACGAGGTCCTTTTGGTCCTTTATTATCATGACCACCATCGCCAGCATCTGCACCATAATCCGCTGCTTTACCTGGAACTGTTAACCACTTTGTTACTGTTCCATCAACTGTATAGCTACCGCCTGATTGCTCTTCATAATATTGCTTAAATGTCGAGATTTTCGAACCATCAAATAACGTAAACGGCTTATCACCAAACAACATGTTTTGATAATGTTCTGGCGTAAAATCGTTTGAATACATATAACCTGGTACTTGATCAATATTGTTATGCTTAAAATCAGCATATTCTACTAGCAATACAAGTACTTTATCTTTGCGAACATCACCATTATATTGTTTTTGCTTCGCTGAAGAAGTTGGTACTTTTCCGTTTAATCCACCTTTAACCTGCTCTTGCCCAGCTACCGGACTACCAATAGGTTGATCAGCTTTTTCTTTCATATCTGCTTTTGCATCTTTCACTTTTTTCAAAAAGTCAGAAGCTTCTCTCGAGACACTGTCCCCCGCTGCTGGTTCTTTTCCAGCATTCTTGCCTTTTTTCTTCTCTACATATTTTTCAACAGCTTTTAATGTGTCTTCTTTCGACGCAGATTTACTAATTACACCACGCTGCTTCAACGCGTCTGCTAGACGATCCTCCGGAATTAAATTTTCATCAATTGGACTTAAAGATTCTACATTAGACGGCGTTGCCGCATAAACAGATTGACTACCAAACCCAAATGTGCAACTAAGCACAGCTGCCGCCGCAAGCGTAGACAGCACTTTAAAAGGCTTTTTCTTCATCCTTATTCCTCCCCAACCTTAAATATATAGTAATATTTTGATAATAAAGAAAATTCTATCGATTTGCAAGATATTGTCTTTATTTGTAATATTTTTGAAAATATCCTTTGTTTTAGATTGGCATATATTCTGATCAATAGATGTTTTTGGAATATATTAGGGGTACAGCAGCGATCACTACTTTTGGGGGTCACTCATTATTTTAGTTAACAGAGTTAAAGTTCCGTTAACTTTTGGTGATGAATGTAACAAGATTAGTTTACAGAACACTTGTAAATATTGTTGGGAAATTAAGTTCTTATACACGTCAAAATATAGTAGCAAAAGCTTTAAGAGAGATAGGAAGAATCGAAAAAACTATCTTTATCTTAGATTATCTTTCAAATAAACCTATGCGCCGGCAAATTCAACGAGGATTAAATAAATTTATACTTTTTAGAAGACAAGACAATGCTTACAACGATTCCAGCCATGTTGAACATCAGAACCCTTTTTTTCAGCTATTTGCACGTGAACCAAAAATAATACAACTATATATCACAATTAGAAATAAAATTACTAAACTTATTGAGAAATATTTCATAAGAGACTCCTTTTTGATATGATGTGCAAAATGTATTGTCATAAATTAAGTCAAGAAATAACTACAATAAAAGAGTTATTTTCCTAATATTCTTACATTTAAAACCCTGCTATTATTAATTTTACTTATTAAAGCTACTAACTAATCAATTCCTTTGCGACCTCTTTCGATCTGAACGCTTTTTTGTATTGTTTAAATTCTTGTTTATCAACTCGAAATTTTTCACCAGTATCCATGTTTTTTACTAGATATGTTTTAGCAGTATATTCCTTTATTAAAAAATAAAAGAAATATATCCAGAAAGTTAATGTGAAAGTCGAGAAAGCTAAGAATAATCCTGGAATAAACATTATAATCTCCAAGCTTGAATTTACTCGTTTTAAAACATTTTTTTGTCCTGTTGCTACTTCACCTTGCTGTGGTCGTTGCATGCGTTTTAAAGATGCAACCGTATCATAGCTCATAAAAAACCTCCTTCAAGTGACAAGCTATTTAGAGCTTTGATTTGTCTTTAGGAATGAGGTGGCAAGATACTTAATTGATATTTATTTTTCTTGCTTTTTCTCTTTTATTTTAATTTTTGCTGCTTTGTAGAATGCTAATTTTCCTTCATTATACTCTTTAGTATATTGATTGAACTTTTCTTTTTCTTTTAGTGTTTCTTCATTCAATATATTGATAGCTTTAACTTTCTCACTAATCTCTTTTAGTTTTGTTTCTTTGTCTTTTAACTTTTCATAAAGTTCTTTTTCGAGTATTAGTGATTTTTTGTAACTTTCATTCATTTTCCGAAAAGCTTCATAACGATTTGTATAAACTTCTGCTACCTTTTTTGCTTGTTTTTGTAATTTTTTATCCTCGATTTTATTTATATAACTATGAACTGATTTTACTTCTTTTTGCGCTTTTTCTAGTACATCTTGTTCAGTTTTTAACAATTTTTCACGTTCATTTACATTTATAACAGCCTGTTCTATTTGTTGTATCACTGCTTTGTTTTGTTCTTTTCCTTCTTGTATAATTTGATTGTACAATTCTTGCGCTTTTGTTTCTAACTGCTCAAATATTTTCACATTATCAAATAATGTTTTTTCTTGATTTGCTGCATTTTCAAAAGCAACATATAATTCTTCTTCTGGTTTTGCACCCAAACATCCTACTAGCAACGCAATTAATAAGATTGCTATAAATGCCACTTTTCTATAAATCAATGTCATTTCCTCCTATGATGTTATATACGTTCATTTATCTTATAAAAAATGTACCAATCCTTTCTCTACCGACGATACATATCGTACTTCAATGTACCTCAACTATTTTCTTCAAAATATCAAATTCAATTCCTTTATCGGCTACATTGATTATTGTTTACCATACCTCTTGTATTAAATTAATAATACGTCTTCCTTTTGTATATAATTCGGTGAGGATTTGTACAATATTTTCATGAATATTGAGGCAATTCATCATAGAGGCGTTGTTACTGTTCCAACAATGTTTGATTGATGCATAAAAATCGTGTATTTCTAAAGACTAAATTATCTCTTAGCAGTATGGAAACTACATGAAAGTATAGATATACACTTGTAAAATATACAAATCATACTTTCAAGGTATCCAGTAGAAAAGACGTTTTCTTTTTGGTATAATCCTCAATCTTCTATAATAGATATGGTAACGATTCCATATTTGTTTGTATTGACTATCAAATGGATTGAAATTTTCTATACATACAAGAATTTGATAATAATTACACTACCTTATCTACTTAAGAAGATACGATAGTGTAATTTCTCCCCCAGTAACTGCTTGAATCAAGTGATTGGAGGAGAAACAAGCAGGGGCTGTATTCCACAATACCAGTGCTTTATTTAATTCTACTTATATTAGAACCTTCGTACATTTAACTATCTCATGTTCGTAACCTTCCGCATAGGCAGCAACCATGATTGTTGTTTCTTTATATGTTCTTTAGGTAATAAATGATTGTACTAAACGTTGTCTATTAAAACTGCTACCCATGTCCTACGATAACAGTCCATTATGAAGGAATCTATTGAAAGGAAACTTAATTACATATAATCCCCTTTTCGAGAGCCTCTTCTAAAGACACACTAGTGTATCCAAGTTCTTTTGCAATTACTTCACATGTGATTTCACCGTTGAGCATGTTTACGCCAAGTTTTAACGCATCGTTTTCAAAAATAGCTTTTTGCACGCCCTTGTTGGCAATTTGCAATGCATATGGAGTTGTTACATTCGTTAAAGCAATAGTAGATGTTCTCGGAACAGCACCTGGCATGTTTGCAACGGAGTAGTGCAGAACTCCATACTTTTCAAATGTCGGATTATCATGAGTAGTTACATGGTCACACGTTTCCACAGCGCCTCCTTGGTCAATCGCTACATCCACGATTACAGATCCAGGCTTCATTGTTTTTACCATTTCTTCCGTAACAAGCTTAGGGGCTTTGGCGCCAGGAATTAATACTGCACTAATCAAAAGATCTGCTTGTTTTACCGTTTCCGCGATATTGAACGGATTGGACATCAATGTTTTGATTTGAGTACCGAAAATATCATCCAGTTGGCGTAAGCGATCAGCGTTTAAGTCAATAATCGTAACATCGGCACCAAGACCAATCGCCATTTTCGCAGCATTTGTTCCTACAACACCACCGCCGATAATGGCAATTTTACCTCGGCTTACACCAGGAACCCCTGCAAGGAGAATGCCTTGGCCACCATTCGACTTCTGTAGGAATTGGGCCCCGATTTGCACAGCCATACGTCCAGCTACCTCACTCATTGGTGTAAGGAGAGGAAGTGTATGGTTCACTTCTACTGTTTCGTAGGCAATTGCGGTTACGCTTTTATCTTTAAGAGCTTGAGCTAAAGCGGGTTCAGCAGCCAAATGTAAGTATGTAAACAAAATTAGGCCCGGGCGGAAGTGCATATACTCGCTGGCAAGAGGTTCTTTTACCTTCATAATCATTTCTGATCGGTTCCATACTTCAGCAGCACTTTCAATAATTTCGGCACCAGCATGTACATAGTCTGCATTTCTAAATCCACTACCAACACCTGCATTTGTTTCAACCAATACCTTATGGCCAGCTGTCACAAATGGAATAACTCCTGCAGGCGTAAGTGCGACACGATTTTCATTATTTTTTATTTCCTTTGGAACTCCGATAATCATTAGGTTGCCTCCCTTAACTAATCTTTGCGTTATTTTGTTGTAATTCGATTATAGGGGATTACATATGTTTTTTCATCGTTGAGAACAAAGAAAAATACAGCATCCTTTTGTGGAATTCCACAAAAGGATGCTGTTACATAAATTTTTGTAACTTGAGATCCAAATACAAAATCATTTTTTGATTTGGATCTTTTAAATCAATTTCACTGATTTCACAAATACGTTTCAGTCTATAACTCAGTGTATTTGCATGAATGTTCAAAGCTTGGGCCACTTCGCCAACATTGCTATCTTTATTCAAAAAGGTTTCCAATGTTTCAACAAGATCGCTATTATGCTTATGGTCATACTCATATAGCTTTTGCAACGCCTGGTTTTCATACTCTTCATGCTTCCTTTGTTCCAGTAGAATATCGATTAATTGATAAATCCCCATGTCTTGATAACTGTGGATATCAGTTGTGTCAGAAGGGAACTTTTCCTTTATAGCTAAAACCTTTAGTGTTTCTTTGTAAGCTTTACTAATCTTTTGGTAATCACTATAAATACTGCTGAATGCCGGCTTGATAGATTTTATACCAAATCTCTTTTCCATTTTGTATATAAATTTTTCGATGAAAGCGCTGATTTCATGGAAAGGTCGATTTACATTATCCAATGAGGTAAGAAGAATCAACTGGTTACGATCAATTGTAGAAAGTAAAACTTTCAAATGTTGACTTGTTTTTAACAAATAAGAAATTTGTTTTTCTTTTTCACTTGTAATTTCTTGGTCAAAATGGAATACGGCAACGGTAAATAAGGAAGCGGGAGAAATATGAAGCAAGTGAAAATTTTCAATGATTTCTTCGTTTACCTGCATATGATTGGTAAGCAACTTCCACAAAAACTCTTGCGATCGTTCATTTTTTTTGTTTTTGTGGATTTGAAGCTGTAATAACTTGCTTTTCACGGATTCCGCAGCTTTTCTCAGCAATGCGTAATCTTGCTCACTGAAAGTTTTCTCGATTTCCAAAGCCCAAATGAATCCTAAGACGTCCTCTTTGTTCCAAATAGAAATCGCAACCCTGTCACCGAGACCAATATCATCTATCTTTTTTACACAAATAGGTTCAGGATTTTTTAGAAGAGCGGGAATAATGCCCTCTTTCCACAAGTTATTGATTATTTTTTCAGGTACGCGGCGCCCCATAATAGTCGCAATTCTGGCGGAGTCTGTTCTTTCATCATGGGTACTATATGCGAGAAGGCGGTGATTCACATCTTCAATCGTAATTGGGCATTGCAGAATCTCACTGATTACATCAGCAAACTCTTCTAAACTATCGAAGCTTACTCTAAAAAGATCGTTTTTCATAAATGGCAAAATTCATCCTTCCTATTTAAAATATATTTTCGTATTTACTCTAGATGAAAATATATTTTGTGTAAATTAACAAAATAATACCATAATACCTTCTATTCTATGAAATAAATAGATTTTCACAAAAGCTAAAGCTTTATTTTTTATAAGAAAAAATTTTATAATGATAAAAAAGAAAGGAGAATCTCTATGCAATTGCTACGTTCATTTCTCATTCTAACTCTTGTTGTATTATTAAGCGCATGCAATACAGCAACAAACGTCACAAGGGTGCAAGAAAACGGCGAAACGACTTTAAAAATTGGGTCCCTGCAAGGGTATCATGATGTGCAAACAATTAAAATTGAAAAAGGGAATGTGGAAATTCCTTTTGAGGCGGCCGTTGAAGAAGGTACGATTTTATTGCAAGTCACAAAAGACGACAAGGTCATTTATGAAGAAGAAGTCACTTCCCAAAAAGAAGGTTTACTTTCTTTTGAAGCACCAAAATCCGGATCATATGATTTAATTGTACGTGTGAAGGGTAAAGAAGAAAAAGCAAAAGGAATTCAAATACATACGAAGCTATGAAAAATCGGCAAGCGGAGTGTAACCGCTTGCCGTTTCAATTTAAATACCAACGTTTTTGAGATCGGTACTATCTCTTAGAGTGATAAAATCAACGTTTTTTCCGTTTTATAGATACAATCTCATTTATTTTTCTTGGTGTTCCGCATCCCATTCACTTAAATAGGATGCATATTCCAATTCATCTGGATTATCATGTAACATAGAAATAAACTCTAATTTATTTCCATCACAATCCAGAAAGTATACACTTGCAGCTGGCATCCATCTTTGGACAATTGGCTCTTGATTTCCTTTTCCTTGGCTTCCCACCACTTCTATTCCACGATTCTCTAACCACAATTTAGAAGTCTTTAGAAATTCTAAATCTACACCAAAAGCAAAGTGTTTCATCTCAAAATCTTCAATATTATGTACTTCCCATAGTCCAATCATTTGCTTTTTACTCTCTCCTACCCAAAAGAAAGCCACTTTTCTTTTGGATATTTTTCTTGCTAATGCTAACCCTAACTTATTTTGATAGAAATCTATCGCCTTTTCTAAATCTCTTACATGTAAATGAGTTTCGTATATGTTCTGTATCATTCTGCTTATTCCTTTCTTTATTGGTAACTACGGGTTGAGTAGTTACTGTAATTCTAAATCTGAAGTATGTATAATCATTGTAATGTATCTCCATATCCAATATACCTATTTACTATTATATCGAAGTTGAAATATGATAAATCCAACTGAGGTAGCAAATTCAAATAAAAATCCTACTACTTTTGTAGGAGAAATCTCCATTAAATTCAGATGATATAGTTTTATAATAAAGTCACGATGTTTCTAAAAAAGACGCGAAGTTTTGAAGAAAGTTGCGACGTTTTTAAAAATGATGCGATGAAATAACTTATCTAAGTGGAGAAGGGATTTCACCTTTTTTATTAAACGAATGAAGCAGGATAATTTTAGAATGTTGCTTATAATATATTTTGAAGAAAATAGTACAGGAGGTGCTAAAATGGCTAGGTTAAAATTATTAAAGGGTATAGGACATAATACTGTTCATAGCTATTTAAGTTTAATGAATTGTAGAGACAACGGGTTTGTTTTTAAACATTTATATAATATTGCTAAAGAGAAAAATATAGATAGCATAGTTATAGATATTTTAGGAAGAAATATTAAACCTAAAGCTTTTGAAATTCCAGTAATAAAGGAGTCTTTAGATGATTTAGGAAAAGACTTCGAACGTCTTTTAAAAAATGCAAATATTCCCTGAGACAATGTTTTTTCTGCAACAGCAAGCATCATTTTTAATCTTGAAAACTCACACATTGGTATTTCTGGTGCTGAGCTAGAAAAATATGATTGTCTTGTAGAAATTATAGATAAAAATGAAAAATCACATAAAATTACCGTTAAAGAATGGTGGCGATAGTTCCATGTTAAATGACAATAAAGTTGTTTCTGTAGTGCTTAAAGAAATAGTCTAAAACATTTTTTTAATGAGACAATAAGGAGCGGTTTATGAAAAAAATTATACTTATTGGTTCGGGCGGTTCAGGGAAATCTACATTAGCAAGACGCTTAGGTGAAAAATTAAAAATAAATGTTTATCATCTTGATGCATTATTTTGGAAACCTAATTGGGTAGGTGTTCCAAAGAATGAACAAAGAAAAGTGCAAAATGATTTAATTAAAGAAGAAGAATGGATTATTGATGGAAATTATGGTGGGACAATGGAAATAAGACTGAACGCAGCTGATACAATAATCTTTCTTGATATACATAAAACAATATGTGTTTATCGTGCTTTCAAAAGAATAGTACATTATCGAAATAGAACAAGACCAGATATGGGCGAAGGATGCGAAGAAAGATTTGACTTAGAATTTTTCAAATGGATATGGGAATATCCAACGACCAAAAGACCTGTAATTTTAAAAAGACTTGATCAATTATCTAGGGATAAAAAAGTTATTATCTTAAAATCACCAAAAGAAGTTCAACAATTTTTAGAACAAGTGCAATAATTATAAACTGAAGGGTGTATTTTTTCATTTCCCTAAGTCTATTAAAAACCAACAAATCCCAACTATCCCTTGTAGAAAATTAGGATTTGTTTTCATGAAAGAATACATCTTCTTTTTTAAAGCACTACACTACATTTAATTTACAATAAAGTCGTTCAAAAAACTCTAGTCATGCTATTCAACAATCGGGCCATTTTATGGAATAACACCTTTAAAATCTGGATATTTGTGTTAAAATTTCTCTGTATTGTTTTCTATCTAAACTGGACAAGAGGGGTATTTGGGATTTATGGGAATAGCTTGTAATTTGAACTGCGGACATTGCTCTTACAATCAAAATGTTTTTTTAGGAATTGGATTTAGTTATATACACTTGAGTTCGATTTTAGAATGGTATGAGGAAGAAGAAGGTCGGCAATACATCAGAGAGTTTACTAATAACAAGGAAACGTCTTTTGAATGCTACGACGGTCTATATGTTTGTCAGAAGTGTTGTTACCTATTAAATAAAGTACATTTACATATGAAGTCAGGAACCCAATCTTACACGAACACTCATACTTGTCCTCGATGTAATACTCAAATGCCGTCAAAGCCTTTAGTCGATATTAATCAAAGTGATGTTCTAGATTGTCCAGATTGTGGGCAAGAAAAGCTAAAGGTGAGTTTTTATATGGATTGGGACTAGGAAGTTGGTTCTTAAAATTTCCTTATTAAATTAAAAGAGGCTTTAGCAAAATGACTGTGGAGTTATTTTACAGTTATCGTGTTTTTCAATATTCTACAATCGGGCGCGATTCTGGAATAACACAGATAGAAACTGATCAAACTTTATTCCAAAGCTACACATAAAATCATATTTAAATAATGAAAAAACGCTATTCTTTTAGTGAGGATAGCGTTTTTTACTCTTGAGGGTAGTTAATATTTTTAAGTTGATGGGCATGGGACGAATCCCCTATTAGTTCCATAAACAAAAGATGTGGCTATGTTACAAGAAATACTCAATCACAGCACACCACTAATTATACTCAAATACATTAGAATTAACAGAAAAGAGAAAGATAATGTACTTGATACATTTCTTATTTGATTCCAAAAAACTACTTTTCTTTTTTCCATGATATTCGAAATTCTCCACCATGTTCTTCCGTTTTAATTTTAACCTTATATGTATCATCTTTAGATACTTTAATATTTTTTTGATCTTTGCCATTATTAAATTCTAATATTGTATTATCATTTGAATCCACCACATAAGCAGTTATAGTTCCTTTCTTTGTTGTTTCATCAAAAGAAAATACCCAATTTTCACCTTTTTTCACTTTCATATCTTGAGCTGCTGAACCAGAGAATTTTTTATACTTACCAGATACACTATCTGAAGAACCATGAACTTTACCACCAACAATAGTTCCCTCTCTTGTAAAACAACCACTAAGAACTACTAGACATAAAACAAATAAAATTGTATTTTTAATGATTTTCAACATAATTACTCCTCTTATTCACAATGAAATTTCTACCATTAAAACTTATAAAAATAACTATTATAAAAAATATATATCCTAATGAATAAAAATTTTAATATTAGAGTTATAGTTTCTAAATCACCTTCTATATTTCTAAAAGCGTCAATTCTATTTGCAAGTTGGCTTTCCAACTCAGTAAACCTTTTTCAATTATATTATAATTTTAATCATTTAGAGCGACTTTCTTACTTTGATTAGTCGTTTTTGCTGTTGCGATATATACACCGATTAATACCAAAATCATTCCCATTACTTGTTTCCAAGTCATAATTGAACCATAAAATAATACAGAAATTAAAGTCGTTACAATCGGAGTAAGGTTTAAATAGATACTTGCTTTACTTGCCCCTATTTGTTCTACACCTTTATTGAATATAATATAACCAACAAGAGTACCGCATACAACCATATAAAACATTTCTAACCAACCTTGGGCTGACATGCTTGGTACAAGGTCCCAACCACCTTCAAATAATGATGTAATCGCTAGGAAGACAGATCCCATTACAGTCATGATTGTTGTAGCGAATAACGGCGATACGTCTTTCATTACAGATTTACCAACTAAGCCGTATATTACACCGCACGCTAAGGCTGCTAGAAATAATAAATCACCTACATTAAATGCTAATGAAAGTAACATATCAAGTGACCCTTTTGTAATAACGATAATAACACCAACTAGAGATAAAACTAAACTTATTCCAACCTTGCTGTTCCATTTTTCATTTAAAAAGATAATGGCACCTAGTGTCACAAAGATTGGCATTGTTGCAATAATTAAAGAACCATTAATGGCAGATGTATACTGTACTCCTAAGAAGAAAAGTGCATTATATCCGAAGATTCCAGTCAACGAAACGAGTAATAACCCTTTCCATCTTTTCTTTAAAGAACCAATATGCCATTCAGATTTTATCGTTGAATAAATCATAAGGATAACTCCAGCTATACCAAATCGAAGAGTAGCTGCTACAAGAGGCGGAATTTCTGTTACTACATGTTCTGCTGTTGAGAATGAACCACCCCAAAACAAAGGAACTAATAACATTAAAAAGTATATTTTGTTTGAATTGTTTTGATTTTGCATCTTTGTACCCCCTATTAGTTGAATGCACAAAAACACGTTCATAAGTTCAAACTTATAAACGCATTAGTTAAAAATTAATATCCTGCTTCAATTGCAGATACTAATCCTTTCATATATTCCAAAAAATTACTAGTTGTCAAAGAATAATAAATTTCTTTCCCGTTTTTGTTTGGCATAACTAGTTCTGCCTGTTTTAAAATTTTTAAATGATGGGATACAGCAGGTCTCGAGATGCTCATTTGTTCAGTTATTTGGTTTACATTTAAGCTGTCATTTTTAAGTAAAATCATGATAATTTGTTGCCTGTTCACATCACCTAATGCTTGAAAAATTGGAGTCGTTAACCTAAATTGTTCCAATATATTTTCTCTGTTTTTGCATTCGTAATTTTCCATAATCCGCATCCTTTTAGTTATTATATTCAAATTAGATTCCATCAGCATAGGTTAAATGGTAGTAAGATTCCTACTGATAGTATCATGACTATGTTTATTTCATAAGTATATCATCTTTCACAACAATAGTTAGTAAATATCATAATTAAAATTTGAAAATTTCTTTAGCTTCTACCAGAAGATCCAGCACTTTTTTGCATTCTTCAATAAAGTAATTACTTGTCACACCAATACGTAATCGACCATTACCACACTTTCTTTAAGTTTAATTGAATATTCAACAACTGAAAGGTTTACATTGGATCCCTGTGCATTGTGTGGGGATTTTTTCATAAAGAAAGACACTCTTATGAGTGCCTTCTCTCATTGTTTTTTAGCAGAAGCAAGCAGCTCCAACGATGATTAATAATATGAAGAGTACAACGAGTAATGCAAATCCTCCAGCAAAGCCACAACCTCCACAACTACCACCAAAGCCCATAATAGTTCCTCCTTTAAGTAAGAGGGGAAAACATAGGAGTTCTCATGTAACGGATTCGATTTATTTTATGTTGTTACGAACTAATTGAGCAGGTCCTTTAATAAATAAAAAAAAGACACTCAATGCGTACTTATCAAATCAGTAATTTATTGATAAAAAGACATCTTCATTATTCGAAGATGTCTTTTTATACAATGCACTGAGTTACAATTATTTTAGTACCTTTCTAAATTTGCGACCAAAAGTAAGTACCATACCTGCAAGAACCATCAATATACCCACTGCTGCACTGTTATTTGTACTTGCTCCCGTTTTTGGAAGCTCTTTATATGTATCTTCTTTTTTATCAGAAGTACTATTATTTGAGATATTACTGTTATCAGTATCAGAGCCATTGCTGTTGTTAGTACCAGTACTGCCATTATCAGTGCTAGTATTGGTATTGGTATTATCAGAACCATTACCGTTGTTGGTATTGGTATTACCAGTGTCAGAATCGTTATTGTTGCCTGAACCATTGTTTCCGTTATCAGAACCGTTACCATTGTCCTTATCTTTCACAACTACTTTTTGTATTGTAGTTACCTCATTACCGCCGGAGTCACGAACAAGGAACTTGACTTCGTAAGTACCAGTTTTAGCTGTATCTACTTCACCAAAATGTATTACTTTATCAGTAATATCGCCATCTTCTTTATCAATAGCTTTAACCCCTGACATTTGATCGAATTTGTCTCCTACATTTATATTCACTTCAGCAGGTACAGTTAATACTGGTGATTCATCTTTTAACTTTTCTTTCCCTTTAACCGTTACCGTTTGTTTCGCAGTTACTTCATAACCTTTAGAGTCTTTAACTGTGTATGATAAAACATACGTACCCGTTTTAGAAGTATCTACTTTACCGTCAATTGTTACTTTAGAAGTGATATCACCATCTTCTTTATCGATAGCTTTAACCCCACTCATTGGGTCGAATTTATCATCAATTGTTAATACTGTTTCTTTTGGTACTGTTAACTCTGGTGCTTTGTCTTCAACAGGTTTTTCATTAACTATTATAGTTTGTGTTTGAGTTGCCAAATGACCTGCAGAATCTTTAACTGTGTATTTAATCGTGTAAGTGCCTGGTGTATTTGTATCTATATGACCTTCATATTTTACTTCTGGCGTAATCTCACCATCTTCTTTATCCGTAGCACTTACATCGTTCATTGGATCGAATTTATCTCCTTCAGTAATTGTAGTTTCTAAAGGTACTTTTAGTACTGGTGATTCATCTTTTGTTTCTTCTTTCTCTTTAACCGTTACTGTTTGTTTTGCAGTTACTTGATGACCTTTAGAGTCTTTAACTGTGTACGTTAACTCGTAAGTACCTGCTTTAAATATATCTACTTTACCATCAACTGTTACTTTAGAAGTAAGGTCTCCGTCTTCTTTATCAATAGCGGATACTCCTGCCATTGGGTCGAATGAATTGCCTACATTCATTGTTGTTCCACCAGGTACTGTTAATTTCGGTTCCATATCTGGAGTTTCTTCGTTTTCTTCTACAACAACAGGTTTAGAATCAGTTGCTTCCCAAATAGAAGCGGCTAAAAGTGGATAATTCAAATTTTCTATTTTTTGTCTTGTTTCTAGTGTAGCAATTAGCCCCCATTTATCAAAGAATGGAAGTAAATTTTTCTGTGCAATCTTAGAAGTATTATAAATGAAATCTTGTATTTTCTCGTCACTAGTTTTAGGAAGTTCCTCGTTCGGAATTGCACGGTATAATTGATGTAATTTCGGATAGAATTCTTCCCCAAAAGCTAAGTCTAATTGCCAAAACATTGTTAATTTGACGAAGAGATCATCAATTTTATTATAGTCTTTTTCGGATTGAGGCTTATTTAAATAAGTAAATGCTTTGTCATATGTTCCGTTCTCTAACCTCGATTTATTTCCAAAAGCTCGTTGTACGGACATACTATAAATATTTACAGTAACTTCCCCTAATCCATCCCATGTCCAAGGAAGTTGTTGCCTTTGATGACCAGCTTCATGCCAAGGTCCCCATCCATTTTCTGTAAAGTCTTTCACATTTAGTACATGCTGAATTGCATCTCCGACATACGCAGTTCTACCATAATACGAATACATATAAAGAGTTGAGTAATTATCCTCCACAAAGTGTACATAATGCTTGTCCGCTTCCTTTTCAGATAAACCAGAAACTCGATCTTGAATTCTAATAGATTCATCTAATTTTTTTAAGAGTTGTACAGGATCTGTGTTAGAACCTATTAAATATTTTTTCACTCTTGCAGGACTTGCGGTTATAAGTACACGCTCTCCTTTTAGTTCCACCGCATGGGCATTAGGATATTTATCTAGCATGTCTACTAAATCTTGTTGTGTATGTTTTCCTAACTCAAACAGAGGGCTAGTTGTTCCACCTGTTTTTATCTCCGTCTTCACTGTTCCACCTTGCCCTGGATTATATAAATAAATCATTCCGCCATTTGGAGATTCGATTGTATTTTCTCCTGGTTTTAAAGTGAACGACTTTATGAGCGAATCTTGATTCCATGCACCATCGTATGAGAATGTTCCTATATAAGCTTGAATATTTTGTGTTCCTTCAACTTGAATGGTGATTTTTTCGTTTGGACTTGCATATAGTCCAGTTGGTTCATAGGGGCTAAACTTAAATTGTCGTCGATCATTTGCTCTAATTTTTTCTGGATCTCCCTTACCTTCAACATAAAAAACATGTTCCGCCGATACTTGTGTCTCAGCTGCAACTTTTGTTATTCCTGTTACTCCTCCCATAAATGGTGAAGCAAGTACATTCATAGCTATTAATGTTTTGATTGCGACCCCTTGATGCCTTTGTTGGGTATCTTTTTTCATTCTGTACCACAAACCTTTCTGTAGTTTTACAAGTTTAATAGTTCAATACATATTAATAAGTTTTATATAAACATTTTCACATTAGTGAAATGTAAAACATGAGTATAAACGGAGGATTCGGTCCGGGCCTCTTCGTGCTTTGTACAAGCTGAAAACAAAAAGGATGGTGAGTGCAGGTTACCTTCTTTCTGAGTAGAAGGGATTTATATACAAAAAATAATCATCATTAATTATAAAGAAAATTCAGAAAAATTATCTTCTGCAATTTTTAGTTTATTCATAATTTTTTATCACCTTGATTTTAACATTCACTATATAATATGACAATTAAAATATGACATTTTTCGTTAAATATCGACAAAAAATCCTTCATCACATCTTTTGATTGGATGATGATATAAACAAATATAGTAATGAAGAAATATCGAGCAACAAGTATTAGCAAACATTATAAAAAATTAATTATTGATATCAGCTAATACTTATTGTTACATTCGGTTCCATTCCTACATCCCCCCTATATTTAATACTTATCCTTACTCACCTTTAACAATCGCTCAGAATAATATGTACCTAGAGGGTGTGACAATATTGAAAAAAAACATTGAAATTACAAGAGATATACAAGTCATACGGTCTATCCAACGCGATCTCAATATTGTGACAGTCGCACTATTACTAACTGGACAGATCACTATTATAGGAGTCTTTGTGACACCAGGAGGTTTTCGCGTTTCATTAGGAGGACCATTAACAGGAGAAAGTCGACTAGAAGGTAAATTCGAAAAACAAACTGCGAATATGATTATTGATGTAATAGACGTTATCCTCGCCGCACTATTACTCAACGATGAAATTGGAGTTACGGGGAGTTTTATTGCACCTGGTAGATTTACTATTAATGTGAGTGGACCAATTTTTGGTGTTCCTAAACTTGAACCTACTCTCCCTTACTTGAAAAGGGATTATAAGTTCTTCCAAAAAGTTGTGTCCAAACATTTTCATGTAAATCCTAACTTATTAAAAATCCTTACAAAGGAATGATAACATGGCTTTAACAGATATTCCCACTATTCACCCATCTAAAAACGGAGTCTTTCTTTTAGCTCTTCCTTTAATTATTTTTATCTTCTTTTTTACTCAACCTAAAGTAGAAACAAAATAATACTCTCGCTAACTAGGAAAGAGCTTATTTCTCATCACCAAAATTCTAGGTTCTTTTTTACAAATTCCAGAACCAAAAACGGCTTGCATATTAAAGCAAGCCATTTTTGGTTCTTTCCTATAACCTATTCTAAGCTTTTTATTCCACGGTTCATCTTTTTTAAAACGATATTTCCCTCTTTAGGTAGGGAATATCAACTACTTGTATCTCATCTCAAAGCTCTCTTTCTTTCCATCCCATTCAATTGTGACAAGAAACACTTCTTCCTTATCACGCACTGCACAACCTGAACATGACGATTTTAATTGAATCGTTCTCCTTTCAATAAATCCTGTTCCCTCTTGTTTACTACTATTATCTTCAACTCTCCATTTTACGTCATTGATTTTTTCTCTATCTTTTCCTTTGTAAATAATTGTGCCTTCTCCAGATTCACTCGTATCTGTCTGTGAAATTATATACTTGCCTTTCCAATGCTTACTTTCTCCAACATATGAATAGGTGCGATCACAACCACTTAACGTCTAAAAACATATCATTACACTAAACAGCATTATGTTTTTCCTCATACCTTCCACCTTTTTAGATTTTATTCGGATATCGTATCTCTATAAATCAATACGAAAAAAGGTGTAGTTATATTATTTTCCGTCCTACAAAATGGATACATTATAAACACTCAGGGAATGTTTTACAACTTTTTTCTTGTTCCATATCATGTCCAAAGAAAACAATAGGTTTTTCATCCAAAACAATTTCTTTTAATCGTTTGATAGATTGTGAGGCCATTTCTGAATCAAATCCTGCGAATGGGACGCCCTGCTCAAAGTTTTCCTGCGTGTAAGATGCATCAATCGTTAGTAAAACAGAACCTGACTTTTCCGTTTTAACAAATACTGATTGATGCCCTGGGGAATGCCCTGGCGTATAAAGCAACTGAACACCTGGCATTACTTCATAATCTCCCTCAATCATTTGATAGTTCAAATTTGGTAGTATGCATTCCTTTAAATATTCTTCTCTATGTAAAGCAGCATCATGTTCAGTTCGTTGCACAATAATGGGTGTATGGTTGAAGTTCCCATTCCCCCCAGCATGGTCAAAATGCAAATGAGAACTAATAACACAGAGAAGATCTTCTGGCGCATAACCTACCCGCTTTAAAATATTTATAACTCTATCATCCGGTTTCATTTTCGGGAGGATCTGTCCTTCAACAAACGTTCCCTTAAAAAGATCTTCATTATCTACTGCGCTTTCTGGCATTCCTGTATCTATCAAAATTGGACCTTCTGTCGTTTCCACCAGATAGCACCAGACTGGTAAATTCAAGAGTTTACCCGGAGTAAGCGTACTATTAACAGAAGAATGATCCAACATGCAGCGGCCAGCTGGTAAAAAGTAAAGTTTTTTAACCGTCATTCTATATCCACCTTCTCGTATCAGTTTGGATAAAACAGTACTATAATACTTCCGCTAACAACAAACTTTCTCCTTTTATCTCTTTTTTCACTATAAACTTTTCTTTACATTTTCATGTATCCATCTCCGCATCACCTGTAACTCCTCATTTGAAGCAGTTCCTTCCCCGTATCTCACTTTCTCATAAATCGGAATAATAGTATCACCTTTATGGATACGGGAAAACCATTGCTGCATCGTCTCTTGTAATCTTCTCTTTTCAAACTTCGGTAATGTCATTTCCCATTTGATTAACATTGCACGCACTTCTTCTATTGGAAGGATTAAGCTATCTTGCTCTTCTTGTTCTACATTCCCCTCAACTTTTCGTATTTCTTTTTGTTTCGTATCAATAAGATGGATCTCCTGCTTCTTATTCCGTATAAGACGAAAGATGAAAAATATGATTAATATTACTAAGACAAGGATGCCAATTTGTATAAATATATTTTCAGTACTAACGCCTAGAAATTCTATGCCACCAAGTGGCACCTTTCTATCTCGAGGAATTCCTTTGTGGTTCTCTTTCCTACAATACCCACTTTTATCAAAATCTGGTAAATCTTCTATTTCATATAATCCTCCTGAATCCTCTCCTGGTTCCACCGGCGTTCCTTCTCCTGTAAATACCCATTTTCTGGGCATTTGTGAGTCACCATCCTCTCCTACCTTTGATTGAGAAGAATCTAATACTTGTTCCTTTGCAAAAAAGACCCCTTCCGTTATTCCAATCGCTAATACAAAACAAAGACCAATAGCTAGGAAACAAAATATAACACGCGATCCCCATTTCAATGTATTCACCGTTCCTCCCTTTACTTCACAATTTGTATCCATCCTTTTTGTTTTTCAGGTGGATATCCTATAATTAATGGAATACATCCTGCTTCTTGTCTGCGAAATCCTGTTTGATAAAAGAAATGCGTATTAAGCGGTGTATCTTTTTCCGTTAATGAAGACAACAAATCCATTGCTTTATAAAGTTGTTTTCGGTGCTTTCCGCCCTTTAAATGAATGACACCTTGTTCCCGTACTCCATTTATCCATAGTTCGAACGAGCAATCTTGTGAAATTAACTCCCGGCATACACCAGCAGCAACTTGAATTAAATATTCCATATCGGTGCGAAGTGTATATCCCGTTTTACCTAATAGATTTACATATAATGCATACCGATCGCCTTGCGTATATTCATACTTTTTTGCACTAATAACTCCTGTTTTCGCAGTAGCTCCCCAATGAATCGAACGAAAGGATTCCCCTTCATACTCTTTCACACCTACTATTTTCGTTTCATCATATAACGGAGAAACAGCCGCTCTACGAAATCCGTGTTTCCATGTTGTCATTTCTGGTATTGTTACTTTCGACATTTGCGGAAGAATATGAAATTCAGGGAGTTTCTTTTGTTCAATAGGCAAGTAATACGTTAAAAGACCAAATGGATCTGATATCATGAGTTCCGCAGCTTGCCACCCTTGTCTCCCTCTTTCATGTGCATTTCCCTCTAACATAATTGTTATCATATCTCGCCCTTCTAATTGGAGAGGAATTTGATACGAGTGATGCGAACGCTGCATCTTCTGATCCGTTTCCCACTCTATTTGTTCATTAGAGCGAAACTGAAGAGCTGCTTTAAAAATTGGAAAACGTGCTTCATTTATAATCTGCACCACACATTCTCCTCTTTCGTTCATAAATAGCCTCTTTTGATTTTGGGAGATTTCCCATTTCACTTTCATGACTGCCTTCATATACAAATACAAAAATCCAACTAGCAACAAATAAAACAAAAAGATAGCCACAATGAAAAATTGATTGGTAAACACGACGAGTATAAGACAAAATGCGCCGATTCCCACTATAAAAAGTGGCTCTAACAACGGATGTTTCCTTGTTATAATTTCATTCATACGCTTTCCACTGGCACTGCAAGTTTTTCTAAAATGCCTTGCAGCACATCTACTTTAGTTGTTTTCATATCCCCTTCAATCGTTAACGTTAACCGATGGGCACAAACCGGGGATGCTAAAGTTTTCAAATCATCAGGAGTTACATAATCTCTTCCTTTTAATAAAGCTCTTGCTTGAGCGGCTCTCATAAAAGCTAAAGATCCACGCGGACTAACTCCAATTTCTACTAAATCATGATTTCGCGTCGCTTCTACAATATCAAGCAAGTATTCTTCCACCTCATCATGTATATGAATCTTTTTAGATTGCTCTTGCAACTCCAATATGTCAGAGAGAGTTACAACGCTTTGTAAATCGTTAAATGGATTGTTTTCTTTAAATCGTTTTAACATTTCCTTCTCATATTTTCGATTTGGATACCCTTGGCGAATGGTTAATAAAAAGCGATCCAATTGCGCATCTGGAAGTGTAAATGTTCCTGCCGACTCTAAAGGATTCTGCGTTGCCAATACAATAAATGGGCTTGGTAATACATGTGTTACGCCCGCAATCGTTACCGTACGTTCTTCCATTACCTCTAACAACGCTGATTGCGTCCGCGGAACCGCCCTGTTAATTTCATCTACTAATACAAGATTCGCAAAAATAGGCCCCTTCCTCGTTTTAAAATCACTTTCTTTCATATCAAAATATTCTAATCCTACTACATCACCCGGCAACGTATCCGATGTAAATTGAATACGTTGAAAAGCCCCATCAATACTTTTCGCAAGTGTTTTGGCTAATGTTGTTTTTCCCGTTCCTGGTACGTCTTCTAGTAAGACATGTCCGTTGGCAACTAGCGCGATCATTGCTAAATCAATTACTTCTTCCTTCCCTACAATAACTTTTGAAACATTTTCTTTAATTTTCTCTAATATAGACATATTTTTTATCACCCTTAATCGTTTGATTTTTCTGATATTTTAACACGATATCCTTTTTCCATAAACCGGAAAATGAATTGGATTTTCAATTCTTATTCCAAATATAATCCCAAACCTTTACAATCCCCTTTGTTCACATAAAGTTCAATTATTTCATATAATCGAATACCTTATAATTATGATACAATAATTTTAAACTTGTTATACTATGACTCCTGGAACACTAGGAGTCTTTTTTATGTAACCACCATAATTTGAAAATACAATAGAAATTTACAAATCGAAAACCCACATTATAAAATTTGCACCAGGAGGTATATAATGAAAAAATTATATTATGCATCGTTCGTATATTTAGTAATCGGTTTATTATCAGGTGTATTCGCTAGAGAATATGCAAAATCAAAAGGTATTCTAGGATCCACTCTGCTAAACCTTTTACATACACATACGCTCGTACTTGGGTTTTTATTTTTCTTAATTGCCCTGGCATTAGCAAAAGCATTTTCATTTCATAAAGTGAAGGGCTTTAATAGTTGGTTCATCGTCCATAATATTGGATTAATTTTAACCCTTTCTTCACTGGCAACTCGAGGGCTTCTTCAACTAAATGGTGCTAATTTTAAAGAATTAACCTATATAATTGGATTCTCTCACTCTCTCATTGGTCTTACCCTTATTTGGTTTATGATTCTATTAAAAAAATCATTCAAAATGTAGTGTGTAATAAAACTTCAGCCAAAACAAAAAAGAGCCTCATATTACTTATGAGACTCTTTTTTCTACATTAAACAGACTCTATAACCTTAGAGCTATAAATAAACATGCTACTCATCTTTTTCGTACCAGAAATATACATAGTTTATATTTATAAATTTAATATCATTTTAGCAACCATAAAGTAAATGATTAGTCCAGTGCCATCAACAAACGTTGTAATGAACGGTCCGGAAACAACGGCAGGGTCTAGTTTGAATCTTCTGATAATCAATGGTAATGCAGCGGCTACAATAGAAGCCCAAACAACAATAAACACCATTGTCATTGCTACAACTTGTGCAACTTCTATTCCAACTCCTAATATATATGCACGAATTAGACCTGCTGTACCAAGCGCAAGACCAAGGAGTACACCAATTAACATCTCTTTTCTTATAACACGAAAAATGTCTTTAAACTTCACTTCCCCGATACCTACTGCACGAATAATTGTTGCTACAACCTGTGTACCTGTGTTTCCTCCAGTACCTACTAGTAATGGAATAAAGAACGCAAGTGCGACCACTTTGTCAAGTTCATCTTGAAAATGGTGAAGTACTGTGCCTGTATATGCCTCAGCCATGAATAGAAGCAATAACCAGGGAATCCGTTTAGAAAAAATCCTCCAAATAGAAGCTTCAAAATATGATTGATTTAATGGTTCGCTACCACCTAACCTCTGGATATCTTCAGTTGCCTCTTCTTCCATTACATCCATTACATCATCAAATGTTATGATACCAATCATTTTTTTATCAGCTGTTGTTACAGGTAAAGCAGATAAATCATGATCTGTTAACTTTTTTACAGCTTCTTGTTGATTGGCTTCAGCATATACTGAGATAATATCTCGAATCATTATGTTTGATAAGATTTCCTCATCCGATGCTGATAATAACTCACGTATGGAAACGATTCCTTTGAGGTGTCCGTAGTTATCTAGAACATATATATAGGATACCGATTCTACATTTGTAGCAATTTTTCTAACATGCTCTAAAGTCGTTTTTATTGACCAATCCTCTCTAGCTGAAATATAATCACTCGTTACAAGACTACCTGCTGTCTCAGGTTTAAATTTCATTAAATCCTTTACCTTTTGTTGCGTTTCTTTATTTAAATACGACATTAATTGTCCATCTTTATTAAGCTGAATAGCTAGAAACAAATCAACAAGCTCATCAACTGGTTGCTTATTCAGCAATATTTTAGATTTATCTCTAGGTAAATTGATTAGGATCTTATACTGTTCGTCTGGACTCATATGTCTAAGGACTTTAGAGCTTTTTGTAATTGGGATCAGATCTATTACTGATACTTGATCTTTAAGTGGAAATTTTTTAATTTCTTGTGCAATATCATATGGTGGATCACTCAAAAATTCTTCTACCATAAAAATATTTTCTGTTAACAAAAGCTGCTTTAATTTATTTTTCATCATAATTCCTCCTAATAAATAGTTCCATTAGGTCATTTAATAGTACAAATAATTAGATATCGATGATCGTATACATAAAAAACCTTTACTCAAAAAGGAGTAAAGGTTTTTAAAAATCACAAATAAACAAAGGGTGAAATCTCTTTTTACCATCATAGAGATATATCCCTCCAAATTATCACGTACCTCTCCCTCGTTGAGTTTTAGCACTGTACAGCATAGGTTTGAAACCAGCTACATTAAGAAGGGCCTTCTCTCCGACCGTTCCTGTTGACCCATTGGCGTCTCTCGACATTTTTGGGCAGCAGCGTTTCTCTATACAGGAGCCTCACCTAACAGAGACTATTCAAATATAACTTCAATTTACAGCGTTCTTTTTGATTTGTCAATTTTTTTATAATAAATATATATTCTTTTTAATTTTTGGCTCTGTTAAAAGTATAGTGTTGATATTTTATGCTTCCTCAAATTATTAGTATAATTAACATTTGAACAAGTATTTATGAGGGAGAAAAGTACAAAAGCGTTGACCAACACCGCACAATGCACATTCCTGATACTTAACAGAAAAAGCGATGTCACAATGCGACATCGCTTTTGTATGTATGGAAGACTAGTAGAAAATCTTCTAGCCTATTCCCATTTATAAGTCCAAAATTGTTCAATTTGTAACCATTTTAATGTTGCAGCATCTTTGTTTTGCAACTTTACTTCCGTTTCTTCTAACATCGCTTCTGTTTGTGAACGATGTGCACGTAAAGCCGCTAATTTTTGTTCGAATACTTCACTAATGTTGTTGATAACATCTGGTTCACCTAATACTTCCTCACGATTTTTTGTAATCGCAACTGCATGAATGACCGGACGTGTTTCTTTCGGCATACGTGATACAGCGCGAACAGTAGCACGGCCAAATGCATCATGATCTGGATGAACACCATGCTCTGGATAGAATGTAATAATTCGTGATGGTTGTACATCGCGAATGACAGTTTCAATTTTATCTGCTACAAAATCTACATCTTCAAATTCTAGTGTTTTATCGTGGAAACCAAGCATTCTTAAATCTTCAATGCCCATCGCTTCACATGCATCTTTTAATTCCTTTTCACGGATATTCGGAATCGTTTCGCGGTTCGCAAAAACATTCTTTCCCATATTGCGTCCCATTTGTCCAAGCGTTCCGCACGCATATGTCACAGGTACTCCTTGCTTTCTTAATAAACTAATTGTTCCTCCAGCTGCAAACGATTCATCGTCTGGATGAGGAAATACAACAAGCACATGTCTTTCCATACATTTCCCTCCTTCTTATTTAAATGGTGTTAAGCTTAATTCAAGCGCTACTGCTAAACGCCCTTTATTATCATGCCCTGCTAATAATAAACGATCGTTCTCGTATACTTCCCAATGTGTAATACCTTCAGCATATACCCAACCATGATCCATTTTGAGACCAACTCGGTATGGATTTGTTCCTGTTATTTTCCCACGTTCAAAACGAATAATTGCATTTCGAATAAATGCTCCGACTGTCATCATCTTTTCATTAAAATGTGAAGCGTATGCTCCATTTGTTGTTTCTAAATGAATATATACATCTTTATTTACAAACCGTTCAATTTCATGTTGAATAACAGTACTATCTTTTACTATTTCCATCGGATTTCACCTCTTTAAACCATTTTACGCAAAAATAATGTAAATTGCTATCTCTATATTAGAGGACAAAACTCACTTTGCATAATAATTTGCATTTTGTTTTTTATTTTTTCACATAGAAAAGTTCACTATTCTCCTACTACTCGTAAATAGTTTTCTTTCTTTTTTGAATTTGCTACAATAGAGTTCATGCGGAGGGATATATTTCGACAATTTAATATATATTTTAAAGAAGGTGACATGTTGGAATATTCAGCACATGAAGTAGCAAATTGGCAATATTATTTTGCAATCGCCGTATTTTTAGTGACATACGGATTTATTATTTCTGAGAAATTAAACCGTGCTGTAATTGCACTATTGGGTGCTGCAATAATGATTATTTTTGGCATTGTAGACTTACATACTGCCTTTACATCGCATATCCAATGGGAAACCATTACTCTTTTAATTGGAATGATGATTCTCGTGCATATTACGAGTCAATCTGGTGTATTTGAATATGTAGCCATTAAAACAGCAAAAGCAGCGGGTGGAAAACCAATTCGAATTTTATTATTTTTATCCCTATTAACCGCAGTCGGCTCTGCATTTTTAGATAATGTAACAACCGTATTATTAATCGTTCCTGTTACACTATCGATCACGCGTATTTTAAAGGTACAACCTGTTCCTTATTTGATTTCTGAAGTATTATTTTCAAATATCGGTGGTACTGCTACACTAATTGGTGATCCTCCAAACATTATGATTGGATCTGCTAATAAACACCTAGATTTTAATGCCTTTTTACTCAATTTAACACCAATTGTACTTATTATTTCCATTGTTACATTAGGCATTATTTACCTTATGTATCGTAACAAATTAAAAACAACACCTGAACAAATTGCTAAACTTATGGAACTAAATGAAAAAGACTATATTCGTGACCGAAGCTTGCTCCTAAAATCTCTTTCCATTTTAGGATTGACAATTCTCGGATTTGTTCTTCATTCCATTATTCATGTAGATGCGGCAGTTATCGCGATGACCGGTGCAACGCTCCTCATGTTAATTGGTGTAAAACAACATGAATTAGAAGATATATTTGCTCATGTAGAATGGGTAACGATTTTCTTCTTCGCTGGATTATTTGTTCTTGTTGGCGGTTTAATTGATATCGGACTTATTTCATCTTTGGCAAAAGAAGTGATTGATGTAACAAATGGTGATATCGGCTTTGCAGCGATTCTTATTTTATGGGTATCAGGGGCAGCATCAGCTACTATTGATAATATTCCATTTGTCGCAACGATGATTCCGCTGATTCAAGATTTAGCTTCAGGACTTGGACTTTCTGTTGACTCTCCTCAAATTGAAGTACTATGGTGGGCATTATCACTTGGTGCTTGCTTAGGGGGGAACGGAACATTAATTGGCGCTTCTGCAAACGTAGTTGTCGCAGGTATTGCTAAGCGCGAAGGACATGGATTTTCTTACCTTGATTTCTTAAAAATTGGCTTACCGTTAACAATCGTTGCATTATTATTATCACATGCTTATATATATTTACGTTATTTAATATAAAAAGGTTTGCAGCATATTGCTGCAAACCTTTTTTATCACCAAAATATCCCGATAATTACCAATGCTCCTAAAATTATACCACCAATTTCTCCAACGATTCCTGGTGATAATTGAACACCTTTTTTAACTTCTACAACCGGTCTTTCATGTCTAAGCTGTTGAACTTCACTTTGTAGTTGATGCACACTACCATGCAATTCCTTTACGAGTTCTTTTAACTGTGCTAATTCTTCATTTACTGGCTTTGTTTTTTCTAAATTCATATGACATGACTCCTTATTTCAATTCATATGTTGTAAAATTTCGCCAGTCGTTATCCTTTTCCCTGCAATTACATCCGTATTACCAAATATAAATATAGCAAAATTTTTACGATTAATTTGATATGTTACAACATTATGTGCGATTACATCCTATGTAAATCAATTTTGAGTCTTTAGCCATTCATCTCGCAATATACCCATTATGATACGATCAAAACTCTTCCCATCCCGCTGAACAGCTTCTCTCATACACCCCTCCACCTTAAATCCAACCTTTTTATAAACTTCAATTGCCGATTTATTATATGAAATAACATCGAGACCTACACGATGTAGGTTTAATTCATAAAAAGCATATTTCAGAATAAGGCGTAATCCTTCCGTACCATATCCCCTACCTCTATAATTCTTATCACCTATACCAACTGCTAACAACCCAGCTCTATTATTCCACTCTATGCTATGAAGTGCCACAAAACCAATTAAAATATCATCTTGAATCGTTCTTAACATAAAAGAAACGCCATTTGATTTTTGTCCTTTTAATAACTCATATTCCTTTAATTCATGTAACGATTGTGGAACTGCAGCGTCCGTATCTACATTTCTTAAATACTCACTATCTTCTTGCCAAATAGCCATTTGCTCAATATCTTCAGCTCTGATTGCTGATAACTTAATATTTTCACCTAGAAAAAGATTATTCAATTTCGTGTTCATTTCAAAAATCCCCCTTTTCAATTCTGGGGATAGCTCTGTAAGTTAATAAGCCTCTCTATCCCCTTGTTCCATAACCCTCACTACCAATGAGATACTTACGATACGCGATATCATTCATCCCCTTTTAATATGTATAAATTTATTGTACTTATATCAGACTATTCATTCAACTTGTTTATATAGAAACTAGCATAGCGACTGTCCTTACAAACAAAGAAAAAAACGATATTTGTTCTTCATCCAAATATCGGCTTTCTCTTCTTTCAAAACATCTATTATTCACTTTTCTTCTTACATGCAAAACAAATATTTCTCCCCTTAATACATGTTTCCAATTGACACTCTTGTTACATCTATGAATTGCTGTAATGGCGCTGTAATCCACTTATCTCTATGCCAAGCAATCTGTGTAAAAATAGGAGAGATTGTATTCTCTAAAACTAACTCCTTCATTGTACCTTGTTGTATCTCTTTTTCTACTACCATTGCTGGTAAAATAGCTATACCTAAGCCCGCAATTACACATTGCTTAATTGCTTCTACACTAACAAACTCAATTTTATTTGCAGGATATACATCTTCTGCCCGGAATAGTTCTTCAAATATAGTACGATAAGAACAGCCAAATTCTGTTAACAAAAGTGTTTCACTTTCTAAATCCTTTGTAGACATTAAAGATTTTTCAAGTAAAGGATGATTAGGAAATGCTACTATTTTCAATTCTTCTCGAACTAACGACTCTACATGCAAAGCATCTTCTATTTTACATTCATCTAAAATAAAGGCTAAATCAAGTTTTCCCTCCATCAGTTGCTCCTTTACAGCCTCATTTGAATGAGCAGGTTTGAATATAAGTCTTATTTGCGGGAATTTCGTCTTAAATTCCTTCAAAATGGAAGGAAGCCGATATGTGCATTGACTTTCTTGTGCGCCAATCACTAGCGTACCAGATGTTGTTTCCTCATCTTGCACAACCATTTTCGCTTCATAACTTAACGCTATTATCTTATTGGCATATAGTTGAAACTTCCGTCCTGCTTCAGTCAAAAAAAGGCGTTTTCCTAATCGTTCAAACAACGTTGCTCCTAGCTCAGCTTCCAATGCTTTTATTTGTGCCGTGACACTTGATTGAGCAAAATTTAATATTTTAGCTGTCTGCGTAAAGTTCAAGTTTTCTGCTGCTGTTTTAAATGTGATTAATTGTTTTATCTCCAAGACACTTTCCTCCTTCTAATCAATATTTTCGATTGATTAGATCTGAATAATCCTCTTTGCCTATCAATATTTATATTGTATGATAAGAACCAATAACAAACAATATTGATTCATGTTACAAATTGGAGGTATTTCATATGAAAGCACTTTGTTTCGAGGAATTCGGAAATGCGGATGTATTAAAATATCAAGAAGTTTCAGACCCAACTATAAAACCGAATGAGATTCTCGTTCGCACAAAAGCGATTGGCCTAAATTTTGCTGATATATATAGACGTAGAGGTAACTATCATCTTGTTGGTAAACCACCTTATATATTAGGGTATGAGGGTTCAGGAATTGTAGAGAAAATCGGCGCTGAAGTTACGGACATTTCTGCCGGTGATCGCATTGCATTTGCTGATGTACCATTTGCAAATGCGGAGTTAGTAGCTGTTCCAAAAGAAAAAGCGATTCTACTCCCGGACTCTATTTCCTTCGAGGCAGCCTCTTCCGTCTTATTACAAGGGTTAACTGCTCATTACTTAACAAAAGACAGCTACAAAATAAAAGCTAGTGATTTTGTTTTAGTTCATGCAGCTGCCGGAGGGGTTGGGCAACTTCTCATTCAAATGATTAAAATGCAAGGCGCACAAGTAATCGGTCTTACTTCATCTAAAGAAAAAGCAAAAGCAGCTTATTCAGCTGGAGCAGACTATGTATTTTTATATTCAGAATCATGGTGTGAGAAAGTACTACAAATTACAAAAGGTCATGGCGTAGATGTTGTATACGAATCAATAGGTTCTACATTAGAAGAGAGCTTTAAGACTACAAAAACCGGTGGTACGGTTGTATTTTACGGAATGGCCGGCGGTGATCCTGCTCCTGTTGATCCACGAATGCTGATGGATACTTCGAAAACTTTAACTGGCGGCGATCTTTGGAACGTACTCACAACGTATGAAGAACGCAAACAACGTTCCAATCAACTATTTGATTGGATTACTGCTGGAAAATTAAACATCCAAAATCCAACTACTTTCTCTTTAGAAGATGGTGCTAAGGCACATCATTTATTGGAAAGTCGAAAAAGTACGGGGAAAATTTTATTAATACCATGAACACTTCGACTTAAAAATCAAAAAGATAGCTAGAAGATTTCTTCTAGCTATCTTTATCTGTGCTACTCAGAAAAAGCTTCCGAATATTGAACAACGCCTTGCACATTTTGAAGAGCATTCTCCGTTAACTCCATTGCCATAAATACTTCGTCTGGCACCTCAAATGGCGCTCTTATATTCCATAGACTAGCTGATTTAAAACCAAATTTCGGATAATACTCTTTATGCCCTAAAACAATTATAGAATGATATCCGAGCTCTTTTGCTTCTCTTAATACATTCGAAATCAACAAGCTTCCAATTCCTTTTTTCTGATAGTCTGGTGCAACAGATACTGGAGCAAGCGCTAGCGAATCTACAGATTTATCACCATTGACGATTTTTATTTTAGATAAAAGGACGTGACCAATAATTTCTTTATCTACCGCTACTAATGATAACTCTGGAATAAACGCATCAGATTTTCTAATACGATTTACAAGTTCGTGCTCTTTCTGATCGCTAAATGTTTCATGTGAAAATGCTTGTTTTACAACCTCTTCTGCCCTTTTATATTCTTTCTCAAATTCTTGTCTAATCTTTATATTTATAGCCCCTCATCCTCTATTCTTTCTTATTTCTTTTTGAATTTTACGCAACGCTTTTTTCGATCCACGCTCTATATCATGCTGCATTTTCCATTCTTTATAATCCACAAACAATGTGTCTAAATCATACCCTTCTGGATATAATTCCTTTGCCTGTACTTCTAAAGAAATTCGCTTAACGTTTACTTCAATGAATTGGGCATTATAAAACACAACGATATTGAAGAAATTGTCTTTTTCTTTATATACAATTCCAAAGTCATCATAGTCTAATAATTTCACACGGTCCCCTTTTTTATATTCATCCTTCTCTTCTGCTTTCTCTTTGACAATCTTAGGCTTTCTCAGTCTACTTTCATTCACTCGCTCTAAGCGGTACTCTTTATTTTCCATATAGCCTTTCGCTCTTTGCAGTACGTTTTCTCGCACGTTCATTTTTCTAGAAATCCATAGAGCATTACTCTCTCCTGATTTCCCTATCATTAACTTATACATCGGTTCCAATGTTTCACTATTAAATTGCATCGCCGCATTCATAAAGTCACTGTGCATTTCTGAAAAGCGTTTAATTTCACCATAATGAGTAGTTGCAACAGTCGTACAACCCATATGATAAAATTCTTCTAAAATAGAAATTGCAAGTGCAGCTCCTTCATTCGGTTCCGTACCGCTGCCTATTTCATCAAATAGTAAAAGCGTATTATTATTTGATACTCTCATGATTTCTGAAAGGTTTTTCATATGAGATGAAAATGTACTCAGTGCATTTTCTATACTTTGATTATCGCCAATGTCTACAAATATATTTTCAAAAACAGCAATTTCCGTTTCCTTGTCTCCAGCGATGTGCAATCCTGACATTGTCGCCAATGTTAATAGCCCAATTGTTTTTAAAACAATCGTTTTCCCACCAGCATTTGGTCCTGTAATAATTAAGCTCCGATAGTTTTGCCCGATTTCAAAATTAAGCGGTATAGCTTCTCCTGCTAATAATGGATGTCTGCACCCTACTAACTTTACATACCCATAATCATTTAATTTCGGCTCTACCCCGCCAATATGTTTACTACATTTTGCTTTTGCAAACACCATATCGTATTGACTAATCAGCTCCATATTAATCTTAATGTTATAAATGTCCTCTAAGATCATTCCTGATAAAGTAGCTAATATTTGATATTCTTCCATCGCTTCTTCAGCTTTTAAGCTCGCTAGTTCCACATTTAAATTTGTAACAGTATTTGGTTCTATAAAAACTGTTGAACCCTTAGAAGAAATTTCAACAATTGTTCCTGCAACTTGATTTTTATAGGAAGCTTTCACCGGAATCGTATATCGATCGTCTTTTTTACTAATAAAGAATTCTTGAATATATTTTTTATTTGTACTGCTATTTAAAAATTTATTTAAACGTTCTTTAATTTTCCCCTCTACGGAGTCGATATTATTTCGTATTCGCTTCAATTCTTTACTTGCGGCAGAATCAATACTATTTCCTTTAATTGAAAAATTAATTTCTTCTTCCACACTTTTGAATTCAGACATTGAATTCGCATACGATGCTAGTATGGGTGCGAAAAATTCTTTATCCAGCATAAACGTTTTAACCTTTCGACACCCTCTTAAAAAGTCTGATACACTAACTAGCTCAGTTGGATCTAAAATCATTCCCTTTTCTAGCTTTTGAATTGTACTATCGATATTAGAAATTCCGAAAAAAGGTACATGCCCTTCTGCATCTAATATAGCTCGCGCTTCAGTTGTTTCATTCAAACGATTTTTCACTACTTTGATACTTGCGCTTGGCTCCAATTTATCTAACAATTGTTTTCCTAATCCACTCACACAATACGATTTAACTATTTCCTTTAACTCGTTATATTGCAACTTTTCAAAAGTCATTTTATTCAATTTCTATTCTCCTCACTATGATTTACTCACATCAAAAATGAAGATACCTACCCATTAGATTTCAATGAGATATATTTAATTAAATATAACTTTCATGTGATAAAAATAAACACAAAAAAGCTGCGTAGATACCGCAGCTTTTTACATTTACAAGGCCTGTGCAATATATAAAGAAATAAAACCATCTCAAAAAAACATATGGCTATCCCATAATCATTACACGCTTTATAAAGTATTGTAGGTATCTTCATAGGTTATTTGAAATAAATCCATAACAAAGTTAGGGGTTAGAAGTATATAAAAATCCCCTGTTCTCATTAGATTTATTTCATTCAATTTTTTCCTATTTAGAACCTACCGCACTCACAAAAAGCACCTCTCATTAATTTATAATTATGTTCATTGAAATCTAATTTATTGAAATTATCATACTATATGTTACGGCAGAAGTAAAGGTTCCATACTTTACAATATTCTTCTTATTATACTTTAGTCGTAAGTATATATATGGATTATTTATTCAACGTATTACGAATGTTTTCTTATTCGACATTCGATACAATTATATATAAGTAAAATGGATAAGGAGCGATTCACGTGACAGAACTACAAAAGCAATTCTTTTCCAGATTAAATATACAAGAAAGAGAGTCCATTTCATTTGAAGATTTAAACGAAATCCTTCATGCAATGGCACAAGCGATTCCCTTTGAGAATCTAGATATTATTCACGGTACAGTAAAAGAAATTTCAAAAGAAAATCTTCAAGAAAAAATTTTAGTTCATAACCGCGGTGGCCTTTGTTACGAATTAAATCCAACGATGTATTACTTCCTTAAAGATTGCGGTTTTGATGTTCACTTAGTATCAGGAACAGTTTATCATGCCGCTTCTAATACTTGGGCTGTTGATTCAGGGCATGTGGCAACTGTTTTAAAACATAATACTGAATTTTATTTAATTGAAGTCGGTTTCGGTTCAAACCTTCCACTTTCACCTGTTCCTTTCACCGGTGAGATTGTTCATTCCGTTACTGGGGACTATCGCATTCGAAAAGAAACAACTACAAAGGGAAACTATATTTTAGAGATGAAAAAAAATAATGAATTTCTAAATCAGGATTCTTCTCAAGATTGGACATTAGGTTACGCATTTTATATAGAGGCAGTTGATGAAAGAAAATTAAATAAAGCACAAAAAACAATTGTAGAACATACAGACTCCCCTTTTAATAAAGTACCTCTCACCGTAAAACTAACTTCTGATGGGCATGCTACTCTAACAAAAGATCGTTTTACAGTAACAAAGCAAGGAAAACAGAGTAAAGAAGAGATTACAAAAGAGCAATATGCAGACCTATTGCACGCAATATTTGGTATACAATTATAGTCAAACTAAAAATTCTTGTCGTTTCTGACAAGAATTTTTATCGTACAGCAGGTTTTTTTGCAATTTGTTGTATTTCACAGTTATATAGAATATACTAAGCCTTGCTTTCGAAGGAATGTTTACTCGTTTTATCAATTTACCAAGTGACATATCAGCGATAAGTTATACCTATTTTGTATAAATGTTAGCAAGTTCGTATGCAAACTTGTTAGCACTTTTTTATATTTCTTCTATTACCTTCTTATGGGAAAAATTCTGTACCTAAAGGTCCATACCGTGAAGTAAATGGTTACCCAATAAAAGTGAAAGCTGGAGCTCAAGAAAAACATATTCCTAATGCACCTAACTACAAACAAGAGGTTGCAAATGGAAAAAACAAAAGTATCTTCTATGGTGATAATAAAACAGCACAAGAATTACTTGATAAGTTTGCCGGGAAAGGTCAACTACTACCAGACGGTAAAAAAGAAAGAGTAGACTTTGGTAAACCAATTGGGAAATACTATGATCGCGATACTGGTCAATACCTTGAGACTACTAGAGGAATGATTCATTACGGAAAAGACGGTGCTCATATAGTACCAGCAAGACCATAAAATATATAAGAAAAGAGGATGCACATGGGATATGATTCTTTAATAGGAACATTAATAAAATATGAAGATAGTGAAATGATACTAGAATGGAAAAGTGGATTGAGGATAATTGGCGAACTCGATACAGTTTTTGAAACAGACAATGGATTAGATGATGATATAAATTATACAGAATACGATGCAGCTGCATTTAAAGTAAATAGTATTTTATCCCATCCTACTACTAACCAAGACATTGTATATAATTGGTTAATACAAGAGAAAGGTTCATTGGTTGAAATTTCCCTCTATGATGATCCACCAAGTGCAGTATTTTTAGCTGAGGGAAAGAGAGTATGGGAAAGGGAAATACATAAATAATAGTCGCTATTTAAACTTTGACCTTGATTGGCTTTTAGTCTTTCAAGGTTTTTTATAGTTAAATGAAATGTAAATTGATATTTGAATTAGAAGACCACGAAGATAACAAACGTACGAGATTAATTGCAGTCCCTAAAAAACTTATTACTTGATTTATACTTTAAATACGATAATGACAAATCTCGTGAAGCTGAAATTGAAAAGGAAATGGCTTTAAAGAGCAAGAAGCTAAAGTTATGCTAAATTTGAGTTTGTAGGAACTAATAATTTAGGGGAAATTACAACATACCATGTAGAAAGCGGAAAAACTTTTTTGGAAAACGGTGGATAATAGTAAAAATATCCCTGTTATCAATCCAGTAGAATAGAGGTCAAAAAATGAAAAATAAGATATTGATATGTAGAATTGATTCAATTATTGAAGAAGAAATAGACTTTTTAGTAAATAATCAAAAGGTAACAGGTTTTAATGCTTCACCTCAAGAAGTTGTTGTAAATAAAGAATACGAAGCTGAGATAGATATATTTGTGAATGACGCTTTGACAGTAGAAACGCAAAAAGAAGATAAATTCAAAAAAATAGAAAATATTGCTAATGGAAGTTATATTCTTTTTGGAAAAATGTTAGAAAATAATGTTTTAGATGTTGGTTTCTTTATAACTAGTGATTTACTTGAAGACTACAAATATTTAGAGGGACAATATGTCTATTTACAAGTTGATAGATTACAATTATCTTTTGACTAGCTATTTTGCTAGATTCTGAGGGCAAGAAAAGAACTTTTTGAAGAACAAGTCTTCTTTAGGATTGTATACCATGTTACCTGGCCTTGAGTAAGTGAAGAGAAAGTACAGATGGTGAATAATCAACAAAAGAGACCTCACATTTGAGGTCTCTTTTGTTGATTTAAATTAGAAATTATTATTTAAGTGGATGCTCTTTTGCAACTCTTACTTCACATATACATAAGCTTCACTTGCAGTTACATAGTATGTTTGGCCCTTGCTATTTTGTACTTTGTACTGTGGTGATCCACTAACAGTTACCTTTTCATCGATTGTAAATCCTAATCCTGCATCTACAGTTCCAACAAACACCACGTAACATTACAAGGGTTACGTGGTATGCAAACTATGATATAGTGAACTATGCTATATTAAATTTTTACTGGTTGTTCTTCTTGATAGATAATTTCACCATCAATAATAGTTGTTTCTACTTTTAAATCTTTAATTTGGTTTGGGTTGACACTTAAAATGCTGTCATTTAATATAACTAAATCCGCCAACTTTCCAACCTCTATGCTTCCTTTTATCTCTTCTTCAAAACTCGCATAAGCACCATTCCAGGTGTATAGTTTAATAGCTTCCATTACGCTTATAGATTGATTAGCACCAAACTCCATTCCAGACTGGCTTTTTCTATTGACAGCAACATGAATTCCTAATAAAGGATTATAGTCAGTAACTGGTGCGTCCGATCCACCTGCTGCCATGATACCATGATCAATAAAATCACGAACAGCGTACATGTGATTCACACGATCACCATAGTGCTCTACATATATCTCCCCGAATTCATATGGAAATGGAGGATTTGGAATAGGAACCACCTCGAGCTTTTTCATTCTTTCTTGTAAATCTGGTGAAGAAATTCCCGCGTGCTCAATCCGATGACGGTGGTTTTTTCTTGGTGATTCCTCCAACGCCTTTTCTACACAATTTAAATACATTTCAATGGCTTTATCACCTTGTGCATGTACAGTGATTTGATAGCCTTTTTTATGTGCTTCACCTAAAATCCGGTAGATTTCTTCCTCACTATAATAAAGAATACCATAGTTGTTAGAGTCACTGGAGTACGACTCACGGGTTGCAATTGTAGGTCCGGTGCTACTTCCATCTGTAAACAATTTGGCTGGTCCAACTCTAAATCTCTCATCTCCAGTACCAGTTACCACGCCAGCTTCGACCATTTTATTAACAAATTCATGGGAGTTATTTAACTGACATATCATTGCATATATTCGGACACGAATATTCTTACTCTTCACAGCTTGTTGTAGTAAACGGTAACTCTCAGGGCCATATCCACCTGCCTCATGTATACTTGTTATGCCCGCTGCAACGAAATGATCTGATGCAATTTTCATAGCCTTCATCAGTTCACTTTCTGTATAACTTGCAACCTCGCTCATCTCCATATTTGCTGCTTCAATTAACTTTCCTGTAAGCTTTCCTGCCTGATTCTTTTCAATAACTCCCCCATTAGAATCCGGTGTGTTCTCGTTAATTTCCGCAATTTCTAATGCTTTACTGTTCACCACACTTATATGGCCGCAAGTACGGGATACAATAATGGGATGTTCACTTGAAATTTCATCCAGCTCAGTGATTGTTGGATAACGCTTTTCCTTCACAGCAGTTTCATTAAAGCCCCAAGCACGTATCCATTCACCTTTAGGAGTTTCTAAAGCTTTCTTTTTCAGGTCATTTAACAAAGCCTCGATAGAATCAATATGTTCAGCTTTACAACTTACCGCCAACTGATTCACCCCATAAGAAATGAGGTGAATATGAGAATCAATGAATCCAGGAAGAAGGGTTTTTCCTTGCAAGTCAATTACATCCGTTTTTTCTCCTATAAAACTCTTAACCTCCTGATTTGAACCAACAACTGCGATACGATTATCTTTTATTGCTACAGCTTCGACTACTGTATTTTTTTGGTCTACTGTAATAACTTCTCCATTTATCAATACAACATCAGCTTTCATAAACTCAGCCCTTTCGGAATTACTCTTTTAGAGTGATTCGTTCAGTATTTAAAACTATCTCTCTCGATATGCTATTCTGCTTTTTAACAAGATTTGTTCATAACTAGTTAAAGTTGAGCTAAGCATTCTTTTAATGTTTTAACAATAAAAGTAAAGTCTTCTTCTGTGATGCTTAATGGCGGAGCAAGTTGCAAAATATTATTGTAACCTGCAACAGTGTCACCATTTTTACCAATAATTAGACCTTTTTCTTTACAAGCATTGATGACTTTGTTCACCTTTTCAATAGCAGCCGCTTCTTTCATTTGCTTATCTTCCACTAGTTCAATACCTAAAAGAAGACCTTTTCCGCGAACATCTCCTACGTTTGGATGCTCTTTTATCTCCTCTAGTTCATATAGCAGTCGTTCACCTAATTCTTGCGAACGTTCAATGAGTTTCTCATTCTCCATAATTTCTAAATTCTTCAAAGCTAAGGCACATGCTGCAGGATTGCCTCCAAACGTATTCACATGGCGGAAGCGATCATAATCTTCACTGCCTATGTATGCCTCATAAACCTCTCGTCTGACTGCTGTTGCTGACAAAGGAAGATACGCACTAGTAATACCTTTTGCCATTGTAATGATATCTGGTTTGACGCCATAGTTCATAAATCCAAATGGCTTCCCTGTCCGGCCAAATCCACATATAACTTCATCACAAATGAGCAACGCACCGTGCTTCTCGCAAATTTCTTTTACTTTTGCCATATATCCATCAGGAGGCATTAAAATTCCGCCCCCAGTAATAATTGGCTCCATAATCACCCCGGCTACTGTTTGGCTTAACTCCCATGTCATGACACGATCGATTTCATCAGCACTTGCCAGTGTATGAACATCATCTGGATTGCGATACGTATCCGGCGGTGCTACATGCAGAAACCCTTGCCCCAATGGTTCATATTTGTACTTTCGTTGGGCTTGACCTGTTGCTGCAAGAGCCCCCATTGAATTACCGTGGTAAGCGCGATAGCGTGAAATAAACTTATAGCGTCCATGATCGCCTTTTTGTTGATGATATTGACGAGCAATTTTAAACGCTGTTTCATTCGCTTCCGATCCACTGTTAGAAAAGAAAATGACGTATTCGTCACCAAGCCATTCATTCAATTTTTCTGCTAATTTAATAGCAGGAACATGACTTTGTGTCAGAGGGAAGTACGGCATTTCTTCAAGCTGTTCATAAGCCGCTCTTGCAAGTTCTTTTCGACCATACCCAACATTCACGCACCACAGACCGGACATACCATCTAAATAACGGTTTCCATCAATATCTGTCACCCATGCCCCTTCTGCTTTTGTGATAATTAAATTCGTTGGATTAGGGGCCGCTCCTCTCATTGCATGCCAAAGGTACTTTTCATCTGCTTTTTTCAAACTTTGTGTTTGTTCTGTCGCTTGCACAATCACCAACTCCATTCTATCTTTTTATGATTTTACATTACTCTTTCAATAACGAGCCGTAAGCATTTTCTTGCGAGTATAGAATTCTACGCCATCTTTTCCATTTGCATGGAGATCACCATAGAAGGATTTTTTATAACCTGAGAATGGGAAGAATGCCATTGGAGCAGGAACTCCTAGATTGACCCCTAGCATACCTGCATCAATTTCTTCACGGAATTCACGAGTGGCTTTAGCGCTATCGGTGTACAGGCATGCACCATTTGCGAATGGCGAAGCATTAGCAACATCAATCGCTCCCATCAAGTCTTTTACTCGTACTATAGAAAGAACCGGTGCGAAGATTTCATCCTGCCAGATTTTCATTTCCTGTGTCACATTGTCAAAAATCGTTGGGCCAACAAAATAACCTTGACCGTTTGCTGCATCGTCTTCACGTCCGTCACGAATAAGTGTCGCTCCCTGCTCTACACCGGATTGAATGTAGCCGAGTGTCCGCTCTTTATGTCCTTCACGAATAACAGGACCAAGGAAAACATCTTCTTCCAGACCATTACCAATAGTAATAGCGTTAGCCTCTTGAAGTAGTCTATTAACGAGCTCATCTGCAACGTCTTCTTCTACAACCACAACAGCCGCCGCCATGCATCGTTCACCGGCTGAACCGAAGGCAGCATTTGTAATTTCTTTCGCTGCAGAACTAAGGTCCGCATCTTTTAATACGATCGAATGATTTTTTGCACCTGCAAGAGCTTGTACACGTTTGCCGTTAGCTGCTGCGGTTTTATATATATACTCAGCCACAGGTTGAGAACCAACGAAAGATACAGCCTTCACATCCTCATTATCAAGAATGCCATTAACGACGTCATGTGCACCATGCACAACATTTAGTACTCCATCTGGAAGACCTGCTTCTTTAAACAGTTCAGCTAAGCGATTAGCCAATAGCGGTGTTCTTTCAGATGGTTTTAATACAAACGTGTTTCCGCATGCAATCGCGAGTGGAAACATCCAGCATGGTACCATCATCGGAAAGTTAAATGGCGTTATTCCTGCGATTACTCCGATTGGGTAACGATACATCCCCGATTCAACACCAGTAGCAATATCAGGAAGTTGCTCTCCCATCATTAAAGTGGGTGCACCTGCGGCAAATTCAACACATTCAATCCCCCGCTGCACTTCACCGTAAGCTTCTTTATAACTTTTTCCGTTTTCCAGGGTAACGAGCTTAGCTAACTCTTCCCAGTTTTCAATCAATAGCTGTTGATAGCGAAATAGAATACGAGCACGCCGAGGCACAGCGACTCTTCTCCATGTTTTGAATGCTTCTTTAGCAGTTGCTACAGCTCTATTTAAATCTTCTTTAGTCGAAAGTGGCACACGAGCAATGATCTCTCCTGTTGCTGGATTTGGTACATCTTCAATCTGTTTACTTGTGGATTCTATCCATTGTCCGCCAATATAATTTTTCAACGCTTGTACATTTTTCGTTACTACCATCATCAAACCTCCTAGTTTTTAAATAACCGTCCTATGTATTGCACCCTCAAAAGAAAGCGCATTCATATGGCGGTATGTAAAATTATTTGCATAAATCCCACTACATTTCGTCAACATAACTTGAGAGTACAATGTCGGCTTTTTGGTTCGTTAGACTTTATCTCTATTTTGTTCTACTATTCTGAATTTCTTACCCGTGAAATACATAGGGGCAGTCATCTGCTTAGGCCCTCTTCTCATTTCACATTATTTCAGATTGATCTCATGGTTCATTTTATAATTCTTTTTCAAAAACACTGGACAATCCCATTCACAAACAAGGTCTTTAGCCAAGGAAACGATCCAATCCTTTGTAATATGATATCTTTCCCCCTCAACAGTAATGAACACTTCACCATCTGTCACATAGAAAACTTCCTGCTCTTCTACATGCCACGGTCCTTTATTCGGTTCGCCTACCCATGGTTCCCACGTGTCAACACCTAATTTTTGTGCTTCTTCTGCTGTAAGTTTTTTCGCAAAAAACATGATGATCCTCTCTCTTTCTTATTGGTATTTTTGAAGGAATAGATTCTATAAACGTACGTTCTTAACATCCGTATCTTTTAAACGTTTGAACTCTTTTCTTATAAAATATATGGCAATGAGAACGCCTGGAATTTCTGCAGCAGGACCTGCGTACCATATACCTTCTACACCCCAGAACTTCGGGAAAATAAACATGAATGGAAATGAGAAAAACAACATTTTGCTAACATTTATAAACGTTGCAGTCCAGTTTCTCTCTTGGGATTCGAAATAACCAGATACAAGCAAGCTAACTGCATTAAACACAAACAAAGAATTGAATACAACTGTCGTCCAAATGCCCAGTTTCTGCAATTCAGGATTACCACCGGAAAAAAATGAAACAATTGGATCTGCAAAAATGATTAGGATGGCTGTCACAATCACAAAGAAAGCAACCGTAAAAATGATTCCCATCTTAATTGCTTGTTTCACACGCTCAAGGTTGCCCGCACCGTAATTATAACTAATGATCGGTTGCAGTCCTGTCATCCCACCGAGCGCTGCTAAGGCGAGCAGATTTGTAATGTAACCATTTTGAATCGTGAAAGCAGCAACGTGCAGCCCACCACCGTAGCTTTGCAGTAAGTTGTTGAAGAAGATAATTGCAATAAACATCATGAACTGACTTGAGAAAGATGCAAATCCTGTCCAAGCCACCTCACCAATTACCTTAAGCTTAATCCTCATATCTTTTATTTTTGGCTTAAGCTTTGTTTTCCCAAACCAAAAATAAAAGATAAGTAAAACAGGGATCGATTGTGAAATTGTATTCGCCCACGAAGATCCCATCATTCCCATGTCATATTTCACTACCAGAATCCATTCTGTAATTCCCGCAACAACTGCTGCAATTAACCAACTGTTCATTGATAATACAGGTTTTTCATCAATATTTGTAAAAATACTTAGTACAACCGCCAATATCGTTATTGGCAATGAAATCCACAATAGTCGGCTGTATTTCACCGCATATGGAAGTGCCTCCTGACTTGCTCCGAATAAAGTCATGATTTGATTTTCAAAGACCAATCCAAGTATGGCTAGTAATGTTGAGAAGAAAAGAGTAAACCATAAAGTTTGCCCCATAATACTCCTACCTTCTTCAATTTCCCCTTTTCCAAGTCGAAGTGAAATGACCGCTCCGGCTCCTATACCAAAAAGAACGCCAAGCATACGGGTAATAACCATGACCGTAAATCCAATTCCGATCCCTTCGACTTCCAGCTCCTGAAAGTCACTGACGAAATAGCCATCGACAACCGCTACAACTCCTAGAATCACGTTAGCCATAATTCCAGCCAAAGCAAACCGTAAATATAGTAACGGAATACTTTTGGTTCCCAGCACTGAATCATTCGCCGGCTTATTCATTACTTCTAGTTGCTCTATCGTCGATGATGGACGGTTGTCTACTATTTTCATGAGCATGTCCCCTTATAAATAATTTATATAGCAAGTTAAGCTCAATTAATTCGCATACCAACCTACAGGCTTCGCATTCTGATGAATATTGATTTGCTTCGTTTCCATAAAGTGCTCTAGCCCAACAGTACCTAACGCTCTTCCGATTCCACTTTGCTTATATCCTCCCCAAGGACCTTCAACATAGGCGAAATGATAACTATTAATCCAAGTAATTCCCGCACGCAATTTACTAATGACTCGTTTTGCTCGATCCATATCTTCAGTAAATACAGCACCGGCTAATCCATAAATGGAATCATTTGCTTTTTGGATGGCATCTTCCTCATCTTTAAATTTCTCTACAACAAGGACTGGACCAAAAATCTCTTCCTTAACAATACGCATATTCGCATTTACATCAGCAAAGATCGTTGGCGCAATAAAAAATCCTTGATCAAGCCCATTTTCTGTTAAGCGCTTACCGCCACAAACTAATTTTGCACCTTCTTCAATTCCGCTCTTAATGTAATGTAAAACTTCATTCATATGAGACTCGTTTGTGATGGCTCCCATTTCAATGTTCTCGCTTTCCCCGTTGCCAACTACAATTTTGCTCGCACGCTCGGCCAATCTTTCAACAAACTTATCGTAAATGGTCTCTTGTACAAGCAAACGAGATGCAGCTGAACAAACTTGCCCAGCATTGTGGAAAATACCAAACATCGCATTCTCGACTGCAATTTCAAAATCCACATCATCGAACACAATAAGTGGAGATTTACCACCCAGTTCAAGTGTGATTTTTTTCATATTGCCCGCAGCTGCGCGCATAATGCTTTGACCTGTTTTTGTTCCACCAGTAAAGGCGATCTTGTCAACATTATGACTCTCGGCAAGCTCATTCCCAACCTTTGATCCAGGTCCCAATACCAAGTTTGCCACTCCGTCTGGAAGTCCAATCTCTTCGATAATCTCAAAAAGTTTGAATACGCTTACAGGAGTGACTTCAGCAGGCTTAAGTATAATTGTATTTCCTGCGGCAAGTGCAGGAGCAATTTGCCAAACAGCTAACATAAGCGGGAAATTCCAAGGTACAATAAGTCCACAAACACCAATCGGTTCATGAATAATAATTGTGTCTGAAGAATCAGCACGCGTGTAAGATTCCTTTTTCATGCCCTTGATCAAGTCAGCATAATAGCGGAAGCATTGAATCGATACCGGAATATCCACATAAGTGGTTGCACGAATCACCTTACCGTTATTTGCAGTTTCCAAACTTGCAATTTCAGCTGCCTTCTCTTCAAGACGGTCTGCAATCTTATAGAGGTAGTCAGCTCTTTCATCAGCCGATAAATCCGACCAGATTCCGCTGTCAAACGCTTTGCGAGCCGCCTTGATTGCTATCTTCGCATCGTCTGCTGATCCATAAGCAGACGATGCGATGACCTCTCCGTTTGCCGGATTGATAATGTTTCGTCTAGCGCCGGATAACGCTTCTACCCATTTCCCGTCAATGAACATATTAATTTTCATAAATAGCTCTCCTTTACGCAATAATATCTAAAAGTTTGAAACCAATATGTGCTAGATTTACCAGCATAGTTTTCTGATTATAGAACGGGAATGATTTGAGGCGTTCCTTTTCAAATCGATATCCACCTGCACTCCCCGTAACAATCCATTGTGCCAATAACTTACCAAACAATGTCGAGAGAGAAGCACCGTGGCCCGTATAACCCGTTGCGAAATATGCGCCTTCTTTAGATCTGCCGATAACCGGGAAAGTATCAATTGTAACCCCGATAAATCCACCCCAACGGTAATCAATCTTGCTTCCTGCTAGTTTTGGCATGATTTTAACCATGGCATCGTAAACATTTTGGTAAACAGCATCGCCTAAGTTTGGACGAACATCGCCACCGCCAAATACGATCCGATTATCTGGTGTACGTCGGAAATAGTAAAGGAAACTGCTTGTATCAAAAACCATGCGATCTTTAGGAATGACGGTACTCACCAGTGATTCTGGAAGCTGTTCAGTAGCAATAATACGTGCCGAAATTGGCAGTACACCTTTGTTCAGTTCACTCATGATTTTTCCAGAGTAACCATCTGTAGCCACAATAATGTCTTTCGCAGTAACAACACCTTTTTCTGTTACAACTTTCACACTGTTTTGACCGTACTCCATAGATAGTGCTTTCGAATGCTCAAAGATTCTTGCACCAATCGATTTAGCTGCTTCTCCCAAACCAATTGCATAGTTCAGTGGCTGGAACGAGTAACTCGAGTCGTCGACTAAGCAGCCATAATAATGTGGGGAATCAATCTCTTGATGCAACTGATTTCGATCAAGCACGCTTGATTCGTACCCGAAAGTTTTGTTTAAGTATTCGCTTTCATGTTTCAATCCTTCAAAATGCTTGGCTTTGTAAGCCGCCACAATGTGACCTGTTTTTCTAAAGTTACAGTTGATTTGATGCTCGTTGATGATACTTTTAACCAATTCAACACTATACAGGGAGAGATCGTTAAGCTGTCTGGCTTCCTCGGCACCATACTTTTTGGCAAGCTCCTGCATCGTTGGCTTATAGCCTGGCAATACCATCCCGCCGTTACGACCGCTTGCGCCATATCCGATTGTTTCTTGCTCAAGGACAACGACACTCCTCCCTAATTTTTGCAAATGATATGCAGAAGAAAGACCTGTGAAACCTGCGCCAATAATGACAACATCTGCCTCTTCATTTCCCTCAAGAATTTTTCCTTTTTCATAACTGGTTGCAGTCGCTGTCCACAGTGAGAGAGTATCCATTCGATCCATCTTATCCATAGCTAATTCTTCTCCTTTGGTGACATGTATGTTACAATACAGTCAAATTATTCACAATATTCACATTTCGTGAATCTATCATATGACGTGGAGTTTCCTCCAGGTCAATAGCAATTTGAGAGCTTTTTGAATTCATTTTTGCGAAAAAAGTGGAGTAACTCCACTTTTTTCATTGGAGGGGACATCTATGAAAATTGGTACATTTGCAAATCTATTTCACGTTACAACTGATACCGTTCGTTATTACATTGAACTGGGATTATTAATACCAGATAAAAAAAACACCCAGTATCAAATGAACCAATTGTGTCTCGACGACATGGCTTTTATTACTGAGCTGAAAAAATTTCATTTTTCACTGCTAGAAATTCAACAAATTTTATCGTATCAGCGTGTCACAGACTTCTCGGACCATGAGGATATCGACTACTACAACAACTTGCTCATTGATAAAAAGATCCAGCTGATCAAGAAAAAAGAAGACATATCAAAAGCTATCCAATTGATTGAAAAAGCGGTTCAAACTAGCTCACCTTCATCCAAAGAAGAGAATCTTACAGGGATCCCGCTTTCCTTTGTAAATCTGCTCTATTGTCCGAAGTGTCACATTCCACTTGAAATGAAAGATGTAACGATTAAAAAAGTCTACATTCAAACAGGAAGTTTAACTTGTACTTGTGGATACGAGGCAGCTATCGAGGAAGGTATTATCATTACCTCGAACTTGTACGAGACGTCTCCTTATCCATCTTATTTTTACGATAAAGAAACGATTAAAGAGATCAATCCCAAAATGATTAACTTATTTGAAAAAAGTAATTTTTGGTTCCAAAAAGTTCTACAAAATGTAGATTTGAAAAACAAATTAATCGTGGAAACGAACGTTGACGCTTTTGTGTCACTACCCAAATATATCGATGGTCTTGAAACGAGCGCATCCTATGTATTCAGTGGCTATTCACTTGCGATGCTCAAGAAGGTTAGAAAAAGAATTGAGCGTATGAATCCGAAGCCAAACGTCCTTTATATTTTGAATTCTGATTTAAATTTGCCATTGAAACCGCTTAGCATCGATATTTTTGTGGATAGTTTTACAGCAACTGATTTTTCACTGCTCAATCCGCAGTTCCCAATTCACATTCTAAAAAACTATTTCCATAGCAGTTCAACAATTGTTGGCGGGTATTCCTATTATGATAGCTCAGCCAAATCCTTAAAAAATATTTCAGCCTTATATCCAAATTCTAACGAGCATATTTTATATCCAAAATACTTAGAAGAAAATTTATCTGTCAACGAGTTTCAAATCACCCAAAGTGAAAATATCGGTTACTGTACAGATCCAGGACCCTATTTTGATTATCATGTAATAGGCGAAAAATTCCACATGCTAATGTATTTGGCTAGTACAAAAAAATAGCGCACAAAAAGAGACTGTCCGAAAAGCAGGCTAGTTCACGGATGAGACAGCCCCCTTGTAGCTAAAATCATGATTAATCTAAAAAATGGTAGCGCAGGCATAAGCACCCGTGCTACCATTTTCGATTTGATCTATTTGCTATTCTTAAGCAAATTATAGGCAAGTGAAATTAAAAAGACACTTTCCTCCCCTCAGTTTTTCGTTTCCGACAAGACTTTTCATCGTGCAGCAGGGATTTTTTGCAATTTGTTGTATTTCATAGTTATATAGAGAATATACAAACTACATATTTAGAGAGGACATGATTATGACAGAATTTAAGAATAGAATAGATGTACTTAATCAGGAAAAATGGGATTTAACAGCCATTTATAAAACAATTGAAGACTGGAAAAACGACTATGAAAAAATCGAAATTTTAACAGAGAACTTAAAAGAATTCAATGGAAATATCCATGATGGCCAAAGTTTACTTACTTATCTTACAAAAAGTGAAGAAGTATCAAGTTTGTTCAGTCTCGTTTATGCATATGCAAGGCTTCAAGCTGACCTTGATACACGCGATATGGAAGCTCAGTCTCTTGTAGACAAAGCATCACAATTACATGTTAAAATAAGCGCCACTCGTTCCTTCTTTTCACCGTTCTTACTTAGTATCGATGAGAAAACATTACATTCTTATATAGAAGAAAATGAAGGCTTACATTATTATAAAGAGGATTTATTTGAATTATATCGCTATAAAAACCATGTCTTAAATAAAGATAAAGAAGAGATTTTATCCCAAATGGGTGAAGCCCTCTCTGCTCCTCAACATACATATGGAATGATAAATAACGCAGACATTACATTTGGAGAAGTTACAACTGAAAATGGGGATAAAGTGAACTTAACTCGCGGGATGTACTCAAAATTAATAAAAGATGAACATAGAGATACGAGGAAGGAAGCTTATAAAGCCTACTATCAACCCTACGTTCAACTAAAAAACTCTATAGCTTCTACTTTAGCAGCAGCTATAAAAAACAATGTTACCATTTCAAAAATTAGAAACTATCCTTCTGCTTTAGAAAAATCTTTATTTGGTGATATGGTTCCAAAGGAAGTATATGATACTTTAATTGATACGACTAAAAGAAATATTAAATCTCTTCATAAGTATAATCATTTACGAAAAGAAAAATTGCAGCTAGATGAATTAAGACAGTATGACTTAAATGTTGATTTAGTAAAAGGCGTAAAACAAGATATTCCATATGATGAAGCATTTGAAATGATGCTTACTTCCCTTTCTCCACTCGGTGAAGAATATCTTCAAACACTCCGAGGTTTTAAAGACAAACGCTACATAGATGTAAGAGAATTACCTGGTAAACGTTCTGGTGCCTATAATTTTGGCGTATATGGTGTTCATCCGTTTATCCTTTTAAATCATAATGATGACTTAAATAGTCTCTTTACGCTTACTCATGAATGTGGACATGGTATGCATACATATTATTCACATAGTTTCCAGCCGAGAATTTCCGCTCACTATTCAATTTTTGTAGCCGAAGTAGCTTCAACAGTAAATGAAGTACTGCTCATTCACCATTTATTAAAAGAAGCAAAAGATATAGACGTACGCAAACATTTAATCAATCACTTTATCGACCAGTTTAAAGGAACTTTCTTTACACAAGTTATGTTTGCTGAATTTGAAAAGATTACGCACGAAATGGCAGAACAAGGTAAGCCACTAAATGCTCAAGCATTCAATGATGTTTATGAGAAATTATTTAGAGAATACAACGGGGACACTCTCGTATTCGATGAAGAAGTAAAATATGGATGGTCTAGAATCCCTCATTTTTACCGACCATTTTACGTTTATAAATACGCTACCGGATTTGCTTCCGCAATTCAAATCGCAGAGCAACTTTTAAGCGGTGATCCTACCGCTCAGAAAAATTATATCGATTTCTTAAAAGGCGGAAGTTCAGATTATCCACTGAACCTTTTAAAGAAAGCCGGTGTCGATTTAACAACATCAAAACCTATTGAAAGTGCATTAGATCGTTTTAGTAAACTAGTTGAAGAATTTTCGTCATTTTAACAAAAAGAGCCTCTTATGCTAGAGGCTTTTTCAAATTTATTTTCCTTCTAATAAATCTTTTGCCTCCTTTCAAAATTCCTGATTACATACATCACTCATTCCATTTTGGACATTCAAGAAAAGAATGTTCAAAATTTGTTTATCCCAATTGAAATTTATTAAATGTATTTTATTTAACTAATGCACCATAAAGCAAGTGATACAAGTCCTCCCTCGATAAATGAATCACCCACCTCAGTTTCCTAATGTAATGAGTCTTCTTCACTATCTATTAAAAAGGCTACTGTATTCCTTGAACGAGACGTACTCTTATTAGAAAAAAATTAAGCACCTACAAAGTCAGGGCCAAAAGCTAGAAACTGCAATTAAACAAGTGCTGAGCAAGCAAAAGCATGTCCCACTCACCCCACAGAACACCCTTCACTCATAGATATAGATTTGAACATGGAAAAAGTACAATTGAAAAAAGAATTGTTAGAGGCAATCAAGCAGGAGTTTTTAGTAGTAAGCAACGTATTTTGCAAAGATTAGAAGAACGAGATCAAGTGCTGATGCAACATATACGAGAGGTACAAAAAAGTTAATATAGGTTAATAAACAAGCACTTTTTCTATTAAAACATAAAATAATATATCTCTTATTCGAAGGGAGGTATAAAAATGAGTTGGAGTAGTGACTGTTCGAAGCGTCGTAATGATTCTTGTAAATGTGAGCACCGTAGCGATTCGTGGAAAGATAAACACGACAGTGATTCTTGTAAGTGTAAACGTCATAGTGATAGTGGTTCTTGTAGATGTAAGAGAGAACATCGTCGTAGATGTTGTTTCATTTGTTTTCATTGTGATTGCAAACATTGATAAAATAGTTCCTCGTTTTTAGTTTTTGGTAAGAAATCATATAAAAAGCTTATCCTTTGTAAGAAAGGTTAGGCTTTTTATATTTGCTACTAATTGCGCTATGTTAACCTTATATGGATTTTTATTTATAACATTTTTTTTAACTCTTCATTCTTTCTTAAATTTTATCGGACACAGTTCTTTTCTATTACCTTGTTTTTTCTTATTCCTCAACTAGAGGCACTTACATTTCACCATGAACTACATAAATGAATATCCGAAAAAAACTTTATACAATTTTAAATGATGAAATACGTTTTAGTTCCACTCATAAAAGTGCTACTATAGATATCAGAACGACTTAATAAAACCAATGATTGATACGTTTTTTATTCATTGATTACAGAGGAAATGCACATAATTATAGATGAATCCAAGAAAGGTTTGTAAAAAACTAGTTTTAAAAATAAAACAACAAAAGGAGATACAATGGAAAAGAAAAAAGAACTAAAAGAAGCTGGATGGAATTTTGACAACAGTTATGCTCGTCTACCAGAGCCATTTTTCGCCAATCTCTCTCCAACACCCGTACGTTCACCAAAGTTAGTCATTCTAAATGATTCTTTGGCAACATCTTTAGGGTTAAGCATAGAGGAACTTAAAAACGAAGAAGGCTTAGCAATGCTTGCCGGCAACAAAGTTCCCGGAGGTGCTTCTCCCCTTGCTCAAGCATACGCTGGGCATCAATTTGGACACTTTAATATGCTGGGGGACGGACGTGCTCTACTAATTAGCGAGCATATTTCTCCTTCAGGTAAGAGGTTTGATATTCAGCTAAAAGGTTCTGGTCGAACACCATACTCCCGCCGAGGGGATGGCCGCGCGGCACTTGGACCCATGCTGCGTGAATATATCATAAGTGAGGCAATGCATGCGCTTGGTATTCCTACTACCCGTAGTTTGGCTGTAGTTTCAACAGGTGAGTTAATCATTCGCGAAACTGCCTTGCCAGGTGCAATTTTGACACGTGTAGCTAGCAGTCATATACGCGTCGGCACGTTTCAATACGCAGCAGCTAGCTGCTCAGTTGAGGAACTTAAAACTTTAGCTGATTATACAATTAAGCGTCACTTTCCAGCTATTCAATCGCAGGAAAATCCATATTTAGCGCTACTTGAAGAAGTGCTGAAGCAACAAGCCAGCCTAATTGCAAAATGGCAACTCGTTGGTTTTATCCACGGGGTGATGAATACCGACAATATGACCATTAGTGGAGAAACCATCGATTACGGTCCTTGTGCCTTTATGGACGAATATAATCCAGCAACCGTATTTAGTTCCATTGATACACAAGGCCGATATGCCTATGGTAACCAGCCTTATATAGGTGTTTGGAATCTTGCCCGATTTGCGGAATCTTTATTACCACTCCTACATACAGATTTGGAACAAGCGACCCAAATAGCTCAAGATAGCCTTTCAAAATTTGGTGCTCTATATGAACAACATTGGCTAACTGGAATGAGAGCGAAAATAGGTATATGTAATGAAGAAGCAGAAGATAAAGTCCTTATTGATGAACTCCTTAAGATGATGGAGAAATATCGCGCAGATTATACGAATACCTTCCTTGCTTTAACTTTTGATACAAATGAAGATACCGATTTGTTTAACAGCACAGAGTTTACTCAGTGGAAGAAAAAATGGCAAGCAAGACTAGGCAGACAGCAGGAATCAAAATCTTCTTCACATCAGTTGATGCGAGACAATAATCCTGCGGTAATTCCACGAAATCATCGTGTGGAAGAGGCGCTAGAGGCCGCAGTAAAACAAGGGGATTATAGTGTGACGGAACGACTGCTCGCGGTTCTTTCAACCCCTTACGCACATTCACCTGAACAATGTGAATACGCTACATTGCCTGCGCCTTCATCCCGTCCTTATCGAACTTTTTGTGGTACGTGAGAAAACATGCAGTCAACACCTTTTCATGATTTACTGTTTATATAACATAATGCTCCTCCTTCACTTGAAGGGGGAGCATTTCTTTCACATGATTCGTATAAAGTGAAGCTTTAATCAGTTGTTTTTTTCATTCCCCACTAGTTATTAGTAGAACCATTCCCTATTCTTTCATTTTAAAGATCTTATTCGGATTCAGAATGTTTTTCGGATCAAGAGCTTGTTTTATATTTTTCATCACAAGAAGTGCTGCCCCATGCTCTTTTTCTTGATATTTTCGTTTACCAATTCCTACCCCATGTTCACCTGTACATGTTCCACCGCGTTCAAGAGCATACATTACAATTTTTTCATTTGCCGCTTCTGTTTTATGCACTTCTTCTGTATCATTAGGATTCACCATTAATAGAACATGAAAATTCCCATCTCCGACATGTCCAAGTACTCCCCCAACAATTCCCATTGCATCTAAAGTCTCTTTGGCATACTGTATTGCATTTGCTAACTCTGAAATTGGCACACAAACGTCCATACTCATCAGTTTTTTCCCTGGATGGCTATGAACATATGCATACGCTAAGTTGTGCCTTGCTTCCCATAATTTATTTCTTGCTGCCGTTTCTGTTTCAAATGAAATAGCATTACATTTATGATCTTTCATAATCTCTTTTGTAAATTCAACATCCTGTTTTAATCCTGCTTCATTCCCATGAAACTCTAAAAATAAAGTTGGCTCTTCTCTATAATTTGTTTCACTATAAAGATTAACTTGTTTCATTGAAAGTTCATCAACAAGTTCAATCCGTGCGATCGGAATGCCAGCTTGTAAAATATCAATCACAGCTTCTACAGCATCATTTACTGCCGGAAAAGATGCTCTTGCTGCCATCGTATGCTCAGGTATTCCATACACTTTTAATGTCAATTCCGTAAAACAACCAAGTGTTCCTTCTGATCCAACGAAAATACCATTTAAATGATAGCCAGATGATGACTTTGCCGCTAAAGTCCCTGTGTGTATAATTGTCCCATCTGCCAGTACCACTTCTAAATCACGAACTTGATCACGCATCACACCATACTTTACTGAAGTCGTTCCACTTGCATTTGTAGCAGCCATTCCTCCTAGCGTAGCATCGGCTCCTGGGTCTACACTAAAAAACAACCCATGCTTTTTCAACTCTTTATTGAGCTGCGAACGAGTCACACCCGGTTGAACTTTAACCAGAAAATCATTTTCTCTTACCTCTAGCACTTGATTCATAAGTGAGAAATCTATTGTAATCCCGTTTTCATATGGAATCACATGCCCTTCCAAACTTGATCCTACTCCAAATGGTACAACGGGTGCTTGGTACTTGTTCGCTAGTTTTATTATTTCACTAACCTCTTTTGTCGTTGTTGGAAATACGACAACATCTGGTAAACTACTAGCATGATAAGATTCATCTTTACTGTGCAATTCTCTCACCGTTTCATTTACTACTACTTGCGTTTCAGGAAGTACCTCTTTTAAGGCAATTATCAAATTTGCAGTTTCAGCTTTCATTTTATTCTCTCCCATCATTTTGTTACAGATTTGATATACAATTTAAGATCGTTTTATAATGATTCATCTGATGAACTATTCCATACATGGTAATCTGAAAAATCAAATAATTCAAGTCTTAATTCGGAAACAATTTAAATTTCGAAATTTCTCTTTTCTTGTTAGGAGATTACTAAAATTATCCAGAGTTAATGTTTGTAACATCAAGAAATTTTGTTTATATTCAAATTAACCTGAATTTAACAATAGACATACAGGATAAATATCATTTATGGGGGAATTAGACGTGCAATTACCAACCTTTAAATATAATCCGAACTCATTAGAATTAGGGATTATAAAAAAAGAACTTACGACTTGTTGTGTTTGCAAAAACGAACGTGAATATGTTTATAGTGGTCCTTTCTATTCCATAGAAAATGTAGAAAGCATCTGCCCTTGGTGTATCGCTAATGGAAATGCAGCTAAAAAATTTGATGGCGAATTTCAAGATTCATACTCTTGTGATGAAGTAAACGATGAAGAAAAATTAAAGGAACTTATCCATAGAACACCTGGATATCGCGGATGGCAACAGGAATACTGGCTAGGACATTGCAATGATTTTTGTGCATTCATTGGATATGTAGAATGGAAAGAAATCGCTCATTTAGAGAATGAATTACAACAAGACTTAGTTGAATTTACGGAGTATTATGGACTTAGTTTACAAGATTTTCAGTATTCATTGGGGCATCAAGGTAGTTTTCAAGGATATCTTTTCAAGTGTTTACACTGCGGTATACACCGTTTACATGTAGATTGCACCTAATATATCAATGTGCGACAACTGTATTCACATCGTAATACTTTATACCAATAGCGCATTTCGTTTCATTTTTCTATAATGATACAAAGCAACAATGAATACAACTTCTTCCTACCATCAAAAAACGAAAAAGAGTCCACTTGTATTGGACTCTTTTGTATATATGTGAAAAGATTTTGAAGTTCCTTTTCCATTTCTTCATGTATATCTTGATTTGCAGCAATAATTCCAAAAGCACCCCAATTAAACATGCAAACCTTTCTCTTTGAAATAACTTAACATTTTCCGGTAATTCTCACCATACTTCTCCTGAAATTCTTTTCCAAAATCTTCTTCAATGTGTTGCATCATCATATCATGGTAAAAAGCGTTTTTTATTACTTCAATTACTGCTGGATGGCTCGTCTCTAATGCAGATGGCTTCATATCTCCTTTGAAACTACCAATTAAAGCTGAACTAGAATCACAGAGAATAGAAAACTTCCTTTCATCCACAGGCCATTCTTCGTCCCTATAATGCTGGAATACATGTTTAAGAGGTGTTTTACATGCTCCCATTGTAATTAATATGACACTAACCCCTTTACATTCAGCTACAAGTAACGCTTCCTCTATATGGTGTAAATCTTCTGACCAAACATCTACAACTATAGATGTTTCTGCATTTGCAATAACGCGACGTGCAGCATTATCTAACGCATTGCTTCCTTGCCAATTATAAAAAGCAGATGCAGGTCTAGGCGGATTTTTTAATTGATTAATAAGAGCCTTCGAAGTTTGTTCAAATTCAGTCTGAACAAGGCGAATTAATTGCTTAATTGGAACAGCATTATAAAGTACTGTCTCCCCTTCTATACTACGGCAAGCTCCTTTGTCCGTTAATGATCGTAATGCAGCATATACATTTGTTCTTGATACAGATACCCGTTTTGCAACTTCATAGCCGGACAACTCTGTCTCTTCATGTAACGTCAAATAACACCTTGCTTCTAAATCAGACAAACCTATTTTTTTTAGTAAATCAATCATGGGAGACCTCCTATCTTAACACTTGAATGGGATGCATATCTTAAGTGGTATTTATCAATACTCCTAAAAAGTGTATTACCCTTAGTTTAAACGAAAATCAACAAAATTTCATCTGTTTATTCTTGTTAATTAACATTTGTACAAGAACAAGAAAGTCTAAACTAGAATTTTATAGATTTACAAAATTCTACCCATGTAGCCTTAGGTTAAATCAAATAAATAAATTTGAAAGAAGATAACTCCTTTAAAGAAAAATCCCCAAAAGTTCTTGTTTTTGGGGATTAGATGAATTATACGTATACATGTTTCAACACTTACTTCATTTCCAGCTTAATATTAATCTGAACGAACTTCTTTTACTTGTTGTTCTGCATCTCCAACATTGGAAGCATAACCTAATTCTAACAATAGTCCAGTTACCACTGTACCAGTGCGATTACGCCATCTCACCTAATCGATTAAACGCTTCAAATTAGATAAAAAATAGCCACAATCTGTTTATGAAAAGATTGTGGCTACTTTGAGTGGACCCAAAAAGGTTTTATGCTAATCTATTTCTTCGCATCTTTCATGCTATAATATCCTAAATTAATCACAATTAAGAAATAACCACCCATAATTCCAGCAGCAAATGTCCACATGACACTATGATGTTCAATCTCATACATAATAATCGCACCGAGTATCGCTGCTGCAAACCGATTCATCATACCAAGCGTTGGTGCTTTTACTTTTTTTACAATGCTATCTCCAAACTTTTCAATACGCCTTCCTAAAATCCAAACACAATACATACTAACAAGCAAGCCAATGCTTGCACCTAAAAAATGGGACGAGAAAGGCGTCATAACCCATCCTAATAACATCGCGCCTAGCAAATAATATATTTGTATATTAAATGCTCTTAGTGCCATACGAATCATGCTGTGCTCCTTTACCTGCTTCATTGTATTTACATATCAACAACTACAGCTACTACTATTAAAAAAATACATATATCCCTATTGTTTTTCTAATATATAAGTCACGTGAAATAAAGAACTGACCGCTTCTATCCAGTGCCGGATACTCTCTTCCACACAAAAAAAGGATGATTTTATGTCACCTTTTTATTTTATATCTATATTCAATAACATGGGGTTTCTGTACAAAACAACATGTTATCCCTTAACGTACAAGTTTTCGCTTTTGATAACGTGACCTCTAGAATGAGATAACCGCAAAACATCGTCATAACTGTCTTAAATGATTTTAGAGTTAGCTTTTCCAGTTAGAATCTTTTCGATAATTTCATACATTCTTATTCATGAATAACTCCTATAACCCTGCCGAACGTAATAAAAACGAAACACCATAAAAATGCGCCGATAGCAGCGAACAAAATATAAGTTTTCAACTTCATTTTGCTAATCCCCGAAAGGTAACAGGTTATATGTCTGACACCTGGAATGAAATACCCAAAAATAAGAGAATAGGATCCATATTTCCCCATCCACTTTTCAACTTTAATTATTCTCTTTTCCTTCAAACCGATCCATTTCCCATATTTCTCAATAAAAGGACGACCTGCCTTTTTGCCGATCATATAACTGATCAACATACCCAACAACGCTCCTACAAAACTGACTAAAATGGCAAGCTCATAATTCAGGACATTAATATTCGTAAAGTAACCTACGACTGTCATCATGACTTCATCAGGGATTGGTATTCCTACAATCCCAAGAACAAGCATCAAAAAAATAGCGAGGTAACCATAGTCTGCTATAACCTGCTGTACTAATTCCATCTTTCAGACTCCAATTTTTTTGACATATGTTTTTTAAAATGGGGGAATTTTATTTTGCTCACCATTAAATAAGACAGTACACATGTGCCAAGGGCTATAAGAATAGGATTATTCAAAAAGCATAAAATGACGAGACACATTGCCGCAAATGGAATTGGCATTCCGATAAACGTCGGGAGCTTGCTTTGTTGAATATTAAATCTAGCAAGCCGAAGCATTCCACAAATACTGTAAGCCAGTGCACATAGCATCCCAATAGACTGCAGATCTTTTAAAGCTACACTATATGCAAGTATAGACGGAGCTATACCAAAGGTAACTAAATCCGCAAATGAGTCTAATTCTCTACCTATCTCCGAAACAGAATCAAGTTTCCGAGCAATCATGCCATCAAACAGATCAAATAACATACCTGTAATAATAAAAATCATTCCAAAATAAATATCGTGAACGAAAACTGAGTAAATAGCCAGAAGTCCACAGATAAAATTTGCTATCGTAATAATACTTGGTATATAACTCATAACATGCTTTTCCCTCTTTCAACTAACTAAGTAATGTTTCAAAAAGTTAATTAAAACTCAGTGAACATATACAACTTTTTTAATAAAAATCGCTTCATAGAAACTTTATTACTATTTGGGCTCAAGTGTCTTCTTTTTTTCTTCCAATATAATTTTATTTATTTTAATTAAGGTATCAGTCATTTGCTGCAAGGCTTCGATATCAATTTTAGAGAAGTACTTCTCAATAAGTAAATCATCTAGCTGAGACAACCGTTCTATATAATTGCTACCATTAGGACCAAGTGTAAGGAAATACTCACGTTTATTGTTAGGATTTACTTGTTTCGAAATCATATTATGCTTTTCCAATTTAGATAAAACTTGGCTAACAGCGCTTTTAGATATATTAAAAGTGGTCGCAATATTGTTCGCTGTAGTATTTTTATTTAAATTAATATAGAATATCATACTCTCTTGCTGCCCTGTAAGACCGAACTCATCCTTTAACTCCTGAGATAGTAAAATGTAGAATTCATTGTAGGCTCGATTCATTTCGTTAATTACTTCTTTATAAGATCTGGTCATAGTATTGTTCCTCCAGCCATTCTGTTATTGCATTGTGCGCCGTTTTTTGTTTCGACACATAGTTTAGTTTAGTTAACTTAACTATATTACACCTTTATGTTAGTGTAAAGGAAAATATATATCAATACTTTCATTACAAATTCATTTTAGTAACACATAAGAAGCCCCAATTATTATTAATAAAACTTTCTAGGAGAAAAAATGTATAAATCAAAAAAAGAAATATTGATATACTGATCTCTTAGTCTATCGATAGGGCTAGCACCAAAAACGCAAATTTCGTACGCTAATGAAAATTTCACAAAAAATATTTAGCTTTCTCAATTCCTACCTTTACAAGGTTTTCTACGCTACCTTTATGCTTAATAATTTTTTAAAAGATTTGTTCTGTAAAATGCATGTTTTAACTCTTGATCAGAAAAAACACTGCTATTTTATTGTTTAGATTACTTTTTTCAGAATTATAATAAAGGAGAAATTAGACGCATTAGGGATTCCATTATTCGTTTTTGAATACTACGTTTCTGAAACGATTCCCATCGAATTTCAGTTGAATAATTAAAGTCCTTTTCAAAATCACGCTTAATATCAAGAACTGTCTTAGATTCATAAAGTACGCTAATGATTTCATAATTTAGTTCAAAGCTACGGACATCCATATTTGCTGTGCCAATTGTTGCAATTTCATTATCTACAAGTACAATTTTAGCGTGCATAAACCCATCTTTATAGCTGTAAATTGAAGCACCGGCTTTTAGAATAGGTGTGAAGTATGATTGAGATGCTTGATCACTAATGATTCTATCTCTCTTACCTGGATATAGAATACGGACATCTATTCCAGCCATTGCACTTAAACGTAGTAATGTTAATATTTCTTTATCCGGGATGAAGTAGGGTGTTGCAATCCAAATTGATTTCTTAGCAGAACCTATAACAGCAAGTAAAGTATTACGAATGTTTGTATCATCTGAACTCGGCCCACCTGCTACAATTTGAACAGCACCTTCTGCATGAGACTTTTCTTTACCTGGAAAGTATTTTGTATTCATAAATTGATTCCAAGAATAAGTATTTAAATCACTAGAGGCATAGAGCCAATCCTCAAGGAATATTGCTTGTAATTTGTACAATGCTTTTCCTTCTATTCGTAAGTGGCTGTCACGCCAAATTGGGAATTTTTTAGAACGACCAAGATACTCATCGCCAACGTTGAGCCCACCTGTAAAACCAATCTCTCCGTCTACAATAACAATTTTACGATGGTTACGATAATTTACTGTTTCAAGTGGACGCCATGCCGAAAGAACAGGATCAAATGCCATAACCTCAATTCCTGCATCTTTCATGGGTTGTAAGAAGCGCTTTCGTAATGAATTGCTTCCAATCCCATCATAAAGAAAGCGTACAATTACACCAGATTTTGCTTTCTTTATTAATGCATCGCGAATTTTTGTACCAATTTCATCTGCTCGATAAATATAGTATTGAATATGTATATGATGTGTAGCATTTTCAATAGCTTGTATAATGTTTGTAAATGTTTGATCCCCATTTGTTAAGAGTTTTGTTGTGGTATTATTGGCAACAGGACTGCCACCGAATTTTTGTACAACCTGTGTTAAACGAGCAGAGCGCTCACTTAATGAGGAAGTGAATGATAGATCTAGGCGTTTTTCTTCTAAAATCTCACGGAATAATTTTCTTTTCTCCTCTGAACGACGTAGATGTTTTTTTCTTCTCCAGCGGCTCCGGCCAAAAAGACAGTACAAAAGTACTCCACCAATCGGAAAAAGTGCTAATACCAAAAACCATGCTAAAGTACTTTGTGGGGAACGGTTTTCGATAAAAATAATGAAGGAAATTCCTACTATTGCGATATACCATAGTACGCGGACAAAGTTGTATAGTGAGATAATGGATGTATCTAACAGAAAGAGCACGATAGAGACAAGTGTAAACACAAATAATAATTGAACGATAGGATTTTTCATCTTGATAAAATTCACCCATTCTGTCTTAAATATAGGATTCGTATATGGAAGCTGTAATCTAACATTTCTATTAGTGTTAAATCACAGGGGTGCTGCTCTAGTCCGTCATATCATTCACATAAAATGTAATGACTTAATAAATTCGAGCTCATGAAAACCAAAGAGATACAAGGAATTTCCCTTGTATCTTTTTGACTATGGATTTACTTCCTCTATACTGACACAGTAGATATAGAACCTTTTTGTTTATCTTTTTTGAATACAGACAGTACCATAATTATAAGAGATACAAGTCCAAGAAGCCCCATCACCTGAACATATGAGCCTATCCTGTACCCGCCAAAGAAGAAGCTGCTACGAAATGCTTCTACACTGTACTTAAAAGGAGTCCAAGAATACAACCAGTGTTTTGTCACATCCGGAAGAAATTCGTGTGCCAGTGATAAGATTGGCATAGAAAAGAAGAAGAATACCATTAATATTGGTACCCCGACACGCCCAATCCAGTTGAGTACTGCACTTTGCAAAAGGAAGAACATGAAGCCAAAGAAAAGGAACAATAAGAAAATTTCTCCTTGGTTCGGTATGTTTACCTCGAGTATGGTATGAGCAATGAAAAGGATTAAACTTGCAATTACTGTCACGAAAACAGAACCTGCAAGGATCTGTGATAAGACTGATTTTCCTGTAACACGTCCGTTTGTAAACTTTTGGACAGCTATAAATAAGACTAAGGAACTGATAAGAGTAGTAATCCATAAGATTTGTGTCAGCATTATAGGAATATTTCCATTACCTGTATGTGCTTGAACTGGATGAATCAACTCCGTTTTAACAATAAATGGGCTTGCCAATAACTTTGCCTGTTCAGTTGTTAGTGTCATATTTTTTTGTGAAAGCTGATCAAGCAAGGTATTACGGATATTTTCGTTGATCCCTCCAATGAACTTATCAATCATTTGGCTCGAAACCATTGCGGCATTATAGTTCATTCCTTGATTCACCAAGACTTGTACCTCAGTTTGTTTTCCCTTAGGTGTGGTCAGCGATACAAGTTGCTGGGATATTTCTGGTGGAAACACAATGGCAGCGTAATACTTCTTATCCTTCATCCCTTGCAATACATCTTTTTTCGTTTGTAAGAACGTCCATTTAACTGTGCTTTGCTTATTTTGCAGAATTTGCTCTTTTATTTTATCTCCTATATTTACACTTCCTTGTCCTTGTAAGTTCACACCTGTATCCTGTATTACTAAGGCAACCGGCAAGTCTTTTGGAACAGGATTAACAGTTGATCCCATAAAAGCAAAACTAGCGATGATAACAGCAGCCATAATACCTAACAAGCCACCTAGAACCATCTTTTGTTTGAAAAATTGCTTTACTGTAAGCATTTTAAATTATTCCTCCTAGCATTCGTCTAACAAAAAGATAGATAACGAACAATATGTAGTTTATAATGAATTCATGTTGTTTATAATGAAATTATATCGTTTTTGCTACACAATGCAATTTACATTTAGGACATAAATGTAAGATAAGAAACAACAGGGTAGAATCTGTTGTTTATAACAGCAATAACGAACAAGGAGGTATAAGATGTTGAAAAAAGCGGATCTGCGGATTATTCGGACAAAGAAATTTATATATGATGCTTTTATCAAACTGATAGCGGAAAAGGGATACGATGCTATTACCATTCAAGACATCACAAATGAGGCACTCATCAATCGGGCAACATTTTACTCGCATTACAAGGATAAACAAGATTTGTTAACAAAGCTTAGTGAGGGGGTACTAGGAGAGTTGACAAGTAAGATGGTCCTATATGCCCATGTACAGGGAGATCAAATAGATCTTTCGAAATTCGAGGAAATTTTACAATCCATATTTGAATGTATGGTAAAACATGCAGACTTTTATAAAACCATGCTTGGTCCTCATGGCATTTATGATTTTAACCTACAAATGCAGCGGACTATTATGGATAACCTTGAACAAAATTTCATTGAGCTTAAAATTGAAGAACATGATTTAGATATTCCAAAGGATATGGTATTGCATTTCATCACTTCCTCTGTTGTTGGGATGGCAATTTGGTGGCTTCAAAATGACATGAAATATTCACCAAAATATACTGCACAACAATTAGTGAAGCTTTTGACTAAAGGACCCTTGTGTGCAATTGGTTTTACTTTATTTAATGAGGGCTAGAGTTTCGTTTCATCATTTTTCTCCTTATTTTATTTGTCTGTTTATATTAAATAAAACAAGAAATTATAAGACTGCAAAGCGCTTTTTTAAGAAAGCTTTGTAGTCTTTTCATGTTTCAAATCCTTGTGTTCTCACAGTAGACAAGCCACCCTATCACCATAATTTAAAAAAGTTTAGAGTTTCTTGTCTCACGATCAAAAAGTTTATACTTTCATGTCTATTTACAAACGTTTATTCATAAATTTTCAGTTTAGGAATTCATGTCTTTCTACAACATTATGAACATGGTGAAATATTACAGATAAATTTTGCATATACGAATTATTGATTTTGCAAACCTCCATGTACATGTTCATTGAAACAATGAATACCCTTTGAACATTTCATTCTATCACCTCTTATTCAGAAACATCAATATCTGCAAGTACTTTATTTCTCTATCATCCAAATTATGTTAAGATTATTTTAATATTTCAAAAAATACATAAAAGGAGTCTAATAATAATGGATGTCTACTTAGTACAACCCACAATTGACTTACAAAAAGAATACTTAGAATTTTATCAAGAATGGAAAAATAGTGGTGAAACAATGATTCCTTGGGTTATTGCAAAAGATCCTTCTAACTTACCTGCCATGGTTCAAGAGTTACTCGATGCAGCGGAAGGAAAAAACCTCCGTAAAGGCTGGGTACCTGACTCTACTTATTGGCTTGTTACACAAGATAAAGAAATTGTTGGTGTTGTTAATATTCGTCACCGTTTAACAGAGCATTTATTCAATGCTGGTGGACATATTGGTTATGGCATCCGCCCTTCAGCAAGACAAAAAGGATACGCTACAAAATTGTTAGCTTTATCGTTAGAAAAAATAAAAGAATTAGGTGTTACAAAAGTGCTTGTTGTTTGCGATGAAAATAATACCGCTTCAGAAAAAACAATTTTGCATAACAGAGGATTTCGTGATAGTGACTTTATGGAAGAAGACGGTAATGTTGTAAGAAGGTATTGGATTGAGCTGTAAACATCCAGTTATTAAGGACAAAGGAGGAGTTCACATGTCTACATTGGCAACCCAATTAGAAAATATAATTCATACTGCTTCGCAAAAAATGATACTTCTTTCTGATATGGACATAAAATTTAATCTAACAAAATGGTCTAAAAAAGAAATATTAGGTCATCTTTGCGATTCCGGTACGGTAAATCATAAACGCTTTGTTGATATTCTTACTTCAAAGGAAGCTATTACACTCACTGGCTATAACCAAGATTTATGGGTGCATACACATAATTATCAACAGTCTTTTTCATCAAATGAAATTCTAAAATTATGGGAAGCTAATAACATACAAATTATAAGATTACTAAACAATGTAAAGAATGAACAATGGCAACTAACATGTAAGTTAGAAGACCAACAAGAAGTAACTTTAGAATGGCTTGTTACAGATTATATTGATCATATGAACCATCATCTTAATCAGATATTTAAAAAACATAAAAAATAAATCTCATTTCACTCTTATCCTACTCAATTGCTTTCTAATTGTATACAAAAAGCCACTCTTTCTAGAAAAATACTAGAAAGAATGGCTTAGCTCGCTCTTCTATTAATGAAAATTTTTTCATCCCTTACGAATAGGCAACCTTTATCAATCAAGCACGAAACAAGAATACACTTCTTATCTTGCTGCACGTACCTCAGCAATAAGCTTTCCACCTTCTATACTCATATAAAGCTTCACAGGTACATCATTTGTATTTTCAAATACTAAATCTAAATATGGATAGGCAATTGTAGCATCTCGGCCTTTTGGAACATATCCTACTTCTTTGGAATGCGTTGTTCTCTCCACCATCTTTAATCCAGCTTGATCTGCTGCATTAAATAAAGTAGAAGACGTTTGGCATACACCACCGCCATAACCATCTACTAATTTTCCATCAACAATTTCTTTTCCTAACTGATACCCTTTGTCTGGTGTTGTATCGCCAATCAGGGCATTAAAAGAGAAGCGATCTCCTTTTCCTAATACAACTCCACTAATGCTATTTGCAGACAAACGAATATTTTCAATTCTACCACCAGTAGAACCACCTAAATTTGTTTCATATCTCCCTAAAACTGCACCATTACCACTTGCATCGGCCGGTGTCGCTACTGGTTTTTTCTCAACAATCGGCAATTGATATGAGGCATCCCACATACCTACATTCATTAATTTGTCTACTAGTTCTTTTTCCATTAATTCATAAGAAGGCTTACCTTCCTGCCATGTTCCATTGCTTGCCATACGTGAAGGAACCATCTTTTGATCAATGCTTTTTCCAACTTCCTTAGCAACCTTCGTTACTTCTTTTTTAAATTTATTTTCATCTTCAAAATAACCTAAGTTTGCTAGATTCACATTTTTTATTTCTTTCCCACTTCTAGGATCAACTAAACTCACACTGTCACTGACTCCAGTCTTAGCTTCTACAGTATGCTCTCCTATACCACTCACTAATGAAACTTCACTTACTTTTGTACCACATCCACTCACTATACTTACACATAGTGCCCCTATTACTATACTTTGTACCTTACGTAACAATACACTCTCTCCTTTTTTTTGCTATTACTCTTTGTTTTCAAATTTATGTATATATGATTACATGTTTTTTGCAATATGACTCTAAAATATTACAATTTGATTTCCACTATATTAAAATTACTCTTTTCTTTAAGAAATGTCTACAAATATTTACTTGAAAAACTTAAGTTTGTAAGATTGTAACCCTCTCTTATTTAACCAGTATATACCAAATGATAATTCAAAAACAATTTTAATAAATTAATATGTAAGAATTTTTTCATAATCAATAATAATTCATAAAAATCCTTTTCAATATGTCTTATGAAGGACCTCATTCAAAATAGGTATTTGCCGTGCCACCCATCCGCTCTTACACATACATTATGATGAATTCAACCAAATTTAGAGAACGGAGGATATTTATGTACCCCTACACCCCTTATCATTATCAAGGTCAATATGACGGACAAACGCAATATCAACCATATATAGAACAAACTGAACAAATTGATCCATATGATCCAAACAGACAATTTCAAATTCCAATTTCATTCCCAGGTACTGGTGGCCGTCAGTTAGAAAGACGAGTAAATGAGCTAGAGCAACGCGTAAATCAATTAAATCGTCAAGTAAATCAACTTCAAAACACAGTAGAACGCCATATACGTAGACTTAATCGATTAAATCAACGTTTACGTACTGTAGAGAACCGACTAAATATTCCATTTTCAGCACTTGAAGATGGATTCTAATTAATAAAATAAAAAAAACTATAGGGAAGGAGGCTCCTTCCCTATAGCCCCAATTAATAGGTAGTAGTTCTCCAATATTCGTTTTCTCTTATTAAATTGACGAAAGTTTTCTCCATCTCTATACTGATAAGAGTCAATGAAATGAAACAAGGTGATAAATATGGATTTTGAAATAAATTTCCTTTCTTTCTATGTCGTACAAGTAGAAGGAAAAGGTGAACAAGCAGATAAGCGATATAAGCATTTCCAAACGTTAGATGCTGAAGAATATGAAGATAGCCCTTTAAAAGAATTCTTAGATGGTGAATTATTAAAAATATCTAAACGTAAAGTAGAACGCCATGCAAAAACCGAACAAGCCCCAACAAAGATCGGTCGATTTATTGTAGAAGCTGGGCACGAATTCGATTCCAATCCTCATTATAATTTATTTAATCGTATCCGATTTGCAGAAACGAAAGAGAATTTCAAAGATATGAGCGAACCTCTCGTTTATACATATATCGATACAAGCGCAGTACGTGGTGGTGTATTTTTAGTTGCTCAGGCAAAATTACGTAAATACTTTGACGACCCGTTCGTATTCGTTATGAAGTGTGACTTCGAGCCAAAAGTTGCTTCCATTTCTGATGAAGCAACACTTATTCATAACGTGGAAATGGCAATTACAACAAAAAATATGAAATCCATTCAATACCCATATATGCCGGAAGAAGGCATGGTAGAAGTAGGCGAACTAAAAATACACCAAGCATCACACGCCCGCTACTTTGAGGATTTCTTAAAATTCGTAGAATACGAACGTTCCATGCCTGAAATTATGAAAACACAAGTTATGGATATGGTATATGACCAAATCGAAGATGTATTTGAAGAAGGCACAGAAGAACGCGAGCAATTTGACCAAGCAATGGAAGTATGGGCTGCAAGTCCGAAGCGTGAAATTATGGAACAGTTTTCAACGGAAGAAGTACTGGAAGCCACAGCGCAAATCGTCGAGCATGCCCCTGAGGTTGAACTGAAAGTAAAAGCAGATCATATTTCTGTGAAGGCCTTACTTGCAGATTTCGGGGATCAGATCCATATTGCGAAGGTAAACGATAGGTATGTACTCATGATTGAAGCGGATACACTTACATTTGAGAAGGGATTCTCTCCTATTGAATTTTTGAAGCCAGATGAGTTGCAGGATGTGATTGAAAGGATTGAGAAAAAAGCTTCCAACCCCAATCAATATTAAAAGTTACATTTTGATCGAGCGCTAATTTATAGTGCTCGATTATTTCCACTCACATTTCTATCACCGCGTTACTACAGTATTAAAACCTCCGATTAGAAAAATCACCAACTTAGAAAGATGATGTATGAAGACGAGCTCAAAGTGAGATAACCAAAAATAAAATTTAAAAGCCCACTTATTAATAAGAATAATTATTTCATTCACCTCAAAAAATACTACAATTTCACAAATTAGATTTTGGAAAACTTGTATACATATACTCCTTTTTCTACTAATTAAAGAAATCTAGGTAAAAGGATACGCCTTATAAAAATTATTTCCAACAGCCGACCTAACTTTTGACTATACATCATTCATTTCTTCTAATACGCGTAATTGCTGGTTTCCTTTCTGTACAGCAACAGTAAAATATTCCTGTAAAAGCAAGATTGTATCATCATGAATATAATACCGTTCCATTATATGTTCCCATGTCTTGCTATTATAAAAATCCTCCCAATTAAATTGAACATGCTCTTTTTTCTTTAATTCTTTAAATACCCATCTTTTCATTTTCTTTTTTGCTTTTTCGGTCAATACACCGTTCTTAGCAAGTACGAGCTCCTCATTTCTTTTATATCGCTTATAAATATCCTTTTCCTTTGATACTTTAAGAAAGATATTTACGGTGTTCTTAGCGTCTGCAAAGGCACGGTGCTGTTTGCCTTCCCATTCTAATGTGAATTGCTCCACCGCAAATTTCAAACTTGGTATATGTATAAATAATTGCTCATATGCTTGAAATACAAATTTTTGCAAATCAAATTTCCTTTCATTCTCTATATTAGGGCATTCTATATTATGTAGTTTACAATCTTGCGCAAGAAATCTATAGTCCTCCTTCCCCCATGTTATAAACATATAGTCACCTCCAGCAAATTGAAGAAATCGCTCCATTACCTTTGGAAACTTTTCTACCCCTTTTAAATCTTTCTTTGTAATTCCCGTTAATTTTGTTGTATGACGAGTCAGAGGTGCTATCGGTTTAACAAGTGAAGAAAATCTCTCAATAATACGCATTGTACTTGCTTCTACCTTAATTGCTCCAATATCAACCACTTCCAATGGATCTTCCGATTTATAAGGCCGAAAATTCCTCTCAACATCAAATACAATATAATATTTAGGTTCATTCAAGTCACATACCTCTTCCTTGTCTAATTATAGTTTTAACTATATAGTCCCCACTGTACCAGTACAAAAAACAAAATTTCTAAAAAAGATTACAGGTTATTTTTTGAATTTTAAGACAAAAACACCCAAAAATTTTTATAAAACTTCAATCCATGTTTTTTCTTTATCTTCGTCAAATTATTTTCAATGATATATACTACAGGATAAAATGGATTAAATCCAACAAAAAAAAGAAGAAGGGAAATCCCTTCTCCTTTTAATTCAATTACTTCTTAACTACGTTAGTAGCTTGTGGTCCACGGTTACCTTGTTCTACTTCGAAAGTAACTTCTTGACCTTCTTCTAAAGTTTTGAATCCTTCGCCTTGGATAGCTGAGAAATGAACGAATACGTCTTCTCCGCCTTCAACTTCGATGAATCCGAAACCTTTTTCTGAGTTAAACCATTTTACTTTACCGTTTTGCATGAAAAAATCCTCCTACAATGTACCTATATGTACATATTCATTTTCGACCACTTTACAAAATAATAAGGACATTAAAAAACTGCAACCTCAGAGGAGATTTAACATTGCTATCCTCCTCTGAAGTTACAGCTCATTTAAATCTCTATATTATTAAAAGTAAAATGGTTTATAATTACTATATCATATCAATATAATAAAAGTAAAGCTGAATTCCTTATTTTTTTTGTAGATCTTACACAATGCTTTTCTCCCAGTGCATCACTTTCGATTTTCCAGCCCCTGCTACAACATAATTTTCCCTTTCATTAACAATTCGCTGGCTATGTCCTTTGATTGATCCACACACCATAATTAACCCCTCTCTCTATTTGTATAAAAAAAGCACGACTGACTATTCTTGTCACTCGTGCTTTTTTCTTATTTTTTAAAAATGCCAAATGGCTTTCCTACTGGTAATACAACTTTTCCGAAATGTGTATTTAATACAGCTGCTGCTGAACCATAGAAAGATAGTAATGAAATACATAGTTCAGAATACGCTGCTAAGCTATGCATAGCATGTGGCATAACACCTAAAGTACTAAATGAAAGACCAATAAATAAGAAATCAATAAGTACAAAAATCATAAATAATACTTTATGTGTTTCCATTGCTCCAATTGTCATAAAAATCGTAAAGATTAAATATCCAATGAAGGCTACTCCAAGTTGTTTTGGATCTACAGCTTGTGCTAATTTTTCACCGAATACACCTAATTGAATTAACCAAGACGTTCCAACGCCTAGCCAAAACAGACCATATGCACCAAATGCAGTTGTACCGAACGTATTATTATGCTTTGCATCGTGAACGCAAGCAAAAAGTTGTGCAAATCCTCCTAAAAAGATTGCCCATGGCAATACAAATGCAACACCATCCGTTAATCCTAATTTTTGTGATGATGCTACAAGTGTTACCATTGCTAATCCAAATAGACCAATTCCAGATGGATCCGCTGTTGTCATTTTTACATGATGTGTAGTTTGATTACTCATAAAAAACCTCCTGATTTTGAACACATACTTGAATACAATACTGAATTCAGAAGGCCATGTCAATGGTTTTTATTGTATGTCGTCAGACTTCATACTTTTGTAGCGATGCACGATCATTTCCGCTACTTCATACGGCTTGATATTTAGATGTAATAGCTCTTTTATAGGGATCCAAACCGGAATATATTGGCCTCTATCAATCCTTGTAAATTCTTCACCTTTTCCTGAACCAAAAAGACCTCCAATGATACGGGCTTCATAAAAATACTGCGTACCTTTATACTCATACTTCGTAACAAGCTTTTGAATTTCAACGTGCACGCCCAGCTCTTCATAAACCTCACGTATTGTCGCTTCTTTAGGTGTTTCATTTTCTTCAATTCCCCCACCTGGAAATACAAAATACACTTCATTGTTTCGAATACGTTTTATTAGAACAATTTGTTCCTTCTGTATAATGAGAGCTGCACCTCGATTTCGGATCACGCTATCACCTCAACCCCAATCGCAACTGTCCCCCATTTTTGCTCTTGTTCTTTTGTATATATTTCATATGTACTTGTTAGCATCTCTTCTAAACTCCAATTTGCACAGTCCATCAACTCTTTATCAATATCCTTATACATTTCTTGAAATGTTTTATAACATTTCAATTCCGTTACCTTTACACGAATTGTTTCTTTTGTTGTTAAATTTATAAATTCGATTTCATCATCTTTTTGTATATTCTGACGTTTTTTGTCATATAAACGTACTTCAAATACCTTTTTTCCAGATTGAATAGATTGAAACGGCTCATCATATAGCCCCATTTTATGTTGCACTCTTCATCACCCTGCTTCATTATATCATGTAACCCTTCTTCGTTTTTTGATTTTTCCGTCATTACACTCCTCCCCTTTCTATTGTGGTAAAGGAAATATCACACCATATACAAAACATTCATAAACTCTCCAATATATTTGTGATTCTAATCACTCCGACCTCCTTCCTAAACCATTATGCTAAAAACATCCAAATGAACAGAGGAGTGTTTGATATGACTATACCTTTTACAAAAACATCTATTGTTGGTGAAATAGTTACTACTTTTCCACAAGCAAGTGATTTATTTAAAAAACATCGCATTGATTTTTGTTGTGGCGGGGACAAAACAATCGAAGTAGCGACACAAACAAAAGAAATTTCCCCTGATGAACTTTTAAAAATATTGAATGAACAATACACTTTATATCAGTCAAAAAATAATGAATCTATAAACTGGAGTGAAGTTAATTTTTCAACACTAATTGACCACATTATCCAAAAACATCATCGCTATATTCAAGAAGAATTACCGCAACTAAGTCCATATGTAACAAAAGTATTTCGCGTACATGGTCAAACAGGGTCTCATTTAAGTGCCGTTCACCGACTTTTCCATGAGTTAAAATTAGAACTGGAACAACATATAATCAAAGAAGAAACTCTTGTATTTCCACTTATCAAAAAATACGAACAAAACCCAACTCAAGAAAATTCAGTTTTGGCAATCGAAAAGCTTGAAGAATTAGAACAAGAGCATGATGGAGCTGGCGATCTTATAAAAGAATTACGAATTATTACAAATGACTTTACTCCTCCAGAGCATGCATGTCGCACATATCGCATGGTCTATAATCGTCTAGAGGATTTTGAATCCGATTTATTCCAACACGTACATCTTGAAAACAACATTTTATTCAAGCGATTACTTGCTATCCGCTAAAGCCAATAAGCAGCGAGGATTATTTTCCGCTGCTTATTTTTTTCTTTAACTCCAACTATAATCTGCTACTAATTACTTCATTTATAAAAAAAATCCTCTATACTTTATAAATAGATTATGTACACCACATAATTAAAAAATCCCTATACATATGAGAGGAGTTCAATATACTATGAGATATGTTATTGTAACAGGTACTTCACAAGGATTAGGCGAGGCTATCGCTACACAACTACTAGAGGAAAATACACAACTTATTTGTATTTCTAGAGGACAAAATGAAAAACTTCTTGAAAAAGCAAAACAAAAAGGTATTTCTTTCACATTTCACGCAATCGATCTCCAAGATGTACATCATTTAGAAACTCATTTCGAAACAATCTTTTCATCTATCGAAGAAAAAAGCGTCTCTTCTATCCATTTGATTAATAACGCCGGTACACTTACACCAATAAAGCCGATTGAAAAATCTGAGAGTGAACTTTTGATCACAAATGTACACATTAATTTAATCGCACCGATGATTCTTACTTCATCATTTATGAAACATACGAAAAATTGGAAAGTCGACAAACGTGTTATCAATATCTCCTCAGGTGCTGGACAAAAACCTTACTTTGGATGGGGTGCTTATTGTACAACGAAAGCTGGTTTGAACATGTTTACACAATGCATCGCTACAGAGGAAGCTGAAAAAGAATATCCTGTTAAAACCATTGCCTTTGCACCAGGTGTTGTGGATACAAATATGCAACAGCAAATTCGCCAAACAGAAAAAGAAGATTTTACTAACTTAGATCGATTTATCGCTTTAAAAGAAGAAGGAAAATTACTTTCTCCTGAATATGTTGCAAAAGCTGTTGTTCATCTTCTAGAAACTCAAGATTTTAAGCAAGGTGGAATAATTCGGATTGATGAAAATTAGTTTCATAGCAAAAGGCTCGCTTGTATGCGAGCCCTTCATTACATCGGTTCTAAAAATATTAATACAGATTCCATTATCAGTTCATATCCTATCTCTTGATAAATCTTATTTGAAGTCGGATTCGCTAAGTCCGTATATAAAGTAGTTGTTTTATAGCCTCTTTCTAACATATGTTGACTAAGAGCAGCTACACAATTAGAAGCATACCCTTTTTTACGTTCGTCTTTCGGTGTATATACAAAATTTACTGTAATATTACTCTTAGTTGGTCTTGTAATTGCAGCTACCGAAACCAATCTTCCATCCACTTCCCACCCAAACAATCGATTTGTACTTACTAATGTATTTGCAGTTTGTTTGGCTTTTTCTTCCGTAGTAGGTAATTGAACGTCTTCACAAAATTGGTACACCCACTTTTCAATAGATGGTAATTCACTGCTATTTATTTGACAGAAAACACCATGCGCATCCCATTTTTTCTTTACTTTTTTTAATTCATACACACCTTGATTCATACGAATAGAAAGCTTCTTTTGTTCTAGTTGTGCAATCTCTTCCGCTAATTGTTTCACCACTCTTTTTTCACCGATCAATCCAGGTATATCTGGATACACCTTTGTTAATTGTTTCGCTATTTCCTGTATAGTCCCCCCCGAAACTTCGGATTTAGCAACAATCATTTTCTGCTCCTCGGTTTGAAAAAATATGAGAGCAATTTTTTCATTTTGCTTTGCCACTGCCATAAACAACGGATTCTCCGTGAACTGTAACACACCTAATAATAAATTATTCTCTTGTTCATTCCTTTCTAAAATAGGAGTAACTTCCTCCTTAAAACAAGAAACTTCCTTATATATCTGTAATTGAATCATCGACAATCTCTTCCTTCTATTTATATTTAAATAGAATATTAGCGACTAATTCACTAAATCCTGCTTTTATGATTCAATAATATTCAAGACTTTCTCCATCACTTCTTTTTCAGCTTGTAGCATCCGTTGTTTTTCTTTGTCAAATTTAATTTCTTCTTTCTTAAAATCCTCTTTCCTCTTTCGAATCATGCGTATCATTTCCGTTTTACTCGGCCCACCGTATACAGTTCGTTTTTTAACAAATGCTTCAGGTGATATAATGTCATCCCATTCTTTTTCTGAAAGCGTTACATGAAAGTTGTCTTGTAGGTACATATTGATTTCAGAAAAATTTAGTTCATACAACTCTTTTTGTTGCTGTATAGACATTTTGGCAATATAACTTGCAGCATGATGAGCGCGCCGAAAAGGAATCTTATAATTTTTGGTTAATGTTTCTGCCAGATCTGTTATCGTAATCGCATGTTTAAACGATCGATTTCTTAAAACTTCATCTTCCACCTTCATTGTTTGAATCACTGCATTCATTATACAAAATACACGAATTGCTTTTTCAATTCCTTCATATAAATAAGGTTGCAAATCATCCTCTGTATCTACAATGTCTCCAAATGGTGTATTATGAATCATTTGAAATACAGTGAAGGTTTCTCCAAGTACACCGCTAACAAGAGCACGAGCATGTTCAATAGAAACAGGGTTCCGTTTTTGTGGCATTATACTGCTAATTTGTACATACGGACTTGCAACAGTAATCCCATTGTATTCTTTTGTTGCTAGTAGTAAGAAGTCATGGAGCCATCGACTGCTATTTGTCATTGCCACCATAATTGTCGCACTTGTCTCTAATAAATAATCTGCGCTCGCAATAGCGTCATATGAATTTTCAATAACACTTGAAAAACCGAGCAACTTTGCAACTTGCTGTCTATTTATAGGAAAGCTTGTAGTAGATAGAGCAGCTGCTCCTAAAGGAGATTGATTGACAAGATGATATAGGTTCCAAACTCTCTCTAAGTCCCGCTGCATCGTATCATATATCGCTAACATATAGTGACCAAATGTTGTTGGTTGCGCGGGTTGTGTGTGCGTATAAGCCGGCATGATTGTTTCTATATGTTCGTTTGCCACTTCTAACATACTTTCTTGTAAAAGAAGAAAATGCTCTATATACCGTAATAAATAGCGGCGCAAACTCATTCGATACATCGCGACTCCCATATCATTTCGACTCCTGCCGATATGCATATTACTTACAAAATTATGATTCGCTTCTTGCTCAATTAAATGTTCTACTAAAAAAAAGAGATCTTCATGTTCCTGCTCATACAATAATTGACTCTTTGGGATTTGCGCCACTTTCTCTAACGCTGTTAAAATAACTTTTGCATCTTCTTGCCTCATTAATTTTTGTTCCACAAGCATGATAATATGAGCCCGATGAATCATAAACATCTCTTGCAATAAATAATCTCGCTGAAATTGAAACACATGCTGTAACACACAGTTTGCATAGGTTTTTCCAGGGAAATTAGCGCCTTCACTCTTTATAAATTCTTCGTTACCCTGTTTCATCACTTTTTCCCCTTTCGCCCAGTTATTTACTAATCATCATACCCAGAGCTTCTGAAAAGGTGCTTGTATGAAGTGAAACTTTCATTAACTGAACAAAAATAACCCCGGTGCTTCACGCATCGGGGTTATTTAATAACAGTTGCATCATATTTTTCACTTTGTAACACTTGGAAATGTAGATTTCGCAAGTGCTTACGAAGCTCTACACTATCATCTTCATTCAATTGGTTTGCTAAAAACACTATTTCTGTACAATTCCCAAGTTTATCAGTGGCATAAACCGCTTTTGCTAATGTCCACGGCGTATACCCATTTTTTTGCCCAGCATGTCTAAATGACTTACGGTACTTTTTTGCTTTCATGTCCGTTTCAACAAGATTCGCCCACTCTTTTTCTTCAGCATCTGTAAAACCTTTTTTATGATTCGCTTTTTCCAAAAGCACCATATAATCATTTGCGGATGCAGCTGGCAACTTGTCTGACCATATTTTTTCATATTTCTCTTCTAAATATAGCGGAATTTCTTTTTGTAATAACGGCCCTTTCTCTTTTAAGCGTTCATGTATTAACACAGCATAACGACGGTATTCTTCTGGGGGCATTTCTTTTAACTTTTTCTCTAATTTAGATTTTGGAATATGCAATTCCTTATGCAAATATCCTGGAATATATAAAGAAGAAACAATAGGAAATAACGGTTGATGCGAAGGAAGTGATAAGTTTTGTAAATTTTGATTAATATGATCTAATCCAAGTTGATCCATTAAATACTCTGTATTGGCATTAGAACTAAACTTTATCATGCCTTTTGCAACTTCCTCTAAAGAAACTGCATTTCCATCCATTTTACCAGTTCTTATTAAATACTTTTGCCAACGATCCTGTGCACCACCATCTGTATTTGGAATATAGTAACGATTTACATCATCAATCGACACATAACTATTTGGATCAATTCTCCCATCTACAACTTGTTTCGTAAATTCAATTGCGACAATTAGCTTCATCGTGCTCGCAACCGGTAACACAACATTTGGATTAACAGAATAAACAACTTTGTCATTTCGTTTTATAAGTAAGGCACTATTTTTTTCATCTTTATGTTCTTCAACAAATGAAGCAATAAATTGAGCATCATCATTATTAGAACTCCAAACTTTTTTCACTAAAAAGTTACCGGATATAAGCACTATGAATACACCAATGATTCCCGCACATATTATAACTTTTCTCAAGTGAATTCCCTCTCCCAATTCATATCTTTTATCTTTTATCTTTTATATATAGTTATACACAAAATAATAGAGACGATTATCTAAATAATCGTCTCTATTATTTTAACTTGTAATCTTATATTATGTCTATGTCATAATTCGAACAAAATTTTCAACAAATTTCTTATAATTTAATTTCCACCCAATTCTTACCCAATTTTTAAGTGCTTTTGCATCAGGTTGTGGCCTGAAGTCAGCAATACTTTCACCTTTTGCACTACCTTCTAAATCAACTTCTACTTTCCGATATACATATTCAATCATTGAAGGATTTACAACTGCCATTATCGTAAGCACATCATGAATGGGACTTCCTGTAATTTTCGGATTTATTTTCTTATATGCTTTATAATAATATTGAAATATAGGTTCAATTAATTTGTTAAATGCAGTTTGTGAATGTTTTTTTATATATTGCACAGTTTCAGGTGTAACGATTGATTCACTTGTAACATTTAGAGGGATTAATGTTACGTTTTTTGCATACTGCATGACTAAATTTACAGCAAGTGCATCACCATGAAAATTCGCCTCCGCTACAGGGGTAACATTCCCTGGAATAAGGAAAGCACCGCCCATACAGTAATATTCTTTTACATTTTGCATTATATCTTTCCCTAATATAAACGCCGTTGCTAAACTTGTTGATCTCCCTGTATCCACAATAATAATTTCTTTTTTATAACGCTGAATTATGTCAAAGATCGCACAAAACGATTTGATATTTGGTTGAATCGTTTTCGGAGGGCGAATTGGGCCTAATCCTTCCGCTCCATGAATTTCCGGATAATATGTTGTAAATTCACCCGACAATGGCATTTTTGCTCCATTTATAATAGATATATCTTCTCTACCTGCTAATTGCATTAAATACGCTGCATTACTCGTTGCTTGTTCTTGTGTTACATTTCCATATCCAGTTACAATCCCAACAATTTCAATCTCAGGATGTAACAGCCCATACATAATGGCTAAAGAATCATCAATCCCAGGATCCCCTAAAAAAAGTACCTTTTTCATAGGCTTCAACTCCATCCCATCAATTGTTACTACTTTATGAATAACCAAAAGGATGCAGAATAAAAAACTTCATTTTCATCATAACGTAAAACTTAAATCATCTCCTACTAATCAGGCTTTTACATGCATTCTGGTCCCTAGCCTAAATTCTTATCTTGTACTGAATTTTGAGGTGAAGTCTTACGGCTCACGAATAGCCGAATAAAAAACCACAGTGCTTTTCACCTTTGAAAGCACTGTGGTTTTGTTTTACTATTTCTATTCTTTTTTCACCGTCAATACACTGCCAATTATATAAGCAATAAAAGCAAAACAAATCGGAAAGACTACTGTATGTATATGGAACGGATTTGGGAACCAAAGATGGATGACTACATAAGATCCTACTCCAACTATTATGGATGCAAGCGCACCACATGCATTCCCTCTTTTCCAATATAATCCTAAAACAATTGGCCAAATAAATGCTGCTTCTAAGCCACCAAAAGAAAATAAATTTAACCAAATTAAGAAATCTGGTGGTTTAATAGCTGCTACGTACACAAGTAAACCAACGATTCCAGTAATCCACAAGCTTCCTTTTTTGATAGCTGTATCAGTAGCCTTTTCATTGATGTAGTTCACATATATATCTTTAATAATTGATGAACTTACAAGTAATAAAAGTGAATTTACAGTTGACATAATGGCAGCCATTGGGGCTGCCAAAAAGACTCCAGCAAGCCAAGGTGGCAATACTTCCATTGCAAGAAGCGGCATCACTTTATCTGGTACCGTTACGCCTGGAAGCACCACGCGTGCAAACACACCCGTTAAATGCATACCAATCATAATTGTACCGACAACAATTGTTCCGATAATTAAAGCTTGATGCATTGCTTTTGAATTTTTATAAGACATCGCGCGCACGCTAATTTGTGGTAATCCAACCACACCAACACCGATTAATATCCAAAATGATGTCACATACGTTTTCGTTAAACTACCATCCGCTCCAAACGGCGTAATTAAATTCGGATTAATTTGAACAAGTTCCTGCATAATCTTTTCAATTCCGCCACCAGCAATCACCGTTGCAATTAAAATAATTGTCGTTCCCGCCAACATAATAATGCCAAGCAATGTGTCAGATAAAGCAACTGCACGGAATCCACCAATTAAAACGTATATAAGTACGGAAAATGTAAAAAGAAATAAAGACGCTGTATACGAAAGACCTGTTAACGATTCAATTAACCTTCCGCCTCCAACCCACTGAGCAACTGTTGCTGAAAATAAAAAGATAATAATACATAGTGCTGAAAGAATGACCACTGCTTTATGATTATATCTTCCTTTTAAGTAGTCAATAAGTGTAATTGCCTCCATCTTTCTTGCAATGATTGCAAATTTTTTACCAATTACCGTCAAGACGATGTAACCCGTTACAACCTGGATTGCCGACAATAATACCCATCCAAGTCCCATATTATATGCAATTCCAGGTCCCCCAATAAAACTACTCGCACTACCGTACGTAGCAATCATTGTCATAGCTAATAATAAGCCGCCTAGCTCACGTCCTCCAAGAAAGTATTCTTGTAAAAATTTATTATGAGCCGTTGCTTGCACACGCCTTGATGCATATACACCAATTAAAAATACAACGATAAAAGAAATTATCATTGGAATTATTACGTACCAATTCATTCATCATTCCTCACTTTTTTCTTCCTCATCGAGCGAAATATCTTGAAATGCAAAACGCACGATTAAAATAAGAAGTATAACTACTACAACAAAACCGACTATACAACTATAAAAAAACCATGCTGGAAAACCTAATACATATGTATATTCACTTGGATCCTTACTACCAAGCCCATAAGCAAACCCATACCATATTATAAAATTAATAAAAGCAAGTCCAAGACCCATTAACGCTTCTTTATGGGCAATTCGAAAGCGTGGATCATCATGATAATCCTTCATTTTCTCCCTCCTCTCACGATGTATTATTGTAACATTGTTCTTCTAGTTTTTCCTAATAGAAAAGAAAAATTAGAGGGATTTTTTTAAGATACAGTAGCAAGTCCGGTATTACATATTTTTTACAATTGTAACAAAAATGAAATTTGAATTTTCAATCTTCTTTATTTATGATTTAAATTAGAGGTCTTTCAACTAGTTTTTCACAACCCTATTGCAGGAATAAACGCCGTCTCGCACTGCGTTTACACTATATTTCCAAGGGGGTTATACAATGAGTCAATTAGCTGCAAATCTTCATGAAAAAGTAGAGCAGTTTCTTCAAGGAACAAAAAAATTATATGTGAATGGAGCATTCGTCGAAAGCGCTTCCGGTAAAACATTTAAAACTCCTAACCCAGCAACTGGTGAAACACTTGCAATCGTTTCGGAAGCTGGTCGAGAAGATATTCATAAAGCAGTAATCGCTGCTAGGATTGCATTTGATGAAGGACCTTGGTCCCGGATGAGTGGCGCCGAGCGCAGCCGTCTTATGTACAAACTTGCAGATTTAATGGAAGAACATGCAGAGGAACTGGCACAACTTGAAACATTAGATAACGGAAAACCAATCCGTGAGACGTTGGCAGCAGATATTCCTCTTGCGATTGAACATATGCGTTATTACGCTGGCTGGGCTACAAAAATTGTCGGTCAAACTATTCCAGTTTCCGGTGAATATTTTAACTACACGCGCCATGAAGCAGTTGGTGTTGTTGGACAAATTATCCCATGGAACTTCCCTCTCCTAATGGCAATGTGGAAAATGGGTGCTGCCCTTGCGACTGGTTGTACAATTGTACTAAAGCCAGCAGAGCAAACACCTCTTTCTGCTCTATACTTAGCTGAATTATTTGAAGAAGCTGGTTTCCCAAAAGGTGTTGTCAACATCGTACCAGGATTTGGCGAAACAGCTGGACAAGCGCTTGTGAATCACCCTCTCGTTGATAAAATCGCATTTACAGGTTCGACTCCTGTTGGTAAACAAATCATGAGACAAGCTTCTGAAACACTAAAACGAGTTACATTAGAACTTGGTGGTAAATCACCAAATATTATTTTGCCAGATGCTGATTTATCTCGTGCAATCCCAGGTGCACTTTCTGGCGTTATGTTTAACCAAGGACAAGTGTGCTGCGCTGGATCACGTTTATTTATTCCAAAGAAAATGTATGACAATGTTATGGCTGACCTTGTTCTGTATTCGAAAAAATTAACACAAGGTGCAGGTCTAGATCCTCAAACAACCATTGGGCCTCTTGTTTCAGAAGAACAACAAAAACGCGTTATGGGATACATTGAAAAAGGTATTGAAGAAGGTGCAGAAGTACTTTGTGGTGGAAACAAACCATACGAACAAGGCTATTTCGTCGCTCCAACTGTATTTGCAGACGTGAACGATGAAATGACAATTGCAAAAGAAGAAATTTTCGGCCCTGTCATCTCCGCATTGCCGTTTGATGATATTGATGAAGTAATTGAACGTGCAAATAAATCATCATTTGGTCTAGCTGCTGGTGTATGGACAGAAAATGTAAAACATGCACACTATATCGCAAGCAAAGTCCGCGCTGGTACTGTATGGGTAAACTGTTATAACGTATTTGATGCAGCTTCTCCATTTGGTGGATTTAAGCAATCTGGTCTTGGCCGTGAAATGGGATCCTATGCATTAAATAACTATACAGAAGTGAAGAGTGTTTGGGTGAATCTGAACTAACGAAAAGGGCCTGACTCATGCAGTCAGGCTCTTTTCCCATTAAACTTGTAATCCACCACTCACATTTAATACCTCGCCTGTAATATAAGACGCATACTCTGAAGCTAAAAAAGCCGCTGTATTTGCGATATCTTGTGGCGTTCCAATTCTTCCAACTGGAATTGCACCAACCATCTTCTCTTTCACTTTATCTGGTATGGTTTTTGTCATACTTGTATCCATAAAACCGGGACAAATGGCATTACAAGTAATACCAAATCCACCCACTTCTTTCGCTGCCGTTTTTGTTAATCCAATGACACCTGCTTTCGTTGCGGCATAATTTGCCTGCCCAATATTCCCTTCTCTACTAATTGAAGAGATATTGATGATACGTCCAAATTGTTGCTGCCTCATATAAAGAAGTGCTGGTTGCATACAATAAAACACACCCGTTAAATTCACCTGCAACACTTGCTCCCAAGCTGATTTCTCCATTTTATGTAACATCGCATCTCTTGTAATTCCAGCGTTATTCACTAAAATATGTAACCCGCCGAATGTTTGAACCGCATATTCAATTAATGATTTCGCCTCATTTTGATTACTTACATCACAAGGATATAAACTCACTTCATACCCTTGTTCCAAAAATTCATTTATTGTTTCCTTTAATTTCTCTTCGTTTACATCGCTAATTAATACCTTTGCTCCAAGCTTTGCAAACGTACGAGCAATCTCCTTACCTATCCCTTGTGCTGCCCCTGTTATAACCGCTGTTCTCCCATTTAAAAAGTCCATTATTCTCCCCCATTTCTATCGCTTATACTGTATATTTCGGCTTTCCCTTTTCCAAATCCTTTTTGTATAAAAAAGTCTATTTGTGTCAAACTAAACTTGCAACATAGCATAAACACAAGGAGATTGTGTCGAATGAACAAAAAGGATTTAAAGCGAAAAATAGCCTCTGATGGCATTGATGTCGAGTTCTCACGTGAGCTCGCTGACCAAGATGACTTAGAAGCAAACGCTCGTGCAGATGCCGCCGACGCACGTCAAAAACACCAATCAACAAAAAAATAAGGTGTGATTCATTACCTTGTTCTTTTCAATTGGAACCTACTACCAACAAAAATAAACCGAGACAAATTCTCGGTTTATTTTCTATATTTTTTTATATAGTGAGCAAAAGTAAGAAGGGGAAATATATAATGATAGCTATGATAGTGAATGTAAAACCCACCTGATAGCCCTAAGCCTGTAGGATAATCTTGATTCTCCATTGATTGTGTAAGTAAATAAGAAATCCCTTTTCGAATGGTTGGTGTTTCTATATCATAATAAGCAATAAGCGCATCGAGTGCCCATGCTGTTTGTGATGGTGTACTAAAAGGTAACGAAATAAATTGTCTTTCTATACTACTTCTGCAAGACTCGCCCCAACCTCCATCTCTATGTTGAATATTCTCTAACCATGCGACTGCTTTTTGCAAAGCTGTGTGATTAGGCGAGACTCCTATAGCACGTAAACCTGTCAGAGCTGCCCAAGTACCATATATGTAACACACTCCCCATTTTCCATACCACGATCCATTTTTCTCCTGTGCATTGATTAGCCATCTTATTGCTCGATTTCTTCGTTCACCTTGTAATTCATGTGACGCATACCTTCCAAAAAACTCCAATACCCGCCCTGTAATATCTGATGTAGATGGATCTGTAAGCATATCGTTTGCATTTTCAAGAGGAAAATGCGTCAGTAAATGATTGGTTACACCCTTTTCAAAAGCCGCCCAGCCCCCATCAATATTTTGCAATCCTCTCACCCATTGGATTCCTTTCTTCCACGCTCCTTCTACTTTTGGATTCCCTCTCCTACTTCGTGCTAACGCTCTAAGTACAGCTGTTGTATCATCATTATCCGGAATTGTCGTATTTATATCTGAAAATCCCCATCCCCCAGCTTCAAGTGATGGAGCATGTACACTCCAATCTTTTTTCTCTTTATGTTGTTTTTGCAGTAAATAACCTGTTGCTGTTTGAATTATTTTGTTGTCATGCGTTACACCCGCTTCTTGCAACGAATAGCTTAATAAAGCCGTATCCCACACTGTAGATGGTGAATTTTGAAGATGTAATCCCTTATCCATATTCCATATATAAGATTTCAATCCTAATACTGCCTTTGAAATAAGCGGCGACTGAATTGAATGCCCAAGTGCAAGTAGCGCATAAATCATGTAAAATGTAGCACTCGCATAACTGTATAATGTTCCATTTTCATCAATCCGCTCAATCATAAAACGCTCTGCTTCCCTGTCCCCTTTATGATGCAAAGATAAGGGGTATGATAAAAACTTCTTCACATCTCTAATTAGCGTTTGAAACAGCGATGAACGTTCTTCTCGGAACCACTGCGTCTTACTCACTCCTGAAATATGATCTAAATTAGGAAGTATTGTACTTGACACAGTAAATCGCTTATTCATGCAAATCATCGCCGGAATTAAGTGAATACGGGCCGAACTACTTAGCTCAAATATACTGAGTGGGGAATCTTCGGGTAAAAATAAAATCGGTGTTGGAAAGTGAAACAACGAAGGATATTCATATCCACCATGAAGCGCTAATAAAAATTTTGTCATAAAGTGAGCGTGTGTAATCCCACCTCGTTCACGAATAAATACTTCCGCACGTTTCATATTTATATCTTCTTTCGTGTATCTTCTAGAAGCGAGTAAAGCCGCATATGCCTGAATTGTAGCGGATAAGTTACCGACAGATTCGTCTTCGTATAACTTCCAAGTTCCTTCATTTGTTTGAAGAGATGCCAGTCTTGCAACAAACGGCTCTATTTCTTGATCTTGACCTAATAATTTAAGCAAAAAAATCATATGGCAATCTGTTAATGGAGAACCTTCAAAACAAAATCGCCATGTTCCGTCTTGATGCTGCATCGTTTGCAGTGCAGTAATTTTCCGATTGACTTCCTGACGCACTTTTTCATATAATAACACTCTTTTCACCCACCCTTTCTAAATTCGTATACCATATTCCACTTTACAAAAAATTATGTATAAACAAATAAAAGCAGAACATATAAAAATACATGTTCTGCTCATAAACAATATCCAATTGCAACTACAATACCTAATATAGCTCCCACCACAACTTGATATGGTGTATGTCCGACAAGCTCATTTAATTTCTTATATTCTGTTTGTCTACCGTGAAAAAAATCATTTAAAATCTTCGCCTGTTTACTTACCGCAAGTCTTACCCCAGATGCATCATACATTACAATAATTGCAAAAATAGCGGCCACTGCAAATACCGCACTCGTTACACCTTCCACCATCCCAACACCTGTCGCTAATGCAGTAACTGTTGAAGAATGAGAGCTTGGCATTCCTCCAGAAGCAAAGAATTGTGCGAAATCAAATTCTCCCGCCTTGATTAATTTAAAAATGACTTTCGCTAGTTGCGCCAAAAACCAAGCGAGTACAGCTGCCATCAACGGATCGTTATGTAAAATTGTTTCCATTTTTCCAGCTCCCTACTTGCAGTAATGGAAATTCTATACTTATAAGTATAAAGAAAAAAGCGTAGAAAATACTACGCTTTATGATACTTTTGCTGATTTATTTTTAAGAAACTTCGGTTGCTTTTCCAATAAAAACTTTGTTTTAGCGACCGAAAATATGAAAAGTGCAATCCAAATAAAGAAAAATGCCGTCATATGTGCCGATGAAAAATGCTCATGGAACACAAAAACCCCTAAAATAAGATTAATAGTTGGTGCAATATATTGTAAAAACCCAATCATATATAGTGGAATAAGTTGTGCTCCTTTGGCAAAATAAAAAAGAGGTAATGCAGTAACAACCCCCGCTCCCATTAAAAGTAACGTTGAAGTAGACGAAATAGAACCAAACGAACCAAAACCATGGTCACCAATCATAACTAAATAAATGACTGCAAGAGGCGTCACAATCATTGTTTCCATCGTAAGTCCTATCATTGCATCATAATTCAGTAACTTCTTTGTTAATCCATATAATCCAAATGTAAACGCAAGTGAAAGGGCAATCCATGGAATTGAACCGTATCGGAACGCTAAAATAATAACACCTATTCCCGCCAAACCAACTGCAACATATTGCCAAAAGTTAAGTTTTTCTTTCAAAACAACTGTACCAAGTAAAATACTTACAAGAGGATTAATATAATAACCAAGACTTGCTTCAATGATATGATTTTGATTCACAGCCCATATGTACACAAACCAATTCCCACTAATTAAAATAGAAGCAATCGTTAATGATGTTAATAATTTAGGTCGTTTAAAAAGACTCACAAGCTCGCTCAGAAATTGCCCCATTCGCTTTGATACTCCTAAAATTAGTAACATAAAAACAAATGCCCAAACAATGCGATGCGCTAATATTTCTTCTGCAGGAACTTCCCCCACCCATTTCCAGTAAATGGGGAGAACTCCCCACATCATATAAGCACCCGCCGCATATAAAATCCCTTTCTTTTGCAGTGCTTTTTGACTCTCCATCTTCCCTTTTCTCCTCTTCTTTTTTCTCTTCATTATAAGGTGTAGCTTTAAACCTTTACAAATATTCTCTCCCTATCTTTTTCGACAATATAATTCCCTTTTCAAACAACTTACTTATCATTTATATATACATGCTTTAGAACCTAGTAAAAACAGCTAAACTCCTTTTAGAAACCTAATTGGTATCACCTCAACCTAAATCAGCCATATAGCATATGAGGTTATAGCAACAAAAAGCGGTATACCAATTTTAAATTTATTTTTATGAGTTTTATGGTGAAAAACATACATTCCAATCCACGTTCCGATTGCTCCCCCTGCTGCAGACACTAAAAACAATGTACTTTCAGGGGTACGCCATTGTTTTTTCACAGCCTTACGTTTATCAAGCCCCATCATCGAAAAAGCAATGACACTCATACACAATATATACATACATTTTACGAACATTATTAATTCTCACTTCACTATCTTTTTTAATTTAATTCTTTGTACAATAATAGATTTTTTATTTATATACAAATAAAAATCGCTGTAGACAGTAAAGAATTACTTGTAAACAAGCTATCTTTTCAGCCTACAGCTGCTATTTCAATTATTTATCCCACTATTCGCAGGAAGTAAAGCTAAATTGATAAGGGCTAACACCCCATACACTTTATGCCCCATTTCCCCTTACATTACTATGCTTTTTAGCATACACAAAATAAACCAAAATACCTATTATAATCCAAACCATAAAACTGATTAAAGTTACTTTAGAAAGATTTAAAGCTAAATACATACAACTGATTATTGACATTATCGGTAAAAAAGGAACCAATGGTGCACGAAATGGCCTTTCAATATTTGGGTGTGTTTTACGGAGTACAATTACCGCAATACATACAAATATGAAAGCTGTTATCGTTCCCACATTTACTAAATTCGCCAATAAATTCAAATCTACAAGCCCCGCTAAAAGTGCTGCGAGAACCCCTGTAATCCACGTATTAAGAAATGGTGTTTGAAAACGTTTATGTACACTTGAAAGCTTTTTTGGAAGTAATCCATCACGACTCATTGAGTAAGATACCCGTACAAAAGCAAACATAGCTACCAAAAGAACAGTAGTTAAACCAGCAATGGCTCCTACTGATAACAAACCTGCAATTTTATCCTGTCCTACAACACGCAGCGCATAGGCGACTGGATCAGCTACATTCAATTCAGTAAATGGTACCATTCCTGTTAAAATAAATGAAACACCAATGTAAAGAATTGTACAAATACATAACGATACAAGAAGACCAATCGGAACATTGCGCTGTGGGCGTTTCACTTCTTCAGCTGCTGTAGCAACTGCATCAAATCCTAAAAAAGCAAAAAATACAGTAGCTGCTCCTCCAATAACACCATGAAACCCAAACGGAAGAAATGGTTGCCAATTCTCTGGTTTTACATACTGTCCACCTACAATAATAAATCCTACAATAACTGCAAGTTTAATAATAACCATTATATTGTTAATGCGTGCACTTTCTTTCGCACCACGACTTAACAAAAATGTAACAACTAAAATAATACAAACTGCAGGTAAATCAATGATTCCACCTTTCCCCATGCCCGGTGCCGAGGCAACAAGAGTAGGGATTTTAATATGAAATCCTAGAAGTAATGATTGAAAATAAGCGGACCACCCAGCTGCTACTGCAGAGGTCGCTAATAAATACTCTAACATGACACACCAACCAACTATAAAAGCAAAAATTTCTCCTAATGTAATATATGTATAAGAATATACACTACCGGACACTGGAACAGTAGAAGCAAATTCAGCATAACAAAATGCCACACAGGCACAAACAAGTGCAGCCAATACAAAAGATAGAACAATTGCTGGGCCAGCATGTTTCGCTGCCACAATACCCGTTAATACAAAAATACCAGTTCCAATAATTGCCCCGATTCCTAAAAGAGTTAAATCAAATGCTCCTAACGTTTGATTCAACACCCTTTTCTTTTCTTCATTCATTTCCTTTTTAATTAATAGACTCATTAGTAGAAACCTCGTTTTCAATATAATCCCTTACTAAGTACAACCTCTTCTATTCCGTTTTAGAGTTTTTATAATTATTATTTTTAAATAACTATAAATTTTACTTATTTCCAAACTAAATTTTTTAAAAATGCAAAAATTCAAAATATACATTTAAAATTACAATGTGATATTCTTGCAAATGATGCATCACTAAGAAACAGAATTGAATTTATCATATAATTAATTCAATTGTCAATAATAAGAGCACTCTTTTTATAATGGATAATTATGTAACAAAAAGTATTATTTCATAATTTAAAATCATGCGATTCTAATCATCACCAGGTATATCCCCTGATTTATTTTTCTAATATTAATATTCCATTCACTACACCCTACAAGATACATATGCACTCCACTATTTCATAATCGAAATTGTTTTTGTGAAATAAAAACTATAGTTACTTGATTGTATCTTAACTCTATTATTTGCATGATTTAAATTTCATATCATACATTTACTTTTTATTATTAATTCAGAAAATAAATTTTTGGTTGCTATATAAATTTCGTATTAGTATAATAAAAAACGTTGTGAATATAACAATTTTAAAATTCAGAATTTTCTTTGTAACAATATGGTATTGTAAAGAATTATTTCAATGGAGGTTTTAATTTGGCAAATAAAGTACCCTTTTCTCGTGTCCTTGTAATCGGCCTTATGTTATTTGCACTATTTTTTGGTGCTGGAAATTTAATTTTCCCAGCTATGTTAGGCCAAGCAGCTGGGCATAATGTGTGGACTGCTACTGCTGGATTTTTAATTACAGGAGTAGGTCTTCCTTTGTTAGGCGTTCTAGCATTTGGTATTTCTAATAGTGATGATTTACAAACATTAGCGAATCGTGTTCATCCTTGGTTCAGCGCTGTGTACACATTTATTCTTTATTTAGCAATTGGTCCGTTATTTGCACTCCCTAGAGCTGGAAGTGTTTCTTTTGAAATAGGTGTAAAACCATTTTTATCTAACGGAACAGAGACGTTTGCATTACTTATTTTCACAATCATTTTCTTTAGTATTACATGTTGGTTCTCATTTAATCCAACGAAAATTGTAGATGTTGTGGGGAAGCTTTTAACCCCTATCAAGCTTACATTCATCGGGATTTTAGTAGTTGCGGCGTTTGTCCAACCAATCGGCCCTATTCAGGCACCTGCAAAAGAATTTGTGAACAATTCTTTTTTTAAAGGTTTCCAAGAAGGCTACTTAACAATGGATACACTTGCATCTTTTGTATTCGGCATTATTATTATCAATGCTATAAAAGAGAAAGGTACTTATGATAAAAAAGAAATAGTGAGCGTTTGTGCAAAGGCTGCTGGTATTGCAGCAATTGTATTAACAATTGTTTATACTTCACTTTCTTATATGGGGGCCGCTAGTGTATCTAAACTAGGGCACCTAACAAATGGAGGAGAAGTATTAGCTAAAGTAGCGAATTATTATTTTAGTTCTTTAGGCAATTTATTGTTAGGCTTAATGATTACTGTTGCATGTTTAACAACAAGCGTCGGACTTGTAACATCATGCTCTTCATACTTTCATAAAGTATTCCCGAAAATATCTTATAAAACATTTGCTGTTATACTTTCTGTTTTTAGCGCATTGATTGCAAATCTTGGTTTGACAGAATTAATCGCGGTTTCTGTACCGGTACTTACAGCGATATATCCACTTGCAATTATGCTAATTGTTTTAACATTTTTGCACCCCATATTTAAAGGTAGAACTGAGGTATATCAATGGAGCTTACTCCTAACTTTTGTCGTTAGTTTGTTTGATGGACTAAATGCAGCAAATATCCCTATTCAAGCAATCAATGTTACTTTTTCTAAATTTCTTCCTTTATACGATGCAGGTTTAGGTTGGATCTGTCCTGCATTTGTTGGAGGATGTATTGGTTACTTCATTTATGTATTCCGAATGAAATTCATTACGAATACTCCGAAAACAAATCATTAAAAAACCATGCAGATAAAAATCTGCATGGTTTTTCCTAATCTTCCATTTCTATTTCCGTATTGTTCTTTTCCACATGCTCATTACGTAATTCTTCTTCCTGCATTTCCATAGAAATCATCGCATGGTAGATCTCCGGATATAATCCAAATATTTGATATACGCTTCCTAAAAACGGCACTTGAACCCCTCTTTTCAAAAATGATATGTCTATACTAAGGGTTCCCTATCTACATCCTACACATTCGTTTTTGTATCTTGTTCCTCATCTTGAACATGCAGTACATGTTGCCATTTTTTATAAGGCGCACTATTTGGATCAACATAGCCTTTCGCATACGAACGGTCCCATAGTTGTTTTACAAACATCTCTGCTTCTTTCTTTGCCACCATTTCAGCACCAGTTCCATAATAATCTTGGAAATAAACTAAAATTTCATCAAGAAATAACCGTAACAATTCATCTGATGTTTCCTCGAGCGTCGGGTCATACTTTGCCTCTCGATCATACATTAAAATAATATCTAAAATATTATGGACATGTTCTTTTCTAAGCCATCTTACATCTTGTGCACCTAACACAAAAGCATGTGTATATAAATGCCCGCCTTGGAGTGTCGCTTTCTCCTGTTCTTCTTCAAAACGCGACAAAATATTTTCATAAATAAACGGATTATGAAGCAATGCACGGTGTAATTTATAGCTCTCACTTGAAATATTTTTCCCCATTGACTGAATTAAAAAGCTACGCCCTACCCCATTATATTGATAGACAAATTGACCATCGACAGCAACAAGACTAATCCACCGGTACATATATGCATAAAGAAGAGCACGATTACATTTATCATAATCTAACTTCGTTTGCGTTGCATTCAAATCCGGCATAAAGGCTGGTAAGTGCCAATATTTATCTAAATGCGGCGTTAAATTAGATTTTTTAATATTTAACTTATTCACACGACGATAATAAGACTGAAAATAATCCCCTTTATCATTCATAAAACCATTTGCAATATGCCCAGAAGAAAGTTTAGGAAAATCTTGTAATGATAATCCATAGTGTGCTCGGTAACAAATTACTTCAAATGGTGAAAATGCTTCATTCACTGTATCCTTTTCTTGAAACATCTCTTGTAGAAGTTCTTCTTGTAATTCTTGTCTTAGCGAAGGATGTATGCCCCAATATTGTAACTCTCTATGATGAGATACTTTCGGGATAAATGGACTTGCTAGATGGAAAAGGTCTTCAATTTTTTCTCTCACATATTCATTGCGATCACGTTTTTTAAAATCCGCTTCTTTTCGCAATGCTTCAATTATATTGAGCTCTAGTTTGTCTCGATATCGCACTTGAAGTTCAGCATAGCAATACGTTAAAATATGCTCTCGATAAAAATCCTCTACCTTCTTAGATTGACTTTCTTCAGCTTGTGCATCACGGCAATATTCTGCATACAAGCTCATATAAATCTCCGCTGATATATCCTTTGGCAGTACACCTAAATTTAAATGTTGTTGCATATCTTGCCATATTTTTTCTTGCAGCCTTTCATCTGCTAACACATATACATTTGTCGGGTTTGTTTTTCCTTCAAATTCTTTGCTACGTTTTTGAATTTCAAACAGTAAATTTTCACGTGTCTCTTGTAAATTATCAAAGAATCTTTCCCAATGTTGAATCATTTTGTTTACCGCTTGATATAATGATTGATAAACGAGTTCGAGTAACATTTCTTTACGATACTCATTCAATTTATGCACATATTGCGTGACTATATCTTCAAATTCTTTTCGTAACATACGCTGTTGATTATAGAACATTTTCCCAAACCAACTTTGTTGCTGAGCTAGCTCAACACGTCGCACTGCTGTAACTGTACCGTCAATATTACTTACATTAAATTTCTTATCGTAGTTTTGAATTAAATTACGCTTCTGCTCATTATTCTCATGCAATCGATTCATTTTCTCTATTAACTGCTTCCGAATTTCATATAACATGAAACGAGCAGCCACCGGATGAACAGCTTCTGTTTTCTTTAAAAACCACGTGTTTAGTTGATATGACTGTCCTTCTGAACCACTTGGAGCATATCGATCCGATTCTATCATGTCATACAAAAGCGTCGTCACATGTTCATGTACACGGCTTGGTATTGCATAAGCATACAACCGAACAGCATGATCAACCCTCGCCACTTCCCCCTTCATCTGTTCCGTAATTTTGAGTTTTGCGGCCGATATTTTACACTCATGCTGCAATCTATTTAACTCTTCATCTTTTTGTACAGTACGTTGTACATAGCTTTCAACTGCCTCTAAAAATAACTTTGATTTTGCAATACCAACCTTCCCACCTTCTGCCCCTTCACGTGTTTCATTATACATCTGTCTATAAAAGATATGAGCTTGCTCTGGACGAGTGGCAAGATGCTCTAAATCTTCTAAATAGCTCTTCCCACGCTCTGGCTTCTCACGTTGCATACCACGACGAACATCTTGTTCATAGCGCTGCTTTTTCTCTTGAAACAATTGATCTAAATGAAGCCAGGATTCATCTAAGCCTTGCACGGCCCATTTCAAAGCACAATATTTTAACACATGCTCATACGGATAAATGAGCTTTGCAGTTCCAGCTCCGCAGTAACGTGCTTTTCCATTCGATTCTGCAAGCTGCTGAATTTGATTATCTTCCTGTGCAAAATGACTTGTAGACATCGGGCTAAATAACTGCAAATAAATCGTGTTTGTCATTTGTTCCATATAATCTGATAAATTGTGTAAATGATGACCATGTAAATTTTCATAATCATATAAAAAACAATAATTATACGGCAAATGGTGTTGTTTAATCGTGTGATTCGTCCGGCCATCTTCATCTACTTGATCCGGACGATACTCTAATTCAATCGTTACACCACCTCTTTTTGATAATTCACCTGTTGAGCCCAGGGTAATCGCATGAAGTTCTTTTAAAGAGGCATAACCATTTGCTTGCACAGTTTCAAACTCTTTCGCACTAATCGTACGCGTCTTGACAAGTACATCCGGCATTAAAAACGCGCCACGTATTAAGATGTTATGGTGCTGCAGTTTTTTCCTAAGCATTTCACGCAAATATAATGCAATTTGTAAAAACATACCTGAGCCCGTGCCGCCAGCTAACGATGTGACAATAATCACGCGAACACCATACTCAGTTTGATCACTGGTGACAGGAAATATTTTTTCAATTTCTTGCCAAAAAGCAGTTAATTTATCTTCTTTCATCGCTGCCCGTAAAGCTAGACGTGAAATGACACGAAGTTGGCCAGCTCCTTCTGTTAACGGCTTATCTAAAATAGTAGGATCCATCGGAAACCATTCCGGAATCGTTGGATCCCCCGCAATATATTCTCGCGGTGTTTTACTAGAACTAGTTTGTGTCTTAAACTTACGAATGTGCTCAAATTTACTTAATGTATTCACATCTGTATCAAACACATGCATCGCTACCTTTTTACGTCGTTCTTCTGGTAACTTTTCATATACTTGATGAGTAACAGTACTACCGATTCCACCTAAGCCAATTAAAATTGTTGGAACTTGTAATGTCATGTGAACCACCTTCCTATTAGTATGTATTCAAAAAGAAGGATAAAGAGAGCCGAGCAGTTCGAAGCTCAACAGCCGGGAGGATACGAAGTTTAGCTGTACTACTTGAGTACTGGGCTTTTCGAACTTTCTATTATTCACATTCGTATCGATAAATTTCTTTCCCATACCCTCGATCAATCAGTAAAATCTCATTCGGATATAATGTCTTATGCTCATTCCCGGCCTCTTCCTCTGTGATAAACATACCGTCAATAATCATACCAATCACTTGCGATTCCTTTGCGACAAATACAGACTTCGATCCTTTTTTTGCTATAAAAGTTACCGATTGCACAGTCTTTCGCTCTGCTCGAAATGGAATACCAAAATAATGTTTCCACCACTTGTTTCTTAGTAATTCTGGTTCAGATTGATACAGCCAATCTTTCGCTACTTCTTGATCCCATTCGTAGTACAACATTGCTTTCCGATGAAACCTCGGCCGGACAATCCACCCTAAAATAAGAATCGCAACAAGCAAAAATAGTAATGCAACTGGGATTACGAATTGAAAGATTAGCGAATAACGTTCCCAAAATGGTGCATTTTGAATATGAAACGAAATCGTTTTCTTTACTTCTTGTAACTTTGAATCGTTTATAGTGATGGTAGCTTCTATGGTGCCGGTAGCTGTAAAATTGAATGTATCGGAGTAGTAAGGACGAGGATAAATATAAATTTGATTGCCATGTTTCCGCAGTTCGTAGTTGATCGATTGATGAGATGTGATACCTGTAGATTGTAATAGTTTCTTTACTTCCACTTCTGTTATCGGTTCACCATTCAGTAAGGGCTGCAAGACAAATGGTTTACTCTTTTCTAAATTTGTCACCTTTTCTTCATAGTTTTTCGTAATGACCTGTAAAGATAGTTTTGGTTTAGGTACCGATTCAATTCGGAATTCTCTTGTTTGCCTGTAAAATCCTTTTATATTCATATGAATTTTCCCACGTACTGCCTGTTTTCCAACTTGTGTTTCATAATAGAATCGTTTTCCCTTACTATCCCATTTCATTGGATACATCTTTCCATCTAGTTCTACTTCTGCTTGAAAATAAGAAGATTGAATTGGTAAATCCGTCGGCTTCGCTTCGATTACTGCTTTTGTTCCCTCATACATTTCCTCAACGTTTTTTTTCGCTTTATCCTCTTTATCGTAAGTAGAAACGGTATAATCAAGTGCTGGTTCAACAAGTACTTTCAGCCCTTCTTTCACAATATCTCTATCAATTTCTAGCGTATATGTCCCTGGTTTCATCACTTCACCATTCGTAGCACTAATATGGGTAATACCACCATATAATTTCGATTCTCCTGGTGCATGAATCGAAAAGAACGATTGTACTGCTAATGGTTTAGAAAGTTGTTCTATTTGATATTGTGATACATTAGAAGATTGTTGCACCAGTGTCATTCTTTTTAATGGAAACGGTGTCGTAATCTCTAATTTATTTCCATATATATTCGTTTTCACAACAGATTCAACAGAAGAAAATGGATCTCGATTCGCAACCAAGGCCGCAGCTTGATTTACACTCTCAATGACCCCATCTTCCCCACTTGTTGGCATGATGATGCCATTTATTTCTTTCTTCCAAATTTCTTTGAACGTATTCATCTGTTGTTGCTCTTGCTGACCTAAATTTTCTTCCATTGTTATTAAAACTGGATGCAATGATATTTTTTTTGATTCCATTTCTTTTTTAAATTGTCCTAGTTTCTGTGTGATTTGTTCTTTACCATCAGTCTTTTCCTTTTCGAGTTCATTAAATGCTCCGTCAGTTAATACAATAAGCCAAAATTCACGTTTTCCATTTATGTCTGCTTCCTTTTTAATAGATTGCATTGCTGTTTCTACAGCACGAAACGGCGTATTTAAATAGTTCTTCCACACTCCAATTTCATTAATTTCTGTTTGTCTTTTTTCATTGGTCAGCGTTACATTTAACGCTTCAGTAGGACGACTCATTGGAACATATGAAAATTTATCTTTTTCATCTAATAATGCAACTAAACTTTGCAAAGCATAATTGGCATATTTCCAGCGATCGTTATTTCTCATGCTGCCAGAATCATCATATACAAGTGAAACGACCCTTTCTTTTGCCTCCTCTCCTTTTGCAAAAGTTAAAAAAGGATTCAAACATAATAATAGAAAAAAGATGAATGTGGCACAGATTCGAATCTTCATGATGAGGCTTCGCCACCTTTGTAGACAAATTCCTATGTTTAAATTTATGAAGAGAAACAAGATATATGACTTGTATTTTTAGACAAACAGGCTCTCATAATTTAATTATGCAAACAATATTGCTAAAATAAAAAATCTCATTCTGTTGAGCGTTACCTTATAAATTCTGATTAATTGTGCATCTTATAGGATTTATTTTTCACATAAACAAGCCTGCATGGAACAAAAATGAGAACTACAAGCTCTTACTACATTTTATATGGAAAATCACTGTAAAAAAGTTTGATTCCCTTACACCCTATCATATACATAAAAAACACGCCTATAAAAGCGTGTTTTTACTGTTTTACATATACTTCAACAATAGGATTATCTTTACGATCCGCGTGCAAACGAATCTTCTCTTCACTTGTACGATAAATACTTGCTAATAACATGATAGTTAACAAATTAGGAGTTTTTCCATCACTCCCAAGTTTTCGTTCAAGTGTTTCTCTATATTCAAAATCTAAATCTCCTTGTATATATGTATACACTTCAAATCCATCTTTCAAATCACAAACGATTCTGTCAATAACATCTGCTCCTATTTGCTTTTCCATTTCACTGCGAAGGGCATTCGTAAATTCATTCCAAGGCACTTCATACGTTTGAAATTGATCTTTAGGTTCCATAAGTCCCACTCCTTTTTCACATACACTCTTCCCATATCTTTTCCCTTTCTTATAACAATTATGAAACTTAGGTCAATCATACAAGCCGCCCTTGTCCCAATAACATATTGTATTACTGTAATACGGAAGGAGGAAAGAACATGCATAGACAAAAATGTTATAATACTTGCCGACGTTATTTAGGTAAAGTTGTACGAATTGAAGATCGTGATGGTTATATTCATCTTGGTAAAATTGTTGATGTAACAGATGATTCTGTTTGGATTACACCAATTCATCGTCCATCTTTTGATACAGGTTTTGGATATTATGATGCATATGCAAATGGTGGTTGTGATTGTTGCGGTGGCATAGGTCAATGTGACCATTGTGGATTTGGTTTTGATAGATGTTGCGATAGGGGTTTTTGTGGCGGTGGTGCCGTTCAATTAGCTTTCGGGTTTATTTTTGGTATTACTTTAGCTGCATTATTTTTCATCTAATGTACAAAGGGAGCTGACTGCATTTTTAGTCAACTCCTTTAATATACTGTTTTATTTCTCACAAATAAATATCCGGTGCCCTAATATATGTTGGTACATATGCAATACTCGCTCGTGTTGTACCCATGCATCATACAATTCGGTCGGAATAAATTGTGACATGTTCCATTCTGGCTCTTCCATTTGTCCTGCGATCGTCTCCGCAATCGTAGCTCCACCTACAATTGTTACCCTTTTGAATTTTTCCATTTGAAATAAGTCAATCCATTCTGTTTCTGTTTGTAATTCCTTTATTCCATATAACTGTATTATTTTATCCTCCTCTTCTTTTGTTATATGCTTTTCAATTATCATTTCAATAACAATAAGTTTCCCGTTCTTTCGCAAGACACGATAACATTCAGGAATTACCTGCTCTTTGTTCGTGAAAGCAAGTACAGATTCTCCCAGTACAAGATCAAATTGCTCGTCGAAAAGCGGTAATTTCTCAGCACTTCCTTGAATTAGCTCAATTTGTAACTGTTCTTGTAACCATCTATTTTTTGCTTTTTGAACCATAATCTCATTATTTTCAACTGCTGTGACGTTATAACCATATTGTTTTTTCATATAAGCTGCTGTCCGTCCTGTTCCGCAACCTATTTCAAGTACATTTGCTTCACGGTGTAATGGCAACTGTGCCAATAACTGTTTCGTTAACGTAAAACCACCAGGGTGTGCACTCCCAATTCCATAATAGGCTAAAAAATCAATGTATATATTCCGTTTCATAGGATTCTCCTTCATTTTTTCTATATTACCTATATTCATACAAATAAAAAACGGTGCAAAATAAAAAAGCATTTCTAAGGTGGGTTTAGTTCTCCTTAGAAATGCTTTTATCTTCATTACTTACTATTTTCTTCTGTTACATAAGCCCACTTGAAACTGTATTCTGGACTAATGTTATGTTTTACAACACCTTTTACGTTTGGTCTCATTACATACGATCTAGCACTTTGGAATAACGGTACAAGTGCTACATCCTCTTCAAGCAACAGTTTTTCTGCCTTCCCTAACTCTCCCCAACGTTTCTTCGCATCTGCCATTAGCTCTGTCTTACCTTGTTTGATGATTTCATCATATTTTGGATTCGAGTAGCTCATTTGGTTTTGAGAATTTGTTGATTCGAACATATCTAGGAATGTCATTGGATCCGCGTAATCTGGGCTCCATCCAGCATATGAGAAATCGTAATCTTGATCAGATTCTAATTTTAACTTTTGTTTGAACGGTTGCATTTTAATATTTACTGTTACACCTTTTAAATTTTTCTCGATTTGGTCTTTTACATATTCTCCAACTTTTTTCGCATTACTTGTATCATAGTTTAAGAACTCTAGTGTCACTTGATCTTTACCAAGTTCTTTTTTCGCTTCTTCCCATGCTGCCGCCGCTTTTTTCGTATCATTCTTTAAGCCGTTTTTAAACTCCTCTTGGAAGTCTTTCCCATCAGGACTTTTTGCTAATCCGTTCGCTACTAAGTAATCTGCAGGTTTAGAACCATCATTTAAAATTACATTTGCCAAATCCTTTTTATTAATTGACAATGCAATGGCTTCACGCAATTTTTTGCTCTTTAATGGTGTATCTTGACCACCGCGCTTTTGATTTAAACGTAAGAAGAATGTGCCTGGTTCAGAATATACACCAA
>NZ_NUOT01000003.1 GCF_002584535.1 Bacillus cereus
AACTTTTAGGGGTCACTTCACTATCATATGGGAGCATTGGCTTTTTTAATTTATAACGAAAGAAATGCTGAATCTCTTTCCATGAGCTTAAGATTGTAATTTTCACGAAAGTCACTTTTATTTACATAATAAAATTACCGTTTTCCAGTAGATAGACTACAATATTACTCGCATCTTGAAATTCCTAATGCTAAAAATAAAGCTGCTAAGTTTGCTGTAATTGATATTTTAAACGTGATAACATCACCTACTTTTGCTACTAAAAACAAAGCTCCGTTTTCTTATAAAATACAAGTCACCGACAATTGCAAGCCCATTAGCCCCCTCCTTTCAGACAGGTAACTATCAATCTATGATTTCGATAAAATTTACATCTTCTTTTCTTTATATACGGTAAAGAGTTTGAAATTTACTAAAGAAAGACAATTTTCTTATTTTATATCGAAAGCATGTAATTTCTAATAAATTCCTATATAATCAACAGAGTAAATCTTACAAATGGAGGTATTAAAATGGCTTTTTGGAGTAATATTAGTGCAATTTTATTTTTAGTGACTCTTATTCTACTAATCTTATGTATCATTTCACTTTTTAAGAAAAATGGGAAAGCAATGAAATATGGTAGACCGGCAGTTATTTGTTTGATTATTTCACTTTTAGTATCAGCAACAATCACCACACAAACGAATCACCCAGTTGTTGGCTTTTTCGCTAATTTATGTTTAATCCTATTTTTCTTTTTCCTCGTTCTAGCAATTTTATCTATTATTAAAAAAACTGGCATGGCAAAAAAACAATTTTTAATTACAGGTGGTTTGCTTATGGCTTTTGTTGTATTAGCTACTATCGCAACCCCTTCTACTGAAAAAGTCTCAGTAAAAGATAAAAAACTTGCAACTGAACAAGAAGATAAAAAAGATGTAGACAAGAAAAAAGAACTAGCAAAGAAAGAAGCAGACGAAAAAACTCAAAAACTAGAAGAAGAGCAAAAGCGTCAGGTTGAAGAACAGGCTCGCAAACAGAAGGAAGAACAACAACGTCAAGCTGCTGAGCAAGCTTCACAAAAGAAAAGTACTGTAGCGTCCGCACCTACTAGCAATCAAGGGGGGGCTAATGGACAACCTTTCCAGAATAATCCTAGTGATGATAAAGAAACAAACACTTCTTGTAAAGGACAAATTAAAGGAAATGCTAATTCTAAAAAGTATCATGTTCCCGGCGGTCAATATTACGATTCTACAAAAGATAATATAGTTTGGTTCTGTTCAGAAACTGATGCCCAGGCAGCTGGTTATGTAAAATCGAAAAAATAGACCTTGGATTATTGAATTTTAAATCTTGAAATTCCTATTTCAAAAATTTGAGACGTATATTTTCGAATCTGCCCTAACTGCTTTCAAGCTAAACAACAATTCGTTGCATGGTTGCAATGAGTTTTCTCCATATAAAAAACGTTGGATGACAGCATCATTCCTATCTGCCATCCAACGTTTTTCTTTTATTTCAAATATTCCTTTCTAGAGAGATAGAAAACAAAACATACTACTTATTTACTAATTTGAACCTAAATTCTGCTTTGTTATAGGTACATTTTTTTCTACAACATGAAATCCTTCGTTTTGCATTCTACTTTCGAACAAAACCTTCCATGCTCTTCCTAGAAAATATTAGTTTACAATATTTTTTCAATCTCCTTCCCCAACTCTTCCTGCTTCGTCTGCGGCGCAAAACGATCTATCACTTTTCCGTCGCGTCCTATTAAAAATTTCGTAAAGTTCCACTTTACCGCCTTCATGCCAAGTATGCCCGGTGCCTGATTTGTTGCGCGCTATCACACCTTACATCAATTTTCGCAAACATCAGAAAGGACACACCGTAATTTAATTCACAGAAGTTCCCAATGGTGACTTGTATAGAGGAGCTAAATGGTATGGAAGCGCAACTGGTCCTACTATATTGGCTGTTGCACAACTATTCGTAGGAACAAAAGAAAAAATAGTTTATGATGAATTAAAAAATATATGGACTACTTATCCTGTAAAATAAGGAATGATGAATTTGAAAAAAGAGTTTAATAAACAAGCCTTTTTAGAAAAGAATGGAGAATTTTCTAAAAGCAAATTAAAAGATTTTTTGATATCAGAAATTGAGGAAGATACGTTAGAAGATACTATTACATTTTTAAAATGTGAAATTGGGAAAGAAAATGAAAAACTAAAAGAGGATTTGTATCATGGTGACAAATATAATGGAGTCATACTTGATGGAAATCAATATTTAATAAAAAAAGAAGGAAAGCAAGCAATAATTATTGATGCAATATCAGAGGAACACTCAAAAGAGACAAAATTCACAAGGTTTGAATTACCAATTGATACCCTACTATACGTTATCATCAATAAGGACAAAATTTTGGAAGAATTATAATGCCCTATAAATTTAAAATAAATACTACAATTCCTGAGGAAATGACTTCGGCTTTTCCATGACCATACGGATGATCCTCATCAACAGGTTGGTTTAAAATTTTCATTATGTCATCTGTTACGAGTTCCATCTTATGTGCTCTATTTTTGAAATCAATAAACACCATCGAATATCTCATATCATTTTCCTTTTCTACTAAACAGTATTTTTGTTCAATTTATCTCTCTAAATACTTTCTCGCATTCTTCTGTAACTAACCTTTTAGAAGAAAATTAAATCCGTAAAGTTTTTTGCATTTTGTCCAAACACAATTTCTACTTCTCAAATAGTATAATATAGACCATTAAAAATAAGGAGAGTGACATACCGATGGCGGATTCTTTTTATTCCCATGATAAGAAGTATTATAAAAATCAGCACCACTCGTATTCAAATCGAAAAAAAAGTAAATGTTTTGTTGAAACTCATACAATTGCCGGTGTGGGAGAAAATCTATCTGGAAATATCCCCTTAACCATTACTGTATTACCCGGAGCTCCTCAAACTATTTTCGAAGATTTTACTGATAATCATAATAAAACCTTACTTCAGTTAACAGTTCCTTTAAAAGAGCTTCCTATAACTGTAACTATTCAATCAAGAAGAACTAACAGACCAATTACTGCAACCATTCCTACTGGAGTTACAAGGATTTTTCAAGTAGAAGATTTCGAAAGCCTAACTGCCTCAACAGCTAGCCCTAATCCTGGGTTTTTTAGTGTTTTTATCAAAAAAACTTTCTGCATTTGCTGTAATGATCGAAATGATTCTTGTGATGAATATTATCATGAGTATGACCACAATTGTTAGAGTAAATCACCAAAAAGATTCCTTGAAATATAGGATTCTTTTTTTCTTCATAGGATCATCGAAGCCTCTTCCAAGCCAATCAAAACGCGCTTGGAAGTACTCCTTAATACAAGGAATTTTAAAATCCTGCTGCTTCTCTAGCCCTAAACAAGTTTCATAAAAATTAATTAAAAAATCCTCGTCTTTAACACTCTGTATTTCTTTCAACATACAAGCAGTAAATTAGACAGAGACGGCGATGGTGTTGCATGTAAACGTTAATATATATAAAAAGAAGCTCATATTCGAGCTTCTTTTTTACAACACCCTTTCAATCTCCTTCCCCAACTCTTCCGGCTTCGTCTGCGGTGCAAAACGATCTATCACTTTTCCGTCTCGTCCTATTAAAAACTTCGTAAAGTTCCACTTTACCACCTTCATGCCAAGTATGCCCGGTGCCTGCTCCGTCATATATGTATATAATGGATGCGCGCTATCACCTTTTACATCAACTTTAGCGAACATTGGAAAGGACACACCGTAATTTAATTCACAGAAACTTGTAATCTCTTCTTCTGTGCCTGGTTCTTGTCCTCCAAATTGATTGCATGGGAAACCTAAGATTTCAAACCCTTGCTCTTTATACTTTTCATAAATCGCTTGTAATCCTTTATATTGCGGTGTAAATCCACATTTACTTGCAACATTTACAATGAGAAGAACTTTACCTTCATACTCTCGCAACGATTTTTCTTCCCCTGTAATTGTTTTTGCAGAAAAATCATAAACTGTCATATATATTTGCCCCTCTCTATCATTTCATACTTATTATCATATATGTATTTAACTTTCTCGTCTAATGAGAGCGCTTTATTTCTGTTCAAAAATTCGACACAAACTACTAGACAAATAGCTTGGAAAGTTTTACAATTGAATTGTGAACAAAATGTGACAGTTTACCTTCTAAATTGTGACATTTTCAATTCCATTATAATAAATTAAGGATGGTGTTGATAATGAAAACTGCACAACGTGAAATGATTTCAAATCGCGAGTTTTACTTCGTATTATACATGATGTTACTATTTGTTACCGGTTGGCTTATGGACGTAAATGGGCTATTTCTAAGTAAATACTTTACACTTGCAGGAATGATTTCTCTTCCACTAGTTGGCGGACTTGTCGGATTCTTTATTATGTCAATTACTAAAGATCAAACTAAATAATAGCATTACATAAAGGCAGAAAACGATTTTTCGTTTTCTGCTTTTTCTTTTATAATAAAAAGAATACTACATTACAAGGAGTGATATATGTGAAAAAAGTAGAGCAACTCTCTTCACAACTATACTTGATTGACGATCATGATTTACAACATGACGAGCGTACAGGTACATACGTTTTAGTTGGTGATGATATTACTTTAATTGAAACGTGTGCTGCCCCTTCTCTTCCTTATCTTTTAAATGGTTTACAACAATTACAAATTAACTTAGCTGATGTTAAAAATATCATTGTTACGCATGTTCATCTTGATCATGCTGGTGCAGCCGGATTAATGATGGAAAAATGTCCAAATGCGACTTTATTTGTCCATTCGCGTGGTGCTCGTCATATGATTGACCCTACAAAATTAATTCAAGGTGCTAAAGCTGTATATGGCGATGCTTTTGATAAGCTCTTCAATCCGATTCTTCCAATTCCAGAAAAGCGAGTCCATATTGTGAAAGATGGTGAGACACTACAAATATCAGAAAATCGGATACTAACTTTTTACGATACACCAGGGCACGCCAAACATCACATAAGCATCCATGATTCCTTAACAAATGGCATTTTTACAGGTGACACAATTGGGATTTATTATCGAGAACTAGCTGAACTTGACGTGGAACTATATTTACCGACCACATCTCCTTCACAATTTCAACCGGATGCGATGATAGCAGCAAAAGATCGTATTCGAAATATGAAAGTTGACTCGATCTACTTTGGGCATTACGGTGCATCTTCCCATGTTTCTGAAGTATATAAACAGCTTGAATACTGGCTCCCTATCTTTGTTGAAGCTGGAAAGCAAGTATTTGAACAAAATCAGGATTTTGAAGCGGCAAGTCATGAACTGTATGTTTTGCTACTTGAAAAGGTATCCTCTCACCTTTCCCAGAAAGGCGTACCATCCACTCACTCTATTTATGATGTGATAAAGCTAGATATGGAAATTAGCGCAATGGGGATTATTGACTATTTAACAAAACAAGAAAAGATTGAAACAACTATTAACTAAAAGAAAAAAAGAGGATATGATGCTCTTTTTCAAGCATATATCCTCTTTTTTGGAATATGCTTTTTACTCTCCCTCTTCTCTATCACTCTATTCCACACGTAAGAATTATAATTTTCCTGTATAATACAGTTATCCAATGATTTACGGAGGAATGCTGGAATGTTTTTTCAATTTTTTCTACTAGCAGTCATTATGGCCTTTATTAGCGGGCGTTTAATTGGTACAAAGTTAAATCTTCTCAAGCAAGCAAGTGCAGCGATTATGGGGGTGACAGTTACATCAGCTATGTATTGGTTCATGTATTTGCGTTACCACGATGAATCTATTGTTGGTGTAGATAGATATTTTTGGCTTGGAAGCTCATTAATTGTTTCCATGTTGTTTTATCTTATGTTTGAACTATTTGATCCAATTAGACGCGAAGAAAAAGAAGAAACCTTAAATGGAAGTCGCAATCCGATCTCCAATTTTTTTGCTCGAATAGGGAGACAAAAAAGGTATATGCGCGTTACTTCCATCGCTTTAAAACATGGAATGGGTAAATATTTAGCTCTTAAAAGAACACCTGAAGCGGACTACAAACTTGCCATTGCACTCCGAAATACACTAGAGGAATGGGGAGGTGTGTTTATCAAATTTGGACAGGTATTATCAACCCGTTCTGATTTACTCCCTTCCTCCTTTATTCATGAATTATCAAACCTTCAAGAGAATGTCACACGTCTATCTCATGATCAAGTGGAAGGGATACTAAAGAATGAGTTATCTGTGCCAAAAGATGAGCTATTTAGCTTTTTTGATATGGAGCCATTAGCAGCGGCTTCCATCGGACAAGTTCACAAAGCAAAACTTAAAGCTACTAATCAGGACATTGTTGTGAAGCTTTTACGCCCAGACATTTCTTCTACAATACAGCGTGATCTAGATATTCTTATGCACTTTGCATTATGGATTTCTAACAAATCTAATTGGGCCAAAAATATCGGATTTCTTGATTTAGCACAAGGTTTCTCTATTGCAATGAAAGAGGAAATTGATTTCAAAATTGAAGCTCGTAATTTCAAACAAGTTTCAGCTTCTATGGAAAATAGCCAAACGAAAGTGAAAATACCGAAAGTATATCAAGAATACAGTAACTCCAAAATCCTAGTTCTTGAATTTCTAGATGGTGTTAGTGTGAAAAATGGTACAGCACTATTAAACGAATTACATATTGATACGAAGGAAGTACAACGGCAGTTATTTGACTGTATATTAGAACAGATTTTCTTTAAAGGTATTTTCCATGCTGATCCTCATCCAGGCAATGTTTATATTCTTCAGGATGGAACTCCTGCATTACTTGATTTCGGTTCTGTTGGAAGACTCGGTACGTTGCAACAAGATGCCTTTAAACGATTACTTATCGGGTTTGAACGTAAAAATTCGTATATTTTACTCGATGGCCTACTTCAATTAGTTGAAACAAAACCATCAATTGATAAAGACAGCCTAGAACAAGCAATTAGTCAGCTATTAATTCAAAGTACATACTCATCTTCTAGTAGTTCAGAAGAATTTATTCAAGGGCTATTTCAAATCATCGCAGACTTCGAATTAGCTTTTTATCCGATGGTAGCTGGTGCTTTCCGTTCGCTTATTACTTTAGAAGGTACAATGCTACAATTAAACCCTCAGTTTAATTTAATGGATGAAGCAAAGCGCTTTGCTAAAGATCATGCAGTGGATTTTATGCCTGTTAGCAATTATACCGATTTAAAAGAAGCTGCAACAAATGAATTACTGTCTATATTACCTGCTGTGCGAAGAATTCCAAGAAAACTTGACGATTTAAGTTCAAAGCTAGAGAACGGCGAACTATCCCTGAAAGTCGGATTTTTCTCAGATCCAACAAATGCTTCTTTTGTTACTACATTTATCTCGCAACTCCTTATCACTCTTATAGGAACAGCATTTGGCGGTATTTCAATTGGTGTCTTATATTTAGCAAACAACGCAAAAGAGCCAAATGATCAATTTTTAAGTGTGGTTGGCTACGTCGGTTTATTTATTAGCGCAATTCTCCTCGTGAGAGTAGCGATACATGCAGTAAGGAAATTTAAGTAATAATTTTCATAATTACAGAAAGAAGAGCCTCTTATAAAACAAAGGCTCTTCTTTTCATAAACTTAATTTATTTGTTGTACTTGTTCATTTACATATTGCATAAACTGATCCGCTTGTAAAAATTCTGCTTTATAAGCTTCAGGAACTTCATTTATTGTTACACCTTCACTGGATTTGATTTTTGCTTGTATTTTTTCATATGTCATTAAAGCATCTATATACTGTTTATATTCTTCAGAAGTTAATACTTCTTTACTAGACTTCTCCCCATTCAATTTATCAAAATACGGCTGGATTGCCATCAGCCTTTTTTCCAGTTCTTCTTTTTTTGTCGCTGATACTTGATCATAATCAATATTACCATTTGAATCTCCGTATTCAAGTTTTGCATTTGCAAGCCCTTTTAAAAGCTTTGTAAACTCTTCATATTCCTCTTCCCCCATGTCTCCTTTTGCTTGCGACAATTTAGCATCTAAGCTCATATATCCTTTTAATGTTATACTAGATGCATGTTTTTTCAAATTTTCAAACGATCCATAAATACCGTCAGCCATAATGGATTGATAAGCAAATCCAGTCGTTGGAATTAACAGTGCTGCTGCAAGCACTCCTGTGATAATACGCTTTTTCATCGTTTTCCCTCCGCGCTTCATTTTTACTTGAACCATTATTTTTTCTTTTAACTCCGGCGATGGTTCAATTCCCGTTGCTTCTTCTTGTATAGATTCCCTTACCCGATTATCTAAACTCATTTCACGTCCCCTACCTCTCCTAAAAAGATCGCCTCCACTTGCTCTTTTTGACGTAATTTCTTTAATGCCGCATGAATTCTTGATTTAACTGTCCCTACTGGAATATGTAAAATATTCGCTATTTCTTCTTGTGAATAATCATGTAAATAACGTAGTATAATGACTTGCTTCAATTTGTAAGGTAATTTATGAATAAGTGCAATGAGCTTTTGATTCGACATCTTGTTCACAACATCATTAGAAAAATCAAATTCAATCGGTTTTCTCTGTTCTTCAGCTTTCTTGACAATGCGTAAACGCATCCACCTTGTTCTCCGATATGAGTGAATTTGTCTGATTGCAAGCCCTATTAACCACGGTCGAAAGGGCTTTTCTCGATTATATTTACTAAGTGATTGATATAACTGTATGTATATTTCCTGGACTACATCATCTACATCTGTTTTTTCCTCTATCAAAAAATGTGCTGTCTTATAAACATCTTGAATCGTTATATCATATAGCTCACTGTATGCTTCTTGATTTCCTGATAGCGTTAATTGAATAAGACGCTGATAGTCTGTTTCTCCTTTCATTTACCTTCCCTCCTTTGTCTTACACTATATATTGGCAAGTAAAAAACATTTCGTTCGATTTTTTTAAAAATTTTTTCAATATAAATCAATATTAGGATTTAATATTTACTACTTTATAACGTTTGCTTATGGCCTCTTATAACAATTATATAATTTTCCAGTTTATGATAGGTGTTTAAAATGATATATATAATATATTTTGAGGAGGACGTCTAAATGAAAGCTATTGTTGTAACTGAATTCGGTGGACCTGAAACGATGAAGTATACAGAAGTAGATATGCCGATTTTTAATGAAAAGCAAGTGTTAATTCGCGTTATCGCAACAAGCGTCAATTTTGCTGATATTAAATCCCGCCATGGGAAAAAAGGAAATGGAAAACTACCATTTATTCCTGGTATAGATGCAGCAGGAATTGTAGAACAAGTAGGTTCGGATGTAAAAAACATCCGCGTAGGACAGCGTGTAATCACCTTTCCTCTTACTGGTTCGTATGCTGAATATGTTGTCGCCAATGAAAACCTTACGTTTGTGTTACCCGATGAAGTTGACTTCACCACTGCCGCTGCTTGTCCTGTTGTATCTTTTACGAGCTACAACTTACTTGCAAATGTCGCAAGATTACAGCAAGGTGAATCGGTCCTCATTCATGCAGCTGCCGGCGGAATTGGAACAACAGCCATTCAATTAGCAAAAATATTAGGAGCTGGAAAAATCATTGGAACAGTCGGAAGTGAAGCAAAAAAGAAAATCGCTTTAGAAGCTGGGGCTGATCATGTTATTTGTTATCAAAATGAAGATTTTGTAAAGAAGGTAAATGAACTGACTAATGGAGAAGGTGCAAATGTTATATTAGATTCCATTTCTGGTACAATATCAGAAAAAAGTTTAGAATGTCTCGCTTACTACGGCCGCCTCGTCCATTTTGGAAATGCGAGCGGTGAAATTGGCACATTCCGTACAAAAGATTTACATGCAAGCTGTCGTTCTATTCTTGGCTTTAGCTTTGGAACAACTCGAAAGAAACGTCCTCAATTACTCCGTCATACCGCTGATCAAGTTTTTCATTATTTACGTGATGGAAGCCTGCAAATTGAAATTGGTAAACGGTTTACACTTCAAGATGCAGGGAAAGCACATGAATGGATCGAAAATAGAAAAAGTACTGGGAAAATTATTTTGAAGGTCAAATAGAGGTGTCATTTATGGGATCACGCATTATGCATTTAATTATTGCAAATGGTATTGCAGAGAGATTATCCATTCAAGATAAAACTTCCTTCTTACTAGGCGGAATCGCTCCTGATGCAGTTCATTCAAAAGTAGAAAAAGAAGTCTCTCATTTCTACGCTGGTACTACAAAGAACTATACGAGAAGAGTCGATTTTGATTCATTTTTTTATAAATATGAATCATTCATCGACTCCTCTTTTATTTTAGGATATTACACACACCTTATTGCCGATGATAATTGGCTAAACGGTTTTTTTCTTCCTTGGCTCCAAAATAGAATCGAGCATGATCAAGCAATTTTATCCCTGTATCATCATGATTTTAAATTGTTGAACGCAAAACTATTACATCATTACGATAAAGAGCAGCAATTCCTTTCTATTCTAAATCAAAAAGCAAGCATACCAAAGATTAAGGAAGTAACAGAAGAAAACGTTCTAGCTTTTAAAAAGCTTATTTTTGATGATATGGTATTTCCACAGCAAGATCTGTATGCCGAATTACAAGTATTTACGTTTGACCAAATTGTCGGTTATGTAGAAACTGCTATTGAGAAAGGTGTTTTCTTTCTTAGAAAGGCTCTAACATAATTATTTAACCTTTTAAACACAAAAAAGACGTGACTACTTTATACATGTAGACACGCCTTCTTACTTTCATCATTCTCCCATTAAGAGAAGTCTCTTATTATCTAGGCTTCTTCTTCCCAGTAAATGCAGGTTTCTTTTTCTTTGGTGCTTTCGGTTTTGACTCTACAAAAGTACCTTTAAACATTTCTTGCTTTTTAAATTGAATGCCTAACTTTTTCGCAAATTGGAGTAGTTTACGCTCTTCTTGCGGAGTAACAAGAGAAACAACTGTCCCCTCTTTTCCCATACGTCCTGTACGACCTGAACGGTGAATGTATTGATCTAATGTATCTGGTAATTCTAAGTGAATTACGTGTGTTAAATCATCAATATCTAATCCGCGCGCTGCAATATCAGTTGCAAGTAGAATTTCTAATTTCCCTTGACGGAATGCGCGCATCGTCGCTTCACGTTCTTGTTTGCTTGCTTCTGCATGAAGAGCGGCTGCTTTCATTTTGCGATACTTTAATTTTTCAGCAATTTCATCTAAACGATATGGATCGTTTAGAAAAGCAACTGCTTTTACATTACCCGTATGCATAATTCTTCTTACATAATCATTTTTCTCACGACGCTCACAAACGACATACGTATGTTCCACTAAACTTTTTGTTTCCGTGCGTTTAATGCGAACTAATTGTGGTTCTACTGCAAAATCACGTGCTGCTTCTTCTGCATCTTTTGTCATTGTTGCAGAGAAGAATACTAATTGACGATCACGCATTGTTGATTTAATGACATCTAATACCGATTCCATCATCTTTTGTTTTACAATTTGATCAAACTCATCAAATACAATTGTCTTTACTTCATGCATTTTTAATTTTTTCATGCGAATTAATTCTAAAATACGTCCTGGTGAACCAACAATTACTTTTGGGTGTTTCTTTAACTTCTCTACTTGGCGCTTAATGTCCGCACCACCAATTAAAGATGCACCTGAAATATCAGTTCCTGCTGTAAACTTTTGAACTTCTTCATGAATTTGCATAACAAGTTCACGTGTTGGTGCTAAAACGACAACTTGTGGTTGTTTCACTTCAGGATTAATTTTATGTAAAAGTGGTAGTAAGTACGCTAATGTTTTTCCGGTTCCAGTTGGAGACTCAGCTATAACGTCTTGTCCTTCTAAAATGGTTGGAATTGCTTGCTTTTGAATTTCAGTAAACTCTTTAAAACCAGCCTTCTCCCAAGCTTGTTGCAAAAATGGTTGCATATCTTTTATCATTTGTTTTTCTCCTTTATCTCTATTTTTGAAGAAAATGTTGTATTGCTCGCACTGTTTCTATCATGTGAGAAATAACAGCTATTAAATCATCAACATGGTCTTCTGTAATCGCTTTTTGAAATAGAACTTCTACTTTATTATGATATGAAATCGCTTGCTTATTATATTCGTATGAAATTTGTTGCGTAATCATTCGCTCTTTTCCCCAGATAGATTGTAACAAACTTTCGATTTTTTGGCAGTCTGTTTCTGGGTGCTGCATAGGGAACGTAAAGCGTAGTTTCATTTCACATCCTGGTATAAACTGTGGCACCTCTAATATCTCACCTGATAGGTTCTTCGCATCTACAGACAGTGAAAACGTCGCTTCTACTAGCGGTTCAAACTGTTCAGTTAATTGAAATGAAATATTATATATGCGGCTTAGCGATGCAAGGTCCATCATATCTTTTCGATCAGTTACAAGAATATCACCATGTAAATCAAAATCATAGACAGCTCCTTCAACGATTACTTTTAAGTTGTCAAAAGCAGTTGGATCAAACATAATTTCCTCCAAAAAACAGGCGCCTTTCGATGGAAAGGCGCCACTTGATGTATATATAGTTTACAGATAAACGAGATGAATTACAACCTTTTAGAATAAACCTACTGCTTTTCCATCTTCATTTACGTCCATTTGAAGTGCAGCTGGTTGTTTTGGAAGACCTGGCATTGTTAACATTGTACCAGTTAACGCTACAATAAAGCCTGCACCGATAGATGGTTTCAATTCACGAATTGTAACGATAAAGTCAGATGGTCGTCCTAACTTTGTTGCATCGTCAGAAAGAGAATATTGTGTTTTCGCCATACATACTGGCAAGTTACTCCAACCTTCTCCTGTAAATTGAGCCAATTGCTTACGTGCTTTTGGAGCAAATTCAATATCTTTTGCACCGTATACTTTTTGAGCAATTGTACGAATTTTTTCTTCTAATGGCAATTCTAAATCATAAAGTGGTGCGTATTTATTGTCACCTTTTTCAATTACCTTTAATACTTTCTCAGCAAGGTCCACACCGCCTTGACCACCTTTTTCCCAAACTTCTGTTAAGGAGACTTCGTAGCCACGCTCGTTACACCATTCTTGTAAGTATGTAACTTCTGCATCTGTATCTGTAATGAATTTGTTAATTGCGATTACGAATGGAACACCAAACGCTTGAATTGTTTCAACGTGTTTTTGTAAGTTTTCCATTCCTTTTGCTAGCGCATCTACATTTTCTTCTTTTAACTGATCTTTCGCCACGCCGCCGTGCATTTTAAGCGCACGGATTGTTGCAACAATAACGACTGCTTCTGGTTTAATGCCTGCTGCACGCGCTTTAATATCTAAGAATTTCTCAGCACCTAAGTCCGCACCGAAACCAGCTTCTGTAATCACATAATCACCTAATTTTGCTGCCATTGTTGTAGCGATAACACTGTTACAACCGTGAGCGATGTTAGCAAATGGCCCGCCGTGAATAATTGCTGGTGTATTTTCTAATGTTTGTACTAAGTTTGGTTTTAATGCATCTTTTAATAGAAGTGTTAACGCTCCTTCTACGCCTAAATCTTTAACTGTTACAGGCTCATTATCCATATTATAAGCAACTACAATACGAGATAAGCGTGCTTTTAAATCTTGAATATCTGTCGCAAGGCAGAACACTGCCATAATTTCAGATGCTACTGTAATATCAAAACCGTCTTCACGCGGTACACCTTGAACTGGTCCACCAAGACCAATTACTACATTACGCAGTGCACGGTCATTTAAATCTACACAACGCTTCCATACAATTTTTCGTGTATCAATCTTAAGTACATTTCCTTGTTGAATATGATTATCGATAAACGCAGCTAATGCGTTATTTGCAGTTGTAATGGCATGAATATCACCAGTAAAGTGAAGGTTGATATCTTCCATTGGTACAACTTGTGAATAACCTCCACCTGCTGCACCACCCTTTAGTCCCATTGTCGGTCCTAGTGATGGCTCACGAAGTGCAATTACTGCTTTTTTACCAATTTTATTAAATGCTTGACCTAAACCAACTGTTACTGTTGATTTACCTTCTCCTGCTGGAGTCGGGTTAATCGCTGTTACTAAAACAACTTTTCCGTCCTTCTCAGTTTGTAAGCGCTTAAAAATATCAAGAGATAATTTCCCTTTATAATGACCATAAGGCTCTAGTTCTTCTTCTAAAATATTTAACTCAGCTGCAACCTCTTGAATTTTCTTCATACTTGCTTCTTGTGCTATTTCAATATCGGATTTAACTGTTGTAGTAGTTGTCATATTCCCTAGTCCCCCTTTAATTGGTTCTGCCCATATTGTATCAGTTTTTTGTATTTTCTGCACTTATTTACCTCCTAATTTTTTCTCATTTCTTCAAGCATTATTTTTTCAACATAAATACCCACAAAAATGTTAGAGCTTGCTGCAGTTCTACTGATAATTGTCCAAGCATTTTTTCGTTTACCCCTCGTTTATATACACCTATACCATCTACTATTTGAAATCCTTGCTCCTCAGCAAGCTTTTCAAATTCCCAAGGCATCATTGTATTACAAACAACATCTTTTCCATATAAACGAGGATAGCTATTTTCACGTGGTTTTGCTGTTGGTCCTAAAATTGCAATACACGCATATCCATCAGGTCTCAAAACACGTTTTATCTCATCTAACGCCTGTAAGGGCTGCTCTGTCCATTCTAACGAGTTCACCGCTAATATCGCTGGAAATTGTTCAGTCTCAAAGGGCAATGAAGAAAGATCTCCTTTCACAAATGACAAATTCGGCCCTTCTCCGCGTTCCTTTCCTTTTTGAATCATTTGCTCAGATAAATCTATACCGCACGCTTTATATCCTGCTAGACTTAATTTATATGTACCATACCCATCACCGCAGCCAACATCTAGAACTGCCACACCATTTTCTACATACTTTTCAAAAAATGGGATGATCGTACTTCGACTTCCATAATCCCACATCTCTTGACTATTTTGATTCCAAGATTCCGCATTATCGTCCCACTTTTTTTCTGCGGATTTATGCCAATTAAACTTTGTCATGTTTCCCCCTACTTTCACTTGTTTTCACTCATTCCATTCTACATCATTTTCCAATATTCCTGTTTATTCTTGCGGAGAGATGGATAAGATAGCAACAGACTTATGCATTCTCCAAATTTTGTATTACTTGGATATAACTCATACTCATGTTCTCGTCTATTTGAAAAATAATAAAGATACACCCAATTGAAAGAGAGGGATGTACATGCAAAAAAAACGAACACATCATTTTAAAAGTGGTGAAAAAAACGAAGAATATGCAGCTGAAATCTCACCAGGGCATCTTCCAATTCGACATAGACGCAAAGAAATTGCACATGAAATAGAAGGTACAAATACTGGTACAGTTATCGGTTATGTAGCACTATTTCTTTCTTTATTCTCAATTGCTTTTTATCCAGTTACCCTTGGTTCTCTTTCCATTTTAATTGGCCTATTAGCCGTTAATTTTGGAGCAAAAACACTTGGATATACAGCCATTGGATTTGGTAGTTTTTCTGTTTTATTTACGTTATTGTATCCACTTGCTTTATCAGCATTATAAAACACACCAAGTATTACTTGGTGTGTTCACTCGTGATACAGCATAATATGTCCACATGCGCAGCAATGCTTTGCTGTAATTTCTTGAAACACTGGATAGTTTTCTTCATCCCTATGTTCAATGAATACCTTTTCAAAACGATACATGTTTTGGGCGTATGCCCAGTCTTGTTTCGTACGTGCATATAATGTAGATGAAAAGAACTCTTCTCCACCACAAACTACACATATTTTTTTCATTCTCATCCCCCCTACGCTTGTCTTACTTCATTTATATGAACATACGCATAAAAAAAAGACCTTCTATCATTAGAAAGTCTCTTCCGTAACAAAAAGAAATGTATTAAACATACCTATTCCGCTATACTCTTTCTTTTTACCAGCTTCTGTTTCAAAAGTTTGTTTCACTGTTATAAAAAATACACCGTTTCGTGTATCTGTGCTTACAAACTTCATTTTTTGTTCTTTCTTGCCTACATTTTGGGTGCATTCAAAGCTACCTTGATTACAAATCAATGCATACTTATCCTCTAAATAAGACCTGAAATCAGATTCTTTCGGACAAGTTAAAAGTAGTACTGCAACAAGAATAATGCTGACAATACCTACCGCTGTATAATATTTCTTCATTGTTTCTCCTTTCAAAAAACAAGAAAACTTGACCTAAATTGCCAAGTTCTCTTAGTCCACAACCCATTGCCACTCTTGTTCTTTCTTATCAAAAATAAGCCAGCCAGTTTCGGTTGCATCTTCTTTTAATTCCTCTATGTTATCTAGTACTTCATCCGTACTTTCATACGAACCAACTACATACACAGGAATCTCTAAGCCTCTTCTTGACTCAATTTTCCCCGCTAAATCAATGTACAGTCCGTCTTCCATTAAGGGAACAAGCCCAAGAATAACTTCTTTTGAAATTGCTGGGAATATTTTCGATTTTTGAAAGAAAGAAAATCGTTTTTTTCCAAATGAACCGAGTTTGTACGGAATTACTTTGCTAAGCATTCCTACAAAATCAGCAATTCTACGGTAATACACTTTGTTGTACCAACCATCATCATGTGAAAAATAGACAAATCTATTTTTCAAAAGTGGGAAAAACGCTCTCCCAAGTGGTTCTTTTTTGTGAGCCAAATATAACAATTCTGCAATTTCCTTTGGCTCCAATTCATCTAAATCACTTGCATCATCAAAGTCCACCCAACAGAACTCATCAAATTCATCAATCTCTGCTTTCATTAATTTATGTATGTTCTCTTCTTCGACATATTCGAATAAAGTATGATAGTGAAAATCAGTCCACTCAAAATTATGTTTTAAAAGCAACACTTGATGAAGCGGTGAAGGGATATTACTTGCAAACTCTTCAAATGTAATTCCAGATGTAATAAAACAATGACCCCGACGATTACCATTAATATATATCATATTCTTTACTTGGTCAGATCCTCCAGACAAAGCACCTAGCCACCTTCGTTTTAAATGTTTCAATTCTATAGCATATTTTAACATGAAAAATTTTAGAAACATAGAAAAAACTTCAAAAACTATTTACAATTTCATTAGTTTTATTACATACTGATTACAAGAAAAAAAGCCTATTGAAAAATAGGCTTTTTTACGCGATTTCGTCCGGATTTTGCGGATGATGATTTTCAGTATGCTTTTCATTCTTTTGAAATATGGATTGAATCTTATCAATCGTTTGTGGCGCTAACTCAATCATTTTTTCAGCTAGATGTGTAGCATTTTGTAAGTGAAGAATATTCACGCCATCTTTATTCACTACAAGAAAAGCTACCGGGGTAATGGAAACACCACCCGCACTTCCACCGCCGAATGCTGGATTACCTTGTGCTCTTTGACCATCATTTGTTTGAAAATCCGATCCCCCTGCTCCAAATCCAAACGCTACTTTGGAAACAGTTAACACTACACCGCCGTCAGCCGTCTGAACAGGCTCTCCAACAATCGTATTAACATCGACCATTTCCTTTAAATTTTCCATTGCTGCTTTCATTAATCCTTGAATTGGATGATCCACCGTTCATAACCTCCTTTGTCATATCTTTCCTAGTTTTTCCTAAACTTTGTGAACTAAACATAAAATTTTATATTGATTTCAAAAACAATAGGTTTAAATATTCAGAAAAAATAGAACAAGGAAGAGATTATGATGATACGAAAATTAACAAAGCGTGATCATGAACAAGTGCTTACCTTTTTAGCATATCACGCAAGGAGGAAATTTCTAAATCCTTTTCACCTAATATCTTTTTCGGTTGATCATTTTCCGCCTCTAGTTGTTTGACCTCAGCCGGTGAAACCGCTTCATGACGCCCAGCTACTTGTCAATCATGATCTTGAAAAGCTTTTACCCATTTGTGTACTAAGTTTGGACTGAAATCATGCCTTCTAGCTACTAATGCTTTATTTCCAGTTTCTATTACTTCTTGTACCACTTCTTGTTTAAATTCAATAGAATGTTTTCTTCTTTGCATAATAAATACCCCCTTAATTGGCTACCTCGAGTATAAAACAACCACTCTTAGTAAGATTCCAAGTTCATTAGGGGGCTAAAGAGATACTTGCTATACTTCCTTTTCATTTGCCTTTTAAATCACCTTTTCACCCTCCTATTATTTTCTCATCCTATTTCTACAATTGGCATTCGGATATTATTTTCTAGATTCTCAGACTCAATTACAATCGCCATAAGTCCCGTTTCTGAACTCGTTTCATGGAATTCCCCTTTATTCCAGAAGACAGCTTGACCGGGTTGCACTTTCTTTTTCATTTTATCTGCGCCACAGACAAGTCCTTCCCCTTGCACAATAAGAAGCAGCTGGGGAACAACTGCTTCATGATATCCAATTATTCCTTTTGGTTGTAAATGCATACAACCAATATGTACCTCTCCCTCATGTTTTACTATATTTGACATAATAAAATTAGAATGAAACACTGCTATGTGATTCCCTACCTTTTCACTGAAATCGAATATCTTCATCTTATCTCCTCCTAAATCATCCCCCTACACATGTAACACCATTCTTACCGTTTGCATCATGTGTCCCTCAAAGTCTTCTTCAAATTGCTCTAAAGCTGCAAAGCCCTTTGCTTCATAAAACCGTTTCCCTTTTTCATTTGCTGCTTCTACATGAATATAAATCTTTCTAACCCCTTCTAAATAGGTAATACCTCTTTGTAATAAAGCTGTCCCAATTCCTTTTCCTTGATGCTCCGGCAATAAATAAATAGCCCCTAATTCTGCTTCATTTTGATATTTTATAGGTGAAAAGTTAGCAAATCCAACAACTTGATCATCCACTTCTACTACGAATAAGTGTGAATGTTCCAAACGTCGTTTCATCATTTCAAATGAATATGCTTGTCCTAAGAATTTATCTTGAATCTCCTGTGGAATAAGTCCTCTATATGTAGCATGCCAAGCCACTTTCGCCACTTCTTGTACAGCAATAATATCTCGTGCATTCATATCTCTAATTACATACGTCATATTAATGTCCCCATTTTTTTTAAGTTGCAGTGTGCTAGCACACTATAAGAAATTGGATTGTTATTTTCATAGTTCACTTTAATTAACTTTAAACCTTCTACAATTGCCTTTTGTGTACTAAAATTCTTATATACAAAATCCATTACACAAACGAATTGCTCTCGCTCTAAACGATTTGCAATCGTACAATGTGGCACCCACTTCTCTGGTACATAATACGACTGCGGGTAATCATGAAAGTCCATAAAATGATTATGAAACAATTGATGTAACTCTAGTAACCTTCTCGTTATCGTTGGTGCCAAAAAGATGGTTCCATTTGTAGGGAAAGTACCCACAGAAGAAAATTCAACTGGAAAGCACCCTATATCCTCTGTAAACTCTTCTAATTTCTCTCCATACGCTTTCAAATCCAAAGTATGATAATCAGCCAATGTAATATGAGGCTCTAGGTCTTTATTATGTACAATGTCCGTTAGCCCTTCTCTAATCACTTTCATATCCTTCAAAAACTCCTCATCAAATGTAGCAATAACGGCGTACATCTTTCTTCACTCCTTTGTTTCTCTTAACTCTTCCCACTCTTCTCGAATCATTCCCATTCGAATAGAATCATAATATATTCCATTATAGTAACGACATTTTCGCATTCTACCTTCTAATTTCATACCGATTTTTTCTGCGACTTTCATCATTCTTTCATTTCCAGACCAGGTTGTTAGTCCCACCCTACCAATCTCCATGTTTTCAAATAGCAAATCCCTATATAATCGCAAGGCTTCTGTTCCATAACCACCATTCCAATACGCTGGGTCATAAATCGTAATCCCTATTTCTAACCAGCGTGACGCCTTATATTCCCAATAGAAGCCAACTATCCCAATTATTTTTTTATCCGTTTCAATAATAAATTGCGACAGAGGCTCCTCTTTTAGCTTAGACTGTAAACTTTCCATATACACCGGATATTTCTGAATAGAAAACGGAAAGTATGGTGCATCCCACTTTTTCCACTCAGGGTTTTCTTCCTTATATATTTGTGAATATAAAGAATGTATATCTTTCTCTTCTATTTTTCTTACGATCACTTTTTTACCTTGTAAATATATATGTTCCATACTTTCCTCCCATACTATTAAATAGAATATTAGAATTTAACATACTACTAATATTATATTTATTTTTTTAGAAAAATCAAACAATAACGATAACTTTATTGTATAATATTGTAAAAAGATGTCGGAGGGATTTAATGTTACATAAAATATCTCAATTCACAATAAAACTTTCATCGATTGTTTTATCACTCTTACTATTGTTAAATTTACCTTATTTATTTGTTACTCAAGGCGGATTCACCTTTCAGCCGCTTCAATTTTTCAAACAGATTTTTACTATGTTACAAGAAGTTTTATCACCGGAATCCCTTATCGTTCTATCATCAGAAGCGAAGTTCGGCAATCTAAAAAAAACTCCGTTGTTTCCAACCGTATTAGAACCTTATATATATTCATTTACTGTTTTGTTCACAGCTTTTGTTCTTGCACTCTTTCTTTCATCTAGCATGGCATTTTTTTATTTTTTAGCAAAAGATTCTATCAAAAGGTGGATAAATCGACTTGTTTTTATATTAGAGGCTGTCCCTGACATGATGATGATGATTTGCTTACAAATGTTTTTCATTTGGTTTCTTAGGAAGTTCGGGGAATCTCCAGTCACAATTATTTCTTTTAATGAAAATCGAGCTTATTTACTTCCAATTTTATCTTTAGCGGTTTTACCTACATTACAAATGTTTCGGATGATGATTTTATATATAAAAGAAGAACATGGAAAACAATATGTAGAGGTTGCATATGGAAAAGGTCTTTCATCAAGTTATATACTATGTATCCACTTATTTAAAAATATATCTATTCACTTCTTCCACCATTTAAAAACAATTTTTGTTTTCTTACTTTCTAACTTGTTCATTTTAGAATTTATTTTTAATATGAAGGGCATTATTCAATTTTTATTTAGCAAGGCGTTTGTTTCACCTTCTGCTACATTTATCATACTTATCATGATTATTTTACCGTTTTATATTATCTTTCAAATAATCTCTTTAATGATGAATAGGTGGCAAAAACAAATAAAAGGAGAAACTCTATGAAATCTATTTGGAAATCAAAACGTTTTTTAGTCGGATTCATTTATCTTTTTGCATTAGTTACAGCTAGCTGTATTTATAGTTTGTTCTTTAAAGATAGTATACCAGAGGCACCTCTGTTGCTTTATAATGACAAGAATGAGTTACTTGGAAAGGCACCCTTTTCACCATCTTTAATGCCACCTTTTGGCTCTGACCGTTTTGGAGAATCGATCTTCTTACAAATTTTAGACGGAGCTAAATTTACAATTTTATTTGCTGTTGCAATTAGTTTATTACGTATTTTATTTGGGACATGTTTAGGTATCCTATTAAGCTTATACGCAGCAAAATGTAAAAGATTTTTCCAGGCATGTTCAGAGGTATTTTATTATATCCCAACTGTATTTATCGCATTTATGCTCATTACACCGGTTAATATTGAAATCACATCAAATGCAGATCGACTAAGTCCAAATATCCCATTTGCACTTTATCAAGCTATCATACTCATTTTTATTGCTCTCCCTACAATTTCTTTTTATATTTCATCAGAAGTTGATGAGTTTATGAAACAAGATTATATATTGAGCTCACAATTAATGGGGGCAAGCCGTTTTCATATTATTAAAAAACACTTGCGTGTCTTATTATTAGACCGAGCATTTGTTTTATTTATGGAGCATATTGTCCAAACACTCATACTTATGATCCATCTAGCATTACTTAACATTATAATCGGTGGGATACAACTGAAAGAAATGGACCAAGGTGAGTTCAAACCTGTTTCACTCTCGAATGATTGGGCAGGCCTTATTGGATTAAATCGTTATGAAATGAGTCTTTCATTATGGATTATCTTTTATACACTCATCACATTCTTTATTACTATACTTTTCATTAAACTTATGACTATTGGAATTCAAGATGCCCTAAAAACAAGGAGTTCGCAAGTAATAATAGTACAACCTGTTCAAGATCAAAAAATATATGTGAAAAATAAAGATTCTTTTTCATTTGCTTCTTTAGAGAAAAGAAAACGGTCTTCATTACATTTGTAAAAAATGATTGAACTTATACAAAAGAAAAACTATTTGTTAATCTATACTTTTTATATTAATGCAAATTCGCTCCCAAAGCCTACAACATAGAAAATAGGGGGATAAGTTCCCCCTATTTTCTCTCATTAGCTAACTGTCTTAATCTTTTTCTCACTTAACCTAAGTAAAATCCCTTTCTCTATCCAGCCTTCCACACCATCTTTTTTTATTAAATCATATCCCGTACAGCTATCATCAATAAGTGAAACAATATCACCTTTCCTTACACTTATTTGCGCACAAGAAATATCGGTTTTAACAGTATAATTACCTGCTTCATCTTGCTTTATATATTCATTTTTAACATATAATCGTTTATTTGTTTCTATTTGTTTGCATACTGTAAAATCATCATTTCCTTCAACTGGTACGATATGATAATACGGATACATGACTCCACCTTGCATCATTGGTTCCGCATTAAAATCCGCTAAAATTTCATATTGTGAAAAATGATCTACATCTGTAGATGAAAACACATCTCTAGAAATTGATCTATGAATGATAAATGCATTTAATTGTCCCGCTTCTTTAATAGTATTCCCGCCATCAATCGCAATTATTTTTTTATTTTCATCGATAACTGGATTATTAGATGGTGCCTCTTCAGAATAATTAACAACAGGCCAATGTCCAACTATTGCATACTTATTTGCGCGATGTGACTTAGTAAAAAACTCCGGCATTGCAAACGCATTTTTCCGTTCGGTCTTCTTCCAATCTTCTATATCCTCAAGTCCTGCATGCACAAAAATATAGTCCTCTGTTTCAATAGCAGTTGGTAATTCCGTGAGCCAATTAATCTCTTTTGAAAAACAGCTCATTAATATATCTTTTACCTCACCAATATCCGTCTCTTCATTAATATGAAAATCTAATTGGGAAAGCCATTCATTAAAGATAGAATACTTTCTCGTACATAAATAGTTTATTAACCCGGGATTTTTATTTAAAAGAGCCTCAACTAAAGCTTCACAATTCCCCTCAACAACATGTACCTTTTGATTCTGTGCTGAAAGTTCCATGACATAGTTTACAACACCATTACTATTTCTTCCTTTTTCACAAAGATCACCATTAATTATTAAATAATCTTCTGCACTAAAATTAACTTTGCTTAATAGTTTTTTAAAAAGCTCTAGCTCTCCATGAATATCAGAAATAACAATAACTCTTCCGTCGTTTGGAATTGATATTTTTTTATTTTATCCAATATAGACGCCCCTTTTTTCATTTACAGCTTTCTACATATTTAAATGTTTTTTCATCATTTCATAAAAACAATTCGACAAAATACCCTATTACACCTTTTTTTCACTTATTTCTGTTATAACAAAAAAATAGCAGATTCTATATCCTATCACATTTAGAATCTACTATTTTTCTTCACTATTGTAGCTCTTTACAAAAAGCATAACTTACCTTATCATATCCTTCTCTTTCATAAAATCTATGTGCATTAATTCTTGGAAACGCTGACGTCAAAACAACCGAACTACATTCCTTTTCTGCTCCCCACTCCTCTATATATGATAATAATGCTTTACCATATCCTTTGGAGCGATGAGCCTCTGCCGTTACAAGATCATATACAAAAACATGTTTCTTATTATAAAAATTCGTACATATCGCTACCCCAGCAAGGCTCACCACCTCATTTTCTTCATTATACAAAGAAAATAATTGATAACGTTCCTCTTTCATCTGATGAAATAAAGATTGCACTTCCTCTTTTGTAAGTGCAGTTCGTAATTGTTGTAAAACGGGTAATACTCCTTCTAATTGCTCCTTTGTTTTTATTTCCTTAACATTCATCAGTAATCTCCCCCTAACTATTTATAAAATTTTCTAAATGTTATATCATTACTATAAATAGAAACTGCCCTTTCCTTAAGTGGCAGTTTAATTCTTTTTTATAAGGACAGTTTTAAGGGAGGGCGTATACAATGGATTTAATTATTCCTCTACAATTAGAAAGTCAAACACCTATCTATATACAAATTTACAACTACATAAAACAAGAAATCTTAAAGGGAACACTACCTGCTGGAACACGTCTCCCTTCTCATCGAAATTTAGCATTACAACTTGGTGTCAGCCGTATTACAGTCGAATCAGCTTATCAGCAGTTATCCGCGGAAGGTTATGTGGAAAGCAAACCAAAGCGTGGTATATTTGTAACGGAAGTAGATGTGGATGTTATACCGAATAAACACCAAGCTCCATCTACCCCTTACGAATCTCAAAAAACACAAACAGAACCGCTCTATTTTGATTGTAGCCAAGGAAATATCGATCAAACAGCCTTTCCACTCTCAAATTGGAAAAGAGCACTACATGAAAGCTTACTCCAATATGAAAATGACTTATTTACAAAAGAAGACCCACAAGGAGAACTTATACTTCGCACTCACATTGCAAAGTATTTGTATCATGCTCGCGGGGTTCATTGCACACCTAATCAAATTATTATTGGTGCCGGTACACAGCCCCTTCTTTGGTTACTCTTACAATTGCTTGGAATGCAAAAATCATACGCCATAGAAAACCCTGGGTTTCATCGCATAAAAACCATTATCCAAAGCTGCGGACTTCCTATTCATCCTGTTCCATTAGATGAAAAAGGAATGAACATTTCATCTCTCAGTAATTGCGATGCAAATGTTGCTTATGTTACGCCTTCTCATCAATTTCCATATGGCATGATTATGCCATTATCAAGGCGACTTGAATTATTAAAATGGGCCAATGATCGATCTGGTTATATTATTGAAGACGATTATGATGGGGAATTTCGCTACGTTGGAAAACCGATTCCCTCCTTGCAAGGACTTGATACAAATGAACGTGTTATTTACATGGGGACTTTTTCAAAATCATTTTTACCTTCCTTAAGAATGGGCTATATCGTTCTTCCTAATCACCTTTTGGAAGTCTATACAAACTTAGGTGGCATTTTCAAACAAACTGTATCTAAAATACAACAGCTTGCTTTTGCTAACTTCATTCAAAAAGGAGATTGGGATCGACACTTAAATCGCGTTCGTACATTATATAAGAAAAAGCATCATACATTAGTCAAATCAATTTCGATCCAAATGGGTACTAATGTTGATATCCTTGGGGATCAATCTGGACTTCACATTGTACTACATGTTCATAACGGCATGAATGAACAAGAACTTATTCAATCAGCTGCTGAAAAACATGTAAAACTTTATCCTCTATCCATCTACGATTCAGTAAATAATTTACTAAAAGAAGCTTATGTATTACTAGGTTTTGGTGGGATACCGATTAATACAATCGAAACCGTTGTAATATTACTAAAAGAAGCTTGGTTTGCTAAAAAAAACGGTCCCTTGCAAAAATAATTGCAAGGAGCTGTTTTTCTCACATCTGATCATTTGATGCTCGCACTGAACACGATAACATTCCTGGACGTTTCACACCAGTTGTTTCTTTTGAATAAGAAGCTTCAATGATGCACTTGAATCTACAGAGAGGACGAGATCTTCCATCTTTGGATAAATAAAACGTTTTGTAATACAGTAGATGCTTCTCTGGTGTTCTCCTAAAAAAACACCTTCTCCATGTAGATACGTAACAAAAAGTTCTAACTCCTTCGTAACAATATAGAGAATTGCGGGTAAAAACATCGCTTGCTCAATTGAAAATAAAAAAGGACTGAACCTTAGCGATTCAGCCCTTTTCTCAATTATTTTTTTCTTAATATATTCACAACAGCAGTCATTTCATCATTTTCTTTATATACGCGCGGGATTCTTCGGTCTAGCATACAAGTCACTTCATAGTTAATTGTCCCAAGCATATCTGCGATTTCTTCTACTGGAATTTCTTCCTCACCTTGTTTACCATAGAAAACTACTTCATCCCCTACTTGTACAGGCATTGCTTTTGTAACATCTAACATTAACTGGTCCATACAAACTCGCCCAAGAACTGGTACACGAATTCCGTTAATTAACGCATGCCCTTTATTTGATAGCTGACGATTATATCCATCTGCATAACCAATCGGAACAGTCGCAATCCATTCTTCACCAGTTGCTACATACGTATTCCCATAACTTACACCACGATTTTTTTGTGCGTGCTTAATATGTGCTACTTTCGATTTTAATGACAATACCGGCTGCAATGAAACAACGGTATGATCTACTTCTTGTGAAGGATACATGCCGTAAATCCCAATCCCAACACGAACCAAGTTTTGAAATGTGTTGCTTAGCTCCATTGATCCAGCACTGTTTGAACTGTGAATATACGGAAGGTGAATCCCTATTTCCTTCGCTGTATTGACAGCTTTCTCAAATAAATTCGTTTGCATATTTGTATATGTTTTATCAATTTCATCAGCTGTAGAGTAATGTGTAAACATACCTTCTACTTCTACATGCTTCATTTTTTTTAGTTCTTCCAAAAATGGCGAAACTTCTTCTTCTTGCAAACCAATACGGCTCATTCCTGTATCAATTTTCACTTGAACACGTGCTTTCTTTTCTAACTGCTGCGCTACTTTATCAATACCTTTTAAGTCTTCTATTCTATATACTGTCATCATGATATCATATTCAATAGCATCTATTGCCGCTTCTACTGGTGTATAACCCAAAATTAATATCGGCTCAGAAATTCCCGCCTCGCGCAGTTCAATTCCTTCATCTACAAATGCAACAGCAAGTTGATTCACTCCTGCCTCAATTGCTGCTTTTGCGACTTCAACCGCCCCGTGTCCATATGCATTCGCTTTTACAGCTGCCATCATTGCAATATTTTTATCGTTTACACGTTTTTTAAATTCTCTCACATTATGTTTTACAGCATCTAAGTTCACTTCAACAATTGTATCTCTTCCATATCTCAAACTCATCGGTCTAAACTCCTAACTCAATAATTGCTTTCCATTCTATTTCTCGTTTAATATGACCTTTTACAATATAATACTTTTCAATTTTCTAGTCAAACTACTAGAATTTTCGGAATTTTGAGTATTGTATAATGCTCCTAAGACACTATTATATACGGATATGGGGAGAATTACAATATTTGTTCAAGCAGCGTTGCATCATCTATTCACCTTCTCTGTATCCCAATAATATTTACTAAATGCTTCCGTTAAGACATTGATTGTATTATATAACTCTTCCAAAGTATTAATTACAAATGTATATGAGAAAATAAAAAATAACACTTTCTTTCCGTGTATATGAGCAGCATATTTTTTAATGTATCACCATCTTTATATACGAATATACACAAGCCTTATGTAATATAACTCTTACTTCGTTTAGCGTAGGAAGTCTTCTCAGTTAGAATGATAAAAAAAGAGAAATGGTAGCCCATTTCTCCTTTTCGTTTCTATTGTTCTTTCGGTGTATCAGAAGAAGGCAATTTCTTCTCTTGTTTTTCTTTGAAAATTTCACCAATTGCACCGAGTGTACCAAGTGTTTCAATCGCATTAGACGGAATGAAGACTTTGTTAGCTGGTCCTTTTGCAACCTCAGCCAATGACTCAAATGATTTATAAGCAAGAACGCGTTCATCTAAGTCCGCTGCACGTAGTAGTTCAATTCTGTTTTGCTCCGCTTTTGCAATCGTTTCAATCGCTCTCGCTTCCCCTTGCGCTTCTAATTCTTTTGCTTCCCTTATACCTTCTGCTTCACGAATACGCGCTTCTTTATCCCCTTCAGCCATCAAGATTTTACTTTGTTTTTCCCCTTCTGCACGAAGGACTTTATCCTGTTTCGCCGCTTCTGCTTCTAGAATAATAGCACGCTTATTACGCTCTGCTTTCATTTGTTTTTCCATTGCCGCTTGCACATCTTTTGGCGGATTAATGTCTACTACTTCTACACGTTCAATCCGAACGCCCCATTTTTCAGTTGCTTCATCAAGCGCTAGACGAATTTCTGTCGAAATTTTTTCACGTCCTGATAATGTTTCATCCAGTTCCATTTTACCAATAATTTGACGCATTGTTGCGGATGTAATATTACGAACACCATATTCATAGTTAGAAATACCATATGTCGCCAGTTCAGGCTCAACAATTTGATAGAAAATAATCGTATCAATTTCTACTTGTACATTATCTTTCGTAATAACTTTTTGTGGTGGTACATTTGTTTGTTGAATACGTAAATCATGATATACACGTATACGATCTACAATTGGGATTATTAGATTTAACCCCGGCTGCATGATGCGTTGGAATTTACCAAACCTTTCAACCACACCTACCTTTTGTTGGGGCATGATTTTAATTGTTAACGCGATGAATACAATGACAATTAATGCAAAAATAATCGTTAATGTTAATGCTACCATTTTTATTCACTCTCCCTTTTCACATGTAAAACAGTGCTGCTCCTCTTTATAACAATGACTCTTTCCCCAGTAGAAATGGGAACATCTGAAATCGCAGTCCAAGTATCGCCATCCACCTTCACAATCCCATTTTCTTCACTTGTAATCGCTTGCAGGATAATTCCTTTTTTACCAGCCAGTTTATCGACAGTATCCGTAAATCCTTTTGCCTCTCGAAAATTTTTAGAGATTCGTTTCGTAAAGAAAGTCAATGTTAAACTCACTATTGCTCCTACAACAACTTGTAGAAATAATGCATCTGGAGCAAATAATGCAATAAGACCTCCGACAACTGCTCCAATGCCAAGCCATAGCATGTAAAAGGTAATTGATAACATTTCTGCAATAAATAAAATACCGGCTATAATAAACCAAACTACCCACCCAGCCATATGCAACCCTCACTTTCTTTTTTATTTTCTATATGTATATGAAAAAAAGAATTGTTTATCACGTCCTCCTAATTAATAGGAGACGTTTCAACGGAAGCATTATACATATTCACTGTTACGATGAATATCACTAAAATAGTATATTAATATATTCTTTATTATACATGAAAATTCCTGTCTAAAAGTTACAAAAAATAAAATTCTTTCAAAAAACTTTTCCGCAGATTAATATGAATATAAAGAAAAAATAATTACTTATAAAAAGGTGGTATTCCTATTGCCTCAACGACCATTATCCTTTTATTGGATTTCTAAAATATGCATCACTCTTGTTGAAGTTGTGTACATAATGATTCTTACTACTCATATTTATATAACAACTAAATCAGCTACTATCACAGCTTTTTTTTCCATTATTACGAGTTATTACAAGTTTTATTGCGAGTACATCCGCACCACTTCTAATGAATCGTTTTCCATCTTATTCATTACTCATTACATTACAGGGGATTAAGACTTCCCTTTTGATTCTATTAACCGTACTATTTCCCTTACTATCTTCTAACATCGTTGCCCTTCTTGCTTTTATTATTCTCATTTCATTATGCGAAGGTTGGAGTTCCCCTTTATTATATGCTGTTATTCCACGCCTAACACCACAAGAAAAATTAGTAAAAGTAAATAGTGTCTTTTCCTTTTCAACACAAATTGTTCAAGCAACTGCTTATTCATTTACAAGTGTAGTGGTCTTATTAATTGGTGCTACTCCTACACTTATGATAAACAACGTATTAATGATTTTTGGATGTACTACATTATATGTTTCATTGCACACTATACAATCTGAACAAACAATAGAGAAATCATCTTCCAAATCAGCTACATTAATAGAAGGATGGAAACTTTTATTTCAGCACCCCTCCCTCCGTATCGTTACATATATGGACTTAATTGAAACTTTTGCTGGCACGATATGGATTGGCGGTATTACAATGGCTTACGTAACGACCGCTCTTCATAAAGGAGAAGAGTGGTGGGGGTATATTAACACAAGCTATTATATCGGAACATTAATTGGTGGACTATTAGCATGGCGAATAAGTACATATATTCAAAATAACTTAATACGCTCAATGGCTTTAGGATCTCTTCTATTCAGCGTGCTCACTTTCCTATATGGCATAACAAGCAACGGATTTCTTGCACTGTTTCTTTGTGTTCTAATGGGGCCTTCCTATCAAATTCGAGATATTTCCCAAACAACCGCTTTACAATCAAGCGTACCACCGCCTCTATTATCAAAAGTGTATACCGCTCATGGCACACTTACTTCGGCTGTTTCAGGAATTTCTATGCTAAGCGTTGGTATTATTACCGATATGTTCGGTGTCCGTACTATCTATATCATTGCTGCTTTTCTAATTTTATGTTCTGCTTGTTTATCTTTTATTTTACTAAAACATACGAAGCGGCAAGAAAAGGACCTTTCTCTTTAAGTTCACAGAATGCAAAAAGGATAGGTCACCCTATCCTTTTTGCGCTGTATTTATGATAGATTTGGAATTCGTCTATATTTTGTAGCTTGTTCAAATGCATATGCAAGCCTAATTAACGTACCTTCGCTAAATGCAGTACTTGCTAAAGTGATTCCAAAAGGCCTGCCGCTGTTCCTATATCCGGCCGGTATCGCTATGGAAGGATAGCCAGCTTTAGCGCATATTGTTGATCCTATATATGAAGGAAAGAGAATTGCATCAAGACCATATTTCTTCAAGGCAAAATCAATTCCTTGCTCCTGGGAAAAATATAAATCTTCTAACTTTGCATTTAAGTATTCAGGATTTCTTAGGGTATTAGGAAAATCTTTTCCCATTTCTAACCTTTTTTGTCCATATTTTAATGCTTTTTCTTCTATGCCTTTATTAAATGCAATTAATTCAGAGATAGAATGAACTGGAATATTTGAAGGTAACTTAGAAAGATAATTATCTAGACTATGTTTTAATTCATACGACGAGACTCCCCAACTCCACTCCCTATGAAAAGATGGGATTTCGATATCTTCTAATACTGTCGCTCCTTCATTACGCAGTACTTGTACAGCATTCTGAAATAGTTCCTCATCATACTCTCCAGATTCGTAATAGCCTTCAGATGCTTTGTTAAATACTCCAATTTTAGCGCTCCTTAAACCATTAGAATCTAAATAAACCGTATAATCTTGTTGAGCTCTCCCTTCGCTTTTATAGGTTGCAGGATCAAGTTGGTCTATTCCTGTTAAACTCCCTAATAAAATTGCCGCGTCAGTTACTGTTCTAGCAAAAGGTCCCGCTGTATCTTGCGAATATGTGAAAGGGATAATCCCTCTGCGACTAATCAAACCAACAGTCGGTTTAATACCAACTACAGAATTTTGAACTGCCGGACTTAAAATAGAGGCATCCGTTTCTGTTCCAACAGATAAAACAGTAAAGTTTGCAGTAACTGCTATAGCTGATCCTGTACTCGAACCACCAACAAAAAAATCATCATCACCTGAACGATATGGATTAATGACTTGTCCTCCTCTTGAACTATATACAGCCCACATTTCAAAAGACATCCCATTCGCTAATTCCGTCATATTCGTCTTACCTAATATAACAACACCTGCTTCACGAAGCTTTTTCACAAGAAATGCATCACTACTACTTATATAGTTTTCAAGAGCGATTGTCCCTGCACTTGTATGCATTGAATCATTTGTTTCAATATTATCTTTTAAGAGAACAGGAATACCGTGTAAAGGACCTCTGACACCCTTTATTTTTCTTTCATGATCTAATCCTTCTGCGATAAAAATCGCATCTGGATTTATTTCTAAAATAGAATTTATATTCGGACCGTCCTGGTCATACTTCGCTATCCTATGAAGATAATACATAACTAACTCTTTCGAAGTAAATTCCCCATTCTCCATCGCTGTTTGTATATCTTGAATTGTTAATTCTTTTCTTAGTAGTTTATTGAATTGAATCTCCACCTAAAATCTCTCCTTATTCGTTCTTTCCTCATTTCAAATCTTATTACTTATCAATTTTAATCATTGTGATTTCTCCCCATTTCAACAAATAAATCTTCTACCAAGAATTTCAACTTCCACTTTCAAAAACCTTCCATTTCAAAGAGAATAAAAAAACGTTTTAGACGAACAAAAGCTGTCTAAAACGTTTTTTAGTATATGAACAAACTTTCTACTTCACATACATCTCTTCTAATAAATGAATAAATTCGCCTTGATTTCCTGCTAATACAGGACACTTTGCAATATCGATCCATTCGTAACAAAATACTAAACCTCGATCTTCATCCCCGGCACTTACTGTATGTTCCCACGTATCCTTTACATCTGTTAACAACGAAATATGGAAAAAATGGCATTTTTGATATTCCTGTTTTTCTTTTACATGGATGATATAATCATCAATGTAACGTTCTATACATAAATGACGTAAACCCGACTCTTCTAACACTTCACGTATTGCTGCTTCTTCTAATTTTTCTCCTTCTTCAACCGTGCTGCCTGGGACCTGTACACCTGCATCTGGTATATCACGATGAGTAAAAACCAGTAACTGTATAACTCCTGCTTTCTCCCTTGTAATGTATGCATATACTTTTTTCTTATATAACATTGTCACCTGGACCCTCTCCCCTTAAATTGATTACTGCATTGCTTCCTCTAAGGTGAATTGATTTTCATATAAATATGTCGCTTGCGGATTCCCTACATAACGTACGTGCCACGGCTCGTATCGATAACCTGTAATAGCCTCTTTCTCTTCTGTGTACCGAATGACAAAACCAAATTTATGTGCATTTTGAGCAAGCCATCTTCCTTCCTTGGTATCTCCAAAAACAGACTCTAATTGGAATTTAGCTGATTGTGACGTAATATCCATTGCAAGTCCCGTTTGATGTTCACTCGTTCCTGGTACTGCACTCGACATCGCTGTTTTCGCTTCCCCATCTTGAATCTTATACATTGTATTTAACGCTTTTTGCCGATCAAAAGATCTGAAACCTGAGACTGCAAAGAGAAAAATTCTCTCTTGATCACCTTGCTCAAACATTTTTTCAAGTGCTTGCGCCGCTTCTTTCCTCATCTTTTTTTTCTCTTGATCACCTTCACTGGAATAACGTACTTTGGGAATAACTAAATCTTGCGGCTTATAACGATCTGGTAGCCGTCTACTTTTATTTACAAGTACGAGTACAGAATCTGGATTATTCACAACCGCGAGATCCCCTTCCATTTTAGCAATCGTGTCTTGCGCTTTTGGAAATACAGCGCTACCATTCACTTCTTGTGCCCGTTTATCTTTATACATTTTATAATTAATGCCTGCCACTCCAATAATAATCGCAACTACTACGAGAACCAGTAGTCTCCATCTTTTTTTCATAAAACGACCTCTTATTTTAATAATTTGGCCATATAATACTCATCAATATTTCTCCCATCAACGATAAGAGAAGATTTTTTTATACCTTCTTGTTCAAATCCTGCTTTTTTATATAGTGTTTGTGCTCGTGTATTATGGGCCATTACTGTTAACTCTAAACGCCATACATCATGTAATCTTGCCCATCTTTCTACCTCTTTAAACAAAGCCGCCCCAATTCCTTTTCCGCTATATTCTTGTAAAATTCCAATTACAATTGCTACTGCATGCTTGTTTCTTTGTGCATTACCACCATTAGCTAAAATAAATCCGACTAATTGTTCCTTTTCTACTGCTACAAATATTGTAGAATTATAAGTTTCTATAAAGCGTTTGATCATATTTTTTTGTTGCTCCACTGTTGTATTCCGCTCACCTGGTTCCAATAACATATAGGAAGTTTCTTCATCCAATTGTTTTCCTAATTGCAAAAATGCTGCTGCGTCCTCTATTTGAATTTCTCGTATCATCTCTATCACCCTGTCAACTTTATAATGTGAAAAACTTTATCCGTAAAGAGGATTTCGCCATTTTTTTATGAAATACCTCTCTATTTTTCATAGGATAAATAGACAAATTTCGATATTAGTATAATGAAGATGAAACTTTATTTAGAAAAGCATTAGTTCTTATCTTTTTCTTCTTATTGAATACAAAAAAACGTAAGCAGTTCGCTTACGTTCACCCATTCACCTTTTCTGCTTGCCAAAAATATTCACTAAATGCTTTTGTCAATACATCAATGGAGCGATTTAGTTCTTCAGATGTATTATCTACACCTCCTACCTCAATTAAAATCGCTTGTCCTGACAAATCCTGATTATAAACACCATTCCCTGTTTGAAACCCCTTTTGTATAACTCCTCGACTTACCCCTGGATATTTTTTATTAATCGCTTCATGCAGGGCAGTTGCTAATTGTAAGTTTTTTGTGTAATTTTTATTTCCTTTTCCAATGACAAAGGCAAGCTTCGCATACGATTTATCTCCAATTGCTTTTGTCGTGACATTTTTGCGGGCACTATCTCGGTGTAAGTCAAAAAAATATTGTAGCTCTTTATTTCCTCCCATTGCCTCCTGTACAATTTCTCGAGACATTTTATAAGAACTATTACTATTTAACCCCTTACTTATCAACTTTTTCCCAACATCTGTTTTGTCATTAACTGCTCCTATTCCTTCATTTGCTAATTGGTCACGGAACCGTTCTCCAAGTATAGAAATATTCGTCACAGAACTTGTTGCCTTATTCGGATCTGGATCATTTGTTAAATTTAATAAAGGTAAATATGATTCCCAACTGTGAGAATGATAAATAAATGCAATTTGTCTTTTCCCTGTTGTTTGCGCAGGCTCTTTTTTCTCTTTGTTCGGATCCGTTTTCGGAACTTGTCCTGTTTCTCCTGTACGCTCTTTCACCACTTCTTCAAGTGGAACGCTCGACTCAATAGGTAAGTTAGAATAATTTGTTCCTTCACCAGCAATGACAATTTCTGTATCATATCTTCCGAATCCAGGAAGTTCTTTCCCAACGAAACTGCGTACATCATCAAATCGAATATTTGTTGCTGTTGAAAAAAGAAAAGATGAAATCGAAAAATCTTGATTTAAATTCCGATATTCTTGTGTAAAATAATGATTTTCCTTTCCAATCACATACATATAACCATTCATTGATAACTCATTCAACCAATTATATAAATATGCTGACTTTGTTTCTTTCAATGAAGTCACCATCATACTAATAAGGAAAAAGGTTACTAACACCATAATGACGACAAATAAAATAAGCTTTCGTACACTTGTTAATTTCACATAAAAAAAGCCTCGATTCATAACATCACCCTCTCTGTTCCAACTTATGTACAAGCTATCGAGAATAGACCGCCTAAATTTGGGCAATATTGTCTTAGAGGTGAAATGAATTGAAGCTAATTATAGGTATCATGCCTATTGTTTTATCATGTGTTTTTTTATTATTTGCAGTACACCCTAAAATCCATGCTTTCTTAGATATTTGCGCGTACCTTTCATTATATATACTGGGTATACTAATTGCTTTTAACATATATGATGTTGTACTGCACGGCTTAGTATTTATGACAACGATTCACGCTATTTTATTGAACCCATTATTTCTCATTACCGGAGCTTATGTAGGAGTATATTCTTTATATCTCCTTATTTATAAACTAATAACAAATTTAAGAAAGTCATAATCTTATTTTTAAATGGAGTGTATGAATGAAAATAACTTTTATATGTCATAAATGTCAGAAAAAAATTGTCAGAAAGCAAGATCTTATTACTACAATGCTTTACGTACGCATGTACTTATTTCACAATGCTTGTTTTAATCAACAATTTTTCTTTTCTAACTTTATTCCTATTAATACGCTATTTGGAATATATTTCATTTGGTATACTCTCGCTATAGGCACTATTTTAACAATAACAGAACCATCAGTCATTTGGATTATTTTTTTAGTGCCCGTTCTATATCGTTTTATTTCTTATTATTATATTGAACGTCACTTTTGAAGATAACGATTAGACTGCCCTTTGGGAATACTTAAACATTCCCACTCTTTTCCCTTCAGCAATTTTCCAACATAAATAATTTGTCCGATATGTGATGCATAATGAGTGATTTGCCTTTCAATTGCTTGCATAACACTTTGTGCTTCTCCCCTTATATGAACGCTTTTTAAAAGATCTTGCGGAGTTAATGATTGCAGCGCTTGAAAAACATAACCCCAACCATCCCTCCACGCTACTAACATCTCTTCTTTTGAAGCATAACCGCCTTCAAATTCACCATCACGGTTCCGATCTAATTTTTCACCATCTGTCGTTAAAAAATCTGTCCATCTCGATCGCATATTCCCCTGCAAATGTTTGACTATAATAGCAATACTGTTTGCTTCTTCATGAGGTATCCAACTGATTTGTTCGTATGATAACTGTGAAAATGTCCGTTCCCCTTGTTTTTGAATCGCCTTAAAGTTTGAAACAGCACATTCTAAATAAGCTTTTCCAACTTCCATCCCTGTCCCCTCCTATTTAACTAATAGATGTTCCATTTGGGACTTCTATATCAGGCTGCAATAAGATTACATCCCCTTGTTCTGGAACTCCACCTAGCACAAGTACTTCTGATTTATAGCCTGCAACACGCTTGGGCGGGAAGTTCACGACAGCTACAACCTGTTTCCCAATTAGCTCTTCTGGTATATACCTCTTTGTTATTTGAGCGCTGGATTGTTTCATACCAAGTTCACCAAAGTCGATTTCAAGCTTAATTGCAGGTACGCGCGCTTCTTTAAACTCTTCTGCCTTTTGTATCGTGCCAATACGTAAATCTAACTGTAAAAAGTCTTCAAAATTAGCCATTGTATTCTCCCTCCAAAATTACCATTTAGACAAAACATACAAATTCCCTCTAAAAAAAGAAAGATACCTAAGCACCTTTCTTTTGCAACTCACCTGATTCTTTTGGTCTATATAGAAAATAACCGATAACTCCGCCAACACATGATGGCAGTAACCAACCAATTCCTTCCTTATATAAAGGAAGCATTTGCAGGACATTTGTTATTACATCAAACTTAATATTTGCACTTTCTAAACCGTTAAATAAACTAATAACTAGTGCACCTAAAATCGCACCGATATATATTGTATTTCGCTGTCCGATCCATTTATGGAAATAAGACAATACAATTAATACGATTGCAACAGGATAAATAATCATCAATACTGGTAATGTTACAGCAATAAGCTGTGTTAACCCTAGGTTGGATACAACTAAACTAAACACACATACCAATGTTACAACCATTTTATGTGATACTTTTGGGAATAAGTTTGTAAAAAATCCCGCACATGCTGATGCGAGCCCAACTGACGTTGTTAAACAAGCAAGTGTAATAACAAGGCCTAATAATATTTTGCCACTCGTGCCATATAGCTCGTTTACAACTTTCGTTAAAATAAGACCTCCATTATCAGAAACGCCAAGTGATGTACTTGTTGAGCCGAGATACGCGAGTGATAAATAAATTAACGTTAAACCTAGTACAGCAATAATTCCTGATACAATTGTCGTTTTTGCAATTTGTCTGCTCTCTTTTATTCCTTTTGAACGAATAACTTGTACCACAACGATTCCAAATACAAGTGCACTAATAGCATCCATTGTTAAATATCCTTGAATAAATCCACCGAAAAACGCATTATCTTTATATGCATCTAACGGTGCAGCAGGTGCCCCAATTGGATCGATAATCGCTTTCCCAACAATTATAGCAACAATTAATACTAATAACGGAGTAAGAAACTTTCCAAACCAGTCAATTAATTTTGATGGGTTTAGTGATAAATACCAAGTTACCCCAAAGAAAACTACCGTGTAAAGAAACAGCATATACCACTCTGACACAAACGCTTCTGGTAGAAATGGCTTCATTCCCATTTCAAAAGAAACCGCTCCTGTTCGCGGGATTGCAAAGAATGGTCCAATCGCTAAATAACTAACCAGTGGGAAAATAAACGCAAATATAGGGTGTACTCTAGAGGATAACGCTTTCAAGTCCCCTTCTACAAAAGCGACAGCAGTTACAGCTAATAGGGGGAGTCCGACTCCTGTTACAAGGAATCCAATGGTGGCAATCCAAACATTTTCTCCAGCTTGTTGTCCTAATACTGGTGGGAAAATTAAATTTCCAGCTCCTAAAAATAATGCAAACAACATTAAACCAATCGCTATCGTGTCTCCTGGCCTTAATCGTCCCTTCATCTCTCTTTTGCATAGCATGTCTCTATTGTTTTTGTCTCTTTCACAATATGCTATGCATCCTCCTTTCTATTCCTGTTGATTATGTATGCCCCTAAAAAAGCAATGTCTTTCTCCATAATTTCTCCACTTCCCCTTCTTCTTTACTCTGATTTATATTTTTGATTTTTTCGAATATTTAAATCATCAGAGTATTACACCGTGAAGTGAAACTTGTCAGACCTCTTTACTTTTATCACAAATATAGTAACACATTTAGTTGAAAAATAAAAACATATTTTTTATATAGAATTTTCCGAAAGTTAAATAGTATGCACACCTTTTTCATCTATTATTCTTTTAGAAAAATATTTTAAAAATAAATACGTACGCATTCATTTTTTTATTTTAAAATAACATTAACATTTCTTTTCTTATGTATAACGAAAAGCCATCCAAATTATACAGATGGCTTTTCATTTCTATTCTATTGTCTCCACTTCACGTGGATTATTCATTTCTTCTACATATACAACACGAAATCCGTGATCCTCTAAATCCTTTAATAAAGTCTCTAACTCTTCTACTTTAAACTCTTCACCCAATGTAAACATAATTCTGCGTATTAACAATGCATCATTATCAAATGTCATTAGACTTTGGATACCACTATACTTTTTCAAAACCGTAGATAGTTTTTGAATCGCTCCATTATAATCTTGGGTTCCCACCATAACAGAATACTTACTAGAATGAACACCCCATGCATCCTCTAATAGCTCAAATACCTTTTTATGAGTTAAGATTCCAAGAAATGTTCCTTTCTCATCGACAACCGACAAATATGGTAGTTTCTTAATTGTAAAGAACACTTTAAAGAAAGAAGAGTCTTCTCTCACATAGCCCTCTTTATCATTTAATAATTCTGATAGATTATCCTCTAATGAACCTTTATATTCTAAAATATCTACTTTATATACATTTCCTAAAAATTTCTCTTTCTTTTCATCTAAAACAGGCACACAGCGATAACCCGTTTTATTTAAATGATCCAATGCTTCACCTATTGTTAATGATATGGAGCAATATAAAACTTCTCTTTTTGGTACATAATTCCCTTTAATCCTCATAAAAAGCCTCCTTATGTTAAAATACTTTCTGTGCCCTAACTATATTATATTTTTAGAAAAAAATAAATATTTTATTTTACTTTTCTGAAAACTATTCATACTACTGTCATTATTTGTTCATGAATGATTCATTTTTTGAGAAATTTAGTAGATTATTATTCTGTACAAAAGCAATATTCACAAATTATTACACTGAACCTATATGGAAAGAAAAAGATATTGTAACTTATTCAAAAAAACGCTAGAATAAGAATAATAATTTTCTGAATTTTCAAAGAGTAGGTGAGCAATTATGTCTTCATTATTTCGTTCTTATACGTATCGTTTTTTAGCTGGACTTCTAATCATTCTTATCATAAGCCCGATTCCTGCTATATTATTAGCGCATGAGCCTTCTTATTTAAAAGGCTTACTTGGGATTTTTTATAATTTCACTCATTTTCCGCACATTTCAATCCCCATGATTGATTGGATGCATGAATCTATTCTTTTCTCATCTCAACCTATTATAAACTCAACTAGAGTGTTACATGTTTCTGGACAATCTACACTTCTATTCCCTTATATATGGGAAGTATACTTTTTATCGATCGTTCGCTTTACATTCACACTCGTAATTGGTTTTTCCATTAGCCTAGCAATTGGACATTTATTCTTAAAAGTACCAAAACAATTAAAAAAGTATACTGTTATATTGCGCTGGATTCCATACTCATTCAGTACCGTTTTATTACAATGTTCTATTGTATTAATTTCTTTACACATCGCAAAGTACATAACAATTCCATTCCTTTCTTCCCTCATCATCATATGTAGTACATCAATGATTATCATTATACAGGCAATTAAAAAATGGATCCCGTTTTTAAATAAAACGGAAGAACATGTTATACGCGATTCATCTTTTCTCATTAATACATTATTTATAGCAATCGTTTCAAATCATAAATCTATTTTAAGTTCCATTATTTTATCATTCTGTTATATGGAATGTATTTTTCATACGAAAGGATTACTACAATTTATTATTCAATTTGGAGGAAGTTCACCAACTGTTGTTACAATTGGACTGTTACTCCTTTATATTCCGTATATCATTCTTTCCTTCCTTCAATCCGTATGGACAACAAACCAGTCTAAACATCAAACTTACGCTATTGCAAAAACAATGATTAAATAATTAAGATATAAGCCATCCCCCTCCTTAAAATGGAGGGTTATTCCTCTTTCATTCAGGGTAAAATACCAACAAATTCATGAATGATTAGAAAAACATCCCAATATTTACTCATTTCCTTTGACTATTATTTTCGTTTCGATTTATTATAAAAGTATAACATACTTGCAGGAGGTGACATCTTTATTCCAACTTCGGAGTAGAGAACACACTTGGACATATTAAATATTTTTCTCATTTTTGTACTTATCCTCATTTCTGGCTTTTTCGTTGCATCTGAATTTGCAGTTGTAAAAGTACGAAAAAGCCGAATTGATCAGCTTGCAAATGAAGGAAATAAGCAAGCACTAGCTGCCAGAAGCGTTGTTTCTAACTTAGATGTATACTTATCAGCTTGTCAGCTTGGTATTACCATCACGTCTTTAGGGCTTGGTTGGCTTGGCGAACCAACTGTTGAACACTTACTACGACCACTATTTGAAAAAATAAATATTACTGGAGCGATGGCTAATACGCTATCTTTCATCATCGCTTTTAGTGTTATTACTTTTTTTCATGTTGTATTAGGTGAACTTGTTCCAAAATCTTTTGCGATTCAAAAAGCTGAAGCAATTACATTAAAATTTGCCAAACCACTCATCTGGTTTGATAAAATCATGTATCCTTTCATTTGGTTACTAAATAGTACAGCCGTATCCTTTACAAAACTATTCGGCCTCGAACCAGCAAAAGAAAATGAACTTGCGCACTCAGAAGAAGAATTACGACTTATTTTAGGTGAAAGCTTTAAGAGTGGTGAAATTAACCAAACCGAATATAAATATGTAAACAATATTTTTGAGTTTGATGACCGTGTTGCCAAAGAAATTATGGTACCTCGTACAGAAATGATTTGTTTATCTACAGAAAATACATTATCCGAAAATATGGAAATTATCGCATCTGAAAAATATACACGCTATCCGATAATAGAAAAAGATAAAGATGATATTATTGGTATGCTAAATACAAAAGAAATTTTTCACGATCAAACGAAGGGAATTCACAAACCTTTAGAAGCATACATACATCCCGTCTTAACTGTCTTTGAAACAGTTCCAATTCGTCAAACATTAATCCACCTCCAAAAAAACCGTGTTCAAATGGCGATTGTAGTGGATGAATATGGTGGGACAGCTGGACTATTAACAATGGAAGATATTATTGAAGAAATTATTGGTGAAATTCAAGATGAGTTTGATGCAGATGAACCACCAATGATTGAAAAACGCACACCAAAACTTACTGTATTTGATGGAAAAGTGCTCATTTCAGAAGTAAATGATATGTTTGGTTTACATATTGATGAAAGTGATTTAGATACAATTGGCGGCTGGCTTCTATCCCAAGCTATTGATTTAAATATTGAAGCTGGATATTCAATTGAATATGCTGGTTTCCAATTCAAAGCATTAGAGATTGATGGGCATCAAATTAAGAAAGTTGCTGTACATAAACTAGATAGTAAAAAGGAGATATAAAGTGACTATTTTTCTTACACTTTGTATAATTGCATGTTTCATCGTATCATTTATTGCTTTTATTTATCCAATTATCCCTGGCATACTCGCACTATGGGCTGGATATCTCATTTATCATTTTGGTATAAATAGCGGGGAGCTATCAACAAGCTTTTGGATCCTTCAAATCATTTTTACCATCTTTATTTTTGTTGCTGATTTTATCGCAAATGGATATTTCTTAAAGAAATATGGAAGTACCAAATGGGGCGAACGTGTGGGAATGCTCTCTATTATTGTCGGTTCCTTTTTCTTCCCGCCATTTGGTCTCATTATCATTCCATTTCTGTCTGTTTTCATGACAGAAATATTGCATAAAAAGACACCGAAAGAAGCTTTTATGGTGGGAATTGCTACAGTCGTCGGCTTTTTAAGCAGTACAGTGGCAAAAGCGATTTTACAAATTATTATGATTATCATTTTTGTATGTTACATTCTTTTTTAACCATCCCTTTTCAGGGATGGTTTTTTAATACGCAATACCTACACGAGTGTTTTCATATACTTTTTTATTTATTAAAGACCACGTAAAACGAGCCGTATCTCCTACCGTAATTTTTGATCCGTCCAGTGGTAGCATTTCCCCCTCCGTGCGGTACATACCCGTTTCTTCTCCATCAATTAAATGTGTAGGACAAACAATTGTCCAGCATAACTCGCTATTTTTTAAAGCTACATAAGCAGATAGATGATCTTCTGCAGCTGTTGTAGTTTTTCTCTTTGATTCTTCCGATTGAAATCGATATATCTTCTGATTTGTTCGAGCTTGTAAAATACCTGCTGTTCCTATCGTGATAATCCTGTTTATTCCCTCTTTATCCATATGTTTTATAATAGTAGGTATGCTATGCGATAATGTTCTATTTCCATCAGTCCCAAGAGCACTTAACACGATATCCGCCCCCTTTAACGCCTTTTTCACATCATTTTCCTGTAATACATTTCCTTCTACTATATATAGATTGTTATGTTTTTCCACAACCTTATTTTGGTCACGAACTAATACTGTGACATCATGTAAATCTTGTAATGCTAGTTTCATTAACTGTGAGCCAACTCTTCCAGTTGCCCCAAATATACATATTTTCATCCTCGTACTCCTTACTTATTATTTCTCTCTATTTTTTCTCAAAAGTGGAAAATATACAACTAAAAAAGCTTCCTCAACACATGAGGAAGCCCTATCATTCAAAATATTATTTTTTTTCCTTTGAATCTGAAGAAGTACTATCCTTGCTCGTTTCTTGATCCTTCTTTTTATCTTGCTGTGTTGTTGTATCTTCTTCTTTTTTCTTATCCTCACTATTATTACAGCCTACCAGAAATAAAGAGCTCGCAAGTGCCATTACAGTTAAAGATTTAACCCATTTATTCATTTGCTTTTCCCCCTTTTGATAGAATATGTACAACCTCATATTACTTCTCTTTTTTGAAGGAAATATGAGAAGTAAGTAAAGATACGGTAAATTTCTGTAAATTTTCTGACAAGGGAGGCGTTTATTTTTTATTTTGAATCATTTTCGCTTATAATAAAAATAATATAACAGAGAAAGGTTGATATATATGGAACTTGGATTAGCTGGAAAAACTGCTCTAGTTGTCGCATCTAGTCAAGGTTTAGGAAAAGCGATTGCTACAGAACTTATAAAAGAAGGTACAAATGTTATGCTACTGAGTCGTAATGAGGAAAAGCTAGCATCTTTACAAAAAGAATTGATCGCTCTTAATAAAGGTACTGCCATGTATACAGTTTGTGATGTTACAAATAAAGAAAGCATTAAACAAGCGGTAGAATATACTGTACAAAACTTTGGCACAATTGATATTTTAGTAAACAATGCCGGCGGTCCTAAGCCTGGTACATTTGAACAATTAACAGATGAAGATTGGTACAATTCATTTGAACTCAATTTATTAAGTTACGTACGTATGATTCGTGAAGTACTCCCATATATGAAGGAACAAGGCGGAAAAATTATTAACATCGCTTCGTCTTCTATTAAAGAGCCAATTCCCGGATTACTATTATCGAATACATTCCGCGTCGGTATTACAGGCTTAGCAAAAACGTTAGCATCTGAGCTTGCCCCATATAACATTCTAATTAATACCATTGCCCCAGGACGTATCGCTACAGACCGCATCGCTTCTCTCGATGAAACAGCTGCCGAAAAGCACGGAATTACAGTAGAAGACGTTCAAAAACAATATGAATCAATTATCCCTCTCGGAAGATACGGTCGCCCTAGCGAGTTCGCAGCGTTCGCTGCATTCCTTGCATCCGATGCAAATACATATATGACCGGGCAATCTTTCCTTGTTGATGGTGGAATGGTAAAAAGCTTATAATTCTTTTCAAAAAAACAAGACAGTTCATACACTGTCTTGTTTTTCATTCCATGCAAACCTTTCGGCTGCATATATATTTTCTATTGTATATTCTTTTTTCACAACATATTGCCATATGCTATAAGCATAACGATTCATTTTAACAAAACAGTTTTCCAAAAATGATCGAAATTCCGGATTTGCAACTTCTACAGCAACTTGAGCAAATCTGAGTGCTAATCTTTTTAAATTCGAGATATAGGAAATAGCAATTTCGGTATCACCCTTACTTGTATTAGTCATCGGTATACCATTTTGTATAAGGGGAGACCTCAGTTGTTCGCAAATCATATGCTGTACATTTTCACCTTCTTGAAAGTTCACTTGTTCATTGTAAGCTTGCAAAATATAGGGCAAATGCTGTTTTAATATATCTCCTAGCTCTTCATCTTCCACTTTGTTCATATACTCACCCATCATATGAATCATTTCATAACTACACTGTAGTAATTCTTCCATACATCTCATATTATAGCTCCCCCTTCCTTCTAATATATGCCTATAAATAGAAAGCCAGAACATTTGCTATCTTTGCTAAAAACCAGTCCCAGCTACTAATTTTGTCAAAATCTTTATCCGTCAAACGCTTAGAGTCATGAAAATCCTCTTGTAATCGTCCCCACACTTCAGCTACAACTGCTTTATCATATATAAAACAATCCGACTCCATGTTAATATAAAAGCTACGATTATCAAAATTAGCTGTTCCTACATCAGCGCTTGTACCATCAATTATTGTCACCTTTCCATGAAAAAAGCCATTGTGGTATTGATAGATTTCTGCACCAGCATCTAACATCTTTTTTAAATGGGGGTAAGCAGCTTGTTTTAGTAATAGGGCATCGCTTTTAAAGGGAACTAGAATCTTTACAGCCACTCCGCGCTGCAATGCTTCTTGTAAACCATCCATCATTTCCTTACTTGGTACAAAATACGGCGTTGCAATAATTAATGATTTTTTAGCCTCTTTTATGAATGCACCGTATTCCTGCCATAACCCTTTCCCATTCGAAAATACATATTGATACTTTGCTTTCCCTTGCTGAGGTGGCCCTTCGTACAAAGAAAGCTTTTCGTCAGTATCCTCGTACCAATCTTCTACAAATTTTTGTTCCATATCAACTGCTCCCTCTCCTTGAATACGCAGTTGATAATCACGCCATCTTCCGAATTTAGGATCCTTTCCAAGATACTCCTCTCCAATATTAAAACCGCCGACATAAGAAACTTTCCCATCAATCACTGCAATACGGCGATGATTACGTTGATGTAGTGAATAAAACAGATTTTTAAATTTAGGCTTTTTACTAAAAGTAAATTTAACACCCTTTTCTTTTAACTGCTGAATCACTTTTTTCTTAATTTTATAGCCACCAATGCGGTCTACTGATAATTTCACATCTACACCACTCGATGCTTTCTTCTCTAATAGCTGTAAGAAATCACGACTTACTTTATCTTTACCTACAATATAAAAATGAAGATAAACAAATTTTTCAGCACGATTTATATCTTCAAACAAGTTTCGATTCAAATCTTCCCCGTTCGTATACAATTGAAAATTCCCATATCGAAATTTTGATATTTCAAGTCCACTATTCATTTTCTTCCCCATTTCTAGATCGATAGTCATCCATATAGATATCCCTATGATGCATAACAAAATAGCTATACATTTTTTCATGGATAAAACCCTTTCTTCAAAAGCTGTTATTCCTATATGTTTCCTTTTTTTTACGTTAACATACAAGAAAAATCCACAGTTTCGTGATATATGTCCCTGTCAAACAAAAGTGAATTTGCATATTGTATGTTGTATCTTACAATAAAAGGAGGAAATAACAATGGGCTTCGCACATGGGAATGGATTCGCGTTACTTGTCGTCTTATTTATCCTCTTAATTATCGTCGGTGCTGCTTGCTTTTGCTAGTTAGCTACCCTTAAGAGCGATATGTAGATGAAAAAACTATAAAAGCGGACACCTAAATTTAGGTGTCCGCTTTTCATTCTAGTTTACTTATAAAGCTAATACCGTTGCAATTTTCTTACTTTCTTTTTTTGAATATGACGTTGCTCTGCACGTAAAACAGCAATCCTGTCCAAACACAAACGATTCATAGCTAACATAAACGAACTGGATGTAAAAAAGAACCGATTATAATCAATCGGCTCCTCTAAATACATATTGTTCCTTCGGCTGTTCAACTTTATTCCACTTTTCCACTTCTAAAACAGGAATATTTGCGTGGAATGGTTGATAAAACTCAGTTGAAATTTCCCCTTCTACTTGAATCCAATCATCATTATTCCACTCTACCCCATCTGGCTTTTTCACTAACATTCCATATACACCTGAATCGGCTACACAATGAATAATACCAAAGCGGAATAAGAAATATTGCTCTTTTTTTGCAGAATCATCGCGGAAGACAAATCCTTTAAAAGAAAGTTTCTTCCCTGTAAACTCACCAGGATAATTATAGATTGTCTCCATTCCTTTTAAGAAATCTTCATCCTTTAAAGCGATACTATCTTTTGTTACATATTCTTTTTTCCCTTTTTCCATTACACCGCGATATCCTTCTTTTCCATAATAAATACTCGTATCGGGTCTTAAAAACTGCCTTGTCATAAATGGATCTGTGCTTTCTGCCTGCGCAACAGGAAAATGAAAACCTTTTGTTTTAACTATATCCGAATCTAATGTCGCAATTGGAAAGAATAGTCCTGAAATAATAGGAAAACAAAATAATGTATACGCAAAAGTCCGTTTCCACCATGTATTTTCATCTTTTGAATGATCATGTCCACAATGACTATGATTACAACCACAATTGTGCTGATCTTTCTCCTTTTGGTGTTCCTTTTGGAAAACAACAATGATTTGAATAAGTGTTAAAAACCCTAAAATAATTGCTGCTGTTTTTGATAAATAGGCGTACTTCATATTTATATACTTTGTTATATTACCTGAAATATGAAGCTGCGTAATTAAGATTGTAAACCCGAGTAAAATATACGCTCGAAACATAACCTACCACCCCATCGCATAAATGAGTAGTGAGCTTGCATAAACCACGAGTGTAACTGTAGCTATCACAACAATTACAAATTTCGTTTTAAATGTCGCAAGCATCATAAACATATTTTTAATATCCACCATCGGTCCATATACGAGGAACGCGACAAGTGATGCTGTTGAAAATGTACTTTGGAACGACGATGCAATAAAAGCATCCGCCTCTGAACATAGTGATAAAATATACGCAAGTCCCATCATAACAGCTGATGAAGAGAACGGTCCTTGTCCTATAGAAAGTAGCGTTGAAGTTTGTACAAACGTTTGAACAGCAGCGGCAATTAATGCCCCCATTACTAAGTATTTTCCCATTGAGAAAAACTCTTCAACCGCATGTGTACAAACATCCCACATTTTTTTACGCAGTGGACGCTTATGATCCACCTCTGGGAAATGCTCATCACGTAATTGATGATCTTTAAACATAAATGATAATATAATTCCAACAATAATCGCTACAACAATAGCTACAATCGAACGGTACCATACCATATGCATGCTACTTCCGAATGCAACATACGTTGCAAATAATACAACCGGATTAATAATCGGACCCGTTAACATAAATGCGATTCCAGCGTATGGCGGAACACCTTTACCAATTAGACGTCTTACAATCGGAACGATCCCACACTCACACCCTGGAAACATCATGCCAAGAAAAGTGGCTAATAACACAGACAGAAATCGATTTTTTGGCATCCATTTTGCCACCATATCTTCTGTCACAAACATTTGAATGAATCCTGAAATAAATACACCAATTAGCACAAATGGTAGTGCTTCAATTAAAATTGAGATAAAGATTGTATTCATTTGCAGGAATGCTTTCGGTAACTGAAACAATTCCATGATGTATTTCCTCCATTTTTTCATTAACAATATGTAATTTTAACCTCAATTTATTATTTGAACAAGCCCTTTTCAAATCTGTAAATCATGGCAAAAAAAGTTTTCCATCAATATATGTATCGTATATAAGAAACGTTATATTACGACAAAAAAGCTGCTATAGCGCAGTTTAATAACTATGCTATAGCAGCTTTCTTTATCTTTAAAAATAACGTTTCTTCCAAAAAATAAACGCTAAAGTGCAAGATAATGTTGCACATATAATCATTACAATTATAAAACCATGTGGGCTATGACCAAGTGGAATTTCTACATTCATTCCAAAAAAGCTCGAAACCATTGTTGGTAATGATAAAATAATTGTAATTGACGTCAACAGTTTCATTACACTGTTTAAGTTATTTGAAATAACTGAGCTAAACGTATTCATCATACCACTTAAAATATGACTATATATTTCGGCCATTTCAATGGCCTGTTTATTTTCAATTAATACATCTTCTAATAAATCTTGATCATCTTCATACATTTTAAGAAAGTTATTATTACGCATTAACTTCTGAATAACAATTTTGTTTGCTTTTAAAGATGTCGTAAAATACACTAAACTTTTTTCAAGACCTAATAATGTGAAGATTTCTTTATTTTTCATTGACTTATTTAATTCATGTTCTAAGTCAATTGTTTTTCTGTTAATTTGCTTTAAGTATCGTAAATAATAAGTAGAAATCGTATATAAGAGCTGCAGTGCAAAACGCGTCTTTTTAAATGTATAAAATTCTTTAATACGTTGATTAATAAATCGCTCGAAAATCGGATTTTCTTCCAAACAGATTGTAACGAAACATTCCGGCATTACAATCATACCAATCGGAATCGTGTCATATATTGAATTTCCTTCTTCATCATGCCTCACTGTAGGAATGTCAACGATAATTAATGCATTATCATCTTCTTTTTCAATACGAGATCGTTCTTCATCATCCAATGGGTCTTTAATAAAATCCAATTCTACATTCAATGTTTGCACTAAAAATTGAATTTCTTCTTCTGTTGGATGAAGTACATTAATCCAGCAACCTTTTTCAATTTCCTCTATTTCTTGTAGTTTTCCGTTTCGGTCTGTTAAATAAATATTTAACATACTATCACCCCGATTCTTTTTACATGTGGGAATCTACCTCACTTAAACAACAGTTTTTGAACCGCTATTTTCAGCATATGAAACAAACGTTCAAATTTCAATAGAAAATTAATTTGAAAACGCTTTTCTTCATAAATTCTTTTAAAATAGAAAAAGACAGAGATTGCTCTGTCTTTCCAAAAGCTTATGTTGCCTTTATAACATATTTAGAAAGCATCCACAAGTTAAATGAAACCGAAACAGTATAGCCTGCATATGTTGAGATAATAAAACTAGTGTAGTCAAAGTACGGTAATAATACAATATTTAATGCGACTTTAATGATAATCCCTAGGGTTAAACCCAGAACTGTTTTTTGTTGCTGATTAATGCCTTGTAACATCGCAGCAGTAACTGTGAACAATGAAAATAATATACATGCCGGTGCATAGTACTGTAAAATAGCGCTTCCTAAACTCGGATCATTTCCTACTCCAAATAAAAAAGTATATATAGGTTTAGCTAATATCATCATTCCAATTGCTGCTGGAATTGTAATCGCTACAACAAGTAAATTCGTTTTCGTGAAATGCTTATATAATAATTGTACATTTCCAGCTATATAAGCTTTCGTCATCTCAGGAACGAGAGACATACTAAAGGCTGTTGCAACCGACACTGGAATTAGTACAACCATTTGAACAAGCCCAATTATCGCATTTATTTTTTCTGCTTCGATTTGCACGTAACCTATCTCTATTAAAAGTTTATTGATTGTAAATGTATCAATTGTTTGATACAACGGAATCGCTAGTCCAACCGCAACAAATGGGATTGAATACGTAAATAGCTCTTTATATAAAGCAAAAAAAGACTTCGTTGTCTGCGGGATACTGGCTTTCTCTTTCCGTTTTAAGTATTTCCGCCTTTTCATATAAAATCCAATCAAAACAGTTAGTCCAGCTGCCGCGCCCATAAATGCACCAAAAGTTGAAACTCCAACCGCTAACGAAACAGATGCTTTCAAAATATGCAACACAACAAAGCTTCCTATTAAGATTGTTAATACACGAAAGAACTGTTCTACAACTACACTAGAAGCCGATGGTCCCATAGATTGAAATCCTTGAAAAAAACCGCGTAATAAACTCATTACTGGTACAATCAGTAGTGCAAAACTAACAATTTGAATATTATATGTAACAGCATTCATACTATTACCAGTTTGATCACTTCCATCGATCACTAGATTTGCAAGATATGGAGCTAACATATAAAGAACTAGAAATGAAGCTAGCCCCATAAAAATCATAAAAAATATTCCACTTTTCAACACCCGTTTTACTGTATGATAGTCATTTAACTGATCATATTTCGAGACCATTTTTGAAACAGCAAGTGGTAATCCCATCGTTGCAATGCTTAACATAATTGTATATGGCCGATATGCATACGTATATAATACATATCCGCTAGTACCAACCATTGCTGTAAATGGAATAACATATATAAATCCGAGCATTTTAGATATCATCGTTGCCATCGTTAAAAATAATGTTCCACGTAAAAACGGTGATCCCTTCATTTCATTCCCCCGCTACGCTTTATTACTACACATTATGGACAACTTCTTTATTTTAGAACTGAAAGGTATGAAAAAAGCCAATGAAATCATTGGCTTTAACGAACTGTTTTTCTTTTTTTCAATATTTTTAAACCGAAATAAAGAGCAATAAAGAACACTGCCCCAATAATTATGTAATGCGTATAGTCAGCGGCATATTCTTTAATATGACGCCAATTCCCACCTAGTTTTTCTCCTAAATAAATAAACAAAATTGACCATGGGATAATCGCGATTACTGTGTATAGTGTAAAATTTTTCAAAGGCATTTTCGCTAATCCTGCTGGAATCGAAATTGCATGACGCACAACTGGTATAAAGCGTGCTGAGAAAATTACTCCCGCCCCATATCGATTAAACCAGCCTTCCGCCACATCTAAATGATGCTTGTTAATCAATAAATATTTTCCATATTTTTCAACGACAGGACGTCCTCCGTAATACCCTAACCAATACAAGAAGATTTGTGCTAAAGTACCACCGATTGTACCAGCAATCACCGCTCCAATAAAACTGATTTTACCGTCTGCTACTAAAAATCCAGCATAAGAGAGAACAATCTCACTGGGAATGATTTCAATCATTAACCCTAAGGCTACTCCAAAGTATCCTAAACTTGCAAAAAATTGCAATAACTGCTCTATTAAATTCGATAACATTTTCTTTTCTGTCTCCTTTTCTTCTTACATGCCTTCCTATTATCTCACAAAGATTTATGCATGCCAATAAGTTCCTAGTTCTTTACCCAAAATATGTACCATTCATTGTAAATATACCAGGCACAAATAGAAAGAAAAGAGAGGGTTATACATGTAAAATTTCTTATTTTTTATCTTTACACATTTTTTCTTAATCAAGTAAGGATTGCTTATTACTGTCTTTCATACATGCAAACATCTCTCTAATTTGCCCCTCTGTATTTCTAGCAATCGATAACTCCGGAATTTCCTTTTCACCAAAAAAGTTCACTGCTTCCGTTTCAATACTTGTTTGTTTTTCTCCCCCAACGATTTCACAACCAATAAATATTTTATATACATGTGTTGCGGATGGTGATGAATGATGTTTTTCTTTATCGAATACTGCTAATAATCGAAAATGGTCAACTTTATAACCCGTTTCTTCCCATACTTCTTTTGCTGCCACTTCTGTTGGCGTATAGCCAACATCTGCCCAGCCACCTGGTAAAGCCCATTTCCCATCGCTTTTTTCTTTTACAAATAATAATTTATCATCCTGATACACGACAGCCCTAATATCTACTTTTGGTGTTTGATAACCTGTTTCATTGGCAAATAATTTCTCTACCACTTCCCAATCTGTCTTCGTATAATGAGACATCATAGTAACTGTGAGGTCACGTAACTGCTCGAAACGTTCAATATCATACACATCTTTTGAATACGTTAAACCAGCCTGAGCAATAGCTTGTATTTGTTTTACCCAATCGATCCATTTCGCTTCCATATTTCCTCCACCTTAAAAATATACTATACTGTTTCAACTTTATTTACAGCACCTAAACAAATCGTAGCTTATTCACATAAAATTTAAAAGGAATCAATTATTTTCATAAAGACTTAAGCATTCATACTTTTTATCTAAAATGAAAGATTATATTTATCATAAATGAAAAAGAGANNTCTCTTTTTCATTTATGATAGTTCATGTAAATACTCATGTATATATTGACGCCTATTGTTTATATATTGAAAGATAATATCGGGTTCTTGGTCAAAAATGTCTATTTTATCTTTCATATAGGGATCTTGAACCAGGTACGGACGGATCGCTTCACACATTCCCTCTACTTTCGGTTTTATAAAAGAAACCGTGAATTTTTCTTCCAAAATTTCTTCAAGAATACTGCGGTACTGTTTTCGAAATACCGGTATATCAAGAATTCTGGCACTCAATGTATTATACCCTTGAATTCGAATGTATTCATGGTTAAGTGGCCTTCCCTCTACATCACGCCCCCATGTTGCATCATAATCCCATGGTATTACTTCAAACAAATGCGTTTCATCATTATGATACAATGCATAATTATGAACAAAGCCATCAAAGTTTTGCGTTAAAATAACACCTGCTAACCATCGCAAGTATTTTTCAACATCAAGATAATTCACAATTTCTTTTTCATATTTTTCTCGCGATAATGCATTCGCTTGATAAACAAATTCGCTAAGTTGCTCTTCACTATGTTCATTTGCACATTTAAACTCATACCCTGCAGATAAATTTGTCTTAACATCCTGATCTCGCTCGCTCATTAAAGAAAAATTTGCATCATCGTCAATTGCATAATAAATTGAACCGCTCGGTAATTTTCTGCTTTTCAAAAAATTTTCATCAACAGATTCTAATTGTAGATATACACCTTGAATTTGACCGTTAATTTTAATAAAAACATGCTGAGATTTTGGTGAAAGTACACCAATATCGCTAAAAAAATCAAGTGATAATTTATTTCGGATCAGTGACGGATCTTTAAACTCAGAATTTAGATGAAACTCTTTCACACCTTGAAATCGTTTTGGTTTGTAAAACATAACATGATATGATTTTTTTTCAAGCTCCCGAATATGAGCCCCTCGGTAAACAATATCAATATCATATTTTCTTTTCTCATATGTTAATTTTGCTGGAACAGGACTATCAGACCAAATATCTTTCTTTAATTCAACAACATACATTGGATGAATAAAAAAATCATAAGAAGGCAACATTGTTCTCCACCCCTTCTTTTTTTCTCCCTTTAATGTATGCTCATTACTTTGTCCATGTGTCCATATATCCGTCATATGCCAATTTCCATTGAAAATTAAACTCCTGTCTCATGCAGAAGAGATTCTCTCTTCATATCATGATTAATGTAAAAGGTTACCTTTTCATTTTAATTAGCGATAAGGAGGGTTTCTATGAAACGCGATATTCAAAAAGCTGTTGAAGAAATCAAAAGTGCAGGGATGGAGGAATTTTTACATCAAGACCCAAGTACTTTTGAGTGCGACGATGATAAATTTTCGCATCATAAACGTACAACACACTGTAAACATACAACGGGTGGTAAATGTCCTCGAACAAAATGTACACGTGTGAAAAAATGTACGTTCGTTACAAAATGTACGCGTGTGAAGAAATGTACTTGTGTTACAAAATGTACACGTGTGAAAAAATGTACGTTCATTACGAAGCGTACTCGTGTACGTGTGCAAAAGTGGACTTTTGTTACGAAAGTTACACGCGTGAAAAAATGTACTTTCGTTACAAAACGGACACGTGTGAAAAAGTGCACTCATGTTACAAAATGTACGCGTGTAAGAAAATGTACGTTCGTTACAAAATGCGTTCGTTTTGAAAAGAAATGTTTCTGGACAAAACGATGTTTCTGTAAAAAATGTGAATTCATCCGTGAGCATGATAAAAAATCTTGCGATCACTCATGGGATGATGACAGTCATTCAAGCTGCCATGATTGCGATCACCATAAACGTTCATCCTGCAAAAAGAGAAAAAAAAATGATCACTTCTGGTTTAGAAAACGCGATTGCTAATTCTTTATCCCCGATTGTTAATAGTAAGTGTAAAAAGACCGCTCTATTGCGGTCTTTTTACACTTGCTGAAAATGACTTATATCGGCAAACTGTGTAACACTAGCTTTTTTTTCTTCAAATTCAATGATACTTAAGCTAGCACTATGCATAAATGGATCATCCCATACTTTTTCAACCGAAAGACCAGCAAAGTGCCCCACTAGTAATTTTGCTGCCGCTGCGTGTGATACAATTAAAATACTTTCTCCTTTATGTTTTTCTAAAAGAATGTTGACCCCTTCTATCACCCGTTTATATACATCATTAAAATTTTCTCCTGATGTCGAACAAAAACGATGCGGCTCATTCCAAAACGTATGTACGTCCTCTGGATACTGCGCTTCCAAATCCGCAAGCATTTGCCCTTCCCAGATTCCCATATTAATCTCATAAAAGTGTTCGTCAGCTATAATTGGAATATTCCGCTCTCCTTTTATCAGCTCTGCCGTATGCATTGTTCTCCCACTTGGACTACTATATATTGCATGAAGTGGTATATCCTTTATTCGTTCCCCTAATTGTTTTGCTTGTAGCATTCCTTTTTCGGTTAAATTCGAATTCTTTCTTCCTTGCATACGCTTTGCTATATTCCATTCTGTTTCTCCGTGACGTGTTACATATAAAGTCGTCTTCATTCGTTTCCTTCCCCCTCAATGAATTGGTCGTAATTCCCATGGCTCTAATGTTCCTATAATACAATCACTTTGTTTACTCTGAATTCCTGCTATAACCCCTTCTGCAATTTCTTCATGAGTCAACCACCTTGAATGTTCACCTTGTAAAATAAACCCTAATAAAATTCTATGATAATCACATGAAGAACTTCCTATTTTTTGCCGTTCCAATTGAGAAGCACTACTCCCTAATATATGAAACAAACCATAGGATTTAGAATGTAACTCAATTTCTTCACAAATTACTTGAAGCGCCTTTTTAGCAGTTGTATGTATCCAAGCTATTACTAATGTGATAGGGCCATTTTGTTTAATAGCACCTTTAATAGATTGTTTTAAGATGTCGCTATCGTGGTAATCAAGAGAAATACATGTAACATTTCCGGGAGCATTACATGCATGTTTCACACCTTCTAACCTATCCCTATCTCGTCCAATAACAGAAACATAAAAGCCTTGATTACAGAGCCAAACGGACACTTTCTTTAGCATTCCTGTCCCTCCAATAACGAGCGCATGCATGCTCTTCCCTGCCCCCTTTATTTCAACAATAAAATTTCATATGTGGTTTTGCTTCCTTATAATAATGTAAGCGATCCTGCAATGTACCTGAATGAAACTCAAACTTATGTCCATCTGGATCAATAAAATAAATAGACTGACAATCTCTTACATCACGTTCTCTTCCTTGTAAAATATGAACTTTATTCTCCTCTAATCGCTTTAATAGCTGATCAAATTCCTCTTGTTGAACAGAAAATGCAATATGTGTATATGACTGATGAATTTCATTTCTTGCAATATCTGCTTCTTCATTGAGTGCGACCCACATTCCACATACATCAAAATATGCGAGTTTTTTTCCTTTTACTAATAACCTTCCCTCTAATACTGTTTCATAAAATTGAATCGATCTTTCTAAATTTGAAACTGAAAAACAAAGATGATTAAATCCGTTTATCAACATAGAACCTCCTTACAAAATAAGAGATGCGCAAAAATTCGCACATCTCTTATTATACTATTTTTTTGTAACATATGCCCATTTATAACTAAAATCGCCACCGAATGTATGATTTGCAATTCCTTTTACATATGTTTTTTCTAAATATGCTGTACTTTGCTGATAAGCAGGTGAAATTGCGGTATCTTCTCCAATTAAGATTTTTTCCGCTTCTGCAAGTGCTTTCCAACGTGCTGCATCGTCTTTTAACAATTCACCTTTTGACTTAGCAACTAAATCATCATACTTTGGATTTGAATAAGCCATTTCATTAAATGAACTTCCTGTAATAAACATATCAATGTATGTCATTGGATCTGGATAATCAGGGCTCCATGCTGATAGCGAAAACTCATATTGTAATTTCTTCTCTAAATCTAATTTTTGTTTATATGGTTGTTGTTTCAAATTCACTTTAATTCCAGGTAAATTTTTCTCAAGTTCTTCTTTAATAAAGTCACCAACTTTTTTGCGGCTACCATTATCATCGTTTAGTAATTCTACCGTAATTGTATCTTGACCCAATTCTTTTTTCGCTTCTTCCCATAACTTTTTCGCTTTTGCCGCATTATCGTTACTATCTCGGAAATTTTTATTTACAGTACGAAAATCTTTTCCATCCGGACCCGTTGTAAATTTTTCCGGTACTAAGAAATATGCTGGTAATGATCCATCATTTAAAATGACATTTGCAATACCTTTTTTATCATAAGCTAAATCAATCGCTTCTCGCACTTTTTGATTTTTAAATGTTGAGTTTTGTTGATTAAAACGTAAGAAATACATGCGCGGATCTAGTTTCGTTTTGAATTCATCTGGCTTATTCTTTTTATATTTATCAACAAACTCTGAGGTTAAAATGACGCGATCTACTTCATCACTATCATACAAGTTCACACCTGTGCTCGTTTCTTTTACGATACCGACATTAATTTCTTCTAGTTTTACAGTACCTTTATCCCAGTAATTTGGATTTTTCTTTAATTTATAGCTTTGCTCATGTTTCCATTCACTTAACGTAAATGGTCCATTGTATAAAACTTTATCAGCTTCTAGTGCATATTTATCTCCTTGTTTTTTTACAAACTTCTCATTTAAAGGGAAGAATGTTGGAAATGATGTAAGATCAAGAAAATATGGAGCTGGTTGTTCAAGTTCTACCACTAGTGTTTTATCATCTTTTGCTTTTACACCAAGCTGATCAAGAGGCAACTCTCCCTTATTAACTTTTTGAGCATTTTTTACATCAAATAAAATAAATGCATATTCAGATGCTGTTTCTTTATCAAGCGCACGTTGCCAACCATATACAAAATCTTGCGCACGAACCGGCTCACCATTCGACCACTTTGCATCTCGTAATTCAAAAGTATATGTTTTCTTATCTTCACTAATTTTCACATCTTTTGCCATACCTGGAGTTCGTTTATTATCTTTATCTAATCGATATAAACCTTCCATTGCATTTACGAATACTCGGAACGATACGGAATCTGTTGATTTTGACGTATCCATCGAAGGAATTTCTGCTGTTTCTAGTAAGTTTAACACTTGTTTATCGGCCATCCCCTTACCTGTTTCTTTCTTCGTTGTCGATGCTTTCTCCCCATTCCCGCAACCTGCAACAAACATACTTGTTGATAGTGCAAGTGCAGCAAGCGTTGAAACTTTTTTCTTCATTCTTTCTTCCCCCAATCTTTATGTATACAATAAGGCCTATATGATAATATTATACAAAACATTCAGATTATTTCAAATATTTTTCTTTACTGAAATAAAAAGAAATGAATGTAAAAGCTACTTTATCCGCTTTTACATCCATTTCTTATAACATCTCTTTTATTTCATCTTTTTGTAATCCATCATCAAACTCAAAAAGATCTTGCGTACGAAACACATCTTCCATCATTATCAAGAATTCTTTTTCATCTTGTGGCTCATCGTTAATCGTAAGAGAATAGGGCTCAATTTCATTCAACCTGTAATCGACAACAAATTGAATGACAATTTTTTGTCTTGCCATACCATTATTATATCCATGAAATTCTACTAATTCTAATCCATCTCCCCCGCGGTAATAAACCCAGGTTGGTTGCTTAAAATAGTGTTCAAACGATTCTCCAATAGAAAAGAAGGGATACTCATAAAGAGAACTTGCTCGTACTTTTTGAATGACATCTTGATCTGTGGGAAAGAAAAAGTGACTCATAAATATACTAGTCGCTGTCAAAATTGTAACAATAGCCGCTCCAATTTTACTTGTTCCACCATTATCACGAATAAGATAACTTTCAACAGCTTCGTCCTTTACCCCCCTTGCCTTTATTCGATATATTTTCCGCTCAGCAAATCGATAATATAGCCCATTAGCAAATATCCCAATTCCTATCATCATTAAAATGAGTAATAAAAAAGTAAGCGGCACCATATTTATGATTGGAAGTGCAACATTGAAACCCATATAATAGGAGAATGCATTACAAGCTACTAATAATATTACAAATAAACAAGCAGGTAAGTAATACTTTCGATAGCCAAACCATCCAACATTGAAAATAGCCGCCCATCCATTCCAACTCCACCCTGCTATTCGTTTTTTTTCTTTCTCCCATTTCCCTTTATAATATGGATAATGCGCTCCCACATATTGTTCCATATCTTTTTCTATTGGTGAGGTTTCCTCTTTTGTTCTATTATGTAAAACTTGCTGACAATCTTTACAATTGAACTGACTGTCAGGACAAGGATTCCCACAATTTATACAATGCAAAATAATCCCTCTTTCCGTGATTTGTCCGCTACTGATACTTCTATTGTCCAACATACTAAAAACTTAATGATTTGAAGAAAGAGGCTTTTACAGGATCGTACACCCACAAATAATAGGCGAAACCATTCAGATTAGATCGTAATATAGAATTCTTTTTCCTTTAATCAATGAAAACTACTATTTCCATCCGAACATTTTTTCGTCTTATTTTAAAATCCCCTCATGTTGTAATAACCATTCTTTTCGCCATAGTCCACCTGCATAGCCAACTAACTTTCCACTTTTTCCAATTACACGATGACATGGAACAATAATAGAAATCGGGTTGCGACTATTTGCTCCGCCAATCGCACGTACTGCCTTTGTGTTACCAACCTTTTCTGCAATATCTAGATAGGAAGCACTCACTCCATACGGAATCGTATAAAGTGCATCCCAAACATTCTTTTGAAATGGTGTTCCGACTGCTGATAGTGGTACTGTAAATTCAGTTCGCTTTTGATGAAAATATTCATCTAATTCAGCGAGACACTGTTCTACAATTTGACTTGTATTCTCTTCTTTCCGTTTCTCTACAAAAATAACAGACGTAATTCCTTCATCATTTGCAGTAATTTCAAGCAAACCTATTTCGCTTTCATAATACGCTCGGTACATGCTCCTACCCTCCAATTTGATTCATTTCAATAATTGTAACACAAATGTGCAATCTTTCGAGAATAAGCGTTTTATTATGGAAACAAAAATGATGATGATACAATTAAGAAAACTGTAATAAGGGGGAATAACTATGGGCTATCATCTTTTTTCACCTTATACGATGAAAGATATCACATTAAAAAATCGTATTGTTATGTCACCGATGTGTATGTACTCTTCAGAACACGAGGATGGAAAGGTTACAAATTTCCATCCTATCCATTATGCATCTCGAGCAGCTGGTCAAGTAGGTCTTGTAATGCTTGAAGCTACAGCTGTTGTACCTGAAGGACGTATTTCTAATAAAGATTTAGGTATATGGAATAATGATCATATTCCAGGTTTACAACAAACGGTTTCACTCATCCATGAAAATGGTGCCAAAGCAGCTATTCAATTAGCACACGCTGGACGAAAAGCTGAATTACATACAGATGCTGTGGCACCCTCGGCTGTTGCATTTAATGATGCTATGAAAATTCCGTTAGAAATGAATAAACAGCTAATCCAAGAAACAATTTCCGCTTTTCAAGATGCTGCATACCGCTCCAAACAAGTAGGATTTGATATTATTGAATTACATGCGGCTCATGGCTATCTCATTAATGAATTTCTTTCTCCATTATCAAACAAACGGACTGATGAATATGGTGGATCACCTGAAAATCGTTACCGTTTCTTAAGAGAAATCATTAATGCTGTAAATGCAGTTTGGAATGGTCCTTTATTTGTGCGTATTTCTGCTAATGACTATCACCCTGAAGGATTAACAGAACATGACTATGTTCAATTTGCAAAATGGATGAAAGAACAAGGGGTAGATGTAATTGATTGTAGTTCTGGTGCAGTTGTACCTGCACAAATTGATGTTTACCCTGGCTATCAAGTAAAATATGCAAATCATATAAAAAAACAAGCGCGCATCGCGACAGGCGCAGTAGGACTAATTACAAGTGGTATACAAGCAGAAGAAATTTTAGCAAATAATGAAGCGGACTTGATCTTTATTGGTCGCGAGCTACTTCGCAATCCATATTTCCCAAGAACAGCAGCCAACGAACTTGGATTTGAATTACAAGAACCACACCAATATCAACGTGCTCGCGGTAAAACAACCCCGACTCGCCGCTAAAATGAGATAAAACAAAAAGGAGAAGGACGTCCCTTCTCCTCTTTCATTATTTCATCATTGTAATCTCTGTAGAATTATAAATATGAACACCAGATTCTTCACGTAGCGCTGCTAGATACATCCCTTTTGCAACCTGCTCAGCTGTAATTGGCTTATACTTTTTTAAAGTACCATTAAATACAAATGGTACGATACCAAATATCTTCTCAGCCATTCTTTCTCCAAAACGAAATTCTTCTCGATCCCCAAGTAGTAATGATGGTCTAAATATATGAACTCCACCAATCACCAACTTTTGAAGTTCTTCCTCCATCTTCCCTTTTACTTGTGAATAAAAGAATAGAGATTTCGGATTGGCACCCATAGAAGAAATAACAAGAAAATTTTGCACACCTTGTTTTTCTGCTAAACAAGCTGCTCGTAATGTATATTCATAGTCTACTTTTTTAAAATTCGCTTTCGTTTTTGCTTTCTTAATTGTTGTCCCAAGACAGCTAAAGACATCATCAACAGCAAATAACTCTTTATACTCTTCTAATATAGAAAAGTCCACTTGTTTCTGTTGTAACTTTTCATGCTCCCATTGTAATGGTTTTCTTACAAAAACCATTACCGAATCATAGTAATCTGAATCAAGTAATAGCTGCGTCACTTCTTGTCCAACTAAACCACTTGCACCGAGTACTAGCGCTGTTCGTTTATTCATCTATCCCTATACCTCTTTATCTAATTTTATACCGTCCAATTAGGCAGTACCAATCCTATTTCTAGGAGTTTCCTTTTTACTTATTCTATCATAAGTAAAGCACTATGCGTGACGCAAGCGCTTTACTCACTCTTCTCTCTTGTTTTCTCTATTGGTAACTTTGTTATGATTGTAGAGTCACCCAGATTACTTATTAATGTTTTAAGGAAAATCAAAACACATGTTAATGGTAAAACAACTACTAATATCAATAAAATTGCCTCCATCAAGTAATCCACTCGCTCATCCCCTTTTCATCCCCTCTACCTCAATATATGAAAGCAATGTTGCCACTTATGCGACATTCATAAAAATTAATACTGCTCTTTTTGACAACTTTATAACAAAATCAAATCGAAATGATTATTATTTACTCCGCATTAACGTGCAGAAATATCCCCGCCTCAAAATCCAGCACAATAAAGATGTTTTATGGGGATCAACTGCCCGTAAAATCCTGATTGGTGAAGGCTAATAATTGGTACGGGACTTTATCCCACAACAATTAATGTTTCACTTTATTGCAACTTTCGTAAAGATGTATTATACTAAGTTCGCAACTTAAAACGTAATTATTACGTTTTGCAATAAAAATGTTTTTTCTCTTATTTTGGGAGAAAATAAAATTGGAAAAGAAAGAAAAGAGGAGAATTATATGAAGAAAAGATTAATGGTATTTTCTTTTATACTTATTTTCACATTAATTTTCGCTGGATGTTCCAGCAAAAAAGAAGGATTAGCAAAAAAAGATGGCAAACTTTCTGTGTATACAACCATTTTTCCACTTGCTGATTTCGCTAAAAAAATCGGTGGTGACTATGTAACTGTTGAAACAATTTATCCACCTGGTGCTGACTCTCATACATATGAGCCAAGTCAAAAACAAACGGTGCAAGTTGCAAAGGCAGATCTATTCGTATACAACGGCGCAGAATTAGAACCGTTTGCAGAAAAAATGGAAAAAACATTAAAAAAAGAAAATGTAAAAATTGTTAATGCATCTAAAGGCTTCGATCTTATCGCTTCATCAGAAGAAGAACATCATGAACACGAAGAAGGTCATAAAGAAGAAGAACATCACCATCACGACAAAGATCCACACGTATGGCTGGATCCTACACTCGCAATGAAACAGGCTGAAAAAATTAAAGATGCACTTGTAGCATTGCAACCAGATCATAAAAAAGAATTCGAGAAAAACTTCGCTGCTCTGCAAACAAAGTTTACTGACTTAGATGATCATTTTAAATCTGTTGTTTCAGGTGCAAAAACGAAAGATATTCTAGTTTCTCACGCTGCATATGGGTACTGGGAAAAACGCTATGGATTAAAACAAATACCAGTTGCTGGAATCTCTGCTTCCGATGAACCGTCACAAAAAGAACTGGCTAACATTACAAAAACAGTAAAAGATCATGGCTTGAAATATATTCTTTTTGAAACATTCTCTACTCCAAAAGTAGCAGAAGTTATTCAAAAAGAAACAGGAACGAAAATTTTACGTTTAAATCACCTCGCTACTATTTCTGAAGATGATGCAAAGAAAAACAAAGATTACTTCACATTAATGGAAGAAAACGTGAATGCTTTAAAAGAAGCTACAAGTTAAATGTACCTTTCCTCTAAGACAGCTGGACATATTCAGCTGTCTTTTTCCAATACATCAACTTGACTTAAACGAAAGAGCAAGTAAAATTATCCATATTAGCTTTATAACACTTCAGAAAGCGAGTTGGAACTATGAATCTTCACATTCGTGAAGTAACAGCAAACAATTGGCGTTCAGTCGCTGCTTTACAAGTAACAAAGGGGCAGCAACAATTTATTGAGAGTAATGCATTTTCTTTAGCAGAGTCTTTATTTGAAGGGGACGGAACGTCAGTAGGCTTATATGATGGAGAGACACTTGTTGGATATGCGATGTATGGTTGGTATTCAGCAAAAGATGATAGCGTATGGTTAGATCGTTTTATGATTGATTATCATTTCCAAGGAAACGGGTATGCAAAACGGTTTCTGCAGCTGCTAATCCAGTATTTACAACAAAAATTTCAATGTAGAAAAATTTATTTAAGTCTTCATCCAGACAACACACTAGCAATGAAACTATATGAGTCTTTCGGCTTTCACTTAACTGGTGATATTGATGATGAAGGACCCGTTGTTGGTGTTATAATGGAATTACAAATAAATGAAAGTATAAGCCTGTGAAAACAGGCTTATTTTACGCACTCTTTAAAATGTTCTTGGAACCATTCTTTATTAATATCTTTCCCAATGAAAACCACTTCACTTACGCGTTCTTCCCCTTCTTTCCACTCTCTATCATAAGAAGCAGCAAACAAAGTATGAACACCTTGAAAAACAACACGGCGATCCACTCCATCAATCGAAAGGATGCCCTTATATCGATATAAATACTCTCCTAATTCTTGAACGACAGCTGACATCCATTCATTCAACTTTTGTAAATCTAATGGCCGCTCTTCACGTAATACAAACGATTTCACACCTTCTAAATGATGGTGCTCTTTATGCGGATAAATTTCTAATGTATCACGTGTTTTAAACGTTTGAATTTCTAATAAAGCAGGAATATCTACTTCACAATTTGTCGTTGGTATTAATTTTGCCATCGGATTAATCCCTTGTAACTCAGTAAGAAGTTTTTCCTTATCCACTTCTTCAATTAAATCTACTTTATTTACTAAAATCATATCAGCAAAGGCAATCTGCTCTTTTGCTTCTAATCCTTTTTCAAAATGTTTATGTATATGATAACTATCTACCACTGTCACAACACCATTAATTTTGTATGCTGATTGAATAACTGGATCCAAAAAGAACGTTTGGATAATCGGTCCTGGGTTTGCAAGACCTGTTGTTTCAATCACCAGACCATCAAAATCCATTTTCCCTTCTGCTTTTACGTCAAGTAATTGTTTTAAAGCAACAAGTAAGTCTTCACGCACTGTACAGCATAAACAGCCATTTGTCATTTCCATAATTTCTTCTTCAACATTCATAATTAATTGATTATCAATGCCAATTTGACCTATTTCATTTACAATAACCGCTAGTTTTTTACCATGTTCTTCCGATAAAATACGATTTAATAATGTAGTTTTCCCAGATCCAAGAAAACCAGTTAAAATTGTTACTGGAATCATTTTTACAGCTCCTTATGCCTATATCTATATACATTATATCATACAGAAAAGACATATTTATTGTAAGCATCTCTTGCTAGCTATATAATATTACCAAACAAGAAAGCCTTTTCAAAAATATCATTATTCATCAAGGAGGTCTACTCAAAATGAAACGAATTCAGATGGCTAATAACCTTGAATTTTCTCGTATCATTCAAGGATTTTGGCGTTTAGCAGAATGGAATATGTCAAAACAAGAATTACTTTCTTTCATCGAAAATTGTATGGATATGGGAATTACAACTTTTGATCACGCTGATATTTACGGGGGATATACGTGCGAATCGTTATTTGGGGAATCATTACAATTAAAGACTTCTTTACGTGAAAGTATGCAAATTGTCACAAAATGTGGAATCGCTCCCTTATCACCAAAATTCCCAGAACGATATGTTGCTCACTATAATACTAGTGCTGAACATATCGTGAAAAGTGTAGAACAGTCGCTACAAAACTTACATACCGATTATATTGATTTGCTACTCATTCATCGACCTGACCCATTTATGGATCCAAGTGAAGTGGCAGTAGCTTTCACACGTTTACAGCAAGATGGAAAAGTACGTCATTTTGGCGTATCTAACTTTTTACCGTCTCAGTTTAATATGCTTAGCTCATATTTAGATTTCCCGCTCATTACAAACCAAATTGAAGTATCTGCGATGCAGCTTCAACATTTTGAAAAAGGTACAATTGACTTATGCCAAGAGAAAAGAATTAATCCCATGATTTGGTCTCCTCTTGCTGGTGGAGAAATCTTTACAGGACAAAATGAACGTGCTATACGCTTACGAGAAACTTTACAAAAGATTGCAAATGAATTAAATGTTGATAGCATTGATATTATCATGTATGCATGGCTACTTGCTCACCCAGCAAACATGATGCCAATCGTTGGTTCTGGTAAATTAGAGCGCGTGAAGACGGCAATCGAAGCTACAAAACTTACATTAGATCGTCAGCAATGGTTTACAATCTTTGAAAGTTCGAATGGACACCCCGTACCTTAATGTGCTAACACATTATAGTAGGTATTGAATACCCAACTCCTTTTTATGTTATAATTACCATAAAAAGGAGTTGGATTTATGAATAACTCGAATAAAGGTTACTCCTGGAAATTACTCAAAATTTGGTTATCTATTCCAAGAAGTGCAAGACTTGCATTCTTATGGGCTATTATTTTAGGAGTTTCCTATTTAGGCTGGGTAAAAATCATTAAACAATTCTTATAATGACTGAAACTTAAATAATAATACAATTCAAAAAGCAAAGCTACTACATTATTGCTCTGCTTTCTCATACCTATTTCTTGTCATCGCAAACACACATGTATCCCTTAATCCATTACCATCTACTGCTACACTACTGCTTTCTAAAACCCCTTCTAAGTTGAAACCCAACCTCTCTGGTATCGCTCTACTTTTTACATTTCGTGAATCACAGCGAATCTCTATCCGATTTGCCTTTAACTCAGTAAAAGCATAATTCATAATACCTTGCGCCGCTTCTGTCATATAGCCTTTTCCACCGAAGCGAGAATCTATCCAATATCCAATTTCAAATCTTGGTATTTCCCAATCGATACGATGCAATCCAGCAGATGCTACAAATTCGCCTGTTTCTTTTAAAAATACTAGTAATCTCAAATCTTCACGCTGTAAAAATTGAATATGCGACCTTCTTATACTCGCTTCGATTTCTTCTTCTGTTTGCTCCTTTTGAGCGAAAACCATCCACGGCTTTAGTTCTTCTACCGATGCATTGATAGCTTCATATACTGCTTTTCCATCCCCTGGTTTCGGCATTCGAATAAAAAGCCTGTCTGTGTAAAATTCAGAAGGAAAATCAAGTAATAATGGATTCATTCCAAACACTCCTCATCTTTCTTTTATATATAATAATATTAAATTTAAACTATATAGTAAATACTTTTCTGAATTTTACTTATTTTAAAACTTAAACAACACGCTCACTCAATTTATATGCACACTTTCTCTACTATTAAACTCATACAATCAACTGATTCACCTCTACCGCTGTACGTATTCCAGACTCAATCGCTCCTTGTATCCATCCATGATAAAGCGTTGTATGATCTCCTGCAAAATAAATTTTTCCTTCAGGTTTTACAATTGCTGGTTGCAATTCTACTTCTTGACCAGCTTGAAAAATAGCAAACCCTCCTAATGCATACGGATCTAACGTCCAACTTTTGGATATTCCTGACATAAATTCATCATACACTTGACCACCTAATATAGTCGCTAAATTTTGTAATGTATAATAGATGCGATCACCTTTCGATAATCCATCCCATAATAATGCATCAAAAGACCATGTATAACTTCCAAGCATAATAGCGGGTCCTTTTGAACCAATCCCATGACTCGGATAATATGCATAACGGATTGGTAAATCCGTTATAATCCTTCCCCCTAATTGACCCTGTTCTTCCCAAAAGCGACTTTTAAACTGAATTCCTATTTTCGTAGCAGCCATATAATGTAATTCACGAATCGCTCTCCACTTTTCATGTGATACAGAATCGAAAGGATCAATTTCCACAAAGCGCATTGTAGAAAACGGAATTGTAATAATAACTAAATCACCGGTTATACTACTATATTCAAACGTTTCTTCATGTCTACAATAAGCTGTTATTCCTTTTTGATGTTGATGAAGTTTCATCAATTTTTGATTGTATATAATATCATCTTGTAACTGCGGTAAAAAAGATTTTGGAAGCTGATCATTGCCCCCTTTAATTTCACAAAAACCACTTTCTTGCTGCAAAATATATATAAATCGTAACGTTTCAACAAATGATTTTTCTAAAAAACCTTCTAAGTCCAAAAGTACACCAATCATCTCAATCGTTACTGGTGAAAAATACGTTTTATATTGATACGGATGATATTTTAAAAACTGTGCTGTTGAATACTTTCCGAAGTCTTGTTCAACAATCTTCCAGTTTTTATCTGGGTCTCTTTTAATAAAATCAATAATTGGCTGTACTGCTAATAATAATAACTCCTCAGAGGTCTTTCCCACCTCATTCACTGCAACTGGATACTTTAAAATACTAGGATTATTTTCATATTGCTGCAACGTCGTTTTTTTACCATTCACATAAATAATATCTGTCTCATTTCGATTAATAAAAGGAGTTACTTGCAACCCGAACTTTCTTATATACGCCATCGTTAGTGTATGTATATATGGTATACGCATCGCTCCAACATCTAAATATAATCCAGTGTCCTCCATTCTAACAGTCTCAATTCGGCCTCCTATACGGTTATTCGCTTCTAAAATTTTCACAGAATGCCCTGCGTTTTTAAGTAACGATGCTGATACTAAACCAGCCATTCCAGCACCAACTATAATGATTTGTTTTGGCTCTACTGTTTTCGGTAATCCTTTATCAATAATTTTCAACATTTCATCAGTTGTAACACGGGATTGTGTATGCACTTGCATCATTCCACCCCTTGCTTTAAAAAATACAAAACAGTGATTCTTTGAATTGTATTCATAAGTATAGTAGAACAACACAATATATTTCAGAATATTCATTAATAATTCACAGAGATTTACTCTCATTCGCCATTCCTTATCATATAATAAAGATGCAGATAGGAAATGTAAGGAAAGGATTGATAACAATGAAACGCACTTACGACTATCTTGAAACAAAAAAACATTTAGAATTAAAAAAACAACTATTATGCAAAAAATTATTAAATGTAAATTTAACTGAAGAAGATCGAAATCAAATTAAGATGGAGATCGATAACTACGAATATATTTTAACTTTAGTGGAGATGAATCATTATGAACGTGGCATTTCTCATAACAAGCGGATGTAAAAACATTCGCTTGTTTATTTGAGGATAAATTAAAGTCATATCGGTTGCTAGCAGAAGCATAAAAAAGAGATGCATCACATAGAGTGATGCATCTCTTTTTTATACTTCTGTTTTCGTAATATATTCAACAGCTTCTTTCAATACGTCTTCAAATTGTTCAGGGTAATCATGGTTTACGTTAGATATAACTTTATACTTATATTGTATGTTTTTCGTTTCCAATAGCTTCACAAACCTCTGTGTACATTCAAAGCAATCTTCATCCTGATCCCCACAAATAATATATCCCTTAATACCTTTATCTTTCAATTTATTCAACAAGTCTTCCCATTCTTCAATCTCAGGAACCCACGGTGCTACAAAAACAAAACCTTGTACCGCTATATCTTCGTTTAATATTGCATGTAGCGCCACCCTTGCACCAGCAGAAAAGCCTCCGATAATTGTATGATTTAGCTCACCACGATTGTTCGCTATAATACTTTCATAATGCTCCTTTAACTCACGGGATCCCTTTTCGACATGATCCCAAACATAACCTTCTGAAAATTGAATTTGAGAGGACTGCGGTAATGCTAACAAATAACCTTGATTCACAACCGGTTTCCAATACGGTTCTGCTATTTTTATATTTTCTTGATTACCATGCACTGCAATTAATAAATTGTTATGAATACCGCTCTTCCCTTGTAGCGTTTTCAAATGAACTTGTTCAGATTTCTTTGCTGCTTCTTCTCTTTCTTTACATAACTGAATCATCTGATTAAATTCTTCATATTTATGAAGCGGTTTTAAATCTTCGTCCGTAATCAAATATTCATATCCATACCAAAACTCATTTTCGACAATCGCTTCTTTCATTATATGTAAAGCTTCTTTCTCAAGCCCAGATGCACTTGCCAATGCATATCTAAAATTAAATATTTGCGCCTTATTACCACCAGTTACCTTGTCTGCATTTTTAGTAATATAATAATATGCTTCTAAACTACCATCTTTCGCGTAACATTCTAACGTCTCATTTAGTAAACCAATGTAAGTAACCTTATTCATCTACACTTACCTCCCGTAACCTTTTAGGAATATATATTTCTTTAACATGCTTTCAGTCACCCTAAGGTTCCGGTAATACATACTGTCAAATTTTAAATATTAGATTAACAGTAACTACTCCCACTCTTAGGATAACGTTTACAAAATAACTTACAATTTTTCATAATACATCACTCCTTTCTATCTCTTATATAATTAAATACAAAATTGACAGAAAAGTCAATTTATAAAACAAAATATACTATAGTTTCACATTTCTTTTAACAAAAAAACAACAATATATCATTGTTGTTTTTTTGTTAAACAATATTTTTTTTACTTTTATCTGGTTTACTTGAGACTAAATAATGTTTCTCTGAAATATATAATTTTCGCTTTAATATACGATCTAAATACGGTGCTAGTTTCATTCCACATATAAGGCGATCCTCATCGTTTTCTACAATAGGAAACATTTCTTTTTCGGTAACATATTGGTCTACCGCTTTTTGTACAATATCAATTTCTTTTACAAGTTCTAAATTTTCTTCTGTATGTTCAAATACCTCAAGTGTTTCCTTCGTTATAATGAACGTATTTGTAGGAAATGCTGGTAGATATGGTTTTAATAAGTCATAATTCACTGTATAATCTTCATTAACTAATACTGTATAAACAATATTGGCATTTTTTTCTAGAAATTTAGCCATTGCTTGTTCTAATTCATCTTTCGTAATTTGCCTCTCCTCTTTTCCACTTTTGAAAAAGCGAAACATTGTATCGCCTCCTTTTTACTATATTATACCATAAAAAGAAAGCTTAAAAATCATAAAAAAACCCATCGAAAGAATTTTCAATAGGTTTTCAATATCTTATTTTAAGAATGCACTTAACATCCAAACATGTTGTTCTAATGTTGTATGAATCGCTAATAGCATATCTGCTGATGTTTCGTCTCCAGCCTCGTCCGCTACTTCCATACCCTCTTTTAATTCTTGAATGATTGCTGAGAAATCCTTTACTAATATTTGTACCATTTCTTCAGCCGATTCTTTACTCGTTCCTTCATGTACAGTAGATGTTTCTAAATACTCTTTCATTGTTGCTAATGGTTTTCCTTCTAACGCTAAAATACGCTCTGCTAATTCATCAATATACGTTGCTGCTTCTGTATAAAACTCTTCAAATTTTTCATGTAATGTAAAGAAGTGTGGGCCTGTTACATACCAGTGATAGTTATGAAGTTTTACATATAACACACTCCAGTTTGCTACCTGTTTGTTTAATACTTCAACAACATTTGTTTTTGTACTCATTCAATCCACTCCTCTTATTATCTTATAATTATTCTCTTTTAAGAACACATTCTTATTGTACCATAAATTCCCTACTCATCCAAATCATCCACCTATATGTCACAAAGTTGCAACAACTTTAATCATTTACTAATGTTGAAAAATCTATGTACCCTTTCTTTCACTTCATATGTCTAATTGTCCAAGCTCACACATATGCATAATAATAGGTCACGTTCATCATAGTAGAAAGAGGGATTACATGGATAATCAGCAGTGGAAAGTAGCTAAAAAAGTTGCTGCTACTTATATTGGGACTGTCGTTGGGGCTGGATTTGCAACCGGACGAGAAATTGTTGAATTTTTTACGATTAACGGATTATACGGAACAATTGGAATATGCATAAGTGGAATTCTTTTCATTTGGCTGGGTACAAAAATGATGTTACTTTCTTCACAAATCGGTGCATTTTCCGCTCAGGAATTTAACAGATATTTGTTTGGTGATGTATTTGGAAATGTGATAAACACTTTGTTATTACTCGTACTTTTTGGTGTAACAAGTGTCATGCTATCAGGTGCTGGTGCTGTATTCGAGGAACAACTACGTCTACCACGACAACTCGGTATTCTCATTACAGTTATCGCGTGTATTATCATTGGAAGCCGCGGCTTACAAGGTGTATTTGAAGTAAATACACTTGTCGTACCAATTATGATGATTTTTATTATCGGACTTGCTATTACAACTTTTATTCATGGTGCGATCCCTATCCTTAACACAGTTCCGACAGAGAGTTGGAATATGAAATGGGTAACAAGTCCCCTTACATATGTCGCCTTAAATCTTTCTCTCGCCCAAAGTGTTCTGGTACCGCTAGCAAGCGAAGTAAAAGATCAAAAAGCGATTCTATGGGGCGGAATTTTAGGAGGAGCTGGGCTGTGTTTTATTCTATTATGTAGTCATCTAGCTATTTTATCTATTGATCAATTTTACCAATATAATATTCCTATGGCTGAAGTAGTAAGAAGATTTAATGCTACTTTCCATTTTTTCTTTGTCCTTATTATTTTTGGGGAAGTATTTACAACATTAGTTGGAAACGTATTTGGGATGACAAAACAAATGCAGTCTATTACTGGCTGGAAGAGCAACCATATTATTTATTTTATTTTACTTATTAGTTATTGTTTTAGCTATATTGGTTACAGTGAACTTCTTCATATCTTATATCCTATCATCGGATGGGTTAGCATCATTCTTCTGCCAATTATCGCATATAAACAGTTAGAAAAAACATAGTAAAAAAGCATCCGCTATGTACGGATGCTTTTTTACTCACAATCTTCACAGACTTCCCAATATAGCCCCATTTCTACTGCGAGAAATGGTTTTAATTGTAACCGAATCATTCTGCTTGGCATACGCTCTAAAACAAATTGAACCGCTTCTTCATCCTCTTCTAACTCGGTTTTTAAGATTGCTATTCGTTGTATAGTTGTAATCTGCCGACCCTCTTTATATAAAGTAATTCGCAACTCGTCATATTCATTAAAAAACAATTCTACACTCATATGTTCCGTTGATACACTATTAACAATTGAATATTGACCATCTTCTTCTTGGATTATATATTTCCAGCCATTTTTCTTATCTTCCATTGGAGCAACTTGAAATAATGACATCAAATCCCCGTATAGCATAAGATAACCCCTCTCTTACTAAAAAACAATGAGTATTTTATATACCCTTTTTCTCTATCACTATCAATTTTATTGTACCATATATCAATTGACTTGCTGTATTCATCTGCCTGTTCTACTTTATCACTTTTATATAAATTATGAAAAAAAACAGGAATGACTTTTATCATTCCTGTTTTTCATCAAAATACTTTTCCTGTAGCAGCTAAAGCTAATACTGCTATAAAACTTGCGAATAATAACGAGACAATAAAACTAAAAATCGGTAATGTTTTCTTTTCATTCTTTTTAAACAATAGTCTTAAACTAATAAAGATATTTAGTGGTACAAATATGAAATAAAAATATTTAATAATTTGTACGACACCACTCGAACTATTTAAAAGTGTTTTAAATACAAACACCTCAATTAAAAAGATAAGAAAAAATGAAATACTTAACCAAAATGAGGCATAGCTAAGCCAAGAATGTCTTTTAGTTCCCCAGTACACTCCCATACTCTTCTCCTTTATAAATAGTCTATTTTACAATAATTATACACGTATATAACAAAATCCTTTATTTTCCGACTATAATTTTCTGTTTTTTATAGAATAAATGACAAAAAACCAAAAGCACTCTATTTGCTTTTGGTTTTTTAATTTATTCTACTTTTTCCGATTCTGCTTTGTTATTTTTCTCCACTTCCCTCGTTCAGCACGAGCGAGCACTGGATCTTGTTTTCTCATCGCGTATGCAATCTCTCTTTGCAATTTTTTATAATTTCGCAAACGGTTTTCTGCTAAAACACCTTCATCAATAGCCTTGCGAACGGCACACCCAGGTTCATTTTCATGCTCACAATCACGGAAACGACATCCTTCCGCAAGTTTCTCAATATCAGAAAACGCTGCATGAATTGCTTCGCTTCCCTCCCATAGTTGAAGCTCTCGCATTCCTGGTGTGTCAATCACTAGGCCACCGCTTGGTAATTGGAACAACTCACGATGAGTCGTAGTATGTCTTCCCTTACTATCCTCTTCTCGAATACCACCTGTTTTTGCAACTTCACTTCCCATTAATGCATTTAACAAAGTAGATTTACCCGCACCAGATGAACCGACAAGGGCAATCGTTTTGCCAGAAGCAACAAATTGTTTCAATGATTCAATTCCTGTTTGCTGCAAACTATCAACCGCAAAGATCGGAACACCCATGGCTACCGCTTCTGTTTCCAATATCTTTTGCTCCATTTCTTCACATAGGTCACTTTTCGTCAAAACAATAATAGGCATTGATCCACTTTCATAAGCTAATAATAAATAACGTTCGATTCTTCTTACGTTAAAATCATGATTAAGCGCATTGACTAAGAAAAGATAATCAACATTTGCTGCCACAATCTGTTCAGCCGTTCTCTCGCCAGCTGCTTGCCTAGAAAAGGAGCTTCTTCTTGGGAAAACATGATGAATAATAGCCTTGCCTTCCTCTTCTATTTTCTTTATATGCACCCAATCACCAACTGCTGGATAATCCCCTTTATCTAATGCTTCATGACGAAATTTCCCGGATAACTCAGCTATATACTCACCATCATCACAAATAATACGATACATGTGCTTATGTTCAAGTAAAATACGACCTACTTCATATTTTTCTATAGATTGATCCTCAAAAAAAGAATCCCATCCAAATGATTCTAAACGATTTTGATTCAAATTTTTATCCTCCCTATTTTGAACTCAGTGGAAGGAATACGCGATTCTTACAAAGTACCGCTCTTTCCGTCCACCTTTGTATTCGCTTTAACATTCATATCAATAATCATCGCCATAACACATCACTCCGTTCTTACTTTAGTTAATTTCATTATATGTGATAGAATTTTGAAAAGCTACTTTATTTAACTGATTTTTCAGATACATTTCTTTTATTGTTCTTATTTGCCCACGATGGCTGATTTCATCTTCTAGTACATGAAACCACAAATAGTACTGATTATATACGACGCCGTTTTCCCATCGTCCTTCTGACATTAACCAATCATCATCTTTTTTTAATCTTTTATTTCTTGCAATGTGACCGCTCTTGCATGCTCAAGCATATTAACAAGTTGTCCAATATTTTTCATATAGCCCTCTACATCCTTTTTTCGATAATCTAACAGATTTTACCGAAAGAGTACCCCTACTTTAAACGAAGTTAAGTGGGGGAGTATTCATATTCATTTTCTTGCCCCCTTTTCTAAACTCGTAATAATGAAAAGTGATATCATATAATAGACTGAAATATATCTAAATTTTCTGTTATAATAAAAATGAACAAGCACGTAGCCAGACCAAATTTTCTCAATATGCTGATATAAAATTTAAAAAGGAATACAAATACAAAAAACGAATCTTATTCACTAAAAGGAGTGGATTTGATGGAGATGTATCAATGGCTAACTGCTGTTCTCATTGGTGGCGTTACTGGTTTCGTTTCCCATCTTATCAATAACCAAGGCAAGTTATTGCTTCCACGCCGTTTAAAAACATTTTTTCACCTCGGGTTTTTCACTGATATTTTAACTGGTAGTCTTGCGGCACTTCTGGGACTCGTCTTATTTGATGTGAATACTTTAAAAGAAATTATTAAAGTGTCCATTGTCACTGCCATTTCAGGGCAAACATTTTTACTTCATCAAGCTCTCGGTGGTGAACAAGCAAAAAACACACAGATTGGTAAAGCTGATGAAAAAATCCAAGAAATTGACAAATTATTGCGACGTTAAGCTATACTTCATTTGAAATTTACTGTTATAATGGGGAATAAATATTTCTGAATTGCGTCGTCTGTCAGAAGAAAGGGTGTTTCGTATGACAAAACAAAAAATAGAAGATTTCTTAACAGACTCTGAAAAAGAGGAACTGATAGAAAACTATAAATGTTTACGAGCAGCCCGCACAAAGCGCGAAGCTAACTATTTTGGTGAAGCAGTCAATCACCTATTGGATAAAGCAAAAAAACGAATTATCGAAGAAGCAGGAATAGAAGATGAAAATGCTGCAACTATTCAATCTAAACGAAAAGCACTGTTTTAGTAATATTACTAAAACAGTGCTTTTCGTCATTTTGTTTACATAATTATTTTATCTTATACTAATAGAAAGTCAAAACTTGATTCATTCAAATCATCATCAATGGCGAATCTTCCACTGATGGAAGTATCATTTTATAGTTATTCAATTATGAAATAACGCTCTACTTTTCACTGTCTTCTTTTTCTATATGCCGATCACTTCTTCTAAACACAAGATTTCAATTCGAACAAAAAATTTAAACGCTAGATTCCAAGGATTACTTGATACACTCTTACATGGGACAGAACCATACTAAAAAACATCTCATATTCAAATGAGATGTTTTTTAGTAACAATTATTCTTTTAACAAATCTATTAATCCATTTCCTTCTGATGTTCGCTCATACCCTAATGGTACAGTACGTTTAATAAGCTGTGCGTAAATTTCTGGCTCTGATAACTTTCTTCCATATTCTCTTTCGCATTGCTTAATCAGAAGCGCTAATACTCCTGCAATATGCGGTGTTGCCATTGAAGTCCCACTTAATACCGCATACTTTCCTTCTGGATAAGTGGAGAGGATTTTCTCCCCTGGTGCAACTAAATCAATTTCTTGATTTGAATTACTAAAGCAAGCGAGTTTCCTTTCTAAATTAACAGCCCCTACCTCAATTACTTCTGAATATGCACCCGGAAAATCTAATTCTTCCGTTTTATCACTGCAATCTCCATTATTTCCTGCAGCACATACGACAAGTACGTCCTGTTTTACAGCATGTTGAATGACTTCATGTAGCTCTGGTACATCTTGTGGTCCACCAAGTGACATAGAAATAATCCGTACTCGTTCTTGATTCGGTCCTCTCCAACGTACAGCATAATCAATCGCTTCAATAATTTGTTGATAGCTTCCCGAGCCATCTCCTGATAATACTTTTAGCACTAATAACTTGGCAAGTGGCGCAACTCCTAGGACTCCAACACCATTTTCTGCTGCTGCAATTGTTCCTGCAACATGCGTACCGTGACCATTATTATCAAGATAAATTTTCGGATCACCTTCATAATCCTCAGTGAAATTTCTTCCACCAATAATACGATCTTTTAAATCAACATGATTTATATCACAACCTGTATCTAATACCGCAACTATAATATCTTTCCCTTTTGCACTCTTTTCCCAAACTTCAGGAGCATGAATCAGTTGTACACCTGGCGGAATTTCATTCACTTGCTCCACTACTTTATTTACCGTAAACGGAATTAATTGAATACCCTTTTGCCTACTTACTGTACTACTGTTCATCGTGATCCCTCCTAAAAATATATTATCCCCCTAAATTGAACGCGCTTACATTTAATGATAACATTCGTTTTCTCACTCTTATTTTCCTGCTTCAAGATTTTTCTCAATACAAAAACATCTCTTTCATCAGATATGCTGACGAAAAAGACGTTTGTAAAATCTTCTGTTAATAAAGCAACTAATAACTTTACAATATATGTATATTACTTTCTTGCAAACAAATCCAGCGTAAGACAAATATATGTGAAAAACAAGGTTATTCACATAAAAAAAATCTCTTACCACCATGTGTTAAGAGGTTTTTTTTTTAGCTACTATAAGTTAGCTCATTCGTAATCTTTCTTTCAATTGCTTTAAATAACGGGATCGTATCACAATGAAGTATACGATTTGAACCCCCACAAAGATACTTAATACAATGGCATTTTCTTTTAAAAGCGAATACTCAAACATTTGCCCTAACGCCGTTAACGCAACCGCACCATGGAATGTCGCGACTCCAATTGGAACAAAGAACAATAATGCCAATCGAATTGTCACTACTTTTGCTAACTCACCGCTTGTTAACCCCACTTTTCGAATGGAATCAAATAAACGATAATCGTCTTCTAAGTCAGAGAATAGGCGGAAGTATAGAAAACTACCTGCACAAACAAAGAATACAATGCCAATAAAAAATCCTACAAACAAAATAGGTCCAGCAAATTGTAAAGCCTGGTTTTGATCATATGCTGCAGCACTAAACCTTGAATGTTCTTGATAAGATTTTATTTGGTTTGTGAGTTCTTTTCCGACTTCAATTTCATTTTTTGTCTCCTTTGTTTTATACATGTAATCTTTTACTTCTTTAAACCCATCTTGTAGTAAATCATATTGAGATTCTGAAACTATATATATTTCCAGTAAGCACTTTACCAAGAGAAGAGGTGTTAACTTTTTTCACCTGCAACGTTTTTTTATCATGCGGTAATTCAATTGTTGTTCTCTCTTTTCTCGGTGGACCCGGGATTTCTATCGATAGAAATAGTACTTCATTTTCATTCCATAACTCAACTGGCTCCCCCGTTAACTTTGCATACTTTTTATAATCAGATTCTCTCACAAAGGTCGCATCTCTTAATGCTTTATCTTCTGTCTTCTTTGATACAATCTCTATTTCTTCAGCGGATATATGATGCTTCTTCAATGTTTGTCCAATAAATTGTAAGTGCTGTGATTCATTTCCATTCCCTTGTTGAGAGTGGTAATGAAATGTAATTGGTTGTTCCATAATCCCCTTTGTCATAGAAGCAAAGCCCACTAATGTACCAATTGCTGAGAAAGCAACGGTCGAAATTATTGTTACAATAAAGAACATTCGTGCATTATCTCTCATCCGATACGCTAAATCTGAAAGTGTAATAATATTTGTTCTTGTCCAGTAGAACCGTTTACTCTTCTTGCATGCTCGAATAATAAATACACTGAACTGCTTATATAGTAAGTATGTGCCAATAATGACAACAGTCGTTACTGGAATCAACATAATGAACACCATGGCACCATGCGAAGTTAACGCACCTATATATCCCACGCCAAGCAATAATACAGCTAGTATTGAAAAAATAATAGAAGCTTTTGGTTCTGGCTTTGCTTTCGCTGAACCTCTAAACAGTTTCATAATTTGGTTTTTCTGAATCATCCCTGCACTAAAGAATGAAATAATGATAAATAGAATGAAAAACATAGCACATGTTATACCAATTGCAGTTGTTGGAACATAATATGGCAACGATATATCCAATTTTAATAGAAGTGGAGCAATCCAAATTAATACACCTGAAAACAACATCCCACAAATAATTCCTGTAATGATTGCAGCAATACCAATCATTACATTTTCAAAAAAGATAAGACGTCTTAATTGAAAATTCGTCATCCCTAACATCATTAAAATTCCTAATTCACGCTTTCTTGTTTTTAAAAACATTCCCATTGAATATAGAATGAAGAAAAACGTAAAAAGATAAATAATAAATTGTGCAAAAGACATGCTTACAAATACATATTGACCTAACTGACCTGCACTTAATGAAGGATGAAAAGCAAAAAACGAATAAACAAAAAAAGCCATAATTGCAAATGCACTACTCAAAAAATAAGCTGAATATGTTCGTCGATTCCGTGTTACATTACGGAACGCTAATTCTCTAATGTTCATGTTGTATCCTCCGCCCTTTCAATAACTATATCGCTATCATAATAAATCGCGGAAATATCTTCCATCGATTCAAATGACAAAAACCTTACACTTTTGAAAGGTTACAGAAAAATTGATTAAACGAATCCGTTTCATTATAATAACTACATTCATATCTGCAACCTATTGTATATTCGTTAATTTTGCGAAATAATATGAATGGAGATTTATGAATCAGTACATATATACTTATTGCTCGTTCTAAATGAATAGGAGGAAACCATAATGACATTACAAGAACAAATTATGAAAGCACTACATGTTCAACCTGTAATCGATCCAAAAACAGAAATCCGTAAACGAATTGATTTTTTAAAAGACTATTTAAAAACAACAGGTGCAAAAGGATTTGTGCTCGGAATTAGCGGCGGACAAGATTCTACACTTGCCGGTCGCTTAGCACAGCTTGCAGTTGAAGAAGTTCGTAATGAAGGAGGCAATGCAACATTTTTCGCTGTACGCCTTCCATATCACGTACAAAAAGATGAAGATGATGCACAGTTAGCACTACAATTTATTCGACCTGACCAATCTGTTGCTTTTGATATTGCCTCAACAGTTGATACATTTTCTAACCAATATAGTGACTTATTAGGTGATTCATTAACAGATTTTAATAAAGGAAACGTCAAAGCTCGCATTCGCATGGTCACACAATATGCAATTGGCGGCCAACAAGGCCTACTTGTTATCGGAACAGACCACGCTGCTGAAGCTGTAACAGGATTCTTCACAAAATTCGGAGATGGTGGTGCCGATCTTTTACCACTTACAGGCTTAACAAAGCGCCAAGGCCGTGCTTTATTACAAGAATTAGGTGCTGAAGAACGTCTTTACTTAAAAATGCCAACAGCAGATTTATTAGATGAAAAACCAGGTCAAGCAGATGAAACGGAATTAGGTATTACATATGATCAACTAGATGATTACTTAGAGGGAAAGACAGTTTCTGCAGATGTAGCAGAAAAAATTGAAAAACGTTATACAGTAAGTGAACATAAAAGACAAGTACCTGCATCGATGTTTGATGATTGGTGGAAATAGACATGAAAAGACAAAAGAAGCCAGTTTATATTGGCTTCTTTTTCTAGATTTTTTAAGCATTAATGTCTCATCAATAGAGCTACCCCTTTAAAAATCGCCACCCACGCTAAAAAAGATAGATCTAACGTATTATGAACATTAACATTGTAGTTATTCTAACTATAACTGATACCTTTCTAACCGTCACGGAAAGGTACCACTCACAAATACAAAAAGAGCACCTGTTACAGATGCCCCTTTTCATTAATATTTGAATGTGATTGTCGCTAATGAATAACCTGCCATCGCACTATACGGTGCAACTTGGTATGAAACTCCTTTCGCCCCTGTTGGCCAAGAAAGTTCATTTAATACTTTTTTTATATCTTGCATTGTTCCATCCATCGACTGTTTATAACGCATTTCTACCTTTTTAGGCTTTGCAGTGAATTGCTTCTGCAATTTCGCTTTAAGTTCATTGTAATTTTCAGCCCCGTATTGTGCGGATAGATAAATTAAGTTCGTATCCTTTAGCATTTTTTGGTATACTACCGCTTTAGGACTACCTGTTTTTATCTTATTTGTTAATTCATTATAATAATTAGTTGATGCTTTTGGGTATTTATTACGATCCCATTCATGGTCTTTTCCTAACTGCTCATCAGACATATTATAATAAGAATATGTCACACGACCTGCTTTATCTGGAACTGGATCATCGAATGTAGTATCAAGATGATACCACTTATTCTCGATCTTCACTAGATTCCAAGCATGAGCTTGTCCATTCCCTTTTCCTGTTACAATATGGGATTGAATCCCTGCTTCTTTTAGTAATTGATATGTTAATAATGTATATCCTTGACACACAGCAGAGCGGTTTGCCAATGCTTCATATGCTGTATAAGCCTTGTAAGAAGTATCATAAGAAACATGTTTCACAACATAATCATGAATTGCTTTCACTTTTTCATGCTCATCCATGCCCGCCTTCAAAATAGAACTTACAATTGATTTTGCTTGCGCCTTCACGTATTGTGTTTGTTCTTTTGATTCACGATATGAAATTTTTAATGTAAAAGTATAGTTCCCTGGTATACCACGAATTGAATATTGTGTACTTGCTACATTATATTTTAAATACTCATCTGCATCTACTATTTTAGTATACTCTTTATAAAGCGTATCCATTACTTCTCTAGCATTCTTAGCTTTTGTTTTATACGTAATTGTAATATTCTCTTCGCGATTATCAATATGTTTTTTTAATTCTTTTCGGAAATCCCCTAGTATTTTTGCGTCTGGTTGCGTAGCTACCACTTTTGTATTTGTAGCTGCATATGATACAGCAGGCACTTGTAAACCACCTATCATGATTGTTGAACAAAGCGCGACAGCTGTTACATACTTGTTTGTTTTCTTCATCTCGCCACATCCTTCTATTCTAAAAATATACGAAAAAACTCCATATATTTTTAAAGTATACAATATTTTTTCAAAAAGAAAATATGCGATTATACATATATTATAATCTATATGTATCTATAATAGGATATTTATACTATAATAGATACATATA
>NZ_NUOT01000040.1 GCF_002584535.1 Bacillus cereus
TGACTCGTGCTTTTTTTGTATTACTATGTAATGAAACTGGGAAATTTATCTTGTTATATAAAATGTGAACTCAGTGATTAAAGAACTAAAATTTTGGCTAGGATAGTGAAGAAGCAAAAGAGTTGCAAATTTCTTTAATACGTATATAATTAAAGTCAAAGATAGTCAAAGTCAATAAAGGTGGCGGATAAATGAGAAATATATCTGATATCATTGAGCAATATCTAAAGCAAGTTATTGACTTAAGCAATAATAATGTGATTGAGATTAAGAGAAATGAGATTGCGGACCGATTTGATTGTGTCCCATCTCAAATTAATTATGTAATCAATACTCGCTTTACGTTAGAAAGAGGGTTTGTCGTTGAAAGTAAACGAGGCGGCGGTGGTTACATTCGCATTATCAAAGTCAAATTGCATGACGATGTAGACATTATTGATCAAATGCTTCATATGATTGAGCATAGCATTGCGCAGGGAAATGCGGAAAGTATCATCATACGATTAGTAGAAGAAGATATTGTGACAAATCGGGAAGCAAAACTTATGCTGAGCGTATTAGATCGATCCGTATTATTAATGGATTTGCCTTCGCGGGATCAACTTAGGGCTCGAATATTATGCGCAATGTTGAGGACACTGAAATATAAATAAATACAGCTTTTGTTAAAAATGTTTTTAGCGGTATATCATTTTATCGTGAGGCTTTTTATAGGCGAGATTAAGTGAACAAAATAATCTAGTCACGTATAAAAAGTATCATGAAGTAGATTGTTCCTATTGTGAAGGTGGGGATATAAGATGACTTGTCAAAATTGCAATGTAAGACCAGCAGCTTTACATTATACAAAAGTAATAAACGGACAAAAGACGGAAGTTCATCTTTGTGAGCAATGTGCAGAACAAAATGGCTATACGTCTTTCTTTCAATCACCACAACCTAGTTTTTCCTTTCATGACTTACTAGCTGGATTGCTACATGGAGAATCATCAATGTTTGAAAACCAAGAGGATAATTTTTTAGATACAAGGGTGTTACGGTGTTCAACTTGCAATATGACATATGAACAGTTTGCAAAAGTGGGACGCTTTGGATGCGCTTCGTGTTATGAGACATTTAAGGAACAACTAAAGCCCATGTTGAAGCGGCTTCATGGTGGTTATACACAACATTGTGGGAAAATTCCAGAGCGTATGGGAGGAAATATTCATCTAAAGAAAGAATTAGATGAACTAAAATTAAAATTAAAGCAATGTGTACAGAAAGAAGAATTTGAGGAAGCAGCTCAAATTCGTGATCAAATTCGAAGTATTATAAATCAACTTAGTGGACATAGAAAGGGGGAATAATTCTATGTCACTAGATCGTATTATGAATGAAGCAATTAGTCCATGGATGAAGGGAGATGGCCCTGATTCTGATATTGTTTTAAGTAGTCGCATTCGCTTGGCTCGTAATTTAAAAGATTATCATTTCCCTACTATGCAGACAAACGAAGAAGCTAAGCAGATTACTAATTTATTTCAAAAGAAACTGGCAAATCGGAAAGTGAAATCTTTTGGGAGTTTTGAACTGTTAAAGATGAACGAACTAAATCCACTTCAGCGAAGAGTTTTAGTAGAAAAACATTTAATCAGTCCTAATCTTGCTGGAACAGAATTTGGTGCTTGTTTACTATCAGAAGATGAACATATAAGTGTGATGCTTAATGAAGAAGATCATGTGCGAATTCAATGTTTGCTCTCAGGATTGCAATTATCAGAGGCGCTACAATGCGCAAACAAAATGGATAATTGGATTGAAGAAGCAGTTGAATATGCTTTTGATGAAGCGCTTGGCTATATGACAAGTTGCCCCACAAATGTTGGAACGGGGTTACGGGCTTCGGTGATGATACATTTACCAGCACTTGTTTTGACGAAACGAATGAGTCGTATTATACAAGCAATTCAACAATTGGGTTTAGTCGTAAGAGGAATATACGGTGAAGGTAGCGAAGCCTTAGGTAATATATTTCAAATTTCTAATCAAATGACATTAGGAAAATCAGAAGAAGATATTCTAGCAGACTTAGAGAGTGTCGTTCATCAGCTTATACAACAAGAAAGAGTAGCTCGAGAATTGATTATGAAAAATTCAAGTATTGAACTTGAAGACCGAGTATATCGTTCTTACGGTATACTGGCCAATAGTCGATTAATTCAATCGGCAGAGGCGGCTACTTGTCTGTCAGATATGCGGCTAGGCATTGATCTTGGTTATATAAAAAATATATCAAGAAATATTTTAACCGAGTTGATGGTACTAACTCAGCCTGGAATTTTACAGCAATACGCGGGTGGCCCTTTGAGTCCAGAAGAAAGGGATTATCGAAGAGCAACATTAATACGTGAACGACTACGAATTGAACAAAATTGAGCGCAAGTAGGAGGCGATTTCTATGATGTTTGGAAGATTTACAGAACGAGCACAGAAAGTATTAGCTTTATCTCAAGAAGAGGCAATTCGCATTGGGCATAATAATATTGGAACAGAACATATTTTACTTGGGCTTGTACGCGAAGGTGAAGGAATTGCAGCTAAAGCGTTAATCGCCCTTGGATTAAGCCCAGAGAAGGTACAAAAAGAGGTAGAGGCATTGATTGGTCGTGGAACAGAGATGTCTCAAACGGTTCATTATACACCGCGTGCAAAAAAAGTAATTGAATTATCAATGGATGAGGCACGTAAACTTGGTCATTCTTATGTCGGAACAGAACATATTTTATTAGGATTGATTCGTGAAGGTGAAGGCGTTGCGGCGCGAGTATTAAATAACTTAGGCGTAAGTTTAAATAAAGCAAGACAGCAAGTATTACAGCTCCTTGGAAGCAATGAAGCTACATCAGGTCATCAAGGTGGTGCATCAGCAAATGCAAATACACCAACGCTTGATAGTCTAGCACGTGATTTAACGGTTGTGGCACGTGAAGGGCGCCTAGATCCTGTTATTGGCCGTAGTAAAGAGATTCAACGTGTTATTGAAGTACTGAGCCGCAGAACTAAGAATAACCCAGTATTGATCGGAGAACCTGGGGTAGGTAAAACGGCAATAGCTGAGGGCCTAGCACAGCAAATTGTAAATAATGAAGTTCCAGAAACATTACGTGATAAGCGTGTTATGACGTTAGATATGGGTACAGTTGTTGCTGGTACGAAGTATCGTGGTGAATTTGAAGACCGCTTAAAGAAAGTGATGGATGAAATTCGACAAGCGGGTAATATTATCTTGTTTATTGACGAACTTCATACATTAATTGGTGCAGGTGGTGCAGAAGGTGCGATTGACGCATCCAATATTTTAAAACCATCATTAGCACGTGGTGAATTGCAATGCATTGGAGCGACAACGTTAGATGAGTATCGTAAATACATTGAAAAAGATGCAGCGCTAGAAAGACGTTTCCAACCAATTCATGTTGATGAACCGAGCTTAGAAGAATCGATTCAAATTTTAAAAGGATTACGTGACCGTTACGAAGCGCATCATCGTGTTTCCATTACGGATGATGCAATTGATGCATCTGTAAAACTTTCAGATCGTTATATTACAGATCGCTTTTTGCCTGATAAAGCAATTGACTTAATCGATGAAGCAGCTTCAAAAGTACGCTTACGTTCTTATACAACACCACCAAATTTAAAAGAACTTGAAGTGAAGCTTGAAGAAATTCGAAAAGAAAAAGATGCGGCTGTACAGAGCCAAGAGTTTGAAAAGGCAGCTTCTTTACGCGATATGGAACAACGTTTACGTGAAAAGTTAGAAGATACAAAACGTCATTGGAAAGAGCAGCAAGGAAAAGAAAACTCTGAAGTAACAGTAGAGGATATTGCAAATGTTGTTTCTACGTGGACGCGTATTCCAGTTTCTAAACTTGCACAAACAGAAACAAACAAATTATTGAATCTAGAATCCATTTTACATGACCGTGTAATTGGTCAAGATGAAGCTGTTGTTGCGGTAGCGAAAGCAGTGCGCCGTGCACGAGCAGGTTTAAAAGATCCAAAACGTCCAATTGGTTCATTTATTTTCTTAGGACCTACTGGGGTAGGTAAAACCGAATTAGCAAGAGCGCTGGCGGAATCCATGTTTGGTGATGAAGATGCGATGATTCGGATTGATATGTCTGAGTACATGGAGAAACATTCTACTTCTCGCTTAGTTGGATCTCCTCCAGGGTATGTTGGGTACGAAGAGGGCGGTCAATTGACGGAAAAAGTTCGTCGTAAACCATATTCCGTCGTTCTATTAGATGAAGTAGAGAAGGCACATCCAGATGTATTTAACATCTTACTGCAGGTGTTAGAAGATGGCCGTTTAACAGATTCTAAAGGACGCACAGTGGATTTCCGTAATACAATTGTTATTATGACTTCTAACGTTGGTGCTGAGGCATTAAAACGTAATAAACATCTTGGTTTTAACGTACAAGATGAGAGCCGTGATTATTCGGATATGAAGGGTAAAGTAATGGATGAATTGAAAAAAGCATTTCGTCCAGAATTCTTAAACCGTATCGATGAAATCATTGTGTTCCATATGCTTGAGAAAAAACATATTCAGGAAATTGTAACGCTCATGGTGAATCAATTAGTGAGCCGTTTAAAAGAACAAGAAATTGAATTAGAGTTAACAAGCGCAGCGATTGAAGCGATTGCTGATCAAGGATTTGATCGTGAGTATGGTGCTCGGCCACTACGCCGAGCAATTCAAAAACATGTGGAAGATCGATTATCAGAAGAGCTTCTAAAAGGAGCAATTGAGAAAGGTCAAAAAGTTGTCTTCGATGCTGAAGGAGAATCATTTGTCATTCGTAGTGCAGAAAAGGTAAAATAAGTATAGACAAACGAAGAGGGCTAAATAATAGCCCTCTTTCTTGTACAAGAAGGATATATGTTTACATATGAAAGTGAAGTGAAGTAAAAAACAAGATGGCTAAAAAGAAAACGAAATTTATATGTCAAGAATGTGGTTATCAGTCACCAAAATATATGGGGAAGTGTCCTGGATGTGGGCAATGGAATACGCTTGTTGAAGAGATGGAACAAGTTGTATCCTCCCGTCGTATCAACTATGCAAATGCGATTCAAACGGAAGTAACGAAGCCAAGGCGTCTTACAGAGGTAGAAACAAAGTCAGAGGCACGCATTGAAACGAAATTTCAAGAATTTAATCGTGTGCTCGGTGGAGGAATTGTTGATGGTTCTCTCGTACTTATTGGAGGAGACCCTGGAATTGGGAAATCAACTTTATTACTACAAATATCATCGCAATTAGCAGATTCTGCGTATGATGTATTGTATATATCTGGTGAAGAATCAGCAAAACAAATTAAACTTCGTGCAGACCGTCTACATGTAAATGGAAATAACTTATTTGTTGTTTCAGAAACAGATTTACAGAGAATTGCAGCACATATCGACGAAATGAATCCTTCCTTTGTTGTCATTGATTCCATTCAAACTATTTATTTACCAGAAGTAACTTCAGCGCCAGGAAGTGTTTCACAAGTACGTGAATGTACAGCAGAACTGATGAAACTTGCAAAAACGAAAGGAATCCCGATTTTTATCGTAGGGCATGTGACCAAAGAAGGCGCGATTGCAGGACCACGTATGTTAGAACATATGGTGGATGCGGTTCTTTATTTTGAAGGAGACCGTCATCACACATATCGTATATTGCGGGCGGTTAAAAATCGTTTTGGTTCTACAAATGAGATGGGTATATTTGAAATGAAGGAATTAGGTCTTGCAGAAGTATTAAATCCTTCAGAAATTTTTCTAGAAGAAAGACCAGTTGGAGTTGCTGGTTCTACAGTTGTTGCTTCCATGGAAGGGACAAGGCCAGTTTTAGTAGAAATACAAGCATTAATTTCTCCTACTAGTTTTGGAAATCCAAGAAGAATGGCTACAGGGATTGATCATAATCGTGTATCGCTTATTATGGCGGTACTAGAAAAAAGAGTAGGTTTATTATTACAAAACCAAGATGCGTATTTAAAGGTTGCTGGAGGGTTGAGATTGGATGAACCAGCAATTGATTTGGCGGTCGCTTTAAGTATTGCATCGAGTTTTCGAGATAAGTCAACTGCACCAACCGATGCGGTAATAGGAGAAGTTGGGTTAACTGGCGAAATAAGAAGGGTATCGAGAATTGAACAACGAGTACAAGAAGCGGCTAAACTAGGGTTTCAACGTGCCATTATCCCACGAAAAAATTTAGGGGGTTGGACAATTCCGGATGGGATTGAAGTAGTTGGTGTTTCTAATTTAGGAGAGGCGCTTCGTTTGACATTAGGAGGCTAGGCTATGGAAGAAAACAAGCAACGTGTCAAAAAAAGTATGATTAATATTTTACAGCTTGTTGCACCAGGGACACCTTTGCGAGAAGGTATTGATAATGTACTTCGCGCGCAAACAGGTGGTTTAATTGTCCTTGGATATAATGATCAGATTAAAAGCATTGTTGATGGAGGATTTCACATTAATTGTGCATTCTCTCCCGCTAGTTTATACGAATTAGCAAAAATGGATGGAGCTCTTATTTTAAATGAGACAGGAAGTAAAATTTTGATTGCAAATGCACAACTGGTTCCCGAGTCATCTATTGATTCTATTGAAACAGGGATGCGCCATCGTACAGCAGAGCGCGTAGCGAAGCAAACAGGAAGTCTTGTAGTTGCTATTTCACAAAGACGTAACGTAATTACGCTATATCAGGGAAGTTTACGTTATACATTAAAAGATATAGGTGTTATTTTAACAAAGGCAAATCAGGCTATTCAAACTTTAGAAAAATATAAGGCAGTATGGAATGATGGTATTACGAACTTGGGTATTCTAGAATTTGAGGAAGTTGTTACAATGTCTGAAGTAGTCCATGTCCTACATAGCGTTGAGATGGTACTCCGTATTAAGAATGAAATTCTAAGTTATATTCATGAATTAGGAACAGAAGGCAGACTTATTCGTTTGCAGCTTACGGAGCTATTGGCAGATTTAGAAGCAGAAGCAGCACTATTAATTAAAGACTATTATCAAGAAAAGACGCAGGATCACTATCAAATTTTAAAAAAATTACAGGAACTTGCAAACGCGCAGCTTTTAGAAGATAGTGATTTAGTGAAATTACTTGGTTACCCGGGGCAAATGAGTTTAGAGGAAAGTGTTACACCGAGAGGATATAGGATTACAAGTAAAATTTCTAGGGTACCACCTCTTATTATTGAAAACTTGATCAATCGATTTAAAACATTGCAAGGTGTTTGTCGTGCGAGTATTAATGAGTTAGATGATGTAGAAGGAATTGGAGAAGTTCGGGCGAAAAAAATACGAGAAGGTTTAAAACGAATACAAGAGCATTTGTATATGAGTAGACACAATTAAGAATATTACATTGATTTCATAATATAACGACACTAACACATTTTTGGTATATGATATGTTATATTGGTAAATAAAACAATTTATGAAAAGACACGTCCGCTTTTGCATTCGGCGTTTTGATTAGCAAAACAATGGTTAATAATGAGTAGGAGGTGGTTGGATGTTAAGACGGATCGTACAGCTCTTCTTTTTAGTAATTGGAGGGGCGCTCGGGATTTATTTAATCCCGAAAGTTATTAATGTATTGGACATTGGTGCAGTACCTTTGCTTGAAGGTTCATATGTTCGTGCAATTATTGGTGCAATTATTTTATTTTTAACAACATTTTGGCTCGTAGATTATATTGTTCAGCTTATTAAACATATTGAAGAAGCCCTTGTAAAGGCGCCTGTAACAGATGTTTTATTTGGTACGCTTGGATTAATTTCGGGTCTTATTGTTGCATATTTAATTTTGATACCAATTCGGGAATTTACAATCCCGGTCATTAGCACTGTATTACAAATCTTCTTTACACTTTTACTTGGTTACTTAGGATTCCAAGTAGGATTTAAAAAGAGAAATGAATTGTTAGGGTTATTTACATTACCACAGCGCGGTGGTAAGAAGAAAAATAACAATAGTGGGAATGAAGAGGCTGAAGCAGAAACAGGAGTCGAAGAATCTTCTTCTCATTGGAAAATTCTTGATACAAGTGTAATTATCGATGGACGTATTGCGGATATTTGTCAAACAAAGTTTCTAGAAGGAACAATTGTGATTCCTCAATTTGTATTAGAAGAGTTACAACATATTGCCGATTCTTCTGATGCATTAAAGCGTAATCGAGGACGTAGAGGATTAGATATCTTAAATCGTATTCAAAAAGAGATGCCAATTCCAGTAGAGATTTATGAAGGTGATTTCGAAGACATTCAAGAAGTGGATAGCAAACTTGTGAAATTAGCGAAGATAACTGGTGGTACTGTTGTCACAAATGATTTTAATTTAAATAAAGTTTCTGAACTACAAGGAGTAACCGTTCTGAACATTAATGATTTAGCAAATGCAATCAAACCGGTTGTACTTCCAGGTGAAGAACTAAGCGTTTATGTTGTTAAAGATGGAAAAGAACAAAATCAAGGTGTTGCTTATTTAGATGATGGTACAATGATTGTAGTAGAAGATGGACGAGAATATGTTGGTTCACAACTTGATGTACTCGTTACGAGTGTACTACAAACATCTGCTGGTCGAATGATTTTTGCAAAGCGTAAGTTATTAGAAAAAGCATTATAAGTAGAGGATTATTAGCATGTATACATTAATTATTCCGGCTGCGGGCCAAGGAAAGCGAATGGGTGCTGGTAAAAATAAATTATTTTTGCTTATTAATGAAGTGCCTATTATTGTGCATACATTACGTGCCTTTGAAAAAGATGAGGCATGTAAAAATATTATTATGGCAATTAATAAAGAAGAACGCCCTTATTTTGAAGAGCTAATGCAGAGATATCCGATTCAGAAACGCGTACAGTTTATTCAAGGCGGGGCTGAAAGACAAGATAGTGTGTATAATGCACTTCAATATGTAGAAGAGGTCAAATATGTTCTTGTTCATGATGGAGCACGTCCGTTTGTAACAGAACAAATGATTCATGATGTATTGACTGAGGCAAAAGAGAAAGGTGCTTCCATTTGTGCAGTGCCTGTTAAGGATACAGTAAAGAGAGTAGAACAAGATAGCGTTGTTGAAACGGTTGACCGTTCTCAGCTTAGAGCAGTTCAAACACCACAAGGATTTGCTGTTCCACTTTTACTAGAAGCGCATCAAAGTGCAAAGCAAGGATGTTTTCTTGGTACCGACGATGCAAGTCTTGTAGAACGCATAGGAAAAGAAGTAGGCGTAGTAGAGGGGAGTTATTACAATATTAAAGTGACAACTCCAGAAGATTTATTAATTGCTGAAAGTTTCTTGCGTGTTCAGAAGGAACGATAGTGATGGTATAATATTAAGAAAAGCTCGGTAGCTACCGGGCTTTTCTTAATAGATTCATCGACATATGGTCATGAATTTCAGTAGTTTAGTTTGAGGAGGATGTAAAATGTTTCGAATTGGACAAGGCTTTGATGTACACGAATTTGCAGAAGGTAGACCGTTAATTATCGGTGGAATTACGATTCCTCATGAAAAAGGATTATTAGGTCACTCAGATGCAGATGTACTTTTACATACAATTGCTGATGCATGTTTAGGAGCAATTGCTGCAGGTGATATTGGGAAACATTTCCCAGATACAGATCCTGCTTTTAAAGATGCAGATTCAGCTGTGTTATTGCAAAAGGTTTGGGAGTTTGTGCGTGAGCAAGGGTATGAATTAGGTAATTTAGATTGTACAATTATCGCTCAGAAGCCAAAAATGGCACCATATATTGAAAGTATGCGGAAGCGTATTAGTGAATTGTTAGAAACTTCTATAGACAATGTTAATGTGAAGGCGACAACAACTGAAAAATTAGGATTCACAGGAAGAGAAGAAGGGATTGCTTCTCAAGCAGTTGTACTATTACAGAAAAAATAGTTGTTTTTAATTCGTAAGATGGATAATCATATTTTTTTGGTGTACAATTATAGAATGTGTTGACATTAGGAATGGAAGGTGTACCAATTATGGAAAAGCAAGTGAGAGTGCGCTATGCGCCAAGTCCAACAGGACACTTACATATCGGAAATGCGCGTACGGCATTATTTAATTATTTATTTGCTCGTCATCAAGATGGCAAGTTTATCATTCGTATTGAGGATACTGATGTAAAACGTAATGTTGCTGGCGGTGAAGAAAGCCAATTAAAATACTTGAAATGGCTCGGTATGGACTGGGATGAAGGTGTTGATGTTGGTGGTGAATATGGACCATATCGTCAAACAGAACGTTTAGATATTTATAAAAAGTTATATGAAGATTTACTAGAGCGTGGTTTGGCTTATAAATGCTATATGACAGAAGAAGAATTGGAAGCAGAGCGTGAAGGACAAATTGCTCGTGGTGAAACACCTCGTTATGCAGGTAATCACCGTGATTTAACAGAAGAACAAATTAAACAATTTGAAGCAGAAGGTCGTATTCCAAGTATTCGTTTCCGTGTACCAGCTGACCGCGACTACACATTTAAGGATATCGTAAAAGATGAAGTTGCTTTCCACTCAAATGACTTTGGTGATTTCGTTATCGTGAAAAAAGATGGAATTCCAACTTATAATTTTGCGGTAGCAGTAGACGATCATTTAATGGAGATTACACACGTACTTCGTGGTGATGACCATATTTCTAACACACCAAAGCAAATGATGATCTATGAAGCTTTCGGTTGGGATGTCCCTCAGTTCGGTCATATGACTTTAATTGTAAATGAAAGTCGTAAAAAGTTAAGTAAACGCGATGAATCTATTATTCAATTTATTGAGCAATATAAAGAGCTGGGATATCTTCCAGAAGCAATCTTTAACTTTATCGCATTGTTAGGTTGGTCACCAGTTGGTGAAGAGGAAATCTTCTCTAAAGATGAATTTATTGAAATGTTTGATGCAGCTCGTTTATCAAAATCACCTGCATTATTTGATTCTCAGAAACTAAAATGGATGAACAACCAGTACATGAAAAAGCAAGATTTAGATACTGTTGTTGCATTAAGTTTACCTCATTTAGTAAAAGCTGGTCGCGTAAGTGAAAACTTAAGTGAGCAAGAGCAAGCTTGGATTCGTGATGTAATTGCTTTATATCATGAGCAAATGAGTTTTGGTGCTGAAATTGTAGAGCTGTCTGAGATGTTCTTTAAAGATCATGTAGATTATGAGGAAGAAGGACAAGAAGTGTTGAAAGGCGAACAAGTGCCTGAAGTACTTCGTGCTTTCGCTGCGGAATTAGAAGCTTTAGATGAAATGGAGCCAGCGGCGATTAAGAAGGCTATTAAAGCGGTCCAAAAAGAAACAGGACATAAAGGTAAAAACTTATTTATGCCAATTCGTGTTGCGACTACTGGTCAAACACATGGTCCAGAACTTCCAAATGCAATTGCACTTCTTGGGAAAGAAAAAGTTTTAAACCGTATTCTTAAAGTAATTGGTTAACATTTGACGAATTTAGAAATATAATAAGAATACATTAAAACCTAATATGGAAAAGCGACGAGAAGGAGAAGTAGACAATCAGGCTTTTTACAGAGAGAACCACCTTTTGGCTGGAAGTGGTTTATAAGCGGATTTTTGAAATGCCCCTTCGAGTCTTCTGCTGAACAACGAATAGTTTCGGGAAACGTAAGTAAGCAGGAGCGGTATAAACCGTTATCATGGATGAGTTTGAGGTTATATTTTAGCCTAAACAGAGTGGAACCGCGCTTATAAGGCGTCTCTGTCAATTTGACAGAGGCGTCTTTTTTATACCATGTAAATAGGTATGGTATAAGTTTTTGTAGAGATGGATAAAGACTAGATAACAAGTAAGGGAATTCGTGGTAAATCGGTTCACTCGGAAAAGTAGCCCATAAAGGGGAGGGGACATCGATGTTTAAGAGGCTTCGAGAAGATATTGAAGTCGTTTTTGAACAAGATCCAGCGGCACGAAGTTATTTCGAAGTCATTTTAACTTACTCTGGATTACATGCAGTTTGGGCACACCGAATTGCACATGCTTTTTATAAGCGGAATTTTTTCTTCCTTGCACGTTGGATTTCACAAGTTAGTCGTTTTTTTACTGGGATTGAGATTCATCCAGGAGCCACAATTGGTCGCCGCTTTTTCATTGATCACGGTATGGGAGTTGTAATTGGGGAGACATGTGAAATTGGAGACAATGTAACAATTTATCAAGGAGTTACATTAGGGGGTACAGGGAAAGAAAAAGGAAAAAGGCATCCAACAATTCAAGATAATGTACTGATTGCAACTGGTGCAAAAGTACTCGGATCTATTACAGTTGGAGAGAATTCTAAAATTGGTGCAGGGTCTGTTGTATTGAAAGAAGTTCCTGCACATTCGACAGTTGTAGGTATACCTGGTCGTGTCGTAATTCAGAATGGAGTAAAGATAGGCCAGGAATTAAATCATTCAGATCTTCCGGATCCGATTTTCGATAAATTGAAAGTAATGGAAGCTGAACTCGAGAAATTAAAAAAGCAACTTGAAGTGAAAGTGGAAAGGAAGGATGAAAATGACTATTCACATTTATAATACGTTAACGCGTGAGAAAGAAGAGTTTGTTCCTTTAGAAGAAAATAAAGTGAAGATGTATGTATGCGGACCGACAGTATACAACTATATTCATATTGGAAATGCAAGACCACCTATGGTATTTGATACAGTGCGCCGCTACTTAGAGTACAAAGGGTATGATGTACAATATGTTTCTAACTTTACAGATGTAGATGATAAATTAATTAAAGCAGCAAATGAACTAGGAGAGGACGTTCCAACAATTGCAGATCGCTTTGTTGAAGCGTACTTTGAAGATGTAACTGCATTAGGTTGCAAACATGCTACGGTTCATCCTCGTGTAACAGAAAATATGGATATCATTATTGAATTTATTGAGGAACTTGTGAAAAAAGGATATGCATATGAATCTGAAGGCGATGTTTATTACAAAACGAAAGAATTTGAAGGTTACGGCAAATTGTCTCATCAACCAATTGCAGATTTACGTCATGGTGCACGTATTGAAGTTGGAGAAAAGAAACAAGATCCACTTGACTTTGCATTATGGAAAGCTGCGAAAGAAGGAGAAATCTTCTGGGAGAGCCCTTGGGGGAAAGGTCGTCCGGGATGGCACATTGAATGCTCTGCGATGGCAAGAAAATATTTAGGTGATACAATCGATATTCATGCTGGTGGTCAAGATTTAGCGTTCCCACACCATGAAAATGAGATTGCACAATCAGAAGCGTTGACGGGAAAAACATTTGCACGTTACTGGATGCATAATGGATATATTAATATTAACAATGAAAAAATGTCTAAATCATTAGGGAACTTCATTTTAGTTCATGACATTATTAAGCAATACGACCCGCAGTTAATTCGTTTCTTTATGCTATCTGTACATTATCGTCATCCAATCAACTTTAGTGAAGAGTTATTACACAGTACAAATAATGGATTAGAGCGAATTAAAACAGCATATGGTAACTTAAAGCACCGTATGGAAAGTAGCACAGATTTAACAGACCATAATGAAAAATGGTTAGTTGAAATAGAGAAATTCCAGTTAACGTTTGAAGAAGCAATGAACGATGATTTTAATACAGCAAATGCAATAACTGAATTGTATAATTTAGCAAATCATGCAAATCAATATCTATTGGAAGAACATACATCAAAAGCTGTAATTGAGGCGTATGTAAAACAGTTCGAAACGTTATTTGGTATTTTAGGATTAGAGTTAACAAAAGAAGAATTGCTTGATGAAGAGATTGAAGCATTAATTCAAAAACGTATTGAGGCTCGTCAAAACCGCGATTTTGCACTGTCTGATCAAATTCGTGATGATTTAAAAGAGCGTAATATTATTTTAGAAGATACCGCTCAAGGTACAAGATGGAAAAGAGGATAAACATGATTGATGCAAAGCAATTAAACAGCTTAGCGTTAGCATATATGGGTGATGCGGTATATGAACAATATATCCGCTATCACCTCCTTCAAAAAGGAACGGTTCGTCCTAACCAATTACATCGTTTAGGGACAAGCTTTGTTTCGGCGAAAGCACAAGCGAAAGTTGTTTATCATTTACTAGAAACAGCATTTTTGACAGATGAAGAAGAAGCGGTCTTAAGAAGAGGACGTAATGCAAATTCGGGTTCTGTTCCTAAAAATACAGATGTGCAAACATATCGCTATAGCACTGCTTTTGAGGCATTGCTTGGATACCATTACTTATTGAACAATAGCGAAAGATTAGAAGAACTTGTATATAAAGCAATTGATGTTTTAGAAGCGAAGGAAGGGGGCGCATCAATATGAGTAGTGAATATATTATCGGACGTAACCCTGTAATTGAAGCGTTACGATCAGGAAGAGATATTAATAAGATTTGGATTGCAGAAGGTGCAGCTAAAGGACAAGTGCAAATTGTATTAGCATTAGCGAAAGAAAATAAAATTATTTTGCAACATGCACCAAAGAAAAAGTTAGACCAACTTGTTGAAGGGAATCATCAGGGAGTAATTGCACAAGTAGCGGCATATCAATATGCAGAATTAGAGGATTTATTTGAAGCAGCTGCTAAGCGTAATGAAGATCCGTTCTTCTTAATCCTAGATGAAATTGAAGATCCGCATAATTTAGGTTCTATTATGCGTACGGCAGATGCAACAGGTGCTCACGGCATTATTATTCCGAAAAGAAGAGCTGTTGGGCTTACAGCATCAGTTGCGAAAGCTTCAACAGGAGCAATTGAATATATTCCTGTTGCTCGCGTGACAAACTTATCTCGAACAATTGATGATTTAAAAGAGCGCGGTCTTTGGATTGCGGGTACAGATGCAAGAGGGAAAACGGATTATCGTAATTTAGATGGTAATATGCCGATTGGATTGGTAATTGGTAGTGAAGGAAAAGGGATGAGCCGTATTATTGGTGAGAAATGTGATTTCTTAATCAACTTGCCGATGGTTGGTAAAGTTACATCCTTAAATGCTTCAGTAGCTGCTAGTCTGTTAATGTACGAGGTATATCGCAAACGTCACCAAATTGGTGAGTAAAAATGAACGAGATTTTAATCGTCGATGGATACAACATTATTGGGGCTTGGGGAGATTTAAAACAATTACGGGATGTAGATTTGCAAGCATCAAGAGACGCGCTTATCGATAAGATGGCAGACTATCAGGGGTATACAGGAACAAGAGTGATGATCGTATTTGATGCTTATACGGTTCAAGGTATTGAGAAGAAGATGAAGCAATCACGTGTTGAAGTCATTTTCACAAGAAAAAATCAAACCGCGGATGAAAAAATCGAACAGCTTGCGATTGAACTTCGCAATATTAATACACAAATTTATGTTGCGACTTCTGATTATACAGAGCAGTGGGTTATTTTTGGACAAGGTGCACTGCGGAAATCAGCGCGTGAGCTGGAGTTAGAAGTAAAGATGATGGAACAACAAGTGCGCCATCAAACGCAAAAGGTAAAAGAGAAACAACCAGCTATGCGAACGATATTTAGTAAGGATATTACAGAAAAGTTAGAAAAATTAAGGCGAGGAGAGCGTTGAAGCATTGACGCTCTTCAAACGCTTACTGTATAATATTTCTAAATAAATAGCGGTCGGAGGGATCAGAGTGGAAACAGGCTTCGTAAGTACCAACAACGTTACGTTTCGCGATTTAGAGGATGAGGCAATAGTTGAGTTAGTTCGAAAAGGTAATATTGATGCTCTTGAGTATTTAATTCACAAGTACAAGAACTTTGTTCGTGCAAAATCAAGATCTTATTTTTTAGTAGGTGCCGATCGGGAAGATATTGTTCAAGAAGGTATGATCGGTTTATTTAAAGCTATTCGTGATTACAAAGAGGACAAGCTATCTTCTTTTAAAGCATTTGCTGAATTATGTATTACTCGTCAAATTATTACTGCTATTAAGACAGCAACGAGACAAAAGCATATTCCTTTAAATTCGTATGTTTCTTTGGATAAACCGATTTACGATGAGGAATCTGATCGTACGCTATTAGATGTTATTTCAGAAGCAAAGGTGACTGATCCTGAAGAGATGATTATTAGTCAGGAAGAATATACCGACATAGAACTGAAAATATCTGAATTATTAAGCGATTTAGAAAGAAAAGTTCTTTCTTTATACTTAGATGGTCGTTCTTATCAGGAAATTTCAGAGCAGTTAAATAGGCATGTAAAGTCTATTGATAATGCTCTACAGCGCGTGAAAAGAAAACTTGAACGATATATGGAGATGAGAGAAAATACAACTCTAAATTCGTAGTGTATGTTGCAGGAGTAAAATCATTCTCCTGCTTTCTTTTTGTGAGGTAGTAAGCGGCATGTCATTGACATTGTCTTTTATTGTATGATACATTTTTAGGGACATAATGTTACAAGGTTGGTGTAACAAATGAGGAAAAAAGTTGTACTCTCATGTGAAGAGTGTAAGAACCGAAACTACTCTACAATGAAAGATACGAGCTCAGTAGAGCGGCTTGAGATAAAGAAATTTTGTAAAACATGCAATATGCATACAGTTCATAAGGAAACAAAATAAATAATCGAAATAATAAACTGGAGGTCCCGTAAATGCGTTTGACGAACTTTTTCGGCGATGTAGGTCGCGAAATGAAAAAAGTAAGTTGGCCTAAGAAAGATGAATTACTCCGTTCAACAGCTACTGTTATTGCGACAGTTGTCTTTTTTGCAGTTTTCTTCGCAGTAGTTGACATGGGTATTTCTTCTTTAATTCGGTTAATTCTTGAATAAGAAGCACTTATCCATGATATAATGTTATTTATACGAACTGTGTAAAAGCCCGATGAACGGGTTTTTTCATTTGCGCAAAAAAATGTACGTCAGGGAGGGAAGGACGCTCGTCCTAAATGAATGGAAAAAAGTTGGTATGTTGTCCATACTTATTCTGGATATGAAAATAAAGTAAAAGCAAACCTAGAAAAACGTGTAGAATCAATGGGAATGCAGGATAAAATTTTCCGTGTTGTTGTTCCGGAAGAAGTAGAAGTAGAAATGAAAAACGGAAAAGAAAAATTAACAAAACGAAAAGTATTCCCGGGTTATGTATTAGTTGAACTAATTATGACTGATGATTCTTGGTATGTTGTTCGTAATACGCCAGGTGTAACAGGTTTTGTTGGATCTTCTGGATCAGGTTCAAAACCATCTCCTTTGTTAGAAGAGGAAGTTGTTACCATTATGAAGCATATGGGAATGGACAATGAAGTGGTTGATTTCGACTTTGAACTTCATGAAACAGTACGGGTTAATGAAGGACCATTCGCGAATTATACAGGTGCAATCGAAGAGATTGATATGGAAAAACAAAAAGTGAGAGTGCTTGTAGATATGTTTGGTCGTGAAACACCGGTCGAGCTCGATTTCCATCAAATTGAAAAATTATAAAATGAAACTTGAAATGAACTGTAAAAAGTGATAATATCTTTTAAGTCAGTACGTCTTCGGCAACGGAGACGTTTTTTGAAAAGATTTTATCGTTACAGATAAAATAGAAGTGGGAGGGCAAATCACTGCCCAATTGACCACATCACGGACTTAAGGAGGTGTGTCTCGTGGCTAAAAAGGTAATTAAAATGGTAAAACTTCAAATTCCTGCAGGTAAAGCTAACCCAGCTCCACCAGTTGGTCCAGCATTAGGACAAGCGGGTGTTAACATCATGGGCTTCTGTAAAGAGTTCAACGCTCGTACAGCAGATCAAGCTGGTCTTATCATTCCTGTTGAAATTACGGTATTCGAAGACCGTTCATTCACTTTCATTACTAAAACTCCTCCTGCTGCTGTTCTTCTTAAGAAAGTAGCTGGTATTGAGTCTGGTTCTGGTGAACCAAACCGTAATAAAGTGGCAACTGTTAAGCGTGATAAAGTACGCGAAATCGCTGAAACTAAAATGCCTGACTTAAACGCTGCTAGCGTAGAAGCTGCAATGCGTATGGTTGAAGGTACTGCACGCAGTATGGGTATCGTTATCGAAGACTAATTCGATTTGTTTTTTTGTAAAAAAGGTTGCGGGTCTGGAATTCCAATTCGCAACCTTTATTATCGTAAATGAGTATCGTTTTTAAATAAATGGATGGGCGCACATCCTCAGGGGATTCCCGAAACGAAGGCGTAAACGTGGGAGGTTATTCCGCTAAAACCACATTCAAGGAGGAAATAAACATGGCTAAAAGAGGTAAAAAGTACGTAGAAGCTGCAAAGCTTGTTGATCGTGCAACTGCTTACTCTGCAACAGAAGCAGTAGAATTAGTAAAGAAAACAAACACAGCTAAATTTGATGCAACTGTAGAAGCTGCATTCCGTTTAGGTGTTGACCCTAAGAAAGCTGACCAACAAATCCGTGGCGCAGTTGTTCTTCCACACGGTACTGGTAAAGTACAACGTGTATTAGTATTCGCTAAAGGCGAAAAAGCAAAAGAAGCTGAAGCTGCTGGCGCTGACTTCGTAGGCGATACTGATTACATCGGTAAAATCCAACAAGGTTGGTTCGATTTCGATGTAGTAGTAGCAACTCCTGACATGATGGGTGAAGTTGGTAAACTTGGTCGCGTATTAGGACCTAAAGGTTTAATGCCAAACCCTAAAACTGGAACAGTTACTTTCGATGTAACTAAAGCTGTTAACGAAATCAAAGCTGGTAAAGTTGAATACCGCGTTGATAAAGCTGGTAACATCCACGTTCCAATCGGTAAAGTATCTTTCGAAGATGCTAAATTAGTAGAAAACTTCAAAACAATTGCTGATACGCTAGTAAAAGCTAAACCAGCTGCTGCAAAAGGTACTTACATGAAGAATGCAACTGTTGCTTCTACAATGGGACCTGGCGTACGTGTAGACGTTTCTACAATCGCGTAAAAATTGGAAGTTGACTTCATAAAGAAGTTTTAATATAATCATTTATGTTGTGAATTTAAATAGTGTACCGTAGACAGTAGGTGCCAATTTGGCTTAATTTCCTACCTAGGTGTTAATATACGAAACGGAATTTTTTTCTGTGACTATATGCCTCCATGTCTACAACTGGGCATGGAGGTTTTTAGTGCACTTTCGGTACATCTTCTATATAATCTACAGGAGGTGTAATAACATGAGCAAAGCAATCGAAACTAAACAACAAGTTGTAACTGAAATCGCTGATAAACTTCGCGAAAGTAAATCTACAATCGTTGTTGACTACCGTGGTTTAACAGTAGCTGAAGCAACTGAATTACGTAAAAACTTACGTGAAGCTGGCGTTGAGTTCAAAGTTTACAAAAACTCTTTAACTCGTCGTGCTGCAGAATCTGTTGAAATGGCTGAGTTAAACGAATTCTTAACAGGACCAAACGCAATCGCGTTCAGTAACGAGGATGTAGTTGCTCCTGCAAAAGTATTAAACGACTTCGCTAAAGATCATGAAGCTTTAGAAATTAAAGCGGGTGTAATCGAAGGTAAACTTGTATCACTTGATGAGGTTAAAGCTATCGCTACTCTTCCATCACGTGAAGGCTTACTTTCTATGCTTCTTAGCGTTCTTCAAGCTCCAATCCGTAACCTTGCACTTGCTACTAAAGCAGTTGCAGATCAAAAGGAAGAGCAAGGCGCTTAATTTTTTAAAAGATAATTACGTGTTATCGATAAAACAATACAAACCTATTTAAGGGAGGATATTTACAATGACTAAAGAACAAATCATTGAAGCAGTTAAATCTATGACTGTATTAGAACTTAACGACTTAGTAAAAGCTATCGAGGAAGAATTCGGCGTAACTGCTGCTGCTCCTGTAGCTGTTGTTGGTGGCGCTGGTGAAGCTGCTGCTGAGAAAACTGAATTTGACGTAGTACTTGAAAGTGCTGGAGCTCAAAAAATCAAAGTTATCAAAGTTGTTCGTGAAATCACTGGTCTTGGCTTAAAAGAAGCTAAAGAATTAGTTGACAACACTCCAAAAGCAATCAAAGAAGGCGCTTCTAAAGAAGAAGCTGAAGAAATGAAAGCTAAACTTGAAGAAGTTGGCGCTGCTGTAGAAGTTAAGTAATTAACTTTTGAAGCTTAAAAAAAGCTCGCTCTTATGCGGGCTTTTTTTTTAACTGTAAAGAAAAGAGGTGGCCATATGGCAGACCATTATTTTTCTAACGACCCTTCGAGCAAAAGTGATCGTAAACGATGGGAATATACATTGCGAGGATCTCGATTTGTTTTTTTATCTGACCATGGGGTGTTTTCGAAAAACGAGGTAGACTTTGGTTCTCGTCTTTTAATTGAAGCGTTTCAAATGCCAGATGTTCAAGGTGATGTGTTGGATGTTGGGTGTGGATACGGTCCAATCGGTTTATCATTAGCGAAAGAGTGGCAAGGTCGTAACGTTCATATGGTGGATGTGAATGAAAGGGCGCTTGGGCTTGCGGAAGAAAACGCCGCTAATAACAAAATTGAAAATGTTCATATTTTCCAAAGTAGCGTCTATGAAAATGTGAACGGACAGTATGCTGCTATTCTATCTAATCCTCCGATTCGTGCTGGTAAGCATATCGTGCATGAAATTTTAGAAAAAGCTGTGGATCATCTAGTACCAGGTGGGGAGCTTTGGATTGTTATTCAAAAGAAACAAGGAGCACCATCTGCGCTAAAAAAACTAGAAGAATCATTTTCTGAAGTTGAGGTTGTAGAAAAGAAAAAAGGATATTATATCATAAAATCAAAAAAACGTTGACGGTTATTTTTGGCTATGTTAACATTATACAATGCCAATATATGATTTTCTGCGTTGAGAAAAATGTATATTTTTGTTTCTCTTGGAAAAGATAGTAAAATCAGCAGATTATGAAACAGAATGATGGTTTTCTTATAGAAGCCATTTTTCTTTTTTGAGCAGGTAGAAAGACTCAACGTATCTATCTTTGAGAGAAAAAGCTACGCTAATGGCGTTAGCTGTATTTATTTGTGATTTTGCACAAATTTTTTTGTGCATTTATAATACTCATGATTTGAGGGGTGAAGCAGTTGACAGGTCAACTAGTTCAATACGGACGCCACCGCCAACGAAGAAGTTATGCCCGTATTAGTGAAGTATTAGAGTTACCAAATCTTATCGAAATTCAAACCTCTTCTTATCAGTGGTTTCTTGATGAGGGTTTGCGAGAAATGTTCCAAGACATTTCTCCGATTGAAGACTTTACGGGAAATCTATCGCTTGAATTTATCGACTACAGCTTAGGTGAACCTAAATACTCTGTAGAAGAGTGTAAAGAGCGTGATGTGACGTATGCAGCACCACTTCGTGTGAAAGTTCGTCTAATCAATAAGGAAACTGGTGAAGTAAAAGAACAGGATGTGTTCATGGGAGATTTCCCACTCATGACAGAGACAGGAACATTCGTAATTAACGGTGCAGAACGTGTTATCGTTTCCCAGTTAGTTCGCTCTCCAAGCGTATACTATAGTGGCAAAGTGGATAAAAACGGAAAACGTGGTTTTACTGCTACTGTAATTCCAAACCGCGGAGCTTGGTTAGAGTATGAAACAGATGCTAAGGATGTTGTATATGTACGTATTGACCGTACGCGTAAACTTCCTGTAACTGTTTTGTTACGCGCATTAGGGTTTGGCTCTGATCAAGAAATCACCGAGCTTTTAGGTGATAACGAATACTTAAGCAATACGCTAGAAAAAGACAACACAGATAGCACAGAAAAAGCATTGCTTGAAATTTATGAGCGTCTACGTCCAGGTGAACCACCGACAGTAGAAAATGCGAAAAGCTTGCTTGTTTCTCGCTTCTTTGATCCAAAGCGCTACGATTTAGCAAATGTAGGCCGCTACAAGATCAACAAAAAGTTACACATTAAAAATAGATTGTTTAACCAACGTTTAGCTGAAACATTAGTGGATCCAGAAACTGGTGAAATTTTAGCGGCTGAAGGAACAATCTTAGATCGTCGTACATTAGATCGCATTTTACCTTACTTAGAGAAAAACATTGGATTCAAAACAGCGAAACCAATGGGTGGAGTGGTAGAAGGCGATGTTGAGCTGCAATCTATTAAGATTTATGCTCCAGAGTCAGATGGCGAACGTTCTATCAACGTAATTGGAAATGCAAATATCACTCGTGACGTAAAACATATCACACCAGGTGATATCCTTGCTTCTATTAGCTACTTCTTTAACCTACTATACAAAGTAGGAGATACAGATGATATTGACCATTTAGGAAATCGTCGTCTGCGTTCTGTAGGGGAGTTATTACAAAACCAATTCCGTATCGGTCTTTCTCGTATGGAACGTGTTGTTCGTGAGAGAATGTCGATTCAAGATACAAATGCAATTACACCGCAGGCGTTAATTAACATTCGTCCAGTTATTGCATCTATTAAAGAGTTCTTCGGAAGTTCTCAGTTATCTCAGTTCATGGACCAAACAAACCCATTAGCAGAGTTAACGCACAAACGAAGACTATCAGCATTAGGACCTGGTGGTTTAACACGTGAGCGTGCAGGCTTTGAAGTACGTGACGTTCACTACTCTCACTATGGTCGTATGTGTCCAATTGAAACACCAGAGGGACCAAACATCGGTTTGATCAACTCATTATCTTCATTCGCGAAAGTAAATGAGTTTGGTTTCATTGAAACTCCATACCGTCGTGTTGATCCGGAAACTGGTCGTGTAACGGGTCATGTTGATTACTTAACAGCAGACGAAGAAGATAACTATGTTGTAGCCCAAGCGAATATGAAATTATCTGAAGAAGGGGAATTCCTTGATGAAGATATCGTAGCTCGTTTCCGTGGTGAAAACATTGTCACAAATAGAGAACGCATCGACTACATGGATGTATCTCCAAAACAAGTAGTGTCGGCAGCGACAGCTTGTATTCCGTTCTTAGAAAACGATGACTCCAACCGTGCACTTATGGGTGCGAACATGCAACGTCAGGCGGTTCCGTTAATGAATCCGGAATCTCCGATTGTAGGTACAGGTATGGAGTACGTATCAGCAAAAGACTCAGGTGCTGCAGTAATCTGTAAACACCCAGGTGTTGTTGAACGCGTAGAAGCACGTGAAGTTTGGGTACGCCGTTATGTAGAAGTTGACGGTCAAAAGGTAAAAGGCGACTTAGATCGCTACAAAATGTTGAAATTCATTCGTTCTAACCAAGGAACTTGCTATAACCAACGTCCAATCGTAAGTGTTGGCGATCAAGTTGTAAAAGGTGAAATCCTTGCGGATGGTCCTTCTATGGAAAAAGGTGAACTAGCACTTGGACGTAACGTGCTTGTTGGCTTCATGACATGGGACGGTTATAACTACGAGGATGCGATCATTATGAGTGAGCGCCTTGTAAAAGACGATGTGTACACTTCGATCCATATTGAAGAATATGAATCAGAAGCTCGTGATACGAAGCTTGGACCAGAAGAAATTACACGTGATATCCCGAACGTTGGGGAAGATGCGCTTCGCAACCTTGACGAACGTGGTATTATTCGCATCGGTGCTGAAGTAAAAGACGGAGATCTACTTGTTGGTAAAGTAACACCAAAAGGTGTAACAGAATTAACAGCAGAGGAACGCTTATTACATGCAATCTTCGGTGAGAAAGCACGTGAAGTACGTGATACATCACTTCGTGTACCACACGGTGGTGGCGGTATTATCTTAGACGTAAAAGTATTTAACCGTGAAGATGGCGATGAATTGCCACCAGGTGTAAACCAACTTGTACGTGCATATATCGTTCAAAAACGTAAGATTTCTGAAGGTGACAAGATGGCCGGCCGTCACGGTAACAAAGGTGTTATCTCCCGTATTTTACCGGAAGAAGATATGCCATATTTACCAGACGGTACACCAATCGATATCATGTTGAACCCATTAGGGGTACCATCTCGTATGAATATCGGTCAGGTATTAGAGCTTCATCTTGGTATGGCAGCAAGATACCTTGGTATCCACGTTGCAACACCAGTATTCGATGGTGCTCGTGAGGAAGATGTATGGGGTACAATCGAAGAAGCTGGTATGGCAAATGACGCGAAAACAATCCTGTATGACGGACGTACTGGTGAACCATTCGACAACCGCGTATCTGTTGGTGTCATGTATATGATTAAACTTGCGCACATGGTTGACGATAAACTTCATGCTCGTTCTACTGGACCATACTCACTTGTAACGCAGCAACCTCTTGGAGGTAAAGCTCAGTTCGGTGGACAGCGTTTCGGTGAGATGGAGGTTTGGGCACTTGAAGCTTACGGTGCTGCTTATACTCTTCAAGAAATCTTAACAGTGAAGTCTGATGATGTTGTCGGCCGCGTTAAGACATATGAAGCAATTGTTAAAGGTGAAAATGTTCCAGAACCAGGCGTTCCAGAATCATTCAAAGTATTGATTAAAGAACTGCAAAGTTTAGGTATGGACGTTAAAATGATGTCTAGTGACGATACAGAAATTGAAATGCGTGATACGGAAGATGATGATGATCATCAATCAGCAGACAAATTGAATATCGAAGTTGAGACAACTAAGGAATAATTGGGATAACCTGTAGACTAAAAGGGAGGTAGGCCCCTTGATAGATGTAAATAACTTTGAATATATGAAGATTGGACTTGCTTCACCTGACAAGATTCGTTCTTGGTCATACGGTGAAGTTAAGAAACCAGAAACAATTAACTATCGTACGTTAAAGCCAGAAAAAGACGGCTTGTTCTGTGAGCGTATTTTCGGACCACAAAAGGACTGGGAATGTCATTGCGGAAAATATAAGCGTGTACGTTATAAAGGTGTAGTTTGTGATCGATGTGGCGTTGAAGTGACGCGTGCGAAAGTACGTCGTGAACGTATGGGTCATATTGAATTGGCTGCTCCTGTATCTCATATTTGGTATTTCAAAGGTATCCCGAGCCGCATGGGACTTGTCTTAGACATGTCCCCTCGCGCGCTTGAAGAAGTAATTTATTTCGCTTCTTATGTTGTAACAGAAAGTGGAGATACACCACTTGATAAGAAGCAATTGCTTTCTGAAAAAGAATACCGTGCATATCGTGATCGATATGGCAGCACATTCCAAGCTGCTATGGGTGCAGAAGCGATTAAGAAGCTATTACAAGACATCGATTTGGATAAAGAAGTAGACTTCTTAAAAGAAGAATTAAAAACAGCACAAGGACAACGTCGTACTCGTGCTATTAAACGTCTAGAAGTATTAGAAGCATTCCGTAACTCTGGCAATGAACCTTCTTGGATGATCTTAGATGTTCTGCCAGTTATCCCACCAGAACTACGCCCAATGGTACAGTTAGATGGTGGACGTTTTGCAACTTCTGACTTAAATGATTTATACCGCCGTGTAATTAACCGTAACAACCGTTTAAAACGTCTATTGGACTTAGGTGCACCAAGCATCATCGTTCAAAACGAAAAACGTATGTTACAAGAAGCTGTAGACGCATTAATCGATAATGGTCGTCGTGGCCGTCCAGTTACTGGTCCGGGTAACCGTCCATTAAAATCGCTATCTCACATGCTAAAAGGTAAACAAGGACGTTTCCGTCAAAACTTATTAGGTAAACGTGTTGATTACTCTGGTCGTTCCGTTATCGTTGTAGGACCGAACTTAAAAATGTATCAATGTGGATTACCGAAAGAGATGGCACTTGAATTGTTCAAACCTTTCGTTATGAAAGATTTAGTGGAAAAAGGATTAGCACACAACATTAAGAGTGCTAAACGTAAAATCGAGCGTGTACAACCTGAAGTTTGGGACGTTTTAGAATCTGTGATCAAAGAGCATCCAGTACTTCTAAACCGCGCACCAACACTTCACCGTCTTGGTATCCAGGCGTTTGAACCTACACTAGTAGAAGGTCGCGCAATCCGTCTTCACCCACTTGTATGTACTGCATACAACGCGGACTTTGACGGTGACCAAATGGCGGTTCACGTTCCGTTATCATCAGAAGCACAAGCGGAAGCTCGTCTTCTTATGTTAGCGGCACAAAACATCTTGAATCCAAAAGACGGAAAACCAGTTGTTACTCCATCTCAGGATATGGTATTAGGTAACTACTACTTAACACTTGAGCGTGAGGGTGCAATCGGTGAAGGTATGGTCTTCAAAGATGCAAACGAAGCAATACTTGCATACCAAAATGGATATGTACATCTGCACACACGTGTTGCAGTTGCTGCAAGTTCAGTAAATAACGTAACATTTACTGAAGAGCAAAAAGGTAAGCTTCTATTAACAACAGTTGGTAAATTAATATTTAACGAAATCTTACCAGAGTCGTTCCCTTATATTAATGAACCAACAAACTCAAACCTTGAAAAAGAAACACCAGCGAAATATTTCGTTGAAAAAGGTGCGAACATTAAAGAAATTATTGCTAGTCGCGAAGAAGTGGCGCCATTTAGTAAGAAAATCCTTGGTAATATTATTGCGGAAGTGTTCAAACGTTTCCACATTACGGAAACATCTCGTATGCTTGACCGTATGAAAAACTTAGGATTTAAATACTCTACAAAAGCTGGTATTACAGTTGGGGTATCAGACATTCTTGTATTAGGCGAAAAAGATGAAATTCTCCATGAAGCACAAGCAAAAGTAGATAATGTAATTAAACAATTCCGTCGCGGTTTAATCACGGAAGAAGAACGTTACGATCGCGTTATCTCTATTTGGAGTAATGCGAAAGATGTTATCCAAGGAAAGCTGATGAAATCCTTGAATAAACGCAACCCAATCTTCATGATGAGTGATTCCGGTGCCCGTGGTAACGCATCGAACTTTACTCAGCTTGCTGGTATGCGTGGTCTGATGGCCAATCCATCTGGTCGTATCATTGAGCTTCCGATCAAATCAAGTTTCCGTGAAGGTTTAACAGTACTTGAGTACTTCATCTCTACGCATGGTGCGCGTAAAGGTCTTGCCGATACAGCACTTAAAACTGCCGATTCTGGTTACTTAACACGTCGTCTTGTAGACGTTGCACAAGATGTAATCGTTCGTGAAGATGATTGTGGAACAGATCGTGGTTTATTAATTGGTGCGATTAAAGAGGGTAATGAAGTTATTGAGTCACTATATGATCGTCTTGTTGGACGTTTTGCAAGAAAAACTGTAAAACATCCTGAAACAGGTGAAGTATTAGTTGGTGAAAACCAATTAATTACTGAAGATATCGCTCATATCGTTGAAAATTCGGGTGTTGAAACTGTACACATCCGTTCAGCGTTTACGTGTAATACTCGCCACGGTGTATGTAAGAAGTGTTACGGTCGTAACTTAGCAACTGGTACAGACGTAGAAGTAGGAGAGGCGGTAGGTATTATCGCAGCTCAATCTATCGGTGAGCCAGGTACACAGTTAACAATGCGTACGTTCCATACAGGTGGGGTTGCCGGAGATGATATCACACAAGGTTTACCTCGTATCCAAGAGATCTTCGAAGCTCGTAATCCGAAAGGTCAGGCAGTTATCAGTGAAATCGACGGTGTTATCGCAGCGATCAACGATGTTAAAGATCGCCAAGAAGTAGTTGTACAGGGTGAAGTTGAAGCTCGTACGTATGCTATTCCTTACGGTGCTCGTCTGAAAGTAGCTCCAGGACAGCCGATTGCTCACGGAAAAGAGTTAACAGAAGGTTCTATTGATCCGAAAGAATTACTAAAAGTAACGGACATTACGGCAGTTCAAGAATACTTATTACGTGAAGTTCAAAAAGTATACCGTATGCAAGGGGTAGAAATTGGTGACAAGCACGTAGAGGTAATGGTTCGCCAAATGCTTCGTAAAGTCCGTGTCATCGATGCGGGTGAAACAGATGTATTACCAGGAACATTACTGGATATCCACCAGTTTACTGATGCGAATGCAAAAGTGTTGTTAGAAGGTAAACAGCCAGCTACAGCACGACCAGTACTTCTTGGTATTACAAAAGCATCACTTGAAACAGATTCATTCTTATCTGCAGCGTCGTTCCAAGAAACAACTCGCGTTCTAACAGATGCAGCAATTAAAGGCAAACGCGATGAACTTCTAGGATTGAAAGAGAATGTTATCATCGGTAAACTTGTTCCAGCTGGAACTGGTATGAATCGTTATCGTAAAGTGGATCTTGTTAAAACAACACAAGAAGACATGAATGTAGAAAACGATGAAGTTTACGTGGAACAGTAAAATTTTCCGTCGTAAATTTTGTATAAAAACAGATAATCCTAGTTGACATTGTATGAGTCAAAATGTTACTATAAGCAAGGTTGCTCCTGAACGATGCTTTGGAGGATATGTATATGTCTTATCAAAAAGTATCAAATGCGGAAAATGTAATCGTTGGTCATAAACGAACATTGGAAGCAATTAAAAATGGTACAGTTAAAGAAGTTGTTATTGCAGAAGATGCTGACATGCGTTTAACCCATGTTATCGCTCGTACTGCACTGCAACATAACGTGCCCATAACCAAAGTTGAATCGGTTCGTAAGCTTGGTAAAGCTTCGGGGATTCAAGTGGGAGCTTCAGCAATAGGAATAATAAGTTAAAACTGTTTTTGTGAGGAGAGAGCATTTGCTCTCCCTTGCAAAAACTTTGTTTTCAACTAATAATGAACCACCTGGATATGTGGTCATACAAACATGCGAAGGGAGGATAAATCAAATGCCTACTATTAACCAATTAGTGAGAAATGGTCGTACTGATAAAGTATGGAAATCTAAATCACCTGCGTTAAACAAAGGTTTCAACTCTTTAAAGAAAAAATCAACTGATATCTCTGCACCTCAAAAACGTGGTGTATGTACTCGTGTTGGTACAATGACTCCAAAGAAACCGAACTCAGCGTTACGTAAATACGCTCGTGTACGTTTAACAAACGGTATCGAGGTTACTGCTTACATCCCAGGTATCGGTCATAACCTACAAGAGCATAGCGTAGTATTAATTCGCGGTGGTCGTGTAAAGGATTTACCGGGGGTACGTTACCACATCGTTCGTGGTGCGCTTGACACAGCTGGTGTTGACAAACGTATGCAAGGACGTTCTAAATATGGTACTAAGAGACCAAAACCTGCTAAAAAATAATAAATTTACAATGAAAGGAGGAACTCAATATGCCTCGTAAAGGACCTGTTGCGAAACGTGATGTGTTACCAGATCCAATGTACAATTCTAAACTAGTAACACGCCTAATCAACAAAATGATGGTTGACGGTAAAAAAGGTAAATCTCAAACAATTCTTTATAATGCGTTCGATATCGTTAGTGAACGTACTGGTAAAGAGCCAATGGAAGTATTCGAGCAAGCTCTTAAGAACATTATGCCTGTTCTTGAAGTACGCGCTCGTCGTGTTGGTGGTGCTAACTACCAAGTTCCAGTTGAGGTTCGTCCAGAACGCCGTACAACTTTAGGTCTTCGTTGGTTAGTAAACTACGCTCGTCTTCGTGGTGAAAAAACTATGGAAGAGCGTCTTGCTAACGAAATCTTAGATGCAGCTAACAACGCTGGTGCATCTGTTAAGAAACGTGAAGACACTCATAAAATGGCAGAAGCTAACAAAGCATTTGCTCATTACCGTTGGTAGGATTCAACGTAAAATAAATGTAAGCATAGACCGCTTTATTTGTCGCTTATGGAAGTGTGGAGAGGGAGAATGCCTCTCCCTTTCAATGGCGCTCGTTTTACATAATGAGAGCACTGGACATACTGACATGTGTAACAAAATAAAGTGGCTTTTTTTGCTACTTAAAATAAAAAATCCAATCCATATATGGAAGGAGCAAGACACCAAATGGGAAGAGAGTTCTCTTTAGAAAACACTCGTAATATTGGTATCATGGCTCACATCGATGCTGGTAAAACAACAGCAACTGAACGTATCCTGTACTACACAGGTCGTATTCATAAAATCGGTGAAACTCACGAAGGTGCATCTCAGATGGACTGGATGGAGCAAGAGCAAGAGCGTGGTATCACAATTACTTCTGCTGCAACTACAGCTCAATGGAAAGGTCACCGTGTAAACATCATTGACACTCCAGGACACGTAGACTTCACAGTAGAAGTAGAACGTTCTTTACGCGTACTTGATGGCGCAGTAGCAGTACTTGATGCACAATCTGGTGTAGAACCACAAACAGAAACTGTTTGGCGTCAGGCTACTACTTACGGCGTACCTCGTATCGTATTCGTTAACAAAATGGATAAAATCGGTGCTGATTTCTTATACTCTGTAGGAACAATCCATGATCGTTTACAAGCAAACGCACATCCAATTCAGTTACCAATCGGTGCTGAAGATGAGTTCAATGGTATCATTGACCTTGTTGAAGAGTGTGCTTACATGTACGGTAACGATTTAGGAACAGACATTCAACGTGTTGAAATTCCTGAAGAGCACAAAGAATTAGCTGAAGAATACCGCGGAAGACTTATTGAAGCGGTAGCTGAGCTTGATGAAGAAATGATGATGAAGTACCTAGAAGGTGAAGAAATCACTGTAGAAGAGCTTAAAGCTGGTATCCGTAAGGCTACAACTTCTGTAGAATTCTTCCCAGTAATCTGTGGTTCTGCATTCAAAAACAAAGGTGTTCAAATTCTGTTAGACGCAGTTATTGACTACTTACCATCTCCATTAGATGTACCTGCTATTAAAGGTATTCTTCCGGATACAGATGAAGAAGTAGAACGTAAGTCTAGCGATGAAGAACCATTCGCAGCTCTAGCATTCAAAATCATGACTGACCCTTATGTTGGTAAGTTAACGTTCTTCCGTGTGTACTCTGGTGTGTTAAACTCTGGATCATACGTGAAAAACTCAACTAAAGGTAAGCGTGAGCGTGTAGGTCGTATCCTACAAATGCACGCTAACAGCCGTGAAGAGATCTCAACAGTTTACGCTGGTGACATCGCTGCTGCTGTAGGTTTAAAAGATACTACTACTGGTGATACTCTTTGTGACGAGAAGAGCCTTGTTATCCTTGAGTCTATGGAATTCCCAGAGCCAGTTATCTCTGTAGCTATCGAACCAAAATCTAAAGCTGACCAAGATAAAATGGGTACAGCATTAGCTAAGCTTTCTGAAGAAGATCCAACATTCCGTGCTCACACTGACCAAGAAACTGGCCAAACAATCATCGCTGGTATGGGTGAACTTCACCTTGATATCATCGTTGACCGTATGCGCCGTGAATTCAAAGTTGAAGCAAACGTTGGTGCTCCTCAGGTAGCATACCGTGAAACTTTCCGCGCTGCTGCGAAAGTTGAAGGTAAGTTCGCTCGTCAATCTGGTGGTCGTGGACAATTCGGTCACGTTTGGATTGAGTTTGAACCTAACGAAGAAGGTAAAGGATTCGAATTCGAAAACAAGATCGTCGGTGGTGTTGTTCCACGTGAATACATCCCAGCTGTAGGAGCAGGTCTTGAAGATGCACTTAAAAATGGTGTACTTGCTGGATATCCACTAGTAGACATTAAAGCTGCATTAGTTGACGGATCTTACCATGATGTTGACTCCTCTGAGATGGCGTTCAAAATCGCTGCATCTATGGCACTTAAAGCTGCGGTTTCTAAATGTAGCCCAGTAATTCTTGAGCCAATGATGAAAGTTGAAGTTGTAATTCCTGAAGAGTACATGGGAGACATCATGGGTGACGTAACATCTCGTCGTGGACGTGTAGAAGGTATGGAAGCTCGCGGTAACGCACAAGTTGTTCGCGCTATGGTTCCACTTTCTGAAATGTTCGGTTATGCAACGTCATTACGTTCTAACACTCAAGGACGTGGAACATTCTCAATGGTATTTGACCATTATGAAGAAGTGCCAAAGTCTGTTTCAGAAGAAATTATCAAAAAAAATAAAGGTGAATAATTGATTTTTATCGATTGTTCAAGTATAACTACTTATGTAAGCTTAGAAAGTGGGACGTAAGTTTCACTTTCTAGTCTAAATATAAAATAACCTATATAAACTAAGGAGGAATTTAGAATGGCTAAAGCTAAATTCGAACGTTCTAAACCCCATGTTAACATCGGTACAATCGGCCACGTTGACCATGGTAAAACTACATTAACTGCTGCAATCACTACAGTTCTTGCAAAAGCTGGTGGTGCTGAAGCACGCGGATACGATCAAATCGATGCTGCTCCAGAAGAAAGAGAGCGCGGTATCACAATCTCAACTGCACACGTTGAGTACGAAACTGAAACTCGTCACTATGCACACGTTGACTGCCCAGGTCACGCTGACTATGTTAAAAACATGATCACTGGTGCTGCTCAAATGGACGGCGGTATCTTAGTAGTATCTGCTGCTGATGGTCCAATGCCACAAACTCGTGAGCACATCCTTCTTTCTCGTCAAGTAGGTGTACCTTACATCGTTGTATTCTTAAACAAATGCGACATGGTAGACGACGAAGAATTATTAGAATTAGTAGAAATGGAAGTTCGCGATCTATTATCTGAATACGACTTCCCAGGCGATGATATCCCTGTAGTTAAAGGTTCTGCTCTTAAAGCTCTTGAAGGAGAAGCTGAGTGGGAAGCTAAAATCGTTGAGTTAATGGCTGAAGTTGATGCTTACATCCCAACTCCAGAACGTGACACTGACAAACCATTCTTAATGCCTATCGAGGACGTATTCTCTATCACAGGTCGTGGTACAGTTGCTACTGGTCGTGTAGAGCGTGGAGTAGTTAAAGTTGGTGACGTAGTAGAAATCATCGGTCTTGCTGAAGAGAACGCTTCTACAACTGTAACTGGTGTTGAAATGTTCCGTAAGCTTCTTGACCAAGCTCAAGCTGGTGACAACATCGGTGCTCTACTTCGTGGGGTTGCTCGTGAAGAAATCCAACGTGGACAAGTTCTTGCTAAAACTGGCTCTGTAAAAGCTCACGCTAAATTCAAAGCTGAAGTTTACGTTTTATCTAAAGAAGAAGGTGGACGTCACACTCCATTCTTCGCTAACTACCGTCCACAATTCTACTTCCGTACAACTGACGTAACTGGAATCATCCAATTACCAGAAGGTACTGAAATGGTAATGCCTGGCGACAACATCGAAATGACTGTTGAACTTATCGCTCCAATCGCAGTTGAAGAGGGAACTAAGTTCTCTATCCGTGAAGGCGGACGTACTGTAGGTGCTGGTGTAGTTGCTACAATCATCGCTGAGTAATCTTTAAATAGATTCGAAAAAACCCGAGGGATTCTCCCTTGGGTTTTTTTTATATTATTTATAATAGAAGAAAGAGTGTTTTCTAGTTTTTGACGAGTTTCTTCTATAGTATATAAATTAGAAAATAAAGAATCCAAAAACTGTAAAAGTATTTACCGCAGATGAAAACTTGAAATTCTTTAAAGTGCCATGTATAATAGCAAAAGTAGAGAAAAGCAGATGCAAACAAAAATATGCTTGCATCTAGACGAATAACATTGTATAATAGACAATGTTGGTCTTTGACTGCGATGAAGTGGAAGGTTGCTGACACACCCGGCCGCTTTGCCATGGCATGGTGTGAGGAAATTTCCATGGAGAAGGTCTATTTTAGAAATAGGCGAACGAAGGAGGGAAAATAATGGCAAAAGAAAAAATTCGTATCCGTTTAAAAGCTTACGATCACCGTATTCTTGATCAGTCAGCTGAGAAAATTGTAGAAACAGCTAAACGTTCTGGGGCAACAGTTTCTGGTCCGATCCCATTACCAACTGAAAAAACTGTTTACACAATTCTTCGTGCTGTTCATAAGTACAAAGATTCTCGTGAGCAATTCGAAATGCGCACGCACAAACGTCTAATTGACATCGTGAGCCCTACTCCACAAACAGTAGACTCATTAATGCGTTTAGACTTACCATCTGGTGTAGATATCGAAATCAAACTATAATTTATATAACTTAAAAATGTAGGAGGTGTAACTCATGACCAAAGGAATCTTAGGAAGAAAGATCGGTATGACTCAAGTATTTGCTGAAAACGGTGAGCTAATTCCTGTAACAGTAATCGCTGCGACTCCAAACGTTGTTCTTCAAAAGAAAACAACTGAAACTGATGGCTATAACGCAATTCAGTTAGGATTCGACGACAAACGTGAAAAATTAGCTAACAAACCTGAACAAGGTCACGTTGCTAAAGCATCTACTGCTCCTAAGCGCTTCATTCGCGAAATCCGCGATGCAGACGTGGACGGATTAGAGGTTGGTCAAGAGGTAAAAGTTGAAGTTTTCACTACAGGTGAAATCGTAGACGTAACAGGAATTTCTAAAGGTAAAGGTTTCCAAGGTGCTATTAAACGCCACGGACAATCTCGCGGACCAATGTCTCACGGTTCTCGTTATCACCGTCGTCCAGGTTCAATGGGCCCAGTTGCTCCGAACCGTGTATTCAAAGGCAAAAAACTTGCTGGACGTATGGGTGGAGACCAAGTTACGGTTCAAAACTTAGAAATCGTTCAAGTTGACGTTGAACGCAACTTATTATTAGTTAAAGGTAACGTTCCAGGTGCTAAGAAATCTCTTGTAGTTGTTCAAGGCGCTGTGAAGGCTAGTAAATAATTCACAATAGGAAGGAGGAATTCCAATGCCAAAAGTTACTGTATATAACCAAACTGGTTCACAGGTTGGTGAAATCGAATTAGCAGAAGCTATTTTCGGTATCGAACCAAATGAAGCTGTACTTTTCGAAGCTGTAATGATGCAACGTGCATCTTTACGTCAAGGTACACACAAAGTAAAAACTCGCTCTGAAGTACGTGGTGGTGGTCGTAAACCATGGCGTCAAAAAGGAACTGGACGTGCTCGTCAAGGTTCTATCCGCTCTCCTCAATGGCGCGGTGGTGGTACGGTATTCGGACCTACACCAAGAAGCTATGCTTACAAACTTCCTAAGAAAGTTCGTCGCTTAGCAATCAAATCTGCATTAGCTACTAAAGTAGTTGAGAACAACATTGTAGTTCTTGAAGACCTAGTGTTAAATGCACCGAAAACAAAAGACATGGTAGCAGTACTTAAAGGATTAGCTGTAGAGAAGAAAGCTCTTATCGTAACTGCTGATGCAAACGAAGCTGTAGAGTTATCTGCTCGCAACATTCCTGGAGTAACAGTAATCACTGCTGATGGCGTAAACGTTTTAGACGTGCTTCATCATGATAAGCTAATCATGACAAAAGCGGCAGTGGAAAAAGTAGAGGAGGTGCTTGCATAATGAGAGATCCTCGTGATATCATTAAGCGCCCAGTTATCACTGAACGTTCTATGGAAATGATGGCTGAAAAAAAATACACGTTCGATGTGGACGTTAAATCTAATAAAACAGAAGTTAAAGATGCTGTAGAAGCGATCTTTGGTGTTAAAGTAGAAAAAGTGAACATCATGAACTACAAGCCGAAAGCAAAACGCGTTGGTCGTCACGCTGGTTTTACTAGCCGTCGTCGTAAAGCAATCGTTAAGCTAACTGCTGACAGCAAAGAAATCGAAATCTTCCAAGGTGTTTAATTCTTACTAAAGAAGGAGGGAAATTGAGATGGCAATTAAAAAGTATAATCCAACTACTAACGGTCGTCGTAACATGACTACGAATGATTTCGCAGAAATCACGACTGACAGACCGGAAAAGTCTTTACTTGCTCCTTTAAGCAAAAAGGCTGGTCGTAATAACCAAGGTAAAATTACTGTACGTCACCAAGGTGGCGGACATAAGCGTCAATACCGTATCATCGACTTTAAGCGTAACAAAGATGGAATTCCAGGACGCGTTGCTACGATCGAATACGATCCAAACCGCTCTGCGAATATCGCATTAATTAACTACGTTGACGGTGAAAAACGTTACATTCTTGCTCCTAAAAACTTAGAAGTAGGTATGGAAATTATGTCTGGCGCTGATGCTGACATTAAAATCGGTAACGCATTACCATTAATCAACATTCCAGTAGGTACTGTTGTTCATAACATCGAGCTTAAACCAGGCCGTGGTGGACAATTAGTTCGTTCTGCTGGTACATCTGCACAAGTACTTGGTAAAGAAGGTAAATACGTTCTTGTACGTTTAACTTCTGGTGAAGTACGCCTAGTATTATCTGCTTGTCGTGCTACTGTAGGTCAAGTAGGTAACGAATCACATGAACTTATCAAAATCGGTAAAGCAGGTCGCTCTCGCTGGTTAGGTAAGCGCCCAACTGTTCGTGGTTCTGTAATGAACCCAGTTGATCACCCACACGGTGGTGGTGAAGGTCGCTCTCCAATCGGACGTAAGTCTCCAATGTCTCCATGGGGTAAACCAACTCTTGGATTCAAGACTCGTAAGAAAAATAAAGCGTCTGATAAATTCATCGTTCGTCGTCGTAAAAAATAATGGGGTTGTAGTACGGTTCACTTTTGGAACCGTACGGCAATCACGAAGGGAGGCACCACAATGGCTCGTAGCTTAAAAAAAGGACCATTTGTTGATGATCACTTAATGAATAAAGTTGCAAAGTTAAACGAAACTGAGCAAAAGCAAGTTGTTAAAACTTGGTCTCGTCGTTCAACAATCTTCCCTCAGTTCATTGGTCACACAATCGCTGTATATGACGGTCGCAAACACGTACCTGTATACATCACTGAGGACATGGTTGGCCACAAGTTAGGTGAATTCGCACCAACTCGTACGTACAAAGGTCATGATGCTGACGATAAGAAAACTAGAAGATAATGAGAGGAGGCACTTCAATGCAAGCTAAAGCAGTAGCGAGAACAGTTCGTATTGCTCCTCGTAAAGTTCGTTTAGTAGTAGACTTAATCCGAGGCAAGCAAGTGGGTGAAGCGATCGCTATCCTTAACCACACACCAAAAACTGCTTCTCCAGTTGTAGAGAAAGTTTTAAAATCTGCAATCGCAAACGCAGAGCATAACTACGAAATGGATGTAAACAACTTAGTTGTTGAAAAAGTTTTCGTTGACGAAGGTCCAACGTTAAAACGTTTCCGTCCACGTGCAATGGGTCGTGCAAGCCAAATTAACAAACGCACAAGCCACATCACAGTTGTGGTATCAGAAAAGAAGGAGGGATAATCGATGGGTCAAAAGGTTAATCCAGTCGGTCTTCGTGTCGGTGTTATTCGTGATTGGGAATCTCGCTGGTTCGCTGAGAAAGATTACGCTACACTTCTTCATGAAGACATCAAAATTCGTGAATACATCGCAGCTCGTTTAAAAGATTCTTCTGTTTCTAAAGTAGAAATCGAGCGTGCAGCAAATCGTGTAAATGTTACAATTCACACTGCAAAACCTGGTATGGTAATTGGTAAAGGTGGTACTGAAGTTGAAGCACTTCGTAAAGCTCTTAACCAATTAACAGGCAAGCGTGTACACATCAACATCTTAGAAGTTAAGAGAGCTGATCTTGACGCTAAATTAGTAGCGGAAAATATCGCTCGTCAATTAGAAAACCGTGTATCTTTCCGTCGTGCACAAAAGCAAGTTATTCAACGTGCTATGCGCGCAGGTGCTAAAGGTATTAAAACACAGGTTTCTGGTCGTCTTGGCGGAGCAGATATCGCTCGTGCAGAATCTTACAGTGAAGGAACTGTTCCACTTCATACACTTCGCGCTGATATTGACTATGCAACAGCTGAAGCTGATACAACATACGGTAAATTAGGCGTAAAAGTATGGATCTACCGTGGAGAAGTCCTTCCTACAAAAAAGAAAGCTTCTGAGGAAGGAGGAAAATAATATGTTAATGCCAAAACGCGTAAAATATCGTAGAGAGCATCGTGGTAAAATGCGTGGTCGTGCTAAAGGTGGTACAGAAATCGCATTTGGTGAGTTCGGTCTTCAAGCACAAGATGCTTCATGGATCACTAACCGTCAAATCGAAGCTGCTCGTCGTGCAATGACTCGTTACATGAAACGTGGCGGTAAAGTTTGGATTAAAATTTTCCCTTCTAAACCTTACACTGCAAAACCTCTTGAAGTACGTATGGGTTCCGGTAAAGGGGCACCAGAAGGCTGGGTAGCAGTAGTAAAACCTGGGAAAATTATGTTTGAAATCGCGGGTGTATCTGAAGAGGTAGCACGCGAAGCATTACGTCTTGCAGCTCACAAATTACCAGTGAAATGTAAATTCGTAAAACGTGAAGAAAATGGTGGTGAATCTAATGAAAACTAATGATATTCGTGAATTAACCACTGCCGAAATCGAAACAAAAGTTAAAGCGTTAAAGGAAGAGTTGTTTAACCTTCGCTTCCAACTTGCTACAGGACAATTAGAGAATCCAACACGCATCCGTGAAGTGCGTAAAGCGATCGCTCGTATGAAAACTGTAGTTCGTGAAAGAGAGATCGGAATTAATCGATAAATTGAGGGGAGGTTTGCAAAGTGAGCGAACGTAACCAACGCAAAGTTTATACTGGTCGTGTTGTATCTGACAAAATGGACAAAACGATTACAGTTTTAGTTGAAACTTACAAAACTCATTCCTTGTACGGAAAGCGCGTTAAGTATTCTAAGAAGTACAAAGCCCATGATGAGCAAAACCAAGCAAAAGTTGGCGATATCGTTAAAATCATGGAAACTCGCCCGCTTTCTGCTACTAAGCGTTTCCGTTTAGTTGAAATCGTTGAAGAAGCGGTTATTATCTAAATAGACGAATCGGAATTTTAAGTCCGAAGGGAGGTTTCATAACATGATCCAACAAGAATCTCGTTTGAAAGTTGCTGACAACTCTGGTGCACGTGAACTTTTAACAATTAAGGTATTAGGCGGCTCTGGTCGTAAATATGCTAACATCGGTGATATTATCGTTGCTACGGTAAAACAAGCAACACCAGGTGGCGTTGTTAAAAAAGGTGACGTTGTTAAAGCAGTAGTAGTACGTACGAAGAGCGGTGCTCGTCGTCCAGATGGTTCTTACATCCGTTTTGATGAAAACGCAGCTGTTATCATTAAAGATGACAAGAGCCCACGCGGTACTCGTATCTTCGGACCAGTAGCTCGTGAACTACGTGATAGCAACTTCATGAAGATCGTTTCTTTAGCTCCAGAAGTTCTATAATTTGAGGTATTGCCTTGCTAAGGAGGTGCAGAATTAAGATGCATGTAAAAAAAGGTGATAAAGTACAGGTAATCACTGGTAAAGACAAAGGAAAACAAGGTGTTATCCTTGTTGCTTTCCCAAAGCAAAACCGTGTTATCGTTGAGGGTGTTAACATCGTTAAGAAGCACTCTAAGCCATCTCAATTAAATCCACAAGGTGGAATCATCACGAAAGAAGCACCTATTCACGTGTCTAATGTTATGCCATTAGATCCGAAAACAGGTGAACCTACTCGTGTAGGTTACAAAGTGGAAGATGGTAAAAAAGTTCGTATTGCAAAAAAATCTGGTGAATTATTAGATAAATAATTTTCTTAAGAAAGGAGGTCACTTCATTGAATCGCCTTAAAGAGAAGTTCCAAAAGGAAATTACTCCTGCTCTAATGAGCAAGTTTAACTATAAATCTGTAATGCAAGTACCGAAGATCGAAAAGATCGTTATCAACACTGGTGTTGGTGATGCGGTAGCAAACTCTAAAGCATTAGACAATGCTGTAGAAGAATTAACTCAAATCGCAGGTCAAAAGCCTGTAATCACTCGTGCTAAGAAATCTATCGCTGGTTTCCGTCTACGTGAAGGTATGCCAATCGGAGCGAAAGTTACTTTACGCGGTGAGCAAATGTATGAGTTCTTCGACAAATTAGTATCTGTTTCTTTACCACGTGTACGTGATTTCCGTGGTGTATCTAAGAAATCTTTCGATGGTCGTGGTAACTATACATTAGGTGTTAAAGAGCAACTTATTTTCCCTGAGATCGATTATGATAAAGTAAGCAAAGTCCGCGGTATGGACATCGTAATCGTTACTACAGCGAACACTGACGAAGAAGCTCGTGAACTTTTAACACAATTCGGTATGCCATTCCAAAAATAATGGAAGCCAACGCTAAGTAGAGGAGGCGAAAACGTGGCTAAAAAATCTATGATTGCGAAACAAAAGCGTACTCCTAAGTTTAAAGTACAAGAGTATACACGTTGCGAGCGCTGCGGTCGTCCGCATTCTGTATACCGCAAATTTAAACTTTGCCGTATTTGTTTCCGTGAACTTGCATATAAAGGTCAAATTCCTGGTGTTAAAAAAGCTAGTTGGTAAAACCCACAAATGGGAAGGAGGTAAAACACATGGTGATGACAGATCCAATTGCAGATATGCTTACTCGCATCCGTAATGCGAACATGGTACGTCATGAGAAATTAGAGGTTCCTGCTTCTAAAATCAAAAAAGAGATCGCTGAACTTTTAAAACGTGAAGGTTTCATTCGTGATGTAGAATACATCGAGGATAACAAACAAGGTATCCTTCGTATTTTCCTGAAATATGGTGCAAACAATGAACGTGTAATCACTGGATTAAAACGTATCAGTAAGCCTGGCTTACGCGTTTACGCTAAAGCTGACGAAGTACCACGTGTACTTAACGGATTAGGTATCGCTCTTGTTTCTACATCTAAGGGAGTAATGACGGACAAAGACGCTCGTCAGTTACAAACAGGTGGAGAAGTAGTAGCATACGTTTGGTAATTAATATTGAAACGAACGGAGGTGTGACAACATGTCTCGTATTGGTAAAAAGATTCTTGAAATCCCTGCAGGTGTTACTATCACAGTAACAGAAAACAATACTGTAACAGTAAAAGGACCTAAAGGTGAATTAACTCGTACATTCAATGCTGATATGTCTATCAAAATTGAAGAAAACATCCTAACAGTAGAGCGTCCATCTGAACAGAAGGAACACCGTGCATTACATGGTACAACTCGTGCTTTACTAGGAAACATGGTTGAAGGTGTAACTACAGGTTTCACTCGTGGACTTGAATTAATCGGGGTTGGTTACCGTGCTCAAAAACAAGGTAACAAACTTGTATTAAGCGTAGGTTACTCTCATCCAGTTGAAATGACTCCTGAAGCGGGTCTTGAAGTTGAAGTTCCTGCTCCAACTAAGATCGTGATTAAAGGTATCGACAAGCAACGTGTTGGCGAATTCGCTGCTAACGTTCGTGCTGTACGTGCTCCAGAACCTTACAAAGGTAAAGGAATTCGTTACGAAGGCGAAGTTGTTCGTCGTAAAGAAGGTAAAACTGCTAAGTAAGCCCGTTAGGTGAAAGAAAGGAGTGACAAGAATGATCACTAAAGCTGATAAAAATGCGACTCGTAAGAAAAGACATGCACGTGTACGTGCTAAACTTACTGGTACTGCAGAACGTCCACGTTTAAACGTATTCCGTTCTAATCAACACATTTACGCTCAAGTTATTGATGATGTGAATGGTGTAACATTAGTAAGTGCATCTACTCTTGATAAAGACCTTGCTCTTAACGGTACAGGCAACACTGAAGCTGCTACGAAAGTTGGCGAATTAGTTGCTAAGCGTGCTGTAGAGAAGGGTGTTAAAGAAGTAGTATTTGATCGCGGTGGTTATTTATACCATGGCCGTGTTAAAGCTCTAGCTGAAGCTGCTCGTGAGGCTGGATTACAATTTTAATGGTCAAAGGAGGGAAAATTGATGCGTCGCATTGACCCAAGTAAATTAGAACTTGAAGAACGTGTAGTTACGATAAACCGTGTTGCGAAAGTTGTTAAGGGTGGTCGTCGTTTCCGCTTTGCTGCACTAGTTGTAGTTGGTGATAAAAACGGTCATGTTGGATTCGGTACTGGTAAAGCTCAAGAGGTACCTGATGCTATTCGCAAAGCTATCGAAGATGCTAAGAAAAACTTAATCGAAGTACCATTAGTTGGTACATCAATTCCACACGAAATCATCGGACATTTCGGAGCTGGTGAAGTATTCCTAAAACCTGCTGCTGAAGGTACTGGAGTAATCGCTGGTGGACCTGTTCGTGCGGTTCTTGAATTAGCTGGTGTACAAGATATTCTTTCGAAATCTCTTGGTTCTAACACACCAATTAACATGATTCGCGCTACTGTGAACGGATTAAGCGAACTTAAGCGTGCTGAAGATGTTGCAAAATTACGCGGTAAATCTGTAGAAGAGCTACTAGGTTAAGAAGGAGGGAAAACAAATGGCGAAAAAGTTAGAAATTACCCTCACTCGTAGTGTAATTGGTCGTCCGCAAGATCAACGTGCGACTGTAGAAGCTTTAGGTCTTAAAAAGTTGAATTCAACTGTAGTTAAGGAAGAAACTCCTGCTATTCTTGGTATGATCAACAAAGTTTCTCACCTTGTAACTGTAAAAGAAGCTTAAGGATAACTCATTAATATAAGGAGGTGCCTGGGAATGAAACTTCATGAATTAAAACCTGCAGAAGGTTCTCGTAAAGTACGTAACCGTGTCGGTCGCGGTATCGGTTCTGGTAACGGTAAAACTGCTGGTAAAGGTCATAAAGGACAAAACGCACGTTCTGGCGGCGGTGTTCGTCTTGGCTTTGAAGGTGGTCAAACTCCATTATTCCGTCGTTTACCAAAACGCGGCTTCACAAACATTAACCGCAAAGAGTTTGCTATCGTAAACTTAGCGACGTTAAATCGTTTTGAAGATGGTACAGAAGTAACACCTGAATTATTGCTGGAAACTGGCGTTATCAGCAAATTAAACGACGGTGTTAAAGTTCTTGCAAGCGGAGCAGTTGAGAAAAAACTAACTGTTAAAGCGCACAAGTTCTCTTCAAGTGCTAAAGAAGCAATTGAAGCAGCTGGCGGAACAGTTGAGGTGATCTAATGTTTCGTACAATCTCCAACTTTATGCGCGTTGCTGAGATAAGACGTAAAATATTATTCACTTTAGCGATGTTAATCGTATTCAGGATTGGCACGTTTATCCCAGTGCCATTTACAAATGGAGACGTACTGAAAGCACAAGATCAGTTAAATGCATTAGGAATCCTTAATACATTTGGCGGTGGCGCTTTGAAAAACTTCTCCATCTTTGCGATGGGAATCATGCCGTATATTACAGCATCCATCATCGTGCAATTATTGCAGATGGATGTTGTTCCTAAATTTTCGGAATGGTCGAAGCAAGGCGAAATGGGCCGTCGTAAATTAACACAATTCACGCGTTACTTTACAATTGTTCTTGCGTTTATTCAGGGGTTTGGTATGTCAATCGGTTTTAACGGTATGGTAGGTGGGCAGTTAATTTTGAATCCAGGTTGGAGCACTTATTTATACATTGCTACGGTACTGACTGCTGGTACTGCATTTTTAATGTGGTTAGGTGAACAGATTACAGCTAAAGGTGTAGGGAATGGTATTTCCATCCTCATCTTTGCTGGTATTGCCGCAGCTATCCCAAGTGTAATATCTCAAGTGTATCAACAACAGTTTCAAAATGTCGGAGATCAACTGTTCATGAGTATCGTTAAAGTTGTATTGATATTACTAGCTGTGCTAGCAGTTGTTGTTGGAGTTATCTTCATTCAACAGGCTGTTAGAAAGATTCCAATTCAATATGCGAAGCGTGTAACAGGAGGAAATGGTAGTTATACTGGAGCACAAAACACACATTTACCTCTTAAGGTAAATAGTGCGGGTGTTATTCCAGTAATTTTTGCTGTTTCATTCTTGATTACACCTCCAACTATTGCACAGTTCTTCCCGAAACATGATATATCGCAGTGGATTATCCAAAACTTTAACTATTCTCATCCAGTGGGAATGATTATATATGTTGCGCTCATTGTAGCCTTCACATATTTCTATGCATTTGTTCAGGTTAATCCAGAACAAATGTCAGAGAATCTAAACAAACAAGGTGGATATGTTCCTGGTATTCGTCCGGGTAAGAATACAGAGCAATATCTAACAAAAATCTTGTATCGTTTGACCTTTGTAGGATCTATTTTCCTAGCAGCGATTGCAATTCTACCAGTTATCTTTACGAAGCTGGGAAATCTTCCTCCATCTGCACAGATCGGTGGAACGAGTATGTTAATCGTTGTCGGCGTTGCTTTAGAAACAATGAAGCAGCTAGAAAGCCAACTGGTAAAACGCCATTACAAAGGGTTTATCAAGCAGTGAGTAAGTGGGAAGATGTGTCTTCCCTACATGCTCATTATGAGGGGGAACAAAGATGAACTTAATTTTAATGGGGCTTCCTGGTGCTGGTAAAGGTACACAAGCCGAACAGATTGTTGCCAAGTATAACATCCCTCACATCTCAACAGGAGATATGTTCCGTGCAGCTATGAAAGCTGAAACTGAACTTGGTTTACAAGCAAAATCTTTTATTGATAAAGGTGCGCTTGTACCAGATGAGGTTACAATTGGAATCGTTCGTGAACGTTTAAGCCAAGAAGACTGCGTGAAAGGCTTCTTATTAGACGGTTTTCCACGAACAGTTGCACAAGCATCTGCTCTTGAAGAGATTATGAAAGATCTTGGCAAAAAAATCGACTATGTTTTAAACATTAATGTGGATTCAGGATTGCTATTAAAACGTCTTACAGGCCGTCGCATTTGTAAAGAGTGCGGTGCGACTTACCACTTAGAATTCAATCCACCAGCAAAAGCTGATGTGTGCGATAAATGTGGTGGCGAATTATATCAACGCTCTGATGACAACGAAGAAACTGTAGCGAATCGTTTAGAGGTAAATATTAAGCAAACACAACCTTTGCTTGATTTCTATGAAGAGCTTGGTTACTTACAAAGCATTAATGGTGAGCAAGATATCAATAAAGTATTTGCTGATATCGATGTTCTCATCGGAGGCTTAGCGTAATGATCATTTGCAAAACTCCTCGCGAGATAGAAATCATGCGAGAAGCTGGCAGGATCGTTGCTTTAACTCATCAAGAGTTGAAAAAGCATATTACTCCAGGAATTACAACGAAAGAGCTCGATCAAATAGCGGAAAAGACGATTCGAAAATATGGTGCTACGCCATCTTTTAAAGGATACAATGGATTTCCGGGAAGCATCTGTGCTTCTGTAAATGAAGAGCTTGTACATGGGATTCCAGGAAGGCGCAAGCTCCAAGAGGGCGATATCATCAGTATCGATATTGGTGCGAAATACAATGGGTACCATGGAGATTCTGCATGGACGTATCCAGTAGGAAACATTTCTGAATCTGTTCAAAAGCTACTTGATGTCACAGAAAAATCGTTGTATCTTGGTCTAGAACAAATAAAACCAGGCGAGAGATTATCAAATGTCTCACATGCGATTCAAACGTATGTTGAAGATAATGGATTCTCGATCGTTAGGGAGTATGTTGGTCACGGAATCGGGCAAGACTTACATGAAGACCCTCAAATCCCGCACTATGGTCCACCAAATAAAGGTCCTAGATTAAAGCCGGGCATGGTCATCTGTGTTGAGCCGATGGTGAACCAAGGAAGACGATATGTAAAAACACTATCTGATGACTGGACAGTGGTAACGGTAGATGGTAAATGGTGTGCCCATTTTGAGCACACGATTGCTCTTACAGAAGCAGGATACGAAATCCTTACCACTTTATAAGTAGCTGGCTCTCCGGGATTTCAGAGCAGTGTAAAATGTTACTGATTTGAAGAAGGGAGAACTATTGAATGGCTAAAGATGATGTAATTGAAGTCGAAGGTACCGTTCTTGAAACGTTGCCAAATGCTATGTTCAAAGTAGAATTAGAGAATGGGCATGTCGTATTGGCTCACGTTTCTGGTAAAATCCGTATGAACTTCATTCGTATTTTACCAGGAGACAAAGTTACGGTAGAATTATCTCCGTACGATTTAAATCGTGGTCGTATTACGTACCGTTTTAAATAATATAGCACTCCGTAATCTTTAAGGAGGTTCGAGACATGAAAGTAAGACCGTCAGTTAAACCAATCTGCGAAAAATGTAAAGTTATTCGTAGACGTGGAAAAGTAATGGTTATTTGTGAAAACCCTAAACATAAACAAAAACAAGGTTAATCAGAAGGAGGTGCATTCGGAATGGCACGTATCGCAGGTGTAGATATTCCTCGTGACAAACGCGTTGTTATTTCTTTAACTTACGTATTCGGCATTGGTCGCACAACTGCTGAAAAAATTCTTGCTGAAGCTGGTGTTTCTGAAGAAACACGAGTTCGTGATTTAACGGAAGACGAATTAGGACGTATCCGTGATATCATCGATCGTATTAAAGTTGAGGGAGACCTTCGTCGTGAAGTATCACTTAACATTAAACGTCTAATGGAGATCGGTTCTTACCGTGGTCTTCGTCACCGTCGTGGTTTACCAGTTCGTGGTCAAAACTCTAAAAACAATGCTCGTACACGTAAAGGTCCACGTCGTACAGTAGCAAATAAAAAGAAATAATAAGTAAAGGAGGTTGAACTAACAATGGCACGTAAAACAAACACTCGTAAAAAACGTGTGAAAAAGAATATTGAAGCTGGTGTAGCTCATATTCGTTCTACTTTCAACAACACAATCGTAACACTTACAGATACTCACGGTAACGCGCTTTCTTGGTCTAGTGCTGGTGCACTTGGTTTCCGTGGATCTCGTAAATCTACTCCATTCGCTGCGCAAATGGCTGCTGAAACTGCTGCTAAAGTTGCAATGGAGCACGGTTTAAAAACTTTAGAGGTTACTGTAAAAGGTCCTGGTGCTGGTCGTGAAGCTGCAATTCGTGCTCTTCAAGCTGCAGGTCTAGAAGTAACAGCAATCAGAGATGTTACTCCAGTTCCTCATAATGGATGTCGTCCGCCAAAACGTCGTCGTGTTTAATTTTTCTGTATAGAATTTTCCCTTTTGTCTATAATGGATATGATGCATTATCGAGAAATTTCGTACAGAAACATCGCTTGTTGTGCACAATCGGGAACTGCCTAAGGGGGACTTTCGGTTAGACAGAGGTTTTTCCTTTGTTTAGCCGGGGTTTCGACGTTTTGAAGGAGGGTTTAGTTAATGATTGAAATTGAAAAACCGAAAATCGAAACGGTTGAACTTAACGAAGATGCTAAGTATGGTAAATTCGTGATTGAACCGCTTGAGCGTGGATATGGTACTACTTTGGGTAACTCCCTTCGTCGTATTCTTTTATCCTCACTCCCTGGTGCCGCTGTAACTGCTATCCAAATTGATGGCGTATTACACGAATTTTCAACAGTTGAGGGCGTAGTAGAAGACGTTACAACGATCATCTTAAACTTGAAAAAGTTAGCTCTTAAAATCTACTCTGAAGAAGAGAAGACGTTGGAAATCGATGTACAGGGCGAAGGTATTGTCACAGCTGCTGATATTACTCACGATAGTGATGTTGAAATCTTAAATCCAGATTTATACATTGCGACGTTAGCAAAGGATGCGCATTTCCGCGTGCGTTTAACTGCAAAGCGTGGCCGTGGGTATACGCCAGCTGATGCAAATAAAAGCGAAGATCAACCAATAGGAGTTATTCCTATTGATTCTATTTATACTCCAGTATCACGTGTGACTTACCAAGTGGAAAAGACACGTGTCGGACAAGTGGCAAATTATGATAAGCTTACGCTTGATGTATGGACGGATGGAAGCATCGGGCCAAAAGAAGCTATCTCTTTAGGTGCCAAAATCTTAACTGAGCATTTAAACATCTTCGTTGGTTTAACTGATGAAGCGCAAAATGCTGAGATTATGGTCGAGAAGGAAGAAGATCAAAAAGAAAAAGTTCTAGAGATGACTATTGAAGAACTTGATCTTTCTGTTCGTTCTTATAATTGCTTAAAACGTGCAGGAATTAATACTGTACAAGAGCTTGCGAACAAAACAGAAGAAGATATGATGAAAGTTCGTAACTTAGGACGTAAATCCTTAGAAGAAGTTAAGCATAAGCTTGAGGAATTAGGTTTAGGCTTACGTAAAGACGACTGAGGATTTAAACTCATCAACAAAGGAGGGAACTACGAATGGCATACAGAAAATTAGGCCGTACAAGTGCGCAACGTAAAGCTATGTTACGTGACTTAGCTACTGATTTAATTATCAACGAGCGCATCCAAACGACAGAAACTCGTGCAAAAGAACTTCGTTCTGTAGTGGAAAAAATGATCACTTTAGGTAAACGCGGAGATCTTCATGCTCGCCGTCAAGCTGCATCTTTCATCCGCAATGAAGTTGCTAATGCTGAGACTGGTCAAGATGCACTTCAAAAATTATTCGCTGATGTAGCTCCACGCTATGCTGAGCGTCAAGGCGGATACACTCGTATTGCAAAAATTGGTCCACGTCGCGGAGACGCAGCACCAATGGTAATTATCGAGTTAGTATAATGATGATTAAAAGGGCAGGACAGTTCTTTTCAAGTAACTGGTCATGGCCCTTTTTTTTTAAATATAGAAAATGGGCTAACTTGGTAAAGTAATGAGAGAGGGTGCCTTGCATTGAAAAAAGAGAAACTTCGCACGCAAAATATATCATTTCAATATCCCGGGGCAACTTTTTATGCATTAAAAGACGTATCATTCTCTTTATATGAGGGAGAATGGGTTTCTGTAATTGGACAAAATGGTTCAGGAAAGTCTACACTTGCAAAATTATTAAATGGATTATTTTTGCCGGAATCAGGAACGATTGTTGTAAATGATACAATGATTTTATCCGAAGAAACGGTATGGGATATTCGAAAACAAATTGGTATGGTATTTCAAAATCCAGACAATCAATTTGTTGGAACAACAGTGCAAGATGATGTTGTATTTGGTCTTGAGAATATCGGAATGCCTCGAGAGCAAATGGTAGAACGGATGAATCAAGCGCTAGAAATGGTCCGAATGGAAGAGTTTCTGAACGAAGAACCTCATTCATTATCCGGTGGGCAAAAGCAGCGTGTGGCGATTGCAGGTGTGCTAGCATTACAACCGTCCATTTTAATATTGGATGAAGCGACATCAATGTTAGATCCTCAAGGACGGCGTGAAGTAATTGAAACGGTTAGGAAGCTTGTTGATGAAAAAGGTATTACCGTGCTATCAATTACCCATGATTTGGAAGAGGCTGCACAGTCAGACCGTATTATCATTTTGAATCAGGGAGAAATATTAGAGGAAGGTACACCAGAGCAAATCTTTAAATCCTCTCGTATGCTTAGAGAAATCGGGCTAGATGTACCATTCTCAGTAAAAATAGCAGAATTATTAAAAAGAAATAAAATTCCACTGCAAAATACGCATCTTACAATGGAAAGCTTGGTGAACGAACTTTGGAGATTACATTCCAAACAGTAGAGCATCGTTATCAATATAAAACTCCATTTGAAAGACGCGCGCTTTATGATGTAAACGTGTCGTTTCCAAGTGGAGGGTATTATGCCATTATCGGTCATACTGGTTCGGGCAAATCAACGATGATTCAACATTTAAATGGTTTATTGCAGCCGACAAGTGGTACAGTCCAAATTGGAGAGCATTTAATTTCCTCGCAAAAAAAAGAGAAGAAATTAAAACCACTACGAAAAAAAGTAGGGGTTGTCTTTCAATTTCCAGAGCATCAGTTATTTGAAGAAACAGTTGAGAAGGATATTTGTTTTGGGCCCTCAAATTTTGGTGTATCTGAAGAGAAGGCGAAGCAAAGAGCGAGAGATGCGATCGAGCTTGTTGGATTGAATCCAGAATTATTAACTCGTTCTCCGTTTGAGTTAAGTGGTGGACAAATGAGACGTGTTGCGATAGCAGGTGTACTTGCTATGGAACCGGAAGTTCTTGTATTAGATGAACCGACAGCAGGACTTGATCCAAAAGGACAGCAAGAGTTGATGGAAATGTTTTATAAGCTTCATAAAGAGCAAGGGCTCACAGTAATCCTTGTTACCCATAATATGGAGGATGCCGCTAAGTATGCAGAGCAAATTGTAGTTATGCATAAAGGAACGGTCTTTTTGCAAGGAACAGCAGAGGAAGTATTTTCACATGCTGATGAATTAGAACAAATCGGTGTGGATCTTCCAATGTCTTTAAAGTATAAACGTGCAATTGAAGAGAAATTTGGTATTACGATTCCAAAGGCTACCTTATCTTTAGAGGATCTTACTCATGAAGTTGTACAGGTGTTACGAAAAGGTGGTCATGAATCATGCAGCAGTTGATTATTGGGAGATATATTCCAGGCAGGTCGCTCATTCATCAACTTGATCCACGTACGAAGCTGTTGATTGTCTTTTTATATGTATTTGTTGTCTTTTTAGCAAATAATGCGATTTCATATGGATTTTTATTTTTATATGCACTCATTGCTTTATTTTTTGCAAAAGTGCCGATTCGTTATGTACTTTCGGGCTTAAAACCAATCTTATGGATTTTTCTTTTTACATTTTTTCTGCATATTTTTACAAATAAAGAAGGGGATGTACTGCTTCAGCTTGGTTGGTTTTCGGTACATGAAAAAGGATTGGAACAAGGGATATACATTTCCATACGCTTTTTCGTCATTATTTTAATGACGACCTTATTGACGTTAACGACAACACCGATTGAAATTACTGATGGTATGGAGACGTTATTAAAGCCATTAAAGCGTATAAAGGTTCCTGTTCATGAAATCGCATTGATGATGTCTATTTCTCTTCGTTTTATTCCAACATTAATGGATGAAACGAGTAAAATTATGAAAGCACAAGCATCCCGTGGTATTGATTTTTCTGGTGGGCCGATAAAGGATCGATTAAAGGCGGTTATTTCTTTGCTTGTACCGCTTTTTATTAGTGCTTTTAAGCGTGCTGAGGACTTAGCGATTGCAATGGAAGCGCGTGGGTATCAAAGTGGTGAGGGACGTTCTAAATTTAGGCAGCTACGTTGGAAAACAAGCGATACGTTAACGATAGTAAGTTTACTTTGTTTAGCATGTATTCTAGCATGGGTGCGATCGTAATGGAGAATAGAGAAATGGAAAGAATAAAATGTACAGTTGCATATGATGGCATCAATTTTTGCGGTTATCAAATTCAACCGCAGCATCGTACTGTTCAACAAGAAATAGAGAAAGCTCTGCAAAAATTGCATAAAGGAGAGCTTGTTCGTGTTCAGGCATCAGGGCGGACAGATTCTACTGTTCATGCAAGAGGACAAGTGATTCATTTTGATACATTATTATCCCTTGAAGAATGGCAATGGATCAATGCTTTAAATACGATGTTGCCAGATGATATTGTGGTCCTGCAGGTAGAGAAAAAAACAGAAGATTTTCACGCACGATATGGTGTGGAAAGAAAAGAATATCGTTACCGGGTATTATTATCTAAAACAGCTGATGTATTCCGTAGAAATTATGTATATCAGTATCCATATCCATTAGAGATAGAATTTATTCAGAAGGCAATTCCTTATTTTATTGGAACGCATGATTTTACTTCATTTTGTTCGGCAAAAACTGACAAAAAAGATAAAGTGCGAACAATTTATGAAATAGATTTAATTGAACAAGATGATGAATTAATTTTTCGTTTTGTAGGCAATGGATTTTTATATAATATGGTGCGAATTATTGTTGGTACGCTACTTAGCGTAGGACAAGGAAAGCTTGATCCTGACAGCATTCCAGAGATTTTAAAAAAACAAGATCGTCGTTTTGCTGGGAAGATGGTGCCAGGGCATGGACTTTATTTATGGCAGGTAAACTATAACAACTAATCCTGGTGTAACATTTGCTTGACATTAGAATCTCAAAAGGATATCATAACATATGGTATTGTTTCTAAAACCACGATTAGCCCCGGAAGGAAATCGTGTTTAAGATAAACAATAGATTTTTTCTATGGAAAAGATAACGAGGAGGGAAACACATGCGTACGACTTTTATGGCAAAAGCTAACGAAGTTGAGCGTAAATGGTATGTGGTTGACGCTGAAGGTCAAACTTTAGGTCGCCTTGCTAGTGAAGTAGCATCCATTTTACGTGGTAAAAACAAACCAACATTTACACCACACGTTGACACGGGTGATCATGTAATTATTATTAACGCTGAGAAAATTCATTTAACAGGTAATAAATTAAACGATAAAATTTACTACCGTCACACTAACCACCCAGGTGGTCTTAAACAAAGAACAGCTCTAGAAATGCGTACAAACTACCCTGTACAAATGTTAGAGCTTGCAATTAAAGGCATGCTTCCAAAAGGACGTTTAGGACGTCAAGTGTCTAAAAAATTAAATGTGTATGCTGGAGCAGAGCATCCACACCAAGCACAAAAACCAGAAGTTTACGAACTTCGCGGATAATTAATTAAAGGAGGGCTTACTTTGGCACAGGTACAATACTATGGTACTGGACGTCGTAAGAGTTCAGTAGCGCGCGTACGCCTAGTTCCAGGCGAAGGACGCGTTATCATTAACGGTCGTGATTTTGAAAACTATATCCCATTTGCTGCATTACGTGAAGTAGTGAAACAACCTCTAGTTGCAACAGAAACTTTAGGTAACTACGATGTACTTGTAAACGTAAATGGTGGTGGATACACTGGTCAAGCTGGTGCTATTCGTCACGGTATTTCTCGCGCTTTATTAAAAGCTGACCCAGAATACCGTCTAACATTAAAACGTGCAGGTCTATTAACTCGTGACGCACGTATGAAAGAGCGTAAAAAATACGGTCTTAAAGGCGCACGTCGTGCACCTCAGTTCTCAAAACGTTAATTATCGACGTTTCAAAGGCTCTCAAGCTTTTTGCTTGGGGGTCTTTTTTTATGTGGAAAAGGGGTTTTGGTCACATTTTGATCACGAAAATATTTTTGGGTCACTCCTGGTCACCACAAATCATAGTTCAATTATTTTTGGAATTTTTGTGGTCTCCTTTAGGGTATCTGTTACATGTGTATAGATGTTCAACGTCATTTGTATATCAGAGTGACCCAATCGCTCTTGTACCTCCTTTATACCTGCGCCAGCTTTTTAGAGAAAAATTTAATTGTAGACCTTTGCTTCCTACTCAAGGAACTTAACGACTCCCCACCATGTTCCCCAAAAGTCTTGACTAACCACATATTCTTGAACTGTCCAAAATTCCTGATCATTGGAAGGGTCAACGCATGTTGCGCTGTAATCTCCCCATCGGTTCCGTCCCATGCCATCCGTTAAAAAGTAGGTAGCTTGTCCAGCTTGAAGCAAGGTAACTTGTTCTGTTGTGCCAGGTGCATCGCTTGCACGTCTTCCTGTGAAGAAGGCACTTGCAAATAGGTCCGTGGATGATCCGCTAAAACCGATTACCATATGGTTGGAGGAGTTGACGGCGAGAGAAGGATAATAATAGGCGTGTGTGCTGTGTTGAACTCGCCCTTGTTGAATTGGGGTGCTTATCTCCGGATCAATTTGATACCAGGAAACCTCTGCTCTGCTTCCGTCTTGGCTAGGTACAGTATGGGTTGTCCAAATTGTTTCATTACGATAAATAGCTTGCAAAAGGCGAGTATCTCCTGTGTCAATCAATTGAGGGGAGTCCTTTTGAAGAGCGCCTGGTATGACAGAGCCGCTAAGTGAATCGATAGTAATTTGTTGAAGTTGTGTCCAAAAAGGTATCCCGTTAGAAAATGTTATTTGGTTTAGCTGCAAACTGTCCAGACTGGCTAGTGAGATCAAGTACTGAACTGAAACATTTGGATCAAACACTTGAGTAGGCTGTGTTGTAAAAAATGCACCAGGCGGTTCATAGAACTCATACCAGGTCATGCTATCCATCGAGTACAGCTGACTCTTCTCGAACACCCAGATTTTAGTTGCCTGATAACTTCCCTCATTGTTGAACATGTTGGCAGTTACGTAGACATGAGTATTGTCCAGTCCTAAACTTGGATAGTCAGCCCAAGTATCTAACTGCATATTATTAAATATATCTGCATCAATTGCTCGGAATACCCAGTTAAATGGGTCTTCAGGATTCGACACGCCCACGAGCAGCCAGGAATTAGGAGAGCTTTCCCCCGCGAGCGAAATGATGAAGAACCGATTGGATAAATTGTCATAAAGGATTTTTGGGTCAAAAGCAAAAGTACCTTCTGTAATGACTCCAGTTGGGGTCCAAAAATCATCTAAAGTGGTAGTGGTAAGAACAGCACCATCCTCCTTTTGGTTGATCGATATTCCTCCATTTACAACATTTACAACATGATTAAGACCAACTGCGCCCATTGTATCCGGCGGAAACCACCCGTTATAATCTACTCCTTTAAACTGTTTTATGATACTTGGAGCTGTGACATCGTCATTCTGTATAACCTTTTTTGGAAAAGGCGGTGTTTTCTGCCGTGGTAAAAAAGATTGTACACCTGGTGTGGGGAGGTATACTTTACTTCCCATAATAGAATTTGATTTAATATTTCCCAATTACAGAACATTCCTTTCATATTTTTTGCAATTTAAAATCGCTAATTTACTTTATTCATTCTGCAATCAAGCTGAAACGGCAAATATTCTAGAAACGTGTAAGAGATAAGAAAATATGTGTTTGTCCAATAAGTAAATGGACATTAATTAAGGAGTTAAGAGTAGTTAAAGGAGGGGGATATGGGGGAAAATCATTAGCATAGACCAGACTGCTTTTTGGCTGGGGTTTTTTATTATGTTTAATGGAGCTATATCAATCCATTTTGAGTTTTCAACATATAAGGCGCTGCTACGAAGAACAAAAGATAACTTGCACTTGTTTTTTCGCTTTGTTTTAATTCGGCATGGGGCAGAGGGAGGATCTGATCGCTTCTATGCATAGCTGGACGCGCTCTCTCACTTGAAAGGAAAGGTTTTATACCGGTTTTTTAATGTATTATATCTTGGAATATTTTAGTGCTACCTTCCTACGTATGCTTCATCTTTAGAAGTTTAGACTAATACGTATTAGGGAGGTTTATAAGTACTATGAATGTCATTGTTAGCTTACAAGAAAAACAAAAAGAAAAGCAGTTGAAATATGAACGGAAGATGCTTCGTGAATTATCATTAAAAACGCTAAGGTCCAATATTCGTGATGCCTTCGATATGAAAGAGTTGCACAGGCAGTATGAGGATTATTGTATTGAACTTGGAATTGAATCGTATTTATTAGGAGCGAGATATAGTAAATTTGGCTATTATGGTGAATCTTTTTTTGATGTGAAATATAGAGCTTTAGAAGAAGAGCAGCAATTAACGGAAATGTTGTTTCAATTTTTAACAAGCATGACCATGCGGGAGATAGAATCGAACGCTGAGGATTCGCTGTATGAATCCTGTGAACAATTTATTAGTTCATGGTGGCGTGAAGGCTACGAAAAGGGTGAAAGAAGATATCGTTTAAAGCTGCATTAAGAAGAGAAGCATAAATTTTCCTCTTGTCCCATATAAGTAATTAGAGGGACTAGCTGGAGGAGGAAAGGTATGAAGAGAATTCGAATTATCTCTTTTATGCTTGCTGCAGTTGTACTGTTTTTCTTGGTGAAACAAGAATTTCAAATTACAAAATCATGGCGAGCTTGGAACTTACCCCTATCTGGGAAAGTAATTGTATTGGATGCCGGGCATGGTGGACCAGATGGAGGGGCGGTTGGTGGAAAAGATATTGTAGAAAAAGACATTACGCTTGAAATTACAAAAATGGTACAAGATTATTTACAAGAACAAGGTGCATTAGTTATTTTAACGCGAGAGGGAGATTATGATTTAGCTGACAAAGATACAAAGTCATATAGTAGGCGCAAAGCAGAGGATCTCAAAAAACGTGTAGAAATTATTAATAAGCCCGATGTTGACTTTTTTGCGAGCGTTCATTTAAATGCTTTGCCGAGTAGCGGGTCAAAAGGTGCACAAACGTTTTACTATCGCTCTTTAATTGAAAATGAACGAGCAGCGAAGTTTATACAGGCTGAATTAAGAACGAGTCTAGAAAATACAAACCGTTCAGCTAAAACAATTTCTCATGTTTATTTGCTTAAGTATGCGAAAACACCGGGAGCTTTAATTGAGGCTGGATTTTTATCAAATGTGAATGAAAGATATATGTTGAATTCGGAGAAATATCAGCAAAAAGTGGCAGCTGCAATATACCGTGGAATACTACGTTATTTTACGGAAAAAGGAAATCCTCCTGAATAAGGAGGATTTTTTGAATCGCTCTTGTTAACGAAGTTTTCGGAAAATATGTTATACTGGAAATGTAAACGCATTTATTTTGAAAATGAAAATAAACAAACCCAATTTATGTAACATTACTTTATTTTTTCATACAGGGGGCTGGGCTGATTATGGTAACGAAAGAGCAGGTAGTGGAGGCGCTTGAAGGGATTGCGGATCCATTTCTACATAAAACGTTAAAAGAAACAAATGCAATTAAAGAGGTAACTGTAAAGCCTGAGAAAGAGCATGTCAGTGTTAAAATTGCAATTGTAAAAACAGGAACTGCTGAACAAATGCAATTGCAGGCTACTATTGTGAAGCTTGTGAAAGAGCTTGGAGCAGCAACGGTTGGCTTACGTTTTGCCGAATTTACAGAGGACGAATTGGCACAGTTTGCGCCGCCAGTGGAAGAGCAAGAAAGCCAATCTTTATTATCACCGCATTCTAAAACGACATTTTTAGCAGTTGCAAGTGGAAAAGGTGGAGTTGGTAAATCCACAGTTTCTGTAAACTTGGCCATTTCATTAGCTCGTTTAGGAAAGAAAGTTGGTATTATTGACGCTGATATATATGGCTTTAGTGTGCCTGATATGATGGGAATCGAAAAACGTCCAATCGTAAGAGGGGATAAAATTATTCCTGTGGAGCGTTTAGGGGTAAAAGTAATTTCGATGGGCTTCTTTGTAGAAGACAATGCTCCTGTTATTTGGAGAGGACCAATGCTTGGTAAAATGTTAAATCATTTTTTCACAGAGGTGGAATGGGGCGACTTAGACTATTTAGTGTTAGATTTGCCACCAGGTACAGGGGATGTAGCTTTAGATGTTCATTCAATGCTACCATCTTGTAAAGAAATTATTGTAACAACGCCTCATCCAACAGCGGCCTTTGTAGCAGCTCGTGCAGGTGCTATGGCGCTCCGTACGGAACATAGTATTCTTGGGGTTGTTGAAAATATGGCTTACTTCGAAAGTAAAGCAACCGGTGAGAAAGAGTATGTGTTTGGAAAAGGCGGAGGAGATAAATTAGCCGCAGAATTACAAACAGATGTATTAGGACGAATTCCACTTCAACAACCAGATTGGAATAAAGAAGATTTTGCACCATCTGTATACGAGGACACACATAAAACAGGTGTCATCTATCGGACGATAGCTGAGCAAGTTATTGATAGAACATCAGTTAAACAAAAATAAACCTCTACGAGTAGAGAATTTCCCCGCCAAATATAGAGGTGGGGAAATTATTATGTGTAGAGATTTGTTTTATTTTTGTTCTTTTGATCCGCCTTTTCCGCCTTCTCCACCACCTTCTTTTTTCTCGGCTCCTCCACCTTTTTCGGCTTTTTCAATGCCTTTACTAATGATGTCAATCATCTTAGCTTGGAAGAGTGGGCTTTCAGCAGTTTCTGTTAATACTTGTTGCAAATATTGACGATACTCTTTGCTTTTCATTGTTTGTAGCATCATTTTCTCTACTTCGGGGTTTTTCATAATTTCTATAACGCCTGCTTGGTATTCTGGGTCTTTTAATAGGGTCTTCATTAAGGCTGTTTGTTCTTTTTCAATGCCTTTAGCAAATTTTGATGAAAACTCAGGATCTTTAAATAGCTTTTCCCAAAGCTGTTGCCCTTTTTCGGATACCATTGCATCTTCAATCGTTTTTTTGACCACAGTTTCATCTAATATAAGTGCTTGTTTCATTTTCTCATCTGTTAATACATCTTGAATTGCTTTCTTCCCTTGATCGGTTTTTAAAATATCGACAATCATTTTTTTGGTTTGGTCGTAATCTAATTCAGATTTCGCTTCTTTTCCTTGTGCACATGCAACAAGTACAGTAAAAAGAAGGGAAGAAACTAAAACGAGCAGCATCCGTTTCATTAGCTGGAGCTCCTTTCAACACAGTTCTCTTTTTTAATATAAATATCTTAGAGGAATTTATACATGTTCATGGCTAGCTTTTTGAAATTGTCATTGATACAATTTAAGTAGAAATATATCAATAATGGGGGATGGGTTGTGAATAGCCGAAAATGGGTACGACTATTTTTAACGACGTTGCTGCTTGGAGGAATCAGTACAATCCTGATTGGTTTTATTCTAGGATGGGACAAGTACGCAAAATTTTTTCAAAATTTTGACGTTAAAGAAATTTTAATGATTTCTTTTTGGTTACTTGGTGTAGGTTTTATTTTTAGTGTAATTAGTCAAATGGGGTTTTTTGCGTATTTAACGGTTCATCGTTTTGGACTAGGAATGTTCCGATCATCTTCTCTTTGGAATGCAGTTCAGCTCATTTTTATTGCATTTGTACTGTTTGATTTTGTGTACTTAAGATCAGTACTCGTCGCAAATGGGGATGTTTCGTTAGGGAATAATATTCTGGTAGCTGGAATATTATTTATATTCGGAGCGATTGTAGCTTATATAAAGAGTAAAGAGACGAATAAAAAAGCGTTTATACCTGCTTTATTCTTTATGGTCGTCGTAACAATTCTTGAATGGGTACCGGCGCTTCGTATTAATGATACTGATTGGTTATATTTAATGGTTATCCCACTTTTACTGTGTAATGCATATCAGTTACTCATATTACATCGTTTAATAGGACAAAGAAGTAAGTCAGCTAGTTAAGAGGATAAGCGTGAAAAATGGTACAACATCTTTTGAGTGAGGTGTTGTACCATTTTTGATAGGGGGGATGTTTATTTCGTTATTTGTAAGCAATAAGAATCTGATTCGAAATTTAGGGAAACGAAAGAAAGTAGAAGATAGAGATTTTATTTTATGTCTTTACTTTTTGCGTTTGTGTTAGAAATAAGTTGTGATACAGATACTTGCCCATAGCCATCACTTTTTAATTTCTGCAGGAGCAGCGGTAGAGATCTATTTGTTTGAAGTGCCGAATCCGAAGCATGTAATAAAATGATATCTCCACCTCGTAAATTGTTAGAAACCGTAGATACAATTTTATTTACACCAGGATTTTTCCAGTCGTTTGAATTATTACTCCAGTGTACAACAGTATATCCAAGAGAATCTGCTACTTTGAGAACTGTTTTATTAAATTCCCCGCTAGGAGGACGCAAGAGCTTGATTTGTTTTATTCCAAGTTTTGCAAAAACACCTTGTGAGCGTAAAAGATCTCTTCGTATCTCGTTCGCTTCCAAAGAAGTATAAGAGGTATAGTTATATCCCATACTTCCAATTTCGTGACCATCCTGTATAATTCGTTCAACAATATCGGGATGTCTTTCTGCCCATGCTGCAGAGAGGAAGAAAGTCGCATTTTTAATGTTTCTTTCTTTTAAAGTATCAAGAATAGGAATTGCCTTTTTATCTCCCCAACTAATATCGAATGTTAACGCAACCTGTTTTTTGGCGGTATCACCTTTGTAAATGACTTTTGGACCAGTAGCAGTTGAAAAAGCAGACTGATGAGAATATGTCTTTAAAAAGAGAAGCCATGCTGTAAATAAGGATAGTACAATAATTAAACTAATGTGCTTAAATTTACGTTTACTTGTTATAAAAAAGAAAAACATAATACTCCGCCCCTTTGTCCAATCCTTTTCAGTTACTTATATGCTTAAAAAGTTGAAAAGAGAACTGAAAGATTAACATTATAGGAAATGGATATAATGGACGATATAGTATGAGTTTCGATTTTAGTGGTTATGAGTAATTGTTGAGGTGATAGTTTGTTTGGGATTATGATTACAAAAGAAGAACAGAAAGAAATAGAATATTTATTGAAGAGGGAACTAGATGAGCTTTTATTTGATTTTGCAGACGAGAGAATACATGATGTCGTAAAAAAAACAATGGAAGAAAGATATAAAATTATCTTTTGTTTGTTTCGAAGAGTAGCAAATGCGGAAGAGTGCACACGTTATGTAAGAAAAAGAATTTTTTATTAAAAAGTGTTGACGATATGATTTAATATATGGTAAATTAATAACCGTCGCTGATGCGAGAAACGCAGAAAGCGAAAAAAAGAAATTGAAAAACTTAGTTGACATTGAAATATGAAAGTGTTAACATAAGGAAGTCGCAAATGAGCGA
>NZ_NUOT01000041.1 GCF_002584535.1 Bacillus cereus
TTTGTATACCAATAATATGTACTATATATGATCGAATGTTTCGCTTCTTTTCCATTTAAATTCATTGTAGTATGCCTTAAAAAATCATAATAACTCCAAAACTCTTTTAATCTCTCATCACTAAACATCTTACTAGGCACCTTTTCTACTTTGTCTCGTTGCATGAATTTCGTTAATTCCAACTCTTTTATTATTTCCATTCAGTTATCCCTTTCCGTCCTTGTTCGTGTTTATTATATTCCGATTCTTCCATTGAATCTAATGTCTTTACCACCTATCATCAAAAATTACAGTATATTGAGCAACACCAATACACTCCAATTCGTTATTTTTATATGTAATCTTTGTTTTTCTGGCGTTATATTCAAAATTATAAACTAGAATTGCTGTATTACATTCTTTATTAAAATTTCTGTTCTCAAATTGTTCAGTAAATTGTTCATAATATGAAAAGCCCCTCAATAAATCTTGAATATTATTTACCGGTGATTGGCCAAACCATTTCTTTTCAACTAAATCACGAACATAATAACCTAAGTTAAAATGTCGTTCGAATATAGAGGGTATACTATCTCCATCTTCCGTATATTTAATATTCGTATAGTTTATAAGCTCATCGTGACTCTCAAAATTCCCAATCCATACTGTTACTTTTTCATTCATCTTATCCCCCCTTTCATTCTCTTGGAAAAGTGCTTTTTCGGTTCTTTAATTTATCTTTTCTATAAAATGTACTATTTCGCTTAAACCATAATAGACTTTTATCGAAACTAGCTAACTCTCAATTTATAGGTTCCCTGCTAACATGAAAAGGATCCACATGATTCTCTTCTAATAATTTCTCAAATTTCTCTGTTTCGTATTTTAGAAAATATTCATATTCTGACTCCGAAATAAAAAAGGCTAGCAAAAGATGATGCCAAATTTTGGTCACTTTATAATATATTTAATTCAATTCTAAATTATCCAAAACGCTCTGAATTAACCATTTTAGTTTCTCTTCATTCATCTTTCTCATACCATATTTTTTAACGAATCCCTAAACCATATCCCAATTCTCTAGGTGCAAAATTTGCTTTAACTCTGTCCGAAGTTTTTTACGATACTCCATATTTTCAACCAAGTTAAAATCTTTAATAATTTTATCCAATTCATCATAATCCGCACTTACATTAAAATAGCATTCAAGAAAATATTTAAAAGTTTCAAATTTCAATTTCCGACTCAAGTTATCGCCTCTTACTAAAACTTTAAATTTGAAAATCAATCATAGCTCATAAAACTATTTCAGAATTAGCAATATCCACTTTTTTAATACACGTATAATTTCTAATACCTTTTTAATTGATATCTGTTAAGGTAATATGTTAATAATTTACCTTAACAGGACTTTTTGAAAATTTAAGTGTTCTTTTTATTCCCTTATTCACTTCATACACTAGTTAGTAAAAAACAGGTAATTATCTTCTGATTTTTAGTCCCACCACTTCTCCTCATCAGAAACCCATATATTTTTCTGCAAGTCAAATGATTGATTAGCATTATGGAAACCACAATCAGTTCGCTATCAAAAAGCAAATATTCTAATACCATTTGTTCCGCCTCGATATGTTAAACACTCACGGCTGCCACCCATCCTCTTGCAAGAACTTCTGTAATTTTTCCTCAGACGGTACATTCTTCTTCCACTCTTCACATTCCTCCAAAAACTTCTCCGTTTCATAAAGAAGCGACGGCTCTTTCTTTCGAAACTTAACTGCCGCTCCCTCTACTTCACTGAGCTTCGTATATCCTTTCCTATGCCAATCTCGTAAAATCCCCTTCACATAAGCAAGCGTCCGCTTATTATTTTCATAGGCAATCTGAAGTGCCTTTAGTACAAGCTCCTCCGACAAATCTGTAATCCATTCACTTAATTCCTTCGCTGCATATGATGACAAACTACCGAAATTTTGTTCATAAAATGTGTATACACTACTACCTGGATTCACTTCTTCTATTTCTATTTCTTCTTCTACCTCATTCACTGCACATTCTTGAACAACTTCTTGCGGAATCATATCAGATGCTTCAACAGGCATTCCGAAATGCTCTAGCAATAACGGAATATTCAACTCTTCCTCGAGGCATCTTTGAAGAAACATATGTACAAGCTCTTTATTTTTCACAGTCTTTAACTCACGTAACACACACTTTTCTATGTTTGTATTCGTAATTGGGTTATAACGTAACCAGTTCAAAATATATAATTCCTTCGTTTTCGCATCAAATAAGATCTTTCCATACGCAATAAACCGCTGCAACAACTTCTCAACCGTTTCACGATTATACCCCGTTTCCATCTCTACCAAACGGAGTGGCAGTGGGTAAATTCCGCATTGTCTCGTTTTCGAACATGTCAGCAAATACATATAAAAATAGCGCTCCTCTGGCGTTAAATCCAGCACAAACTCATCTTGCCAAAAATTCACCTGTACACTCCGGTATACTCCCATATTTCTTCCTCCCATCCTTTAATGGTAAATATAGAATTGGTACTCCTTCTATATATAGGATTGCAGGCAGGAATTTGGTGAATTTATTTTATAATTTTTACTAGTACTAGAATGTTACTTTTTTATTTTTTTGTAGTAGTTCTTGTAGTTGTTTTTTCTTTTGTTTATTTAATGATTTATTACTTGGCAGGGGTTTATTAGGGGCTTATAAGGGGCTTCTTTTATTGTCATCTGCTGAAGAACTTCTAAAATAGTACTGCATGAAAAAATTAATTTTGTTTGATAACTTCATTAATTGTCACTTCTTTATCAGCGACTAAATCATAAAATCCTATATGAACTCCTTCTTCATATAACCAGCATAGATCCGTTCCATAAGGAGCTGCAAAAATCTCAAACATTACAGGAGCAATTTTAAAAATAGATTCCGCATTTAAGATGATAAAATTTTCCGCATGATTCACATATTCATCGGTATCATCTATAGAATACAAATTCCAGCCATTTAATTGCGGGATAGAACCTTTTTCTCTAAATGAATATCTAACTGGTTTTCCAGCAAGAATATTTTTTGAAACGACAAAACCACCATACTCACTGTTATTTTTTTTCATATTCAACCTCCTTAATACTGGAATTGACAGCATGTTTTAATAGAATTTCATAAACTAGTTTCATCTTATCAGTAGGCCATTCATTGTTTGTTACTATCCAGTTACTTTTGTAGTTGATCTATCCTCACCAAGATTAGCTAACGGCTCAAATCATAAAAATAGAGAAGTAGCTCCAGGTAAACCTGCTTTAATTTAGAAACTCATCGGTTCCTTAAGATAAAGATTATGAATTTCTTTTTATTGCATCATCGTTAACTGGACCTGCCACTATTCCAATTATTCCGTCTTCTAAACGAAAGGAATGTAACAAAAATTATTGATAATTTTCGATAGCTGAAATAAGGGAACCTGTTCCTTCTTCTGCATAATGAATGAAGTCCAAACATTTTTCACTCCAGCCACCGATTAAATTTGTTTTCTCTCCTACGAATTGTTGGTTACCGTAACTATTCAAATTGAAAGAGTGAACCCAAACATCAGGATTCATTTCATGACGATATGTTTCAAGAAGAATTTGTGAAGAATTGCCTCCATACCTATCTCCATACACTTGCTCATCAGAGAAGACAAGAATACGGTCAACTTTGATTTTGTTATCTAATAGATATTTGATAGAAAGATGTAAGTTTGTTCCATATCCATGTTTATTAACTTCTGATAAAAATGTGTTCATGTTCTCTAAAATACCAGAACGGGTAGAAACATTTATCGCTTTGAAATCAGTTGCGAATACAGATGTAATCGAATTATCACAGAAGGAGTGTGCCATTGCCATCATGAGTGTAGCAATATCTGCACATTTAACAGTCCCATCTTTCGAAACAGGATAACATGTCATAGAGCCTGAGATATCTGCTGTCATGAATGTTGTTCCTGATAATCTCGGCATGTTTGTAACAGATGCTTCAATGGCGTCATTCAATACATCTAATAATTCGCTTCCTACTTGTGGTAATTTTTCTTGTACAACACGATAGGCTGAAAAAAAACGAAATGGTAATTGTTTTGATTTTTTTACTCGCTCAGGATCGCGAAGAATGTTATATACTGTATCAATATTTGATGCACCTGAATTTACGATATTGCGAAGGTTACGAAGTAAGGCCATATACCCCACTTTACCGCTATCAATTAATTCTTCCCATACTTCTTTTTTGTTTCCCTTTTGAGAAAGCTGTGTTTCCCATGTGAATGGTACTTGTAGTGTATTTTCTAATAAACGTTTATAAAGTTCGTAACGTTCTGTTCCTTTTTTTGCAGATGGGCTAACTAAACGGAATACATCTTTCAATGTAACGTCTTTCCCTGTGCGGTTGTATTTTGCTAATTGATATTCATCAAATGTAGAAAAAGCATCTGCTAACCCTTTTTTCAAAGAGTTTGGGATTGGATTTTCCCGACCATATACCCCTAATTGATATGCCATCATTTCTGTTACATCATCAGGACGCTGTGCAATACGAGAAATTGTTTGACGAGCATATTTACGACCTTCAGGGTGGTTTGCGAGTTCCACTGCTAATACATGTGTAACAGAGCGCATATAAAACACTTCACGTGCATAGACTGCTAAACTCGCAACAAATCTAGGGTCTCTATCCATGATTTGTTTTGCAATAGTAACTAATTCTTCACTGTTGTCTCCATAAAATTTAGGTTCATTAAAAAAAGATGTTAATACCATCGTTACTAATTTATCTTTATCATACATTTTATAAGCTGTTCCGCCCTCTTTTGTATACGTTTGACGGCTTCCTTGAGAAAAATGATTAAACTTTGACATTATTATCTACCCCCAGATGTTTTTTTGACACGACTGGTTGAAATACAAATAAAAAAGGCAACGTATATACGTTGCTCTTTTCACTCATTCCTAACACTTAAGAAATATTCAAAACAGGAATCGAATCCCACAAACACAATCCCTATATGACGAAGTAACTCCTACCTTAGTGTTATGAATCAAAGAAAAGTACGAACTCGGTGCGGACCTCCCCGCATCGATTAGGATCGAATTTATAACATTTAATATTAGTAAACGAAGTATGAGCTATCTACACTGTTCCTGTTATATATAATGTTTAAAGATTTGGGAGATAAGCGAAAAGGCTCATTACGTCGCTCTACCACTGAGCTACCTCCCAAATTTGGGAAGGTGGGCGTCGAACCCACGACCTACGGCTTATCAGGCGAAGAAATCCTTCTCTACACTGCCCAAATCTATTAAATATGAAGTATTAAAAAGGGAGATAGGCGGAAAGACTCAATATGTTGCTCTACCAAACTGAGCTACTTCCCTGATGTTTAGAAAACATCAGAGAAGGCAAGGATTCGAACCTGCGACCTACCGCGTGACAGGCGAAGAAATTCTTTCCTACACTGCCCTTTTCTTTTTGCTACTTATTAACTTCATTATACTCGTTAATTAAGTATTTGGCAATTATTAGTACTTTTGAAAAATTTTATCTTTTTTATCTATCAATCTTAAAGTTTCTGTATTTCACAATTTAAGTGGATTAGATTATATGAAAATAATGTGCTAGACTAACTAGCAGATATACAAATTTTACATAAAACACCAATAAAACAAAAATGTATCCATCCTTGTTCAATATGGTATCTATTATTTTTCTTTCAAAAGATATTAATTATTCCCAAGACAAGAAGTTAGGAGATGTTAGATGTGAAATATTTTGTGATAGAAGATGATGAATTATCAGAATGCGGTGAAGAGACAATATATATTTTTGAACATAGTAAAAGAAAAAGAAGTTACGACGCGATTAAAACCTTGGAAGATTTTGCAGCAAGTTGCCAATTCATTGAACGAAGAAATATGCATTGGTTTTGGTATAAAGGAAAACACGTTGAAGATATGCCTATGTGGGAATTTGAAAAAAAATTTAGAGCCGAACAAGAAGAACTGAAAGCAATATCCCAAGAAGAATTCACAGAATTAAGAAACAGATATGCTCCTCTTATTAAACCTATCGAGTTCCCTATTGAAGGAATCAGAAGTGCTTATGCTTATGAACCAGAATGGAATGATGAATTTTTTGTTATGGAAACGGAAGAAAGTTATTTTGCTGTTTTATTGGTTTACAACGGCTTAAAAATAAGTTATATGAAAAATCAACAGATTCTTATCTTAAAGGACTTTCGAGTCAGGATGTCGAGGCTTGGGTATTCCAACTGCTAGTTTTCTACTACTAATATGATAGTGAATCAATTAAGTTCCTCGAAGTCCCTGTACATCATACCCCTTTACAAGTATCATCATTCACTTGAGTACTTAGCGTTTGGTGCTTACCTTCAATTTCTTTGCATCAAAAAAGAGCAAATGTTTCTTATTTGAAACATTTGCTCAATCATTATCATAATATATATTCATCTAAAGAAGTGTCTTTCTTTATTAGATTTTGAAACTATATTTACTTTTCTATCTTTGAAAGTTCCTCTCTCCTCGCTTCATGAGTAGCTAAATCTGCGTATCTTGTTGTAATAGGTAAACGACTATTATTTTCTACAAAATGCAAAACAACATGGGTAGCAGTATCTAAATCGATCCAATTACCACAAGAAACAAAAATTGGTTTTACATTTTCTCTAGTTCTTAGCGTTCTTCCATAAACTTCTTCATTTACAACGATCTCAGTATATGAACCTACTTCGTTTTCAGGTTCGGTAAAATCAACATTATTTATTTTTAAGTACGTTTTGGCTACTCCAATAGTTGGCTTTTTTAAATAGAAAGATGCATGCGTTGCAATCCCCATATGACGATTATGTAAATAACCATTTCCATCAAACATATATAAGTCTGGAAAACTTTTTAATTTTTTAACTGTATCAAGCACTAATGGTAATTCTCTAAATGCTAGATAACCAGAAATATAAGGAAACTCAATTTTATCTATATGATGAACTTCTTCAATAATTGCCTTTGTAAGATAATCGAACACAACAATACAGCAGACTCCATAGTCAATTCCCTCATTAGACCAATAAGCAATATCTATTCCCGCTACTAATTTTATATCTTCTAGTTCAAATATATTTTTTAAAGAAATGTTACTTGATAATTGTTTTTGCAGTTTCTCTAACTCATTTATATCGTGTTTTTTCATAATTTTTCACATAGTCCAAATCTAATAGTTAGCTCTTTTTTCTTCAACAATGTGATTATTTTTATCCCAAATCCTATACTGTATTTCTACTTTTGAGAAGCCGTTTCTCCAAACTATCCAGCATATGGATTATAATCAATTTCTACTTTTTTTAGACCTTCCAATACTTTTTTTATTCTATTAGATAAATCCGCGATTTCCTCTTTAGTTAACTCCTCTTCCGCATCTAACGAGTTAAACATAATTAAACACCTTGTTATCCTTTCAACAGTACCAACGAAAACTTTGTCATGAGTAATTAAAATCTCTCCTATAGCAGTATCCCTCACAACATCTTCTATCTCACCTAAATTCCAGTATTCATCGACTAGTCTTGCTATTGCATCTCTATATCCTCTATTTAAACTAAAAAAATCATTATAGTCCTCTTTGATCGCTTCAAATAATTCGTTGTATCCCCAGTATTTCACTAAATCTCCCTCCATCCAAAAATATTATGGCTTAATCCCTTATTGCAATCTTAAAATAAAAAACACTTGTTACCTATAAAAGACAATCAAGTGCTTTTTATTTACTTATATGAAAACACCTTTAGCTTTGTTGATTCCCGCATAGATATTAATTAATCGATGGTACTTCAATGGCGTATACCCCTTTGCTCAGCACCAAAACTTACAACTGTAACATCCCTATTAGAATGCAAATCAAAACATTCATATAAACAAGATTTTGGTTTACTTACCTTATATAGCCGTACTTTTGAATACTGGGCCAGTCGATTCTTCCTTAAAATGTAATAGGGAATGTACTTTCAAAATCAATTATTACTTCTTCCCTTTCCCTAAAACAATCTAAGTATTAGATTTCCCCTATATTTTCAATAACCCTATTTAGTTTTTTATAAAATTCACCTTTTGTTTTTACATGTTTAAACTGATCTGGATTAATATGAGCCTTTTGAGAGAGTGCTACAATCTCTTCTTTTGTAATTGAATCTTTAGTATTTATAGATGCTATATTTGTATATTTTCCATCTTCTGTTTTTGGAATTTCTAAAATCCCTTTATTTACGAGATTCACTACAGCCTTATGCTCTGAAGAATGTGTGTCTACACCGGTAATTTTCCAATTATGCATAACTTTTGGCGTGTATACACCATTCTTTACCTCTTTTAAATATGTAATAGCAAGATTACGAATGGTTCCACCTGTTTCGCCAAAGGCATTCTCTTGTTTAGATGACCAAATCTGTTCAAACTTACGTCCCTCTAAAGCCCCTCCTTTCGCTTGAAGAGCCTCCATTCTATATGCATTCATTCCCAGAGTCATAACATCGCTCATTTTGATTGGTTTATTTGTACGAATAGATCGTAAATTTGTAATTCGGCTTCCATATGGTTTGGTTAAGTCAATTTCGTATTTCACGCCTCCGAAGAAGTCGTTCGTACTGTATTTAGACGCACGGCGTGTTTTATCAAAGCTAACTGTTACATCTCCGGCACGGGATGTGTTAAAATACCCCGCCGCCCACTCCATATAATCTTTTAAATCTTTTCCAGTTATCTTATATACTGTAATTTCTCCCAAGGCATATTGGTAATTATACGCAATATCTTTCTTCTTAATAGGACCTACATCTAAACGAGCATAATCGTTATCAATTTGATGGGCTACTACATCTGCTTTGCTGTAATAAAGCATAACCTCATGAAAAAAATCTGATAAAGGTGTCTCTTGAATTTGCACACTTGGAATACCCTTTATTTCATTTTCAGGAACAAGATTTCTCCCCTTTAATTGAGCGACTACAACATTTGCATCTCCTCTCGCATACTCGTGAAAAGGTGTTAATGTTTCTTCAAGTGCAGGATCGGATAATACCGTTGTTCCATCAGCATTTTTTACAGGTAAAGTGGTAGCTGTTTTATCTTTTAAAACCAGCTTCCCATCTTGCTTTGTAAAAGTAAGGTCAATACGTGAGATATGCGTACCATATTTATCTGGTTCTGTAATAATAACACCATTTACAACTTCTTTTTTAACAAGTTTATGCATATGAGCTGCAAAAATAGCGCTTAGTTCTGGACAGGCATTTGCAATATCTTGAACCCCAGTACCAGAGATTCCATTCTCATTTTCTAGTCCCATATGCATAACTCCTACCATTACATCTACTTTACCTTCTAATTCTTTAATTACCCTTTTTGTCTCTTCTACTGGATTTTTCATCACTAAACCAGCCAAATGATCTGTTCCTTTTTCAAAATCACTAATCATTGGTGTATTCATGCCAATAACCCCAACTTTGATGCCACCTTTTTCAACTATCGTATATGCAGGAAGAAAACGCTCTCCATTCTCCTTGTAAATATTTCCTGCTAATGTCTTTCCTTTATATTGCTCACTAACTTTTTTCAATGTATCTAATCCAAAATTGAATTCATGATTCCCAAATGCCCAAGCATCATATCCCATTTCGTTCATTGCTACCATCATCGGAGACTGTGGCTTATCATTGAATAATTCTACTGAGTTCCCTTGAATTGTATCTCCGGCATCTAATAATATGGTATTTGGATTTTCTTGACGTACCTTCTTTATAACCGTATAAAGCTGCGTTAAACTTCCACTCATATTAGCACCATCAAGTGCATAATCCCAAGGCATAAACCTACCATGAATATCCGCAGTACCTAATAATGTAATATTAACATCAGATTCCTCTGCTTTAGAGATAACTGGTTTGATTGTTATTGCTGCTCCAAGCAGTATAAAAATAACAAAATAACATACACGGCTCTTCCATCTCATTTTTGACATAATAACAATGTTTCTCCCCTTTTTGTACTGTCATATAGTGTCTTGAACTTTAAAAATGTAACTTATTATTTGGAAAACTTCAAGTCAATTGCAAGTAATCTATAAATTTTGGACATACTGATACTATTACTCTATAGAGGTGTGTAATCAGTATAGAAAAATAAAATTTGTTCAAATGGAAGCATGATCAGCCTGACATTATTATCTTAATCGCAATTTGACTCATCTATTATTCTCCTTTCTGCTAAAATTCTTACTCCCATCGTTTCAACACATCACTGATTTCATTGCGAAAAAGAACACCAGTAAATAATATACAATATTTTCCGAATAACCTATGTTATATTTTATAAATCATTATAAATTTTCACACTTTAAGGAGGATTTTTATGTATACACCTAAATATTTTGAAATGCAAGATTCAGAGCTTATTTTAGAATTTATCAAAAACCATTCATTTGGAACCTTACTATCTAGTACGAAAGACTTTCCAATTGCAACACACCTTCCGCTGGATGTATATAATGAACAGGGACATACTTATTTATCTGGGCATTTTGCTTATGCCAATCCTCACTGGAAATTGTTAAAAGAAAATCCTCAAGTATTAGTTACATTTCTAGGGCCACATGCTTATGTGTCTTCTTCCTGGTATGCGCAAGAAAATGTACCCACATGGAATTATGTATCAGTCCATGTATATGGTACAGCTCAGCTCGTAGAAGGCGAAGAATTAGAGATTATGTTAACAAAAATGCTAAAGAAATATGAACAAGGTAGGGATAACGCAGTATTATGGGATACTTTAGATTCACAATTTTTAAAACAAGAGATGAAAGGGATTGTAGGTTTCAAAGTAAAAATTGAGAAAATTGAAGCTTCCTTTAAGTTAAGTCAAAACCGAAATAATGATGACTACAAATCAATTATTAATAATCTTGAGAATGAAAACGATGTCTCTGCAATAGAAGTAGCTAACTGGATGGAAAAAGTTAGACCAATTAATGAAAATTAAGTTCAGAACCAAATCACGGAGGTGGCAGAAAGAAAAACATACAAAAAGCGAAAATTCCTGTATTGTACGAATTGCCAGGACAATACAGGAATTTTCGCTTTGCTTATTCATACTACTAATAATTTATCATAGTAATAATTCGTTTGTTAATGAAACAAATATCAAAATAAGTAATTGAATATTGTTCTCCTCATCTACAATATCTAACAACTCGTAGGGAACGTGCTCTTCCCAAAAAGGGCCAGTATACCGATCATAAAATTCACTGAATGTATCAGATACTTCTACACCTAAGCTACTTAAGGCCTCTTTCACATTTTTCTTATCTTCACGTTTATAAATGTATTCTCCAAGAACTTGGTCTAATTTATCAGGCAAAACATTCACTTTCATTCCCTCCTAAAGCTTCTTCCCATTTGATTTTCCAACGATTTATAAAACCCCTTTTTTTAGTGTTACCAACCAAACTTCCCCAACATTAACCTTATAAAGAACGTCATCTCCATCACTGAGCTTAATCTTCTGGATTTTATAGGCCTTATTTATTATTTCATTTACCTCGTCTTTTGTTCTAAACCCTGTTACTATATCTTTTTTTAGTTCCTCATCCCAATACATTTCGGTATCAATGTGAGCTTCCCAATCAAACAAAGCTAATTTATCCTTTAATGATTCATACTTATGAAATGGAAATTTCTTTACAGTAAGGTTTTTGTCAAAGGTATCATTGTAAGTATTTATACAATCTTTGTAAGAAACGACAATTTGAGAACTTATAAAATCTGGTTCATATAACCAAATTTTCAGGTAAAATTTTTCATCTTCCATTGTCATTTTTTCATACCAGTTTAGATATACATCTATCATTTCATTTAATAATAAACGGTTATACCAATTAGGAGGATTTCTACGGACTAAAGAATAAAAGGGATGAATCCACAACTTTGCATAATCTCTTTGATGCTCACGAATGTAATGCATATCTATGTCGATTACATTTTTCTTCCATCTTTCTATCTTTCTCTTATGTCGTTTCCACCCTCGTATTTTCTTCTTTTTAGAGTGATAAAACTCTTCCATTCACACACATCCCTTAACAATTGTAGAAACACTTACATATTTATTTTTGACAAATGAAAACGATCATAAGTATCTGTCATCTTTTATTTTAACTATCATGAATCATACAATTTTTTTAAAAACTCAGTGAAAGTACTTGCCACATAAAATACATTTCCTCTTGCTACTTCCTCTGCTTCTTCTACTGTAATCCCTTCACTTTCCATCAGTTCTTCTTTTTCCCATACACCACACCTTCATGCTCCCAAAAGATAACAATGAGATTTTCGTTATGATTTTTATAATCAAAACATATTAAATTCCCCGCTGGATCAATGCCAAAAGGAATTACACCATTAGGTAAAGTAGCACGATAGTTATCATAATCTGTTACGATGTAATCACTACTTCCCTCATTAAACGAAAGTAATGAACCAAAGACTCTTTCTATTCCTTCAACATCAAAACAATACGGTACTACATTAGCCCCATGATTCACCTTTACACACTCGATATAATCTTTCGGAAATTTAATCCCCATTGCTTGACCTATTTTCCCAACAATTTCTTCAGTAATCGGATCATCCGCATACTTCCATTCTAAATTCCCCATCTAATACCGCCTAAATAATTTATACTGTGAACTCACACTCATCTCCTGGAAAATCATCTGGGAAAGCGAAACATTCTACTTCCTTTGTTAGAATTTTATATAGAAACTCAGCTAAACCCATATAATATTCATAATAGCTTGCTGACCCTGATTCATATACAACTATATGCCATTCATCACCTATATTAGATGTTAACCAGTAAATTTCGTCCCCATTATCTGTTATTGCACATGGCAATAATCCACCCTCAGTTGGAAAAACATCATGCGCAAAATCTTCTGGAAACGCATTCTTTGATACAATATATGCTTCTCTAATTTCTTTACCTTTTTCAATTAGATTTAAATTCATATTTTGGGTAAATGGATTTAGAACCAATAAAAATTCACCTATACTTCCAACTCCAGATGTATTTATAATTTTTTTATAATCTGTTGGTAGCTTGATTCCTAATATGAATTCAATCTCATCCCATTTTTCTTTAATGTATGTATCTAATAAATCATTATTGGGTTTAATTATTGGGTTTAATTATATTTTTTAATTTACTTATATACATTCTATCTCCCTCACTTTCTACTTCATCCAGTTACACCTGCTGCGCTATCTTTCATCTTATAATGCTCGCAATGATGGTATTGAGTCGTTTCATACCATTTTAAAGTTGATTTCTTCAGTGGTGGTACAAACACGTTTGATACGGATATCGCGTGTCAAAAAAGACAACAAAAAACCGAAATGACACTAATTTATCAAATCAGTTTTTATTCTATATGAAAGAATTTCTATCAGCCTCTTTTAATTTACTAAGAATTTCATTAGCGACGCTCTCAAATCTTTTAGGATTGTCAGAAATAATTTCATCGAGCAAATCGATTGCCGTTGATTTTATATCATTATTCATTCCTACAAGGGTTTTAGCATACTCCATTCTATATAAGTCATTATTTAAAATTCTTTTATTTAATAGCATGGCCCATTCTTTTGCATTCCCAATCATTTTTGGCAGTGCTTTAGGCATCTCTGTTAGATATTTTTCCATTTCAAAACTTTCAATTAAGTGAACTAGGCCAAACATAACTTCTTCCTCTTGTGTCTCATCATCAAATATCATACACAGATCTTTAATAAACTTTTCATCATCACAATCTGCTAAGCTTGCTAATGCATCGTCAAACTCTTCACATTCTGATTGATTTTTTAAAAATCTACAATTATATAATCTCTTGATCTCAGATCTACTATCCATATAAACTCCCCCTTTAAAAAAATTAACGAAATCAGCTATTATTGAAAAACATAAGACACATAAAATGACAAATTATAATGTTCTACGAAATCAATAGCCTTCATTTTAAAGTCAATCGAAAAAGATCTTCTTTTCCCCCCAAAAAAATCCCCTCCACAATAAACAGTACAGTAACTTTCTTTCAGCTGTCTACTACAGGGGGAATGCCACAATACAAAAAATCATCTTTTTAAAATGGCCTAACTTTTTTAATGTCCTTTACAAAGGATATATTTCACAAAATTATTAAGTATCTTTATTCATTTGTTATCAAAGATTTTCTATTCAGTGTCTTCTAATATCCTATCATCTAGTTCTTCTCTTTCTCTCGCTATTTCTCTATACGTTTCAATTAAATTGCTCAACAGTTCAAGTGAGATCTGTCTATCTCCTTCCTCAAGAATTCTTACTTCTGCACCCAATGCGTTCAATTTAACAACAACATTTTTAAGTTTAATCAATTCTTCTGTATCATAATAACTAAACTTTAAAACGGGCGTTTCATCTTCTATATTTCTTTTTAGCTCACTAATTGATTTATGACTAAATTTTCTTAAAGAAGTAATGTACTTAACAATATTCTTATCTGGTCTAACTATTAAGGACATACAATGCACCTTAAAACCCTCCTTTAAAAAATAAAACATCTAGTATCGTCTCTCCTGATAAACTATTTCCCCGTACCATCCATACAACTCATTAAGCGGAGCATAGAAAATTCCTAGAAATACTAAATGCTACACCGAATAATTTATTCGCTGAGGAATTTAAAGTTCATGATCAAATGGGAAACGAACTTATAAAATTTATTGAAAAAGGAGAAACCTAGAGTGCTGAAATGAAATAGAGCGAAAAGGATTATTTACCCTTCAACCACTTATCTCTAAACAATTTTTTATCTTCAAGTAAGTTGTTCCTAGCTAGTTCATGACACACTAACCAAAAATCTTTTTGCCACTTTGTACAATCTTCCTCGTAATCCATAAGCATCTCAAGCACAAAATATGAATCAGAAGGCTCAAAATGAATCATCTCATTTTTAAAAAATAAAGCTATAAGACCATGTTCAATAGATAGCAAGCAACCTTCATCATGAAATGAAATTGCAAAGTAAGCATAGTTGTCCTTCGTATAGTTAGGTAAAATCTCAAATGTAGGAGTTCCCAAATAAGGATGGATTTCTTCCATACTATTAAAAGTAATGGGACTAAAGGAATCGTCATTTTTATTATATATTTCGTAACTCATGAAACCTTTCAATTGCAATTCAAATAGACCCTTTAGTATATTTTCATAAACAATATCAAAGTGTTCCTTTAAATAACATAGCGTATTATAAGCTTCTTTTGTTAAAGGTTGATTACTTTCTAAATACCCCCCTACCTCAATTTTTTCTTGTCCAAAAAACGAAACGGAACAATTTACGTTTATAGATCCATCCCAACAGTCATATTCTTCAGAAAAGCAAAAATCATCCACTTTATCTACCACTATTCACACCTACCTGATTAAATTTTGTTATTCATAATTAACGCCCTCTTATTATGCCACAACCGAAGCATAGCGGAGGGCGTAGTATAAATACTAAATCCAGTGGGTTCAACAGTGCAACTTTTTTATAAACGGTTAATCTTTCTTATAAGCGATTAAACTTTATTTCAAATCCCCATCAGTTTCAGCCGTCAGTCAAATTTTCCTTTTCCTCCTTTGTTTTTTGCCATAAAAAAAGGCTCGTTCCTCCTCATCATTCAAGTTGGAATAAACCTTGTAAATTTATTAAACATGTTTGTCAGTTACCTTTAAAAACATCTCTTAGATTCTTGCTCAATTTATATAGGTACCTTCTTTTTCTTCAGGTTTATATTTGAAAAGAATCTCTAAGCTATATGTAGATTGTTCCCCAGTGTTCATAATTCATTAGTCTTTCTCTATTAGTCCCTATTAACAAATTCCATATTCAAATTGCAACATCTTGGTAACCCACTTCCGTCACTTTTTCATTTAATAGACGAAGCCCTAGTCCATTTTCTGTGTCCCATGTACAATTAAATGTAATTCCGATATCTCGACCTTCAAAAATATCCGCATATGAAACAACAATTCCATCTAAACTTATCATTTCTAGTATTTGATCAGTTGTTTCAACTAATGGATAATTCTCATTTACTTCAATATCATAACCTAGTTCATGTCGTGTTTGTTTGTAATAGTCTAATATTGGTTGCAAAAAACTTTTTTGTAAGTGTTCCCAATTTTGCATCAGTGAGGTATATGCTGTATATTGCTCTTCATCAAATTTACCATCCTCATCACCATCGACCATCAATGCTATTTCGACTTCATTTCCAAAAAAATTAATTGTAGTATCCTTAGACCACCCATAATTATATTCAAGCTCTCCAAAAACCACATCATTTATTATCATTTTAAAATCTCCTTTTTTATTGGCAAATCCTTCACTAACAAATACAGAATTTAATAGATATCCATAAAATCAGGTAATAAAATTTTATCATTCGAATATCTTAGTAATATTTTATTCGTAATCGAAAAAGATGGTAAAACTAAAGGTGTAATCTGGAACAATAAAGACGAATTAGAATGCTTCCACTATTCCATTGCCGACAGTGGTGTTAGGAGTCGTATTTGCATTGGACAATGGGAAGTTGAACTAAGAGAAAATAAAGATTGGATTTACATTAAAGATAAAGGTTGGATTTATTTCGACGAGTCTTATATTAGATGAATTCGATAAAAAAGTGCCGGCTCTTAATTTGATGTGCACCCCAATTGTTAGACACACTTAACAAGTGGAGGTGCACTTTTTTACTATGTATTAAACTTTAGTATTCATAAGTAACTCTTTTAATTCTTCTGTAGATAATTTGCTTTCTAACGCTTTACTTAAGTCAAGTATAGAAGTTTTATAATCTACTGCTACTTGTAAACTATCAGTCTTCTTTTTTTCTGCATTGTCTTTAGAACAACCTCCCCCCTGCTACTAACATGATTGGTACTGCTACTGCTAATAATTTGTGTTTCATTGTTATATACCCCTTTCTACTTAATTTGCTTCACCCATTTCCTTTAATTTCTTATGTGCTTCAACTATACGTTTAGATGAGTTAGACATAGTCTGTAACCCTTGATTGAGAAGAATTCGGTCTTGTTTATCTAAACCGTCTTGAGTTTGACTTACAGACTCTTTTATTAAATCCATAGATTCATTTAGAAGAGATTGTACGTCTTTATACTTTTCACCTGGTTCCAACTTCTTAACTTTCTCTGCTGTTTCTAAAAGAGGTTTCGACTTCTCTTTAAACTCTTTTGCTTTTTCTTCTACTGGTTTCTGACTTGTTAAGATGTCATTAATAACTTTTGACTCTTCTGAAATGTCTTTCATCTGATAAGCCATTTGCATTTTGTAGTCTTTCTTCTCTGCTTTGTCTGTTGCACAACCACCTAATAACATGATTGGTAGTGCTAACGTTATTAGTTTCTTTGCTCTCATCAACATATACCCCTTTGATATTGATTATTTAGATTTTCTTTCTACGTTTAATGGACTACCTGTTTCATCTATTATCTTTAACTGTCCTGCTCTAAAGAAGTCAACTTTATATTTTACTTCTGGTCTATAATCAGTTATTGGTCTGTCATCACCAGCCGTCTCTTCAATGGTAAAGATGATTTGCTTATTGTCATAATCGTACTTCCATTTACCCTTCATGTTGTTTTCTTCTTTTGAAGTTTTACCACTATTATCATAAGCACCATATGTACCATCACTTTTAAAGTCTAAACCCACAAAGAACTTGTCACCAACGTAACTACCCCACTCACCTAATAACTCCTTACCGTCTCTAGATATTTGTACTCTAGAATCGTCATCGTAGTCACCTTTAGTAGTAGAAGTTTTTTCTATCTTTAAATCAGATACATTCATAGAATTCGGTTTCATTTCTTGTTTTTCTGTACTACAACCTACTAATAATAGAATCAGTATTGCTAATGATACGAGTTTCGTTTCTTTCATTATGCATTCCCCTTTTAGAAAGTATTGTAATTAATTAACATATTGTACCATAATATAAATCAAATAAATAATATGAATTTCCCCCTTACTTTTTGAATTCCAAATGTTTAGCATTTTGTTTTTTTATGCTCCCAATAAAATCCCGATCAAAGTAATACTTGTCCATTAAGTTATTTACAATCCTGTTGAAATAAGCGAATTTACCATTCTTCATTTTTGTTCCAGATTTAATTTTCATAACAAACTCTTTGATAGCTTTTAAGCCAATAGTAAGCTCCTGGTCTTTAGTAAATGCTTTATTACCTGTAGAGAAGTTTGTAACTTTATTGCACTGTCTTACGACCTTCCACAGTTCTTGAATTATTTTTGATTCAGAATAAAAAGAGCTAACTAAAGAAACAAAACGTTCTGGTACCCAGTGAGCAACAAAATCAGCTTGTTTAATATTCTCTTCAGTGGTATTGCTATTCTCATTACTATTACGTTTGTTTATATCTTTTATATTTTGTTTTAAGGAAACAGGTGTTGTTTTAATGGTCGGACACTTTGTAGGACTTTTAGCAGATTTCTTGTCGGACACTTCTTCCACAATAGGGTGAACAATAATTGCATTAGCAGTTTGAAGCATATCTTTTTTTCGTTTCATAGCTATCTGCTTGATCATGTCCAGGTCCACAAGTTTCTTCATTAAACGTTGCACAGTTTTATATGATGGTTCATATAAAAATACAATTGAACATTTGGGTATTAATTATAACGATATATCACAAGTTAAAAAACTCACTCCCCTAGACATACAAAACGAGTTAAGAAATCTATATGAAAAGGGTGAAGATATATCATCTCAAAACATGCAACAAAAATATAGAAATTTGCATGCAAGTTGCCAGCGCGTTTTTGGTTCTTATAAAATTGCTATCGAGTCAATAAATTTAAACTATGATGATATTAGAAAAACAAAAACATGGTCAAAAGAAAAAATTTTAAATGAAATTAAATCACTACACGATAAAGGTGAAGATTTAACCTCCAAATACGTTTCCGAAAAATACAATAAATTAGATCACGCATGTAAATGGTATTTTAATTCTTATGAAGAAGGGGTTAAACAGGCTGGAATTGACTACTACAATATTACAAAAAGAAAAGTATGGTCTAAAGAAAAAGTGAAAAATAAATTATTAGACCTTCATAATGAAGGAATCAGTTTAACGCCTATGTATTTAATTAACAATCATAGTTAAGTATATAAATCTTGTGTGAATTATTTTGGTTCATACTATAACGCTTTAAATGAATTTGGTATAGATTATACATCAATCATTATGGACAACCCACTTGAAAGAAGCAAAGGTCTGATACTAGAAAAGATTATAGAAAAAGTTTTTGATTGTTTATCAGTTACCTATATAACACAAGAAAGAACATATATAAGTGATGATTTTTGGATTATACCAGACTTTAAAATAACCAATATGGACAATAACTTACACAACTTATTTAAGTCATCACCTAATCAAGAATTATGGATAGATTCAAAATTATCCTATTGGACATGGTTTACATCAAACACACATAACAAATACAAAGACCATTGCGAAAAGTTAGTCTTTATCTATTTAAGAGGACATGAAAAACCAGAATACATTAACGATAAAATGACAAACATATGTATATTTGAACTCTTACCATATATAAAAGATGAAGAAAAACGCAACGAAATAAACATTGAATTACTAGAATTGCTAGAAGACAACCCAAAGGAGAATAACTAAATTAGCAAAAGATAATTTATATCTAAACGAATGTAACGGAAAGGAAAATAATTTCTCATACAATAACAAAAAGTAAACAAACAAAAACGTATTACTCGAAAAAAGTATTCATTTAAAGTTGATTAATTAAACTATAGCATCCATTTGGGTTCTTTTTATTTTATAAAGAAAAAAGCCCCGGATAGGACTATATGATTTTCTTCATACCGCATTGACGACATTCTCTTAAAAAGATGAAATCTTTAACGGAACTCTTGAATGAGGTATTGCCGCAATTATCGCAACGACCGCTAATAATGTTATCAAGACTTAAATTGAAAAAAGATAGATAAATAAAGGGACATAACATATTAGTCATATAAAATATGTTATGTGTTCACAAATAATAAAGTTGTTAAAAAATAATAAAGTCATTTCAAAAATAAAATAGATGTTTTCAAAAATGGTATTATTATCTATGATAGGAAACAAATAAAGGGGTAGTTTAAATGTTTAGAAAGAAACAGGAGAAAAACATTCACGTTAATCTAGTAGATAAACGAGGGGAAGTCCTTAGAGAGTTTGATTGTACAGAAAAAGAATTAAAAGAAGTAAGAGAAACCGGCATTGAATTGCGTATGGTTGGAGAAAACGCATATGAAATGGTAGCAACCGATGAACAGCTAGAGAAACTAGCAAGAATCGAAGCTGAAATTGAAGAAGAATTAGCAATCTACGAAGAAGCTATGCAGGAGTTAGCACAAGAACGAGAAGAAGAAAAGGCAAAACAGAAAGAATTGAAAGAAAAGAATAAATGGAGTCCAAAGAAGAAAGTAATCGTCTTTGGACTACTATTCATTGTATTTGTGGTTTTACCTATTATCGAAGGGTATCAGAATAGTAAACTGGTAGAAGAAGGTACACCATTAAATGCAGAAATTGTAGGTAGACATGTAGAGAAGAGTTTTATCTTTACACACCCGACATTAGTAGTAAGGGTAGACGGTAAAGAACACAATGTATGGGTAAGAGAGGAAACATACAACGAAGCACAATGGTTTGGTGGACTAAAAGTCGTCAAAACAAAAGATGGTAAAGTTGATAAAGACCCTAGATATGATTACGAAGATTTAGTTGTAAGCTATAAAGAAATAACAAAGTAAAACTTTAATATTCGCTTCCAAAATTAAACAACATTATTATTTGCAAAAATCGAAACCATTAAAACAAAATACAAATTTTAAATTACTTTATAAACATATTAAACTATATTTTCAATGTCATGTTAATAATTCTAATATATACGAGAAAGAGGATAGCATGCTCTTATATTGAACATACTATCCTCTTATTAGTTTAGTCTATTTAAATTTTATCAGGGAACTCTTTGTATGCGTATATTTTACTTAGATCGTATTCTTGTTTAGATTCTTTATTCTCCACTGATTTCACCGAGAATGTACTACACATACT
>NZ_NUOT01000042.1 GCF_002584535.1 Bacillus cereus
TCGCGATGTTCCCATTTGTGTGCTTCGTTGTATAAGATTGGACTTTATTGTTTTTCGACTTAAACCGAGGTGCTTTGTTTTGTTTGTTGAAGAATCGTGAATACGAGTCAGCGAGGTTGTGAAGAGAAGATTGAAGAGCCGTGCTGTCCACTTCTTTGAGCCATACAAATTCTGGATTTGAGTCAATATTTTGAACACAAAAAGTCAAATCTAAGCTATTTTTTTAGCCAGATCTTCTATTGCTGGGGGAGTTTTATAACCAATGCTACTATGAATTCTCTTTCGGTTATACCACTCCTCGATGTATTGAAATAATGCTAAGTTTGCTTGTTCAAATGTGAAATATTTTGTACGATATACTTCTTCTTTCTTTAAAATGGCATGAAACGACTCGATACAAGCGTTTTCATACGGACAACCTTTCTTACTGAAAGAAAGTTTGATTTTAAAACTCGCGAGTAAGGTGTAAGGTTTGAAATTCCTGACTTGTATATTGAGTTCCTAAGTCAGTATGTAGAATGAGATCTTCTGGTGGTTTCTGTGTATAGTAAGCGTTTTCTAACGCTTTTACCACAAGAGTTGTTGTCATATTTCGTGAAAATGAATATCCAACAATTTTTTTAGAATACAAATCCATCACAGATGCAAGGTAACACCAACCATCTTTTTGCGTGTGAATATAGGTAATATCCGCTACCCACTTTTCATTTATTGTTGTTGTAGAGAAGTCCTGTTCTAATAGATTTGTCCGTTCTTCTACAGTTGATTTTGATGAATGTGGTTTGTATTTTTTTAAGATAATAGAACGAACATTTTCTTTTTTCATGAGCCGTTGTACACGCTTTATGCTTACTTGTACGCCTTGCTTTAACAGTGTTTGATGAATCTTTGGTGCACCGTAACGTTCCTTGCTATCTTGATGAATTTGTTTGATTTTTTTGGTTAATTCTTTATTTTCACGGCTACGCTTTGACTCTGTTTTATGCTGAGATTGGTAGTAAGAATTTCTCTCTATCCCAAGAGTTTGGCACATCATATGAACAGAGTGCGTTTCTTTTTGATAATCAATAAATTGATGTAATTCTGTATCTTCTATTTTCTCGCGAATATGGCCATAGCTTTTTTTAATATTTCATTTTCTTCTTTTAAACGAAGCATTTCTTTTTTCATTCGTTTTAGATCTTCTAGTGTTATTTCATCTTCATCAACTGATGTGATAGGAGAATATATTTTAATCCATTTATAAATGGTTACCTCTGATACGCCATACTCGCCGCTTAATTGTTTGAGAGGTTGTCCTGAACGATATAATTCAACAACCATTTTTTTAAACTCTTCATTAAATTTCTTGTTTGTCATACGGACACTTCTCCTTGAAACCCATTGTAAGGACTTAACTAAGTTGTGTCCATATGACTATACTAACTCTATATTAACCCTTGGAATATGTAAAATAAATTGTTTAAAGAAACGGAGATTTACTAATATTAATTATTCGCTATCCGAAAATGAAACAACTTTATTATTTTTTTACAAGAACCGAAAACGGTCGTTTAAGGAACTTTATTGAGTTCTAATAAAGCTAACAGAAATATGGTCAAAAAAACGTTCCAAAACTCATTACCAAAAACAAAGTGCCGTAACAAACATTAAATATCGTTTATGGAACCTTTTTAACGTATGGTAAAACCAAATTTTTCAACTTAGAAATTCCTTAACGTACGAAATCCGCGAAATGTTGGTGCTACCCCATGCCCATCAAGTTAAAATCTCATAATACCCCCATAACGAAAATTTGACCTTTTTACAGCTATTTATGCGAGTTCAGCTCATTTTTTTCGTTTTGGGGAACAATTCATTTCTTAAGTTGATGGACATCCGGCTGTACCCCCATATTATCATCATGATCTTAATACCATTACTATTTGGGTCCGTCCTGGGCCCCAAACCCTTATTGTAGAAAGAAAACCACCGGCATTAGACCGGTGGTTCTGACTTAGAAAGCAAAGCAAGTACAACCAATACCCCATTTAGTTCCATCTTTTCCTATTACGGTATGAGTGTGTTGATGGAGAGGGTTACTGCAACTATGTAACTTGTGATCATGGGCATCGTGAGAAAGTATATTGTGGGCTAGGTTAGCACCACCATAACCATAAACTCCCGTCGGTGCCCAATCAGGTGATGCTGGCGGCAATTCAGGTGATAAATTTTTAAATTCATCATTCCCATAAACAACCTGACCACCCATAATGGTGAGTAATGATTCAAGGTCTTTGATTTCTTCTTCTGGTACAGTAAAGTAGTCAGCAGACAATACAGCAATATCAGCAAACTGACCTACTGCAAGGGTTCCCTTTTTACCTTCATCACCAGAGAACCATGCACTTCCTTTGGAATATAGTTCCAGGGCTACTTTTCTGTCAAGTTTATTCTTTTCATCGTATATCGAAAGACCACCAATGGTTTTTCCGGCAACCATCCAATAAAGAGCAATCCAAGGGTTATAGCTGGAAACCCTGGTTGCATCACTACCGGCGCCAACAGGTATACCCAGGTCTAGCATACGATAAATCGGGGGAGTACGTTTTGCAGCTTCTTTTCCGTATAAATCAACAAAGTATTCACCTTGGAAAGCCATGCGATCTTGGATGGCAATACCGCCATTTAAAGCCTTAACACGTTCCATACTACGATCTGAGATTGTTTCTGCATGGTCAAACCACCAGCGTAGACCATTGAAAGGAATTTCTCTGTTGACTTCCTCAAAAACATTTAAGAAACGTGTTATTGACTCGTCATAAGTTGCATGTAAACGGAATGGCCAACGGTTTTCCACCAATAGAGAAATTACTTTCTTTAAGTCAGCTTCCATCACCGTAGCTAGTTCGGGCCGCGGCATTTGAAATTTTTCAAAATCGGCTGCCGAGAATACTAACATTTCCCCGGCACCATTCATTTTATACTTATCATTTCCTTGACCCGGAGAAACAATTTTTGCCCATGAAGCAAAGTCTTCATATTCATGATTTGGATTTTGCGTAAATAGATTATACGCAATACGCAAAGTTAATTGTTCTTTCTCGGCTAAATGTTCAACAACTTTGTAATCATCAGGATAATTTTGGAATCCACCACCTGCGTCAATGGCACTTGTGATACCTAATCTATTTAATTCGCGCATAAAATGGCGAGTTGAGTTAATCTGGTCGTCAAAATTAAGTACTGGAGCTCTACCCAAACTTGAATAAAGAATAGAAGCATTAGGATTAGCAATCAAAAGACCCGTTGGATTACCTCGTTTATCCCGGTCAATTAAACAGCCCGGAGGGTCTGGGGTATCTTTTGTGTATCCCAGTGCACGCAGCCCTGCACGATTTACAAGTGCTCTATCGTAAAGATGTAGCACAAAGACAGGTGTGTCTTCAGAAACAGCATTAATCTCTTCCAAAGTTGGCATCCTTCGCTCTTTAAATTGAAATTCAGACCAACCTCCAACTACTCTTACCCACTGAGGAGCAGGTGTACGTCTTGCCTGCTCTCTAAGCATTTCCAGAGCAATAGCAAGTGATGGTACACCTTCCCAACGCAATTCCATATTATAATGTAGACCACCACGAATAACGTGTATATGAGAGTCATTCAAACCCGGAATAGCTCTCTTTCTTTTAAGATCTATTTTTTTGGTTTTTTCTGTGACACTATCAAGAAGCTCATCTCCACCTACTGCCGTGACTAAGCCATCAGTTATGGCGATAGCTGATACCTCAGGTTGAGATGGGTCAAGGGTAGTGATTTTTCCGTTATATAAGATCATATCCGGCAAATTCATGTTTACACCTCATCTACTTCCTATTATTCTGTAACCATGGATGAAATATTTTACCGAGAATCGGCATGACTACCCATGATAGCAAGGAAACTATACATATAGAAACAAAAAAAGCTGATATAATAGGATTCATATTTTTTATAATAGGTCCTATTACTTTAGGCACCAACATACTAATAGGCCATACACCAAGAACAGTAACAATAGACATTTTCCATTTTGGCGGTGGAACTGGCGTTTTCGGAGTAACAAACCAATAAGCCAAACTGTTTTCAGTTTTGTAAGTTGGATTAGTTGCTTGAAATTGTTCTGCTTTTTTTAACAAATCTCGACGAATATCTGATTCTTGCCAAGAACGTAGATGCTCATACGTATCAAAGCGAAAAATAACAGTATACTCTCTGGATCCGTTATTGGGGACTATTAAATTTACGCCTAAATGCCCTGGGAATTTAGTAGCGGCAGCTTCGATTTCATGTCTCCATGTTTCAAATTGTTTTTCTTTACCTTCTTGAATTTCCCATGTAACAATCGTTGTTACTGGACCGCTAACATCCATTGTGTTCCCTGTATGAGTTTCTCCGACAGTCACTCTTTCTTGGTTCATAATTTCCTGCTTGGAAGCGCGCCATGCACCATAGTATATGCGTATTCTACGCCTTGACCATAAGCGCCAGTGTGTTCTTTCACAATTTCCATAACAGCATCATAAGTGTCTTTGCGTGCCCAGTCACGTTGGTATTCAAGTAAAACTTGGATTGCTGTCACTGGAATTGCACCAGCTTGTTCTACACGACGCATAGCAGCGTTATGTGCTGTCAAACTAGTACCACCTGAAGCATCATCAACTGCATAAACCTCATAGCCAGCTTTAATTGCTTCAAGCACAGGGAATGCAAGGCAAACTTCAGTCCAAAGTGCTGCAAATATTAATTTCTTTCTACCTGTTGCTTTAACTGCCTCAACAAATTTTGGATCTTCCCAAGAGTTCATTGAACTACGTTCTATAATTTCATGGTTTGGGAATATGTCAAGAATTTGTGGCCAAAAATAACCAGAAAAGCTGCGTGTTTCAACTGTAGTAAGAATAGTAGGTACGTTAAAAGTTTTTGCTGATTTAGCAAGCAGCATAACGTTATTAATCAATGTTTGTCTGTCAATACTTGCAACTCCAAAAGTCATTTGAGGCTGAAAATCAATCAAAATTAATGCACTGTTCTCCGGATTTAACAATTCTAAATTACTCATAATAAAACGCTCCTTTTTTTAATTGTTTCAAATTAATTTTTTGAAACTAATTTATTTTCTGTTAATTAAGACTGTAATCGTAAAAATAAAAGCTTTGCTATACTTTTTAATTTAAAAGAGAGCGCTGATTTAATCAGCGCTAAATTTATACTACCCACTTTTTAAAAAGTGATTTAAAGCTATTTCTTTGGAATACATTTATGCATTTTGTTTACTAAGATCTCGCTGAGCTCCCATGTAGCTTCCAATTATATTTTGATAGCCTGGAAGATTACTAGCAAGCAAATTGCCAAAACCTTCGACATCGTTGCGCCAATCGCGTTGTAATTCGCAAGCTACACTAAACCAGTTCATAAGCTGCACGCCACTATGTGCCATACGAGTATTGGCAGCATCTGCAACTTGTTTACTAAAAGTTCCTGAAGCATCAGTAACAGCAAATACTTCATACCCAGCTTTTATAGCAGAAAGTGCCGGGAAAGCAACGCAAACATCTGTAACTACGCCCGCGATGATGAGTTGTTTTTTTCCAGTTTCTTCGATTGCTTTTACAAAATCATCATTATCCCATGCGTTAATTTGTCCAGGTCGAGCTATTTTTGGTGCGTGAGGAAAGAGATCAACCAATTCTTGCATTAAAGGTCCGTTAGGTCCATGTTCAAAGCTTGTTGTTAAAATAACTGGTAAATCAAAAAACTTAGCAGTTTGAGCGAGAGCTAAAACATTGTTCTTGAATTCATCAACACCATAGTCACGTACTAGTCCGGACATAAGACCAGTTTGATGATCCACTAACAGAACAACAGCGTCATCTTTGTTAATACGAGAATAGAGATCAGACATTATGTATTCCTCCTAAAAAATTAAGTAATCGAAGAAAGTTTTAAAAGTGGAATATTATCATAAATTTCTTCGTTTGTTACGATTAGTTTATAAATAAATTGATCGTTAATATTAATTAATCCATAAACTTATGACACATCGATAATTTTCTTAAAAATCTGAAAGATAATATTAGACTATTTTTTTTAAATACTCAATCTCCTTTTATTAATCTAAAATAGTGGTTTTATCTATCCAATTTACAAATTGTTGTAAATAACGCTGAAGATAACGTTTTGTTTGTTCGTCAGTAAGCACTTTCTGATCGGAATCAATCTTTTCATGTACTTGGGAAATCAGCACTTTTTGAAATGGAAGAACATGAGCTTGCATGGCTTCTAGTATTTCTCTGATTTGCATTTGAGCATAAACAGTGCCTAATCCCCCAGGAGTTGCACCAATTAAACCAACCGGCTTTCTGCTAAGAACAGCAGATTCCCGAGGTCTTGATGCCCAGTCCAATGCATTCTTTAATACGCCAGGAATTCCAGAATTGTACTCTGGACTTACAATAATGATACCGTCAACGTCCTGGATAGCAGATTTAAAGGATGTCACTGTTTCTGGAACACTTATTTCTAAGTCTTCATTGAACAAAGGTAGATCATTTATCTCGATCCAATGAAATTGATGGGAATCATCCATCCCTGTTAATGATTGAGCAATGATTCGATTATAAGAGTTTTTTCGTAAACTACCACAAATAAGGCCTATGGTTTTAGTCATATATTCCCTCCTTTTATAAGGTAAACCTATTATACCATTATATACCAAATTGGTAGAAGTAGTTTTACGCCTAGCCATTGTTCCTCATTTACCAACCTGTTTATGCTTTTTTCAAACTTTGCAACAGAACCTAAAATGCCCCCTAATCTATCAGTTAACATTTATTCATTTGTAATCAGTCTTCTAAAAATGATAGCAGTGCTTCATTAAATTCTTTGGCATGTGTTGCATTGAGCCCATGTGGACCACCCTTTATTAAAGCTACCTTAGAATTAGGAATTGCTTCATGTGTTAGCTTCCCACTATATTCAAATGGAACTGTTGCATCTGAATCACCATGAATAACAAGGGTAGGTATATTAAACATGGCTAAATCTCCTCTGAAGTCCGTTTTGCTGAAAGCAGTGATACAATCTAGTGTTCCTTTAGGCGATGCACCCGCTGCAATATCTCTATTGTAAAGCCGGAATGGTTCACTGACTAAGTCAGTTCTATCTCCAGCAGCAAAAAATCCTCTCGTAAACTCATCAAGAAATGCTAGGCGATCATTTTTTACTCCATTTTCAAATCCTTGAATTGCTGCATCATCTAATACTCCCTCAGGATGATCTGCTGACTTGTAAAGAAATGGTGGTACAGCTCCTGCAAATACAGCCTTCTCTACTCTATTTGTGCCATAGTTTCCGATATAGCGAGCTACTTCTCCACCCCCCATTGAAAATCCGACCAGTGTCACATTTTGGAGATCCAAATGCTCTAGTAACAGATGTAAATCAGTAGTAAATGTATCATAATCATAACCATTCCATGGCTGAGAAGAGTTCCCGAACCCTCGACGGTCATAAGTTATGACTCTGTATCCAGCCTCAACGAGAGCAGGAACTTGGTATTCCCAAGATCGGCTACTTAATGGCCAACCGTGAATTAATACTACTGGCTTCCCTGTACCATGATCCTCATAATATAGTTCAATGGGTGTTTGATTTTCGGTTCCTACAGTAATTTTTGCCATTCTTCTACCTCCAAAAAATATTCTGATTACATGTATTTTTCGTCAATAATCCGGATGAATCTCGTAACCTATTTATAAATAAAGTCAATGATGATACCTGTACCTAAAGCTAATAAAACAGAACCAGTTGGACATTTTTGAGTTTTCTATATTAGAAACGTTTTGCTACTTCACGTGCATTTGCAATTGCTGCCTCTTTAATTTCTTGTGCTTTTTCAGGGTTTGCATTCATTCCTTCAACTGCAAGATATTCTGTATCAGATACACCCATAAATCCTAATACAGCATTTAAGTGTTGACGACCAAAGTCCATTACTGCATATGCTCCTTCAGAGTAAATGCCACCTGTAGCTTGAATGTGAAGTGCTTTTTTATCTTCTAATAATCCAACTGGACCATTTTCAGTATATTTAAATGTTTTACCTGCGATGGATAGGTTATCTAAGTATGCTTTTACTACTGGCGGATAGCTAAAGTTCCACATTGGTGTTACAAATACATAACGACCTGCATTCATAAATGTTTCTAAGTTTGTATTCATTGCTGCAATTTTTTGCTGTTGGCTTTCGCTTAACGTTTCAAAGCCTTCACCTGCTGCGAATTTCCCCCAAGCTGCAAATACTTCTGTATCAATTTCTGGTACAGTTGTGTTAAATAGATCAATTGTTACAACTTCATCTTGTGGATGTTCATTTTTATACGCTTCGATAAATGCTTCCCCTACTGCCATACCGAAAGATGCTTCTGCTGAATTTGGATTTGCTGTAATAAATAGTACTTTTGTCATTTTTATTC
>NZ_NUOT01000043.1 GCF_002584535.1 Bacillus cereus
TACTTTTGTCATTTTTATTCCCTCCCTCAGTAAATATCTTTAATTAAAGACTTTCTCCTAAAAAGTAAATCACTTACCTTATGTAAGTATAATACACAACCATTATTTTCCTGTCAATAAAAATAGTTACTTTTTTAAGTAAGTTAGCGAACTCTCCTATCTCGTTTTATTAAATGGGGTATCGCCACACATCCATCAACTTAAGAATTTTATATCACCCCCAAAACAAAAAATTTACCATTTTACAGTTATTTATGAGAATTCGGCTCACTTTTTTTGGGATCAATTAATCTCTTAAGTTGATGGCGATAGGGTATCGCCACATGCCCATCAAGTTAAAATCTCATAATACCCCCATAACGAAAATCCCACCTTTTTACAGCTATTTATGAGAGCTCGGCTCATTTTTTTCCTTTTGGGAAGAATGTATTTCTTAAGTTGATGTCGATGGGGTATCACCAACATTACGCGGAAAACATACGCTAATACATTTAGCGTGTTTTTTATATTTAGGTTTGTATACTCAAATATGCAAAAACAAACCATCATAAAAGAGCGTTCGTTTTTGCGTTTTTGGAGGGTATCAATCTGTCGATAAATTGATATTATCATATGCTTGGTGTTGAGATATTGAGAAATAAAAATGTCATTTTATTAAGAGGAAAAGTGGATTTTGCGTTTTGGCATCGCTGGAGGATCAGCGTTAAATTCAATGTATAGCTTCACTATTCATCTTCTTGCTCCATTTTGTAACGGGGTCTTTTTATTGTAGTAGAAAAAGCAACCTTCCGAGTGCTCATAGGGGTACCGTCAAAAGAACTATTTGTAGTCCTGCCGACAAAACACAGATTTTATACGCTAAGACAGTTTCTAAAAGTGAAATCTCATCTTTGCTACTGTAAAAAAACAACTAGCCCCCCCACAAGAGGGGCTAGTTAACGTAAAATTCGTTCTTGGAAGTTGTTTTTACATTCCGGAAGACCCTGCTATGACAACAAATGTTGTCCAAATCAGCGTTATAGTGACTATGAGTAAATTAATAGACCTCAAAACATTGCTCATTGTACCCCACTGTATATTTTTGGTCTGTAAGAATACAAGAATAATTGATGTAATGGTACAGGCATATGTTAAGCCTACTCCAATCCAAAACCATGCCATACTGAATGTACCTACTACCCCTGTTTCATTTTGTCCCCAATACGCCATATCTTGAAATTTTAGGCTGAATATAAATCCGATAATTGCCACAATAAATGGAGCGATATTCCAAGCATTTATTCTCACCCTAATCGAATCTCCTTCCATTACACAGCAAACCCCTTCTTCTGTTTAGAAAGGGATTTATGTCATTACTTATGTACAACACAGTGTAGCATCGCTAAAGGCATCTTCGGGAATATATACTTTATCATCTTTTATTTCATAGGGAATGTTATTTCTTTTTAGTTTAGCTGTATCAACAGTGTCAACAGTGCTACCCCACTGTTCTAACTTGCCGTTGTACTTTTGACAAGCAGGTAACATTAAAAGAGCTGTAAAACATAAAAATAGATTTCTAAAACGATGTTTCTTCATAATAACCCTCCTCTTCCTTGATTGTATCATTCGGGAGAAGTGATTTGTCATAAAAATTGGATGTATATTCCATACATGTAAGGTTAACATAACGTAACATTATCGGGATTCAATGTATTTAGAAGACTATTAAAAGTCCTCCAGATGGTTTAACTGGAGGACTTTAGTGTTCACGTAATTATTGTTATTGGAAGTTATAAGCACAGTTTGTATTATGTTTAGGTAAATCTCAATCTTCATCAAGCATATAAAGTTCCTAAAATAAATCAAGTATGATATTAGCTATGTAAGTTTCTAAGAATGCAGCAACGATAATTATAGGTAAAGTTAAAACAGCATAAATTTTTATTACTTCTAAAATCTTTTTATTCAGAGATACTCTTTCTTTATCCTTTTTGAACATAATTTTTAATTTGATTCTAATAAATTTATTTAATTCAAAAAGAATGGCTGCAAATAAACAAAAAGCGAAAATTTCAAAAAGGTAATGAGGGATAGAAGAAATTATCATCCCAAAACCTTTTTTAAAATCAGCTTGTAACACAATTCCAAAAAGAACCCCAAGAAGTGAAGAAGTTGAAATTATATGTATAACATATAAAAATTGTATTGGAATTAAGGCTAATATAAACATTTGTAAAGGTATGATAAAACCATTATTAACAATAAATGCCCATACCTTTTCTATACCTGTTGATTCCTTTACTTGACTTGATAGTCTATTTCCTATCCCTTCGAGTATTTCTTTTAGATCGGGATTGATTATAAAGGTTATTACGGTTGCAATAACTGTTAGTGCTACCCCTAATATAAAAAAATTAATAGCTCTTTTAAATACCACCTTATTAATTACATTCGAAATAACTCTCACCTCTTTTTCTAAATTTTACTATCTGAATAATACGGTAGTAAAGAAATTTTTCTTGTATATCGTATTCATGCTCGGTTAACATAGCGTGTCATTATCAATAGTCAACAATGGGTAGAATTTTCGTTATGGGAGAATTTTGATTTTTTAGGTTGATGGTGATGTGGCGGTACCCCACATCCATCAAGCTAAGAAAAACAAATACCCCAAAACGAGAAATTTTGGGGTATCATAAAATTTTTAAATCTTTACTTTTTGTTTTGCCGTTTCATTTGTATACTACTTATAACTCCTAACACAATCGCTACTGTACAACATACGATTGAGAAAGTCTGTAATATGTCTGTAGAAAAATAACCTACCCCTAACACTACTGCTAAAACGATTCCTGCTACTAATATTCTCCGTTTCTGCATGTCCATATAAACCATACCCCTTTACTAGTTTAAGGTAAATCAATACCTGTCATTTCTTTAAACTTCTTTCAAGCCAATTATACTTTTGAACAGTTCCCCTCATGTAATCCCCCCTCTTTCCTTCTATACAAATTTTACTATATATGAAAGGTACATATTTCATTGATTCCAAAATTTTCTTTTGAATAATATATTCATGTGAAGTTAACATAACGTCTCATTATGGGGATTCAATGTATTTAGAAGACTATTAAAAGTCCTCCAGATTGTTTAACTGGAGGACTTTTGTGTTCACATAATTATTGTTAACGGAAGTTATCCATATTATAAAGAATCAATATAATTTTTAGCTTCAAGTAATGATAATCCTAAAACTTCTCGTGCCTTCTTAATAGCTTTAATTTTTTCTCCATCTTTAACTAACTGACGAAGCTCTTCATTAATTACATGCTCTGAAATACCCATCAGTTTGGTGATTTGTTCCAATTTATCTTCTGTTCGCTTTAATCTTTTAGTAACCCGATTTATACTGTCTGCAATATAAAATATGCCAAAAATAATTAGTACTGTTATAAGCCAAGAATTCATATTAATTTCTCCTTTAAAGAATTATTCATTATCTATTTTATATTAATTAACCATAAATTTCCTTATGAATATTTTATACATATTCAGTTAACATAACGTAACATTATCGATAGCAAGAAAAGGCGGATCCCTAGATCCAATTATCAAAACCTAATTTTAAAAAATATTATTAAACTAGAAATTTCACATATAATAAAAACATCAAAAAAAATTGATTAATGGGAGGTGGCATATTATGAATAAACAATTTGAACAATATGAGAAGAAATTTAAAGCGTTGGCTGATCAGAAGCGTTTAGAGATTATGTATGAACTTTGTCAACGGGGACAGACTTGTGTATGTGATTTAACAGAGGTTTTTGAAATGACTCAATCTAAATTGTCATATCATTTAAAAATCCTGTTGGATGCAGGCTTAATTGTAAAAGAAACAAAAGGTACGTGGAGTTATTATGATTTAAATGATGCTGAAGTAAACAATTTATTATCTGAAGAATTATGCTGTATCTTTAGAAAAACAGGAAAAGGTAGCTGTTGTTAAATTTTTGCGCTATTAATCAAAAAAAATTGATTAATATAATTTAAAAAGGAGGAATTATTTATGAAATATGTTCATGTTGGTATAAATGTTACTAATTTAGAAAAGTCTATTGAGTTTTATGAAAAGGTATTTGGTGTATCGCCAGTTAAAGTGAAAGCTGACTATGCAAAATTCTTATTAGAAAATCCAGGTCTAAATTTCACACTTAATGTACGAGATGAAGTAAATGGGAATCAGGTGAATCATTTTGGTTTCCAAGTGGATACAGCTGAAGAAATTACATTTCATAAAGAAAGATTAGAAAAAGAAGGATTCTTTGCACGTGATGAGATGAATACAACTTGTTGTTATGCTGTGCAAGATAAGTTTTGGGTAACTGACCCTGATGGTAACGAGTGGGAGTTCTTTTATACAAAAGCAGATAGTGATGTTCACAAAATAGTAGATACATGTTGTTGTGAAACTCCTAACGGAGTAGAAAAAAATTCTTGTTGTTAATAGGAGAAGGAGGATAAAATGAAACGTTTATCTTTTCTAGATCGATATTTAACACTGTGGATTTTTCTAGCGATGGCTGTTGGGATTGGTTTAGGATTTGTGTTTCCTAGTGTAGTAGATGGTCTGAATAAATTGCAAGTTGGAACAACTTCTGTACCACTTGCTGTTGGTTTAATTTTAATGATGTACCCACCACTAGCGAAGGTCCGCTATGAGGAAATGGGTCGTGTATTTAAAGATGTAAAAGTTCTGGTTCTATCTTTGGTTCAAAACTGGATTATTGGACCTGTACTTATGTTTGTTCTAGCAATTATTTTTCTCCCTGATAAACCAGAGTATATGGTAGGACTTATTATGATTGGTCTAGCACGTTGTATTGCAATGGTGATTGTTTGGAATGATCTTGCTGATGGCGATAAAGAATATGCAGCAGGTTTGGTGGCTTTTAACTCGGTATTCCAAATGTTATTTTTCTCGGTTTATGCATATGTGTTTGTAACAGTAATCCCCGAATGGTTAGGAATTGAAGGGGCTATTGTTGATATCACAATGGGAGAAGTAGCTAAATCAGTATTTATCTATTTAGGTATTCCTTTCTTAGCGGGTATGCTGACACGTTTTATATTAGTGAAGTTAAAGGGAAGAATGTGGTATGAAAGGGTGTTTATACCTAAGATTAGTCCCATTACATTAATTGCATTGCTATTTACGATTATCATTATGTTCTCTTTAAAAGGAGAAATGATTATTAGCGTACCATTAGATGTAGTACGCATAGCGATTCCGCTATTGATTTATTTTATTGTGATGTTTTTTGTTTCTTTCTTTATGGGGAAAAAAATTGGTGCAAACTATCCAGTAACAACAACATTAGCATTTACGGCAGGTAGCAATAACTTTGAATTAGCAATTGCTGTGGCTGTTGGTGTATTTGGTATTCATTCGGGTGCAGCATTTGCAGCTGTCATTGGACCATTAGTCGAGGTACCTGTAATGATCGCGCTTGTAAATGTCGCTTTTTGGTTTAAACGCAAATATTTTAATGACCAACTAGTATAAATTTAAAAACAAAGGTGGAAAACAACATGGAAAACAAGAAGACTATCTACTTTTTATGCACAGGTAATTCATGCCGAAGCCAAATGGCTGAAGCCTGGGGAAAACAATACCTAGGTGACAATTGGAATGTATATTCCGCAGGAATCGAAGCACACGGTGTGAATCCTAATGCCATTAAAGCTATGAAGGAAGTAAATATCGACATAACAAATCAAACATCAGATATTATTGATTCCGACATTTTAAATACTGCTGATTTAGTGGTTACGCTTTGTAGCCATGCGGATTCTGTATGTCCGTCTACACCATCACATGTTAATCGTGTTCATTGGGGATTCGATGATCCAGCAGGTAAAGAGTGGTCCGAATTCCAAAGAGTACGCGATGAAATTGGTACACGTATTAAAAAATTTTCTGAAACAGGAGAATAATATTGGTTCTGTTGCAAAGCTTT
>NZ_NUOT01000044.1 GCF_002584535.1 Bacillus cereus
AACCAGCAGCTGAAGTAGAAGAAGAGGAAGAAGCAGAACCAGCTGCTGAAGTAGAAGAAGTGAAAGAAGCAGAACCAGCGGCTGAAGTAGAAGAAGAGGAAGAAGCAGAACCAGCGACTGAAGTAGAAGAAGTGAAAGAAGCAGAACCAGCAGCTGAAGTAGAAGTAGAAGAAGAGGAAGAAGTTGAACCAGCACTGGAAGTTAAAGCAGAGGAAGAAGCTGACATAGCAGAAGCAACTGCTCAAGTAGTAGTTGAAGAACCAGCAGAACCACAGAAGGTTGTTTCTAAAGTAGAAAATGATATTTGTGAAACATCTTTAGCAGCAGACGAGCACACGAAGGAAACTGTTCAAAGTTTTGCAAATGTATTAATTGAAGAAGCAGAAGAAAAGCAAGAAGTGACTGTAGAAAAGCCCGTTGAGAAAACTGTAGAACCAAAACGTGAGAAAAAGCGTCATGTGCCGTTTAATGTTGTGATGTTAAAACAAGATAGAAGAAAGTTGATGGAGAGACAGGTGGCAGGAATGAAAACGCCGCAGACTCCTGTACAACAAGTAGAAGAAGCATCACAAAGAAAAGAACAACTAATGCAGCAAGTTGTAGCGGAACCGCAAGCGGAAGAGAGACCAATACAGCAAGTTGTAGCGGAACCGCAAGCGGAAGAGAGACCAATACAGCAGGTTGTAGTGGAACCGCAAATGGAAGAGAGACCAACGCAGCAAGTTGTAGTGGAACCGCAAATGGAAGAGAGACCAACGCAGCAAGTTGTAGCGGAACCGCAAATGGAAGAGAGAGCAATGCAGCAGGTTGTAGCGGGACCAGAAGTAGAAGAGAGACCAACGCAGCAAGTTGTAGCGGAACCGCAAATGGAAGAGAGAGCAATGCAGCAGGTTGTAGCGGGACCACAAGTAACAGAGAAGCCAGTTCAGCAACCGGAAGTGAAGGTACCTGTTGCAAATGCAGGAGTACAAGAAAAAGCATATGTTGTAGCTAAAAGAGAAAATGATATGCGTAATGTGCTGCAAACACCGCCTGAATATACAATGCCACCATTAACCTTGTTGACGATTCCAACTCAAGCAACATTGGATAATACAGAATGGTTAGACGAACAGAAAGAATTATTGGATACGACGTTTAATAATTTCCATGTTGGGGCTCAGGTTATCAATGTTTCACAAGGACCGGCTGTAACTCGCTTTGAAGTACAACCAGACCCAGGTGTGAAAGTAAATAAAATTACAAACTTAAGCGATGATATTAAGTTAAGTTTAGCAGCAAAAGATATTCGAATTGAAGCGCCGATTCCAGGGAAAAGTGCAATTGGAATTGAGGTTCCAAATAAAGAGAGTAAGCCAGTATTTCTAAGAGAAATCTTGAGAAGTCCTGTGTTCACGAAGAGTGAATCACCGCTTACAGTTGCACTTGGACTTGATATTTCTGGAGCGCCGATTGTAACGGATATTAGGAAGATGCCACATGGACTGATTGCTGGTGCGACTGGTTCAGGAAAAAGTGTGTGCATTAACGCGATTTTAACAAGTATTTTATATAAAGCGAAACCGCATGAAGTGAAATTGATGTTGATTGATCCGAAAATGGTTGAGCTTGCGCCATATAATTCTGTTCCACATCTTGTGGCACCTGTTATTACAGATGTAAAAGCAGCTACAGGGGCGTTAAAATGGGCTGTAGAAGAAATGGAGCGCCGTTATGAATTGTTTGCCCATGCTGGTGCACGTGATTTAACTCGTTATAATACAATTGTGAGTGAGCGAGAAGTTCCAGGGGAGACATTGCCATATATCGTCATTGTAATTGATGAGTTAGCGGATTTAATGATGGTTGCACCTGGTGATGTTGAGGAAGCGATTTGTCGTATCGCTCAAAAAGCGCGTGCTTGTGGTATTCACTTATTAGTTGCAACGCAGCGTCCGTCTGTGGATGTTATTACAGGGTTAATTAAATCAAACATTCCAACGCGTATTGCGTTTACAGTATCATCTCAAGTAGATTCCCGTACAATTATTGATATTGGGGGCGCGGAAAAATTACTTGGCCGCGGTGATATGTTATTTTTAGGAAACGGTACGTCTAAACCAGTTCGTGTGCAAGGGGTATACGTATCGGATGATGAAATTGAAAAAACGGTTGACCATGTGAAAAAGCAAATGAAGCCGAACTATTTATTTAAGCAAGAAGATTTATTGGCGAAAACAGAGCAACATGAGGCCGAAGATGAACTGTTTTTTGATGCATGTCAGTTTGTTGTAGAACAAGGGGGAGCGTCCACATCTTCTGTACAGAGAAAATTCCGCATCGGCTATAATCGCGCGGCACGTCTTATTGAAGAGATGGAAGCACAAGGAATTATTTCCGAAGCAAGGGGAACAAAACCGAGAGATGTCCTTATTTCAGAGGATGAGTTTGCTGCGATGCAGGAAACGAATGTATAGGAAGTGGTTTTGCTGTATACTAAGAGAAAATGTTGGATAGTAAAGTAGGGAGTAAACGAAATGAAAGAAATTGAATTAAAATTAAAAGGTGAAATCAATCGACTAACAAATAAAACATTTAAATTTGATGAACGAGTTGGAGAAGGCTGGTTTTCTGCCGTTTACTTTTTAAAAACTCGTGATATTATTCAAGAATTTCGCCCAAAAAGTATTGTAACAATGCAATTTTTCCAGAAAGAGCATGCGGTACTTTGCGGAACAGATGAAGTAATCGCATTGTTACAAACGTTTGCTACACATCCTGAAGAACTTGAAATTCATTCTTTAAAGGATGGTGACAATATTAATCCATTTGAAACAGTTTTAACAATTACAGGGCCTTATGAATATTTCGGGTTTTTAGAAGGTGTAATTGATGGGATTTTAGCTCGTCGTACATCTGTTGCAACAAATGTGTATAATGTTGTACAGGCTGCTCGCAGCGGTGAAAAAGAAAAACCTGTTATTTTCATGGGAGACCGTGATGATCATTATACACAGCAAGCTGGTGATGGGTATGCTGCGTATATTGGTGGTATGAGCGCACAAGCAACGCATGCAATGAATGAATGGTGGGGCAAAAGTGGAATGGGGACAATGCCTCACGCGTTAATTCAAATGTTTAATGGAGACGTTGTAGAAGCTGCAAAGGCGTATCATAAAAAGTTTCCAGAGGATGATTTAGTTGTACTGATTGACTACAACAATGATGTTATTACAGATGGGCTTCGCGTTGCACGCGAATTTGGTTCAGAATTAAAAGGTGTACGCATCGATACATCACGTACAATGATTGATCAATATTTCATTCGTCATCCAGAAGTGCTTGGAACATTTGACCCACGTGGTGTCAATCCATCACTTGTTTTCGCTCTTCGTAAAGCGCTTGATGAGGAAGGATTCCAGCATGTAGATATTGTTGTAACTGGTGGATTTGATGAAAAGCGTATTCGTGAATTTGAAGCGCAAAATGTTCCTGTGGATCTATACGGAGTAGGGAGCAGTTTATTAAAAATGAACATTGGTTTTACAGGTGATAATGTAGAATTAAATGGAAAACCAGAAGCAAAAGCTGGACGCAAATATCGTCCAAACCCACGTTTAGAACGTGTTCAATTAGAAAAAAGATAAGATATGTAAGAAACAGAAAAACTGATAGGTGATTGACCCTATCAGTTTTTCTGTTATCATAGTATAACGGATTGTTTTTTGCTATAATAAGTTTGTTGTGGACATATAAGAAGTACGTACGTGTTTATCCTGATTGGCGAGAGCTGATGAAAGTTCCGCTGTATCAAAAATGTATGATGATTACCAAAATAAGAAAAGATTCATATACTGTCTTATAGATAGGCCGTTGTATTAGTTCGAAATGTTGGAGGTTCTTTAAGATGACAGTTTACCATTTTGTAGGAATTAAAGGAACAGGAATGAGTTCATTAGCACAAATTCTTCATGATATGAAGCATACTGTTCAGGGTTCTGATTTTGAAAAACGTTTCTTTACACAAGTTGCTTTGGAAAAGCGTGGTATCTCCATCCTTCCTTTTGATAATAATAATGTAAAAGAAGGACAAGTGATTATCGCAGGAAACGCGTTCCCTGATACGCATGAAGAGATTGTAGCAGCGAAAGAATTAAATATTCCAGTACATCGTTACCATCACTTTTTAGGGGATCTTATGAGTAAGTATACAAGTGTTGCTGTAACAGGTGCACATGGAAAAACATCAACAACTGGTTTGTTAGCCCATGTAATGCAAGGTGCACACCCGACGTCTTACCTTATTGGAGATGGAACAGGGCATGGGGTAGAAAATAGTAAGTATTTTGTGTTTGAGGCATGTGAATATCGTCGCCATTTCTTGTCGTACTATCCAGACTATGCAATTATGACAAATATTGATTTTGACCATCCAGACTACTTTACAGACATCAATGATGTATTTAGTGCATTCCAAGAGATGGCACTTCAAGTGAAAAAAGGAATTATTGCATGTGGTGATGATGAAGAACTTCAAAAAATTCAAGCGAAAGTACCTGTTATTTTCTATGGATTTGGTGAAGATAATGATTTCCAAGCTCGTAACATTCAAAAGAGAACAGATGGCACTGTATTTGATGTGTTTGTTCGTAATACGTATTATGAAACATTCAAAATTACAGGATACGGCAATCACAGCGTATTAAATGCATTAGCAGTTATTGCGCTTTGTCATTATGAAAATGTTGATGTAGAAGCAGTGAAACATCAATTAACAACCTTTGAAGGTGTAAAACGTCGCTTTAATGAAAAGCCGATGGGAGAACAAGTCATCATTGATGATTATGCGCACCATCCAACAGAAATTAACGCAACGATTGAAGCGGCTCGTCAAAAACATCCAGAGCGTGAAATTGTCGCTGTATTCCAGCCGCACACATTCTCACGTACAGAAAAGTTCTTAGATGAGTTCGCAGAAAGTCTAAGCAAGGCTGATCAAGTATACTTATGTGATATTTTCGGATCAGCACGTGAAAACAAAGGTGAATTAACGATTCAAGACCTGCAACAACGCATTGATGGTGCAGAATTGATTACAGATACAACAACGGATGTATTAAAGAAACATAAAAACGGCGTTCTTATTTTCATGGGCGCAGGCGACATCCAAAAATTCGAAGCAGCTTACGTGAAAGAAGTGCAAGTTGCAGAGAAGTAATAAGGAGGAGACGTGCAGCGGTGGTTGCACGTCTTTTTTTGTTTCTATAGCGAATGTGGGTTAACAGATTCTTCGGAAAAATGTTAGAATAATAAGAAAATAAAAAGGGGATGGAGAAATGTTCACACTTCGAGTCGATGATGAAATTGAACTTCAATTACTAGAAAAACATCATAAAGAGGAACTATATCAATTAATTGATGAAAACCGTAATCATTTAAGAAGGTGGCTTCCATGGGTGGATGGGACAAAATCTGCTGATGCGTATGATGAAATTTTTCCAATGTGGCTAAAGAAATTTGCAGAGGGAGACGGTTTTGAGAGCGGTATACGTTATAAAGGAAAGCTTGTTGGGATGGTAGGTATTCATCCAGTGACCTGGAGCAAGAAAGCGACGAGCCTTGGATATTACCTTGCAGAAGATGCAGGAGGAAAAGGGATTATGACGCGAAGTGTAAAGGCTGTACTTCGCTATGCGTTTGAAGAATTAAAATTGAATAAAATAGAAATACGTTGTGGGGTAGAGAATCAAAAAAGTCGTGCGATTCCAGAACGTCTTGCTTTTCAATTAGACGGCATTCTGCGTGAGGAAGAATGGCTGTATGACCATTTTCATGACATTGCTGTATACAGTGTACTAGCTTCAGAATGGGAGAAAATCCGATGAACGATTCGATTTGTATTACTCCGTATGAGAGTAAGTTTCAAAGTGAAGTAGTGGGTCTCATTGTTCACATTCAGCAAAAAGAGTACAATGTGCCAATTACGAAAGAAGAGCAACCTGATTTATTAGAAATAGAAAAGTTTTATCAAAGGGATAATGGGGATTTTTGGGTAGCGACGTATAAAGGGAAAGTTGTGGGAACAATAGCCTTATTAGATATTGGAAACAATCAAGTAGCTTTAAGAAAAATGTTTGTGAAGAAAGAATTTCGCGGGAAGATGTGGAAGACAGCAAGTTTGTTATTACAAACAGCAATTTCTTGGGCAAAGGAAAAGAACTTAGAAACTATCTATTTAGGAACAACAGTCCAGTTTTTAGCGGCGCATCGCTTCTACGAAAAAAATGGATTCCAAAGTGTGAGTGTGGAAGAGTTACCGAGGAATTTCCCAATACTTGCAGTGGATAAAATATTTTACAAATATCCCCTTTAATTAATAGGATAATTAGGAAAGGGGTGATGATATGAGCTTTCCTATCCAAAGAAGCAAGCCTATAATGATTTTTGTAAGTGTGATGTTGATTCTTATGGTTGCTTTGCCAGTTGGAATGCTCATTGTAAACAAAGAAAACTGGGGATCAGCACGAATTGGGATGGCCTTTGCATTTGTCGATAGCAGTAGGCATTTTAGCAGTTGTACTTTTGTTTTATTACCATTTTCGTCAAATTTGAAGCAAAGGGTAGGAAGTAGAGAAATAATATCGCTTTTTTTAATATATCGACCATCTCTCGCAATATATCGATAACATGGACTATTCGACAAAACAAGTGAAAAAAGCTCCTCCCGTCAAAGGAAGAGCTCTTTTTCACTTATTTTAAGTTCTCAGGATTTAAAGCTTCTAATTCAGATACAACGAAGCGTCCGTCTTTACGGATTAATACATCGTCGAAGTAAATTTCACCGCCGCCGTATTCAGGGCGTTGGATACATACTAAATCCCAGTGGATGTTAGAGTTGTTGCCGTTCCATGCATCGTCGTAAGCTTGTCCAGGAGTGAAGTGGAAGCTACCATCAATTTTTTCATCGAATAGGATGTCGCCCATTGGATGTAAGATGTATGGGTTTACGCCGATTGCAAATTCACCAACGTAGCGTGCGCCTTCATCTGTATCAAAAATTTTGTTAATGCGTTCTGTATCGTTTGCAGTTGCTTCAACGATCTGTCCATTTTTAAATGTAAGTTGTACGTTTTCAAATGTATAGCCGTTATATGGTGACGGTGTGTTGTAAGAAACTGTACCGTTAACAGAATCGCGAACTGGTGCAGAGTATACTTCACCGTCTGGAATATTTAAATGACCAGAGCATTTAATAGCTGGAATGTCTTTAATAGAGAATGTTAAGTCAGTTCCAGGACCAACAAGGTGAACTTTATCTGTTTTGTTCATAAGTTCAACAAGGTTATCCATTGCTTTGTCCATTTTACCGTAATCTAAGTTACATACTTCAAAGTAGAAGTCTTCGAATGCTTCTGTGCTCATTTTTGCAAGCTGTGCCATAGATGCATTTGGATAGCGAAGAACGACCCAGCGAGTTTTCGGAACGCGAATGTCTCTATGAACTTTTTTGCCAACTGTTTGACCGTGGATTTTCATGCGTTCACTTGGAACGTCAGCTTGTTCATTAATGTTATCACCAGAGCGAAGGCCGATGTAAGCGTCCATATCTTTCATTACGCTTGCTTCATAGGCAGCGATTTGCTCGAAGTGTTCTTCAGTGGCACCCATTAATAAAGAGCGATCAACTTGATGGTCTTTCAATGAAACGAATGGGAAACCACCAGCTGCATATGCTTCTTTCACAAGTGCAGTTACAAGTTCTTTTTGCAAGCCAAAGTTTTCAATCAATACTTTTTCGCCTTTTTGTAGGCGAATGGAGTAGTTAATTAAATTATACGCTAACTTTTCAATACGTGGGTCTTTCATATGTAAAAGCCTCCCTACTAATTATGTATCCTTTCTTATTGTAACCTACTTAGTGGAATTTGTTGAATAATTTATGTTACAGTTAACAAACAAGTATGAAAATTCTAATGAAAATGTAAGGGTTAGAACGAAACGGAAAATGATTGTATAATAGGAGAAAGTATGAAAAATATAAAGGAAGTGATGAAATGCAAGTTCTTTTATATGTAAGTGCAGCTATTATCGCAGTTGCTTTTGCTATATTAGTGGTATATGTATGTAGAACACTACTATCAGTTCAGAAGACATTAGAAAACGTTGCAGGTACACTAGAAGGCTTAGAAAAGCAAATGCAAGGAATAAGCGTAGAGACGGAGCAATTATTACATAAGACGAACGCGTTAGCTGATGATATTCAGCAGAAATCTCAGTCGTTAAATAAAGTAGTAGAAGGCGTAGATGGAATTGGAACGACAATTCATTCTTTAAATACGAAACTTCGCAATGTATCAGATTCTGTAACAAATGAAATTGAGAATAATGCAGACAAAGTTGCGCAAGTTGTACAATGGAGTAGCGCAGCGATTGAAGTGTATAATCATTTTCGAGCTACTAGACAAGAAAAAAAACTAGAAAAAGCAGAGAAGAAGTTAGAGAAGGTAGAGAAAAAAGAGAAGCGCTCTAGACTCCCAATTCGTATGAGAGGTGAATAACATGGACATGACAAAAATCGAAACAATGGAAGAGTTTGAAGCATTAGTAGAAACAGCGGAACCATATATTCTTTTTAAACATAGTATAACGTGTCCAATTAGCCAAGGAGCGTATGCTGAATTTGAGGCATATTGTCATGATGAAAAAGAAACGCCTGCTTACTATTTATACGTGCAAGATGCAAGAGATGTTTCGAATCGTATCGCAGAGCATTTTGGTGTTAAACATGAGTCACCACAAGTATTATACATAAAAGATGGTATGGCGGTATGGCATACATCCCATTGGAATATTAAGAAGCAAACTTTAGAAGAGAATGTGAAGTAGGAAGAAGGAAGAAGCAAGCGTAGATGCTTGTTTCTTTTTTTAGGATTTATAATTAGCAATCATAAACTTGATGTATCTAACGATAAATTCGACTTTAGGAATCAATAATGAAGTTATATAAAAGCCATATAAAAAAGTTGTGGAGCATATTTTCTTTAAGTGAAAGAGAACGATTTTACCTGTAGTGTATATCATGTGACAACCTAACATCTATCGGATATAATAAATTATCTTAACTACGATAATAAGGTAATTTCATATATATACAACTTTGAAAGAGGTGGCTATCTTATGGCATCACAAGAATTAGATCTTTTACGTTCTCAAATTGATCAAATAAACCTACAAATTTTAGAATTACTAAACGAGAGAGGTCGTCTTGTTCAAGAGGTCGGTAAATTAAAAGAAGTGCAAGGTGTGAAACGATTTGATCCTGTACGTGAGCGTAATATGCTTGATTTAATCGCTGAGAAGAATGATGGGCCGTTTGAAACATCGACTCTTCAACATATTTTCAAACAAATTTTTCAAACAGGTTTAGAATTACAAGAAGATGATCACCGTAAAGCGCTTCTTGTTTCACGTAAGAGAAAATCAGAAGATACAATTGTTGATATAAAAGGTGAAAAAATTGGTGATGGCAATCCGCATTTTATTATGGGACCATGTGCGGTGGAAAGTTACGAGCAAGTGCGCCTAGTTGCTGAAGCAATGAAGGAGCACGGATTAAAGCTAATGCGCGGCGGTGCATTCAAGCCTCGTACATCTCCTTATGATTTCCAAGGTCTTGGCTTAGAGGGCTTGAAGATTTTACGTCAAGTGGCGGATGAATATGATTTAGCGGTTATTAGTGAAATTTTAAATCCAAATGATATTGAAATGGCATTAGATTATGTTGATGTGATTCAAATTGGAGCTCGTAATATGCAAAACTTTGAATTACTTAAAGCGGCAGGATCGGTGAACAAACCAGTATTATTAAAGCGTGGTTTATCAGCAACGATTGAAGAGTTTATGTATGCAGCAGAATATATTATCGCACAAGGTAACGGAGAGATTATTTTATGTGAGCGCGGCATCCGAACTTATGAAAAGGCAACACGTAATACGCTAGATATTTCCGCTGTGCCTATTTTGAAGAAAGAAACACATTTACCTGTCGTAGTGGATGTAACACACTCTACAGGGCGACGTGACCTCTTATTACCAACTGCAAAAGCAGCGATGGCAATTGGTGCTGATGCGGTTATGGCTGAAGTACACCCAGACCCAGCTGTTGCATTATCAGATTCAGCGCAGCAAATGGATATTCCAGAATTCAATGAGTTTATGAAAGAGCTAAAAGCATTTCGTGCTAGATAATCAGAAGTGCTTATAAGGTCTATGCGATACTTGTTGCATAGACTTTTTTGCGGGAAATATCCTTTTTTACATGAAAAATACGAAAATAGGAGAAAAGAAGCGAATTTTTTCGAAACTTTTGCGGGAAAATATTGTATGAGCCTGTATTTTTATCGTATCATTAGTAAAAGGACTCGGGAGTGACATCTTCAAATAGAGTTGATGTCTTTTTTTCATTTAAGTGAACCGATACATAAGGATAGATAATATATATAGAAGGAGTGTGTGAAGAGATGAACGTAACAATCTATGATGTAGCGCGCGAAGCAAACGTTTCGATGGCAACCGTATCACGTGTTGTAAACGGTAATCCGAATGTAAAGCCTACAACAAGAAAGAAAGTATTAGAAGCAATTGATCGTTTAGGGTATCGCCCAAATGCAGTAGCACGTGGACTAGCAAGTAAAAAGACAACAACAGTAGGTGTTATTATTCCAGATATCTCTAATACGTTTTATGCAGAACTTGCACGTGGAATCGAAGATATCGCAACAATGTACAAATATAACATCATTTTAAGTAACTCTGACCAAAATAGAGAAAAAGAATTTCATTTATTAAATACAATGCTTGGTAAACAAGTGGATGGTATTGTATTCATGGGTGAAGATATTACAGATACGCATGTAGAAGAATTTAAAAAGTCTCCAGTACCAATCGTCTTAGCAGCATCATTTGATGAGGAAAATGAAACATCATCAGTAAATATTGATTATACACAAGCTGCTTATGATGCAATGAAGCATTTCCTAGAACAAGGCCATAAGCGTATCGGTTTCGTATCAGGTCCTTACATTGATAAAGCGGGAAGTGCAAAGAAATTACAAGGTTACAAAAAAGCTTTAGAAGAAGTAGGTATCGCTTATGATGAAAATCTTGTAATTGATGGAGATTACACATACGATTCAGGTCTAGAAGCATTTGAAAAGCTTTGGGAACTTGATGAAAAACCAACAGCAATCTTTGTATCTTCAGATGAAATGGCACTAGGTGTAATTCATGCAGCACAAGACGTTGGTTTAAACGTCCCAGAAGATGTAGAAGTACTTGGTTTTGACAACACACGTCTTGCGTTAATGGTACGCCCGCAACTTTCAACAGTTGTACAACCAATGTATGACATCGGTGCAGTAGCAATGCGTCTGTTAACAAAATATATGAATAAAGAAAAAGTAGAAGATCATACAGTTATCTTACCTCATCGTATTCAATTTAGAGATTCAACGAAGTAAGAATAGGAAAACTCACAGCGTGGTGCTGTGAGTTTTTTTATTATCCATGCTTCCTTTTATAAATGATACTAGCTTACGATGGAAGTCGATATGTAATCGATGAGACCATTGATAATGGAGATATGTTGGAATTCTGCGTAGGACATGTTTTCATACATTTCAGGTTGAAAAACATTCATTTTGTTCTTTTAACGTTTTATTGTATTAGATTGGATTGGGGTCACAAGTGAAAAGTATATTACAACAATGATTAGTAAAATCCATGCCTTTTGGAACGATTCTCTCACGGGTGAAATGATATCTTAATATAATACTGAAAAGAAAACTTGGAAATAAAAATGCTATCGTATCTATTTTTTGTAAGGTTTTTATTAGAATATTTTAGTTTACACGTGCTTTGTCAATATTTGTTCTATTGAGAAAAGTCGTATTTTCCATTTTTAGAAAAAAATCACAAATTTTGAAATTATGTTATATTGAGTGCGGGGAAAAGGGACAATAAATATAGGGGTGGATACGATGAAAAAAATGAATCGAGTTATCATTGCGTTTTTAACAATCATTACGTTTGCAATCCCGGTAGGAATTGTTTCGGCAGCATCAGTAGCGAATGGGGAGTTAATTTATAAAGGCGGACAAACAGATTCAAAAGTATACTCTGATATTAGAGATGCGATACCTACTAATAGTAATAAATATATGGTATGGGCAGCTGTAAAAGTTTGTGGCAACACATATTCATCTGGATGGAAAGCAGATCAAGCCTATAAAGATGCGGACAGAAAATGGTATTGTGATGAAACTTCACATTACGATTATTATAAAAGATAATATTTAAAAATTTTTGCCCTTTTCCCTTCCTAACAATACTTTCGGATTGAATATGATGTGCAGGAGGATAGTATGAAAAAATTATTGTTTATCTTTCTAATTGGGCAGCTATTTCTGCTATCTTATATATTTAATAAATCTGTTTATGATATATATGAGTTGAATAATTTAGGAGATTCATCTCTTGATGGTTACATTGTAGAAGATGTTTCAGGGCATAAATTGAACGAGTTATATGAGAAAATGAATTCGGCATGCTTGTCGAATAATACGTGTCAATTACAACTCGTTAAAACACCTGTATCTAAGCATAATGAGTTTATTTATGATATATATCATAGTCAAGAAAAAGATATAAATAAGCCGAAATCAATTTCATCTGATACAGTTTTAAATTATCACCCATTAACAAAAGAAGATTTTGTTGATAGTAATGGCGTGTTTTATACGAATTTATCATTGGATCGATTAAATGATTTATCAAAGGCAATAGGAATTACTATTAACCCGTATCATAATGATATTGCTTATAGTCAAATTGTTACATACAATATTTTAAACTTTGTCATTCTCTTTATACTGACACAATTGGTTTTAGTGATTTACACATTTACAAGAATCAAAGTAAATGCGATTAAAAAGATGCTCGGTTATTCGAAATTTAAAATGGTACAAGCGTCATTAAAAGATTTTATAGTGATGGAAAGCGTGATACTTGTTATTACGTTAGGTGTTCATTTTCTATATTATGTATTCGTTGGTAGCGTTGTATCACGTTATTTTTATTTATTGTTAGTGTTTTTAGTACTAGTGATCGTAATAAATGTTGTCATGTTACTATTTACGCAAATTAGTTTAAGATTTATCGATATAAATTTGATGATAAAGAACAAAGTATATTCGAACAGATTAAATTATATTTTATATGTAATTAAAATCCTGCTAATATTATCTATCACAGTTTCGGTTTCCTCGTTTATCTCGAATTACAGAGAATATAAAGCTAAGTCGAGAGATTTAGAGCGCTATACGAAATTAGAGGGGTATTTTACATCGAATGGCTTTAACTCTAATGAGGATGAAAAAGCACGCAAAAATCCGAAAATAATCGCAGAATATGGTGATGCTGTTCAGAAAATGTATCGTCATTTTGATGAACAAGAAAAGTTATACGTGAGTGATGCTTACATTCTCGAATTATTAAAACCAACATATTTAGAAATGAACGGATTAACAAAAGAGGATTTATATACTTCTATAAAAGATAATTACATAGTAGTTAATGAAAGATATATAAATGATTTTATGAAAATTAAGAATGAAACAGGAGCGAAAATAACAAATTTCCATGTAACAAAACCTACTATCCTGGTGCCAACTAAGTATAAGTCCGAGGAATCAAAAATTAAAAAGATGTATATTGAACAATACAATCAGTTGCTGAACTATAATGAAAATTTTGGAATTCCTAAATCCGACTCGAAGAACATTGATAATGTAGAAGTTATCTACATTGCTAATAATCAAGAACATGAATTGTTAGGTAAAAATATGTCTGAAGATGATTCTGATATGAAACTTAAAGATACAATTATTATGATCGATCAAGGAAACTTTGGTAGCTTATATTATTATGATCAGTTAAGTTCGGGTAACGTTTATTTTCATTTAAACCAAAGAGATGAATTTAACCAAATACTTGCGAAGCATCATTTGAATAAACTCGTAAATGTTGGCACGCTGTTAACGCCTTATATGGATAAAGTGCATTTTGTAGAATTTATTATGTACAATTCTTTAGTCTTTACGTCACTATTCTTATTCACATTAATCTTTGTAATTTGTATTTCAAATTATGTGGATATCATATCGAATAGTAAAAGGTACGCAATTCAATATATGTATGGCTATAGTATAATGAAAACATTTAAATTACATTTGATCGTATATGCGATGTTGCTAAGTATGATCGTTATGAATATATTTATAGAATTTAACGTTCCTTTCTATATTTGCATACTCGTAATAGATTTTATTGTTTTATTATATTTATACAAAAAGATTATTAAAAACGATATTCACAAAATCGTTAAAGGTGGATAAAGATGGAGATTATAAAACTCGTGAACGTGTCTAAAACATATGAGAAAGAAGAAGTACTCTCAAATGTTAATTTAACGGTAGAGAATGGTGAAATGATTGCAATTACTGGAGAAAGTGGAAAAGGAAAAACGACACTCTTAAATATTATTGGCTTAATTACGAAAAAAGACAAAGGGGATTTATTGTTATTTGATACAAAAAATCCGTCGATTCATTCGAAAGAAGCGATGATGTTCAGAAGAGAAAAGATAGGTTATTTATTTCAAAATTATGGGTTAGTGGATGATGAAACGGTAAAATGGAATTTAAATTTAGCCCTAGAATACAAGAAGTTAAGCAAAAAGGAGAAAATCGAAAAAATCGATGTGCTTTTGAATGAATTTAAACTATCTCATTTGAAAGAAAAAATGGTCTATCAATTAAGTGGTGGAGAGCAGCAACGAATTGCACTCATACGATTAATCCTACAAGAAAGCGATTTAATACTAGCAGACGAACCAACTGCTAGCTTAGATGCCGAAAATGAAAAAGTAATATTGCAGTATTTGGAACAATTAAATAAAAAAGGAAAAACAATCGTGGTTGTGACACATAATCAAGATATCTTACCTTATTTTTCGCGTGTCATTCGTTTACATGAATTGTCTTAAAGAAAGAAAAAAGTGCAGAGTTATGAGTGGAAACCTCCAAAACTCTGCACTTTTCTATTGCCCAACATAACTGGTTCTTTTATTTGTGTAAATAAAAATAAAGTCTTAATTATTTTCAATAAATGCCCATAATTCATCCGTATTACACAGATTATTATCCCCTGTATTGTACATGATCCAAAATCAAATTTCCCTATAATTACGCAATGTCATGTATAATAGAAAGAAAAGGCTTGTGGGGGGGAAGAGATGATTATTCTTTGGATAATTACGCTTTGTATGACCGCTTTTTTTGCATATATGACGTTAAAACAAAATGGCCTAAAGCGCTTTGTTCCAGGAAGTATTCTTGCAGGAATTGCCCTTATCACGTATGTAGCTTCTATTTTTATTGAAAGTATTTCAGTCAATGTAAGCACGGGCCTCGTATTTGTTGCGATTACACTATTTGCAGGTTCGATTATGGTACTCGTGGTTGCTGGTATTATTTTATTCATTCATATGAATTCGGAAACGTTATAAAATATAAAGAAAGGCATGTCCCACGAGGGGCATGCCTTTTGTCCGTTCAATTATGCGTTGTCTTTTGAAGCATTTTGTTGTTTCAATAAGTCGCGAATTTCGCCAAGAAGTACTTCTTCTTTTGTTGGTTCTGGAATTTTTTCTACTTTTTCTTCTTCTTTTTTGAATGCTAGTTTATTAAATAGCTTAATGAATAAGAAGATAGAGAATGCGATGATTAAGAAATCAACAACCGTTTGAATAAACGCACCATATTTTACAACAGCGCCTCCAAATTTAAAGGAAAGCCCTGTGAAGTTTATTCCTCCAAGTAGTAATCCAACTAATGGCATGATAACATCTGCTACTAATGAAGAAACAATTTTACCAAATGCACCACCAATTACAACCCCGACAGCTAAATCCATAACATTCCCTTTTAAAGCGAACTTTTTGAATTCGTTCAACATGTGTAATACCCATCCTTTCCACGATTCAGTATAAAATTTATAATTCCTATCAACATATTCTATAGAAGTTTTTGTTAGAAATAAAGAGAAAATGGGAATGAAAGTAAATTCTGAAAAATGTATCCGTTTTATTTTATACCTTAAAATATAAATATTAATTTTTCATAAACTGCTGCTAAAATAACTATAAAATCGCTTGAGTATTCGGAAATATCTTCTTATGCTTATGAATAACATAGGAAAGTTTATAAAGTGAGGAATTGAGTCATGTCTATTAAAACAAGGTTTCTGTTGTCTTATATTGCAGTTATTTTTGTTTCAATTACTCTGTTGTTAGTTATGGGTTTTTTGATTATTTTTTCTATAACAGGGAATTTGGAGTCAGTGAAAAATTTCTATAAGAGTTCGTATATTCAAAGGCCACTGACACCAGAGGAAGAAAATGCTTTTCTTGAATTGAAATCAGCAGCTAAGCAGAATCAATCACAACTATTAGATGAAGCCATGATGCCGTCATTAGAGAAAGAAGATGTGAAAATAGTTGTAAGAAAAGGAGACGCAATTTCATATGCGTCAAAAGCAATTGGAAGTTCTAATTTAAAAGAAGCTCTTCCGAAATTTGAAGCAACGAATATTAATAGTCGTGGTACGGTTGAATTAAATGACACATTTTATCGCTACGTAAAGTTTGATTTTTATTTTCCTCATAATGAAGAAGGAAGTATATTTGTATTGAATAAGCAAAGTTCGTATGTGGAACTAACCGAAAAGCTATTTCCCATATTATTTATATCGTTATTACTGTTGGCTATTTTCATCATTGGATTATTAAGTTATTTCGTTTCAAGAAGTGTAATAAAGCCTATTCTTATATTGAAGGATGCAACTGGAAGAATTAAAGAAGGGGATTTACATTTTCAAATTCCAGTTACGTCTCATGATGAAATTGGTCAATTAAACCAAGCATTTGAAGAAATGAGGCAGAAACTAAAAGAATCAATTGAAGTGCAAGCACAATATGAAGAGAATCGAAAAGAACTTATTTCGAATATTTCCCATGATTTAAAAACACCCATTACATCTATTATTGGATATGTAGAAGGAATAAAAGATGGAGTTGCAAATACACCCGAGAAGATGAACAAATACTTAACAACAATTTATACAAAAGCAACACATATGGATACACTTATTGATGAACTCTTTTTATTTTCAAAATTAGATTTGAATCGTGTGCCATTTCAATTTGAAACGATAGAACTGTATACGTTTATGGAAGATTTAATAGAGGAAATGCGAATGGACTTGAGTAAGTATGGAATTAACTTGCACTTACAATCACTTAAAGCTTCGCAATTCTATGTAATAGCTGATCGTGAGAAAGTAAAACGAGTTATATCCAACTTAATTCATAATAGTGTGAAGTACATGGATAAACCGCAGAAAGAAATTACGGTTACATTATTAGATGAAGAGAATGCGGTAATTGTGAGAGTTACAGATAATGGATTGGGTATAGAATCTGATAAACTTCCATATATTTTTGAACGTTTTTATCGTGCAGAACAATCCCGTAATTCTAGTACAGGTGGAAGTGGACTTGGTTTAGCCATTGCAAAGCAAATTGTTGAAGAACACGGCGGAAAGATTTGGGCGGAAAGTAAATTAGGAGAAAGCACAAGTATTTTCTTCTCATTGAAAAAAGTACAGGAATGTGGTGAGTAGAGTGAAGAGGATTTTACTAATTGAAGATGAGGTAAGTATTGCAGAATTACAGCGAGATTATTTAGAGATTCATGATTTTCACGTGGATGTACAACATTCAGGTGAAACAGGATTGCAATGCGCTTTACAGGAACAATATGATCTAATTATTTTAGATATCATGCTTCCAAAAATGAATGGATTTGAAATTTGTAAACAAATACGTGCTGTGAAAGATATTCCTATTTTGCTTGTTTCAGCTAAAAAAGAAGACATCGATAAAATCCGTGGGCTTGGACTAGGGGCTGATGATTATATTACAAAGCCGTTCAGTCCAAGCGAATTAGTTGCAAGAGTAAAAGCACATATTGCCCGTTATGAAAGATTGTCTGGAAATATGATCAAGCAGAGAGATATGTTACACATACATGGGATTTCTATTGATCAACGAGCGAGAAAAGTATTCATAAACAATGAAGAAGTTGCTTTTACAACAAAAGAATTTGATTTACTTACATTTTTTGTGCTGAACCCGAATCAAGTGTTAAATAAGGAACAGTTATTTGAACGTATTTGGGGATTAGATTCAGCTGGAGATTTAGCTACAGTTGTTGTTCATGTGCGGAAGTTACGTGAAAAAATTGAAAGAGATCCTGCTAATCCGCAATATATTGAAACGGTGTGGGGAGCTGGATATCGCTTTAACGTATAGTGAACCTGTCAAAGTATTGACAGGTTTTTTATGTTTAAGGGAAGTAAGGTCAACAGAATTAAAAATATATTACCTTTATTTAATCTTTTTTTAAGAATTTATTTATTGGCAATTTATACTTGCCATCTACTATAGGTATCACAGGAACAAAGTGAACAGATAAGAAGATATGAGGAAACAGGTATCTGTTATATGTGCACGAGGTGGTTGAATATGAAATGAAAATAATTATTTGGAGGTTTGATGAGGATGAAAACAATAAAATTTTTAGTACCAGCTATGATTGGCTTTACAGTAATGGTAACAGGATGTGCGCAAGGGGAAACGAAAGCAGAAGCAAAACAGGAGACAAAACAAGAAGCGAAAAAAGAAAAGAAGAAGCAAGAAGCGCAGATTACAAAATTACAGCCATTAAACGCGATGACATTGCAACTGACATTTTCTAAACCTTTATCAAAAGAAGAGGTGAAATTAGAAAATTTAGAGGCAATTAAGAAAAATTTTGTTTTTGATAATGGTTTAGAAATTGTGAATGTACCACGATTAAAAACAGGTGCCACAAGTACATATATTGTACCTGTTACAGTTCAAAAACCCGGTACAGCATATAAGGTGAGTTATAAAGGTGGAAAAAAAGAGAAATTCGAGGCGAGTACTGAAAAAATTAATGTTCGCCAAGCGAAACAAGTGACAAATGATACGTTTGAAATTGAATCATTTTTAGAAGATGGCGTGACAGATTATGCAAACATTATTGAGGCATACAAAGCTGGAAGAGGAGATCAAGCGTTTCAATTAGATGAAGAAAATAAAGATAAAGAAGGAAAACAATATCAAATTATTTCTTCACTACGTGATCGAAAACTAACCATTACATCAAGTGCAGGAGAACAAATTGTAGTAGGGTATGTTCCGTTTACACAAGCCGCAGATGGCAGACAAGCACCTAAGTTTCGTCTACCTGCTGGCCAAACGTTACAACCAGGTGTGACGTATACAATAACATCGGATTGGGCGACGATTAAGAATCCGACTTTTACTGCGGAAACTATTGAGCCACTTGCGATTCAAAGCGCTGAAGCGATAGATAATAAGTCAATCCAAATTACATTAGGGAAAGATCCAAGTATGGAACTGTTTGCTGGCCGAAAAGTAGAATTACAAGGTGAAGATGGAAATCGAGTAGAAGCACAATATCGTTTTTCTTCTCGGAAAGGAGCAGTAGGAATCTTTGATTTACAAAATGGTGCAACGTTGCAGCCAGGTAAGAAATATACAGTTGTACCGATGAATGGCTGGGCAACTGCAAATCAGGTGGCGTTTGTAGCGAAATAAAGAAAAGTTTTAAACCAGCAGCAAGTGATTTAGTACTTGCTGCTTTCGTGCTGTAATGATTTATAGAAGGTTTTAATGATAGATGCAAAACGATTGCTTTCTTCTAAAAAAGGATAATGGTTACTATACTCAAATGGAATAAATATAGAATTTGGTATACTTTCGTGCATCTCTATTGAATATTGCAAGGGGCACTGAACATCGTGTTTCCCACAAATAATTAATGTGTTTACTATGATAGATGAAAGCTGATCTTTCAAATCAAAGTGTAGATATTCTTTAGCAAAAGCATTCATTCGACTTACTGCCATTATTTTATAAATAGGTTTTGAAAAATATATTTTGTAGTGTTCGGGTTCATATAAAGATAACTTTGTTCGCTTGGTTGATAATGCACTTCGCTCTTCTTGTGTAAGATGAGAGAGTTTCAGTTCTTCGATAATGTCTTGCATATATTGAAATTGTGGATGGTCTGGATGATAAATACAATCTGGTGTTTTTGTGTAGTTACTAGCAGCGGCACCGACAACAACTAAGGATTGCAAGGAGTCTGGGAAAGTAATAGCGTATAGCAGTCCAAGCATCCCTCCTGTAGAATGACCAGCGAAATGCCATGATGAAAATTGTAATGTTTCTTTTATAGCCTCTAAGTCTTTAATTGTCTCACTCATGCTTAATTCATTTTCCCTTGTAGCTTTCGTAGAACGACCAGCATCTCGCAAGTTGATAAGAAAAACACGGTGAGTAAGAGTAAAGCTCTCCGCAAAATAATCACCGGTTTCGTTAAATTGTGAGTAATGATGAGTAATACAAAGTGGTTCTCCGCTGCCTTTTATAAAGATTTCAAAAGTACCGCGTTTCGTATGTATGAGTTGTCCTTTCCACATAAGATATCACCTTTCATGAAAAAGAATAGGAGAAAACCTCCTATTCTTGTAAATTAATATAAAGCCTTTTTCGTATTATTCCGAATAATCTCGAGGCATTTTGCCACTGTTAATGCATTTTTTTCTTCAATTTCTGGTTTTCGAGGGATGGGGTTATACATGTTGTTAGGGTCTTCCCATGTAAGCGGAAGTCGGGTAGGTGCTTGTCCTTTCCAAGTTTCAATCCATTCTGGAGGGAGATAACCTGAGATGTTTTGGATGTTGTTCATTTCGAGCCAAATGAGTGCCCATGCTCTTGGAACGACGCGCCATATGTCGTAGCCGCCACCGCCAACCGCAATCCAGCGTCCATCGCAGTACTCATTGGCGATTTCATGAGCAAGCTTTGGAATTTCATGATAAATTTGCATTGTTGCACAAAGGTGAGTAAGGGGATCATAATAATGTGCATCGGCTCCGTTTTGCGTTAAAATGATATCTGGTTTAAAGTAAGCTGCGACTTCTTTTACAACAGTGCGATAAGAATGTAAAAAAGATTCGTCTTCTGTAAAGGCATCGAGTGGAACGTTAAAAGAATAACCGTAGCCCATGCCTTGGCCGCGTTCATTTACAGCACCGGTTCCAGGAAATAAATAGCGCCCGGTTTCATGTAGTGAAATGGTGCAGACGTTAGGGTCATCATAAAAGGACCATTGTACACCATCACCGTGATGGGCATCTGTATCAATGTATAAAACGCGCAAGCCATATTTTTTCTGCATATATTTTATAGCGATAGAGCTATCGTTATAAATACAAAAACCGGATGCTTTACCTCGGAATCCGTGGTGCAGTCCACCGCCTAAATTTAATGCATGCTTTACTTGACCTGAAAGTACGGCATCTACAGCTGTTAATGTCCCACCAACAAGTAAGGCACTTGCTTCATGCATATTGGGAAACATTGGTGTATCTTCTGTCCCAAGACCATATGAAATTGCGACTGATTGTTCTAATTTTCCTTCTCCAGCACGTTTTACCGCATTTATGTATTCCTCTGTATGAATGAAAGCAATCTCCTCATCTGTTGCCATTCGCGGTGGAATGACTTGAGAAGGATGAATAAGCCCGCTTTTTTCTAATAAATCGTAAGTGAGTGTAACGCGGAGCTGATTAAAGGGATGTTCAGGGCTAAAGGAATAGCCCCGAAAATCATCTGAATAAATGAAGGCGCTCGTCATGCTTGCATCCCCATTATATTTGGCCATAAAACATGGTAGCCTTTTTTCTCTAACGCTTCAATCACTCTTAGCGGATTCATTGTTTGGATGCGGAAAACGAGTACTTTCTCATTCTCATCTTTTGCTGGATAGACGAGAACGCTCACAATATTAATGTGTAATTCACTAAAAATCGCAACGACTTTTCCAAGAATACCAGGTTCATTTTTTACTTGAATTTCAATTTGTGAACTTGGTTGATGAGCACCTGTTAGCTTGACGAGTGTATGCAATACTGTGGATTCCGATATGATTCCAACAAGTTTACCACCCTTTGTAACAGGAAGACAGCCGATTTTATTTTCAAAAAATAGCGTTGCAATTTCCTCAACAAAATCGAGAGGATGGCATGTCATAACAGGTTGTTTCATAATTAATTGAATCGGTTGCTTAAGCATATCCTTTGAAACTTCTTCATCGAGAATTGAGGGACTTGCATCACGTACGTCGCGGTCGGAAATAATGCCGACTACGTTGTTGTTATGACCAACAATTGGAATGTGACGAATGCCCTTTGTACGTATTGTTCGGATTGCGGTTTCAATTGTGTCATCTGGTTGCAGTGTAATTACATCATGATTCATAATTTCTTCTACAATCATTCCATATGCCCCCTTTCTTAGTACATAAACCGATTTTGAAAGCGTAAGCGGTCAAATGCTTGGATGGAGTTTGTATCAACACGGTTGCCAATGCGGACCATTAAGCAGTTAGCAGGGTGAGAACAAATTTCTGGGTCATCCGTTGCCATCCATTGTAAGCCACCAGCATTCATCATTTTCTCCATCACTTTTCGGTATTCCCAAACATTTAAACCAGTTTGTTTTAAATCCCAGTGCCAATAATATTCAGTCGTTAATATAATATAATCTTCCATATGATCATCCATCATAGAAACTTCTAATAGATTTTTTCCAACAGAGCATCCGCGAAATGCTGGAACGACCTCAATTGCTCCAAGTTCAATTAAATCGTCCATTTTTCCTTCTGACCATCGTTCTAATGGATCCGGATATAGGTATGTAACATAGCCAACAATCGTTTGATCATGTCTAGCAATAATGAGACGAGCTTCTGGTAATTTAGAAATTTCGACAATTGCTTTATATTGTTGTTCGGCAGGACGGAATGCAACTAAATCTGGATGAAATTCATACATTTCAAGATTATGGGTGGACACAGGACCTTCGATAATTAAGGTTCCTTTTGCTGTTTTTAAGTTTCTTGCATTATATATTTTTTTATGAATCAATGTTTTGCTCACCACCTTGAGGGTTTGTGAATCTACTTTATATCGTATCTTACAGTATATGCGATGTGAATCGAATTTTGTCAGTAAAAATTTGTCTAAAAATCAACAAAAATACTGAAAATTTTAAATAATGTTATTATAATAGATAATAGAATACATAGGAGGGGGATGTAAAGTATGAAAGTAGAAACACTTCCTGTTATTAAAGGAAAAAATAATTTGCTTGATTATAAAGAAGCATATGCAAATTTCAACTGGGAAGAGGTTAATAAAAACTTTTCTTGGTTTGAAACAGGCCGAGTAAACATGGCATATGAGGCAATTGATAGACATGCGAAATCTGATCGAAAAAATAAAGTGGCCCTGTATTATCAAGACGGATCGCGTAAAGAGAAATATACGTTTAAAGAAATGAAGGAGTTCTCCAACAAAGCGGGAAATGTCCTGAAAAACTATGGTGATGTAGAAAAAGGCGATCGCGTCTTTATTTTTATGCCGCGTTCACCAGAATTATATTTTGCACTTCTCGGTGCAGTGAAATTAGGAGCGATTGTTGGCCCGTTATTTGAAGCATTTATGGAAGGGGCAGTACGAGATCGCTTAGAAGATAGCGAAGCAAAAGTGCTAATTACAACACCTGAATTGTTAGAGCGTGTTCCGCTTAATGATTTACCAGCGTTAAAAACAGTCTTTCTTGTTGGAGAGAATGTAGAAGAAGGCGGAAAACTTGTTGCGTTTAATCCATTATTTGAACAAGCTTCTAATAAATTGCAAATTGAATGGTTAGACCGCGAAGATGGATTAATTCTTCATTATACGTCCGGTTCTACAGGGAAGCCAAAGGGCGTTCTCCATGCGCAAAATGCGATGGTGCAGCATTATCAAACGGCAAAATGGGTGCTCGATTTAAAAGAAGACGATGTATACTGGTGCACAGCTGACCCAGGCTGGGTGACAGGAACTGCCTACGGCATTTTTGCACCGTGGTTAGTAGGTGGATCAAATGTCGTTTTAGGAGGTCGCTTTAGCCCAGCGGCATGGTACGAAGCGTTGCAAGATTACGGTGTAACAGTTTGGTACAGTGCACCAACAGCATTCCGCATGTTAATGGGAGCTGGCGACGGAGAAATTAAGAAGTACGATTTATCAGCACTACGTCACGTACTAAGTGTTGGTGAACCATTAAACCCAGAAGTAATTCGCTGGGGAATGAACGCATTCGGCCTTCGAATTCATGATACATGGTGGATGACAGAAACAGGAGGACAAGTAATCTGTAACTATCCTTGTATGGAAATTCGCCCTGGTTCAATGGGGAAACCAATTCCAGGTGTGAAGGCAGCAATTGTTGATAATGAAGGGAATGAAGTGCCGCCATATACAATGGGGAACTTAGCGATTGCTAAGGGATGGCCATCAATGATGCGCGCTGTTTGGAACAATCCGCAAAAATATGAGTCTTACTTTATGCCAGGAGATTGGTATGTATCGGGTGACTCTGCTTATATGGATGAAGATGGCTACTTCTGGTTCCAAGGACGTATTGATGATGTAATCATGACGTCTGGTGAGCGCGTTGGCCCATTTGAAGTAGAAAGTAAATTAATTGAACACTCTGCAGTAGCAGAAGCGGGTGTAATTGGTATTCCAGACCCAGTGCGCGGTGAAATTATTAAAGCATTTATCGCGCTACGCGCAGGATATGAAGCATCTGATGAATTAAAAGAAGAGATTCGTCAATTTGTGAAAAAAGGCTTAGCAGCTCATGCAGCGCCGAGACAAATTGAATTCCGCGATAAATTACCGAAAACGAGAAGTGGTAAAATTATGCGACGCGTGTTAAAAGCGTGGGAGTTAAACTTACCGACAGGTGATTTATCAACGATGGAAGATTAAGAAGGAAAGGTCTGAATGTATTATTTCGTTCAGACCTTTCTTTTTTTGTGTTATCATAAGGAAAATAACTTATATATACGTGTTTGGGGGAAGGGAATCATGAAACCGGAAAAAGAAAAGATGATCCAAGGTGAAATGTACGTACCAGCTGATCCAGTATTAGTACAAGACAGGGAACTGGCTCGTATATTAACAAGAAAATTAAATGAAACACCGGAAACAAAGTCTGAAGAACGTAGTTTGCTAGTAAAAGAATTGTTTGGATCCACAGGTGACAACATTCACATTGAATCTTCTTTCAAATGTGATTACGGCTATAACATTCATGTTGGTGAAAATTTTTACGCGAACTTTGATTGTGTCATTTTAGATGTATGTCCAGTTACTATTGGTGATAACTGTATGTTAGCTCCTGGTGTACATATTTATACGGCTACACATCCGCTTGATCCAATCGAGCGCATAAGCGGTGCTGAATTTGGTAAACCAGTTACAATAGGAAATAACGTATGGATTGGCGGACGAGCGATTATTAATCCTGGTGTCACAATTGGTGACAATGCCGTTATTGCTTCTGGTGCAGTTGTAACGAAGGATGTTCCTGAAAATGTTGTAGTTGGTGGGAATCCTGCGAAAATCATTAAAAAAATAAATTGAATTTTGAACCAGTTGTCTCCTTTGTTTGTATAAGTTTATGATTGTCTTTCATGTTTCACTATTAGCTGGTGTTCCAATTCTTTCTCTTATTACGATATTAATCGCGAGTTTGTAAAGGAATGGAAGACTAAGAAACTTCCACCTCTATTTGACACGCCTATACAAATAATGATATAAAGAAAAGTATATAAATAATTGAGCGTGGAAAGGGAGAAGTAGTGATCATTTCCCTGTTTTAGAGAGCTGATGGTCGGTGAAAATCAGCACATAGATGATCGCGAATTACGCCCCTAGAGCATCTTTTTTCGATTGAATCGTATTCAAAAGGGAAAAGACGGTGCTGAGCCGTTATGTGAATGAGGTGGTAGGCTTTTGCCTGCAACTAGGGTGGTAACGCGATAATCAAAATCGTCCCTTATTTGAGGGGCGATTTTTTTATGTTTTCAAATTTCGCGCTCGATTAATTTAAAGGAGAGTATGTAGGATATGGGTATTTTACAAGATCTTGAATTTCGCGGACTAATTAATCAGCAAACAGATGCTGAAGGTTTACAACAATTATTAGAAAAAGAAAGTGTAAAATTATACTGTGGCTTTGACCCAACAGCGGACAGCTTACACATCGGTCATATGCTACCAGTATTAATGTTACGTCGTTTCCAATTAGCTGGTCATCAACCAATCGCACTTGTTGGTGGCGGTACAGGAATGATCGGAGACCCAAGTGGTAAAAAAGCAGAACGTACATTAAATACGAAAGATACCGTTGCTTACTACACAGAAAGCATTAAAAATCAGCTTTCAAACTTCTTAGAGTTTGAAAATGTAGAAAACCCAGCAACAATGGCAAATAACTATGACTGGCTTGGGAATTTAGACGTAATTACATTCTTACGTGACATCGGTAAAAACTTCGGTTTAAACTACATGTTAGCAAAAGATACAGTTGCATCTCGTTTAGAAACAGGTATTTCATTTACTGAATTTAGTTATATGATTTTACAATCATACGACTTCTTAAATCTATATCAACAACAAGGTTGCCGTCTGCAAATTGGTGGTAGTGACCAATGGGGTAACATTACAGCGGGTCTTGAATTAATTCGTAAATCAGAAGAAGATGCGAAAGCATTCGGTTTAACAATTCCACTTGTTACAAAATCTGATGGTACGAAGTTTGGTAAAACAGAAGGCGGCGCGATTTGGTTAGACCCAGAAAAAACAACGCCTTACGAGTTCTACCAATTCTGGATTAACACAGATGATCGCGATGTTGTAAAATACTTGAAATACTTCACGTTCTTATCTCATGAAGAAATTCTTGAGCTAGAAAAACAAGTAGCTGAAGCACCAGAAAAACGTGCAGCGCAAAAAGCTTTAGGTTCTGAAATGACAAAACTTGTTCACGGTGCAGAAGCATTAGAACAAGCTATTAAAATTTCTGCAGCTTTATTTAGCGGTTCTGTAGCTGAATTAACTGCAAGCGAAATTGAGCAAGGTTTCAAAGATGTACCATCTGTAGAGCGTAGTGCAGAAGATACAGTATTAATCGATTTGCTTGTTGAAAGCAAAATTTCACCATCAAAGCGTCAAGCACGTGAAGATGTGACAAATGGTGCAATTTACGTAAACGGTGAGCGTACACAAGCATTGGATTATGTTGTAACAGAAAAAGACCGCATCGAAGGTAGATTTACAATTATCCGCCGCGGTAAAAAGAAATATTTCTTAATTCGTTACTAATAAAAAGCTTTGAGGAGATTTATCCTCAAAGCTTTTTTGTTTTAATCTCCTTTTCATGTTCATACGAAAATCACATGTAAGGAGTATCATAAGAGTATAAGTAAAAAGAAAGGAGTGGTAAAACAAAATGTCACTAGAAGCGCTCATCATCTTTTCTTTGCTAAATGTGGGGCAGCTTGCTGAGAATACAAAAGGTGATATACATACAAGTCCAAAGGATGCCTATGTGTATGTGGAGAAACAAGAAGAAAATAAATAATATTATTATATATATAAGGAAATTCAAAAAGGAGGATAAAGATAGNNCTATCTTTATCCTCCTTTTTAAACAGCACTATAAGAACGAAAAAAGCCGATCCAAAGATCGGCTTTTTGTCATTAACGAGAGTAGAACTCTACGATTAATGCTTCGTTGATTTCAGCAGCTAATTCAGCGCGCTCTGCATGGCGAGTGAAAGTAGCTTCTAATTTGTCAGCATCGAAAGTTAAGTACTCAGGTACGAAGTTGTTAACTTCGATTGCTTCTTTGATTACAGCTAGGCTGCGAGATTTTTCGCGAACGCTAATTGTTTGACCTGGTTTAACACGGAAAGATGGGATGTCTACGCGAGCGCCATCTACCATGATGTGACCGTGGTTTACTAATTGACGAGCAGCGCGACGAGTGCGAGCTAAGCCCATGCGGTAAACTAGGTTGTCAAGACGAGCTTCAAGAAGGATCATGAAGTTTTCACCGTGTTTACCTGACATTTTACCTGCTTGGTCAAATGTGCGACGGAATTGACGCTCAGTCATGCCGTACATGTGACGAAGTTTTTGTTTCTCTTGTAATTGTAAACCGTATTCAGAAAGTTTCTTACGTTGGTTAGGACCGTGAGGACCTGGTGCGTAAGGGCGTTTTTCTAATTCTTTACCTGTGCCGCTTAGAGAGATTCCAAGACGACGAGACAGTTTCCAAGCTGGACCTGTATAACGAGCCATAGTTGACTCCTCCTTTAGTGTTTTTATTTTCGTAAAATAAAAACAGGCGTAATTGATATTTACGGGTATTTTGTTTTCATGTACCTTCGCTCCAGCAGCTGGGAGTTACGAGATACACCTCACAACAGAGGAACAAAATACAAACGATAAACTCATATTACAAGGCTGCCTTTTTATTTTACACAAACGCTATTATATCTTTTTGCTGGAATTTCGTCAAGCGAGTTCTTTTTTGTTTTATTCATGGAAATTGTGGAAATTGCAAGAAGGAATTCGAAGCCGTATGAAAGAAAGGATAGCAACATAGAGAAAACGCTTACATAAAATAGAGCATAAGGGGGATTTTTGTATGAAAAAGAAACATATAGAAACAGCGCTTATTCATCACGGGTATGATTCCAAGCTGCATAAAGGGAGTTTAACGCCACCACTATTTCAAACTTCAACGTATACATTTGAAACAGCGCAGCAAGGAGAAGCGAGTTTCGCTGGGCAGGATCCATCTTATATTTATTCGAGACTTGGAAATCCGACTGTGGAATTGTTCGAGGATCGCATGGCTGTTTTAGAAGGGGGAGAATCGGCGCTAGCGTTCGGTTCTGGAATGGCAGCGATTTCGGCGACACTTCTTGCGTTTTTACGTGCTGGAGATCATATCATTTGCTCGAATGGATTATATGGGTGTACGTACGGGTTTTTAGAAGTACTAGAAGAGAAATTTATGATTACCCATTCACTATGTGATATGGAAACAGAAGAAGAGATTGAGTCAAGCATACGTCCGAATACGAAAATAATATTTGTTGAAACACCAATTAATCCAACAATGAGACTGATCGATTTAGAGAAGGTTATTAAAGTGGCAAAACAAAATGAATTGCTTGTCATTGTCGATAATACATTTTGCTCACCTTATTTACAAACACCTCTTACACTTGGCTGTGATGTTGTTCTTCATAGTGCTACAAAATATATTGGTGGCCATGGGGATGTTGTTGCAGGTGTGACGGTTTGTAAAACAAGGGAACTAGCTGAACAAATTCGCCCGATTCGAAAAGATATTGGGGGGATTATGGCACCTTTTGATGCGTGGCTCTTGCTACGTGGGTTAAAGACGCTAGCTGTACGAATGGATCGACACTGTGAGAATGCAGAAAAAGTAGTAGAGTTTTTGCGGAATCACGAAAGTGTTGCATCAGTTTGGTATCCAGAAGGAGAACTAGCATCTCACCAAATGAAACGCGGGGGCGGTGTGATTTCATTTACGATTAAAGGTGGAAAAGAAGAAGCACAGGCGTTCATGAATGAGTTGCAATTCATTACAATTGCAGTGAGTCTCGGTGACACAGAGACGTTAGTGCAACATCCAGCAACGATGACGCACGCTGTTATTCCAGCGGCAGTACGACATGAAATGGGGATTTTTGATAATTTAATACGCTTGTCTGTCGGATTAGAATCATGGGAGGATATTGTTTCTGATTTAGCGTACGCGTTACAGAAGCTATCGAATACATTTTCTCATGTGAATGGAGAATGAAAAATGAGCCATCGATTTACGGAATCGATGGCTCTTCTCTTTTACATATGTTTTAGGAGCGTTTCCACAAATTTCTCTAAATAGTGTTGATCTACTTCATCGAAACGGTTTTTTTCGGGACTATCAATATCTAGTACGCCGATGACGTTGCCTTCTTGTATAATCGGTACAACAATTTCGGAATTAGAGGCGCTATCACATGCGATATGCCCTGGGAATTGATGAACATCTGCAACAAGCTGTGTTGTTTTTGTTTCAGCTGCTACGCCGCAAACACCGCGCCCAAATGGGATGCGAACGCATGCTGGCATTCCTTGAAATGGTCCAAGTACAAGCCCTGTTCCTTCTGTTACATAAAAGCCAACCCAGTTAATACGCTCTAAGAATTGATTTAAAAGAGCTGAAGCATTTGCTAAGTTAGCAACTACATTTGATTCACCAGTTAACAATGCATCAAGTTGCTTAATTACCGTTTCGTATTGCTCTTCACGTGAGCCTGTATAACTTTCTTTTGTAAACATGGAAACGTCACCCTTTCTATCGAGAAATGTAAAATCATAGCAAAATACGCTGTATTTCATATGACTTTGTCGATAGAAAATTAAAGGAATTTGTCTTAAAAGTCAAGAAGTTTAAACTATGGCTGTTCAGAGTGAGAGGAAGTGAGCACGTGAAGCAGACGAAACAAAAAGTAATTGATGCGGCAATTTCGTTGTTTTACACGAAAGGGTATGATGGGACATCGGTGCGCGATATTGCAAAGCGGGCGAATGTGAATGTGGCTAATATTTCATATTATTTTGCTGGAAAGAAAGGTTTATTAGAACAGCTTATAACGGATTTTTTAGAAGGATATATCGGAGTAATTGAGAGGGCTTTTGAACAAAGAGAGTACTTACCAGCTAAAGAAGTGTTGAATCAAATTGTACGAGGCATTTTGCGCTATCAGTTTGAACATCGGGAACTTACTCGATTCTTTTACCGTGAGCTTTCACTTGATACAACGTTAATCCGGGAAGTGATGACTGTTTATTTTTCTAAAGAAAGATATTATATAGAGCAAATCATTAAGCAGGGACAAATGCAGCAGGAGTTTCAGAAAGTGTCTTTTACAATGTTTATGACGCAATTAAAGGGTATGATAAACATGCCATATTTATATCCGCAATATATAACAGAAGTCTTGCATTCGTTTCCGTCAGAAACATTCTTTTTGGAAATGTATACGAAAGAAGTAGAGCAATGGATGGAACAAACATTATGTAGACTACATATGTATTATCCTCTGCCGCGAGCAGTTCATATGTAGAATACCCCCGCCATATTGTAGGTGGGGGTATTTTGTGGCGTGTGTTTCAAGGCTTAATTTCCTCTTGTATACGTTCTTGTTTTCGTTGCCATAAGTTGTTGCATAGTAAAGCGATAATTGTAATTATCGCTCCAATTATTTCAATTCTTTCAATTTGATAGCCCCGAAAAATGGAACCTATAAGTGCGAGCACAGGGACTAAGTTCATAAATAAGATGCCGTTAATAGATGAAATAAGGCGATTTCCCATGTTCCAGCAAAAGACGGCGACAACACCAGCGATAATGGACATATACAATAGTTCAAATCGAACTGTAGCGATTGTATAAAATGTAGGTATGGAAATGAATTTCATATATGTTAGTACAATGACAGTACAAACTAACGAAATGGATCCAAATAAACATGTGAGTGTTGTATAGCGAAGTGGCGACCAAGTTGGAAAATGAGAACCGCCGTTTGTGTAAATAACCCAACAAATAACGCCAGAGAGCATAAGTATATTTGTTGAAACATGTCCTGCTGCTCCAAATAACATATGAATATTACCTTTGGAAATAACAAGTAGCACACCTATCAGTGCACAAAACATACAAAGGAATGTATAGTTTTGTGGTTTTTTCTTCTTTAAGACCCATTGTAATAATAAAGCGAGTATTGGCATAAGAGACTGAATCATGGCTGCGTGAATAGCCCCAGAAGGTCCTGCCAATTGCTGTCCGTAGAAAACAAGAAATCCGTATCCAGCAAAACCGACTGTACCATAGAATAATAAATAGAAAGCTTGTTTTTCTAAGTGAAAGGCGCTTTTTCCTTCAATTATGAAGAGAAGAATAATAAAAATGATAGCTGCTGATCCGTAACGAAAAGTAGTGAAAAAGAATGGATCAATAAATTGCAGAGCGCTGGCCATAACTGGAAACATAAATCCCCAAGCTGTTACAGCGAGTAAGCATAAAAGAGAGCCAAATAGTATTTGTTTTTTATTCAAGAGTATCTTTCTCCTTCTTATTTCGATATAGTGAGTTCATAAAAATAAGCATGAGATGAGTATAGCGCTCACTTTCTATGGACAGGAAATATTGATTTGTTATAGCGGTTATAACTTTTGGTTAGAGGTGTATATCAGATGGATTTTGAAGCAGTGCAATCGTTTATTGAAGTGAAACATACGAGAAGTTTATCGAAAGCGAGTAAACGTCTGCATATTTCACAGCCAGCCCTTAGTAAACAAATTCAAAGATTAGAGGCGGATTTAGAAGTTAAATTATTAAAACGTTCTACACAAGGAGTGGAGTTAACAGATGCTGGAGAGCTATTTATAAAACGTATTGAGCCAATTATAGAACAAATAAATGAAGTGAAGGGAGAGCTGAAAGAGTATCAAGAAAAGAAAAAGATTTCAATTGGAGTATTGCCAAGTTTAGCTGCTCATTACATATCAAAATGTAAGAGTATATTAGAAACATACGAAGTAGAGTGGCAAATTGAACATACGAAAGTGTTAATGGAGTTATTCCGTGAGAGAAAGATTGATGCAATGTTAATTGATTCGGAAGTGGAGGGAGCCAAGTTTGCAAAAGAAGTAAAAAGAGAAAGTATTGTTTGCGTGGTTTCAAATGAACATGCGTATAAAGACGAACATACGATTCAAATAAAGAATTTACAGCATGAAAAACTTATTATTTATCCGGAAATTTGTGATATCAGAAAAATGATTATGACAACATTCAAAGGAATGGGTGTTAAACCTACTATTGCTGTAGAAACATCATACGCAGAGCCGATGCTTGCGATGGTTCGGGCTGGCCTTGGTATTACGTTATTACCAGAAATTGCAGTGAAGCAAGCTATGCAAGCTGGGATTCGTGTTATGCATGTGGAACCAACGTTAACGAGAGTAATTTATTTTATATCACATAGGGAAGAGATGTCCTTATTAAAGGCGTTACAGTAAATATTTGAAAAAGAGATACAGAAATTTTTAGGAAGTAATATTACAAACGGATCAAAAGAAACATGAAATTTTAAAAAAAACTAGGTCAAAAACACGTCATTACATGATATGATTAGTACATTGTTAGTTGTTAAATATAGGGGATTCCCCTTTTTGTACATAATGCCTTCCATTTCATAAACGGAACGGACAAAAAAAGAGATATAATAGGAGGCTAATTTACATGGATTCTATCCTGACGATCGTTATCATCGTAGTAAGCTCTATTCTAGTGCTGCTCATGATAGAGCTCGTGATAAGAAATCGTTTATATAAAGATATTGAAGCACTTGAGCAGTGGAAACAAGAAATAAAAGATAAACCTGTTGCAGATGAGTTGAAACGGGTTAAGGATTTAAATATGACTGGCCAAACAGAAGAACTGTTTGGGAAATGGCGTGAAGAATGGGATGAAATTGTTACAAACCTTCTACCAAAAGCTGATAAAACATTAGAAAGCGCCCAAAAGTCAGCCTCACAATTTTCCTTCCGAAAAGCAAAGCGTTTGATGAGTGAATCCATTCGTGATTTAGATGAAGCGGATAACCGCATTACGGAGATTTTAAATGAGTTGCAACAATTGTTAGAGAGCTATGAGAAAAATAGTTCGGAGATTGAAGAGTTACGTGATACATATCGTAGTATGAAAAAAAGTGTACTTGCTCATCGTCATATGTTTGGAAAATCTGAACAGAAAATTGAAGAGTTACTTGATATAGAACTGGCGAAATTTCAAGAATTTGATGAGACAACAGAAAACGGTGATTATTTAAAGGCGCGTGACATTGTAAAAAGTTTGGAAGATGGATTAGCGAGCTTAGAAGTTATCATTCATGAAGTTCCTGATCTATTAGTCGAGTGTCAAGCGACATTACCAGTACAATTAGATGATTTATTACAAGGTCATGATGATATGAAGCGTCAAGGATATGTATTAAATCATTTAGAAATCCCTAAAGAATTACGAGATATGAACAAACAACTACAAACATGTCTGATTGATTTGGAAGAACTTCATATAACAGAAGCTAATGAGAAAATAGAGGGATTAAAAAAGCGTCTGGATACGTTGTATGATCAATTAGAACAAGAAGTGCATGCGAAGCATTATGTAGAGAAAAAATCAGTTACAGTTTATGAAGATTTAGAGGAAATTCATGAAAAAGCAATTGAAACAAAATCCGAAACGCAATTTGTGAAACAAAGCTATCAGTTGCAAGATAAAGATATTGAGTCACAAAAATTGATTGAAAAACAAATGCATATTTTAATGAAGCGCTTTGAGGTATTGCAATTACGTATTGCTGAGCAAGATATTGCTTTCTCTGTCATTCGTGAAGAACTGGAAGAGATTTATGAGCAATGTGAAACATTAAAGGTCCTTCATGTAGAATATAAAGAGATGTTGCAAACGATGCGTAAAGAAGAATTTGAGGCGCGTGAAAAGTTACAAGAAATGCGTCATATGATTGTAGAAGCAAAACGCTTTATGCAAAAGTCTAACTTACCAGGTCTTCCAGAAAGCATTATGGAAGATTTACAAAGAGGGCAAGAGGCAATGCAAGGTGTTTATGGACAGTTAGAATTAAAGCCGCTGAATATGCAGGTTGTAAATAGCATGTTAGAAGAAGCATATGCAATCGTAAATGGTGTATATGAAAAAACGCAGGAGTTAATTGGACAGGCGTATTTAGTAGAAAAGCTAATCCAGTATGGTAATCGTTATCGTAGTCATGATACGGATTTATCCCAAAGCTTAGAGAATGCAGAGAGATTGTTCCGTGAATATGAATATGATGCTGCATTAGAACAAGCAGCTTCTGTTTTAGAACAACTTGAACCTGGTGTTGTTCAAAAGATTGCTGAATTTGTAGACAGCGAACAAACCCCTTGATGAAAAAGGGGTTTGTTTTTTTGTGCTGGATTTGTGTAAATTCTAGAGTGATATTGCTATAATGAATAGCGGAATACAGCAGTGTTTTTCGTTTCAAAATATAAAATTATGCTTGTATATTAAAAAATGAAACCTTTGAGTATGTTTAGCGTAATTACACGTGTTTGTGATATGATTATATGATGTGACAGCGCTGAAAGGAGAAGAACGATGATCTATTTTGATAATAGTGCGACAACGAAACCATATCCAGAAGTCCTTCAATCGTATGTAACGGTTGCAGGAAAATACTTTGGGAATCCTTCTTCTATTCATTCGCTCGGGGGAGAAGCAGAGCGTTTATTAACACAATCAAGAACGATTGCAGCGCAGCTTCTTCATGTTAAACCTTCCGAAATTATTTTTACATCGGGTGGAACGGAAGGAAATAACCTTGCGATTAAAGGAATAGCGATGAGGAATCGCTCTCGTGGTAAACATATTATTACAACAAATATTGAACACGCGTCTGTGTTTGAAGCATATAAACAATTAGAAGGGCTCGGTTTTGATGTAACATACTTACCTGTAAATGAACATGGTATTGTATCAGTAGAAAATGTAAAACGAGCGCTTCGTGAGGATACAATTCTTGTTTCAATGATTCATGTTAATAATGAAACAGGAGCGATTCAGCCTATTTCTGAAGTTGGTAAATTGCTAGCGAACTATCCGAAAATAAGATTCCATGTAGATCACGTGCAAGGGATCGGAAAAGTACCACTTGATCTATATGCTTCGTATATTGATCTTTGTTCGATATCGGGACATAAATTTCATAGCGTAAAGGGAACTGGACTTTTATATGTACGCGATGGAGTAAGATTAGATCCGATTTTATCAGGTGGTCAGCAGGAGTTCCGTTATCGTTCTGGTACAGAGAATTTACCTGGTATTGTGGCAATGGTAAAAGCATTGCGTATGACAATGGAACATATGAAAGAAAAAAGTGACCGTTTACAGAAGTTACAAGCAGAGCTTGTCCGTTTCTTCGAGGGCATGGAAGATGTAACGATTAATACATCCCTTCAATATGCAGCACCGCATATTTTAAATGTATCATTCGTTGGTTTAAAACCAGAAGTAGTGGTTCATGCTCTAGAAGAACGAGACGTATATGTATCAACAAAATCAGCTTGTTCTTCAAAAGTAAATGAAGTAAGCCGCGTGTTAGAGTCAATGGGCGTGCCGCGTGCAGCAGCAGCAAGTGCAATTCGCATTAGTTTAGCATCTGAAAATACGATGGAAGAAGTAATGCAATTCGAAGAAATTATAAAAGAAACATTACCAAAATTATACGAAGTGATGAGGTAAAGAAACATGATGAAATATGAATATATTTTAGTGCGTTACGGTGAAATGACGACAAAAGGAAAAAACCGTTCTAAGTTTGTAAACACGTTAAAAGAGAACGTGAAATTTAAATTGAAGAAATTCCCAAATATCAAAATCGATGCAACACATGATCGCATGTACATTCAATTAAATGGTGAAGATCATGAGGCGATTGCAGAAAGATTACAAGACGTATTTGGTATTCATAAGTTTAATTTAGCGATGAAAGTACCATCAGAACTAGAAGAGATTAAAAAAGGTGCGCTAGCGGCTTTCTTACAAGTAAAAGGCGATGTGAAAACATTTAAAATTACAGTGCACCGTTCTTATAAACATTTCCCAATGCGAACGATGGAATTACTTCCTGAGATTGGCGGGTATATTTTAGATAATACAGAAGACATCACAGTGGACGTTCACAATCCAGATGTAAATGTTCGCGTAGAAATTCGCAGTGGTTATAGCTACATTATGTGTGATGAGCGCATGGGCGCAGGTGGATTACCAGTTGGTGTTGGAGGAAAAGTTATGGTGCTTCTTTCTGGCGGAATCGATAGTCCAGTAGCTGCGTTCTTAACAATGAAGCGCGGTGTATCAGTGGAGGCTGTTCACTTCCATAGTCCACCTTTTACAAGTGAGCGTGCGAAGCAAAAAGTAATTGATTTAGCCCAAGAGTTAACGAAATACTGCAAACGTTTGACGCTTCACCTTGTTCCGTTTACGGAAGTGCAAAAAACAATTAATAAAGAAATTCCATCTAGTTATTCTATGACAGTAATGCGCCGTATGATGATGCGTATTACAGAGCGCATTGCAGAAGAGCGTAATGCACTTGCAATTACAACGGGTGAAAGTCTTGGACAAGTAGCGAGCCAAACGTTAGATAGTATGCATACAATTAATGAAGTGACAAACTATCCAGTAATTCGTCCGCTTATTACGATGGACAAACTAGAAATTATTAAAATTGCAAATCAAATTGGAACATATGATATTTCGATTCGTCCGTATGAAGACTGCTGTACAGTATTCACACCAGCGAGCCCAGCGACAAAACCGAAGCGTGAAAAGGCAAATCGCTTTGAATCAAAATATGACTTTACACCACTTATTGAAGCTGCTGTTGCTAATACAGAAAAAATAGTATTACAAACAGTAGAAGTGGCTGAAGAAGAACAATTTGAAGATCTTTTCTAAAAGTGCTTGTTCAAAAGGAGGATAAAGAGAGCTGAGCAGTTCGAGACGCGGAGGTCAGGAGGATGCGGCGTGTAGAGTGAACTACATGAGTACTGGACTGGCGACGAAGGGGAAGAAATACGGCAGTTATCTTTACCGGACTTTTTGAATATCTTTTGAAACCATAAATTACCATATCTGAAAATGTATGAAGTCCTATGGTTTATCACACTCTATACTCACAAGGAGGTGATACCATATGGCACGAAGCACAAATAAATTAGCGGTTCCTGGTGCTGAATCAGCATTAGACCAAATGAAATACGAAATCGCTCAAGAGTTCGGTGTTCAACTTGGAGCTGATTCAACATCTCGCGCTAACGGATCTGTTGGTGGCGAAATTACAAAACGTCTAGTTTCACTAGCTGAGCAACAATTAGGCGGTTTCCACAAATAATCCCATATATGATGGCTTAGAAGGAGCGGATTTTCCCGCTCCTTCTTTTTTGTCGAAATACCATTAAAAAATTTGTCAAAAGAAGAGGGTTCAAAATTTACTGAAAATTCTTTATTATATAAGGGAGACATAGAGATTAAGGAGGATGATTGTTATGAAGAGAGAGGAATTATTAGCGCCGCCGTCTTACAATTTAGTTGCGGAGATAGAAAAATATACAAATGAAAAAGAGAAACTTGCTTTAATTTGGCAGGATGACAAAGGGAATAGACGAGAGGTTACATACTTTGAATTAATAAAAGGTGCGAATAAAATTGGAAACGCTTTTATAAAGAGTGGCTTACAAAAAGGGGACAAGCTTCTCATTATGATGCCACGGCTAATTGAAGCGTATATGACATACATTGCCGCAATTAAAGCCGGATTTGTAGTTATTCCAAGTTCAGAAATGCTTCGCAAAAAAGATATTGAATATCGCATTCAGCACGGAGAAGTAAAGGCAATTGTCAGTTATGGGCCGTATATCGAACAATTTGACGGTGTAGAGATGGTGGAGTCTCTTCAAAAGTTTGCGCTGAGCGAGCAGTCAGTAGATGGCTGGATCAATTTAAAAGACGTATTAGAAATAGAAAGTGACGAATTAGAGATGGCTAAGACAGACCGAGAAGATATGGTCTTTTTATCTTACACATCAGGAACAACAGGAAATCCAAAGGGCGTCGTTCATACACATGCTTGGGGCTACGCGCATTTACGTACAAGCGCTCCAAATTGGCTCGGAATAGAAGAGAATGATGTTGTATGGGCAACGGCTAGTCCAGGTTGGCAAAAGTGGATTTGGAGCCCGTTTTTAGCAACGCTCGGTTCTGGAGCAACAGGATTTGTATATCACGGTAAATTTGAACCGAAGACATATCTACAGTTATTAGATGATAATAAAGTGAACGTGCTTTGTTGTACGCCGACAGAGTATCGCTTAATGGCAAAAGTAGAGAACCTGCAGCAATATAATCTATCAGCGTTACATAGTGCTGTATCGGCAGGAGAGCCGCTGAACCGAGAGGTAATAGAAACATTCCAAAATCATTTTCATGTTACCGTCAGGGATGGCTATGGCCAAACAGAAAATACATTACTTGTTGGCGTTATGAAAGGAATGGAGATTAAGCCAGGGTCGATGGGGAAACCGACGCCAGGTAATCATGTAGATATTGTAGATGAAGAAGGAAAACCTGTATCCATTGGAGAAGTAGGAGATATTGCTGTTCATATTGAAACGCCAGCACTTTTTAAGCAATATTATAAAGATGATGAGCGGACAGCGATGCAATTCCGTGGTGATTATTATATTACAGGTGATAAAGCGAAAAAAGACGAAGAAGGTTATTTTTGGTTTGAGGGACGCGGTGATGATATTATCATTAGCTCTGGTTATACAATTGGGCCATTTGAAGTCGAAGATGCACTTGTGAAACACCCGTATGTAAGAGAGTGTGCTGTTGTGGCAAGTCCGGATGAAATCCGCGGAAGTGTCGTAAAGGCATTTATCGTTTTAAGAGAAAATGTACAAGAAAAAGAAGATACACTGATTCCTTTACTTCAAGAACATGTTAAAGAATTAACTGCACCATATAAATACCCTCGCAAAATTGAATTTGTAGACGAACTACCAAAAACAATTTCCGGAAAAATTAGACGCGTCGAACTTAGAAAACAAGAAATGGGATTAGGGCTAAAGTAAGAAAAAATGGATTTAGATTGTTGCAAGTGCATGTAAAGTTATGATATCATTTGATAGAACGTATGTTCTTGTTTGGGTTTAAAATGACTACTGAAAAATTGAAAAAAGAGGTGTTTTTTATGATTTTAGGTATTAATCCGTATTTAGTTTTGGATGGTAATGGACAAGAAGCAGTGAAGTTTTATGAACATGCATTGGATGCAAAAGTTGAAGTCATTCAAACTTTTGGAGAAATGCCTGAAACTCCAGGATTTACTGTTCCAGATGAGGTGAAGGAACGCGTTTTACATGCGCATTTAAAAGTAGGTAATACAGACCTTATGATTTCAGATACATTCCCAGGTAAACCACACGAAATTGGATCGCAAGTAACGATAGCGATTAGATTAAGCGATGCAGAAAAGGCAAAAGAAGTATTTGGAAAATTACAAGATGGCGGTCAAGTAATTATGCCAATTCAAGAAACTTTCTGGAGCCCGGCGTATGGACAAGTAAAAGATAAATTTAACGTAGAATGGCAAGTAACAACAATCCCGGCTAATTAAAATTCATTTTTGGAAAAGCACCATGTTTGTAAAGTGGTGCTTTTTTTCTACACTTAAATTTCGTAGACTAAAAGAAAAAGGGGGGAGAAGATGGGGGAGATTTGGTTCGGTGGACATATTTATACAATGAGTGAAGAGAACGAAATGGTTGAAGCTGTGTATGTAGAAGATGGGATGATTATAGATACGGGGAATAAAAAAGAGTTAGAAAGTCGTTATGAGCCTGAGCGGGTGCATAATCTAGAAGGAAGAACGATGATTCCGGGCCTTGTGGATAGTCATATGCACCTTATTGGGCATGGAGAAAGGTTACTTCGATTAGATTTATCTGCATGCACGTCGTATCAGGAAATGCTTTTGCTCGTTAGAGAGCGGGTTAACGAAGTGGCAGAGGATATTTGGGTTATTGGTGAGGGCTGGAACGAAAATAATTTCACAGATACTAAAAACGTCCATGTCCGTGATTTAGATGCGATTTCGAAAGAACATCCTATCTTATTAAAACGTGTTTGTCGACATGTTACATGGGTGAACTCTTACATACTTGACAAAGCAAATATAACGGTTGAGACGAAGGACCCAAAAGGCGGGAAAATTGGCCGGGATTCATCAAATGAATTAACAGGTCTTTTATATGAACAAGGCCAAGAATTAATTAAGCATCTTCAGCCTGAAATAGATGAAACATATTTACGAAGAGCACTAGAAACAGCTATTCGAGATTGTTGGAAGTACGGATTAGTGGGTGGACATACAGAGGATTTAAATTATTACGGCAGTTTTCGAAAAACGTACAATGCGTTTCCATACGTTATAAAAGAAACGCCTTTTAAAGCACATTTACTCGTTCATCATGAAGTGGCGGAAGAACGAAAAGAATATGAAAATGAGCATTATATTGAATTTGGGGCCATGAAGATTTTTTCTGATGGTTCTTTTGGCGGAAGAACGGCTTTATTAAGTGAACCGTATGAAGATGAGAAGGAAACAAATGGAGTAGCTATTTTTTCTCGTGAAGAGCTCGCGGAATTAGTGAAGAAAGCACGTAATCTACGGATGCCAGTTGCGATTCATACAATCGGTGATTTATCCCTTGAATATGTAATTGATGCACTGGAGTTATATCCTCCCGGAGAGGGGCTGCGTGATCGTATTATTCATTGTCAACTTGCTCGTGAAGATTTAATTGAACGTATGAAGAACTTACAAGCAATCATTGATATTCAGCCTGTATTCGTCTCGTCTGATTTCCCATCTGTTATTGAAAAATTAGGAGAGCATCGTCTTCGTTATGCGTATGCTTGGAAAACATTGCTCCGTGCAGGTTTGCATTGCGGCGGTGGATCAGATGCCCCAATCGAGCAAGTAAATCCGTTTTTAGGGATGTATAGTGCCGTAACGCGCCGAAGTTTTATGGATGGAACATGTTATATACCAGAAGAGCGTCTATCGGTATTTGAAGCTGTTTCACTCTTTACGACCGGAAGTGCATATACGATTGGAAAAGAAAACGAGCGTGGTAAAATCGCCCAAGGGTATGAAGCGGATTTCACCATAATGGATCGTAATGTATTTGAAATTAAAGTAGAAGATATAAAAAATATACAAGTTACGGCAACTGTAATAGATGGTCAGATTGTGTATCAAAAATAATAGCGACCGTTCGAAAATATGTGACGCAAAAATGAGTGCTAGGGAATCTCCTAGCACTCATTTTTCATCTTATAAAAACGTTCTCTGTACTTTTTCCCAGAACGAATTATTTTTTAGTTTTACTGTTTTAATTTGTTTATCACTTAAACGAACAACTGCTTTCTCGACTTGTTTAATGCTAAGCGCTTCATTATCCATTCCGATAACAGGGTAATCATTACCGTCTGGAGCAAGCTTTAACGTTAATGTACGTTCATGATTTAAGATGAACGGTGATCCAAGTGTACGGTATGTGTTGTTATTTAAAGAAGCAAGTTCGCTTATTTGGAAGCATGGAATCAATGGATCAACAACTGCGCCGTGCAATGATTTATTATAAGCTGTACTTCCTGTCGGTGTAGAGATGACTAAACCGTCTCCTCTAAATGTTTCGAAATATAAATCATCAACATGTACATCAACTACAAATGTTTTAATGATGCTAGAGCGTAAAGAAAACTCGTTTAAACAATGGAAAGATGTGTCATGATCAACATCTATTTGAATTGTTGGATATTTTCGCACTTCAATTTCATTTTGTGTAATTTCTTGAAGGGCTGTATCGACATGGTCAATATGGAAATCACAGTAGAAAGAAATTTCATCTTTCGTAGAAACCCCTGCATATAAGCAATCTTCTCTAAAACCTGTTTTACGAACGGCTTGTAAGAAGGTGCCGTCATCTCCAACACTGACGATAGCGTTTGCATTTTTTGGATGATCTAATATGGTAAATCCATTTTCCTCTAAAATACGACATATTGGCTTCATTTTTTCGACAAGCGTTGCTTTGTCATCACCATAAAAGAAAAATAAATTGCGGCGATCTGTCATTGTGTATCCCTCCATTGCAGTCAAATTTAACGTGGTGCTCCATTAGAAAAATTCTGATGGTATGCTCAAATAATATATTTCGATATAAAATGTCAAAATCCCTCTTTGTTTTTAGAAAAATTTTTATATTCAATTTTATAACTACTTGTTTAATCCTGTTTGAACCTGTCGATAATGGATGTGGAGTGAAAGGATGATACAAATGAAGTGGTTTGTGATTGGAATTGGAATTCTTCTCTTGCTCGTTTTACTTATACTATTGTCGAAACTATCGCTTAAAGTGACGTTTTTATATTCAGAAATGGAGAAACAATGTTTATTTCAAGTGAAAATATGGATGATTCGATATACATTTGATGTGCTGGAAAGAATTGAAAAACAACAAAAAAAGACCGAACAAAAAATTGAAAAGGCAGAGAAAGATGGCGGTATAGAAAATAAAATTATGGCGCAACTTGATAGTGTCGGGGAACTGATAAAAAAGCTTCAAGAAATCCATACTATCATTAAAGGTTTTCTTAAAAAAGTGAAAATCAATAAGTGGAGATGGCATTCGCAAATTGGAACTGGGGATGCAGCTAGTACTGGAATTGTTACTGGATATGCATGGGGAATAAAAGGAATGACTGCGGGGGCCTTGGGACAATATACACATGTTATCGATGTACCGGAGTTTGAGATTACACCTGTGTTTCAAGGGAAGGGATTTGCATCGAAAGGTGAATTAACAGCATCCTTTCATATATATCGTGCCCTAGTAGCAGGGGTGAAGTTACTCTTGTTTATGAGAAAACAAAGATCTGGTATAACAGAAAAATCTGTACAAGCATAGGGGGATAAAATGGATCATCCAATTCAAGGTTTAATGACAACTGCAATGCAGCATTTAAAACAAATGACGGATGTAAATACAATTATCGGCGATCCAATTAAAGCGGCTGATGGGAGCGTCATTTTAACGGTTTCTAAAGTGAGCTTTGGGTTTGCTGCTGGCGGGAGCGAGTTTGGAAAAGTAGAAAGCTCCGGTCGTCATCCATTTGGAGGAGGGAGTGGTGGTGGTGTCTCCATTAACCCAGTCGCTTTTCTCGTTATAAATGGACAAGGCGTAAAAGTATTACACTTAGATCAACAGACACATGTGATTGATAAAATCCTTGAGTTAGCACCGCAAGCTGTTGATAAAGTGAAGGAAATGATGGAGAAGCGAAAAGGCGACGAACCAGAATTTGAAATATAGAGGATGAATTTCTGAGAAGAAGGGCTAAATAAAGGCCCTTCTTTTTTGTGCTGAATTATGAAAGTGGCATCTTTTTTGAAAAAATATATAAGTTGAGTTAGTTTCATTTGTATTTTAGAATCATTATGACTATTATTAACACTATACATACTTTGTTTTATTAAAAGGAGGATTTTCAAGTGACAAACGTAACTTTTAAAGGTAACCCAATCACTTTAGTTGGAACAGAAGTTAAAGTTGGCGATCAAGCGTCAAACTTCCAAGTGCTAGCAAACGACTTATCTCCAGTAAGTTTAGAAACATACAAAGGTCAAGTGAAATTAATTAGTGTTGTACCATCTATCGACACAGGTGTATGCGATGCGCAAACTCGTCGTTTTAACCAAGATGCAGCTGGTATTGAAAACACAAAAGTATTAACAATTAGTGTAGACCTACCATTCGCTCAAAAACGCTGGTGTGCAGCGAACGGATTAGAAAATGTAGCAACACTTTCTGATCACCGTGACCTTTCATTCGGTGAAGCTTACGGTGTAGTAATGAAAGAACTTCGTTTACTTGCTCGTGCAGTATTCGTAGTAGACAGCAACGACAAAGTAGTTTACGTAGAATACGTAAGCGAAGGTACAAGCCATCCAAATTACGAAGCAGCATTAGAAGCAGCAAAAGCTGCTAAGTAATGTAAATGAAGGCGACCTCTATGTAAGAGGTCGTTTTTTCTCATATAGTGCCGAACGCGGATGTACTGAAAAAGCGCTGATATATAAGAAGAAACAGTCGATATAAAATTAAAATCTGAAAAGGGAGCTCTTAAAAAGGGGTCGCTTTTTCTTTTGGCAAAAAATTAGATTGTGGTATGATATAAGTTATGTGTAATTGACAGAAGGAGGAATGTACGTGAGTCAGGCAGTAGAAACATTATTTTCTATTTTTGATTCTTCTACCGTAATTTTACGTAAAGAATTGGATGTAACCTATTTAGAAGCGCTTGTGGAAACAGGGGATAATCTGTTTGAAGGAACGGTTCTACAAGAAGAATTATCTGAATCAACAATTGAACGGTTGAATCGTGAATATAGTAAGTTTAATGAAGAAAAATATAAAAGCGAGGAAATTCGCAAATCATTTCAACTTGCGATTCTAAAAGGAATGAAAGAAGGCGTGCAAGCCAATCACGAAATGACGCCTGATGCAGTTGGAATGTTTATGAGCTACTTATTCCATAAATTTATGAAAGATCAAAAAGAAATCGTTGTTTTAGATCCTGCGATTGGGACAGGGAACTTAATGACGACAATTTTTAATGGTGCTCAAGAAGGTGCAACGATAAGTGGATTTGGTGTAGATGTGGATGATTTACTTGTTAGACTTGCTTTAGCGAATGCGAATTTACAAAAGCAAGCAATCGAGTTCTTCAATCAAGATGGACTAGCACCGCTTTATATTGACCCAGTAGATGCAGTTGTTTGTGATTTACCAGTTGGATTTTATCCAAACGAAATTGGCGCAAGTGAATATACTCTTAAAGCAGATGAAGGAATGTCTTATGCACATCACTTATTTATTGAACAAAGTGTGAAACATACAAAAGAAGGTGGCTATTTATTCTTCTTAGTACCAAACTTTATCTTTGAAAGTGATCAAGCGCCAAAATTACATGCATTTATTAAAGAAACAAGCTTTATTCAAGGACTATTACAGCTTCCTGTTTCCATGTTTAAAAACGAGAAAAATGCAAAAAGTATATTTGTTCTCCAAAAGAAAGGTCCAAATGTAACAATGCCGAAACAAGCTTTGTTAGTAGAGTTGCCTAAATTTTCCAACATGAAGGCGATGGAGAATATTATGGATCAATTAAATACTTGGTTTGCAACGTATAAATAGTAATATATGTAACAGGAGTACTCTTAGATATAGTACAGTTTTGTATTGTATGTAATAATTTTTAATATATACAAGATAAAACTGAATTTTTTTGAAATCTGTAATATATATTTTTTCTTGGTGTTACAATTTTTTCACTTGAAATATATGTCGTACGATGTTTAAATTAAATTCGTGAGTATAAAATTTACTGGGGATGAAACGTTTTCATCTTTGGTATATTTAAACAGATAAAATCGAGCGGTTTGTGGTCTCATCCACACAACTACCAAGAGAAAAAAGGGGCGAAAGACTAGATGTCAAAAATCATCGCGATTAATGCAGGAAGCTCTTCCTTGAAATTCCAATTATTTGAAATGCCAAGTGAAACAGTATTAACAAAAGGTTTAGTAGAACGTATCGGTTTAGAAGATAGTATCTTCACAATTACTGTGAACGGTGAAAAACAAACAGAAGTAACAAGTATACCAGACCATGGAGTAGCAGTTAATATGTTACTTAACAAATTAACTGAAAACGGAATCGTGAAATCTCTTGATGAGATTAGCGGTATCGGTCACCGCGTTGTACACGGCGGCGAAAAGTTTGATGATTCTGCTTTAATTACTGACGAAGTATTAGCGGAAATCGAAAATTTAAGCGAATTAGCACCACTTCATAATCCAGCACACGTTGTTGGTATTAAAGCATTCCAAGCGGTACTTCCAAACGTACCAGCAGTTGCAGTATTCGATACAGCATTCCATCAAACAATGCCGGAAGAATCTTTCTTATACAGCTTACCATATGAATACTATGAGAAATATGGTGTTCGTAAATACGGTTTCCACGGAACGTCTCATAAATATGTAACACAGCGTGCAGCTGAATTATTAGGTCGTCCACTTGAAAGCTTACGTTTACTTTCTTGCCACTTAGGTAACGGTGCAAGTATCGCAGCTGTAGAAGGCGGAAAGTCTATCGATACTTCTATGGGCTTCACTCCACTTGCTGGTGTAACAATGGGTACACGTTCTGGTAACCTTGATCCTGCGTTAATTCCATACCTAATGGAAAAAACAGGACAATCTGTAGAAGAAGTTCTAAACGTATTAAACAAGAAAAGTGGTATGCTAGGTCTTTCTGGATTCTCTAGTGACTTACGTGACATCGAACAAGCGGAAAAAGAAGGAAATCACCGTGCAGAGGTAGCGTTAGATATATTCGTAGAGCGTATTCATAAATATATCGGTTCTTATGCAGCTCGTATGAAAGGTGTAGACGCAATCATCTTTACAGCTGGTATTGGAGAAAACAGTTCTCTAATTCGTGAGCGTGTATTAGAAGGCCTTGAGTTTATGGGAGTATACTTCGATCCGAAACGTAACAATGTTCGTGGCGAAGAAGCATTCATCAGCTTCCCTCACTCTCCAGTGAAAATTATTATAATTCCAACTGACGAAGAAGTTATGATTGCTCGTGACGTATTACGTCTTGGAAATATTGGTTAATATATGAATAAAAGACGGGATCCTATAGGATTCCGTCTTTTATTTTTGTTGCGAGAAAATGCATGATTCCATTTGGATACAAAGTTTTTTCTTGCCCGAGAAATGCTGTAATGGGAATCCACTTTGCATATGCACTTCGTTCGTTATCTTGCATAGGTATCATTTCACTTCCATATAATGATGTATCTGTAAAATGAAGCGAGTACAATTGAATAATCTCATGTCCGGCTTCCTCATCTACATAAAAGATATTTTCAAGACATCCTAAGTAAGTTGTAATTTCTACTTGTGCATTAATTTCTTCCTTAAATTCACGAATCACTGTTTGATCTGATTTCTCTCCAAATTCAATAGAACCGCCGAGTGGCCTGTAATATGTTTGAATTTCTGTTTGATATTCTTGAACAAGAATACGCTTGTTATGGAGGAGGATTCCAAATGCCTTTGCGCGTGGGTACATATTATAACCTCCTATATATTGGATAAATATATGTTTAGCCTATCAGATTTGTAAAGAAAAATCTGAAATATGTTACAATAGAACAAAATTGAGCGAGGTGGTTGTTACGATGCAATCGAAGCGAGAACAAGCCATTTTACAAGAAGTTAAAAATTGGGAAGGACAGCTATTGGAACAGGAGTCAACCGATTTTCAAAAGATGTTTGATAAGTGGTTGCATACTTCAGTCGCAAAGGTTCCGGAGAAAAAGCGAAAAGAATTTTTTGCGAAAGCAGACGGATGGTTATTTCATCTTCATGCATTGATTCAGAGTTCACAATCGCAGCTTGATGCGCGAAATCGTATTTTAGGAACAGCGCGGTTGTTTGATGAATCGATTGAACAGCTGGGAGAATTGAAAGCATTATCCATTGATCAACTAACATACATAGCAGAGCAACAGACCGCGCGTCATCGTTTATATTCTTTTGTACAGGGAGGAGCAACTGGAGTCGGTGGTTTATTATTGTTGACAGCTGATTTTCCGGTCATGATTGCGTTAAATGTAAAGGCAGTTCAACTTATTGCAACATCATTTGGTCATGATGTGAACAAGCCATATGAAATGATGCTCGCTTTAAAAGTATTCCATGCTGCCTTACTGCCAGCAAGGCTTCAGCAATATGCTTGGTATAACTTGCTTCAGGAGCTAGAACAAGAGGATTCGTTCTTTTATGAAGGGGAAGAAGAAGTATTAAAACCAGCTTCTACAGAAATTTTGTTAAAACAAATTTTGAAGACTTTTTCTATTTATGCGCTTCGACGTAAACTATTTCAAGGTATTCCTGTATTAGGGATGGCGATTGGTTCTACGGTGAATTACCGTCTAACAAGGAATGTAACAGAATTTGCAACCAGGTTCTACCAAGTGCGTTACATAGTAGAAAAAGAAAAAAGAGCATAAAAAAAGCGAGAGGCCAAGGCCTTTCGCTTTTAGTTTGTTGCATGTTGTTTTGATATTGGAATAGATACTGTTTTCTTTTCTTCTGCTGGATAATAAATTAAATCAAGCGTCTTTGCCTGCACAGCAATTGAAAGAATAGTAAAAGCAATTTCTGTCCAAGTTAAATAATATAATGAAAGTGTAAGTACAATCGCATCAAAGACGAAGAAAATCTGACCAATTGTAAATCGAGTTTTTTTACTTAGTACAATTGTTAAAATATCGTCTCCACCGGTTGAACCACCAAATCGCAATATAAAACCGAGTCCAATCCCAGCCAGCGCACCACCTAGTACTGCAGCTATCCATAAATGATTTGATAAATCTACTGTAAATGGAGAATAGTTTTCCATTAAAGAATAAAATACTCCGAATGAAATCGATCCTATAAATGAATAACCAACCATCTTTTTACCTAAAAATGTAGCACATAGCAAAATAATCGGGATATCCATTATTACAGTTGAAATTGACGGTGAAATATCAAAAAAGTTTTGGATAAATAGTGCAATTCCTACAAAGCCACCTTCAGTTAAGTGGTTTTGAAAATGAATGTGATATAGTGCTGCTGATAAAATAAATGAACCGATTAAAAGCATAAAAATTTCTTTAATAATTTGTCGACTTTGGATGTTCCTCATCGTTATTCCTTCTTTCCGTAGTTAGTAGTTCTTTTCATCTTGTAAACTAACTACGAGCTCATATAGCCTTCAGTTAGTTTACATCAAACTAACTACGCTATATATCGCTGAAGAAATAACGAATAATCCTCTCGTCCATCAATTCTCCCTACTTTCGTTTTAGTTTAAGTCTAAAAACGACTAAACAAAACTTTGAGTAGGATTGGTTATTTAGCAATCCTGCCTTCTTCTTCGTTTTGTTTAGTAATTATCAATAAAGGCCTAAACAAAACGCTATGTGTAAGAAGAGTCTTTTCGTTGCCAAATTATCCTTCGGGCAATCATAATTTCCCCACTCTCGTATTTTTTTTCGCTAGACTAAAGTATCTGAGCAAAAAAATACGCTACGTGTAAGATTCGTCAATTCGATGCCACATGCTCCTTCGAGCGATCATGATATCAAAATCCTTTCTGTAAAAGATTTTATATTATTATATCATACTTTCAAAAAATGTATGCGGATGGAAACCGACAATAACCGGAGAAAAATTACAGAATTTGTAATTTTATAGGAAGTATGCTGCTATTTTTAAATATTTTTGCAAAATAGTCCTATTTGTTTAGGAGTTGGGAGAGGATGTCCAATAAGTAATAAGAAAGAAGTACTGAAATTTACTCACTTGTTTCCTGTTTGTCACTTTTTTCTTTGAAAAAAGCATCCCAGTTAATGGGGGATAAAAATTAAACTTCCTGTAGAGTCATGTTTCTGTACAAATTCTTTTCGTTAGTATATGACGCGGGGAATGTATATTGTGTTATTTTTTTACAAAAATAAGTTTGTATGAGAGTATATTTGTATAGATGGATGAATGGTAAGGGAGGAGATAGTATGTTCAAAGATATGTTCAAAAGAAAAGAATTAGTATGTTCTCTTTGTCAAAAAAAAATTCAATATGAAGAAGAATTGGTTGCCTTTGTAAAGTTACCAAAAGAAAGGAATCTGTTAGTAGGTCCTTTTGATGTATGCTTAGCGAAATCAGCGGAAAATATATATTGCAAGCCTTGTTATGAAAAAAGCATGACCCACAGTAAATGAGGGCATGCTTCTTTTATTGATGCGCTTTTCCCTCAGACACATGTTGAGTAAGACGATACCATAGCCATAAATCGTTAATGATAGAGGCAAGATCGGCAATCTCAGAATTGAGTTTACAAGAAATCTCAAAATTTTCCTCGTTATTTAAACGCTGTTGTTTTTGGTTAATATGATATTCCAGTTCTTTTATACGATCAGGTATTTTTCCACGAATTTGTTCCCATTTTAATAAAATTGCATGCTGCATGTTTTCAGGGATATCTTCCCATTCTTCTTGTAGTTCAGGTACTTCTATTCCTAGGTGTTCATCGTATATAAAATATTGTTCCATATAGACACCCCCATTTTCTGTTTCCATTGTACCGAAAAAAAGAAAGAAGTTCGATGAAATTGTTAGAATTTTTTTTGTTAATATCCCTTGATTCATTTTATAAAAGGTGTTAAAGTTTGAATTATTATTAATTATAATGAATATTTATTCTTTAGGGGGATATAAAATGGAGAAGAAAAAAGTTGTGTTAGCATATTCCGGAGGTCTTGATACTTCCGTTGCAATTAAATGGTTACAAGATAAAAATTATGATGTTATTGCGCTTTGCTTAGATTTAGGGGAAGGTAAAGATTTGGATTTTGTAAAAGAAAAAGCACTTTCAGTAGGCGCAGTTAAATCTTACATGATTGATGTTCAAGAAGAATTTGCGAATGAATATGCATTGATGGCTCTACAAGGTCATACGTTATACGAAGGGAAATATCCACTTATTTCTGCATTATCTCGTCCGTTAATTGCAAAAAAACTTGTAGAAATTGCGGAGCAGGAAGGAGCAAGTGCTGTCGCACATGGATGTACAGGAAAAGGGAATGACCAAGTTCGTTTTGAAGTTTCTATTCAAGCATTAAATCCGTATTTAGAAGTAATTGCGCCAGTACGTGAATGGAAATGGTCACGTGAAGAAGAGATTGCGTACGCGAAAGAAAATGATGTCCCGATCCCAATCAATTTAGATAGCCCGTTCTCAATTGACCAAAACTTATGGGGACGCAGTAATGAATGTGGAATTTTAGAAGATCCGTGGGCAGCGCCTCCAGAAGATGCATATGAAATGACATTAGCATTAGAAGATACACCGAATAAACCAGAGTTTGTGGAAATTGGATTTGAAGCAGGGGTACCAACAACATTAAATGGCATTTCTTATTCACTTTCAGAACTAATCAAAACGTTAAACACTCTTGCTGGAAAACATGGGGTTGGGCGTATTGATCATGTGGAAAACCGCCTTGTTGGGATTAAATCACGTGAAGTATATGAATGCCCAGCAGCAATGACGTTACTTACAGCACATAAAGAGTTAGAAGATTTAACGCTTGTAAAAGAAGTAGCTCATTTTAAACCAATGATTGAGCAAAAATTAACGGAATTAATTTATAACGGTTTATGGTTCTCGCCTTTAAAACAAGCGCTTGTTGCTTTCTTACAAGAAACACAAAAAACAGTAACAGGTACTGTACGTGTGAAATTATTTAAAGGTCATGCAATTGTAGAAGGACGTAAATCAGAATACTCTCTATATGATGAAAAATTAGCAACATATACAGTGGATGATGAATTTAACCATGATGCTGCAGTTGGCTTTATTTCTTTATTTGGTCTTCCAACAAAAGTATACAGCCAAGTAAATCAGAAGAAGGTGGAAGCGTGAGCAAACTTTGGGGAGGCCGTTTTACAGCAGAAGCAGAAGAGTGGGTCGAGGAGTTTGGAGCTTCCATCTCCTTTGACCAAAAATTAGTGGTAGAAGATATAGAAGGAAGTATCGCTCACGTTACGATGCTTGCGAAGCAGGGGATTGTGACAAAAGAAGAAGCAGAGAAAATTAAAGAAGGCCTTCAACATTTATTAGAAAAAGCGAAAATAAATGAGTTAACTTTTTCAGTAGATGCTGAGGATATTCATTTAAACATTGAAAAAATGTTAATTGAACAAATTGGTGACGTTGGTGGAAAGCTTCATACAGGAAGAAGTCGTAATGATCAAGTTGCGACAGATATGCATTTATATTTACGTAATAAAGTGAAAGATATTATAAAGGCAACGAAACAACTGCAATCGGTTCTTGTTCATCAAGCAGAGAAGAATATTGAAACAATTATGCCGGGGTATACACATTTGCAACGTGCACAGCCAATTTCGTTTGCTCATCATGTACTTGCATATTTTTGGATGTTAGAGCGCGATGTAAATCGTTATGAGGATTCAGTGGGGCGCATTAATATTTCTCCGCTTGGTGCGGGTGCTCTTGCGGGAACTACATTTCCGATTGACCGTTCGTATAGCGCAGAGTTGCTCGGTTTTGAAGGAATCTATGAAAATAGTTTAGATGCAGTGAGTGATCGTGATTTCATACTAGAATTTCTTAGCAATTCGTCCATACTAATGATGCATTTATCACGCTTTTGTGAAGAACTCATTTTATGGAGCAGTCAGGAATTTCAATTTATTGAAATGAGCGACCAGTACGCAACGGGAAGCAGCATTATGCCGCAAAAGAAAAACCCTGATATGGCTGAACTCATTCGTGGTAAAACAGGGAGAGTATACGGCAATCTATTTAGCTTGTTAACGGTAATGAAAGGATTGCCGCTTGCTTATAATAAAGACTTGCAAGAAGACAAAGAAGGTATGTTTGATACGGTGAAAACAGTAGAAGGCTGCCTGCACATTATGGCGGGCATGCTAGAAACGATGACTGTAAACAAAGAAAAAATGGGGCAAGCCGTAACACAAGACTTCTCCAATGCAACAGAAATTGCTGATTACTTAGCAAACAAAGGACTTCCATTCCGTCAGGCGCATGAAATTGTTGGAAAGCTCGTTCTTCATTGTACGCAAAAAGGAATCTATTTATTAGATGTACCGCTAGAAACATATCAAGAAATGAGTTCGTTATTTGAAGAAGATTTATATGAAGTTCTTTCGCCATATGCAGCGGTAAAACGTCGTAATAGTGCAGGTGGAACAGGATTCGAACAAATTCAAAATGCACTGGAAAAAGCGAAGGTGTTAGTGGGAGAGACTGTAAATTTATAAGGATGAGAGGATACTCCGCTCTATATAGGAGCGGGGTATCCTCTTTTTTTACTAGAAAAAATAATAAGTGTGTTAAAGGAGAAAGGAGTTTCGCAATCTTAAGTTGAAATTTGGGTAGGTGGAAGATTTAGTAATGTAAGGAGCGTCTATTATGCCAACTTATTAAAGAGTTTACTTCAAATGAAATTCAAAAAGAATAGGGAGGTAATGCCCTGTGTTATCTATAAAAGATATTGAATCGCATATAGAACAACAAGTACAGAACAAAACAGTACCGGGGTTTGCACTATCAATCATAAATGAAACAGAAATTTTGTATGAAAAGGCATTCGGTCTCATGAACTGGGAAGAATCGAATCAGAAGGTTACGACCGATACATTGTTCCGCGTTGGATCAGTTAGTAAAAGTTTAACAGGGACTTTAATAATGAAGCTCGTAGAAGAGGGGATTTTAGATTTAGATGTTCCAATTTGTACGTATATAGAAGAGTTTACCCTGCAGAATCAAGAATACGCTCGCACCATAACTCTTCGTATGTTGCTAAGTCATACCGCGGGTTTACCTGATGGAGGAGATATAGAGGGACCTCGTGATCAGGCAGGATGGGTATCTTATATAGAGGAAATAGTTCCTAATTTGAAACTAGTAACTCCACCTGGCATCCTATATTCATACGGAAATCATGCTTATAATCTTGCAGGATATGTAGCTCAATCTGTATGTAAAAAGCCGTTTGCAGAGCTCATGAAGGAATATGTATTAGATCCACTTGGAATGACTAGAACAATGTATGATCCGCTTGAAGCGATGACGTATCCTCTTGCTTTAGCCCATGAAAAAACAGAACAAGGCGATTGGAAGGTACAACATAAATTTGCAGAAAATGTAACGAATTATCCTTCCTTTTTTGGAATGTCGACCATAACAGATTTATCTCGCTTTGCGATGATGCATTTAAATAAAGGGATTTTAGATGGTAAGACCTTTTTAAGGTCAGAAATAATTGAGGAAATGCATAAGAAGCAAGTTGATAACTACACTTTAAACGAGTTTGGTAGCTGTTTAGGTTTGATAATAGAGAAAGAGCGAGGCTGCGAAATGCTTTGGCATAGCGGAGCGATAAGCACATATAAATGTTTTTTAGTATTGTTCCCAGAGAAAAAGCTAGGATTTGTGACGATGGCGACGCAGGATTATGGGTGGGAAATTATAGAGATGTTAATGAACCAATTCATAGGACAAACTGTTAAACCTAAAATCACTCCTGTTCAAGTTGATTCGGATTGTTGGAGAAACTATGAAGGGGCGTATTTAGGTGCAAAAAGAGGATTTGTCAGTATAACAATTGAAGATACTGCTCTTATGATGGAGTGGAATGGAGAAAAAATGCAATTAGAACCTGTTCGAAAGGATTTCTATATAGCGCGTCATAATGGTGAGGTAGTATCGATAGGGTTTCGAGTAATGGATTTAAGAACAAAGTATATCGTTATTAATGGAAGCCCTTGTAAGTATACAGATTTACAAAGAAAGCATGTTCAGGCAGTAGAATGGAAGGATTATGAGGGAACATATTCAGCAGGCGTATTTGAGTTTAGCTTCTTAAAAAAAGAAGGTAAACCAGTATTTGTAGATGAAGACCAGCACTATCCTTGTTTTCCAATCAACGCTTCTATATTTTACGCAGGAGAATATGGACTTCTTCGATTTGCAAAGAATACAAGCGGATCTCCAGTATTATCTATTCAAGATGCATGGCATTTGGAATATGTAGGAGAAGAAGTAAAGATAAAGTGAAACTTAAATCAGTGAGGGATTCAGGTCTCACTGATTTAGTGTTTTTATACTTCTAGACTACGTGCATGCATCGTTTTATAGATATTTTCAATGATTAAAAAATGATGTTTCTCATGTATCGCTAAAAGTTGAATGGCTTGAATTAGGTTGGGATACTTAGCGAGTGGATCCAAAAATACAATGTGCCCCGCGATATTTTCTTCTATATTTTGAACGCATATTTTGATTGCATTTGTTTCGTTAACTAGCAATCGTTCCAGTTCTTTACCATCCATAGAATAATAGATTTTTTTGGATGGTACTAAAATCCAAGGAGCTTTCATTCCTTTCCCATTTTTTTCTTTGTATACTGCATAGATGTCATGTATTTCAGTTGCAAACGGGGCATTTCTTCTTATTTTGGCATAGGGAAGAAGTGTGAAAGAAAACTTAATTGCAACTTTTAGCATTTTTGCAATTAAGTACAGGTGGTAGAGATGTTCCCCAATTGACCATTTCCCATTTTTATTTCGATGCCATAGTTCTTCTTGCGGAAGTGATTGTAGTTTAGGGAGAAATTGAGATCTTTGTTGATTTAATGTGTGAAAATGTTTTGATATACTTTCAGATTTCATGTACCAGAACCCCTTAGTTCATTTTCCTAATTATACCATCATTATAATTGTTTTGTATTTTGGAAGGGGAATCCATGCTAAAACAACTCTTCATCTGGAATAGTATGTTTAGAAATCTAAGTTTACCGCATTGCCATCAACGTAAAGAAGGAGAGCACACTATATGATGTGCTTTCTTTTTTAGAAAACGTGTTCACATAAAGTTGGCTTGTCAATCTGAAAATACTATGGCAGTATATAAGGAACATCCCTATTTTTCGTGAGTTTCCAGTTCGTAATTGTTAAGTTTACGTAAGTATGAAAAAGGGAATTGAGAGTAATTTTTATAATGGAGGAAATAAAAAATATGCAAAACTTACCGAACTGTCCGAAATGTAATTCAGAATATACGTATGAAGATGGAAGTCTATTTGTTTGCCCAGAGTGTGCGCATGAGTGGGCTCTAGGGTCAGAAACTGAAAATAGTGAAGACAAAAAGGTTGTTAAAGATGCAAATGGAAATATCTTAAACGATGGTGATGCTGTAACAGTAATCAAAGATCTTAAAGTAAAAGGAACTTCATCCGTTATAAAGATAGGTACAAAAGTAAAGAGTATCCGTTTAGTTGATGGAGATCATGATATTGATTGCAAAATTGACGGATTTGGAGCTATGAAATTAAAATCTGAATTTGTTAAAAAGGCATAAAAAGAATCGTATATAAATGATTAAAAAGACGTTCAGTAAGGTGGTTTTGCCAATTACTGAACGTCTTTTCTTATTCGTATTTATGCCGATTTTCTGTAATACGAATATATTCAATATCCATTAAATCACGGAGGAGTGCACCATGACTCAGCTCAACACCATGCTTTTCTTTAAAATGAGAGCAGATTGTGTCGAGCATTTCAATTTCTTCATCATTTACATCTAAAATAATTCGTTCGGAATCGCCCATGTAGCATCCCTCGTTTCTTTTTTTCTTAGCGTAACCGAACAGATATATTCTATCCTTCGATTTTTAAGTTAATCGAATGGGAGCAAAGATATATTTTGTTATTTGATATTTGAATACACAAAAAAGCATCAAGCCTACATGAGCTTGATGCTTTTATATTTTGATAAATTATAGTTCACCTTGCTCTTCTTCACCACGGACAACAAGGACATCGCATTTCGCATAGCGAATAATATGTTCAGAGACGCTACCGATTAAGAAGCGTTCTACAGCGTTTAAACCAGTTGCACCACACATAATTAAATCTACTTTATGTTTTGGAGCAATTTCTTTTGAAATTTTAGATTTTGGATTACCGAATTCTAATACAGTATCTACTTTTTCAAGACCAGCTTCAGTTGCAGTCTTTTTGTAGTCTTCTAATAAATCTTCTGCAAAGAGATTTGCACGCTCAGCAATTGCTCGGCTATATGCTTCTACAGCAGAGTATGCTTTTACATCAACGATATGAGCGATTGTTAATGTTGCGTTGTTGCGCTTTGCAACTTGAATTGCTTTTTTAAAGGCTTTTTCTGCTTCTTTGGAACCGTCCACTGCAATTAAAATATTTGTATATGTATTATTCATAGTAGATTCCTCCCAATTCTTTTTTATAACCTTTTTACAACTTAATTATAAAGCAAAATATGGTAATGTGCTTGTCGAAAACGTTACAGAATTTTGAAAAATTTATTTCGATTCTTTTTAGTTGTAATTGATGGGATAACTTGTTACATATTGAGTATAGGAATAAAAAGGAGGCTATTTTTGTGAGACACGCGCTCATTACAGCCGGTACGAAAGGTTTAGGAAAGCAAGTAACAGAAAAATTATTGACTGAAGGATATTCAGTAACCGTAACATATCGCAGCGATATAAGAGCTGCCAAAGCAATGAGGGAAAAATATGAACATATAGCAGAACGACTGCAGTTTGTGCAAGCAGATGTCACGAAAAAAGAGGATTTACATAAAATGGTAGAAGGAGCAATTGACCGTTTTGGCAAAATTGATTTTTTAATCAATAATGCAGGTCCTTACGTATTTGAACGTAAAAATTTAATTGATTATGAAGAAGATGAATGGAATGAAATGATACAAGGGAATTTAACAGCAGTGTTTCGTTTATTAAAACTTGTCGTTCCGATCATGAGAAAAGAGCGTTTTGGCCGTATTATCAATTATGGGTTTCAAGGAGCGGATAGTGCACCTGGTTGGATGAACCGTTCCGCATTTGCTGCAGCAAAGGTAGGACTGGTCTCATTAACAAAGACAATTGCTTATGAGGAAGCAGAATACGGAATTACATCAAATATGATTTGTCCAGGAGATATTATTGGTGAAATGAAAGAGGCAACGATTCAAGAGGCACGTATGATGAAAGATGCCAAGACACCAATTGGTAGATCTGGAACAGGTGAAGATATCGCTCGCACAATTGCATTTCTATGCGAGGAAGATTCTGATATGATTACGGGCACAATCATTGAAGTAACAGGGGCCGTTGATGTTATTCACAGACATCGATAAAAATAGATAAAATCTATAGGAAAACTCGAGATATTTTTTGTCAAATATTGAGATATTATGTTAAAATATAAGAGCATAGAAAGCGCTTTAAAAAAATGATTCAGGGGTCATTTCATAACTCAAGGGGGAATTAAGAATGCGTATCGGTATTCCAACAGAAATTAAAAACAATGAAAACCGCGTGGCAATGACGCCAGCTGGTGCTGTGCATTTAGTACACAATGGTCATGATGTTTTTGTTCAAAAGGGTGCAGGTTTAGGATCTGGCTTTACAGATGAAGAATACGTACAAGCTGGGGCAAAACTTGTTGAAACTGCTGAAGAAGCATGGAATCAAGAGATGGTTATGAAGGTAAAAGAGCCAATTGAAAGTGAGTATGGTTATTTCCGTGAAGGTTTAATTTTATTCACATACTTACACTTAGCTCCAGAACCAGAATTAACAAAAGCTTTAATCGATAATAAAGTAGTAGCAATTGCTTATGAAACAGTACAATTAGACAACCGTTCTTTACCACTACTTGCACCTATGAGTGAAGTAGCTGGTCGTATGTCTGCACAAATTGGTGCACAATTCCTTGAGAAAAACAAGGGCGGTAAAGGCATTTTACTTGCAGGCGTTCCGGGAGTAAAACGTGGTAAAGTAACAGTTATCGGCGGTGGTCAAGCTGGTACAAACGCGGCGAAAATTGCGGTAGGTTTAGGTGCTGATGTAACGATTATCGACTTAAGTGCAGAACGCCTTCGTCAATTAGATGATATTTTCGGTAACCAAGTAAAAACTTTAATGTCTAACCCTTATAACATTGCAGAAGCTGTAAAAGAATCTGATCTTGTAATCGGTGCAGTATTAATTCCAGGTGCAAAAGCGCCAAAACTTGTAACAGAAGAAATGATTAAATCAATGGAAACAGGTTCTGTTGTAGTAGATATCGCAATTGACCAAGGTGGTATTTTCGAAACAACTGATCGTATTACAACTCATGACAACCCAACTTATGAAAAACACGGCGTTGTTCACTATGCAGTTGCAAACATGCCTGGTGCGGTTCCGCGTACATCAACTCTTGCGTTAACAAACGTAACAGTACCATATGCAGTACAAATTGCAAACAAAGGTTACAAAGAAGCTTGCTTAAGTAACTCTGCATTATTAAAAGGTATTAACACGTTAGACGGCTATGTAACATTTGAAGCAGTTGCAGAAGCACACAGCTTACAATACGCTGATGCGAAAGAGCTTCTTGATAAAGCTCCTGCTTTATCATAATAAAAAAATTGTGAGACCTTCCTTAGATAAGGAGGGTCTTTTTGTATGTAGTAACTCAAGTGTCTTCTACAAAAAGTTAGACCTCGATTTAACAAAATATTCAATATGTTTTTATAACGTATGATAGACAAAAAAATTTTAAGAATGATACGATAGGATTTGGGGAATTATGTTTATTTCATATGTGATTTATAATAAGTAACGAGAATTATAGAATAAAGTAAATTGGTCTAGGGGGGGATCCAATGGGGAGGAAAAGTAGTAAGAAAAAACAGAAGAGACAACCTAAACAACAGCATGTATTGCAACAAAAGGAAGTAGTTATAGAGCAACATGAGAAACCAATTGCCATTATACTTAAAGTACTTAGAATCATTACTATTTTTCTGTATTTAGGATTCTGTGTTTACATCTATTTTAAAATGAGTCAGTCACATCTAACTAAGGGGTTTTTTGGGGAGTTATTAAAGATATTTGTAGGAATAGTAGAAATGGTGTTGTATGGCTTTTTATTTCTATATATATGGACACCAAGTGATAAAGGTGAACAGGATAAGAGCAAGGCGAGAAGGAGAAAAGGTTCATCAAATTCATCAAGTGGATTTGTAAACTATAGCGATAACGATTGTAGTAGTTCAGGTGATAGTGGAGGAGGAGATTGCGGAGGCGGTGGAGATTAAAAAAGTAGTCCGCCTTAAAATGTTTCATTATTTGGAATGGTACGAGGCGATTTTGAAAGAAGTTGCCAATAAAATGAAACATTCAGCGGTGGAGCTTTCTCCATCCACCGCTGAATATTAGCCTTCACCAACTGGACTTTGACAAGCAGTCCATCTCTTACTAATTTTTTCTGTCAGGGAGCTTTGAGACGAGGGGTATTACTGCTCGTAAATATTAGGATAAAAGGGATGCTCTTTAATTTTTACTCGTAATACGAGATAGAGAGCATCTTTTTGTTTTGAAAATCTAAAAATTGGAATTTTTTCTTGTTAATGAGATTCCTCTTATGGTAGTTTGGGATTATATAAATAAGTAGATTTAAAGAGGGGATGTCATGGGGAGAAAGAGTAGGAAGAAAAAACAGATAAAACGGCAGAAATATATAAAGAAAAAGCAGGAACAGAATATACCATTTCAACAGAAGCTGGCTTTTCGTATAGAGGGAATTGCTAGGTATATTAGTATGGTTTTATATGTGATTTTGTGTATGTATTTGTTAGGTGTATTTTATCAAATCGAGATAAGACCTGAATTTTTGGAAGACATCTTTCAGGGGATTGTTTTTTTGGCACCATTCGGTATGTTTTTTGTATTGTTTGACAAAGTATGGCCAAGCCGTGAAAGTAAAAATGATAAGAAAAGGCAGCAGAAAAGAAAACGATCTTCCTATGCTTCAAACTCGTCAAGTGGATTTGTAAACTACAGCGATAATAATTGTAGTAGTTCAAGTGATAGTGGTGGTGGAGATTGCGGGGGCGGTGGAGATTAAAAAAGTAATCTATCTTAAAATGTTTCATTATTCAGAATGAAACGTTAGAACTTGAAAGAGATTACTAGGATGGAATAGTGTATCGCAGAAAGGAAGCGCAGTAATAAATTTAACAAAAGAGCCAGAAGAAAGAATACAAAAGAGAAATGATTTGAACGAGAGGAGAAGCTATCGTTAGTTTAGAGCAAACTGTACGAGAATTAAAAGAAGAAGTGAAAAAAGTAAGGAAACAGAAATAGAAATGTTTTTTGATCTTTGCAATTGTAATTGTACTTGGCTGGTTTTTGCGGAAATAATAAATAACTTAGGGGATGGGAAGAATGATGGAGAAAGTAAATCTTTTAGAACTCACAAAAGAGATTACAGAGCAGCACAAAAATTTTGTTGTCTCGAATATAAATAATCATTGTTTGCGGATTGCTGTGTTTATGGGAGAATATGATTGGCACTTTCACTCGAATTCGGATGAATTATTTATAGTACTCGAGGGAGAATTGCTGATCGATTTTCAGGATAAGGATACAGTTGTTCTAAAACCGAATGATTCTATTTTAATTCCAGCAGGTACTATCCACCGCACAAGAGCACTACAGCGAACCGTTAACCTCTGTTTTGAAAATTTAGAAGCGGATACTGTTATTGTGGAGAATGTATGAGAAAGTTAGTGTTACCAGAGTATCATAAGATTCTTCCGGTTTTAGAAGAGAACAAACAGACAGCTACTTTTGCCTATGCAGTATGTGATCAAACGATAGATGGTGAAATCTTTGTAAATGATAGATTAACAGCAGGAATGATTGCGACTGCTAATGGTATTTACTATTTGTTTGGAGATACATATGATCAGGAATTTCAATGTACTTTGTTTTCTCACATTGAAAGTAATGTTTTAACAACAGAGAAACGATTCACATTATTTGTGTCTAGCTTAGATTGGGAAAACATTATTGAAAATCATTTCAAGGATGTATTTCGGAAAATCCCTCGAAAAAAATTTCTATTTCAAAGAGAGTGCTTTGAAGATGGAAAAAGAGAAGTAGATGATTTTACGTACCAGGTCATACGTGTCGATAAAAATGTAATAGAAAAAAGTACGGAATTTACGGAGCAGTATTATAAAGAGTATTGGGGATCAAAAGAAACGTTTTTGAAGCGTGGTTTTGGTTTTTGTATTGTACAAGGTCAAAAGGTAGTGGCGGAGTGTATTTCAATTTTTAGAGGTGATGATTTTGCGGAAATTGATATTGCAACACATCCAGACCATCAACGGAAAGGGCTTGCTGGATTAGTCGCAACTTCTTTCATAGAACATTGCATACAAAATGGAATTACACCGTGTTGGGATTGTAATAGCGATAACATTTCTTCACAAAATTTAGCTGGTAAATTAGGTTTTTGTCATCCAATAGAATATGTTTTATATGTACGAAAAAAGATGAGGGAATAAACATGAAGGTCGAATTAACAAGATTTAAAGTGAAACCAGGAAAAAGTCATCGTGTGGATGAGTGGATGAAACTTCTCAATAATCATATGAAAGAAGTACTTTTGACATTAAACGACGAAAAAATGTATGTAGAGACAATTTTCCGGGAAATAAGGGATGAGAAAGAGTATTTGTATTGGTATTCGGTACAAGGAGAAGGCGGAATAGATGTCGAAAGTTCTCAGCATGAAATTGATAAAAAGCATTTAGAGTTTTGGTATGAATGTATCGATGAAGAATCGCCTGTTTCCCATATGAAAACAGAAGTTGTTATGATTCAAGATGTTGTTAAAGAAGCGATGAAATAATATTTTTGTAAGTAATAGGAAAAGTTCATCAGAGGAGATGGGTTTTTTGCTTGTAGAAAATTACATATTTCAAGCCTTTCTACTCATATAAGAAATATTGTTAGAGCGCTCAACATGGTGATTCCAACTACATGAATTTGAAGGAATAAAAAGCCCCTCTATTAATTTTCTGCTATAATAAACACTTATTATTATAATTCTTAATATAGAGAATTATAAATACAACTACAAATGATTATTCAAGTAGAATTAAAGAATAATTGAAATTAGTTGTGGGGAGTACCATATATAAGAGGGGGAACAGTTGAGAAATATCTATTTCGAAACATTAGTGAGAATAGTTAGAAAATTTATGTTATAATATGGAAAAAGGGGGCCTATATGAAGCAAATACATGGAGCAATTTATATCTACATAACAATGTTTTTTGTTGGAGCGTCTTATGGTTTAGGACATTCATACTCGCACCCAATTTTAACTTTTTTGAGCGGGACATGTATGGCCATCGCGATTTGTGTACACTTTTTCTCAGTTTGGATTGTTAAATTTCAATTAAATATTAGTGAAATGGAAGAAGGCACCTTTTGAGAGGCCTTCTTTTTAATTGTATTGACGAAATCTTTTTAATAAGTTTTCAATCTCGATTTCTGTTTCTTTACATATGGAATTTGTTCGTAATCGGAAGAATAAGCTTCGCAAAAATGATTTTATATTTCTGTATAACGCTTCATAAGGTGCGGTAGATAATTTTGTTTTTTGAACTTCCATTTGATTTATTAAGGAATGTAAGGATGAGATGAGTTCTTTTTTATTTAAACCGTTTTTAAGCATGGCGATGATAGGAGTGACAATTCTTTCATCTTCTTCATAGTTGTAATGAGTTGTATGTACACTTACTTTTTTTAATAGAGTTTGCATTATTTCTGGGTAATATGTGGTTTCAAGCTTTGGATTGTTGACAAGTTCATCGAATGTATCTGAAACATGAGCGATGCTATGAGCCCAACCTTGTTCACTAACATATCCGCGAAAATCATGTTCTTGGTTCATATATATAATTAATTTGTCTTTCACATCTAATATGTCAGACGGTGATAAGAAGTTATGTTTTGTATCGGCGTATATGATTAAAGCAATTAATAGTGTTGTAAATGATCGAGTGAATACTGCATCCTTATCATCTGTAGTGATTTTATAAAATAAATATTGTTCGTTTATACTTTGTGACAATAATTGCGATAATTGTGTGTGTGTAATATGATCATTTGTAATAAGATGGAAAAACGTTGTGTAGATTAATGTATCTCGTAAATAACTATCTGGGGTGCCGATATGCTGAAGCATTTTTGAAATTAGTTTATCGATATCTATCGTGGAATCTATGGTGTAATGATTAGCCTTTATTTCTTCTAATTGTTTTTGAAGTTGTTGCATGCAATCTCTCCTTTTTTTATGTGTTTAGAAAATTCTGTATTTAAATATTATAATAGAAATAGAGAATATACAAGAAATACATACTACAGTAAAAAGAAAGTTATTGGACTTTTCACGATAGTAATAGCATGTATACGTAATGAGAAAGTTGAGAATGAGCATGTGAATGTGCAACAACAAACAGAAAAAGGTGCTATGGAAGGATACGTTATGATGAGAAATGAGACTGTATATTTCATCATGAATAAAAAATCCGAAATGATAGAAGTTATATAAATCAACACCTACATATGGGAATCCAAACAGACGTGATTTTAAATTTTGACGATGAAGGTGTATATAAAGTTGAAATCAGGATAACTGTTAATAGGTTTGAGATAGTAGAGACATAGGATATAAAAAAAGGTAGCGCAGTCGCTACCTTTTTTCTTATTTAACAAACTGTAATTCTTTTGGGAATTTCGTTAAAATTTCTGATCCGTCTTTCGTGATGTAGAGATCATCTTCAATACGAACACCGCCTACGTTTGGTATGTAAATACCTGGTTCAATTGTGAAGACCATTCCTTCTTTTAATGGAGATGGATTTCCTTCTTTTACATCTGGATACTCGTGTACGCTAATTCCAAGTCCGTGGCCAAGGCGGTGCGGGAAGAAATCTCCATAACCTGCATCTGCGATAACAGAGCGAGCAGCACGGTCAATTTCGCCAAGTGTAACACCTGGTTTACAAGCTTCAACCGCTTGTAATTGGCCAGCTAGTACAGTGTTATAAATGCGTGTTTGTTCTTCTGAAATATCGCCAAATGCTACTGTACGTGTAATGTCAGAGCAGTAACCGTCAATGATGACACCTAGGTCAAATAGTACGAAGTCACCGCGCTTCATTTTGTTTGCTCCTGGAATGCCGTGTGGCAATGCGGAGTTTGCTCCTGTTAGTACCATTGTGTCAAAGGACATTTTATGAATGCCTTTTTTCTTCATTTCATGTTCGATGATTGCTAACACTTCTAATTCGCTACGATTTTCTTGAATCGCATTTACACCGATTTCAACAGCGTAGTCAGCCATGGAAGCTGCTTGGCGTAAAATAGAAAGTTCTTTTTCGTCTTTAATTAAACGAAGTTCGCGTACTTTTTCTTCGGCAGATTGGAAAGATGCTTTCGGGAATAATTTTCTTACTTCTTCATAGCGTTCTACATTTAAATGTTCTTTTTCAATTGCCACTTTATTTACATCGATGCCACGGTCTTGAATTGCTTTTGTAATCATATCCCACGGTTTGTCTGTATCAGTGAATCCGATAATTTCATGCGCCCAACCAGCGTTTCTAGCCTGACCTTCTTCCATTTTAGGGCAGATTAAAATTGGTTCTTTTTCTTGGAATACAAATAGACCGAGTAGTCTTTCGTGTGGTTCGCAATGGAAGTTTGTCATATAGAAGATGTTTGGTGTAGAAGTTAAAAATGCAGCTTCTACGTTCTGTTCTTGTAGCCATTGCATTAAGTTTTCTAATCTAGTATTCATAAATTCGCACCCCCGAGATTTTAATTACATATATAACTTTACATCGGATGGAAGCGTTATGACAAGCAAATCGATGTTTGAAAAGACAGGGAATTGTGAAATCATGTAGAATACAAGGTGTGAATGTAAACAAGGGAGGAATATAATCATGAAAGTATCTTATCATGGCCATTCAGTTGTAAAGATTGAAACGAATGGGAAGGTTATCTTAATTGATCCATTTTTAACAGGTAATCCCAAAACAGATTTAAAGGCCGAAGATGTTAAGGTAGACGCAATTATTTTATCGCATGGTCATGGTGATCATGTCGGCGATACAGTAGCGCTTGCGAAGAAAAATAATGCGGTTGTTGTGGCACCATTTGAACTCGCAACATTTTTAGGATGGCAAGGTGTGAATACGCACCCAATGCATATCGGTGGCTCGCATGTATTTGATTTTGGGAAAGTGAAATTTACACAAGCATTCCATGGTTCTAGTTATATTGATGAAGAAAATAAGACGATTACATATACGGGAATGCCGGCTGGAATTTTATTTACGGCAGAAGAGAAAACGATTTATCATGCAGGGGATACTGCATTATTTTCTGATATGAAGTTAATTGGGTCTCTGAACAAAATTGATATCGCATTTTTACCAATTGGTGATAATTTTACAATGGGACCAGAGGATGCAGTATTAGCTGCGGAATGGATTGGAGCAAAAACGGTTGTACCAATGCATTATAATACGTTCCCAGTTATTGAACAGGATCCGCATCTTTTTGTGCAAAAATTAACAAGTAGTACAGGTAAGGTATTAGAAGCTGGGGAAAGTATTACAATATAAAAAGAAGACCCTTCATTTGAAAAGACAAGTGAAGGTTTTTTTATGTGTGCAAAATAGGTTTGAAAGCCGATGCTTGTTTTGGTGTTTCTTTTACTTCTGGTGATGTTTGTTCTGGTGCTTCATTTAATTCCATTGCAACTTTTTTGCCATCAACGAAAGCTAAAAATATAGCACCTACAACTTCTAAAAATTTTTTCATTTTCATTCGCTCCTTCGTTTGACTTCTTGTCTTTATTGTATCTTGGAACGAGAAGACAAACTATCGAATGAGGTGACAGTAGCATTACACTGTTGTAAGAATGTGACTGATAGAATATAAGGGTCATTTTTGTTATAAAAAAAATAGTACAGATACATAAAAGTACAGTGTAACAGTTTCGGAAATATAGTATACTAAAAATACAACACATGAAGAATTTAGGGAAAAGAAAGTATGGTGAAACCATTTGGCTACCAAGCATAATCAAATTTTAGAACATATTAATAGCCTGCCGGTAGGGCATAAAATTTCTGTACGTCAAATTGCAAAAGATTTGAGTGTAAGTGAAGGAACAGCCTATCGTGCGATTAAAGATGCAGAGAATAAAGGATATGTCAGTACAATTGAACGTGTCGGAACGATCCGAATTGAACAAAAGAAAAAGGAAAATATTGAAAAACTAACATATGCCGAAGTGGTCAATATTGTCGATGGCCAAGTACTTGGTGGAAGAGAAGGATTACATAAAACATTAAATAAATTCGTGATTGGGGCCATGAAATTAGAGGCGATGATGCGCTATACAGAAGCTGGGAACTTGCTGATTATCGGTAACCGTACGAATGCCCATCAACTAGCGTTAGAAGCAGGCGCTGCAGTCTTAATTACAGGTGGATTTGATACAGAAGACCGTGTGAAAAAATTAGCGGATGAATTAAAGCTACCGATTATTTCAAGTAGCTATGATACGTTCACTGTGGCAACGTTAATTAACCGCGCCATTTATGATCAGCTTATCAAAAAGGAAATTGTACTTGTTGAAGATATTTTAACACCAATTGAAGAGACGCTATATTTAAAACCTAGTGATAGAGTAGAACAATGGCATGCGTATAATGAAGAAACGATGCATGGGCGTTATCCAATTGTGGATGAAAATAAAAAGGTATTAGGGATTGTTACTTCAAAAGATATGATTGGTATCGCGAAAGAAACACCAATTGAAAAAGTAATGACAAAGCAGCCGATTACAGTAAATGGGAAAATGTCTGTTGCAGCGGCAGCCCGCATGATGGTATGGGAAGGAATTGAACTTCTTCCTGTTGTTGATGAAAACAATCGCTTGCAAGGAATTATTAGTCGTCAAGACGTACTACAAGCGCTGCAAATGATTCAACGTCAACCGCAAGTTGGGGAGACGATTGAAGATATCGTTACAAATCAATTTGTGACACCGAAAGAAGCAAAGCACGAACACAGTTATCAATTTTCTGTGACGCCACAAATGACGAGTTCATTTGGAACATTATCATATGGAGTATTTACAACTGTTGTCACAGAAGCAACGAATCGTGCCATTCGTGCGCAGAAAAAAAGCGATTCGATTGTTGAGAATTTAACAATCTACTTTGTAAAGCCTGTTCAAATCGACAATGTTGTTTCTGTACATCCGCAGGTGTTAGAAATTGGGCGTAAATTTGGAAAGGTAGATGTAGAAGTGCGGCACGGAGGAGAAGTTGTTGGAAAAGCACTATTAATGGTGCAGCTCATTGATCGATAAACATGAAAAAGAGCTGAATGGAGAATCCCTTTTATGACAGGGATATTCATTCAGCTCTTTTTTGTAAAAGGGTATGAATACAGCTAATAGTAACGAAATAGTGGGAAGATTATATTCCATGAAGTAAAGGTGATAGGAGAATCGGGATAGTAATGTTTCGTATACCCAATTTCGTATAGAGCGTTTAGAATGAGTGTGATGATAGGAACTAAGAACATTTTCTTCATGATTACGGAAACACATAAACCTAAATCAATGACGATAAAAAGAACAATGAACAATTACATAAGAACCGGGTCAATTTGGTCAATCAATGAGATTGCGGCTCCTTTTGTTTGGCAGTTTATGGTATAATTGAATTATCAGATAATTGATATATATAAAGAAAAAAAGGATGGTGCTTGATATGTCATCAGAGTTACTCTTTTTTGGTGGTGTTGCATTGTTTTATTTTCTTATGATGATACCGATTCAGTATCTTTACATTAAAGGATTAAACGAGCAAAGACAACTAACAAAACTTTCACAACAAGAACTGTATAAAAATATGTCTTTTGAAGAAGAACAATTACATTTTCATGTGCAAGGCAATCCTTTTAATATTCCACCTGCTTTTGTTGCCTATCTAATTTTGAAAATAAAGAATCACAAAAAAGCATCAGCATGAATAGCTGATGCTTTTTACATTTTTTTATATGCTTCTGCTTCTTCGATTGCAAGAGGCGAGAAGTGTTTATACTGGCGGAATCCATTAAAAACGCTTGCACTGCCAAATAAGATAAATAAGACACCGACGATGATACGTGCAGTCGAGATGTCTAAGAAAAATTGATTTGCACCGAATAATGCAACGAATACACCAAGTGCCATCGCAGATTTTCCAGCAAGCCACCCTTTTTCCATCTGACGATTTGTACGAAAATATTTTGTTTTATAGAAGAGATACAACATAAATGAAATGATAATACAAAAGACTAATACTGGCATAATGTAATCCTCCATTATTTTGTATGTAGATAAATTAAAAACATGAAATATCAAGTCCCTCTTTTTTAGGTGGAAGAGAGGATCGAAGCGGTCAGTGCCTATTTTAGCCCCGTGCCGAGAGAAAACACAGGTAGGAAATGAGTAGAGAATCCTTTTTGTTTACAAAGTCGTGATTGATAGGGTGATAAAACCCTGGATAAATCTAAATAAAAAACCTGAAATAAAATCCTTTCTTTTAGGTGGAAGAGAGGATCCGCTCAAGCATAGAAGCGATTAGTGCCCATTTCATATTCATGCCAAAAGAAAACAAAAGACATTATCTAAACTTTCTAACTATTATTATAAAGCAATTGTCCACATGAATAAATTATTTTCAGTTATAATGAAGGATAAAGTAAGAAAATTGATGACAGAGGTAGAAATTAATAAAAAGGAGATTATACATATGCATGAACAAATTTTAGCGATGATTAAAGAGTTTGATACGATTATCATTCACCGTCATGTCCGTCCAGACCCAGATGCATTAGGTTCTCAGTGTGGTCTTGGGACAATTCTTCAAGAATCGTTTCCAGAGAAAAAGGTTTATATGGTCGGATACAATGAACCAACCTTATCTTATTTACGAGTAATGGATGAAATTGATGATGAGACTTATGCGAATGCACTTGTTATCGTTTGTGATACAGCGAATCAAGAACGCGTTTGTGATCAGCGTTATACAAAAGGAAAGATGCTCATTAAAATCGATCATCATCCAAATGAAGATCCATACGGAGACATTACGTGGGTGGACACGACATCAAGTTCTACAAGCGAGCTTATTTATGAATTGTATTCTTATGGAAAAGATAAAGGTCTAAAACTATCGAAAGAATCTGCACGTCTTATTCTAGCTGGTATTGTTGGAGATACAGGGCGTTTCTTATTCCCAAATACATCGGCAAGAACACTTCGCTATGCAGGTGAGCTTGTTGAAATGGGTGTAGATTTTCCAGAGTTATATAACGAAATGTATAAAACGAAAGAGAAAATCGCTCGTTTAAATGGATTCATTTTACAAAACTTTACGATGACAGAAGAGGGAGCGGCTTATATTAAGCTGACAAAAGAAGTGCTAGAAGAGTTCGATGTCCTTCCTTCTGAAGCATCTGGCGTTGTTGGAGCACTTGGTAATGTTGACGGACTAAAAGCTTGGGTTTTATTTTTAGAGGAAGAAGATGTAATTCGCGTTCGCCTTCGTTCAAAAGGACCGGTTATTAATAAGCTAGCGATGAAGTATAATGGCGGAGGTCATCCGATGGCTTCGGGTGCAAAAGCGTCTTCTTGGGAAGAAGCAGATCGTCTTTTTGCAGACTTGCGTGAGATTTGTAAATAAGAATACTCTTATATAAAACAAGAAAAAGTAGGGACGCTGCGTTCCTACTTTTCTTGTTTTATATTGATGTCAATTTCGAGCACGGTATCAAAAGAGAGTGAGGAAACTTTGAAGCGATAGGTTCGATCATAGTGTTTATATACTTTATTTTCAATTACTTTTTTTAGGAGTTCTTTATTTTTCGCAATGCTTTGTATATTTTTCGTTAAGAGATGCTGTAGGTCATTGTGAATGGATGTTGTCATGTTTTCGAGAGTAAGGTTGTCTAAGTCGTATTTATCATGGTTTGAAATTTTAATTTTAATTTCTTGAATAGTTAAGAGCTGCTTGTTTTCTTCATTTAGTTTATCGTGATCTTCAAGAAGAACATGAAGCTTTTCTTCTTGTTTCTTAATGATTTGTTTTTGTTTTTCGATTGTACTGGCTTGTTCTTGTTGAAAAACACCATATATGTACAAAAAAATAAACCAGCTAAAAATACCACCAACCGCAGCGCCACCCAAAAATAAATACCATCGTTTAGCGGTAGAATCGCTTGGTACTCTCATACATGATCCTGCGTAATCCATTTAATAATAATAAGACCGGTTTGCATGCCGCCTGTTGCGAAAAAGATAAGTAAAATTTGTTTCACAATGTCTCTCATATCTCCTTCGAAAAAACTTCTTTCAAAGCTATAAAATGTGTCAAAAGTCCCGCCGATTGCTGCGACGAGTGCCCAAATTCGTAAATTTTGTGCGAATTGATTAATGGAAGTAAGGGCAGGCTGTCCAATCAGAAATGCCCCAACTCCTCCAATTAAAGAACCACCAAGTATAACCCCAAAGGCAATAAAATAACTAATAATAAGAAGAGAGAAAAAAGTATATTGTCTTACATCCATCGTCATTCTCCTTTCTCTTTCATATATATGGACAAAGTATAAGAAGTATGTTTTGATTTCCGCTTTCCGCATCACCTATAATGAGAGTAGTCAAATAGGTAAAGAGAGGGTACAACAGTGAAGTTTGCGCATTTACAATGTCAAACCGTTTATAGTTTGTTAAAAAGTGCTTGTAAAATTGATGAACTCATCGTTCGGGCGAAAGAGCTTGGCTTTTCATCGCTTGCGATTACAGATGAAAATGTGATGTATGGAGTCATTCCGTTTTATAAAGCATGTAAGAAGAATGGTATACAGCCGATTATCGGATTAACAGCTTCTGTGTTTAGTGAGGAGGAGGAGCGAGCTTATCCACTTGTATTACTTGCAGAAAATGAAATAGGTTATCAAAACTTATTAAAAATTTCTAGTACGATCATGACTAAGTCTAAAGATGGGATCCCAAAAAAGTGGCTTTCTCATTATGCAAAAGGGTTGATTGCAATTTCACCAGGAAAAGACGGGGAAATTGAACAGCTATTGTTAGAAGGAAGAGACGAGATCGCTGAAGAAGTAGCTCGTTCGTATCAAAATATGTTTGGAAGCTTTTACATGAGTTTGCAGCATCATGCGATTCAAGATGAACTGTTTTTACAAGAGAAAATACCACAATTTATAAACGAGATGAATATTCCAGTCGTCGCGACAAATGATGTCCGTTATGTGAATCAAAGCGATGCACTTGTGCAGGAGTGCTTGCTATCAGTTCAGAGCGGAACAAAGATGACTGATCCAGATAGACCAAGACTCAAAACAGATCAGTATTATTTAAAATCAGCAGTTGAAATGCAGGCTTTATTTTCTCATGAAGAAGAAGCCGTTCAGAATACAGTTCATATAGCTGAGCGTTGCCGCGTAGAAATTCCTTTCCACGTTAATCAATTGCCGAAGTTTTCTGTTCCATCTAATGAAACATCAGATGCTTATTTGCGCCGTATTTGTAATGAGGGTCTAAAACAGCGATATAGAACGGTTCAAGATGTACATAGGAAACGTTTAGAACATGAACTTGAAGTTATCTCTCGCATGGGATTTAGTGATTATTTCCTCATTGTTTGGGATTTTATGAAATACGCACATGAACATGACATTTTAACAGGGCCGGGTCGTGGTTCAGCAGCAGGTTCACTTGTTTCTTATGTGTTAGAAATCACAGACATCGATCCAATTGAGTACGACTTGCTGTTTGAACGATTTCTAAATCCTGAACGTGTTACGCTGCCAGATATTGATATTGATTTTCCGGATATTAGACGTGATGAGATGATTCGTTATGTGAAAGATAAATATGGTCAGCTTCGTGTTGCTCAAATAGTTACGTTCGGAACGCTTGCTGCAAAAGCAGCGATTCGAGATATCGCCCGCGTAATGGGGCTTCCACCAAGGGATATCGATATATTTTCAAAACTTATTCCGTCAAAGCTTGGAATCACATTAAAAGAAGCGTATGAAGAATCTAGGTCTCTTCGTGAATTTGTACAAGGAAATCTCTTGCATGAGCGTGTTTTTGAAATTGCGAAGCGCGTCGAAGGTTTACCACGTCATACGTCTATTCATGCGGCGGGAGTCATAATGAGTCAGGAGCCGTTAACGGGGAGTGTTGCGATTCAAGAAGGGCATAACGATGTATATGTAACGCAATATCCCGCAGAAGTGTTAGAAGAACTGGGCCTGTTAAAAATGGACTTTTTAGGTTTACGTAATTTAACGTTACTCGAAAACATTCTTAATTTTATTGTGACTAAAACTGGTAAACAAATTGATATACGGAATTTACCACTTGAGGATGAAAAGACATTCCAGTTACTTGGAAAAGGAGATACAACAGGCGTGTTCCAGCTTGAATCCGGAGGAATGCGGAATGTATTACGTAGCTTAAAACCAAATGAGTTTGAAGATATTGTTGCTGTTAACGCATTATATCGCCCAGGACCAATGGAGCAAATTCCAACCTTTATTGAATCAAAGCACGGAAAGCGTCAAATTCATTATTTACATGCGGATTTAAAGCCGATTTTAAAAAGCACATATGGTGTCATTGTATACCAAGAACAAATTATGCAAATCGCCTCGCAGTTAGCAGGGTTTTCACTCGGGGAAGCTGATTTGCTTCGCCGTGCAGTGAGTAAGAAAAAACGTGAGATTTTAGATCAAGAAAGAATGCATTTTGTACAAGGGTGTTTACGAAATGGATACGATAAGACATCAGCAGAACAAATTTATGATTTAATTGTGAGATTTGCGAATTACGGTTTTAACCGAAGTCATGCTGTAGCCTACAGTATGATTGGATATCAGCTTGCTTATTTAAAAGCGAACTATCCTTTAGAGTTTATGACTGCGCTGTTATCTAGTGCGATAGGTAATGAAGATAAGATTGTGCAATATATACGCGAAACGAAGCGCAAAGGTTTTCGTGTTTTATCGCCGTCTCTTCATAGAAGTAGTTACAATTTCCAAATAGAAGGGAACGCAATCCGTTATAGCTTGCTGTCAATTCGAAATATAGGGATGGCTACAGTGAATGCGGTGATAGAGGAAAGAGAAAGAAATCCATTCCAAGATTTATTTGAATTTTGTCTTCGTATGCCAGCAAAGTTTGTTACGGAGCGTAATTTAGAGGCTTTTGTTTGGGCAGGCTGTTTCGATGATTTTCAAGTTTCGCGAACAACGTTGTTTAACAGTATTAAGGGGGCTCTAGAGTACGCAAGCCTTGCTCGTGAATTAGGGGAAGAAAGTGTCCCAAAATCAGTATATGTACAAGGAGAAGAGCTATCTTTTATTGAACAATTAAATAATGAAAAAGAAGCGCTTGGCTTTTATTTATCCAGTTATCCAACGGCGCAGTACGCAAAGCTTGTAAAAGAACTAGAAATTCCATCGCTTGCGCAAGCGATGAGGCAAAAGCGAAAAGTACAACGTGCAATTGTTTATGTAACAGGTGTAAAAGTCATTCGGACGAAAAAATTGCAAAAAATGGCGTTCGTCACTTTTTGTGATCAAAATGATGAAATGGAGGCAGTTGTTTTTCCTGAGACGTATATTCATTTTGCGGAGAGGTTACAAGAAGGTGCAATTGTTTTAGTGGAGGGGACGATTGAACAGCGAAATCATAAATTGCAATGGATTGTGAACGGTCTTTATCCATTGGAACAAATGGATGTTTACAATGAAATGAAAGAAGCATCGATTTATGTAAAACTACCCTCGCAGTATGAAAAGAGGCTGTTAAATCAAGTTACAAAAATATTGTTTCACTATTCAGGTTTTGTGAAAGTACTAATTTATTATGAAAAGGAACATAAAATGGTACAATTATCTCGTAGTTTATCAATTCATCCAAGTGAAGAATGTTTAGGAGCACTTCGTGAAATAGTCGGTGAGGAAAATGTCGTAGTGAAAATATAATGGACAATTTCCCTATAGTTCGATTATTATAGTAATTGTGTTCGTGGTCAGACCACTTGGAGAGAATAATATCAGCAAGAATAATTTGAGGAGAGTGGATAGTTTGTCAACACTTCGTGAAGAAGCACTTCACATGCATAAAGTGCATCAAGGAAAATTAGAAACTGTATCAAAAGTAAAAGTAGAAAATGCTAAAGATTTAAGTCTTGCGTATTCTCCAGGGGTTGCAGAACCTTGTAAAGAAATTTATGACGATAAAAGTAAGGTATATGAATATACGATGAAGGGAAACATGGTAGCAGTTGTGACGGATGGAACAGCTGTACTTGGCCTTGGTAATATCGGACCAGAAGCATCTCTTCCAGTAATGGAAGGTAAAGCAGTATTATTCAAGAGTTTTGCTGGCGTAGATGCATTCCCAATTGCTTTAAATACAAACGATGTAGATAAGATTATTGAAACTGTAAAATTAATGGAGCCAACATTTGGCGGTGTAAACTTAGAGGATATTGCAGCACCAAACTGCTTTATCATTGAAGAACGTCTGAAAAAAGAAACAAATATTCCTGTATTCCATGATGATCAACACGGTACAGCTATCGTAACAGTAGCGGGTCTTGTAAATGCACTTAAGCTAGTTGGAAAGAAAATGTCTGACATTAAAGTTGTAGCAAATGGTGCAGGTGCAGCAGGGATTGCAATCATTAAACTTTTATATCGCTATGGTGTACGCGACATTATTATGTGTGACCGAAAAGGCGCAATTTATGAAGGTCGCTCTGTTGGGATGAACCCAGTGAAAGATGAAGTTGCAAAATATACAAATAAAAATCGTGTAGAAGGTTCATTAGCAGATGTCCTGCAAGGTGCGGATGTATTTATCGGTGTATCTGTAGCGGGTGCGTTAACTGAGGAAATGGTTCGTACAATGAATGACGATGCAATTATTTTTGCAATGGCAAATCCGGTTCCAGAAATTATGCCGGAAATTGCAAAAGCAGCAGGCGCAGCTGTTGTTGGGACTGGTCGCTCTGACTTCCCGAACCAAGTAAATAATGTACTAGCATTCCCTGGTATTTTCCGTGGTGCACTTGATGTACATGCTACGCAAATTAATGAAGAAATGAAAATGGCAGCTGTACAAGCCATTGCAGAGCTTGTAACGGCAGATGAGTTAAATGCGGATTATATCATTCCGGCACCGTTTGACGCGCGTGTAGCGCCTCAGGTAGCGGCTTACGTTGCGAAAGCGGCGATGGAGACAGGAGTAGCTCGCCGTCAAGTAGATCCAAATGAAGTTGCTGAGAAAACAAAAAAATTAGCGCTGATTGGTAAAGAGTAAGCGAGGAATTTCCATTGACATCATCAAATACAAAAGTATATCTCGAAATTGTAAAGAAAATCCGTTCCATTATGGAAGAGGATGGTTTAGTAGCAGGTGATCGATTACCATCTGAGCGTGAGTTAAGTGCACGTTTAAATGCCGGGCGTTCATCTGTACGGGAAGCATTGCGAGCTTTAGAACTCGTAGGATTAATTGAAACAAGACGCGGAGAAGGGACGTTTATTCGAAACTTTTATGATAACGGTCTTGTTCAACTAATCGCACCATTTTTATTACAAGATGAGAAAACAATTCGTGATTTGTTACAGATGAAACGATTACTTGAAAAAGATATTCTTCGAATCGTATGTGATTTACCGAAAGAAACGTTTTCTAATGTATTAGGTATGTTGCGACAAGTTCTTAAAAAGGACGAAAGTTCAATCCAGGAGTTCCATCAAACGTTTTTTAAAACACTTATTGAACAAGTGGACAATTATTTACTGTATCGTGTTTGGAGAATTGTAAATGATTACGTTGCGACTCTTTCTTATGAAATTTCATTAGAATCTATAGAAACTTATAGAAAGCTTTATGAAGCGCTATACGAGAAAAAAGAAGAAGAGGCGCTAAAAATATATGATGAATTAATGGGAAACATGCAGTTTCACTCGTAATGTATAAAATTTGTCGAAATGACCATGACACGTTATGACAAACAATCTATCGCATAGCGGTTAAAGTTAAACGTAAAGAGAGAGGTTATGAGTGCGTGTTCAAAAAGGAGCGATCTTTACCGGACTTTTTGAACATCCTCTATTAGACAGATTGAGAAGACAAGGCTAACATCGAATTTTGGTGTTAGCCCAGTTTTCTTCTTACCCTAACCTTAGCTCTCAACAAAGGGGGTCAAATTGTGCTAAGAGATTTATTCGTAAAAAAGAAAAAGTATGCTGCAATTCCTTCAGAACAAGTACGAAGAGATGTGCCGGACGGTGTTATGACAAAATGTCCGAAATGTAAGAAAATCATGTATACAAAAGAGCTTCTGAAAAATTTAAAAGTATGTGTGAACTGTGGTTATCATCATCCGATGAATGCGTGGGAGCGCCTTGACAGTGTATTGGACGAAGGTTCATTTCGTGAGTACGACAAAGAGATGGTTTCGGTAAATCCACTTGGGTTCCCAAATTATGAAGAGAAGCTAGAGAGTGATCGCAAGAAAACAGAATTAAACGAAGCGGTTGTGACAGGTGAAGGAACAATTGATGAAATGCTTGTTGTGATTGCAGTAATGGATTCTCGTTTTCGAATGGGCAGCATGGGCTCTGTTGTAGGCGAAAAAATTGCACGTGCAGTTGAAAAAGCATACGAGTTACAAGTTCCATTTATTATCTTTACTGCATCGGGCGGCGCGCGCATGCAAGAAGGTATTTTAAGTTTAATGCAAATGGCAAAAACGAGCGTAGCTTTGAAAAAACATAGCAATGCTGGAGGATTATTTATTTCTGTTATGACTCATCCGACAACAGGCGGTGTTTCGGCAAGTTTTGCTTCACTTGGTGATTATAATCTTGCAGAGCCAGGTGCACTTATCGGCTTTGCTGGTAGACGTGTAATTGAACAAACGGTGCGTGAGAAACTGCCAGAAGACTTTCAAACGGCAGAATTTTTATTAGAGCACGGTCAATTGGATGCGGTTGTGCATCGCAATGATATGAGAGAATCGCTCCGTAAGATTTTAGAAGTTCATCAAGGAGGGGAAACGGCTGTATGGCAGAGTTAGAATTTGAAAAACCAGTTGTTGAGCTAAGAAATAAGATTCGTGAACTAAAAGACTATACGAACAACAGCCAGATGGACTTCAGTGAGGAGATTCGTATTTTGGAAGGGAAGCTAGAAAATCTAGAGGAAGAAATATACGGCAATATGAAAGTATGGGATCGCGTTCAAATTGCTCGTCATGCAGAACGACCGACAACGCTCGATTATATTGAGCACTTATTTACTGATTTTTTTGAATGTCATGGAGATCGTCTATATGGCGATGATGCAGCGATTGTCGGCGGCATTGCGAAATATGATGGGATGCCTGTAACGGTAATTGGGCACCAGCGCGGGAAAGATACGAAAGAAAATATTCGTCGTAATTTTGGAATGCCTCATCCAGAAGGATATCGAAAGGCGCTACGTTTAATGAAGCAAGCTGAGAAATTTAATCGCCCGATTATTTGCTTTATTGATACGAAAGGTGCGTATCCTGGTAAAGCTGCTGAAGAACGTGGTCAAAGTGAAGCGATTGCCCGTAATTTATTTGAAATGGCAGGGCTTACTGTACCAGTTATTTGTATCGTTATTGGTGAAGGTGGCAGCGGTGGTGCACTAGGTCTTGGAGTAGGGGATTACATTCATATGCTAGAAAATTCCACTTATTCTGTTATTACACCAGAGGGAGCGGCAGCGATTCTTTGGAAAGATGCAGGAAAAGCGAGGGAAGCTGCTGAAGCGATGAGAATTACGGCAGCGGATTTGAAAGAATTAGGTGTAATTGACGAAATTATTCCAGAAGCGCGTGGCGGTGCGCATCGTAACATTTTAAAACAATCAGAAAACATCGACCTAATGCTCAGAAAAACATTCCAGCAATTAAACGGTATCTCGAAAGAGGAATTAGTCGAAAAACGTTATGAAAAATATATGAAAATTGGGCAAGTTTCGTTTTCAAACGCTTCCATTTGGATAAAATAAGAAAAGCGTGCGTTCCACTTCGCGAATGCACGTTTTTATTGTGAAAAGACACATCTTCTCCATTGTATTTTTATATTTCTTCATGTTATTTTATTATAAGGCAAATAATCTTTATGAGGTGAGTACAAATGAAACGTATTGGTGTATTAACAAGTGGTGGAGATTCACCTGGTATGAATGCTGCCATTCGTGCAGTTGTTCGTAAAGCGATTTTCCATGATATAGAAGTATATGGTATTTACCATGGATACGCTGGATTAATTTCTGGTCATATTGAAAAATTAGAACTTGGTTCTGTAGGCGATATTATCCACCGCGGTGGTACAAAATTATATACAGCGAGATGTCCTGAGTTTAAAGACCCAGAAGTACGACTAAAAGGAATCGAGCAATTAAAGAAGTTTGGTATTGAAGGACTTGTTGTTATTGGTGGAGACGGTTCTTACCAAGGTGCTAAAAAATTAACAGAGCAAGGATTCCCATGTGTCGGCGTACCAGGTACAATCGATAATGATATTCCTGGAACAGATTTCACAATCGGTTTCGATACAGCGTTAAACACTGTTATTGATGCGATCGATAAAATTCGTGATACAGCTACATCTCATGAACGTACATATGTTATTGAAGTAATGGGGCGTCATGCTGGAGATATCGCATTATGGGCTGGTTTAGCTGATGGTGCAGAAACAATCTTAATTCCAGAAGAAGAGTATGACATGCAGGATGTAATTGCTCGTTTAAAACGTGGTAGTGAACGTGGAAAGAAACATAGTATTATCGTGGTAGCTGAAGGTGTTGGAAGTGCAATTGACATCGGTAAGCAAATCGAAGAAGAAACAAACTTTGATACTCGTGTAACTGTATTAGGTCACGTACAACGTGGTGGATCACCAAGTGCACAAGACCGTGTTTTAGCAAGCCGTCTTGGCGCGAGAGCAGTTGAACTGTTGATTGAAAACAAAGGTGGACGTTGCGTAGGTATTCAAAATAACCAACTTGTTGATCATGACATTATCGAAGCGTTAGCTCAAAAACATACGATTGATAAAGATATGTATCAGTTATCAAAAGAATTATCTATCTAATCGGCGTAATGTCAAATACTTGGGAACGGTTTCATAATTTTCGGAGGTGCAATATGCGTAAAACAAAAATTGTATGTACTATAGGTCCTGCTAGTGAAAGTATTGAAAAATTAGAGCAATTAATCGGAGCGGGTATGAACGTTGCTCGTTTAAACTTCTCTCATGGTAGCCATGAAGAGCATGGAGCGCGTATTAAAAACATTCGCGAAGCTTCAAAGAAAACTGGTAAAACAGTTGCAATCTTACTTGATACAAAAGGTCCAGAAATCCGTACACATGATTTCGTAGACGGACAAGCTGAACTAGTAACAGGTGCAGAAGTAGTTATCTCTACAGAGCAAGTATTAGGAACTGCAGAGAAGTTCTCTGTATCTTATGCTGGTCTTTATGATGATGTAGACCCAGGTTCTCGCATTCTAATTGATGACGGTCTTATCGAACTAGAAGTGATCGAGAAAGCTGCCGGAAACATCCGTACAAAAGTATTAAACAGCGGAACTGTAAAAAATAAAAAAGGTGTTAACGTACCAAACGTAAGCATTAAGCTTCCTGGTATCACTGAAAAAGACGTACAAGATATCATATTTGGTATCGAGCAAAAAGTTGATTTCATTGCAGCATCTTTCGTACGTAAAGCAGCTGACGTATTAGAAATCCGTGAATTATTAGAAGCACATAATGCAGGGTTCATCCAAATCGTACCAAAAATTGAGAACCAAGAAGGTATCGATAACATCGATTCAATCTTAGAAGTTTCTGACGGTTTAATGGTAGCTCGTGGTGATATGGGTGTGGAAATTCCGCCAGAAGAAGTACCATTAGTACAAAAGCGTCTAATCAAAAAATGTAACGTATTAGGTAAACCGGTTATTACAGCAACACAAATGTTAGATTCTATGCAACGTAACCCACGTCCAACTCGTGCGGAAGCGAGTGACGTAGCGAACGCAATCTTCGACGGTACAGATGCAATCATGCTTTCTGGTGAAACTGCAGCGGGTCAATATCCAGTAGAAGCAGTAACAATGATGGCGAACATCGCAGTACGTGTTGAAAAATCATTGCAATATGAAGATATGTTCAAAAAACGTATTAAAGAGTTCACTCCAACAATTACAGATGCGATTAGTCAATCTGTTGCACATACAGCGCTTGCTCTTGATGTAGCTGCAATTGTAGCTCCAACAGAAAGTGGATACACTGCAAAAATGATCTCTAAATATCGTCCGAAATCTCCAATCGTAGCTGTAACATCTGACGAGCAAGTGGGTCGTCGTCTTGCACTTGTTTGGGGTGTGCAAGCATTTATGGCTGGAAAACGTGCAGCATCTACTGATGAAATGTTAGATACTGCGATTCAAACGGTTATGGATGCAGGTCTAATCGAACTTGGAGATACTGTTGTAATTACTGCTGGTGTTCCAGTTGCTGAAACTGGTACAACAAACTTAATGAAAATCCATGTTGTTGGCGAAGAGATCGCTAAGGGACAAGGGATTGGTCGTAAAGCAGCAAAAGGTAAAGTAGTTGTAGCGAAAACAGCTGCAGAAGCTGTAGCGAACGTAACAGAAGGTGACATCCTTGTTACAACAAGTACGGATAAAGATATGATTCCTGCAATTGAAAAAGCGGCAGCTCTAGTTGTAGAAGAAGGCGGCTTAACAAGCCATGCAGCTGTTGTAGGTGTATCAATCGGCATTCCAGTTATCGTTGGTGTAAATGGTGTAACAGCAACTCTAAAAAATGGCCAAGAAGTAACAGTTGATGCAGCGCGCGGAATTGTTTATAATGGACATGCGGAAGTGCTATAAGAAGTAATATGGAGAGAAGGATAGGAGTCCTTCTCTTTTTTTTTACAATTTAAAGATAAAAATCATTCTGAAAAAGTGGGGCTTTCATTAGTCGAAAAGGATTACCCCTTAGATAGGTGTTGTTTGAAGTCTTAAAACCTTGTAAGAAGGAATTGTTTTGTGATTAGTAAGGGAAAGTCTAATGTACTTCTTGGAGGGAATTAAGGGCTATCTCGACGTTGTGAGCGCATTTTATTAGCTCAGTGCCTTGTTTTTATTTGAATGAAATGAGGGGTATTGTGCTTTAAATATAACGAAGGAAAAGGTGTGAGAGTATGAAGTGGCTTCTGTTTCTTTTTATTTTAATTCCTACAGTTGAAGTGACAGTGCTCATTGGTTCTAGTCATTTAATTGGCATGTGGCCAACTTTCGCTATGATTGTGTTTACGGCTGCCCTTGGTGCTTATTTAGCAAAACAACAAGGGTTTATGGTGCTAAGAGAAATTCAGTCAAGATTGAATAGAGGGGAAATGCCAGGTGATGCCGTATTAGATGGGATCTTTGTCTTTATAGGTGGAGTCCTTCTGTTAGTACCTGGATATGTAACGGATATAATAGGGTTTGTTTTTATATTTCCACTAACAAGAAAGCTATTTAAGCCTGTTGTAATGAAATGGTTAGAGTGGAAATTAAGAAGGAACACAACCGTTATCGTGCAAAAATAACACTTAGAACGCGATTTGTTCTAAGTGTTATTTTTTGTCGAATTACAAAATGTATAATTATTCATTTGTAGAAAAAGGAAGAAATACCAATAATAATTATGTGTAAAACAGAATAAAAATGTAAAACGGTGTTTAAAAGGGTGTTTTTATGCAAAAACAAGGGAATTACCCATAACATATGGATAATTCCCTTGTTCTATTTGTGAGTAGTAAGACCCCGTCTCAAGGTTCAGAGGGAAACGAGGAAGAGAAGGTGGGCTGATGAAGAAAACCCCACGGATTAAAGTTTTACTTTATTTTAATGGTGACCCTTTAATAAATTTCCATAAATCATGAAATACATGGGCCTTGTGCAATGTGTTTAATAGTACTAATGTAACTGGACCGATGATTAATCCTAAAAAACCATATAGTTTAAATCCGACGAACAATGCAATAAGCGTCGATAATGGATCGAGTCCGATGTTGGATGATAACACTTTTGGTTCCATGATTTGTCTTTGAACAATGACAACAATATATAAAATAAGTAGGCCGATTGCGAAGGCTGTATCTCCTGTGAAAAATACATAGATAACCCAAGGAACAAAGACTGCTCCTGTTCCTAAATAAGGAAGTAAGTCTACAATTCCTGTAATGATTGCAATTGTGATAGCATACGGTACACGTAAAATTAATAATCCGATTAGTACGATGACGGTTGTCATAGACACAAGTGTGAGTTGTGCCTTTACAAACCCAAATAGTGCTTTTCGTAAATCGACAAAAATAGTTTTTCCGTATCCGTGTAGGCGATTTGGCAGCAAGCGTTTTCCTTTATGAGCAAGTGCATGCCAATCAAAACTAATAAAGAAAGTTGCTAATAAGATAAAGACAAGAACTGTTAAAGTTGTTGGGAGTGCACTAATGAAGTTTGTTAATCCGCTTATAATAGCAGTCAACAAGTCCTTCATCTGCTTTGTTGCGTCCGTTCCTAGATTTTGAATGTTTTGTGTAATGGTATATTGTTGTGATTCACCAAGATGATTAAATTTAGAAATTAAATCATCATATAAAGGCATAATATTATTGAGTGCAAATTGCTGTGCATACTGTACAATTGCTGGAAACTTCTCTGTGACGATTTGTAGTAAGTAAGTTGTGGCGGAAATCGCTTCTGTTACAAGATACGTAACGAGTCCGACTAAGGCGCCAAACACGAGAACTAAGCTGACGAGTACCGCTAAGGCACGGGGAAATTGTAATTTTTGATTGAGAAAATTTACGACTGGATTAATCAAGTAAGCAAAAGCTAATGCGATGATAAAAGGGTATATAAGACCTGAAACATACAAAAGCGCATAAAACCCAATTATTGTTGCTAGAATGACAAATATAAGTCGCAATATCATATACAGTGAGTTTCGATTCAAAGGTGTTTACCTCCCATTCCAAATCGTATTTATGTTATAGTGGAATGATGGATTTATCCCGCTATTTACGGGCGGTGTAAAGCAATTTGCTCGTAAAAGCCTGACGGCGAGGGCTAATTGACAGTAAAAAATCCCCTATACTGATTGACAAGAGCCTCATTTAATCTACTTTTTATTTTACCTGTTTCTTATAAGAAAAGAAAGGAGAGTGCTTGTCTTTCTTGGTAAATGTAAACATCGTATTTAAGGGGTTGAAGGTCTGTATATATCATCTATATTGATTAATAAATATTTATCATTTATAGCATGTATAACGATGTGTTTAACAGAATTTTTTTTTGTAAACAGGTTCATTATTTTCAGAAAGGAAGTGTAATCATGATTAGTCAATCCACGTTATTTTTATTCATACTTCTTATTATTGGACTTATTGCTAAAAATCAATCACTCACTGTAGCAGTTGGTGTTTTATTTTTATTAAAGTGGACGTTTTTAGGAGATAAGATTCTACCATATCTACAAACAAAAGGAATTAATCTTGGTGTAACGGTAATTACGATTGCGGTTCTTGTTCCAATAGCTACGGGTGAAATCGGATTTAAGCAGTTGAGTGAAGCGGCTAAATCTTATTACGCATGGATTGCTTTAGCGTCAGGAATAGCGGTCGCTCTCTTGGCAAAAGGAGGAGTACAGTTATTAACGAGTGATCCTCATATTACAACTGCGCTCGTATTTGGAACAATTATAGCAGTTGCGTTGTTTAATGGAGTCGCTGTAGGACCATTAATTGGAGCGGGAATTGCGTATGCGGTGATGAACATTATACAAATGTTTAAGTGAAAAATTTTATTGTAATATAAATTTTTTGAATTCTTTCCATTCACAAAAGTCAGATAATTGTTTATAATGTAATTAGAAAACTTTTCAAAGGTTACATAGCAGCGAAGACTTACACCAGATAAAATAAAAACAACATAAAACAATTTTTACTGATGTTGTTTTATGTTGTTTTTATCATAAACTCTTCGAAACTAGTTTTCCTCACCATCTGTTGTTCTAAGCGTGAGGATTCGAGGAGAAACTCACGCTCATGCTTTACAACAAGCAATGGAACTACAAGATGGGAACATCACAGCAAATTTGCATGATCGTGCATTTTGCTTGCCTAAAGAGTGAACGGGCGTTCATAATTTATATGGGGAAGCAAACAAATATAAGGGAGCAAGGTTGGGAGAATTTTCAGAAAAAGGAGAGAGTGTAATGACTGTTATTCGAGGTTTAGAAGGGGTAGTAGCAACAACATCATCCGTGAGTTCTATTATTGACGATACATTAACGTATGTTGGGTATAATATTGATGATTTAGCGGAAAACGCTACGTTTGAAGAAGTGGTATACTTACTGTGGCATCGTAAACTTCCTAATGAAGAGGAATTAAATGAGTTAAAAGAATCTTTATCGGAATATTCTAAAGTTCCAAGTGAGATTTTATCATATTTAAAACAAGTAGATTTAAAGATTGCACATCCGATGTCAGTTTTACGAACAGCGATTTCCATGTTATCATTATACGATGAGAGTGCTGAATTAATGGATGAGAAGTCCAATTATTTGAAAGCGGTTAAATTACAGGCTCAAGTAGGTACTCTTGTTGCAGCATATGCAAGAATTCGTAAAGGTTTAGAAGTTGTTGAGCCACGAAAAGATCTATCATTAGCTGCAAACTTTATCTATATGTTAAATGACCGCGAACCAAATGAAGTAGAAATCGAAGCTTTTGATAAGGCGCTTGTGCTTCATGCGGATCATGAATTAAATGCTTCTACATTTACAGCACGTGTTTGTGTTGCGACGCTTTCAGATGTATATTCTGGAATTACAGCAGCAATTGGTGCTTTAAAAGGACCTCTTCATGGCGGTGCGAACGAAAATGTAATGAAGATGTTAAAAGAGATTGGTGAAGAAGAAAATGTAGAGTCCTATATTCATAACGCACTTCAAAATAAAGTTAAGATTATGGGATTTGGCCATCGCGTATATGAAAATGGTGACCCACGTGCGAAACATTTACGTGAAATGTCTAAGAGATTATGCGTGCTTTTAGGAGAAGAGAAATGGTATAATATGTCTATCAAAATCGAAGACATTGTCACAAAAGAAAAAGGTCTTCCACCAAATGTCGATTTCTATTCTGCTTCTGTTTACCATTGTTTAGGAATTGATCATGATTTATTTACACCAATCTTTGCGATTAGTCGTATGTCAGGTTGGTTAGCTCATATTTTAGAGCAATATGAAAACAACCGTTTAATCCGTCCGCGTGCTGATTATAATGGACCAACGCATCAACGTTATATCCCATTAGCGCAACGATAATTTAAAAACACTATTTTGATAGTGTAAATACACTTTCAAAAGTCTGATTTTTTTGCAAAGATGTAATGATTGGAATATTTTAATTTGACTAACGGTTTGAACTGAGGGTTTTATTCCCTCAGTTTCATACATATGAAATTTCAAACATGGGGGTTATCACAGTGACGACAGGAGAAAAAATTACTGTAACGAATGGTGTTATGAATGTACCGAACAATCCAATTATTCCTTTTATTGAAGGAGATGGAATTGGACCAGATATTTGGGCAGCAGCATCTCGTGTATTAGAAGCGGCTGTTGAAAAAGCTTATGATGGTGAGAAGAAAATCGTTTGGAAAGAAGTGCTTGCAGGGGAAAAAGCATTCAACCAAACAGGTGAATGGTTACCAGAAGAGACGTTAAATGAGATCCGTGAATACTTGATTGCAATTAAAGGCCCACTTACAACTCCTGTTGGTGGTGGTATCCGTTCTCTAAACGTAGCACTTCGTCAAGAATTAGATTTATACGTATGTTTACGTCCAGTTCGTTATTTTGAAGGTGTTCCTTCACCTGTAAAACGTCCGGAAGATACTGATATGGTAATTTTCCGTGAAAATACAGAAGACATTTATGCTGGTATTGAATATGCACAAGGATCTCCAGAAGCGCAAAAAGTGCTTGAGTTCTTAAAAGAAACAATGGGTGTAAATAAAATTCGCTTCCCAGAAACATCAGGAATTGGTATTAAACCAATTTCAGAAGAAGGGACAAAGCGTCTTGTTCGTGCTGCGATTCAATATGCAATTAACGAAAAACGCTCTTCTGTTACATTAGTTCATAAAGGAAACATTATGAAATTTACAGAAGGTGCTTTCAAAAACTGGGGTTATGAAGTAGCGGAACAAGAATTCAGTGATAAAGTATTTACTTGGGCTGAATATGACCGCATTGTTGAAAAAGATGGTAAAGATGCAGCGAATAAAGCGATGGCAGCAGCTGAAGAAGCTGGCAAAATCATCGTTAAAGATTCTATTGCAGATATCTTCTTACAACAAATTTTAACACGTCCACGTGAGTTCGATGTTGTTGCAACAATGAACTTAAATGGCGATTATATTTCTGATGCACTTGCAGCACAAGTAGGTGGCATTGGTATTGCACCTGGTGCAAACATTAACTATGTTACTGGGCATGCTATTTTTGAAGCTACACATGGTACAGCTCCAAAATATGCAGGTTTAGATAAAGTAAATCCATCTTCTGTCCTTCTTTCAGGAGTATTATTATTAGAGCATTTAGGATGGAATGAAGCTGCGAAATTAGTAACTGCTTCAGTAGAAAAAACAATTGCTTCAAAAGTGGTAACATATGACTTCGCACGTCTTATGGATGGTGCAACTGAAGTGAAATGTTCTGAATTTGCTGATGCCCTTATTAATAATATGGACTTAGCGGTAATCAAAAACGCATAATTTAAAGTGAGGGAGAAATTATGACAATCAAACGCAAAAAAGTATCAGTCATCGGTGCAGGATTTACAGGAGCAACAACAGCATTCTTATTAGGACAAAAAGAGCTTGCAGATGTTGTATTGGTGGACATTCCACAACTGGAAAATCCAACAAAAGGGAAAGCGTTAGATATGTTAGAAGCAAGCCCTATACAAGGTTTTGACGCTAACATTATCGGCACGTCTGATTACGCAGATACTGCTGATTCTGACGTTGTTGTTATTACAGCGGGTATTGCACGTAAACCAGGTATGAGCCGTGATGATTTAGTAGCGACAAACTCTAAAATTATGAAAAGTATTACACAAGATATCGTAAAACATTCACCAAACGCAATTATTGTTGTGTTAACAAATCCAGTTGACGCAATGACATATTCTGTATTTAAAGAAGCTGGATTCCCGAAAGAGCGCGTTATCGGTCAATCTGGTGTATTAGATACAGCTCGTTTTCGTACATTCATCGCACAAGAATTAAATCTTTCTGTTAAAGACATTACAGGATTCGTTCTTGGTGGTCACGGTGATGATATGGTACCTCTTGTACGTTATTCTTATGCAGGCGGTATTCCGTTAGAAACATTAATTCCAAAAGAGCGCTTAGATGCAATCGTAGAACGTACGCGTAAAGGCGGCGGTGAAATTGTAAGTTTACTAGGAAACGGTAGTGCATACTACGCACCAGCTGCTTCTTTAGTTGAAATGACTGAAGCGATCTTAAAAGATCAACGCCGCGTATTACCGGCTATCGCATACCTTGAAGGTGAATATGGATATAGTGACCTTTACCTAGGTGTACCAGTAATTCTAGGTGGTAACGGAATTGAAAAAATTATCGAATTAGAACTTCGTGAAGAAGAAAAAGAAGCGTTAGATCGTTCAGTAGAATCTGTACGTAACGTTATGAAAGTTCTTGTTTAATACAAAATATATGGTAGAAAAAGATTCGGACTCCGAATCTTTTTCTACTATTTAGAGTATTATTTTTTTAAAATAACATGAAAACGCTATCATTAATTGTATCCTACAATGGAAACATAGACTTATAATATACAGTGCCCTCATTATAGTAGCGCTTCGGATAATATATTGCTTTTGGTAGGATAATAAAATAAAACTTGGAGGGGGATTGTAACATGTTAAAGAAAAAAATTCAAATTGGTCGTCGAATGGATGAGATTACAGTAGGAGAAAAGTTATCTATCACTGAAAAAATTGAGGATAAAGATCTATTATTGTATTTAGGATTAACAAATGATTCCAATCCGTTATATATCCAGCATGATTATGCATCCCAAACTCCGTATGAAAAGCCAATTGTACCAAGCATTATGTTAACGGGTATAATTACAACGGCAGTTACAAAATATTTACCAGGTCCAGGTAGTCATGTTGTTAGGAAAGATCTAACTTTTGTGAAACCAGTTCATCATTATGAAACATTGCAAATTCATTTTGAAGTTGTAGCGGTTTCGGAGGAAGAACATACAATTGATATGCGTGTATTCGCTTATGATGAAAATGAAGAAGTAGTTGTAAAGGGTGTATTAACGGTAGCACCGCCTTACAAATCGGCTTCTATTTTAGAAAAAGCATTAGATAATTTTTAATAATGAGTTCGTGTGTAATAAAAAATCGTACTAATCTATCATATGATAGATTAGTACGATTTTAAGTATAACTTAACTGAAAAAACCTTCTACAAACCCTTCTGAGAAATCAACGATGCTAGTTTGTAATGTTCCCCAGTTTGAAAAGCAGACAGTAAAACCAACTACAAATAATAAAGTGAAGCCAAGTAGTACCCATTTTTTGCGATTCATTTTGAATTCCCCTCTTAATTTATGAATCTTTATGTCCGAATTTAATAATGTTAATTGTTACATTTTAAGGAGAGAGAAGTCAAGTGGGTATCTGTCTTTAACCACGTGGCCAAAGAATAATAAACACACCAATAAGGCAAACCGCTGCACCAGCCCAATCGAACAAATCAGGTGTTTTCTTATCAATCATCCATCCCCATAGTAAACTCATTACAATAAACACGCCGCCGTAAGCTGCGTATATACGGCCGAAACTAGAAAATACTTGGAATGTTGCAATTACGCCGTATAAGCATAAAATGATCCCGCCAATTAGGCCAAACCAAATGGAACCGCCTTCTCTTATCCATTTCCAGATGAGGTATCCACCACCAATTTCAGCTAGTCCGGCAAGAATGAAAATAACAGCTGCTTTAAACATGAATATGTACCATCGCTTTCTATTAGATATATTTTCCTGTATAACTATAGTACAATCAAACTTAGTGAATAGACAATTCTATTGAGAGGGGAATTGTTTTCTAGTATGATGAGAATAACGGGGAAATACTAGGATGAAGAAGGTTTCAAGTCTATAACTTGGAGGAAGAGAATGAGTAATAGAATTTTAGTTGTTGATGATGAGGAGTTTATTTTAACTTTAATTGAATTTAATTTGCAGCAAGCAGGATTTGAAGTCATAACAGCAATGGATGGCGAAGTGGCACTGCATAAAGCGACAACTGAACGTCCAGACCTGATCATATTAGATTTAATGCTTCCGAAAATGGATGGTATGGAAGTGTGTAAAGAATTACGTTTACAGCGTATTATGACACCTATTTTAATGTTAACAGCGAAAGATGATGAATTTGATAAGGTGTTAGGTCTTGAGCTTGGGGCAGATGATTATATGACAAAGCCGTTTAGTCCGAGGGAAGTTGTTGCTCGTGTGAAGGCAATTTTACGTCGTACGAAATTGCAAGAAGAACAAGTTCCAGAAGTGCAGGATGAAAATAGCATTATGATTACTGATTTAAAAATTTTACCTGAGTTTTACGAGGCGTATTTCCAGGGGGAAAAGCTAGAGCTAACGCCGAAAGAATTTGAGCTACTTGTATATTTAGCAAAAAATAAGGGCCGTGTGTTAACACGTGATCAGTTACTAAGTGCTGTATGGAACTATGATTTTGCTGGAGATACAAGAATCGTCGATGTTCATATTAGTCATTTACGAGATAAAATTGAAAAGAATACGAAAAAGCCAGCATACATTAAAACAATTCGTGGATTAGGTTATAAATTAGAGGAGCCAAAGGGGGATGAATAAATTCCGCTCGAGGCTTCTCTTTACATTTGTTTCTCTGATTATTCTTATTTTAGTTGGACTAGGGGTACTGCTCGAAACGGTGTTTGAGAACTACTATATTGATCACGCGAAAGAAAGAACAGTAAAAGAGACAAGATATGTTGCTTCATTGGTAGAGGTAGAAGGCATTGATCGCGTTTTAAAAAAGCCAAACATATTTGAGCAATTTGAAGAGCAAGTTCCTGTTTCAATTATATTTGTTGATGAAGAGAAGAAGGTCAAATATAGTAACAGCAAAGAATCTGTATTTAGTCAAGCAACAATTGAGGAACTTTCCTCTGAAACAGCAAAACAAAAAAATAGAGTGATTACGAAGGAAACAAGTGATAACAATGTATTTTATCATGCAGTGTTTGTTCAAGATACAGAGGGGAAACAAGGGTATATCATTATAAAGAGTACAATAGCTCCTTTGCAAGATGTTCACCAAAAAACGTGGGGATTATTAATTATAGGATTTGTGATTGCTTGTCTTGTTGTTGTTTTTCTTGGTGTGAAAATTACAGGTCAATATATTCGTCCGATAGAGTCTGTTACGAAAGTAGCGATTGAATTAGCGAAGGGGAATTATAAGGCACGTGCTTATGAAAGTCATTCAGATGAAACTGGGATGTTAAGTAAGGCAATTAATATTTTAGCGCGTAATTTACAAGAAATGACGTTAGAGCAAGAAATGCAACAAGATCGTTTACATACACTGATTGAAAATATGGGAAGCGGTATGATTTTAATTGATAGCCGCGGCTATATAAGTCTTGTGAACCGCTCGTATAAAGAGATTTTTCATGTAACGGATGAAGAATATTTAGATCGCTTATACTATGAAGCGTTTCTTCATGCAGAAATCATTGAACTTGTGGAAGAAATTTTTATGACAGAAGTAAAAGTGCGGAAGCAAATGCTGCTGCCACTTAGTATTGAAAGAAAACATTTTGAAGTATATGGCGCGCCGATTATCGGGACGAATCATGAGTGGAAAGGGATTGTTCTTGTATTCCACGATATAACAGAACTAAAGAAACTAGAGCAAATGCGAAAAGACTTTTTAGCGAATGTTTCCCATGAACTAAAAACGCCAATTACTTCTATTAAAGGATTTTCTGAAACACTACTTGATGGAGCGATGGAAAATCAACAGTTTTGTGAGCATTTTTTACACATTATTTTAAAGGAAAGCGAACGTATGCAAGGCTTAATCGAAGACTTGTTGGATCTATCAAAGATTGAACAACAAGGCTTTAAGCTAAATATGGGTACCGTTGATATAAAAGGATTACTGGAAGAAATTCAAATGGTACTAGATAAAAAGTCACAAGATAAAGATATTATTTTACAAGTGGACATTAACAAGTCAGTTTTTGTTATTGGGGATTCTAGTCGGTTGAAGCAAATCTTTATCAATTTAATTAACAATGCAATTCTGTATACACCTTCTGGAGGTACTGTATCTGTTAAGTTGTTTGAAGATGATCATAGTGTATATATCAAAGTGTCTGATACAGGAATTGGGATTAGTAAAGAGGAAATTCCACGTATTTTTGAACGTTTTTATCGGGTAGATAAAGCAAGAAGTCGAAACACAGGCGGGACAGGGCTTGGATTATCGATTGTAAAACATTTAGTAGAAGCGCATCATGGGACAGTTACTGTAGAGAGTGAAGTAGGAGAAGGAACAACATTTACAGTAACCTTGCAAAAAGTCGCTTTAGGGAAATGAGTTTCACATTCCCTTAGATGATGGACATTTACATTATATTAACAATAGCTTCATTAAACATTAATAAAGTCCTGTTAATATAATAGATGAAAACCCCTTCATCCAAGGAGTAATTTTGGACGAGAATAGGTGCTCTATTCTCGTCACTTCCCTTTTTGTGAAATTGCTTTATGTAACTTTTGTCAAAGTGTTATACGAATAGGATACGGAGATTTCATTCATGAGATATTGTGAAAACATCTCCATTGTATATTAAATATATGTAGTAGGAAGAACCGTTGTTTTTCTTCTCTCTGTTAGTCGTGTTAATATAGAGAGAAGGAAAAGACGGTTTTTTCTATATAAAAACTCGTTGAAAATTTGTATGAGGAGGTTTTCGATTTGGAAAAAAAGGTTGTATTAGTCGATGGAAATAATATCGCGTATCGTGCTTTCTTTGCACTGCCGCTTTTAAATAATGACAAAGGTATACATACGAACGCAATTTATGGTTTTACGATGATGTTAATGAGAATATTAGAAGAGGAAAAACCAACGCATATGCTTGTTGCGTTTGATGCGGGGAAAACAACATTTCGTCACAAAACATTTAGTGAATATAAAGGAGGGCGTCAAAAAACGCCGCCTGAATTGTCAGAGCAATTCCCATTTATTCGTGAGCTACTAGACGCGTTTCATGTGCCACGTTATGAGTTAGAGAACTATGAAGCAGATGACATTATGGGTACACTGGCAAAAGAAGCGAGTGAACAAGGTGCCCACGTAAAAGTTATTTCTGGAGATAAAGATTTACTGCAGCTTGTTTCTGATAACACGCTTGTATGTATTCCGCGTAAAGGAATTACAGAAGTAGATGAATATACGAAAGAAGCTTTATTTGAAAAATATAGTTTATCACCACAGCAAATTATCGATATGAAGGGTCTCATGGGAGATCAATCTGATAATATTCCAGGTGTGCCAGGTGTTGGTGAGAAGACGGCAATTAAATTGTTAACGCAATTTGAAACAGTAGAAGCCGTATATGAGAACATAGACAAAGTAAGCGGAAAGAAACTAAAAGAAAAATTAGAAGCAAATAAAGAGCAAGCGCTCATGAGTAAAGAACTTGCGACGATTATTACGGATGCTCCGATTACAGTACATGTGGATGATATCGAATATAAAGGATATGAAGCGAGTGACGTCATTCCGATGTTCGAGAATTTAGGCTTTACTTCCTTATTAAATAAGCTTGGTGCGTCTTCTGAAGAAACGGCGCCAGCTGAATTAGATGATATTTTGTTTGATATTGTAGAAGAAGTAACAGAAGAGATGCTACAGCAAGATAGTGCGATTATTGTGGAAGTACAAGAAGATAATTACCATAGAGCCGACATTCAAGGGTTTGGTATTCAAAATGAAAATGGTTGCTATTTCATTCCGAGTGATATTGCGCTCAAATCTGAAGCTTTTATGAAGTGGCTTGCAGATGATGAAATGAAAAAGTATACGTTTGATGCGAAACGTGCCATTGTTGCACTTAAGTGGAAAGGTGTAGAAATTAGAGGGGTCGATTTTGACTTGCTAATTGCCGCTTATTTACTTGATCCAGCTGATACAGATAAAGATTTCCGTGCCGTAGCGAAAATGAAAGAAACACATGCTGTTCAATCTGATGAAGAGGTATATGGAAAAGGTGCAAAACGTACGGTTCCTGAGCAAGAGGTAGTGGCAGAACACGTAGCTCGAAAAGTACATGTACTATACGATGTGCACAAAAAATTTGTAGAAGAACTACAGAACAATGAACAATATGAACTGTTTACGGAGCTAGAAATGCCGCTTGCCCGTGTGTTAGCTGAAATGGAAGTAAAAGGCGTCAAGGTTGATACAGAGCGCTTACGTAATATGGGAGTTGAGCTTGCTGGAAGGCTTAAGGAAATGGAACGAGAAATTTATGAGCTTGCTGGAACAGAGTTTAACATTAACTCACCGAAGCAGCTCGGCGTAGTTTTATTTGAAAACTTAAATTTACCGGTTATTAAAAAGACAAAAACAGGATATTCTACATCGGCTGATGTATTGGACAAATTAATGGGGCATCATGAAATTATCCCTAATATCTTACATTATCGTCAATTAGGGAAATTGAATTCTACCTACATTGAAGGATTATTAAAGGTAGTTCATGAAGATTCTTCTAAAATTCATACCCGTTTTAACCAAGTACTGACGCAAACGGGCCGACTAAGCTCTACAGAACCAAATTTACAAAATATCCCGATTCGCTTAGAGGAAGGAAGAAAGATTCGCCAAGCATTCATTCCTTCAAAAGAAGGATGGGTTATGTATGCAGCCGATTATTCACAAATTGAACTGCGTGTCTTGGCGCATATTGCAAACGACAAAGGGTTAGTGGAAGCGTTCCAGCATGATATGGATATTCATACGAAAACAGCAATGGACGTATTTGGCGTTGGAAAAGATGAAGTAACATCGAATATGAGACGTCAGGCAAAAGCTGTTAACTTTGGAATTGTATATGGTATTAGCGATTATGGACTTTCGCAAAACTTAGGAATTACACGAAAAGCGGCAGGGGAATTTATTGAAAAGTATTTTGCGAGTTTCCCTGGAGTAAAAGAATATATGGATGAGATTGTACAAGAAGCAAAGCAAAAAGGGTATGTTTCTACATTATTAAATCGCCGTCGTTATATTCCAGAAATTACGAGTCGCAATTTTAATTTACGCGGCTTTGCTGAGCGTACTGCGATGAATACTCCAATTCAAGGTAGTGCAGCTGATATTATAAAAAAAGCGATGATTATTATGGCAGACCGCCTAGAAGAAGAAGGTTTACAAGCGCGTCTTCTTCTTCAAGTACACGATGAATTAATTTTTGAAGTGCCAAAAGAAGAAGTAGAAAAGTTAGAGAAGCTTGTACCTGAAGTAATGGAGCATGCAATTGAACTTGCAGTTCCGCTAAAAGTTGATTACTCTTACGGTCCAACTTGGTATGACGCAAAATAAGGAAGTGATTGAATGCCTGAATTACCAGAGGTTGAAAATGTTAGAAGGACACTTGAAAACCTTGTAACGGGAAAAATAATTAAAGATGTGATTGTAACATATCCAAAATTAGTAAAGCGACCAGATGACGCTGAGCTCTTTAAAGAAATGTTACGCGGTGAAACGATTGAACGGATTGAACGAAGAGGTAAGTTTTTACTTCTTTATGTAACAAAGTACGTTATTGTTTCACACTTGCGTATGGAGGGGAAATATTTACTTCATAAAGAGGACGAACCAATTGATAAACATACGCACGTGCGTTTTCAGTTTACAGATGGTACAGAGTTACACTATAAAGATGTGAGAAAGTTTGGTACGATGCACCTCTTTAAAAAAGGTGAAGAATTCGACAAAATGCCACTTGCTGATTTAGGGCCTGAGCCATTTGACGCTGAACTGACACCAGGATATTTGCAGGAGAGATTGAAAAAGACAAACCGCAAAATAAAAGTTGTACTATTAGATCAACGTCTTTTAGTTGGGCTTGGGAATATATATGTAGATGAAGTTTTATTCCGTTCCGGGATTCACCCAGAACGAGAAGCTTCATCTTTAACGAAAGCCGAAATAGAAAAAATTCATGAGGCAACTGTCGCAACATTAGCGGAGGCTGTTGAGCGCGGAGGAAGTACAATCAGAACGTATATCAATTCGCAAGGACAAATCGGCTCGTTCCAAGAGCTTCTAAATGTGTATGGAAGAAAAGGTGAACCATGCGTAACGTGTGGGAGTGTGATTGAAAAGACAGTGGTTGGTGGACGAGGAACGCATTATTGCCCTATGTGCCAGCCAAAAAGCTAAGAAAGATATTGTTTTCTAATAACATCGGATAGGTATTTGTCATATACATACAGCAAAGCTATGTATAGGGAAGGAGCTTACCGATGTATCATTATTTCTCTCTTGTTTTATTAGCTTTTACATTAAGTTTAGACAGCTGTAGTGTAGGGCTTACGTATGGTTTGCGGAGCGTGAGGATTCCGTTAAAATCGATACTTATCATTGGAATGTGTTCAGCGGCTGTCATGCTTGTTTCGATGGGAATTGGACATATGATTGCTAAGGTGTTTTCTCCAGTGATTGCAACGCGCATTGGCGGAATCGTTTTAGTGGCTATTGGTGCATGGGTGTTGTATCAGTTTTTTCGGAGTGAGAAAAAAGACGAACCGCAGCAAGAAGAGAAAGTTTGGAAGTTAGAAATTGCTTCGCTTGGATTAGTCATTCAAATTTTACGGAAGCCGACTGTTGCCGATTTTGATAAATCAGGCACAATTTCTGGTGGAGAAGCCTTGCTTTTGGGGATCGCTCTTTCAGTAGACTCGTTTGGAGCAGGAATTGGTGCATCCTTACTGGGATATACGCCTGCTATGATGGCGGTGTTAGTTGCCGTTATGAGCTCTCTGTTTTTATTTATTGGAATGAGGCTAGGAACGGTTTTATCGAATATGCGATGGTTACAAAAATTTACGTTTCTACCTGGGATTTTACTTATTATTATTGGAATTTGGAAAATGTAAGTGGGAGCGTGGAACATAAGTTTCACGCTTCTATTTGTAAGGAGGAGAATGATGACAATTGTAATTGGATTAACAGGAGGCATTGCAAGTGGGAAAAGCACTGTTTCGCAAATGTTTCGTGAGTTAAACATTCCTGTTATAGATGCGGATATTATTGCTAGGGAAGTTGTAGAACAAGGTAAAGAAGCATATAAAGAAATTGTAGAGGTATTTGGTGAAGAAATACTGCAAGCAAATGGGGAGCTAGATCGTCAAAAGCTTGGAAGTATTGTATTTCATAATGAAGAAAAACGATTGCATTTAAACAAAATCGTTCATCCTGCTGTTCGGAAAGAAATGAATGCTCAGAAGGATATGTACATAAAGGAAGGCGTGCAAGCGGTTGTACTAGATATTCCACTTTTATTTGAAAGTAAGCTAACGAGTCTTGTTGATCAAATTTTAGTTGTAGCTGTATCACCTAGTACGCAGTTAGAGCGTTTAATGAAGCGGAATGGTTTTATAGAAGAGGAAGCGAAAGCACGCATTCATTCACAAATGTCTTTAGCAGAGAAAGTAACATTAGCTAATAAAGTTATTTATAATGATGGCACAATTGCCGAGACAAAAGCACAATTACAGCTCATTTTAAAAGAGTGGAACATCATTAATTAAAAAAATGTAAAATTAGTGAAAATGCTTAGTGACATATCTCCTTTTTGTGTTATACTATTATTGGGATTAGAGATAAATAGTATAACGCATTCAAGGGGGATAACATATTATGATTCGTGTGGCAATTAATGGATTTGGACGTATTGGGAGAATGGTATTTCGTCAAGCAATAAAAGAAAGCGCATTCGAAATTGTAGCAATCAACGCAAGCTATCCATCAGAAACATTAGCGCATTTAATCAAGTATGATACAGTTCATGGCAAGTTTGACGGAACAGTAGAAGCATTTGAAGATCATTTATTAGTGGATGGGAAAATGATTCGCCTTCTAAACAACCGCGATCCAAAAGAATTGCCTTGGAAAGACTTAGGTGTTGAAGTTGTAATCGAAGCAACGGGTAAATTTAATGCAAAAGAAAAAGCGATTCTTCACGTAGAAGCTGGGGCGAAGAAGGTTATTTTAACGGCACCTGGTAAAAATGAAGATATAACAGTTGTAGTTGGTGTAAACGAAGAACAATTAGATATTACAAAACATACTGTTATTTCAAATGCATCTTGTACAACAAACTGTTTAGCGCCTGTTGTTAAGGTGTTAGATGAACAGTTCGGAATTGAAAACGGTTTAATGACAACTGTTCACGCTTATACAAATGACCAAAAAAATATTGATAACCCACATAAAGATTTACGAAGAGCACGTGCTTGTGGACAGTCTATTATTCCTACAACAACAGGTGCTGCGAAAGCATTAGCGAAAGTTCTTCCGCACTTAAATGGAAAACTTCACGGAATGGCACTTCGCGTTCCAACACCAAACGTGTCTCTTGTTGATTTAGTAGTAGATGTAAAACGTGATGTAACAGTTGAAGAAATTAATGAAGCGTTTAAAACTGTTGCAAACGGTGCGCTGAAAGGAATTGTAGAGTTCAGCGAAGAACCTCTTGTTTCTATTGATTTTAATACAAATACACATTCTGCTATCATTGATGGCCTATCTACAATGGTAATGGGAGAGCGTAAAGTTAAAGTGCTTGCTTGGTATGATAACGAGTGGGGTTACTCTCGCCGTGTTGTAGATCTTGTGAAGTTAGTTGTCACTGAACTAGCAAAACAAGAAAATGTACAACACATTTAATGATAGAAAAGGAGGCAAGCGATTGCTTGTCTTCTTTTTTTGTACTTTTTTTGAAAAGGAAAAATATTATTCAAGTATATCTTTGTGAATGGTACATATGAAAAAACATTGTGATTGCTGTATTTGTGAATTAAATATTCTTTTTGGGAAAAAGTAAAGAAGAGAATATGACAAAAAAACGAAAAAACTGTTGTTGCAAAATGAAAATAAACAAAGTATACTAACACTCGTAAACTTAAGAGCTGAGGTACGTAGTCACTACTTAAAGGGTTAGGACCTCTCTGGACTAACTTTCCCCCGTGGTAGTGGAGCAAGCCAAATTGCAAATTAGTTTTCAATTCGAACAGTTAGATTAAATTTACAAGGGGGAACTGTAGAATGGATACTATGGACACGATGGGCCGTCACGTAATCGCTGAACTTTGGGATTGCGATTTTGACAAGCTTAATGATATGCCGTTTATTGAACAATTATTTGTGGATGCAGCACTAAGAGCAGGTGCTGAAGTACGTGAGGTTGCTTTTCATAAGTTTGCACCGCAGGGTGTAAGTGGAGTGGTAATCATTTCGGAATCACACTTAACAATTCATAGCTTTCCAGAGCACGGTTATGCAAGTATTGATGTTTATACTTGTGGGGATCGTATTGATCCAAATGTTGCTGCAGAGTATATTGCAGAAGGTTTAAATGCGAAAACGCGAGAGAGCATCGAGCTTCCTCGAGGCACAGGTAGCTTCGAAATTAAGCATAGAGAAACAAAAGCTCTTTAAAAAAAAACATAATTGATTTAAAATGTAAAGAGGTGTATAATGCACCTCTTTTTTTAGTTTATATAAGGTGGAATTTCTGTTAGTAAGAGAACCATACCAATTAAATTTTTATGAGGAAACGAATCTCCTGTCTAATTATGTTGTTTTTAATGGATTTTGAGTTGGGAGTATTACTACCCATGAAAGTAGGGTAAGTGTGAAGTTGAAGTGGTAAGCATAGATAAATAGGTTATATAATGTTGTATATATTTTCACGTGTAAGTAAAGTAAGAAAAATAAAGATTAAATTGCAAGGGAGTGAATGAGTTGCGTTGTCCATCCTGTTTTCATAATGGTACAAGAGTATTGGATTCACGTCCGGTAGATGAGGGGCGCTCCATTCGAAGAAGAAGAGAGTGTGAAAGTTGTTTAAATCGATTTACGACATTTGAACGAGTAGAAGAACCACCTCTTATTGTTGTAAAAAAAGAGGGAACAAGAGAAGAGTTTAATAAAGAAAAGATTTTGCGTGGATTAATTAAAGCGTGTGAAAAAAGACCTGTATCATTAAAACAATTAGAAGAAGTAACGCAAAATGTAGAGCGTGAACTTCGAAATTTAGGAATATCAGAAGTGAAAAGCGATATGATCGGCGAAATCGTCATGGAAGCACTTCGAGATATTGATGATGTTGCTTATGTACGATTTGCTTCTGTATATCGTCAATTTAAAGATTTAAATGTATTTATTGAAGAATTAAAAGATATACTGCAAAAAGAACGAGAATAAAGTGGAACTTGGAGCCTACAAATAGTGGGGGAAAGAGCTAGAAGCGTAAGCTATTAGCTCTTTTTCACTAAGGAGTTATATACGTAGAATGGGCGAAAGAAAGGAATTGCAAGGATGGAAAAACAGTCATGGATGGAGCTATTGCCAATTGATCGTTATAAAGTAAGTGCAAAAGGGTTGCTGCATAGTTACGATCGCAAGGTATTAACGATGTTATATCAACCATTAGTAGGTAGCAAGGCTTTTAGCCTATACATGACGATGTGGGGAGAGTTAGAGCAGGATCGTGTATTTGGAAAAGAGAATACACATCACTCTCTTATGGTAACGATGCAAATGCAGCTTCCAGAAGTGTATGAAGAACGGGTGAAATTAGAAGCGATTGGGCTTTTAAACGTATATATAAAAAAAGAAAAAGATATTCGAATGTTTATATACGAGCTTCAGTCGCCGTTATCACCAAAACAATTTTTTGATGATATTGTCCTGAGCATCTTCTTGTATAATCGATTGAGTCGTGCAAAATATAATCAAGTTAAGCAATATTTCTTAGAAGAAGAGTTTGATTTTACTTCTTATGAAAATGTTACGCATTCCTTTAATGATGTATTTGGGTCTTTTAATCCAGGTCAATTTGAACATGCACAAGAGGAACTTCGAATTCCGAGTAACGCAGTTATGCCTGGCAATGCGAAAGGAACGGCTCCTAATCTTTGGAACGATTTCTTTGATTTTTCTTTATTTGTGGAAGGGTTATCGACTCTTGTGCCGCGAAAAGCGATTACGGATCAAGTGCGGGAATGTGTGGTTACACTTTCCTATGTGTATGGTGTGGATGTGCTATCGATGCAAAACATTGTGCTTGGAGCAATGACAGAACTGCAAACGATTGATATGGAAAGGCTTCGCAAAGGAGCGCGTGATTGGTATCAATTCGAAAATGGTCAAGCGCTTCCAGTGTTAAGTGAACGAGTGCAGCCTCATTCTTCACGTACGATGAAAGAGAAAGAGCCGTCTACCCAAGAAGAGATGCTCATTAAACAGCTGGAAGAGATTCCACCAAAACAATTGTTAAAAGAAATCTCAGGCGGTGCAGAAGCGACAAAAGCAGATTTGCAAATTGTAGAAGAAGTAATGATGAATCAAAAATTAACGCCAGGTGTTGTCAATGTACTGATTTATTATGTAATGCTGCGTTCAGATATGAAGCTTTCCAAAACATATGTTGAGAAAATCGCAGGGCATTGGGCACGAAAAAAGGTCGGTACCGTATCAGAAGCAATGGCATTGGCGAAAGAAGAGAATCGCCAATATCAAGAGTGGGCTGAGACGAAGAAGAAGGGCCGTACATCGAAAAAAACAGTACGGAAAGAAATGGTGCCAGATTGGCTGAAAGAACAAGCGAAGGAACAACCAAAAGAACAGTCTAAAGATCTTGCAAATGTGCCGGAAAAACCGAGCAAGTTAGAAGAAGAAAGAAAGAGATTGGAAGAAGAGTTAAAAAAATATAAGCGTGATTAATAGAGGAGAATGAACGCTCTTTGAGGTGAAAGAATGGAGCATATTCAAAATTCATTTGCAAAGTTAATGCAAAATGAAAATTTTAAAAATAGATATGAAGTGTTAAAAGCAGAAGTTATGGCTCATCCGCGTATAAAAGAGTTTGTAGAAGAACATAAAGGTGAAGTCACGACTTCCATGATAGAGCGAAGTCTTGTGAAGCTATATGAATACATTGGACAAAGCGTTGGATGCGCAGATTGCCCAAACTTAGAATCCTGTAAAAATATGATTCAAGGGTATGAACCGAAATTGATTATTCAAGGTAAGATGATTGATATTCAATATGATCGCTGCGTAAGAAAAGTGGCTTATGATGAGAGGAAGAAACAAGAGAAGCTCATTCAAAGTGTATATATGCCGAAGGATATATTGCAGGCGTCTATGTCTTCTCTCGATTTATCTGATGGAAATCGCTTTGAAGCAATTCGTGCTGCGAATGAATTTTTAAGTGAGTATGAGCCAGGGAAGAAAGTACAGGCATTGTACTTCTATGGACCGTTTGGTGTTGGGAAAACATTTGTTTTGGGAGCAATTGCTAATGAGTTGGCTCAGAGGAAGGTCAGTTCAATGATTGTATATTTGCCTGAATTTTTACGTGAAATAAAAAGTTCGCTGCAAAATAATACGATTAGCGAAAAAATTGACGCAGTAAAATATGTGCCGGTATTAATGTTAGATGATATTGGAGCAGAAGCGATGTCAAGCTTTGTCCGTGATGATGTACTAGGTGCCATTTTACAATTCCGTATGCTTGAAAACTTACCAACGTTCTTTACGTCTAATTTTGATTTTAAACAGTTAGAACATCATTTAACGTATACACAGCGCGGAGAAGCAGAAGAAATGAAGGCGGCTCGGATTATGGAGCGCATTAAATATTTAGCGAAGCCGGTTCCGATTGGCGGGAAAAACCGTCGTCATACGTAAAGAGCGAGCATAATGCTTGCTCTTTTTATTTATCTATACGTTTGAAAATTCATACGAGCTTGTATCATTTTTTTTCTACTCCCTTAATATATATAAAATTAGCAAGGATTATAGGATGAAGCTTTCATCAGTATGGAGAAGTTATTTCTACATAGAGCCCAGCTTACACGAACTGAACTCTTATGGGGCTTGAGAGAAAGCAACTCTGTAAGCGGGATAAAAGGGGGGGCAAGAGTGATTGAAATTTGTTTCGAAGAAAAAAATGATGCTGCGCACGTATATCAACAACTGATAAAGAGAACGGAAAAGCTATATAAAGAAACGAGTGTTTATTTATATGAACAAAAGGTAACAATTCATATTCCAATATGCGAATCGAATTATATTGAGAAAGTTTTAATACCAGTACTCCTTTATTTTATTGTTAATATAAAACAAAATGAATGGATTCGTGCCATTTTAAAAGAAAAGTTTTTTTACGAAGAACAAGAAGAATGCCATCAAATTTTACATATGGCACATGCTATTTTAAATGGAAAACGAAAAGGGCTTGCTTCGGATTTAACACGTAATCAAATTGAAGATCGTATTATGTCTTCTTTAAAAGGGTGGATCTGTGACCCGCTTTCGTTTTCTTTTTCATCTTATATTCGTTTTCGTCTCCGCGCATATAGGGAGATGATTCATCGACTTGCGGAAGTAGCGATTGATGAATATAAAATGGAACAAGAATATCAAATGTTTGTAGAAATGCTACGGCAACAGGTGAGTAGCCGTAAATCACGGTTATCTTGCATACATCTTGTATTTGATGAAAGCTTTATTTTTTATGATGAAAAAGGAATACGTTTAAAGCAGGAGAAATTGGTTCAATATATAGATGAGGAGTTACTAACTAAGCAGAGTGTATATATTGACACGAAGGTAATTGCACCGCTTCTTTCTATTGCACCGAAAACGATTTATTTGTATACGAAAGAGCAAGATCACAATATGATCGTTACCCTTCAAAATGTATTTCAAGAACGAGTTCAATTATGTGCACTACATGAATTTGAGCGCAACGTGAAAAATTTAAAAAATAAGGGGAACGCCCTTGATTTTCTAAGTTTTTGAGCATATAATTACCTACATAAATGAAATATATTGAAATGTCACGATGAGGACAAGAGTAATTTGCTACGATTCTCAGAGAGGGAAGCCTTAGGGTGTGAGCTTCCTAGTACGAGTTTATTACTTACCACCTCTAAACTTTAGCAGTGAACGTTTTTCTAGTAATTGCTAACGGTCAACACCGTTATGTTGTACTTGAGCAATTAACAATTTGGTTAATTGAAACAAGGGTGGAACCACGAATTCAACACTCGTCCCTTTTTACGGGATGAGTGTTTTTTATTTTGAGAAAAAGAGGAGTGACCAGTGATGGCAGATGTAGTTAAAATTACTTTCCCTGATGGAGCTGTGAAGGAGTTTCCAAAAGGAACAACAACTGAAGAAATCGCAGCTTCTATTAGCCCAGGCTTAAAGAAAAAGGCTGTGGCTGGAAAATTAAATGATGAGATGATTGATCTTCGTACACCAATCGAAGAAGATGGTGCAGTTTCAATCATTACATTAGACTCTGAAGATGGCTTGTACATTTTACGTCATTCAACAGCTCATCTTTTAGCGCAAGCGTTAAAACGTTTATATAAAGATGTGAAACTTGGTATTGGTCCAGTAATTGAAAATGGCTTCTACTACGATATCGATATGGAAGAGGCAATTACAGTTGAGGACTTCCCAAAAATCGAAAAAGAAATGCAAAAAATTGTGAACGAGAACTTAGAAATCGTTCGTCATGAAGTACCACGTGCTGAAGCACTTCGCCGTTATGAGGAAATTGGAGATGAGCTAAAATTAGAATTAATTAACGATCTTCCTGAAGATGCTGTTATTTCAATCTATGAACAAGGTGAATTTTTCGACCTTTGCCGCGGTGTTCATCTTCCATCTACAGGGAAAATTAAAGTATTTAAATTGTTAAGCGTTGCGGGTGCTTACTGGCGCGGCGATAGCAATAATAAAATGCTACAACGTATTTACGGTACTGGATTCGTGAAAAAAGCAGAATTAGATGAGCATTTACGTATGCTTGAAGAAGCGAAAGAGCGTGACCACCGTAAATTAGGTAAAGAGTTAAAATTATTTACAAATAGCCAAAAAGTAGGACAAGGTTTACCACTTTGGTTACCAAAAGGTGCAACAATCCGTCGTATCATTGAGCGTTACATCGTTGATAAAGAAGCAAGCTTAGGATATGACCACGTATACACTCCAGTTCTAGGAAGCAGAGAGCTTTATGAAACTTCTGGTCACTGGAATCACTACCGTGATGGTATGTTCCCATCAATGGAAATGGACAATGAAGAATTAGTGCTTCGTCCAATGAACTGCCCTCACCATATGATGGTGTATAAAAATGATATTCACAGCTATCGTGAATTACCAATCCGTATTGCGGAGCTTGGAACAATGCATCGTTATGAAATGTCTGGAGCATTATCTGGATTGCAACGTGTACGTGGAATGACTTTAAATGATGCGCACATTTTCGTTCGCCCAGATCAAATTAAAGAAGAGTTAAAACGTGTTGTAAACCTAACTTTAGAGGTATACAAAGACTTCGGTTTAGAAAACTATTCATTCCGCTTATCTTATCGTGACCCAGAAGATACTAAAAAGTACTATGCTGACGATGAAATGTGGGAAAAAGCACAAGGTATGTTGAAAGAAGCGATGGATGAAATGGGTCTTGAGTACTATGAAGCTGAAGGTGAAGCGGCATTCTATGGTCCAAAGCTCGATGTTCAAGTTCGTACTGCACTTGGAAAAGACGAAACACTTTCAACTGTACAATTAGACTTCTTACTTCCAGAACGCTTTGAATTAACTTACGTTGGAGAAGATGGTAAACCTCATCGTCCAGTTGTTATTCACCGAGGTGTTGTATCAACTATGGAACGTTTCGTTGCCTTCTTAATTGAAGAGTACAAAGGTGCATTCCCAACATGGTTAGCGCCAGTTCAAGTACAAGTAATCCCAGTTTCTCCGCAAGTACATTTAGACTACGCGAAGAAAGTACAGGAAGACTTACAACGCGCTGGTATCCGTGTTGAAGTAGATACTCGTGAAGAGAAAATTGGTTACAAAATTCGTGAAGCACAAATGCAAAAAATTCCGTATATGCTTGTAGTAGGTGACAATGAAGTGGCTGAAAACGGCGTAAACGTACGTAAATACGGTGAACAAAAATCAGAAACAATTGCATTAGATGCATTTGTTGATATGATTAAAGTTGAAGGAAAACGCTAAGAAAGAGCCGCGGTATGCCGCGGCTTTCTTTTATGTTGCTAAGGATAAAAACTAGAAATAATAACCAAACAACACTTATCATAAAAAAGTATTGCATGTATTCGTGTTGTTTGTTACAATATTTCTTGTTGTTAGTAAAACGCGTCTTCTTGACAGACGTTATATCCTATGATAAACTCATCAAGGATAATAGAATATTGTTTTGTAGAACAAGTAGAAGCACCCGCTTCTCACCTGATTGACGCATATGCAGTTAGCAGGTAAATGTCTTTCTTACTTAAGATCGTACAAGTGTGGGTGTTCGTATGCCCACACTTTTTTGTTTGGGTTCTACGACTACAAACGTATTCTAAGAAAACCTTGGAGGTGGCTTACTATTAGCAAGGATATGATGATTAACGAGCAAATTCGTGCACGTGAAGTACGTTTAGTTGGTGCGAATGGTGATCAACTTGGCATCAAGTCTCGTAATGACGCTTTAGACTTAGCTGCAAATCTTAATCTTGATTTAGTATTGGTTGCTCCAAATGCGAAACCGCCAGTATGCCGCATTATGGACTACGGTAAATTCCGCTTTGAGCAACAAAAGAAAGAAAAAGAACAGCGCAAAAATCAAAAAGTAATTAGCATGAAAGAAGTTCGTTTAAGTCCAACAATTGATGAACACGACTTTAACACAAAACTTCGTAATGCTATCAAGTTTTTAGAGAAAGGCGACAAGGTTAAAGCGTCAATTCGCTTTAAAGGACGTGCCATTACTCATAAAGAAATCGGTCAACGTGTCTTAGATCGCTTCTCAGAAGCTTGTGCTGAAGTTAGTACAATTGAATCTAAGCCTAAAATGGAAGGACGTAGTATGTTCTTAGTTTTAGCACCGAAAAACGATAAGTAATAGATAGAGGAGGAAATACCTATGCCTAAACAAAAAACTCATCGCGGCGCTGCAAAGCGTTTCAAAAAAACTGGATCTGGTAAACTTAAGCGTGACCACGCTTATACTAGCCATTTATTCGCTAACAAATCTACAAAAGCTAAACGTAAACTACGTAAAGCTGGTCTAGTAAGCGCTGGTGACTACAAACGTATTCGTCAAATGCTTGACAACTTAAAATAAGTTCGGTTGATATATAGAACACACTAGGAGGTAATATTATGCCAAGAGTAAAAGGTGGTACAGTTACTCGTAAACGTCGTAAAAAAATGATTAAACTAGCGAAAGGTTACTACGGTTCTAAAAATACTTTATTCAAAGTTGCTAACCAACAAGTAATGAAGTCTTTATTATATGCGTTCCGTGACCGTCGTCAAAAGAAACGTGACTTCCGTAAATTATGGATCACTCGTATTAACGCAGCTGCTCGCATGAATGGTCTTTCTTATAGCCGTTTAATGCACGGTTTAAAACTTGCTGGTATCGAAGTTAACCGCAAGATGCTTGCTGACTTAGCTGTTCATGACGAAAAAGCTTTCGCTGAATTAGCAACAGTTGCAAAAAGCAACTTAAAATAATTGTTTAAAAACCTTAGAAGATTTTCTTCTAAGGTTTTTTTATTTTTAATCATTCCATAATTAGAATCGTTTTCTTTTCTTCTATTGTATTAATATGAATTTGTAAGAACTTTTTGTACCTATAACGAGAGGCGTTTACATGAAGGAAAGGAAAATTAACGGACGTGTTATGCTTAATATGAGAAAATCAGTATGAAAGTTGTAACAACATAGAAGAATATAGTAGAACATACAGTAAAAAAGTCAGAGGAGATTCCTCTGGCTTTTTTACTGTAGTTTTTATTATAAAGAAAGGAATCTTTCCTAGTGGAAATGACACTGTTATAATGGAAAGATGATATGGAAGTTTCATCATATGTAGATAATGTTTAGATGATTTAGGGACAAGCTATTTCATAAAGGGATAGGAAGCTAATTAGATAGTAAGGGGTAGGATTTTTTAGCTTACAATAAATATGAGATGAAACAACATTGTTTTATGCGATGTTGGAGGAGGAATAGAATGGACTTACTACAACTATTTAAATTACAAAAAGAATTAGATGATCGTATTGTAAAAGGGCATGACTTACAACCGAAGAAGCTATTAAAGGAAAAGATGTTAGCACTTCTTGTTGAAATTGGAGAACTTGCAAATGAAACACGTTGTTTTAAATATTGGAGCACCAAGCCAGCAGCTGAGCGTGAAGTTATACTTGAAGAATATGTAGATGGTTTGCACTTTATTTTATCGATTGGAATTGACTTAGGAATTGATAAAAACTTCTTGTTTTATAAATGTGCACAAACGAACAAAACACAAGTTGAAATTTTCTTAGACACATATGCAAAAGTGATTCGTTTTACGGACCAACCATCTATTACAAATTATATTGAACTATTTACAAGCTATCTTCGCCTTGGACAAGCTCTTGATTTTGGACAAGAAGAAATTGAAAAAGCATATTTAGATAAGAACGAAGTAAATCATCAGCGCCAAACACAAGGATATTGATTTGATTTTTGAATATTTCGATTTAATTATTGTATAATTAATTTATTGAAGAAAAAGGAGGGTATTGGTAATGACAAAATTAGACGCGACATTGACAATGTTAAAAGAATTAACAGATGCACGTGGGATCGCAGGGAATGAACGCGAACCACGTGAAGTAATGAAAAAGTATATCGAACCGTTTGCAGATGAACTTTCTACAGATAATTTAGGAAGTTTAGTTGCGAAAAAAGTTGGGGAAGAAAACGGTCCGAAAATTATGGTAGCTGGTCACTTAGATGAAGTTGGTTTCATGATTACGCAAATTGATGACAAAGGTTTCCTTCGTTTTCAAACAGTTGGTGGCTGGTGGTCACAAGTTATGCTTGCGCAGCGTGTAACAATCGTAACGCGTAAAGGTGATGTGACAGGTGTGATTGGTTCAAAACCACCGCACATTTTACCAGCGGAAGCTCGTAAAAAACCAGTTGAAATTAAAGATATGTTCATTGATATTGGTGCTTCTAGCAAAGAAGAAGCAATGGAATGGGGCGTACGACCAGGAGATCAAGTTGTACCATACTTTGAATTCCAAGTGATGAAAAATGAAAAGATGCTGCTTGCAAAAGCATGGGATAACCGCATTGGTTGTGCAATTGCAATTGATGTGTTAAAACAATTAAAAGATGAAAAGCATCCAAACGTTGTATACGGTGTTGGAACTGTTCAAGAAGAAGTAGGTCTTCGCGGTGCGAAAACATCTGCACATTATATTAAACCAGATATCGCATTTGCGGTAGATGTTGGTATTGCTGGTGATACACCAGGAGTAACAGAGAAAGAAGCGCAAAGTAAAATGGGTGACGGACCACAAATCATTTTATATGATGCATCAGTCATTGGACATACTGGGCTTCGCAATTTCGTAGTTGATGTGGCGGATGAATTAGACATTCCTTATCAATATGATTCTGTAGCTGGTGGCGGGACTGACGCAGGTGCAATTCATGTTTCAGTCAATGGTATTCCATCTATGGCAATTACGATTGCAACTCGTTATATTCATTCTCACGCAGCAATGTTACATCGTGATGATTATGAGAATGCAGTGAAGTTAATTGTAGAAGTTATCAAACGTCTTGATAAAGAGACTGTACATAATATTACATTTAACTAATAAAAAAAGCGAAGACATCTCTTCGCTTTTTTATATTTCAAAAGGTTTTTCTAATCCAGCGGCAGCGTGGGCTCCTAAAATAATTAACCTTGTTAGTTGCATTGCCATAAAGTGCGGCGAGTAAATCATACCTTTTTTTAGCCATGATATAATCATTCCAAGATGAGCTCCTGTTACATAACTAATCAGAATATCGCGTGGGATCATGAGTTCTTCATCATTTGGCTGTGAAATGGATAAGCTTAACGTTAAATGTGTTTGAATTGTTTTCATCATTTTATAAAAAAAGTTTCCTGCTGCTTTTTCACCAAGCATGACGTTATAAAAGGTAGCATTTTCAGCGATGTGCTCAAATAGGGCTAGAAAAGTTGGATGAGGGGAGTTAAATATAAGCTGAAAATCTTCCTTATTATGCCTTTTGGGCCTAATTATTTCGGTAAGCTTTACTAACATTTCCTCGATACTTTTATCTAATAAGTCATATTTGTCATGATAATGGCTATAAAAGGTAGCGCGATTGACAGGAGCACGTTCAGCAATATGCTGAACTGTTACATTTTCAAATCCTTTTTCGCCTACTAAAGCGACAAAAGCATCCTGTATTAATTGTCTCGTTCGTTTCACACGTGGATCGTTTGTATTTTTAATAGACATTTTATTTCTCCTTGCTGAATTTTAACCACTTAAACAACAAATAGATAGTGAAATGTTGGATAACCAACATATATGCTCAAATTGTCGGTTGTAGATTCAAAATAATTATTTATAATTATAAACGATATTCCTTTAGAAAACAGCACCGCAAGCATGCAAACAAAGGATTGTTTTGCATAGCGAAAGGTGTGCTTTTTTTGTTTAATTGTTAATATAATTAACAATTAAACAGTATAAACAAAAGGAGTAAAAATAGTTTAGGAAAAAATTATATTCGATATAAGGAGAGGAATGCAATGAATCAGTTTCGAAGAATGGTGATTATCAACATCATCACATTAATTGTATTAGTTGGCGGCGGTATTGGCGCTTATTACTATTACAACCAAGCGGAAAACTATTTAAAAACAGATAATGCAAAGATCGATGGCAAAGTAATCCCGATTGCATCGCCAGTAGCAGGTAAGTTAACAGAATGGAAAGCTGAAGTAGGTAAGAATTACAATGAAAACGATAAATTAGGTGCTGTTTCTGTAGCGGGTCCAAATGGTGAGCAAACGGTAGATGTAACAATTCCAAAAAATGCAACAGTTGTTCAATCAAATGCAACGACAAATGCGTTTGTTGGGGCAGGTAGTCCAATTGCCTATGCATACGATATGAATGATTTATGGGTAACAGCAAATATTGAGGAAACAGATATTGATGATGTGCAAAAAGGTCAAGAAGTGGATGTGTATGTAGACGCATATCCTGATACAACATTAACAGGAAAAGTAGAGCAAGTTGGATTAACAACAGCAAATACATTCTCTATGCTTCCATCAAGTAACGCAACAGCGAACTATACAAAAGTAACACAAGTTGTACCAGTTAAAGTTTCATTAGATCATAGCAAATCAGTTAATATTGTTCCTGGAATGAATGTGACAGTTCGTATTCATAAGTAAGGGGGGAAGATAAAATGTCCTCAGGTTTAATTGTAGGATATGCAGTATTTTGTATCATCGTCTTCTTCCTTGTAAATCGTCTTTTAAGAAAGAAAAAACCGAACGTGGGAGAAGAACAAGTCCCAGCCGTAAATAAGATAGAAACAAAGCAATTAGAGCAAGAACCTTCTAATGTAGTCGAATTAGAAGCATCGAAACAAGAAGCACCAAAGCAAGAAAGAGCGAAACAGCAAATGCCGATAGCAGATGTTAATGTAAAAGCAGTGGTAGCGGTATTAATTCTTGGTATGTTCGTGTCTATTTTAAATCAAACGATCATTAATGTTGCATTGCCTCCATTAATGAATGAGTTCAATGTATCAACTTCAACAGCTCAGTGGTTAATCACAGGATTTATGCTTGTGAACGGGATTTTAGTGCCAATTAGTGCATTTTTAGTTTCTCGGTTCACGTATCGCAAGCTATTTGTAGCAGCGATGTTGTTCTTTACGGTAGGATCTATCATTTGCGCTACATCTGGAAACTTCACAATGATGATGACCGGACGCGTAATCCAAGCAGTGGGTGCAGGGATTTTAATGCCAGTTGGTATGAACATTTTCATGACGCTATTCCCGCCTCATAAACGTGGAGCCGCGATGGGATTACTTGGAGTGGCAATGATTTTAGCACCAGCTATCGGACCAACTGTAACAGGTTGGGTGATTGAAAATTATAGCTGGAACTTAATGTTCTATGCGATGTTTGCCATTGGTTTAATCATTACATTCCTATCTTTAAAATTCTTTACATTAGCTCAGCCAGTTTCTAAAACGAAGCTAGATGTATTTGGTGTTATTAGTTCAAGTATCGGGCTGGGTAGCTTACTGTATGGATTCAGTGAAGCTGGAAATAACAGCTGGAGCAGTGCAGAAGTTGTTATTTCACTTATTATCGGTGTCATTGGTATAGTGGTATTTATTTGGAGAGAGATGACAACGGATAATAAGATGCTTGATTTACAAGTGTTTAAATATCCAACATTCACTTTCACATTATTAATTAATGCAATCGTAACGATGGCACTATTCGGAGGTATGTTATTACTTCCAGTCTACTTGCAAAACATTCGTGGCTTTACGCCAATCGAATCGGGTTTATTACTTCTTCCAGGATCATTAATTATGGGGATTATGGGACCAGTTGCAGGGAAGTTATTTGATAAATACGGCATTCGTCCCCTGGCGATTGTTGGATTAGCGATTACGACATTCGCGACATATGAATTTACAAAGTTATCGATGGATACACCATATAGCGTTATTATGATGGATTATATTATACGTTCAATTGGTATGTCATTCATTATGATGCCGATTATGACAGCGGGTATGAACGCACTGCCGATGAAATTAATTTCTCACGGTACAGCAACGCAAAATACATCAAGACAAGTAGCGGGTTCAATTGGTACAGCAATCTTAATTACAATTATGACGCAACAAACAACGAATCACGTTGCAGATTACGGAAATATGATAACAAAAACAAATCCAATTTTAGTTGATAAAGTACATGGAATGGGACAGAGCTTAGCATCCGTGGCTGGATCAGCACAAGCAGGAGATGCGATGAGCTCGCAACTATTATTTGGACAAATTTCGAAGTTGTCTGCGATTAACGGCATTAATGACGCTTTCTTAATCGCAACAATATTAGCGGGTATTGCCTGGGTGTTATCACTATTCTTACCATCAGGAAATAAACCAAATCGAAAAGCAGAGAATTAATTTTCTCTGCTTTTTTTCGTTGCATGGGCATGGACATATGCCCATCAATGTAAGAAAAATTAAATCCCCTATACGTATTAGCTGAAGAAATTACGTGTTCCCTAAAACGAAAAAATAAACTGAAAAATGGCTGTAAATCTATTGAAGTCAAATGATAAACTAAAAATATATTTTTACATACAAATTTTTAATAGAATGATCCGACTTAATTTAACTCTAAAAAATCGGGAAATATATTTCTGCTTCATCCACAATGTATTTGAAGGGAATGATGAAATTTGGATTGGTTAGACAGAATCAATAGGGCAATGAATTATATCGAACAAAATTTATCAAGTGAAATAAATGCTAAAGAAGTAGCAAAGTTGGCTTGCTGCTCTGAGTATCATTTTCCAAGGATGTTTTCATCTATAACAGGTTTAACTTTATCAGAATATATCAGGCGGAGACGTCTATCGCAGGCGGCATTTGAACTGCAAAATAACACAGTTGTTCGCATCATTGATCTTGCACTTAAGTATGGGTATGATTCTCCAGATGCTTTTAGTCGCGCTTTTAAGAGTCTTCATGGGGTCACTCCGACAGAGGCGCGTAGTAACGGGATCGAATTAAAGGCCTTTCCGAGAATTTCCTTTCAAATTACGATTAAAGGGGATGTAGAAATGGATTATAGAATTGAAGTGCTAGATTTTGAGATTGAGATCGTAGGAGTGAAACAAAAAGTCGTTACAAAGAATGCTTCCAATATAATTCCTACATTATGGGAAGAAGCGAATAAGAATGGATTACTGCAACGACTCGTAGACATGTCATGGGAAAATCCACAATGCAAATTAGAAGGGATTTTAGGTGTATGTGGAAAACAAGCCGCCATTACAGATGAAGAATTTGATTATTTTATGGGATGTCGTTATAAGGGGGAATTCACTGGCGATATGGAGAAAATAGTGATGCCGAAAAGTACATGGGTTGTTTTTCCAAATGTTGCTGCTGCTTGGGAGCGTCTATACACGGAATGGTTACCTACTTCAGGATACGAATTGGCAGACTTTCCTTGCATTGAAAATTATTTAGCACCTGATAGAGAGCCAAATAGTGAGCTTTGGGTTCCTATACTTAAGAATGAATAAATTTTAGGGATATGATGATTGAATTGCTTAATACCAGTTGTCTATTTTCTATTATTTTATAATTGATGCGTATATCATATATAGAGTAACGAAACCGTCCAATTTCTCAGCGTTTAAATTGAGAGATTGGGCTTTTTATCATGGCATTTCTTAACTCATGTAAATGCAGTGTAATACAAGAACAGGCAGAAAATAGATTGTCGAAAAGTGTTAAAAGATGAGGTGTTTGAACTTGTTGTAAAATAACAAAAGAGGTATCGCTGAGCAGCGATACCGTTTCTTTATAAAAGTGCCAGTGTATTGTTCATCATATGAAACAAAATAGCTGGAATGATTGAATTCGTCTTCTTACATAAAACAGCCATGAATAGTCCCATAATGAATGTAGTAACCATAACACCTAATGAATATGTATGGCCTATTCCAAAGAGGAAACTAGAGCCGATTGCAGCTACCCAAAATGGGAAACGCTGCTGAAAGAAATGAAGGATAATGCCGCGGCAGATGAGCTCTTCGAAAATGGGGATAAATACAGCACTTCCTAGCAGTAATAAGAGTTTATACTGTTTTAACACCTCCAAATTTAAAGCGGAGGATTGTTCCTTTGTTGCATCAGGAAATAGGTGCATAAGTATAAATGAATTAATAACAATACTTAGTCCAAAGAAAAGAAATAAGTATATATATGTACTAACCTTTTTGAGTGCTTTGAAGTTAATCGCTGGAACAATCAAGTTTCTTAGCGGTTCGTATTTGTAAATAAATAACAATAAAATTCCTAATAGTAATAATGAGTTTCCGGTATCTTGAATGGATGTGATTAAGGTGATTTGTTTTTGATCAGTAACCCCTTCGGAATAAATAAGAACTGGAAGGCCTATGAAAAGTTCGGATATGAGCCTTGTCCCATAGAAAGCAAACAAAAAAGACCCAATAAATTGTCCCCATGACATGGAGTATTGCTGATTGTACGTAAGCTGTGTTGTTGATTGCATATATCGAATCCTCTCTTTTATTTATATATATGATTATACACACATAATATAAAACTGTCATTTCTGAATATTACATATATATAAGTGTTGAGTTAAATATTAGTAAGAAATATATAAATTTTGATAGAAATAGATAATGAGAAAACGAATGAATAAGTGTAGGGTGTATGAGAAAGGAGATATAAAATAATAAAAAGAGGTATCGCCACGTAGTGATACCTCTTTTGTGAGTTCATTCACTTTGATTAACAAATGTGTTCACCTCTTTTATTTACAGTAATATGAGCAGAGGATGTCGATTGTTGAGTTTGTAATTCGCGATCTACCATTTTGTCTAATTGCTGAATTGCTTTCAATGCTTTTTCATAAGAAATTGTCCGGTAGTGATGCGCTCCGCCTGGCTCTTCATCTGCTTCGTCCGCCCACTTAATAATATTTTGTAGAGGTGTTCTTTCAATTGTTTGTTCTACTAGAAAAGAATCGGTATGCAGGAGAATAGCAACAGAAATTTCCTTTGCTTGCTTCGGGTGTTCCCCTAATCGGATTAATAATTTATGAGCTCTTTCTGCTCCTTTAATCGCATGTATATCATTCTTTTTATACAATTCATAGTCCCATTCTCCGCCTGTGTACCATGTATGATGTCCTATGTCATGAAGAAAACCAGCCTTTGTTGCCGCATCGACTGAGGCGTGGTGCTTTTTGGCTAAGTGAAACGCATGGTAAGCGACGGCAATCGCATGGACCATTCCAGAACGGTTTACGTATTTTTGTGTAATATGATGTTTGAAAATTTGTTCAAGCGTAATACGGTGCATAAAACATTCACTCCTTTTATCTATTGATGTATATAAAGAAAATCGATAGGTTTAAATGTATTTTGAACATTGTACTCCATCACGTTATGTTAGTAAAGTAGAAATGTTTAGGAGAGGAGAATTTATTGTGAACATAAAAGTCACCTTAGATGATGCTAAGGTGACTTCCTACTGCTTATTTTTTTAATCCTTGCTCAAGTGTTTCTAACATCTCATGTTTTCCATTTTCGTCAGCATTTTGCCAAATGACTTCAAATAAAACCCCAAGACCTGGAAGCATTTTTTCTTCACCACTTTGAATTGCTTCTACAATTGTCTCTTGTAACTCGCCTTGCGTATTTCCTGCAACGTTTGCTAATACGGCACCGCGTAGATTAAAGTTCATTCTTTTCACCTCTTCTTCTGAATTGAAACTGACGTTAGTTTTTGTTCTTTTTTATGTAAATATGTATGAAAAATAGGCTATAATGAGAAGACAAGAAGAGAGGGAATACATAGAATGAAAAACATTGATTCAGTACAAAATCCGCGTGTAAAGCAGTGGAAAAAGCTGCAGACGAAAAAAGAGCGCGATAAAAAAGGGTTATTCTTTGTAGAAGGATTCCACTTAGTGGAGGAAGCTTTAAAGGCAGGAATTATTACAGAACTTATTGTTTCAGATCAAACAGACCTTCCGAAAGATTGGACGGTTACTGACGTTGAAATGTATATTGTACCTGAAGCGATTGTAAAGGTACTTCGCGAGACAGAAACGACACAAGGTGTATTTGCGGTTTGTGAGAAGCATGAGAAAGAAGTAGATCTTACAGATGGGAAATTTCTATTATTAGATAGCTTGCAAGACCCAGGTAATTTAGGAACGATTATTCGTACAGCAGATGCAGCTGGTATTCATGCCGTTGTACTTGGAGAAGGCTGTGTGGATGCCTATAATAGTAAAGTGCTTCGTTCTACACAAGGTTCTATTTTCCATTTACCGATTGTAAAAGGAAACTTAGAAGAATGGATAGATAAGCTAAAAGAGAAGAATGTTCCTGTATACGGAACAGCTCTGGAAAATGGAGTTCCTTATGGAGAAGTGACACCGACAGGAAGTTTTGCATTAATTGTAGGAAACGAAGGAAATGGTGTACGCCAAGAAATTCTTACAAAATGTGATCAAAACTTGTATATTCCAATTTACGGCGGGGCAGAATCATTAAATGTTGCGGTTGCTGCGGGGATTTTAACGTATTATTTACAAAGCCCGGTTGCGAATCGATAAAAAACTTCTTATAATAAATTGAAGTACATGTTCATGATGAACATATAATAAAAGTAAAATAATGAAAAACGTTGATAGAGAAGAGTAGCTTGCAAAATCGCCATATAGGGAGAGAGTGCCGTAGACTGAAAGCATTCTTATGGTAGACGGAAGTGAATTCACCTCTGGAGTTGACGCCAGGACCATTGATATGTAAAGGCGTTCCGGTCAAAGCTGACCGTTATAACAATTAAGTGGGCAGACTTGTTCTGTCAATTTAGGGTGGTACCGCGAATTTACCTCGTCCCTTTTTGGGAGCGAGGTTTTTTTATTTTTAACATTAGGAGGGTTCCAAATGGAAGCACGTTTAAAAGAGCTAAAGCAAAAAGCGTTAGAGCTGATTGAAGAAGCGAAAGAGCTAAAGGGCTTAAATGATGTACGCGTAGCGTATTTAGGAAAAAAAGGTCCAATTACAGAAGTATTACGCGGCATGGGGAAATTATCTCCAGAAGAGCGTCCACGTATGGGAGCATTAGTAAATGAAGTGCGTGAAGCAATTCAAACACGTTTAGAAGACAAAATTAACCACTTAGAAAAAGCAGTAATTGAAGCAAAATTAGCATCTGAAACAATTGATGTTACATTACCAGGTCGTCCTGTAGAAACAGGTTGTCATCATCCATTAACAGCTGTTGTTGAACAAATTGAAGATGTATTTATCGGTATGGGTTATGAAGTAGCAGAAGGAACAGAAGTAGAGAAAGATTACTACAATTTCGAAGCATTAAACTTACCGAAAGATCACCCAGCTCGTGATATGCAAGATACATTCTACATTACAGAAGAAACGTTACTACGTACACATACATCTTCTGTGCAAGCAAGAACGATGGAAAACAATACAGAAAAAGGTCCAATTAAAATTATTTGCCCTGGTAAAGTGTATCGCCGCGATGATGATGATGCGACGCATTCTCATCAGTTCATGCAAATTGAAGGTCTTGTAATTGATAAAAATATTCGTATGAGTGATTTAAAAGGTACACTGCAAGTATTTGTGAAAAAGATGTTCGGTGAAGATCGTGAAATTCGTCTTCGTCCAAGTTTCTTCCCGTTCACAGAACCATCTGTTGAGATGGATATTTCTTGTATGATGTGTCATGGTAAAGGTTGCGGCACTTGTAAGGGAACTGGCTGGATTGAAATTTTAGGTGCAGGTATGGTTCATCCAAACGTGCTTGAAATGGCTGGCTATGATTCAAAAGAATATCAAGGATTCGCATTCGGTATGGGTGCAGAGCGTATCGCAATGTTAAAATACGGCGTTGATGACATTCGTCATTTCTATACAAACGATGTACGTTTCTTACAACAATTCAAACGAGCGTAAGGGAAGGAGAGGATAAATATGTTCGTATCATATCGTTGGTTACAAGAGTATGTAGATATTAAAGATGTAACAGCACAAGAACTAGCAGACAAAATCACGAAAAGTGGTATTGAAGTAGAAGGCGTTGAAGTATTAAATAAAGGTGTAAAAGGTGTTGTAGTTGGTCACGTATTAGAATGTGAAAAGCACCCAGAAGCTGATAAGTTAAGCAAATGTCTTATTGACATCGGTGAAGAAGAGCCAGTACAAATCATTTGCGGTGCTCCTAACATTGCAAAAGGTTTAAAAGTACCAGTTGCAAAAGTTGGCGCTGTTCTTCCTGGTAACTTCAAAATTAAAAAGGCAAAACTACGCGGTGAAGCTTCTCACGGTATGGTTTGTGCATTGCAAGAACTTGGCATTGACGGGAAACTAGTTGCGAAAGAATATGCAGACGGTATCTTCATCTTCCCAAGTGACGCTGAAGTTGGCGCAGATGCACTTGAAATCTTAAACTTACATGATGAAGTATTAGAACTTGGTTTAACGCCAAACCGTGCTGATTGCTTAAATATGTTAGGTGTTGCATATGAAGTGGCTGCTATTTATGGCCGTGAAGTGAAACTTCCAGCTATCAACTTACAAGAATCAACTGAAAAAACAGCTGATTACATTTCTGTAAGTGTAGAAGCGAAAGAAGAAAATCCATTATACATTGCGAAAATGGTTAAGAACGTAAAGATTGGTCCATCACCAATGTGGATGCAAACTCGCCTTATGGCAGCTGGCATTCGTCCAATTAGTAATGTAGTTGATATTACAAACTACATTTTAATGGAATACGGTCAACCATTACACGCGTTTGACTATGATAAATTAGGTTCAAAAGAAATCGTTGTTCGTCTTGCGAAAGAAAGCGAAAAGATTCAAACATTAGATGATCAAGAGCGTATATTACAGAACCACCACCTTGTTATTACAAATGGTGAAAAAGCTTTAGCTGTTGCTGGTGTAATGGGTGGAGCTGATTCTGAGGTTACAAATGATACAGTAAACGTTCTAATTGAGTCTGCATACTTTGCAGGTCAAACAGTGCGCCGTACATCAAAAGATTTAGGTCTACGTAGTGAATCAAGTGCACGTTTCGAAAAAGGAATCGATCCAACACGTACATTTGAAGCAATTCAACATGCAGCAGCTTTAATGGCGAAATATGCTAGTGGCGAAGCGCTTGAAGGTGTAGTAGAAGTTGATAACTTACAAGTGCAAGAACGTACGGTATCAGTTACAACTGAAAAAGTAAACCGTGTATTAGGAACAGAAATCACTGCTAGTGAAATGGGTACAATCTTTACAAACTTGAAGTTCCCATTTACAGAAGTAGAAGGAACATTCCATGTGAACGTACCAGTACGTCGCCCTGATATTACAATTGCAGAAGACTTAGTAGAAGAAGTAGGTCGTCTGTACGGTTATGATCATATTCCAGTTACATTACCAACTGGTACAATGACACGTGGTAAATTAACAGTAGCACAAACAAAACGTCGTAAAGCACGTCGTTACTTAGAAGGTGCTGGTTTATATGAAGCAATTACGTATTCATTAACAAGTGCCGATAAAGCGAAACAATATATGGTTGAGCCAAACGAACAATCTCCTGTAAATCTTGCACTTCCAATGAGTGAAGAGCGCAGTCAACTTCGTTTAAGCTTAGTACCACAATTGTTAGAAGCAGTTTCATATAATAACGCTCGTAAAAATGACAGTGTTGCATTATATGAAGTAGGTTCTATTTTCTTACCAACAGCAGAAGGCGAGCTTCCGAAAGAAGAACAACATCTTGCTGGTGTTATGACAGGTCTTGCTCTTCATCATGCATGGCAAGGTGAGAAGAAAGTTGTAGACTTCTTCGTTGCAAAAGGTGTGTTAGAAGGATTATTCGACGTACTTGGCGTTGCAAGCAGCATCACATATGCTCCTGCAAAACGTGAAGGCATGCACCCAGGACGTACAGCTGATATCTTACTAGATGGAGAAGTGATTGGTTTCATCGGTCAATTACACCCAGAAACGCAAAAACAATTAGATGTGAAAGATACATTCGTATTTGAATTATCTCTTGTAAAAGTATTCGGTGCAGACGTAGAAGAAACTTACTACTCAGCAATTCCACGTTTCCCATCTATGACACGTGATATGGCGGTTGTAGTGGCTAAGGAAGTAAAAGCTGGCGAAATGAAGCAAGTAATTGCGGAAGTAGGCGGAGAACTTCTAAAAGAAGTAACACTATTCGACTTATACGAAGGTGAAAAAATGGAAGAAGGCAAGAAATCACTTGCATTCTCTATGAACTACTTTGATCCAGAACGTACATTAACAGACGAAGAAGTAACAGAAGCACATAACCATGTATTAACAGCGGTAGAAGAGAAATTTGGTGCGGAGTTACGTAAGTAAAAAAGCAGCCTTGTGGCTCATAGCCATCAAGTTAAAGTTATGTATAATTTTTACCAAAAACAGCTACCCTTTCATNNATGAAAGGGTAGCTGTTTTTATGGAAGAATTACAATTATTAATTCAGGAATTAAAGAATACATTCTCACTTTCATTTTTAGAATCATTTGCACATAGGGCAGGAATGATTCGACATAAAAGAAAATGTAAAGCGCAGGATATCGTTTCTTTATGTGTCTTTTTAAGTAAAACAGTTGAAACAGAATCTTTCGCGAGGTTATTTCATCAAAATATTTGTTCAACTCCATCGATAGGAGAGGATTTCAAACGAATTCGAATCCTAGACTCTACTATGTTTCAACTTCCCCATCACTAATAATTTAAGTGTTAACAGGAAAAAAGAAGGTAAACCTAAAAGGTACAGAAAATACGAAACTCTCAAATCAAGAGGATAGCTAAATAGTTACATTTTTTCATTTGAATATCCCAACTTTTTATTTTCCATGTTATGATAGATATGTTAATGAATTGAAGGGGTGGTTTTATGAAGTTTGGGAAAATGGGATTAGTTGTTGCGGCAAGTTTAAGTCTTTTCGCTTTATCTGCGTGTGGAAAATCTGCAAAAGAAACAGTTGTTTCTTCAACAGAAAGCATTTTAAACGCAAAGCAAATGGAATCAAGCAGTTCAATTTCTTTTAAATTCGATTCTAATGCGAAAGATATGAAAAGAGAAGATAAAGTGGCAATGGATATGTTAAAAAACATATCAGTTACAGTTGATTCAAAAACAGATAAAGATGCAAAAAAAGACGAAGTAACAATTGGTGCAAAGGTTAAAACAGATGCAATGAAAATGGATATATCGATTCCAATGTTTATGGATGAAGGGAAAGAGGCTTTATATGTAAAAGCGAATAATGTAAAATCACTATTACAATTAGCTGGCGTTCCTGGTGATAGTTTTTCTACTCTAGAAGGAAAAGTTATCAAAATGGATATGAAAGATTTAGGAGAAGTAGATACAAAAGAATCTGCGAAAATCCAAGAGAAAGTACAAAAATCGTTATTAGATGCAATCAAAGCGCTTCCTGAAGACAAATTTACAAACGAAAAAGATGTATACACTGTGAAATTAACAGGTAAAGATTTAAAAACAGTGATTGAAAAGCTATTTGATGAAATTTCTACAATGAAAAACTTCACTGGAACAAAACAAGAAATTGCAGACTTTAAGAAAGAATTGAAAGATGCAAATCTTGATAAATCTTCTATTTCTTTAATTTATACAATGGATGGAAAAACAATTAAAAAACAGGATGCAGCAATTCATGTCGAAGCAAAAAATCCTGAGAACGAAAAAGAAACAATTAAATTTGATATGAATATTAAATCTGATATCAAATCGATCGATAAACCAATCAAATTCACATTCGATACTTCTGAAAAGAACATTGTTCCAATGGATGAGTTACAAAAAATGATTGGTGAATTTATGAATCAATCCATGAGTGGCGGGAAAGTAACTCCTGTTCAACCAGCTCCAACGGAACCTGCAGCATAAAAAATCCTTAAGGGGCATAGCTATCAAGTTAACAAAAATAAACCAGATGCTGAAAAGCATCTGGTTTATTTTTGCCTGAGTGTGTAGAAAAAGTCGTAGTTAGTTTAAATGAGTTAAATGAACAATACGATTTTTTCATTGAGACATTAGAAAGAGAAGAATTATATGAATTTATTGTAGAAGTAGAAGAAGACATAACCGAAGAATGGAGAGAGTGGCAAGGTTCACTTTATCAACAGGATGCCTTGCATCTTTCCCTCGAATGTAGTACATTAATTTTAGTTTAACAAAACGAAAAACGATGATAAGGAAAAGTAGTATATACTATAATCCAAAGCGAGTCAGGGACGGTGAGAGCCTGATGAGGCGGTATATGTGAAGAACACCTTGGAGTTGCTAACCGAAATTGAAACTTGTATTCAAGAGTAGACTTAGACGGGAATCCGGCCTGTTACAAACCGGGAAGTATGTAAATACATACGAGTTAAAGTTGGTCTTTATGACAAATTGGGTGGTACCGCGAAGTTTAACCTTTCGTCCCTTTATGGATGAAAGGTTTTTTTGTATTCAAATATATCAGAAAAGGAGAATTTCACTATGGAAAACACATTAGTAAAAAGTCTGTATAGAGATACAGATAAATACGCAGGTCAAACAGTACAAGTATCAGGGTGGATTCGTAACTTACGTGATTCAAAAGCATTTGGTTTCATCGAATTAAACGACGGTAGCTTCTTCAAAAGCGTTCAAATCGTTTTCGATACAGAATTAGATAACTTCAAAGAAATTGCGAAACTTCCACTTAGCTCTTCAGTTAAAGTAGAGGGTAAAGTAATTGCAACACCTGGAGCAAAGCAACCATTTGAAATTAAAGCAGAAAAAATTGATATCGAGGGCTTATCAGATTCTGATTACCCACTTCAAAAGAAGCGTCACACGTTTGAATACTTACGTACAATCGCTCACTTACGTCCAAGAACAAATGCATTCTCTGCAACGTTCCGCGTGCGTTCTATCGCAGCGTTTGCGATTCACCAATTCTTCCAAGAGCGTGGATTCGTACACGTTCATACACCAATTATCACGGGTAGTGATACAGAAGGTGCAGGCGAAATGTTCCGCGTAACAACGCAAGATTTAAACAATGTACCTAAAGGTGAAGACGGACAAGTTGACGAATCAAAAGACTTCTTCGGTAAAGAAACAAACTTAACGGTAAGTGGACAGCTGAATGCTGAAGCTTATGCATTAGCGTTCCGTGATGTATACACATTCGGACCTACATTCCGTGCTGAAAACTCAAACACAACTCGTCATGCAGCTGAGTTCTGGATGGTTGAGCCTGAGATTGCATTCGCTGAATTAGGTGATGTAATGAACCTTACAGAAGATATGCTGAAATATGCAATGAAATACGTATTAGAGCATGCACCAGAAGAAATGGAATTCTTCAACAGCTTTGTTGATAAAACAGTTCTTGAGCGCATGAACAACGTAATCAACTCTGACTTTGGCCGCATCACATACACAGAAGCAATTAAAGTACTTCAAGAATCAGGTGCTGACTTCAAATACCCAGTAGAATGGGGCATTGACTTACAAACAGAGCACGAAAGATACTTATCAGAAGAAATCTTTAAACGCCCTGTATTCGTAACTGATTATCCGAAAGACATTAAAGCATTCTACATGCGCTTGAACGAAGATGGAAAAACAGTAGCTGCTACCGACCTTCTCGTTCCTGGCATCGGCGAATTAATCGGTGGAAGTCAACGTGAAGAAAGAATGGATGTTTTAACAGACAGAATTAAAGAATTAGGCATGAACGAAGAAGACTACTGGTGGTACTTAGAACTTAGAAAATACGGCGGTACAAAACACGCTGGATTCGGCCTTGGTTTCGAGCGCTTCCTAATGTACATCACTGGCATGGCTAACATTCGTGACGTCATTCCATTCCCAAGAACTCCAGGTTCTTCGGAGTTTTAATATAACAAAAAAGTGAGAGCAATTGCTCTCGCTTTTTTTATTTAGAAGAGGATGGAAGTAGATTCGAAATCTTATCAAGTATTTTGAGCTAGGATAAAAAATGTTGTTCATAGTTCTCTTTCCATTTCATATATAGTAAAACGAATGAATCATTTATGGAAATTGGGAGAGGGGTTTTGGGAAAATGGGGGTAATTAATAGGTGTGCAGAGTGGACAGTGCGTGACAAGTATGTAGTCATCACGGGAGCGACAAGTGGGATTGGGCTAGCGGCGGCTAAGGTACTTGCGGAACGCGGTGCAAAGCTAGGGATTATTGCACGAAACGAAGCGAAAGCAAATGATATTGTGACTCAAATTAAGGGTTCAACGAATGGTAATGCAGTGGTAGATATATTTCTAGCTGATATGGCTTCTCAGAAGTCAATACATCAAGTAGCTACTGACATTCTAGAGAAGTGCCCTAGAATAGATATATTAGTTAATAATGCTGGTGCTTTATTTCAAACAAGGCAAATTACGGAGGACGGCTTGGAGATGACCTGGGCGGTTAATCATTTAGCTCCATTCCTACTTACTAATTTGCTACTTGGCCGTTTAAAGGAAAGTGCCCCCGCTCGCGTTATCACTACCGCATCTCATGGTCACAAAATGGCTAAAAAAGGAATCGATTTTAATGATTTAGATGCAGAAAAACTTTATCGTGGTGTTAAGAAATTAATGGGGGGTCCTACGATGCGTTATGGGCAAACCAAATTAGCTAACATCTTATTTACCTCTGAGTTGGCACGGCGACTAGAGGGGACAGGTGTCATAGCTTCCTGCTTCGATCCAGGACTTGTAGCCACGAATTTCAACCAGGATAATGGTCTCGCGGCTCGCTTAACTATGGCAGTAATGAAACCTTTCTCTCGCACACCTGAGGAAGGGGCTGAAACTTTAGTATGGCTAGCAGAAACAACTGACATTATCGATCATAGTGGTTATTATTATGCTAATGGGCAAGTGGAAAGGCCATCTGAGGTTGCATTGGATATGGATGCCGCAAAGCGTCTATGGGATATTAGTGAAGAGCAAACTCATCTCTTAGGAAAGTAAAATTAGCGTTAATAGAAGTGAAAGTGTAAGAGTGACTTTATACGGATTGGATCGGCAGTATATATTTTGATTGTTATGCTGTATAGTTTCTTGCCTCTAAGTAAAAAGTAACGCGAAGGGGTGAATAAAATGGGCAGAAAAGTAAAAAAAGATCCTTCTAGAGCAAGTCTTGGTTCCTCGCAAGTCGAAGGTCAAGGAACTACAACAAACGAAACGGGTTCTTTTAAAGTATCTTCATCAAATAAGAGACAAAAACGAAGCTAAACATATATAAATAAGAGTAGTCATGTCGACTACTCTTATTTATATGTTTTTATTTTGTTTAGTTCATTTATATATTGTCGATACTGAAAAATAGCTATTTTTTCAATAAACGAAATGCTTTTTCTGTATTTGCAAAGTGAAGTTTCACAAACTCAGGAAGCCGTTCTTTTCCTAGCTTTTGAATTAATTTAACTGCAGCGATATCAACTTGCTTACCCGCTCCTTTTGGAAGTGGCATACCGGCTTTTTTGCTGAGCTCATCAAACTGCTTTACGAATGAGTAGCGAGCTAAAATAGAGGCTGCTGCAACTGCTAAATGAACACTTTCACCTTTAGTTGCGAAATACACGTTTTCACGCTGTACTTCTTTTTGTTTTGCTAAGTATTTGTAATATGTATCAGGCTGCGTGAATTGGTCAATTAAGATGCCTTCTGGTTTTGTAGGTGCAATCTTTGCTAGTAAATTTGTAAGAGCCTTATTGTGTAAGAGCGCTTTTAGTTTCCCCTGATTGTTTCCTTTTTCGAATAGTTCGTTATATTTTTCATTATGCAAAACGAGAGAACTATAAGGAACAACGTTAAGTAACTGTTTTGCAATTTCGGCAATTTGCGCATCATTTAAGTTTTTAGAGTCTTTTACACCAAGTTCTTTCAATAATGGAATTTGCTTTGCGTCTACATATACAGCAACAACTGTCATCGGTCCGAAGTAATCTCCAGTACCCACTTCATCAGATCCAGCTATAGACATTGTTCCAATGGAAGCGGGCGGGGCATAGCGGTGCGAATTTGTAGTTTTTTTACCAGAAGATTTCGGCACTTGAGAAACATTTTGCCAACGTGCAGCTTCTTCCTCTGCACGAGTACCTTGAAACATTACTTTGCCTGATTTATAGGCCGTAATTGTACAAGATGGAACTTTCGCCATAAAGATACCACCTTGCGGAACTTTTGGGGCAATTGCTTGTTTATATTGTTGTTTCATATCCTCAATTATTGCAGGATTTGTTTGGATTACGATAGAATTTGACAAAGTAGTCGCTCCTTTTTCAATATTGTTATTTTTATCATATCGGATTGTTCTTTCTGTTTCCATATTATGATGGTTCATGGTATGATAAACTTTAGGATTCTGTACGTGATTGGAGGCCGGTGAGTTGTCACAACAAAAGGGAAATAAAAGTCGAATTAATGTAGAAATCTATGGTCAGCAATATTCAGTTGTTGGCGATGAAAGTACAAGTCATATCCGCATGGTAGCAGCGATTGTGGATGATAAAATGCGCGAACTCAATGCCAAGAATCCTTCGCTTGATACGAGTAGACTAGCGGTATTGACGGCGGTAAACGTCATACACGATTATATAAAATTAAAAGAAGAACATGAGAAACTAAAAGAAAGTATGACAAAAAAAGGAATGGAATAACATGATTGATATTATTATCATATTACTGCTTGTTATGGGATTTTTCCTCGGCTTAAGAAGAGGGTTTGTCCTACAACTTGTAAAGTTAACAAGCTTTATTATCGCATACCTTGTTGCATACTGGTACTGCAAAGATTTAGCGCCAGTACTTGAGAAATTTATTCCGTATCCATTCGATCAGAACGTATCTGTGCCAGAATGGATTGATGCAAATAATATCGAAGCAGTATTCTATCAAGCAATTGCGTTCATTGTATTATTTATTATTACAAAAATCGCGCTTTCATTGCTTGGGAATTTGCTGAATATGTTTACAGAAATCCCAGTTATAAAACAGGTAAATGCGTTTGCTGGAGCACTTCTTGGTTTCTTAGAAGTGTATATTATTCTGTTTGTCTTAATTATTATTGGAACTATTCTTCCGATTGAACAGGTACAAACGCCACTGCAAAAATCATCAATTAGCAAAATAATTGTAGACGATACACCGATTCTTTCTGAAAAGGTGAAGGAACTATGGCAGCCAGGTAGCAGAGTATAACTTCTCTTTTTTCGGAAAGAGAAGTTTTTTTTCTATGAAAGAAAGGCGGGGAAAGAATGAAAGTAAATAAAAAACAAGTGATTAAATTATTGGAGACAATCGGCCTTTTTATGGAGCTTAAGGGCGAAAATCCATTTAAAATATCTGCATTTCGTAAAGCCGCAGCAGCATTAGAAAGCGATGATCGTAGTCTTTCTGAAATTGAAGATTTCACAAAGATTCCGGGTATTGGAAAAGGAACAGCAGCGGTCATTCAAGAATATATTGAAGCTGGAACTTCAGAAGTATTAGAGGAGCTTGAAAAGGAAGTGCCAAGCAGTCTATTACCGTTATTAAAATTACCAGGGCTTGGTGGTAAAAAAGTAGCGAAGTTGTACAAAGAGCTTGGCGTTATTGATATGGAAACTTTGCAAAAGGCTTGTGAAGAAAATAAAGTACAGGCACTTGCGGGATTCGGTAAGAAAACAGAAGAGAAAATATTAGAAGCAATCGCTCAAGTAGGCTCTCGTCCAGAGCGATTACCGATTGCGATGGTCTTACCTATTGCCGGGGAAATAGAGAAGAAATTGTCGAATGTCCAGGAAATTGTTCGATTCTCTCGCGCTGGTAGCCTGCGCCGCGTTCGCGAAACGGTAAAAGATTTAGATTTTATTATCGCAACGGAAAATCCAGTAGCAGTACGTGAACATTTACTGCAATTTGATAATATGATTGAAGTCATTGCGAGCGGTGATACAAAAGTATCCGTTCGTCTTCAATATGAATATGATATTTCAATTGATTTCCGTCTTGTAAAACCTGAAGAATTTATTACAACGCTTCATCATTTCACAGGTTCAAAAGATCATAACGTAAGAATGCGCCAAATTGCAAAAGATAAAGGTGAAAAGATTAGTGAGTACGGTGTGGAAAATTTAGAGACAGGTGAAGTGAAGACGTTTGAAACAGAAGAAGCATTCTTTGCTCATTTTGGTCTACCATTTATTCCACCAGAAGTACGTGAAGATGGAAAAGAGCTTGAGTTGATTAAAGAATATCCAAATTTAATTCAGTTCTCTGATATACAAGGTGATTTACATATGCATACAACATGGAGTGACGGTGCTTTTTCAATTGAAGAAATGGTACAAGCATGCCGCGGGCGTGGGTATAAATTTATGGCAATTACGGATCATTCCCAATACTTGAAAGTAGCGAACGGTTTAACGAAAGAGCGTCTTCGTGAACAAGGAAAAGAGATTGAACGTATTAACGAAAAATACTCAGATATTACAATTTTACGCGGAATCGAAATGGATATTTTACCAGATGCAACGCTCGATTTTGATGATGAAGTATTAGCGGAGCTTGATTATGTCATTGGTGCAATCCATTCTAGCTTCTCACAAGACCGTGAAACAATTATGAAACGCTTGCGTACAGCAATTGAAAATAAACATGTTACGATGATTGCCCACCCAACAGGTCGTCTTCTTGGACGCCGCGAAGGGTACGATGTAGATACAGATTTACTGATTGAACTCGCAAAAGAAACAGATACAATTTTAGAATTAAACGCGAATCCGAACCGCTTAGATTTAAGTGCGAAACTATTAAAGCAAGCACAAGATGCGGGCGTAAAAGTAGCGATCAATACTGATGCGCATACACTTGAAATGTTAGAAGATATGGAAACCGGTGTAGCGGCAGCTCGTAAAGGGTGGATTCAGAAAGATACCGTGATTAACACATGGGATATTGAACGTTTATTAGATTATATTAAACGGAATAAGTAACACAAGGGGGACGTGCAACTTATGTTAGAACGAACGTTGCGTGTATTAGAATATAACAAAGTAAAAGAACAATTACTTGAGCATGTTGCTTCTTCACTTGGTCGTGATAAAGTGAAGAGCCTCGTGCCAAGTACAGATTTTGAAGAAATTGTAGAAATGCAAGAAACAACAGATGAGGCAGCAAAAGTCATTCGCTTAAAAGGGCATGTACCGCTTGGCGGAATTTTTGATATTCGTCCGAATGTAAAACGTGCGAAAATTGGAAGTATGCTAAGCCCACATGAACTGCTCGATATCGCAAGCACGATGTATGGTAGCCGCCAAATGAAGCGGTTTATTGAAGATATGATCGATAATGGTGTAGAGCTTCCAATTTTAGAAACACATGTTGCGCAAATTGTGTCTGTATATGATTTAGAAAAGAAGATCACAAACTGCATTGGGGATGGAGGAGAAGTAGTCGATAGCGCGAGTGATAAACTGCGCGGCATTCGTAACCAAATCCGCACTGCAGAAAGCCGTATTCGTGAGAAACTTGAAAATATGACGCGCTCTTCAAATGCCCAAAAGATGTTATCAGATGCAATCGTTACAATTCGTAATGATCGCTATGTAATTCCTGTGAAGCAAGAATACCGCGGTGTATATGGTGGTATTGTTCATGATCAATCTGCATCAGGACAAACGTTATTTATTGAGCCGCAAGTCATTGTGGAACTAAATAACGCATTGCAAGAAGCAAAAGTGAAAGAAAAACAAGAAGTAGAACGCATCTTAATGATGTTAACAGAAGAAGTAGCAGTCGAAGCTGATATTGTGTTAGCAAATGTAGAGGTTATTGCAAATCTTGATTTCATTTTTGCAAAAGCTTTTTATGCAAAGCGTATTAAAGCAACAAAACCAATTGTAAATAATGAGCGTTATATGGATTTACGACAAGCCCGTCATCCACTTATCGATCCAAAAATCATTGTGCCGAATGATATCATGCTTGGTAAAGACTTCACAACAATCGTTATTACAGGTCCGAATACAGGTGGTAAGACAGTTACATTAAAAACAGTCGGCATTTGTGTATTAATGGCGCAATCTGGTCTTCATATTCCAGTATTAGACGAATCAGAGATTTGTGTGTTTAAAAATATCTTTGCTGATATTGGTGATGAACAATCGATTGAACAAAGTTTAAGTACGTTCTCCTCTCATATGGTGAACATTGTAGATATATTAGAAAAAGCTGATTTTGAAAGCTTAGTATTATTTGATGAATTAGGTGCTGGAACAGACCCACAAGAAGGAGCAGCACTTGCGATTTCTATTTTAGATGAGGTATATAACCGCGGAGCACGCGTTGTCGCAACGACGCATTATCCGGAGCTAAAAGCATATGGTTACAACCGTGAACAAGTTATTAATGCGAGTGTGGAGTTTGATGTAAACACACTAAGCCCAACTTATAAGTTATTAATTGGTGTACCAGGACGCAGTAACGCTTTTGAAATTTCAAAACGTCTTGGTTTATCTGATCGAGTAATTGATCGTGCTCGTAATCATATTAGCACCGATACAAATAAAATCGAAAATATGATTGCGAAGCTAGAAGAAAGTCAAAAAAATGCAGAGCGCGAATGGACCGAAGCAGAAGAGCATCGTAAACAATCTGAAAAACTTCATCGTGAATTGCAACGTCAAATTATTGAATTTAACGATGAGCGTGATGAAAGATTATTAAAGGCACAAAAAGAGGGCGAAGAAAAAGTAGAAGCTGCGAAAAAAGAAGCAGAAGGCATCATTCGTGAACTTCGTCAACTGCGTAAAGCACAGCTTGCAAACGTGAAAGATCATGAGCTTATCGAAGCGAAAAGTCGCCTAGAAGGTGCAGCGCCAGAGCTTGTGAAAAAACAAAAAGTAAAAGTGAAAAACACTGCGCCAAAACAACAATTACGAGCAGGCGATGAAGTAAAAGTATTAACGTTCGGGCAAAAAGGACAATTGCTGAAAAAAGTAAGTGATACGGAGTGGAACGTTCAAATTGGTATTCTGAAGATGAAAGTGAAAGAATCTAATATGGAGTATATTAATACGCCACAACCTGTTGAGAAAAAGGCAGTCGCGACTGTTAAGGGAAGAGACTATCAAGTTTCCTTAGAACTTGATCTTCGCGGTGAACGTTTTGAAAATGCAATGATACGTGTAGAAAAATATTTAGACGATGCACAGCTTGCAAACTATCCACGCGTATCCATCATTCACGGAAAAGGAACAGGAGCACTTCGTCAAGGTGTACAAGATTACTTGAAAAAACATCGTGGTGTGAAAAACTTCCGCTATGGTGATATGGGCGAGGGAGGCCTCGGCGTAACAGTTGTCGAATTAAAATAAGCACAAAACCAGGCAAAAGGGGTAAACCATTATGTTTATGGACAAACTTGCAAAAGTATTGTTAGCTTGTTGCGGCATGTTTTTGGTGATTGGAGTTATTTATTTAGTGTTTTTTGCGAAGTAAGGAAGCGTCAATCTCGGCATAAGTTAACGCCTGAGATTGACGTTTTTTCTTTTCGGATAATCTATAAGAAAAAAGGAATACGACATGAAAATTAACCAATTTATAAGCGAAGTATTATCCTGCTCAAGGCGAGAAACAGACCGCCTCATTAAAGCGGACCGCGTGGCAATTAACGGTGAGGTTTGTACGCACGGTGCGATTGTTACGGTGAACGATATTGTAACGATTGATGGTAAAACAATCGAGAAAGAAGATAAAGAAAAAATCTATATTGCCTTTCATAAACCAGTAGGGATCACTTGTACTGCTGCGGAACATATTGAAGGAAATATCATTGAGTACATCAATCATCCAGAGAGAATTTTTCCAGTTGGTCGCTTAGATAAAGCGTCGGAAGGATTGATTTTGCTAACAAACGATGGAGCGATTGCCAATCAAATTTTACACGGAGATCATGAGCATGAAAAAGAATATATTGTAACGGTTGATAAGCCATTTACAGATTGGTTTATTGATGGAATGAGCCGTGGTGTGAAAATTAAAGATGGAATGACAAAACCATGTAAAGTAACCAGGGTAGATCACTCGACATTTCGAATTGTTTTAACGCAAGGAATGAATAGACAAATTCGCCGAATGAGCCGTGTGTTTGGATATACAGTAACGAAGCTACAACGGGTACGAATTATGAATATTAAGCTTGCTGGATTAGAAGCTGGAAAGTGGCGAAATGTCACAGAGCAAGAGTTACAACAATTATTGAAGCAGCTATAGCTGTTTCTCAGTTTTATTTTTTGTTAGAAAAAATAAAACTATTGTTTTTTTTGAAAATAGCCCATATAATAAAAAACAACAAGATTCGACAATATATTTTGAAAAGTAATGATGAGGACATGAGTTATTTTTTACGATTCTCAGAGAGGGAAGCCTTAGGCTGTGAGCTTCCTAATACGAAAAGATACACTTACCACCTCTAAACTTCAAGAGTGAACTGCATCATGCATTGTAATTCTTGGCGGATAAAACCGTTATTAATTTACACGAGCTATAAAATGAGTTTATTTTGTTATACATTCATTTTATTAGAATAAGGGTGGAACCACGATTTCAACACTCGTCCCTTTGTTAGGGACGGGTGTTTTTTGCGTTCTTTTATAAAGGAATTTGGATTGAAAGCGGAAATATAGCGGTTTTTTATTTCTGAATATTTAGTCTTTTATTATTTTTTAGGAGGTAGAGAAAAATGAAATCATCTTTAAAGTTATCTGAGATGTTTGCAATAAGTTTAATGTTATTTGCACTATTCTTCGGTGCGGGGAATATGATTTTTCCACCAGCGTTAGGACAAGGTGCTGGAACAGATGTATGGGTGGCTTTATTTGGTTTTGTTATTACAGGTGTAGGGCTTCCTTTACTAGGAGTCATTGTCATTGCTTTAAAAGGAGATATTAATAAACTCGCAGGTCGTGTGCATCCGTTGTTTGCACTTGTTTTCACAGTTGCGATTTATTTATGTTTAGGTGTGTTTGTAAGTGTACCGCGTACAGGAACTGTTGCTTATGAAATGGCGGTTACTCCATTTTTATCAAGTTCCGTAGTCAGTCAGGCATATCCACTTGTTATCTTTACATTTATTTTCTTTGCAGTTACTTTCTATTTAGCGTTAAATCCTTCGAAATTAGTAGGACGTATTGGGAAAGTATTAACACCAATTTTATTAGCGGTTATTGCAATTATTGTCATCAAAGCATTGATTACACCGATGGGTGAGTTTGGAGCACCGACAGAAGCATATAAGGATCCGCTTTTCAAAGGATTTATTGATGGATACTTAACATTAGACGGATTAGCAGCACTTGTCTTCGGAAATGTAGTTGTTAATGCTTTAAAAGGAAAAGGAATTACCAATAAGAAAAGTATTGCGAAAGTGACAATTTTTGCGGGGATGATTGCAGCATTTGGTTTACTTATTGTTTACCTAGCGCTTGCTTATCTTGGGGCTTCTAGTGTATCGCTTGGAATGGGAGAAAACGGTGGTGTTATTTTAACAAATGTTGTGCATCATTTATTTGGTAGTTATGGCACTCTTCTACTGGGTGTAGCGATTGCAGCGGCATGTTTAACAACTTCGGTTGGAATCGTTGCAGCTTGCGGAGAGTTTTTCTCAGCATTACTACCAAAGCTGTCGTATCAAAAAGTTGTTTTCATCTTCTGCATGTTAGCATTTATGGTAGCAAACCTTGGTTTAACACAGCTAAATGCATTAGCGTTACCAATCTTAATCGCAATCTATCCAATTGGTATCGTATTAATCGTATTATCACTAATTGAAAATTACATGCGTATCCCGCTAGCAATGTATGTGGGTGGAATTGTAGGGGCATTTGTTGTTAGTTTCTTCGATGGTTTAAATAATGCTCAGATTCAAATTGCAGCATTATCGCCTATGTTAGAAAAGATTCCATTTTACAATGTAGGAATCGGTTGGCTCTTACCAGGAATCATCGGTATGTTTGTTGGATATATTATTTCTATTTTTCAGAAGCGGGAAGTTGTCGTAGAAAAATGAGGAAAAGAGACTTTCTTTGAAAGAAAGTCTTTTTTGTAGAAATTAATATATTGGGAAATTTATCTAAATCTATTGTTTATTGATGAAGGGATTTTTAATCTAAAAAAGACTTCCATTTTATTACCCCTTGTTCGTAACACCTATCCAGTTTCACCCACATAATATACTACTGTCGTTCAATAAAGTTTGAGGAGGATTATACCTTATGAATAAAACGCCAATTGTTCTCCATGATGAGCCTTTTGTAGCCCAGTATGAACAAATAATTACACCAGCAGAATGCCAAGAGTTAATCGAGCTATCTAAAAAGCACATCCAACCCGCACAAGCCTATGGACATACAGGGGAAAGGAAATCAGATTTTACTTGGCTTCCACACTATTCACATGGGCTTGTTAGTAAAGTATCTGAACTTATTGCTACTGCTATGCCCTTGCCGCTTAATCACGCTGAGCCATTACAGGCAGCGAGATATGAAGTTGGAGGGAAATTTGATGCCCATATTGATTGTTATGGTACCTGGCACGAAGGTGGGAGGAACCAAGTTAAACAAGGGGGACAACGACTTTATACAGCTATTCTTTATTTGAATACAGTTGATGCAGGTGGAGAAACTTTTTTTCCCTCTCTGAATCTTACAGTTACTCCAAGTGAAGGGAAATTATTAGTTTTTGAAAATTGTAAAAGAGGGACAGATGAACCGCATCCACTTTCATTGCATGAAGGTTGCGCAGTACATGAAGGAGAAAAATGGATTGCTACATTATGGTTTCGTGAAAAACCACAATATTAAAAATTCATTATTGGGTTTTTGAGAGGAATGAAAATTCTTATTTATTCTTGTTTATGTACAGTTTTTTTCTGTTGGACATTGCTCTAAGACTGATCTCTAGATAAGAGTCTTATCTTTTACATCTTATAAATATATAACGGTTGTCTTTGGTAACGAGTTGGTTGTACTCGCAAAGCAATAATATGGTATAGTGAAACGAGGCTGTTTTTTCCGTCTCGTTTTTTAAATGCTTCCTAATAGGTAGAAAGCATTCAAATGGAAAGGAAGACATTACATGCGATCAGAAGTAATTGTAAAGATAAAACCGAAATTTATAAAAGAAATTAAAAGTGGCTACCCGCTTATTTTAAAAGATGCAATTCAAAACTTAAATGATATACGAGAAGAGGGAACTATCATCAAAATTGTTGATGAGCAGAACCAATTTCTTGGTAAAGGATATTATGGAAAGCAAAATAAAGGATATGGCTGGATTTTAACAAGAAAAGAGCAAGAGCACATTGACCAAGCTTTCTTTGAAAGAAAAATCAAATCAGCGTTACATAAGAGAAAAGGTTTTTACAAATCGAATGATACAACAGCATTTCGTGTTGTAAACGGTGAAGGTGATGGTCTTGGCGGTTTAATCATTGATTATTACGATGGTTATTATGTAATCAGCTGGTATAGCGAAGGGGTTTATTCCTTTAAAAACGAAATCGTTGGAGCTCTTCAGAAAGTAGCAAACTTCAAAGGAATCTATCAGAAGAAGCGCTTTGATACAAAAGGAAAATATATTGAAGACGATGATTTTGTTGCTGGAGAACGAGGTGAGTTCCCAATCATCGTAAAAGAGAACGGTGTAAACTTTGCGGTGTATTTAAATGACGGAGCAATGGTAGGTGTATTTTTAGATCAGCGCAACGTTCGAAAACAAATTCGTGACACATATGCAAAAGGAAAAACAGTATTAAATATGTTCTCTTATACAGGAGCGTTTTCTGTATTCGCAGCACTTGGCGGAGCGACAAAAACAACAAGCGTTGACCTTGCGAATCGTAGCTTAAGTAAAACAATTGAGCAATTTAGCGTAAATGGCATTGACTATGAAGCGCAAGATATTATCGTAGAGGATGTATTCCATTACTTTAAATACGCAGCGAAGAAACAAATGAAGTTTGACATAGTTGTGCTAGATCCACCAAGCTTTGCACGCTCTAAAAAGTATACATTTAGTGCAGCGAAAGATTACAAAAACCTATTAAAAGAAACAATCACCATTACAGAAAATAACGGTATTATCGTTGCTTCCACAAATTGTAGTACGTTCGATATGAAAAAGTTTAAAGGCTTTATCGACACAGCCTTTAAAGAAATGAATGGTAAATATAAAATATTAGAAGAACATTCCTTGCCAGAAGATTTCCGTACGATTGATCAATTTAAAGAAGGTAATTACTTAAAAGTAGTTTTTATCGAAAAAATTAAAGGTTAGTGCAAAGAAAAATGAGCTCAATTTTACATGAGCTCATTTTTTTTATTAAATAATATTTTGCACTCTGCCAACCTGTCCATCTTGCAATCGTACTTTAATGCCGTGTGGATGAGATGGTGAATTCGTTAAAATATCTTTGACAATTCCTCTTGTTAGCTTCCCAGTTCGTTGATCTTGCTTTAACACAATATCAACTTCAAGGCCTGGTGAAATATTAGATCGTTTTTGTCCGTTCATTTACACACCTGTACGTCTACGTTGGTTATTTGGCTTTTTTGTTTGCTGGTTTTGTAATTTTTTTGTTGCTTGATTTTGGTTTTTCGCATTTGCGCCATTTCCATTCCCTTGCTTTTTCTTTGCAAGTTGTTCGCGCATTAAATCAGCTAAGCTTACTTTTTTATTTTCTGACATGGTAAGTCTCCTTTATATTAAGTTAATTATAAACAATAGTAGTGAATTTCATCATAACATTGTTGTGAAAAGAAATGAAGTCAGATTGAATTTTCATATAATTCTTTTCACCTTTATTGACTTCAGTTACAATTGAATTGTTAATGTTTGTAAAAAGGGGATAGAAGCATGTCAAATCATATTTTATTAGTAGAAGATGACATTTCCATTCAAGAGATGGTTGAAACATATTTATTAAAAGAGGGCTTTCAAATAACAATCGCATCCGATGGAGAAGAAGGAGTTCTCGCGTTTCTAAAAGGCTCATTTGATTTAATCATTCTCGATATCATGATGCCAAAGTTAGACGGTTTAGAGGTTGTGAGAATCATTCGAGAAAAAAGTGCTGTTCCCATTCTAATGATGTCTGCGAAGGATACGGATGTAGACAAGGCGATCGGTTTAGGTCTTGGAGCAGATGACTACATTTGTAAGCCGTTCTCTATGATTGAATTGGCAGCCCGGGTAAAGGCAGGCATTAGAAGATCGACAAAGTATTCAGCCACGGAGCAGAAGGAAGAAATGATTGAGATTGGTGATTTGAAAATTGATCCGATCAACTTCACTGTGCAAAAAAAAGAAAAACAACTAAAACTTACTTTGAAAGAGTTTGAGATTTTAAAACTATTTGTAAAGAATCAAAAGCGTGTATTTACAAAAGCACAAATTTATAATCTGATTTGGAATGAAGAATATTATGGTGATGATAATGTGATTAATGTTCATATGCGACGTTTACGTGAAAAGATTGAAGATGATCCATCTAATCCGGAATATATTAAAACACTATGGGGCATTGGCTATAAGCTGGAAGTGATGTAGTATGACAGCTCTTTTAATGATTGTTATCTGTGTATTATTGGGCGTTATTTATTTTCAATATAGAATTGGGAAAAGTAAGAGTGCAAATGTACACTATACATATGAAAAGTTACAGGATATTGTAAAGCAACAAACAGGTGAAAAGTTATTGGTTATGACGGATGATCAAGAATTACAAAAATTATTAGTAGCAATTAATTATTTGTTAGATGCGAAACAGAAAACGAATGCAGATCATGCGAAGGTTGAAATTTCAATGAGAAAGATGTTATCTAACATTTCACATGATTTAAAAACGCCGCTTACTGTTATTCTTGGATATACAGAAATGTTAAATGTAGATAAAAAGATGAACGAAGAAGAACGACAAGTTTTGCTAGAAAAAGTGCATTTGAAAACGCTAGAAGTAATGGAACTTATTCATAAGTTTTTTGATTTAGCAAAGTTGGAATCTGGTGATAAAGCAATCGAAATGACAAAGGTGAATATGAATGAAGTGTGCCGAGAGAAAATTTTATCCTTTTATGATTTAGTAACGACGAAAGGGTTTGAGGTACGGATTGATATACCAGAGAAGAATGTGTATGCACTTGGAAATGCTGAAGTATTAGGCCGAGTGTTAAATAATTTAATATCTAATGCGATTGCGTATGGATATGACGGAAAAACGCTTGGTATTACATTAAGAGAAGATGATAGGTGCGTGTATGTTGAAGTATGGGACCGCGGGAAAGGAATTGATGAATCTCATATTGATAAAGTATTTGAACGTATGTATACGCTAGAAGATTCAAGGAATCGATTATATCAAGGGAGCGGTCTTGGACTCACCATCACAAAGCGACTTGTAGAATCGTTAGGCGGCGAAATTCATCTTTCCAGTAAGCCATATGAGAAAACAGTATTTACAATTGTGCTGAAAAAGATCGAATTTTAGCTTGTAGAAAAGAGAATTCTACAAGCTTTTTTGACTTAAGGAATTTGTAAGGAATGGGTAAGAAAAAAGAGACTTTCATTGACTATGATATACATATAAAGATGTGGCGAAAGGGGAAAATGATATGTCATATATATTAAAAACAAATAGGCTAACAAAAGTATTTCAAGGAAAAGAAGTAATTTCAGGGGTTAATATGCATGTGAAAAAAGGAGAAATCTACGGTTTTTTAGGACCGAATGGTGCTGGTAAAACAACGATTATGAAAATGATTACTAATTTAATAAAACCGACGAGCGGAGATATTGAAATTTTTGGTGAGAAATTAACAGATACTTCTTATGAAGTGTTAAAACGAATGGGGACGATTATTGAATATCCTATTTTCTATGAAAAATTAACAGCTCAGGAAAATTTATATCTTCATTGCGAATATATGGGTTACTACGATAAGAAGGGAATTGAGCACGCATTAAACCTTGTTAATTTACACAACGTGGAGAATAAAAAAGTAAAAGATTTTTCACTGGGGATGAAACAAAGATTAGGAATTGCCAGAGCGATTCTGACAAAGCCAGAGCTATTAATTTTAGATGAGCCAATTAACGGCCTAGATCCAATCGGTATTAGAGAATTGCGCGACTTATTTAAAATGCTTTGCAAAGAATATGGAATTACCTTGTTAATCTCTAGCCATATTTTAGGAGAAATGGAGCAAATGGCGGATACGATTGGCGTAATTCAAAATGGAAAATTGATAAAAGAAGTTTCAATGAAAAGTATTAATGGTAAACAAACGGAGTATATTGAAATTCACGTTCAAGATGTGAAACGAGCGGCTTATGTTTTAGAAAATAAACTCAGCATAACAAACTACAAGATTATGAGTGAGAGTATTATTCGCGTGTATGAAATGACAGAAATGCAGCAGGCAATTTCGAAAACATTGATCGTGAATGATGTGGAAATTGAAAGCATAAACAAAAAGCATAGTTCATTAGAAGAGTATTTCTTAAATCTTGTGAATGGAGAGGGAATCCATGCTTAAACTTATGAAACTAGAATGGAAAAAACATCTCTTATCTCGTTATCTTAAAGGAATCGCAATTTGTATTGTATCAATTTTCGTTGCTACTGCTCTTATGGCATGGGGTTCTAAAGCTGAGGGTGAGCAAATGTTTTCAGATTATGCGGGATTTATGTCTTTAACAAATATTTTTATTAGAACAACATTTATGATTTTTTCAGCTGTCATTTTATCGCGTTTAGTAATTGATGAATACAAAAGTAAAACGATGCAATTATTGTTTAGCTATCCATTAGAGCGAAAAAAAATAATGCAAGCTAAGTTAGCGATTACCTTTGGATTTTGTTTTTTTACCATAATTCTTTCTACGTGTATCATCAATATATTAATTTTCTTTTTAAACCCAATTATAGTTTTTTTTGAAACACCTGTTACTATGGCACAAATTATTGCTACCATTCCAGCTACTTTTCTTACTGCATTTATGATGGCTGGAATTAGTTTAGTTCCTTTATATTTTGGCATGAGGAAAAAGTCAACTCCTACAACGATCACCTCGTCTATAGTAATTGGATTATTGATTAACTCAACTGTTACTAATGGGGAAGGACAGATTAGTTTGTTTGACTTCATTGTAGTACCGATTGCACTTTGTCTACTAGGTCTTACAATTGGTTATCTGTCTTATCATAAAGTGAATAAAATGGATGTGGCTTAAATACAGATACAATCTTGAAGGAAAGTCATTACTTGTAGAAACAAAATCAGGAGATATTGGTGTGTCTTATAAAGAAGCTCCAACTTCATTCCAGCTTGCTGCTAACAGAAACTCATCCGATATAGTAGTGAGTTTAAATGGATTTAAGAAAAGAACGAATACGGAAAAAACAAAAGAAGGTGTAATCGGTGATGCATCAAATAAGGCGGAGCTTTTAAGCGAAAAAGGCACTATATATATCAAATAATAATCAGAAGAGGTGAATATATCATGCGAAAAAAATCAACTCGTTCCATCAGTGACATATTTTCTATGCTGTTTTTTTACTGTACGACGGGACTATTAAGCGTTATTGTTGTTCCAGTTTTGGCAACGATTGCGTACGGTTTCGGTTTTTGTACTGTACTTATATTGATTGCAGGTATTATTCGTTCTTTTGGAGCTACATGGGTACAAATGGATATTGGACCTGGTTTATCAATCCCTCAGGAGTGGAGTATGGTTTGGGCTCTGATTATAGGTGGAATCGTGGGAAGTATCGCCTATTTTAGTTGGAAGTATCTCCGTATTTATTTGAACTTTCTATCTAGAAGTTATCGTAAAGTATTACCAGTTAATGAACAATAAAATCGAACAGGAGGATTTATTCACTATAACATATGAACTAGGGGGGATAACATGCTGCAACTTATAAAGCTAGAAATGAAGAAATGTAAGCTTGGGTGGTATATGAAAGGTGCAATTATTGCAAATGTAGTGATGGTTGCGATGTTGTTTTTTGTAAGCTATGTGTCACAAATTGAAGGGGATGTAGAATTAGGAAATCCTCAAGGTATTCTTTTAATGGCGAGTGTAATGGTGAGAGGAACATTTATTGTCTTTGCAGGAGTACTAATTGCAAAATTAGTAATTGAAGAATATAAAAATAAAACAATATTGCTCATGTTTTCGTATCCGATTAGTCGAAAAAAAATCATTGCAAGTAAGTTATTAATTACCGCAATATTAACATTCATAACAGTCTTACTATCTAACATTTTTATAGTAAGTGTCTTCTTTACATTAAATAGTTTTATGCTAGTTATTCCGAATACAATAACGATAGGTGAGTTAATTCAAGAAAGTATAAAAGCAATTCCTTTTGCTGTTGCAGCTGCAGGAGCAGGTTTAATTCCATTATATTTCGGTATGCGCAAATATTCTGTTCCAACAACGATTGTGTCGTCCTTAATTGTTGTGATGATTGCATGTCAAAATCAGCCGGAGTTCTCATTAGCAACCTTTCTCCCGCTTCAATTCGCGCTTGCGGCTATTGGCATTGTGATTGCTTATTATGGAATTAGAAATATTGAGAACGAAGATGCACTATAAAGTTTCACATGAAACAAGTGACATAAAAAGACAAGGTGCTCAGCCACCTTGTCTTTTTATGTCATTACATTTTGGGAGTTTCCATTCCTGCAGCGGCCCATTCCTCTTTAGCTGGCCCATAAATACCTGGGACTTTTAATCCAGCTTGGCGCATTAAAACAGTCATTTGACCGCGGTGGTGATTTTGATGATTAATGAGAGTCATCAAAAAAATAGAGTTTGGCATTGGACGCCCAAAGAAATCATTAATTGTTGTTAAATCTTTATCAGTCCACTCTGTTTGGATTGCCTCTACAAAAGCCGTGTTTACTTTACGGTAACCTTCCGAAATTGCCTTCGCGGAAGTCGGTATAGGATAATCATTTGCTTCTCCCTCAAATTGTAAGCCTGTTCCTGATAGCATGACTGGAATCGCAGTGACGATATGCCAAGCAACTCTACCTAAAGTCCAATGCCCAGGTGCAATCTCTTGTGCTAAAGATTCATCAGTTAATGCATCCAATACCTTTTGTGTAGAATCAGCCTCATATTTCCATGTTTTTAAAAAGCCTTCAATTGTTTGGTACATGTTATCCCCCCTATGGTTACATTCATAGGGTAAATTCGTGAAAGGATTCGTTTTTCCTTCTCTTATTTAATTTTCGATCCATACTACAATATGTTTGGGAATATGTAAATTAGGGGGAATCTTCATTGTACTTCGTATATTAAGTGGGTAGAGAATGAGGCAAAGAGTGGTGATGAAGTAAAAGAAGTATCTTTTATATAATATACTATGATCGTATTATATTTGTTTTATAAGGCGTATGTTAATTTATGCCGCACTGAAATTTGCCATGACATAAAAAACGCAAGCTTCTAAATAAAAGAAGCTTGCATTTTTAACTAACATTCTTCCCGCTTTTTCTCATTAACCACAAGAAATAAGGAGCACCAAGGACAGCGACTACTAGCCCAGAAGGAATCTCTTTCGGATAGACAATGGTTCGTCCAAGTAAGTCAGCGATGCAAAGAAGGATAGCTCCAAATAGCGCTGAACAAACAAATAATTTTTGATGATTCATCCCGACAACGATGCGCGCTAAGTGCGGTGCAACGAGTCCTAAGAAAGCGATTGTACCAACGGCAGCAATGTTCACTGAGGCGAGCAACGTTGCTAGGATAATAAGTGCGAAACGTGTTTTGTCTACACGTTGTCCAAGTCCTGTTGCTAAGTCATCTCCAAGTATGAGAACATCAAGCTGTTTCATTAAGAAGAATATCGTTGGTACGAGAATAAGAGAGGGATATAAAATTATATTTTCTAAGTGATTCCACCCTCTGGCATAGGTACTGCCTGATAACCAAGTTAATGCAGCAGCTACGTTCAAGTTTGCCCTCACGATAAAGATTTGAATAATGGCGGAACCGAGTGCTGATACGCCGATTCCAATTAATGCAAGGGCTGTTGGGTTAAATCCTGACTTCCATGAAAAGAAGAGGACAACTCCAACTGCAAATAGTCCACCAATGAATGCACCGATTGGTAAGAAAACTCCTGGAAGTGCAGGGAAGACATACATAATTGTTAAAGCACCGACACCTGCTCCAGATGAAATACCAATGATAGATGGATCCGCAAGCGGATTTCGTAGTATTCCTTGAAAGACTAGTCCGCTTATGGCAAGGCATCCTCCGGCAACAGCAGCGACGAGCATCCTTGGTAAACGAAGGTTCATCATCATATTTTTATCAAATTGGGTCAGCTGCCCTGTTATTACATTGATTATGTTTTCGATATAAGCATTACTGCCAAGTGTAACGCCAAGTGCAACGGTTACAATACAAAGAACGATCGAAATGCAGATGACTTTTTTATAAGAGAAATATTTTGAGCTAGCACCGGCTGCGTTTGCTCCATTATCGCTCATATATTGTTTTGATTTCATCATGCGATAAACTAAGTAAATAAGCCACGGTGAACCAATTATTGCAGTAACAGCACCTACAGGAAGTTCAGCACCAGTTGGGTCTATTAATCTACCAACGACATCTGCTCCAAGTAATAAAATAGCTCCCCATAAGAAAGAGGAGAGAAGCAACGGGAGATGTTGTCGATAGCCAATCAGACGCATTAGATGCGGTGCAACTAAGCCAACAAAACCAATTGGTCCAACAACTGTTACAACGACTGCTGTTAAAAAAATAGCTGCAATAAAAGCGATAAAACGCGTTACTTCTGTTTTTTCTCCAAGTGAAACAGCAACATCATCACCTAAAAGAAGCACATTTAGTTTACGTGACATAAACAGTACAACCAAAAAGGCACAAACAACAAATGGAGCCGCAAATTGAACACCATCCCAGTTATTTTGTACAAGTGATCCTGCCCCCCATAGGAATAGACCAGCTGTTTCGTTTTCATAAAAAAGCTGCATTGTTCCGGTAAAGGCAGAAAGCATTAGTGTCACAACCATACCAGCTAATGCCATGCGTAGGGGAGTTCCTTTTTTACCACCAGAAATACGATATACGCACAAAGCCGTTACCGCTCCTCCGATAAATGTAAAAAGGAGAGAGTGTACTTGTAAGTATTTCGGTAAAAAAATAGTGGCGGCGACTAGAAAGAAATACGCCCCTGAATGGATCCCCATTGTACTTGCTTCAGCCAGTGGATTTTTCGTTAAAGTTTGTAAAATAACCCCTGATACAGCTAGAGCACCACCAGCTAAAATAGCAATGGCAGCCCGTGGCAACCGCAGCATCATTAATGTTTGATGCTCAAGAGATTGATTTGGAGAAAAGAGAGCATCCATAATCATACTGTAAGAAATATTTGCTTGTCCCTGTCCGATATGAATAAAGAAAAGGAGGAGCAAGAGAGCTGCTCCTCCTCCGAATACAAGACTTGCTCGAAGTGTATGCTGTAAGTTATTCATTATGCAATCACTTCTTCGCTGTCATTACATCTGCAACTTGTTTTGCTAATGATTTTGCAGATTCAGGGCCACCGAAGATCCAAGTGTCACCTTTTAATTTATACATTTTATTTTCTTTTTTGAATTTCAATTCTTCCCATGCTGGGTTCCCTTTTAGCTGTTTATCGAAAATGTTATCGTCATCAGCTACGATGTATAAGAAGTTTGCATCTTGTACACCTTGTAGTGCTTCTACAGTTGTTTGTTTGAAGCCGTCTGGTTCAGATTTACCAGGTTCAAATGCATTTGTTAAACCTAACTTTTTCGTAATTTGTACCGCTGTAGAATTGTCTGTTAACAGACGGAATGTTGGAACATTTTTTGCTGTAAAGGATTGTGTCATTACGATGTTTTTATCTTTTAAGTTTGCTTTATCAATTTTTGCTTTTGCGTCAGCAAATGTTTTGTCCATATCTGCTAATACTTTTTTACCTTGCTCTTCTTTTCCAACTGCTTTTGCGATTTGCTTAAATGTTTCTGTCATTTCTGCAAAATGATCGTTATTGCTTGTTGATGGGTCAAACATAATTGTTGGTGCAATTTGTTCTAACTCATTTTTAATCGCTTTACTACGGAATGAAGCTGTAATAATTAAATCCGGTTTTAAGCGGTTAATTTCTTCTAAGTTTGGTTGTTGACGTGTACCTACATCTACCACATCTTTATTTGGTTTTGTTTCTGTGTTTACCAATTTATTATAGTTCTTAATATCAGCCATCCCGACAGGTTGAACGCCAAGTGCTAATAAATCTTCCGCATATACCCACTCAAGCACAACAACTTTTTTTGCTGGTTTATCTAACTTTGTTTCACCTTCAGCGTGTTTAATTGTAATCGCTTGTTTTTTGTCATCTGTTTTTGTTTCCTTTTTCTCTTCTTTTTGCTGTCCGCATCCGACAACGAATAGAAGAATAACCATAAGAATGCTAACGACTTTTTTCATTTTTTTCCCCCAAAGAAAGTATTGTACGATGCGATAACCTGTGTAATTGAAAAAGATTATCACTATCAACACGGAAATCATACTATGAGGGGTTTAGAAGTGTCAATCTTTTTCTTTCTATTCTGACAAAAAATACTCTTTAGAACATTAGGGTATATTTTTTTTGCTATAAAGCTTTTAAAATATGAATTTCTAAGAAAAACAGGAGAAGTATAAGGAATGGGACGACATTATTCTGTGTGTTGTGGAATAGTTGATCAAAAGTCAGAATATTATGATTGTAACGCAATTATGACTGTAATATAATGAAAACAATCATCATGAATGGACATTCATTTTATTCGTGTAAGAACAGGAAGGAGGAATGAGGATGGAAAAACCTTGGTTACAAATTTATCCTGAGGAAATTCCACACACAATTTCTTACGATATTAGGCCGCTCCATGTATATTTACAAGAGATGTCTTCTCGGTATCCAGAAAAGAAAGCGCTTCATTTTTTAGGGAAGGATATTACATTTTCAGAGCTGAGTCGTAAGGTGAATCAATTTGCAAATTATCTTCGTAAGCTTGGTGTGAAAAAAGGTGACCGAGTTGCGATTATGTTACCCAATTGCCCGCAAGCTGTGATCGGATATTATGGTACGTTACTTGTAGGTGGTATAGTGGTACAAACAAATCCCCTGTATACGGAGAGGGAGTTAGAATATCAACTCCATGATTCTGGAGCGAAGGTTATTCTTTGTGTTGACCTAGTCTTTCCGAAAGTCACCAATGTTCAGCCTGCTACAAAGGTGGAGCACGTTATTGTAACCCGCATTGCAGATTTTTTACCGTTTCCCAAAAACTTACTTTATCCCTTCGTACAAAAGAAGCAAACGAATCTTGTTGTGAAAGTAACGGAAAGTGATACGATTCATGTTTGGAAATCGATAGAAAAAGAAAGTGATGAAATGGTAGAAGTGCCGTGTGACCCTGAAAGTGATTTAGCACTCTTACAATATACGGGAGGTACGACAGGTTTTCCGAAAGGAGTTATGTTAACGCATAAAAATCTTGTATCAAATACACTGATGGGTGTCCATTGGTTATATAACTGTATAGAAGGAGAAGAAGTTATTCTTGGTGTCCTTCCGTTTTTCCATGTGTATGGGATGACAGCTGTAATGAATTTAGCCATTATGCAAGGGTATAAAATGGTGCTAGTTCCGAAGTTTGATATGAAAATGGTGTTTGAAGCAATTAAAAAACATAAAGTTACACTATTTCCAGGGGCTCCGACAATTTATATTGCCCTTTTAAATAGCCCACTTCTTAAGGAATATGATATTTCTTCCATTCGTGCTTGTATTAGTGGTTCTGCACCGCTTCCAGTAGAGGTGCAAGAGAAATTTGAGAGGGTTACAGGAGGGAAGTTAGTAGAAGGGTATGGGCTCACAGAATCATCTCCAGTCACACATGGCAATTTCTTATGGGAGAAGCGTGTACCGGGAAGTATTGGTGTTCCGTGGCCAGATACGGAAGCACGCATTATGTCGCTTGAAACAGGAGAATATTTACCAGCAGGTGAGATTGGTGAAATTGTAGTGAAGGGCCCGCAAGTTATGAAAGGGTACTGGAATAAGCCTGAGGAAACAGCGGCGGTATTACAGGATGGGTGGTTACACACAGGTGACGTTGGCTATATGGACGAAGATGGATTTTTCTATGTGAAGGATCGCAAAAAAGACATGATTGTTGCCAGCGGTTTCAATGTTTATCCGCGCGAAGTGGAAGAAGTATTATATGAGCATGAAAAGGTGCAAGAAGTGATTACGATTGGTGTCCCAGATCCATATCGAGGGGAGACTGTGAAAGCTTTTGTTGTGCTAAAAGAAGGGGAAGTTTGTTCTGAAGAAGAGTTAGATCAGTTTGCTCGTAAATATTTGGCTGCTTATAAAGTTCCAAAAGTATATGAGTTTCGAAGTGAGTTACCAAAAACAACAGTAGGAAAGATTTTACGCCGTGTCCTTATAGATGAAGAACAAAAGAAGAAAGAGGACGAGAAGACGGGCTAAGGCCCTTTCTTTTTTGAAATATAGGATTGACAATTTTTTAAATAGTCAGTATTATTGAGATGTGAATGATTATTCATTCAGTCATTCATCTTCTTGAAGGAGACAGTAAAGTGAAAAAAAATCGACCAAAATATAACCAAATTATAGATGCTGCGGTTATTGTGATTGCAGAAAATGGATACCATCAAGCGCAAGTTTCTAAAATTGCGAAGCAAGCTGGTGTAGCTGATGGAACCATTTATTTATATTTTAAAAATAAAGAAGATATATTAATATCCTTATTCCAAGAGAAGATGGGAGAATTTATAGAAACAATTCGTCAAAAAACAGCAGGAATTGAAAGCGCTGTAGAGAAGTTATTTATGTTGGTAGAAACGCACTTCTTGCTGTTGTCGCAAAATGATCCTCTTGCTATTGTCACGCAACTAGAACTTCGTCAATCCAACCAAGAGTTACGCCTCAAAATAAATGAAGTATTAAAAGGATACTTACAAGTCATCGATGAAATTTTGGAAACAGGTATAAGACAAGGAGAATTTAGGGCGGATTTAAATGTTCGCATAGCAAGGCAAATGATCTTTGGAACAGTAGATGAAGTTGTGACCAATTGGGTAATGAGCGATCATAAATATAATTTGGTCGCACTTTCAAAAACGGTACATGGACTGCTTATTTCAGCTTGTGGTTACCGTCAATAATGGGAGGGATCATGTTGAAATTTCTATCTGTAACAGTAGAAGACCATATCGCGGTGGCGACATTGAATCATCCGCCAGCTAACGCTATGTCTTCACAAGTGATGCATGACGTTACTGAGTTAATTGATCAAGTCGAAAAGGATGAAAATGTCCGCGTTGTTGTTCTTCATGGGGAAGGGCGCTTCTTCTCAGCAGGAGCAGATATTAAAGAGTTTACTTCTGTTGAGGAAGCAAAACAAGCAACGGAGCTAGCACAGCTTGGACAAGTTACGTTTGAGCGTGTCGAAAAGTGCTCAAAACCAGTCATTGCGGCAATTCATGGAGCGGCACTTGGCGGTGGCCTTGAATTCGCTATGTCTTGCCACATGCGCTTTGTAACTGAGAGTGCAAAGCTTGGGTTACCAGAGCTAACGCTTGGACTTATTCCTGGCTTTGCAGGTACACAGCGTCTGCCACGTTATGTTGGCAAAGCAAAGGCTTGTGAAATGATGCTAACAAGTACACCAATTACAGGTGCACAAGCATTAGAATTTGGACTTGTTAACGGCGTGTTTTCAGAAGAAACACTTTTAGAAGAGACTCTCAAAATTGCGAAGCAAATTGCTGGAAAAAGCCCAGCGACAACTCGTGCTGTGTTAGAGTTGTTACAAACAACAAAATCATCTCATTATTATGAAGGTGTGCAGCGTGAGGCACAAATATTTGGTGAAGTGTTTACGAGTGAAGATGGAAGAGAAGGGGTGGCGGCATTCTTAGAAAAACGCAAACCTTCATTTAGTGGTAGGTAGTTCAAATTATTTTTTAACATAAATTAACAGAATATTAAAATTGATGGAATCTTTCTGAAAAACAAGGGGGTAAATGGAATGAACATCTACGTACTCATGAAACGAACATTTGATACAGAAGAGAAAATTGTAATTAAAAACGGTGCAATTTATGATGGCGAAGCGGAATTCATCATCAACCCTTACGATGAATATGCGATTGAAGAAGCGATTCAAGTGAGAGACGCACAAGGTGGGGAAATTACGGTTGTAACAGTTGGCGGCGAAGACAGTGAAAAAGAACTTCGTACTGCGCTAGCGATGGGCTGTGATAAAGCGGTATTAATCAATATTGAAGATGATGTTGAGAATGGTGACCAATTTACAACAGCAAAAGTGCTTGCTGAATATTTAAAAGATAAAGAAGTAGATTTAATTTTAGGTGGAAATGTAGCGATTGATGGTGCATCTGGACAAGTTGGACCACGCGTAGCGGATGCACTAAATATTCCATATGTAACTACAATTACAAAGCTTGAAATTAACGGCACAAGCGTGAAAATTGAGCGCGATGTTGAAGGGGATACGGAAGTGATTGAAACATCGCTACCACTTTTAGTAACAGCGCAACAAGGTTTAAATGAACCGCGTTATCCATCGCTTCCAGGTATTATGAAAGCGAAGAAAAAGCCGCTTGAAGAACTAGAATTAGATGATTTAGATTTAGAGGAAGATGATGTAGAAGCAAAAACAAAAACAATCGAAATCTATTTGCCTCCTAAGAAAGATGCTGGAAAAGTGTTACAAGGCGAGCTGCAAGATCAAGTAAAAGAACTTGTATCGTTGCTCCATACAGAAGCGAAAGTAATCTAATAAAATACGAAATTATATATGCAGGAGGGAAAATCTATGGCTCGTAAAGTATTAGTAATGGGTGAAGTTCGTGACGGATCACTACGTAACGTTTCGTTTGAAGCGGTAGCAGCAGCGAAAACAATTGCAGAAGGCGGTGAAGTGGTTGGCCTTCTAATTGGAGAAAGCGTTGCATCATTTGCAAATGAATTGATTCATTACGGTGCAGATCGCGTTGTGACAGTTGAAAACGAAAAGTTAAAATCATATACATCTGATGGCTATGCACAAGCATTTTTAGCTGTGTATGACGAAGAGAAGCCAGAAGGTATTGTCTTTGGACATACAGCACTTGGCAAAGATTTATCACCAAAGTTAGCTGCTAAACTTGAAGCTGGCCTTGTTTCTGATGTAACTGCATTAGAAGTTACAGGTGGAAATGTTGTCTTCACACGCCCAATTTATTCTGGTAAAGCGTTTGAGAAAAAGATTGTAACAGATGGCATTCTATTTGCGACAGTTCGTCCAAATAACATTACGCCACTTGAAAAAGATGAAGCGCGTACAGGTGATGTGTCTTCTATTACAGTTGATGTGAAAGATTTACGTACAATCATTCAAGATGTTGTGCGTAAAACAGCAGAAGGTGTAGACCTTTCAGAAGCGAAAGTTATTATTGCTGGCGGACGCGGAGTGAAAAGTGAAGACGGTTTTAAACCGTTAAAAGAATTAGCAGACGTACTAGGTGGCGCTGTTGGGGCATCACGTGGTGCTTGTGATGCAGAGTATTGCGATTACTCATTACAAATTGGACAAACAGGTAAAGTGGTTACGCCAGACTTATATATTGCATGCGGTATTTCTGGTGCGATTCAGCATTTAGCAGGTATGTCTAATTCAAAAGTAATTGTTGCAATTAATAAAGATCCAGAAGCAAGTATTTTCAAAGTAGCTGATTATGGTATTGTTGGCGACTTATTCGAAGTGGTTCCTTTATTAACAGAAGAGTTTAAAAAGTTAAAAGTACATTCTTAATTTGAGTAACCCTTGAGTTCCAAGTGAAATACCCCTATATATAGAAAAGCGAGAGGTCCCCTGCCTCTCGTTTTTTAGCATATACCTTATATTTTTGTATAGTATAAAGGTACATTTTTTTGTTACAATACATAACGATACATAATATTCGCCACGTATATAAGTTAGTGATATACTTTTGGTAGAATACACTTGAAGGAGGAAATAAAATGGCAATTGTAAACGCAACTGACCAAAACTTCGCAGCTGAAACAAGCGAAGGTATTGTATTATTAGATTTCTGGGCACCATGGTGTGGCCCTTGTAAAATGATCGCTCCTGTACTAGAGGAAATCGATGCAGAATTAAGCGATAAAGTAAAAGTCGTAAAAGTAGACGTTGATGAAAACCAAGAAACTGCTCGTCAATTTGAAGTAATGAGCATTCCATCTCTTTTCGTATTAAAAGATGGTAAAGTGGTTGACCAAGCGTTAGGATACAAACCAAAAGAAGCGTTAGTAGAATTAGTTTCTAAACACTTCTAATTTGTAAAGTCCAGCATAAATGCTGGGCTTTTTTTATTGGTTCAAATTACCACCTGAAAATATGACAACGGATACAATATTTATGTTGACACTTATCGTAAGCGCTCTTATAATCAATCTGACGACAATGAAAATCACTATCACTTAAGGGCGTAGGGGGAAGTAATCCATGACATTAAAGTTAAAAATATTATCTGCAGCAGCAGTAGCATCTCTTCTTTTTGCAGGCTGTGCGAAAGAGGAAACAAAAAAGTCTGAAGCACAAGATAAAAAAACAGAACAATCTGTTAAAAAAGAAGAGACAAAACAACAAGAAGTAGATTTTGTACAAGCTTACAAAGATGGAGTAGCTGAACTTGAAAAAGCGAAAGATGGCAAAGAGGTTGACTTCGATAAAGTAACAAAGTTATATAAAGATAAATTACAATCTCTTGTTCAAAAGTGTGATGGTGAATTTAATGAACAAATCGATCAAACAATTACAGCTGCATTAGAAGCTGGGAAAAAGAAAGAAATGGAACCTATGGTTGTAAAACAACTATTTGATAAATTAATGCAAAAAGAGTTTTTCCAATCGATGCGCCACGAATTTAAAGAAATTGATACAAACTGGGGCAAAAAAGATGTTGTGAAAAAAGAAATGGATGAAGCTCTAGCTTTTTATAAAGGTGTAGAAGGTACAGTTGGGAAACGTGATACGGCATACGGTACACAAATGGCTTCTCAAATTAAAGGCGGCTTTGATGAAATGACAGCTGCAATTGAAAAGGATGACAAACTTGCATTTGCGCTTGGAAAACAAGTTGTAGATAAAACGTTAATGAAAACGTTCTATTTTGCAACAGGTGCAGTGCCGAATGGTTATGCTACAAAAATGGTAGAAGAAGTAAAGAAAGATGAGAAAAAAGCTAAAATTGAACAAGCAGAAGGATGGGCATTTTATCAAGCAATTTATCCGTATATGAAAAAAGCAGCTCCTGAAGATGCAGACTTTATCTTAAGGCAGTTTGATTTAAAAACTGATGTGAAAACAGTTGATGCAAAAGCGGTAAATCAAGCGTTTGTACGTGGATTTGCAAAAGTTGCATTAGGTGAGTATAAAGAAAGCCAAGAGAATTTTGGAAAAGATAAAGGTCCTATTACAGCATTAGAAGGTGCGTTATTCATTAATATCATTGAAAATGATTTGAAAACAGTACTTGGCGAACAGCAAACAGTAGAATTAACAAAAACAGCTCAATCTTATTTAGAAGCAGTAAAAGCGAAGAAGAAAGAAGATGCTGATAAATTGTTACCACAACTTGAGGCTGCGTTAAATAAAGCTGTTGAAGCAGCGAAATAATTTGCTCATACGTATGTCTTTTTGAAGAAACCTTGTCTTGACAGGGTTTCTTCTTTTACATAGTGTGGTAGAGGGTGGTGAAATGAATGAAAGTATTAATTACTGGAGGAGCAGGGTTTATCGGAAGCCATCTTGCTTTGAAATTGTTAGGACAAGGAAAGCAAGTTGTACTACTTGATAATTTCCACTCCTATTATGCAAAATCAAGAAAACAGTTTCAGCTTGAACAAGTGCAGCGATATGGAACTGTCCCATTTTACGAGTGCGATATTTTGCATAAAGAAGATGTGAAAGCTGTTATGCAGCAAGAAAAGGTTGATGCAGTAATTCATCTAGCTGGATTTCCAGGGGTGAGACCGTCGTTGAAGATGCCAGGTGCTTATGTTGATATTAATATAAAAGGGACGAGTAATGTATTAACATGTGCAGGAGAAGAAAATATAAAACATGTCATCGTGGCATCCTCTTCTTCTGTGTACGGAGAGAAAATGGGAATGCCTTTGCAGGAGGAAATGGCCAATGGTCGAGTTTTATCTCCTTATGCAGCATCAAAATACGGAGCGGAATCGCTTTGTCATGCTTATCAATATATGTATGGGTTTCAACTAAATATTTTACGTTTCTTTACTGTATATGGTCCATGGGGGCGTCCTGATATGGCAATAGCGAGCTTTATTCGAAAATTGCTAAATGGAGAAGAAATTGTTGTATACGGAAAGGGAACAGGCCGAGATTACACGTACATTGATGATATTACGGAAGGAATTGCTCTTACGTTAGAGTCGAATAGAAGTGATGTGTACAATCTAGGGTCGAATGAACCGATTTTAATGACAGAATTACTTGCGCAGTTAGAGAAGCATTTCCCATTGATGCGTGTAAGGAGAGAGGCGCATCGTAAAGGGGATGTGACATCGACATGGGCTGATATTTCAAAGGCGAAAGAACAGCTAGGATATGAGCCGCGTGTATCTTTTGCAGAAGGGTTGGAGCGAACGATTGCTTGGGCGAAACAATATCCGGATACTGTTTAATCTTTGTGGTATTTTTTTGTTATGTGTTTTCTTTGTCATATCGTGGAAATCGTTTGAAGCGTCTTCTTTGTGGAAACAACTATATGGATTATGGAAACATCCTGATGCGGTAGTGCTTCTTATCATGATATATGGTGTTGCATTTTTCTTTCGTGCTTATGCATGGAAGTTATATCTTCACCATCATATTACAATGAAAGAGTCTTTATATGGATTGTTTTATAGTTTGTTTATTAATCATGTTTCTCCTTTGAAAGTAGGGGACGCTATTCGCATTGCGATTATTACAAAAGAAAAGAAAGTGACATTAGGAGAAGCGACACAATCAGTTGTTGTGCTCCGTATATTAGATTTGCTTATCCTTGGTATATTTGGAGCCGTAGGGATGTTTATACTGTGGGGGGATATTTTGTTAAATGCTCCCGTTATCCTTGCTTGTATATGTATTGGAATTGGTATGTTGTTTCTTGTGCATAAGAAAGCACCGCAATTTGTAGAGAATCAGTGGAAGCAATTAAAGGCAGGTTTGTTTACAATACAAGGGATCATCATTATCTTGCTGATTGTAATAAGCTGGATTTGCGAAGCTTTTGTTATATATGAAATTGCGAGTTCTCTTACATTTATACAAGCGATTTGGGTCAATAGCGTGACCATCGCGGGGCAAGTATTTCAATTAACGCCAGGCGGTATTGGGACATATGAAACGGTGATGACGTTTGCGTTAAGAGCGCTTGGGATAGAATCGGTCGAGGCGTATGAATGGTCATTAATGAGTCATGGATTTAAGTTTATATTTTCTTATGGTGTGGGCGCACTTTTACTCGTTTTATACCCAATGGAATTGCGCTCACTTGTTAGTCAGAAGGGGGAAAACATCCGGTGGAAGAAGTGAAAAAGGCATCAAAATTTGAAAAGGTAGCGGCCCGCTGCTGGAACTTGCTGAATGAAGGGAAACCATTTACACCGATTTTTGTATTCGGCACATTTTTATTGTTTTCCATCTCGCAGTTTGGACAACCTGGTTTTATTCCAGCATTTTTTAGCAGTTTTATCCTCATTGTACCTTTACTTGTTTTATATTATTTGTTTGATTTTCCATTGTTTTTACGAAATTATTTATGGTTTCCGTTTATCGCCTATTTAATTGTATTTAAGGTGGTTCATTTACCATTATTCTTTTTGGCATTGGGATTATATTTCTTCTTTACAATTTTATTTTGGGGAACATTATATTATCATCTGCGGATTGGGACATCATGGTTGAACTTTACACGATTTTGGAAACTTGTGTTAAAAAATAGTGATTCTACAAGTGGGAATGCACAAGAACAAATGCCAAAGTTTTTACTATTACTTTCGCTTTGGTATTACTACTACGAGTTCTTCCGAGAAGACGGTACATTTAGTGGTGTAGATTGGAAAACGCTTCTTATATTTTACGGTGCTCTTCTCGTATATACACTTATATTACATCGTAATTTATTTGATTGGCAGCCGAAAGCAATTCCTACTTATACGCAAAATATGCCTGAGAATGAAAAGGCATTAAATGAAAAAGTAGTCGTGATTGTAATTGACGGTATGCGAAAAGATCGTTTTGAGGCGGCGCATACACCGTATTTAGATTCACTTCGAAAACAAGGGACCGAGTTTTTAAATATGGAAACGGTATATCCAGCTCGTACGGTTGTATGTTTCTCCTCTATGTTTACAGGAACGTATCCATTTGAGCATGGTATTAAATCGAATATGGTTTGGAAGCATGGAGTGAATGTAGAGAGTATTTTTGATTCTCTTCGTAAAGTAGATAAAACAGGGAAAATGTTGGCGGTTGCGCATCTAGTCGATGCATTTGGCGATGATGTGGAAACATTTACGGCTGTAATGAAAAATGATGTTGTTGACTCGAAAATTATGGAGAAAGCAAGAAAGGTTATGGATGAACAAGATCCTGATTTATTTATCGTCCAGCTAATTTCTACAGATCAAACAGGTCATAGCCGCGGCGTGTTATATGATGAATATTTACAAAAGATTCATGAAGCAGATCAGCATGTGAAGCGGTTTATTGAGCATTTAGAGAAAACAGGAAAAGCAGAAAATACGACGTTCATTATTTGCGCAGACCATGGGCAAGCGGATGGAATTGGTGGTCATGGTCATTTAGACGAGGGCGAGCGGTTTGTACCATTCTTTATGTACGGTCCTCATATTGCTCAAGGTATAAAAGTAGAAGAGAAGAAAAGTCTTGTTTCTATAGCACCTACAATTGCATACTTGTTAGGAGCGCCGTATCCATCCCATAGTCGTGGACCTGTATTAGTAGAAGCGTTAAAGGAGCAGGAACAGAAATGAAAGTAATTGTTTTTATACCAGCCTTAAATGAAGAGGATTCTATTGCGCATGTCATTCAAAAGGTGCCGCGTCATTTTCACCCAAATGTAACGGTAGAAGTACTTGTCATCGATGATGGATCAACGGATCGGACCGTAGCTGTTGCAAAAGAAGCGGGGGCGGAACATATCGTTTCTTTTGCAAAAAACGGCGGACTTGGTGCAGCTGTCCGAGCAGGTTTGCAGGAGAGTTATCGACTTGGTGCTGATATTAGTGTAATGATTGATGCTGATGATGAATACCCAGCTGATGAAATTCCGAATGTACTGGAGCCTATTTTTGCAGGAGAAGCAGATTATACGATGGGTTCTCGTTTTCGCGGAACAATTCGAGGAATGAGATTACATCGACGTCTTGGGAATTACTGCTTTACGATGTTGCAATGTTTGTTACTAAGGAAGTGGATTCGAGATGGGCAATCCGGTATGCGAGCCTTTTCTAGACAAGCAATGGAGCATGGAGAAATTATTCACGATTATAACTATGCTCAAGTTATTACTTTGAATTTAGTACGAAAAGGGTTTCGAGTACAGGAAGTTCCGATTACGTATAAAGTGCGAGAAACAGGAGAGTCGTTCATCTCTTTTCGGAAGTATATGACGCGTGTATTTCCAGCGATTTGGAAAGAAATGGCGCGTCCGGTAGAGAAAGTTACGATTGACTATGCTGCACATGTATTAATTGAAGATAAGAAATGCTCATAACGGGCCTTTCTTATCTTGACAATAAAAATGATAATAATTATCATTAACTCGGGAGGAACTTTCGTGAAAAAAATCATTACATCATTATTTGTTAGTATTTTCTTAATATTCTCAATTCAAACAAGTGCGTTTGCTTATTCGTATGGAAATCCGAACGAAGAAAAAGTTGCTGAAGCATATAAACAAATGGTTACAAAGCTAGATGAAAATCCGGCAAACTTTAATGAAGCGAAAAAAGCATATGAAAATGTACAAGAAGAAATTGATCAGCACATGGGAAAAGAACCTTCTAAAGCAATGATGAAGGACTTTGATAAACAAAATAAAGAAGATATTATTGCTGATATGCAAAAAATTCTTGCGCTTAATATTAATCGTCGTTTAACAAATGTTGATGAGAAATTTAAAGACTATGATACAAACAAGCGTTTATTAGCAAAAGCATTCGCTACATATGAAGCGTTATCGCCAGTTGTTGGTGAACGAAATAAAGAGTTAGATACAAAGGTAAAGGATGAATTTAATAAAGCATTAGATTCATTAGGAAACCCAGGATTATTTGGAGTAGGTCAAAAGGAAGCAAATCATGATGCTTTCAAGAAAAGTAAAGATGTGATTTTAACAAGTTTACAAAAAGAGTTTAAAATTAAAGATTTTAAAGTGGGGCACTTTGATGCGAGCGGAAAAGAAGAAGCTTCAGAGAACACAGGTAAAACAGAATGGACAGATTTAAGTAACTTGAAAAACTGGGCTCCAATTGTAGTCATTGTACTTATACTTGTTGGGGTCATTGTATATGCTGTGAGAAAACGTAAGTAAGGATGAGGAGGAAGAGCGATGCAGCTTCAGGCATTTCTCATTACATTTCGTGAAGTATTAGAAGCGTTGCTTATTGTTGGGATTATTACAACATATTTAAAGCGTACAGATAGTAAGCAGTTTGTGAAATATGTTTGGTTAGGAGCAGGGCTTGCGGTTGTAGCGAGTTATATTGTCGCTCTTGTCTTCCAAGTTGTGTTTACTGGTTTTGCTGCTATGGGTAGCGAAATGTATTTGAAGATATCTATTATTTTTATTTCGGCCATTTTACTTACACAAATGGTATTTTGGATGGCGGAACATAGTAAAAATATGCAAGCAAATATGGAAAATAAAATGAGTAAGTATATTACAACTGGAAACATAATTGGAATGGTCGTGCATTCGTTTCTTGTTGTACTTCGAGAAGGTGTTGAAACAGTATTTTTCTTCGCGGCTATTACAGGTGGAAATATTGGAGCGGCGATGCAAGGCTGGGGAGCTATTACAGGCTTGCTCGTTGCAGCTGGTGTTAGTTACCTATTCTTTAAAGGGACGATGCGTATTTCACTTAAAGTATTCTTTAAAGTAACAGGCGCATTTATCGTTTTAATTGCAGCTGGTCTTCTTGTACAGGGTGTTGCCATGCTTCAGGATTTAAAAATACTCGGCAGCGTTATGCCACATGTATACGATATTACATGGTTATTACCAGAACATCCAATTGATTATGCTCACTATTTGCGTGACCATGGTACTGCACCACTTCTTTCCGGTGATATTGGTATTTTCTTGAAAGCCTTTTTAGGATATTCATCGATGCCATCTCTTGAAGAGGTGCTCGTGTATATTGGATATTTTGTTGTGTTATATATGTTAATCATCTTTAAAAAACCTGTTAAAAAAAAGCAAGCAGTGATCGAAGAAAATAAATCAGTAAGCTAAAAAGTACAAGGAGTTTTCCTTGTACTTTTTTTGCAGAAAGGAAATATGATGAAACAAATATTACGTATATGGGCAGTTATCCTGTTTACTAGTGCGATTTGTATTCGATTTTTCTATGTGAGCCCGTTTGCGGCGACATGGGACGAAGTCGATTTTACGCTTGCATTAAAGCAATACGACATATTAGCGATGCAGCCCCATTTTCCAGGTTATCCTTTTTTTATTTTAGGGGGAATGATAACGCATGTTTTTATAGAAAACCCTGTGCAATCGTTAGGGGTTTTTAATGCCATCATGGCACTCGGCGCAGCTTTTCCGATGTATTGGCTTGCGCGCCATTATGTAAGTAAAACGGGCGCTCTTATTGTTGTAGCTGTTTTACAAACGAGCGGTTATTTCTCTCTTTTAGTAACGCAGCCTATGTCAGAGGGCGCAGCATTAGCAATCGTATGGTGGTATATATGGAGTATAGAACGGGCTTTTCGTACAAAGAATTTTCAAGCTCAATTTTGGCCAGTCATCTTTTTTGCGCTATTAATGGGTATACGCTTATCATATGCACCATTTGGGATAGCACTTGTTTTGTTATTATGGCAGCAATGGCATGAAGAAAAATGGCGGTTTATAATCTTATTTTGTACAACTTTTCTGTCACAGCTAGTTTGGGTTTGTGCTCTTATTTGGAACATTGGTGGAATAACGGGATTGTGGAAAATTTCTTTCGGATTTGTAGAAGGCCATTTTACTGAGTGGGGCGGAGCGGTTACAGAAACGGGTGAACCACTTATTTCACGTCTCTTCCGTTTATTTTCCGAAAACATTGTTTTTGCAGGAATAGGTATACACTCCTACTATCTGACAGGTTTCTTTCTTTTCTTTTTGTTTCTATTTGTTTTACAATGGAAGAACATACGTTACTATCCAAAGGCTTTAATCGCTATTGGAAGTTTTTATTTTCTTTGGAATTTACTTGGACAAAATATTGATAAACCGCGTCATTCTTATCCGATTGTAGCGATGTTCCTTTGCGTACTTGCTATTTCGTGGTTGAAAAAACATCGTGGTATTGTATTGCTGTTATTTGCAACAAGCCAATTTATAGTGAGTATACCGCTTATGAAAGAACAACAAGTGGAGGTACCGGCCACGTATCAGCTTGCATCCTATTTAGAGGGCAAAGAGCAGCCATTTATTGTATACACGTGGGAAGAGACGAGGGTTATGGAATACTTGCAGATGCCATATGAACATAAACGTTTCTACACATATGACTATTTTTTACAGGACAAAAAATATCATAAAAATGATACGATATATGTTACAAATCATCTTATTGAAGGATTCCAAAAGCAAGGGATCGATATAAAAGGACGGATGGAACAAGTAGCTGTCTTTCGTTCTAATCCATTATTTGATCCTATTTATCATAAAATAGTGTTATATAAGTGGAAAAAATGAGAGAGGAGAAAGCGAGTGCACGAGCATTTAAAAGAAAAATTAGCGATTTTACCAGATCAACCAGGTTGTTACTTAATGAAAGATAGGCAAGGAACAGTTATATATGTCGGGAAGGCAAAGGTGCTCAAAAATCGTGTGCGCTCGTATTTTACTGGATCACATGATGGAAAGACACTCCGTCTTGTTGGAGAAATTGTTGATTTTGAATATATTGTTACCTCCTCGAATTTGGAGGCGCTCATTTTAGAATTAAATTTAATTAAAAAATATGATCCAAAATATAATATTCAATTAAAGGACGATAAAACATATCCATTTATTAAAATTACAGCTGAAAAACAGCCACGTTTGCTTATTACGAGAAATGTAAAAAAGGATAAAGGGAAGTATTTTGGTCCGTATCCAAATGCGCAGTCAGCTCATGAAACGAAAAAGCTGTTAGACCGCATGTATCCGCTCCGTAAGTGCGCAAACATGCCGGATAAAGTTTGTTTATATTATCATATGGGACAATGTTTAGCACCTTGTGTAAAAGAGGTAACCGATGAACAAAATCAAGAAATTGTTGATGAAATTGTTAAGTTTTTAAACGGTGGACATAAAGAAGTTCGTTCAGAATTGGAAAAGAAAATGTATGAAGCATCGGAAAAATTAGAGTTTGAACGTGCAAAAGAATTAAGAGATCAAATTGCCCATATGGATGCGATTATGGAAAAACAGAAGATGATTATGAGCGACTTAGTTGACCGTGATGTGTTTGGTTATGCGGTTGATAAAGGTTGGATGTGCGTGCAAGTTTTCTTTGTTCGAAAAGGTAAGTTAATAGAGCGCGATGTCTCTATGTTTCCAATTTATGATGAGCCTGAAGAAGGATTTTTAACATTTATCGGTCAATTTTATGAACAAAACAATCATTTTAAACCAAAAGAAATTGTAGTACCAGGAAGTATTGATCCTGAATTAGTAGAGCGTTTTTTAGAGGTGGATGTAACGCAGCCGAAACGCGGAAAGAAAAAAGAACTCGTTGAATTAGCAAATAAGAATGCGAAAATTGCTTTAGGAGAGAAGTTTTATTTAATTGAGCGTGATGAAGAGCGGACGATTAAAGCGGTTGAAAATTTAGGTAAGAAACTTGATATTGAAACGCCGTATCGTATTGAAGCATTTGATAACTCAAATATCCAAGGGACGAATCCAGTTTCAGCAATGATTGTCTTTATTGATGGAAAACCAACGAAAAAAGAGTATCGAAAATATAAGATAAAGACAGTTCAAGGGCCAGATGATTATGAATCGATGCGAGAGGTTGTACGCCGCCGATATACTCGTGCATTGAAAGAGAATTTACCACTACCGGATTTAATTGTGATTGATGGTGGGAAAGGACATCTTGCAGCTGCTAGTGATGTGCTTGAAAATGAACTTGGATTATATATCCCAATGGCTGGACTTGTTAAGGATGATAAGCACCGTACATCGCACTTAATAATTGGTGACCCTCCTGAACCTGTTATCCTTGAAAGGAATAACCAAGAATTTTATTTATTACAGCGTATTCAAGATGAAGTACACCGATTTGCGATTACGTTCCATCGTCAGCTTCACGGGAAATCTGTTATCCAATCTGCCTTAGATGGGATTCCTGGAGTAGGAGAAAAACGGAAAAAGGTATTGTTAAAACATTTTGGTTCGTTAAAAAAAATGAAAGAAGCTACTGTGACAGAATTTGTCGAAGCCGGAATGCCGCAAAATGTTGCAGAAACCATTTATTCCTATTTAACAAATAAGAAGACGTTGTAGTTTACAATGTCTTCTATTGTTTGATATAATTTCAGAAGATTAAAAATGATTAAAAGTGAATGAATATACAAAAATAAAAAAGTCAACTAAACTTATATGTCTAGTTGACTGTTAATGTGGATTCTACACTTCAACAGGATCTTTTACGTCCCATTTTACAAGGAATGTGATTGAATCCGAACGTTTTTTTTGCTCTTCATATGACTCTGCAACAACATTTCGTTGCTTTTGAATTTGTTCTGCAACAAATCCAGTTTCTAATTGGTAGGAAGAATGTCTACTTTGCTTTTGACGCTCTGCAATGAGCGGGCTTGTTAGTTGAAAATGCATTTCGCGACGTTTATGCTCGATAATGTTCAAACGGCCCCAGCCAGCTTTTTCAAAAAAGTGAATGACTTCTTCAATTGTCTCTAGCGGATATTTTCGTGCTAGGTTTCTACCAGCCCAGTATAAAATGTCATCTAATTCTTTTCCAATTAAGTCAGGTAGTACTTCTTCACGCAGCAGTTCATAAGCGAAGGCGTTCAATGAAACATCTTCTAAAGATGCTATATCAATTGTATTTTTGCTCACAATATTCCCCTCTTTCTATAGAAATTATTATATAACATTTCCCATTTATAAAAACAGAACTTTCTTTGAGAAAATCTGAATATATAGGAAGAAAAAAAGAATCGGCAAATTATATGCAAATTATGTACAAATTATGTATACGTTTTCTTGACGCTTCGACAAAAATAGGAGTAAAATGAATTTGGTATCAAATTATGCTGAAATATTTCGAATAATTTTTTCAGTTTTTCTTATAGCAATAGTGAAAAAACATTATTGTTATAAACTAATCTGAAAGCAGCAGTTAAACATTCAAGGGGGGTAATGGGGACATGAAAGGCCGCGAGTATACGTTTCGCAAGTGGCACTCATTAATGGGAGTCATCCCGGTTGGTGTCTTTTTGACGCAACATTTAGTAGTAAACAATTTTGCAACAAGAGGAGCAGAGGCTTTTAACAAAGCTGCTCATTTTATGGAGCTCCTTCCATTCCGGTATGCGCTAGAAATTTTTGTCATCTTTTTACCGATACTGTACCATGCTATATATGGATTATATATTGCATTTACAGCTAAGAACAATGCGACATCTTATAGTTATTTCCGTAACTGGATGTTCGTTTTCCAACGAATTTCAGGTATCATCACGCTGATTTTCATAGCTTGGCACGTTTGGCAAACTCGTATTCAAGCAGCATTAGGAGAACAGGTAAATTATGATATGATGGCAGATATTTTAGGCAATCCAGCTATGTTTGGCTTCTATTTAGTTGGTGTTGTATCAACAATTTTCCACTTTGCAAATGGACTATGGACATTCTGCATTAGCTGGGGAATTACAGTATCGCCACGTTCACAACGTATCTCTACTTATGTAACATTAGCTATTTTCTTAGGTTTATCTTATGTAGGTGTGAGTGCATTATTAGCGTTCATCGATCCACAGCTAGCAAATCAGTAAGGAGTGGGAGAGCATGAAAGGGAAACTTATAGTAGTCGGTGGTGGATTAGCCGGCTTAATGGCAACGATTAAGGCAGCAGAAGCAGGAGTAAACGTGGAACTGTTCTCTTTAGTACCAGTAAAACGTTCGCATTCTGTATGTGCACAAGGTGGTATTAACGGTGCCGTAAATACAAAAGGTGAAGGGGATTCCCCGTGGATCCACTTTGACGATACAATTTATGGTGGTGACTTCCTAGCGAACCAACCACCAGTTAAAGCAATGTGTGAAGCAGCACCTGGTATTATTCATTTAATGGACCGTATGGGTGTTATGTTTAACCGCACAGAAGAAGGACTTCTTGATTTCCGCCGCTTTGGAGGAACACAACATCACCGTACAGCATTCGCCGGTGCAACAACTGGTCAACAATTATTGTACGCATTAGATGAGCAAGTACGTCGTCATGAAGTAGCAGGACTTGTAACAAAATATGAGGGTTGGGATTTCTTACGAGCTGTTATCGATGATGAAGGTGTATGCCGCGGAATCGTTGCACAAGACTTACAAACTATGGAAATTAAAAGTTTCCGAGCTGATGCTGTGATTATGGCAACAGGGGGCCCTGGTATCATCTTTGGAAAATCAACAAACTCTATTATCAACACAGGTACAGCAGCATCTGCTGTATATCAACAAGGTGCATATTATGCGAATGGTGAGTTCATTCAAATTCACCCAACAGCAATTCCTGGGGACGATAAGTTACGTCTAATGAGCGAATCTGCACGCGGTGAAGGTGGACGCGTTTGGACGTATAAAGACGGTAAGCCTTGGTACTTCTTAGAAGAGAAATACCCTGCATACGGAAATCTTGTGCCTCGTGATATCGCAACGCGTGAAATTTTTGACGTGTGTGTTGAGCAAAAACTAGGTATTAATGGTGAAAACATGGTATATCTAGATCTTTCTCATAAAGATCCGAAAGAACTAGATATTAAACTTGGTGGAATTATTGAAATCTATGAAAAGTTCACAGGTGATGATCCTCGTAAACTACCGATGAAAATCTTCCCAGCTGTTCATTATTCAATGGGCGGACTATGGGTTGATTATAAGCAAATGACAAGTATTCCAGGTTTATTTGCAGCAGGTGAGTGTGATTACTCTATGCACGGTGGTAACCGATTAGGTGCGAACTCATTATTATCAGCGATTTATGGCGGTATGGTAGCAGGACCAAACGCGATTGAATATATGAAAGGTCTTTCAAAGTCATCTGATGCTGTTTCATCAGCTACTTATGAGCAAAATGAGCTAATCGAAACAGAGAAATTTAACAATATTTTAGCGTTAGATGGTAATGAAAATGCATATGTTCTGCATAAAGAGCTTGGAGAATGGATGACAGATAACGTAACAGTAGTTCGTGAAAATAAAAAGCTATTAGAAACAGATGCGAAAATCGTAGAGTTAATGGAGCGTTATAAGCGCATTAACATTAATGATACAGCAAAATGGAGTAACCAAGGTGCTTCGTTTACACGCCAACTGGCAAACATGTTTGAATTAGCTCGTGTTATTACAATTGGTGCATATAACCGTAATGAAAGCCGCGGTGCACATTATAAACCAGAATTCCCAAATCGTGATGATGCGAACTTCTTAAAAACGACAATGGCGAAGTTTGAAGGAGAAGGAAATGCACCAGCATTCCATTACGAAGACGTTGATGTTTCATTAATCAAACCACGTAAGCGTGACTATTCTTCCAAACATGATGTAGCTGCTAAGGGTGAAGAGAAGGGGGATAAACAACATGTCTGAGAAAACAATCCGCCTCATCATTACACGGCAAGATGGACCAGATGCGCAACCGTTTGATCAGGAGTTTGAAATTCCATATCGTCCAAATATGAATATTATTTCGGCTCTTATGGAAATTCGCCGTAATCCTGTCGATTCAAAAGGAAACCATACAACTCCTGTTGCGTGGGATATGAACTGTTTAGAAGAAGTATGTGGTGCTTGTTCTATGGTAATTAACGGTAAACCGCGTCAATCATGTACAGCGCTTATCGATAAATTAGAACAACCAGTTCGTATCAAACCGATGAAGACATTCCCGGTAGTGCGTGATTTACAAGTTGATCGTAGCCGTATGTTTGATGCTTTAAAACGTGTGAAAGCTTGGGTTCCAATTGATGGTACGTATGACTTAGGACCAGGACCAAGAATGCCAGAGAAAAAGCGTCAATGGGCATATGAACTTTCAAAATGTATGACATGTGGTGTTTGCTTAGAATCATGTCCGAACGTAAACAGTAAATCTGACTTTATCGGACCAGCACCGCTTTCACAAGCTCGCTTGTTCAATTCACATCCAACTGGTGAAATGCATAAAGCAGAACGCTTACGTGCAATTATGGGTGATGGCGGCCTTGCGAACTGTGGTAACTCACAAAACTGTGTGCAATCATGTCCGAAAGGTATTCCATTAACAACTTCAATTGCAGCATTAAACCGTGATACAACAATTCAGTCGTTTAAAGACTTCTTTGGTAGCGACAATAACTATTAATAAATATTGCCTCTTCGAATCGAAGAGGCAATATTTATATAAAGTATAAATTGAAAACAAATATTAGACCTTTCTTTTAGGAGAGAGAGGACCCAATCATGCATAGAAGCGATTTGGATTGAAAAATGGATGATGGCTTTTTTGTTATTTATAGCAGCGACTGATATGTTGGAAGATCAAAACGAATATATATGAATTTGTATCGTTTTAATTTTTTGTTTATTCTGAAATATGTTGTGTTACTTATTAGAATAAAAGAAAAAGGAGAGAAAGGCATGAAGAAGATTTCTTACATTGAAGGTTTTGAGAAATGGGAACAGGATTTTTCATTTTATATTCCTATTAAAGTTCGTTTTTGTGAAACAGATATGTTTGGACATATGAATAATGGCGTTGCTTTTACATATTTTGAAGAAGCACGTATCGAGTTTTTTAAAGAGCTTGGTTTTATGCAAGAATGGACACATGAAGCATCAGAAACAATGATTGTTGTCGCTGATTTACAATGTAATTTCTTGAAACAAATTTTCTTCGATGAACATTTAAAGGTATATATAAAAGCTGAAACAGTTGGGAATTCTTCGTTAGATTTACACTATATGGTAAAAAATGAAGCGGGAGAAGTTTGTTTGGTAGGGCGCGGGGCAATGGTGCAAGCCTCAAAGAAAACGGGAAAAGGGATGCCTTGGCCCCAAGAATGGAAACAAAAGTTACTACAATAAAGTGAGATGTGAATTGAGTAGACACATATAAAAATAATAATGCTGGCGGGGGATGTATGAAAAGAAATAAAAGTAGAAAACATATTATATTTGGTCAATATGTTTTCTACTTTATTTTTTACGTCTTGATAAGAGGAAAATCTCTTATTTTTTTGCACCCATGGCCTCTTCTAATGTTAGGTGATGTTTATGTAAGTAAGTAGCATATGGCTTCCCTACATAGCGAAGATGCCACGGTTCATATGAATATTCCGTTATATCTGTTTTATCTTCTAAATAGCGAATGACGAAGCCAAATTCATGGGCATGTGCTGCCACCCATTTTCCTTCCTCAGTTTCACCGAAAATAGGTTCTAATTGATAACTTGCAGACTTAGAACTAATGTCCATTGCAAGTCCTGTTTGATGTTCGCTTGTTCCAGGAACTGCGCTAACTGAGTCTGCCTCAGCTTTTCCTTGACGTTTTATGTACATATTATGTAATGACTGTTGGCGCTTATAAGAACGATAACCTGATACAGCAGTAAGCTCTAGTCCTTGTTGCTTTGCTGCATGGAACATTTTTTCCAGAGCTGCCGCAGCATCTTTACGAAGCAATGTTTTTTCTTTGTCTTTTGGATATGCAAATGAAACATCCGGTTTTGTGAGATCATCTGGCGTATAACCATCTGGTAATTTGCGGTGTTTATTTACTAAAACAAGTGGTGAATCTGGATTTGTAACAAGAGAAAAATCCTCATCTATTTTTTTAGCAGTATGAGTTGCTTTTGGAAATACTGGAATCTCTTCTTTTGGGTGTTCAATATGTTTTTGTGTTTCGACAGCTTTCGCATCATTTTGTAGTGGAGATTTTGAGCTGAAATAAGCGAAGGATGTGATACCGATTACAATCGTAGTGGCAGAAATAACAATTACTTTCTTCATAACGCTGTGTAATTTCAGTCCTTTCTTATAATTTGTTTCGCATGTTAATTATAAGTCTAATTTCTATAAAAAGAAATATAAGAGTCGTAAAGTAATAGAATTGCAAAGAATTTGTCAAATAATGTGTGGTTTTGTTGAATTATATTTATATACATACAAATGGAAAAGATAATCCTGTTCCTTTTTTTTGAATAAAGAGAGGCGTTCGAACATGGATAGAAGCAATCAGTGACCTTTTTAGTATCAGGTCAAGTGAAAACAAAATGAATATAAATTTAAAATAGAAGTTAAGAAAGGAATAAAATAAAAGGATGGCATAAGCCACCCTTTTATCCCGCTATTCGCGGGCAGTAGAACCTTATTGATGGAAGGTTCATTTTACTTCAAATGATTTTAAGTTATCGCGACGAATTTTATCTTTTTCTGCATCAGATTTTTTGAAGTTATAATCATATAGAGCACCTTCCCAATCACCATACATTGGATTAGGGAAAATGATAAATTTTTCGCCAAATTGTGCTTTTGTTTCTTCAACTGTTTGATTGCGATCTTTTACAGATTTTCCATCAAATCCAGTGAAGTCAGATAAATTATCACCGAAGAATAGAACGATATCGTGCGATTGTGAAACAAGTTCACGACGTTTTTCTTTCCCTTTTTCTTTCGGATCTTGTAGTAAAATATGTTCTTTTGTTGCTTGTGGAGCACCAACGCGCTCAAGGTTTTTAATTGTTGCATCTAATTGATTTGTCTTACGGTTTGAAATGTAATAAATGTCTACACCTTTAGACTCTGCATATTTTAAGAAATCAATTGCGCCGGGAAGAGCTTCTGCTTCCGCTTTATTAATCCACTCATCCCATTTATAAGGATAGCCTTTTCCTTCTTTCACAGTCATTGCTTGGTGAGGGCTGTTATCTAAAACAGTTTCATCTAAATCTAGTACAATTGCTGGCTTTTTGCTTGTGCCTTTTGCAAGAGCCGCATCAAGCTTTAATTGTCCAATGTTATAGCCTTGATAATACAATGCTTTCGTCTCACCGGCTGTTTGGAACCATAAATCAGCCATTAGCTGCTGGTCTGTTAATTTTACGTTTTCTTCTTTGGCCACAGTTTTCTCAGCTGTTCCTGAACATGCTACAAGCGATGTAGATAGAATGGCTACAGATAATAATGTGGTAATGCCTCTTTTCATCTTCATATGTATCCTCCTTGATGTAAATAAATCATTTAATATTATATATTAAAATATAATGTTATTTATAGGTTTTTTTATGCATTTTTGCATATTGCCCTTTGGGTATATGGCAGTATGCCCTATTTCGATATAATAAGTAAGAAATGTTTTTTGATTTACAATTTTAACTAAATAAAACAAATGGTGGGTAGGACAGGGAGTATCATATACGAGAAGTAAAATTATCTGTGTTACTATATTTCACTCTGAATAATCATAATGTTTAGAAGAGAGTAAGGATAATAGAGAAGGGGAGGATGTATACTTTGAGTTTACAAATACAAAACTTAACGAAAATATTTGGTGAATCAAAAGCGGTCAATCAATTACAAATTTCATTACCAAAAGGTGAAGTGTTAGGGCTACTTGGCCGGAATGGTGCAGGAAAAACAACAACAATTAAAATGCTCCTCGGTTTATTAACTCCTAATGAAGGGTCGATTACATGGGAGGGAAAAATGATTTCTGAAAGTGATGTAACGATTGGATATCTTCCAGAAGAAAGAGGACTATATACAAAAAGTAGAGTTATAGATCAACTTCGCTATTTTGGAAGATTAGAAGGAATGACGAAGAAAGAAGTGGACCGTGCGATTGATCAATGGTTAGAAAAACTAGCAATCCCGGAATATAAATATAAAACAGCAGGGGAGCTTTCAAAGGGAAATCAGCAAAAAATCCAATTAATTGCGGCGCTTATTCATGACCCAGAGCTTCTGATTTTAGATGAGCCATTTAGTGGGCTAGATCCGGTGAATGCTGGTATGTTAGCAAATATTATTGAAGAACAAGTACAAAGCGGGAAAACAATTATTTTATCAAGTCATCGAATGGAACAAGTGGAGACGTTTTGCCAGCATGTATGCATTTTGAAAAAAGGAGAAGCAGTTGTAAAAGGAAAACTAAGCGACATTAAGCAAGAATACGGTTTTCGCAATTTAACAATTGAAGATGCGGTAGAAAATGAACGAGCATTACAAGCCTTACATATTTCGTATGAAAAACAACAAGGACTACTTTATATGAAAGTTCATGATGATGCAGAAGCCTTAACGATTTTAAAAAAATTACAGGAACAAGGTATAAGCTTAAGACAATTTAAAATGTTAGAGCCAACGCTAAACGAAATATTTGTGGAAAGGGCGAAATAACAATGCGTAAATTTTCTCATGTATTTTCATTTTATTTCAGGGAATCATTTCTATCTAAAAAATCATTGATTACGAGTGCGATTTTATTTTTAGTTGTATTTGGTTTAGTAGCTTTTACTCACTTTACTTCTGATAAGGATAAAGGGAAAGATAAAATTGCAGTGGTAACAGAAAGTACCACTTATAAAGTGCAAGAAAGTGATATGAATAAATTACTTCCATCAGCTAAAGTAACTGTGGCACAGAAAGATGAATTTAATGCACTACGTAAGCAGGTGGAAGAAGGGGACTTAGATGGTCTATTCCATATTAAAGAAAAGAATGGCATTCCAGAAGTTACTTATTTGTATAGTGGCTTTCCCAGCGATTCAACAGCTACATTGATGGCAAGTTATTTAAAGGAACAATACACGGCGGTAATGATTGAAAAGAATAATATATCTCCAGAAGTAGCAAGACAATTACAGATGGCGATTCCTATGAAGCAAGAGGCAATAAAAGATCGAGCATCCTCCTTTGGTATTGGCTATGCATTTTCGTTTGCGTTGTATATGTTTATTATTTCGTTTGGAAATGCGATTGGGATAACAATTGCATCTGAAAAAGCATCACGTGTTATGGAACTTATGCTTCCAAAAGTAAAACCGCTTACGATGATGTATGCGAAAATTTTAGCGGTTGTAGCTACAGCTTTATTACAAATTGCTGTACTTGCTTGTGGGTTTATCATCCCGTATTTATTAGGATGGATTGATTTAAATAATGCTTCAATATTTGGACTGTCTTTAGATTTTTCAACTTTAGATACATTAGTTATCAGTATGTTTATTATCTACTTTATTACAGGATATTTACTATATGCGATGTTATATGCAGCGGCTGGAGCAGTTGTATCTAAGTTAGAAGATTTACAATCAGTGGCATTGCCGATTACATTTTTAGGTATGGGGGCATTCTTCATTAGTATGAAGTCACTATTTGATCCAAATAGTACACTGGTTGTAATTAGTTCCTATGTTCCATTCTTTACACCAATGGTTACATTCTCACGTGTTGTTGCTGGTGAAGCAGGCGCTGTAGAGATTAGCGTTACATTAGTAATTTTAGTGGTAACGATTTTAATCATCAATTGGATTGCAAGTCGTATTTTCGTCAATGGTGTTATGAATTACTCTGATAAAGTGAAATTCAAAGATTTAGCTAAATTTATTAAGCGTCAATAAACATAAAAGCATGATTTTCTAAGGGAATCATGCTTTTTCTTTATGCGTAAACAAGAAATAGTATATAATAGTATGTAGCGTCTTTTGACAGAATGAACGTAAAGGAGGGGCGTGCAGATGGGAATTAGTAGCCGTTTTACAGTAGGTGTTCATATGTTAACGTTACTTGCGATAGATCGAAACTCTCGCTGTACCTCTGAATGGATTGCTGGTAGTGTGAATACAAATCCAGTTGTGATTCGCCGCATTACGGGAATGTTGAAGAGAGCGGGCCTTGTTGATGTACAAGCTGGAAAAGGTGGAATGTCACTTGCTCGTGATTTAGATGAAATTACATTACTTGATGTATATAAAGCAGTGGAAGTAGTAGAAGAAGGACATCTATTTTCTTTCCATGAGAATCCCAACATAGAATGTCCAGTAGGAGCTAATATTCAATCCGTACTAGAGATTATATTAATGCAAGCGCAAGAAGCAATGGAAAATGTGCTTGCGAATGTAACAGTTCAGCAGCTTGTTACAAATTTACAATCAAAAATTCAGAAATAAAAAAGCGAGCCCAATATAAGCGGGCTCGCTTCTTTACTTTCAGAAAGAACGAAAATTCTATTTTTCAGTATTTAGTACAAATTTCCCTACAATGGCAGCAACGATACCACCAACAATTGGAGCAACAATAAATACCCATAATTGAGATACAGCTTCTCCGCCAGCAAATAAAGCTGGTGCTAGGCTACGTGCTGGGTTAACAGAAGTTCCTGTTAATGGAATACCTAATAAGTGAACCAATACTAGTGTAAAACCAATTACTAATCCAGCTAATTGTGCATTACCCTTTTTACCTGTTACTGCAATAATTACTAAAATAAAGACGAATGTTAATATAAATTCAACTAAGAAAGAACCTGACAAGCCAAGATTTCCAAAGCTATTTTGTCCTAAGTTATCTAAAGACATATTAGAAGATTTTAAAATAGTCACTAACGTTGCAGTTCCTAGTAAACCACCTAAAATTTGAGCTAATAAGTAACAAGCAAGTTCCATAGCGCTCATTCGTTTGTTTACAAACATGGCAATTGATACTGCTGGGTTTACATGACATCCAGAAATTGTTCCAATGCTATATGCCATAGCAACAATTGACAACCCGAAAGCCATTGCAATTCCTAAAGTTCCAATTCCTTCAATTCCGCCGCCTAAAACAGCTGTTCCGGTTCCGAATAATACAAGTACAAATGTACCAATAAATTCAGCAATCCCTTTTTTTAACATAATTTTCCTCCTCGCATACACATGAATCGTATTATAACATAAAATTAGGTGGATTTAAGTATAAATGGAAAATATAATATTATTCTGATAAATAAAATACGGAAGAATTATACAATTTTAATCAAATAAACAATACGATACTTAAAGAATAATCATGTGTTTTATTTATGCGATGTTTACATTTGTTATACTGTTTTTCTTTGTTTAGCCACCGGAACAGACCGATTCAAAATTCAATCTACAACCTCCATTATTTTTCGATTATAAAAAGGGGTGCTTGCAATAAAGCGCTCCTTTTTTATAGATTTTAATGTTATTTTTGATAAAATATAGTTAAGTTGGAATATTCTGAAAAGATAGATAAATAATTTAGTATAAGGGAAGAGGCTCATGACAAAATTTAGACTATGGGGATTGCTGCAACAAATTCGAACAAGCCTTCGTTTGAAGTTATTAACGTGTTTTTTAGTTGTTGCACTTATTCCGCTCATGTTGTTTAGCTGGATGTCATATGAAAAGTCATCCAATCTTGTAAATGCACAGTTTGGGGATTATGGAAAGTTTGCTATATCGCAGCTTCAAGCTCAAATTGAATTAACATTAAGCCATATGCATTTAATTGCTAGTGATATTCAAGAATATTTATCAGATCCGACGTTAATTGTTTTAAAAAAAGAAGCACCAAAATCGTATTCGGAATTTATTATTGAGAAGAATTTTGAAAGGTTTTTAGAAGCGCATAAAACAGCACAAACAAAGGGAATCTTTTTGATTACACCTAGTGGTTATTACTATGGAGATCGGTATTTAGATGTGCAGAAACTAAAACAAGAAAAATTTTGGGAAGGACAAGGGGATTTATCACAAGGGTATTGGAATGGGATTTATGTTTCGAATCATTACTCAATAGCTGATAAAAACAAAGTAATTGGATTACTTGTTCCAATCCAAACAGGTAGTTTGAAAGATAGCCGGATATTAGTGGAAACAGATGCGACGGATTTATTTAAGTTTATTGATTCATTAGAAACGGATTTGCATGCACTGATTACCATTCGTGATGAAAAAAAACAGGTGATTTACACAACGGATGAAGATTATAAAAAAAACAAGGCTGATATCATTTGGGAAAAGCCAATTCCATCAAATAAATGGAGTCTAGAAATTATTATTCCAGAAAAAGAATTTTATCAATCCTCTACAATTATTTTGTTTGTTACATTAATTGGAATTATTGTATCGCTATGCCTAGCTTTTATGTTGGCATTTTTAATTTCAGCTAAGCTAACGGAAAATGTCACGAATTTGGATTATGCAATATCTCAAGTAAGTAAAGGAGATTTTTATACAAATATACCAGTAAATTCACAAGATGAAGTAGGGAATTTAACTGTGAATTTTAATAAAATGGTTGTCAAAATTAAATCGTTAGTAGAAGAAATATATGAGAAGGAAAAGTTGAAAAAAGAAGCTGAGCTTAAGGCAATTCATTATCAAATTAATCCGCACTTGCTATTTAATACATTAAATTCGATTCAATGGAAAGCGAAGCTTCAGGGGGCAAATGATATAAGTGAAATGATTTATCATCTTGTTGCTGTGCTAGAAGGAAATTTAAACTTTGCGAACGAACTTGTCACACTCCACAATGAACTGACTATTATAGAACATTATTTAAAGGTGCAGGAAATTCGATTTGGAAATTATTTCTCTTATACGCAAGATGTCTCATCTTCTATAAAAGGGGAACAGATTCCAAGAATGTCGCTACAACCTATATTTGAAAACATATTTTTTCATGCTTTCGATGATGGACAAGGAGCTATTACATTATCGGCATTTGAAAAGGAGAATGGTGACTTATGTATACATATTACCGATGATGGTCGTGGTATTTCTGATAGGCGAAAACCGGATTTATTACAAGAGCCATCTGTAGAACAAAAAGGGGGGCTTGGATTATATAATATCGATCAAAAATTCAAATTGCATTTTGGGATAGAGTACGGATTAACGATTCAATCAGAAGAAAAGAAGGGGACTATAGTTCAGATTCTTTGGCCAAAGGGAGGGATACAGAAATGAAACGCATTAAAGTGCTTATTGCGGATGACGAGACGATTGTTCGAAGGGGCTTGAAAATGGCGATAGATTGGTCAGCATATAATATGGAAGTAGTAGCGGATGTACCAAATGGTGAGAGAGGATGGGAGGAGTTTGTACAACATGAGCCAGAAGTGGTGATTACAGATATTGTCATGCCTGTTATAAATGGAATTGAATTTGTGAAAAAGATTAAACAACATGCGCCGAAAACAAAGGTATTATTATTAAGTTGTCATCGTGATTTTGAATATGCACAGGAAGGGATTAAATTAGGGGTTTTAGGTTATTTATTGAAAACATCGTTTCATGACGAGGAGCTGGATCAATATTTACGAGAATTTCAAAAAGATTTAACAGTCCATAGGGAAGAAGAAGTGATTGAACAGCAAAAATCTCTCTTTTATGAAGATTTTTTTCAATGGTTATGTGGTTTTCAAAATCAGTTCCAAGAGATACTTGTGGATTTATTTCATAATGAATGGAAATGGATGAACGATGGGTATTATGCCTGTTTTATAAGATCAGAATCGAGATTACATTTCATATTACAAGAGCTGGATCAAAAGTTATCAAATCCACATGTGAAGATATTATGTGGAAAGGATCAATGTTTCTTATTTCTTAATGAAAAATATAAGGGAATGATGGAACAAATGTTTATGGATGTAAAGAGTAAATATGAAGAGCTATATTGGATTACGTCGGGGGAGCTGTTCAGCACTGGGCAATGGATGGATTCAGTTAAATCGATGAAGCAATTTGCAGAACTTGAGATTAAGTATAAAGTAACGATTAACAATTGGCCAAAAACAATTAAAGAGGCTATTTTGTATACAATGAATCATTTATCAGAGCCAATTGTTGTTTCAGAAGTGGCGGAGATGGTAGGGCTAAGCAGAAGTCATTTTAGTATGCTTTTTAAAAAGATAATAGGTGAAAGTTTTCATTCTTTTACAGAACGAAGAAAACTTGAACTTGCCATGCAAATGCTTCAAACAACCTCACTTACGATTCAAGAGGTAGCGGAGCATATCGGCATTTCAAATAGTAAATATTTTAGTAAATGGTTTAAAAAGTGTACAGGAACAACACCATCAGAATATCGAGACAAACAATGTGAAACTTTATATAAAACAAATTGACACCATACTTTTGTTGAACGAACAATTTGATAACAAAAATCGAACAAATCGATGTTTTTAACCGCTTTCATAAAAGGTAAAATGAAAGCGGTTAAATTATTTGTTCTGAAAAATCGGAAATTAAAACTTTTTTGGAGAAGGGGAGTGTAAGTAGTGAAAAAAATGGTACATGTATGTCTTAGTTTTATGCTCGTACTTATAGTATTTTTAGCTGGTTGTAGCTCAAATGAGACCACAAGTAAAAAATCATCAAAGGATGATGAAAAGAAACAAACATCGAGTGATGGAACAGTATTACGATTTGCAACTTGGGATGCTGGAAAAAATTTAAAGATTCAGCAGCAAATTGCAAAGAAATTTGAAGAGAAGAATCCGGGAGTCAAAGTACAGGTGGAGGCTTATGGCGATGGCTTTGATCAAAAGCTTGCAGCATCTTTCGGAGCGAAAAATCCACCAGATGTTATGTATATGTGGAATTTCCCAGCTTATTATAAATCTCTTGAACCTTTAGATGAACTTGCAAAGAAAGATCCGGATATGAAATTAGATGATTTTTATCAAGGGCTATTTAACTACTCTAGTATTGACGGGAAATTATATGGTATGCCAGCAGGATTTACAACACGGGTTATATATTACAATAAAAAGTTATTTGATAAAGCGAATATTCCATATCCGAAAGATGGTTGGACTTGGGATGAGTTTGTAGACACTGCGAAAAAGTTAACAGATGCAAGCAATAAACAATATGGATTTGCTTTAAGACCTGAGCCAGATACGTATGATTTACAAGGGTTTATTTGGAGTAACGGTAGTAGTTTTGTAAGTGAAGATGGAAAACAAATAAAAGGACATATGAACAGTACAGAAACAATTGAAGTTATGAAATCTTTCCAAAGTATGCTAAAGGATAAAACGGCTGTATTAGTAGGTGGAAAAAACCAACAGAGCGGTGACGATATTTTTAAAGCTGGGAAGTTAGCAATGTGGGAGAGCGGAATCTGGCCATTAGAAGGGTTTAAAGAGGCAAAAATTGATTTTGGTACAGTAGAACCTCCTACATTTAAAGGAAAACCTGTGAAGGGGCTTGTTGCTACATCAGCTGTTTCGATTGCAAAAGATGCAAAACATAAAGAGTTAGCTTGGGAGTTTGTTAAGTTTTATTCTTCACCAGAAGCGATTAAAATGCGAACTTCTGATTTACCGGTTCGAATTAGTGTTGTAAAAGAATTGAAGAAAGAAGAAGAGACGAATATTAAACCGTTCTACACAATGCTAGAACGTTCAACAAATACACCAGCATTTTTACTTAATCCAAAATGGGATGAAGTAAACCGGAATTTATCAGCGGCAATTAATGCAATTATGCTTGGACAAGATCCAGAGAAATTATTAAATAAAGCGGTTCAAGATTCAGAGAAGTATATGGATAAATAATTGTAAAAGCAAAGAGGTGTGGATGGTGAAATATGGAGTATCTATAGAGAGTGAAACGAATATAGCTGTTAGAAAAAAGAAAATGAAATGGGAGAAACTCGTTCCTTACGCATTTATATTTCCGTGGGTATTTGGCTTTATAGCCTTTACCCTTGGTCCTCTTTTATTTTCACTGTTTATTAGTTTTTTTGACTGGCCGCTTATTGGAGAAGTTCAATTTATTGGATTAAAAAACTATCAAGATATGTTTCTAAATGATCCGATGTTTTGGAATTCGCTATGGATTACAGTGAAATTTGCAGCATTATTTGTTCCATTTAATTTAATCATTGCTCTATTTTTAGCGATTTTGCTGAATCAAAAGGTAAAAGGACATGCGTTTTTTCGAACATTTTTCTATTTGCCAAGCGTTATTTCTGGTGTGGCTTTAGCGATGATTTGGGCATGGGTATATAACGGAGAGTATGGTATTTTGAATTATTTTCTATCGCTTGTGGGTATAAAAGGACCAAATTGGTTAAGTGATCCGAACTGGTCACTCATTGCGATGGTAATTGCTAGTTTATGGGGACAAGGCACGCTTATGCTCATCTTTTTAGCTGGATTAAAAAATATTCCGCAAAACTTGTATGAGGCTGCTTCCATTGATGGAGCTGGAAAAGTGCAGCAATTTTTCAAAATTACATTGCCGATGTTAACGCCGACAATTTTATTTAATTTAATTACAACAATTATCGGTGCGTTTCAACAATTAACATTAGCGCTTGTATTAACCGGCGGAGGTCCATTAAAGTCCACCTATTTTTACGCGATGTATGTATATGAAAATGCATTTAAGTATTTTAAAATGGGCTATTCATCAGCGAATGCTTGGTTTATGTTTTTAATCATTTTAGGGTTAACATTACTTGTTTTTAAATCATCAGCAGCGTGGGTTTATTACGAAAATGAGATGAAGTCAAAGTAGAAAATGAATAAGGAGGATACGGTGTGAGAACGAAGAAGCGCATATATCGAATTGTAGTGTACGCACTATTAATAGGCTTTTCTATTTTATTTTTATTGCCCTTCTTTTGGATGATTACAACATCTGTGAAATCACCAGAAGAATTATATTTATATCCACCAAAGTGGATTCCATCTGAGTTTAAATTTAGTAATTTTGCAAAGGCGTGGACAAGTCAACCATTTAATACTTTTTTATGGAATTCAATTGTTGTAACAGTGCTTTCTACAATCGGGCAGTTAATATCATCTTCTTTAGTAGCGTATGGTTTTGCGCGTTTTAAATTTAAAGGGCGGGATATTTTGTTCATGATTGTACTAGCAACGATGATGATTCCGTGGGAAGTAACGATGATTCCGCTTTATATGGAATTTAATGCTCTAGGCTGGATTAATACGTTAAAACCTTTAATTATTCCATCTTGGTTTGGCGGTGCGTTTTTTATCTTTTTAATGAGACAATTTATTATGTCTGTTCCGAAGGAGCTAGATGAGGCTGCAAGGATGGATGGTGCGAACGCATTTCAAGTTTACTACCGTATTTATTTACCGATTATGAAACCGATTTTAATTCTAGTTGCTGTTTTTAATATTTTAGGATGTTGGAACGATTATCTAGGACCGCTTATTTTCCTAAATGATCAAAGCAAATATACATTAACGCTAGGCTTAGCGCAGTTTAAAGGTATGTTTGGCGTTGATATGGAAGGGATTATGGCGGTGACATTGTTAATTAGTATTGTACCTCTTGCGCTCTTCTTTTTTGCACAGCGATATATTGTGGAAGAGTCGGGACATACAGGTCTTAAATGATAGAGTGTAGAAATGGTGAGACAAAGTGAAAGCAAAAAGGAGGATCGATATGGAACGTAACATGTTAGCGGACTTAGGAAATGTTCAAGTAACAGGGCGAAATCGTATGGAGGGAAGGGCGCATTTTATTCCATTTCAAACGGAACAAGCGGCTCTATCTTTCACGCGTGAAAGCTCTTCTTATTACAAGTTGCTGAATGGAATGTGGAAGTTTTTGTACTTAGAATCCCCAAAGCAACTTCCAGAAAATTTTTTCTTAAGTGAATTTGATTGTAGTGAATGGGATACGATTCATGTACCTGGGCATTGGCAATTGCAAGGATACGGAAAGCCTCATTATACCGATTTATATTATCCGTTTCCGCTTCAGCCACCCCATGTTCCATTTGAAAATCAAGTCGGTTGTTATAAAAATGAATTTTATATACCGGAAAGTTGGAACGGTGGATGTATTCGTATTCGATTTGAAGGTGTGGATAGTGCCTTTCATTTATGGATAAATGGAGAAGAAGTGGGATATAGCCAAGGAAGTCGTTTGACGGCAGAGTTTGATATTACATCGTTTGTTCATATGGGAAAAAATACGATGACAGTATGTGTGTATAGATGGTGTGATGGATCTTATATAGAAGATCAAGATATGTGGTGGTTAAGTGGCATCTTTCGTGATGTGTACATTGTGCATGAACCTGCTGTGCATATTTATGATATGACGCTATGTACAACACTAGATGAAAATTATGAAAATGGTGTGTTACAACTAAGTACAAAGATTTGCAATGAACAATTACTGAATACAAATTATGTACTAGAGTATAAATTTTGTAATGAGCATGGGGAAGTATTAGATCAACATATATCGTATCTGAACTTACAAGGGACAAGTGTTATAGAGGATACACATTCGTTTTTTGTCAAAAAGCCACAGAAATGGTCTGCAGAAGAACCGTATTTGTATATTGTATTGTTCACGATTCGAAATGAAGATGGTGAAGTTGTAGAAGTGGTTTCACAGAAGATTGGTTTCCGTATGATTGAGATGAAGGATAGGAATCTGCTTGTTAATGGTATTCCCATTATATTTAAAGGGGTGAATCGTCACGATCACAATCCGGATACAGGAAGGTATGTCACATATGAAACAATGAAGCAAGATGTAATACTTATGAAGCAGCACAATATTAATGCGGTACGAACGGCACATTATCCGAATGATCCGCGTTTTTATGATCTATGTGATGAGTATGGTTTATATGTAATTGATGAGGCTGATTTGGAATGCCATGGATTTGAGTTAATTGGTAATGCAAACATATTAAGTGATGATCCTGAATGGGAAAATGCTTATGTAGATCGTGTGGAACGTATGGTACTTCGGGATCGCAACCATTCCTCCATTATTATGTGGTCACTCGGAAATGAATCCGGGTTCGGTTGTAATTTTATTGCAATGGCGAATAAGTGTAGGGAATTGGACCAAACAAGAATTATTCATTATGAAGGTGATCGAGAAACGAAAGTCACTGATATTTTTAGTACAATGTATTCTTCAGTCGAAAAGATTATTGGTTATGCAGAAGAAGAAAATTGGGAAAAACCTCATATTTTATGTGAGTATGCCCATGCGATGGGAAATGGACCAGGTGGATTAAAAGAATATTGGGAAGCGATTTATAGTCATAAAAGATTGCAAGGTGGCTTTGTTTGGGAATGGATTGATCACGGATTACGTCAAGTGAATGAAGGTGGAGAAGAGTACTTTGCATACGGAGGTAACTTTGGAGATACTCCGCATAATAGTAATTTTTGCATTGATGGACTACTCTTGCCAGATCGAACGCCATCGCCAGCGTTGTTACAATACAAGAAAATAATTGAACCTATTAAAGTAGGAGAAATAGACATTCGAAGTGGTAGGATTTCAATACAAAATATATATGATTTTCGCTCGTTAAGAGGGCATCGTGTGCAGTGGACTGTAAAAAAAGAAGGAAAAGTAATTGCGAGTGATTCTATAGATGCCCCGCCTTTGTTACCGAAAGAGAGTTGTGAGATTCAGCTGCCTTTTATAGATGATATAGCCCTTCATACAGAAGAGGATTGCTATGTAACCGTGTCGACTGTACTAGGAACAGATACAAATTGGGGAGTCGCAGGCCATGAAATAGCTTGGGAACAATTTTGTATTCCAGCTTTGCAAAAGGTAAGAAGAAAAAAAGATTCGCAGTTATACGGACCATTAACTTTACATGAAACAAAGGAGGAAATTCGCGTTACTGGTGAAAATTTCGCGGTTTCTTTTCACTCTGTAACAGGGCGTATGAAAAACTGGACCTTTAAAGGAAAATTGCTTATGGAGGAAGGACCGAAATTAAATATTTGGCGGGCAACAATTGATAATGATATGTATACAGTTAAAAAATGGAAAGAGCAATATGTACACCTTGTGAAGCATGATGTAGAAAATATAGAAGCTCTGCAACTTGAAAATGGAAATGTTGAAGTTGTTGTGACAGGATCTATTGCTCCACTTGTTATGAACTGGAGAATTGCCGTTACTTATACGTATGAAATTGAAAGAAGCGGGGCTATGAAAATAGAGACAAGATTGAATCCAAGTGGAACTTTACCAGAGACACTTCCGCGAATGGGGCTCGAGATGCGTTTGCCAAAACAATATCAAAATGTAAGTTGGTTTGGACGTGGACCAGGCGAATCATATGCGGATAGTAAAGAAGCAAACAAAGTAGATTTATATGAAATGGCTGTAAAAGACTTATTCTTCCCGTATGTTTTTCCGCAAGAGACGGGAAATCGAACAGATGTAAAGTGGGTTTCGCTATATGATCAATATCATGTAGGGTTTGTTGCGTATAGTAGGCAAGATTTTAATTTTAGCGCCTTACCTTATACAACAGAAGATTTAGAGAAAGCAGAGCATTTGTATGAATTACAAGAAAGAGAGTTTGTTACATTTCATCTAGATTATAAGCAAAATGGTTTAGGAAGCGCGAGTTGTGGACCGGCTCAGCTTCCGGAGTATCAATTGAAGCCAGAGCCGTGCTGGTTTGAGGTGTACATTGTCCCTTTTAATGGGGATCATAAACGAGCTTTTGAGATTGTAAAAGAATCATAAATTACAAGAGGGCTCTTCTATTGGTGGGGCTCTTTCCTAGGGGGGATATAAATGTTTGATTTACAACAAGTTCCATTTAGCCGGTATGGTTCTTTTTTAGTGATTTCTTTAAACTATGATAACGGATTACTGATTCGAAATATTCGCGGTGGTGACGATGATTTTGGTGAAGTGTTTAAAATAGAGGTATTAAATCGGAAAGGACAGGTTATACCATGTGAAACGAAGATGTCGCCATCTTTACTAACACTTCAGACTGCAGAAGGTGATGTGAAGATTTGTTTTTCTCATTCTGATACAATTCGCTTTTCTTCGGATCGATTGCATCTACGTTTTATTGGGATTACAAGTTCGTATGATTACTGTATTCCAAGCGAACAAGGTGGATGGGAAATTAATAGCTTTTCAAAAGAAATGAGATTTCATTTATCTGCTATAGAAGGGGTTATGCATATGGATGCCCCGTTTGAGGAGCTTCGTTGTAAACATATTATTGTTGATATTTGTGCGCAAGATGAAAAATCAGGGATTGATGTGGAACTAACAGAATATAAAACAGTATTACAGAAGCCGAAGGAGACGAAGACATTCACAGAGGCAGTAGATGCTACTGAGATGAATTTTGTAAATTGGTTACGCCATACATTGGCTGTCCCGAAAGACTTATTGAAAGGGAGAGAGTTAGCGGCTTATATTACATGGTCTTGTATGGTAGAAGCGGAAGGGTATTTGCCGCGAAAAGCGATGTATATGTCAAAAAACTGGATGACGAATATATGGAGCTGGGATCATTGTTTTAATGCGATGGCATTAGCGATGCATCAACCGACAGTGGCGTGGGATCAATTTATGATTTTCTTCGATAAGCAAGATGCGTGTGGTGTATTACCAGATTATATTAACGATAAAAGTGGGCTGTGGAATTGTTGTAAACCACCTATTCATGGGTGGACGCTGAAATGGATGATGGAACATGCAGATTTTATAACAGAAGAGCATTTACAAGAAGTGTATGAACCGTTATGCAAATGGACAGATTGGTGGTTTACATATCGAGATGATGATGGGGATGGGATTCCTCAATATAATCATGGGAATGATAGTGGTTGGGATAATAGTACGATTTTTCACCGCGGTGCTCCTATTGAGAGTCCAGACTTAAGCTCATTTCTTATTTTACAAATGGAAGTATTAGCGGAGGTTGCGGAGAAACTTGGGCTTGAGGAAGAGGCAAAGCAATGGGGAGAGCGAGCAAATACAACGCTTAATCGTATGATTCAACATTGTTGGAGAGAAAACCGTTTTATTGCCCCGCAATCTGGGAATCATTCATATGAAGTATCAGATAGTCTCGTGTTATATATCCCCCTCATTTTAGGAAAAAGGTTACCTAAAGAAATTATTGAAAGCTTACTTACAGAATTGAAAAAAGAAAATCACTTTTTGACAAAACATGGATTTGCTACAGAGAGTATAAGAAGTCCCTATTATCGAGATGATGGATATTGGCGCGGACCAATTTGGGCACCGACAACATTTATTATGACTGAGGCTTTACAAGCAGTTGATCAAAATGAGTTTGCGAAGGATATTGCCTCTCGTTTTTGTATGATGGCAAATAAAAGTGGGATGGCTGAAAATTTTCATGCACAAACCGGGCAAGGATTGCGTGATTTAGCGTTTACATGGACTTCTAGTGTGTTCCTTATTTTAGCAAATAAGTATTTGTTAACACGAAAAGAAAGTATGCTTCATCAAAAAGCGACAAGATGAAAGAAAGGCACCGAATTGGGCACCGGTGCCTTTTAGTAAGAACGTGGCATAAGCAATAAACAAACAAGGTAAGCTAAAAAACCTGTACCGAAGCATAGAATCGCAATCACCCAAAGTATGCGAATCATACTAGCGCTTATATCGAAATATTCTCCTAAACCACCGCATACACCAAATAACATTTTATCAGTTTCAGATCTACGTAACTTTTTTTCCATTATAAAATCCTCTCCTTTTTTAATCACCATGTTATTTGTTATGCAATGATGATTCTTTATACTTTTATCTTACATGGAAAAGAATATGGAAACTATCGAATTATATTACATTTTTATGGTGGGAGATTACATTTTTGTAAGGCATTTTTGATGGTTATGCACCTAAAAGAAAGGGGGAAAACAAACCTCTATTTAGGTGCATAATGTTCTTATTTTCGAAATCGATAAGGAACAGTCGTGACAATGACGTTTTTCTTATATAGAAGGTAGACACGTAGTAATACGCTCGATTGGTTGTGTAAAACGTTATGCCAGTTCTTTTTGGTAATGAACTGCGGAATTAAAACAGTAACAAAACGGTTGTTCTCTAGTGCTTTATGTTGAATAATCGTAATTAATTTTGCGATAGGTCGCATTAAGCTTCGGTAAGATGAGACAAATGTAACGAGACGAATGTTCGGTTGCCATTCTTTCCATTTTTCCTGCATACGTAGTTCACTCTCTTTATCAAAAGCTACATATACAGCGATAACTTGATCGCTAATGGTTTCTGCGTAATTGATGGATTGTTCGACTACTTTTGTAATGCCGGCGACGGGAACAATTACGACATTACCAGTTACTTTTTCAGGAATTTTATTGAAATTGACACGCAACTGTTCACCTACTGCAACATAGTGATTGTGGATACGATGAAAGATGAAAACAATGATAGGTAGAAAGATAAGAATGGACCATACTTGTGCAAATTTTGTAATAAAGAAAATGAGAAGAACAGTTAATGAAATAAGAGCGCCTAATAAGTTTGTAAGTAATTTAGGTAGCCATCCTTGTGGCTTTTCTCGTAACCATTTTATAATCATACCTGTTTGTGACAATGTAAAAGGAATGAAAACACCTACTGCATATAGCGGAATTAATTGTTCGGTTTTACCCTGAAAGGCCAGAATTAGCAAGATGGAACCGATGCCTAGTGTAATAATTCCATTTGAATACCCTAAACGATCTCCGCGCATTAAATACATACGCGGCATATATTTATCTGATGCTAAATTAAATGCTAATAATGGAAATGCTGAAAAACCTGTGTTTGCAGCTAGTACTAAAATAAGCGCAGTTGTTCCTTGAATAAAGTAGTATACAAAATTCCTTCCAAATATATTTGAAGCAATTTGGGACACGACAGTTTCATTATGTTTTGGGGCAATTCCATACCAATAGGCTAAAAATGTGATACCCGTAAATAAAATAGCAAGAATTGTTCCCATAATGACTAATGTTTTTGCTGCATTTTTCGCAGCAGGTTCTTTGAAATTTGGAATCGCATTGGAAATTGCTTCTACCCCTGTTAAAGCGGAACAGCCCGATGAAAATGCCTTTAATAATAAGAAGAGTGTGATGCCAGGCACGACAGTTCCGATTGGCGTATGTAAATTAGCGGGTGCTTGACCGGAAGTGATCTTAAATACACCAACAATAATTAAAACAACAAGTGCGAAAGCGAAGAGATAGACAGGATAAGCTAGAATCGATGCTGACTCCGTTACGCCCCGCAAGTTCAAAATTGTAATAAATAAAACGAGTATGACTGCGATTGGAACTGTGTATGTGTGCAAAGTCGGAAAAGCTGATGTAATAGCATCGGTTCCAGCTGAAACACTTACAGCTACAGTAAGGATATAATCAACAAGTAGCGATCCTCCTGCAATAAGTCCAGCATTTGTACCTAAATTTTTTTTAGAAACAACATAAGCACCTCCGCCGTGCGGATAAGAAAAAATGATTTGTCGGTATGATAAAATGAGCGCTGTTAATAAGATTAAAACGCCAACTGCGATTGGAATGGAATACCAAAAGGCGATTGCTCCAAATGCAGCAAGAACAATTAAAATTTGTTCTGTTCCGTAAGCAACAGAAGAAAGTGCATCCGAAGAAAGGATTGCGAGTGCTTTTAGTTTATTTAATTTTTGTTCTCCTAGCGCTGTTGATTTAAGCGGTCTACCGATTAAAAATCGTTTGAAATTCGAAAACATAATGACACCACCAATACATAAAATTTTGCGTACAAAGCAGATTGCTATAAATACATACATCTCTATTAGGTAGTATTGGCGCCTTTTCGATGAATCTTTCTGAAAAGAAAGAGGTAATAAATGGAGTGAAGTAATTTGGGGAGAGAACGGCAATTATATTTCAAATGGATTAAGAAGAAAATCCAAACAACATAGTGGAATCCTATGTCGTTTTATTTTTTTCAGCTGAAGAATTTTTGGAATGAGGAGAGGAAGAAAAAATACGAATAGGAGTATGCAATCTTCCGTTATTATTCTTTATTTTAATTCTAAAACTGATTTCATTATATGGAAAATACTAAAACCTTGTAGTATATCCATTGAAATGGCAACCCCTATTGTGGATAGTGACAAAATTATAGAGATTAACATAAGTTTCATGTCATCACCATAGTATCCATTTATCTTTTGAATAAATGGATACTTGTTCTATTGAGTAAGTGGCGACAAATTAATTAAGAAATGAATAGTTATATGTAAGCGCATTTATGTTGTTTGATTTTTATAGAAGCTACTTTTTATAGCATGTGATTGAATTACATACAGAATGTAAATAACATATGCAAATTAGCCCATTTTCATTCACCACCTGCACATTTCGTTCATACAATATCTTGACTAAATAAACACCCACCCAACTTACAAACGTACAGCTCTGGCTTAAGCAAGGAGGGTTATACCAGTTGAAGGAAAAAGCATATCAATCTAAACCGTTACTCACAAAAAGAGAGAGAGAAGTATTTGAATTACTAGTTCAAGATAAAACAACGAAAGAAATTGCAAGTGAACTTTTTATTAGCGAAAAGACCGTACGCAACCATATATCAAATGCAATGCAAAAGCTAGGGGTTAAAGGACGTTCGCAAGCGGTTGTTGAGCTTCTTCGTATGGGAGAACTCGAATTATAACAGGTGAAGCCGACTTTTTATAAAAGGTCGGCTATTTTTCTGTCTTGCAAATTGTGAAGAAAAGGAGCAAAATAAAAAAGTCCCTGGTCTATACAGGTACATATTAGAAATCTATTAAAAAGCTACTTTAGTTTTATCAGATCTAAGGTATGTGATATATAATGATATGTAAAAAAATAAGGTAATGAATAAGAAAACGGGTGATTATGTTGAATAGAGCGATTGGTGTCATTGATTCGGGAGTCGGAGGATTAACAGTAGCGAAAGAATTAATTCGCCAGCTACCAAAAGAGCGTATTATATATTTAGGAGATACAGCACGTTGCCCGTATGGTCCGCGTTCTCGTGAGGAAGTGCGTCAATTCACATGGGAAATGACGGAGCATTTATTGGCCATGGATATTAAGATGTTAGTTATTGCTTGTAATACGGCAACTGCGGTTGTGTTAGAAGAGATGCAAAAGCAATTACCAATCCCGGTAGTGGGTGTAATTCACCCGGGTTCGCGTACGGCTTTAAAAGTGACCAATACGTACCATGTTGGTATCATTGGAACAATTGGAACGGTAAAAAGTGGGGCGTATGAAGAGGCTCTGAAGTCTATTAATAACCGTGTTATGGTAGACAGTTTAGCGTGTCCGCCGTTTGTTGAACTTGTAGAAAGTGGAAACTTTGAGAGTGAGATGGCTTATGAGGTTGTGAGAGAAACGTTGCAACCGCTGAAAGCTACTGAAATCGATACGCTGATTTTAGGGTGCACACATTATCCAATTCTAGGTCCGGTTATTAAGCAGGTAATGGGAGATAAGGTGCAGCTAATTAGTTCTGGAGATGAAACAGCTCGTGAAGTGAGTACGATTTTGTATCATAGTAAGATGTTAAATGAAGGGGAAGAACAAAGCGATCATCTCTTCTTGACAACAGGGAAAATAGATTTATTTAAAGAAATTGCATCTAAATGGTTTGGGCAACCGATTGAAAATGTAAAGCATATTAATTTGTAACCAAATTAATAGTATATTCATAAAAAAACTTCTGAGAAATCAGGGGTTTTTTTATTTAATAAATTGTAAGATAGGTTGTCATTGCTTGTTCTAAAATGATAAAAAGATCGTATACATAATAGTACAAACTTAGATTTTAGGGGGAAATGGTATGCCTAAATCCACTTTTAAATGGCTTGTTTGTGTTACGGTAAGCGCTGTTTTACTAACGGGTTGCGGTTTGTTAAATCAGGAGAAAGAAACAGAGCAAATTGATCCGCCGAAAAAAGTCACGTATACAGATGGTGAGAAGAAAGACAGTGCAAAGAAAGAAAAGCAGGGACAAACGATACAAAGAGAGTTATACCTTGTTGATAAAAATGGATATGTTGTACCGCAAACAATAGCAATGCCTGTTCCGAAAGAAAATGAAGTTGTGAAACAAACATTAGAATATCTTGTGAAGGATGGGCCGGTAACAAATCTGCTTCCAAATGGATTTCGAGCTGTTCTTCCAGCGAATACAACTTTGTCAGTTGATGTGAAGAAAGATGGCACGGCGGTTGTTGATTTCTCAAAAGAAATGAAAAGCTATAAAAAGGAAGAAGAGCGCCAAATTATTGAATCTGTAGCATGGACATTGACGCAATTTAAGAACATTAAGCAAGTCAAATTTCAAATTAATGGTGAAAAATTAGCAAAGATGCCTGTCGGAGGTACACCGCTTGGGGAAAGTGTGAGCCGTGCTGATGGTATTAACTTTGATGATGAGCAAGTGGCAGATGTTACGAATACGAAGTCAGTTACACTTTATTTCTTGGCGCAAAATAATAAAAAACAGTATTACGTGCCGGTAACACGCCGCGTGGCAGAAGGAAAGGGAAATGAGATTGCAACAGTTGTGAATGAGCTTGTAAAAGGGCCATCGGGTTCATCTTTACTTAATGATTTTAATGCTGATGTAAAGCTCGTTAGTGAACCGAAATTGCAGGATGGAAAAGTTACATTGAATTTCAATGAAAATATATATGCTAATAAAGGGAAAAGTGTGATTTCAAATTATGTACTGCAATCGCTCGTTTTATCTTTGACAGAAAAGCAGGATGTAAAAAATGTTTCTGTCGAAGTAAATGGAAAAGCAAATCTTGTTACTGAGAAAGGTGAGAAACTAACAAAACCTGTTAATCGTCCGCAAAACGTGAATACAGGTAGTTTTTAATCATAAATAATTTGATATACTTATATAAGAAAGGGGAATTTCTTTTTGAGTTCCTCTTCTTATTGTTATACATATCAGAATTTGAAAATGGGCTATACTAACAGGTAGCAGTTACTAGGGGGTTATTTTATGCGAGTAGATGGTAGACAAGCGGCAGAACTACGCCGTATACATCTTTATACAAATTATTTAAAGCATCCAGAAGGATCTGTACTCATTGAAGTTGGAGATACGAAGGTGATTTGTTCGGCAACGATTGAAGAACGTGTACCGCCATTTATGAGAGGCGAAGGAAAAGGATGGGTAACGGCGGAATACGCGATGATTCCGCGTGCAACAGAACAACGTACAATTCGTGAGTCTAGTAAAGGGAAAGTAACTGGTCGCACAATGGAAATTCAACGTTTAATTGGACGAGCATTACGTGCGGTTGTTGATTTGGAAGCACTTGGGGAAAGAACAGTTTGGATTGACTGTGATGTAATTCAAGCAGATGGCGGAACAAGAACTGCGTCTATTACGGGTGCTTATGTTGCGATGGTATTAGCATTTGAAAAGTTATTACAAGCAGAGAAAGTATCTAAAATTCCAGTAAAAGACTATTTAGCTGCAACATCTGTAGGAATTGTTGAAGGCCAGGGTGTAGTCTTAGATTTAAACTATGCCGAAGATTCTAAAGCTGATGTTGATATGAACGTCATTATGACAGGAAAAGGTCAGTTTGTTGAAGTACAAGGAACTGGAGAAGAAGCGACATTTAGCCGTGCGGAATTAAATGAATTACTTGATGCAGCAGAAAACGGGATTTTACAACTCGTTGAAAAACAAAAAGAAGCATTAGGCGACATCGTATCTTACATAGAATAGAGGTGGACAAATGAAACAAGTTGTTGTAGCAACGAAAAACATGGGGAAAGTACGTGAATTTGCCGAGTTATTTGAGAGATTTGATTTAGAAGTAAAATCTCTTCATGACTTTCCTCACATCGAAGAAGTCGAAGAAACTGGTGAAACATTTGAAGAAAATGCAATTTTGAAAGCGGATAGTTTATGTAAGCAGTTAAATTCAATTGTCATTGCAGATGATTCTGGACTTATTATCGATGCGTTAAATGGAAAACCTGGTGTCCGATCTGCTCGTTATGCAGGTGAACCAAAAGATGATCAAGCGAATATTGATAAAGTTTTAACAGAATTAGAGGGTACTCCGGCGGAAAACTGTACAGCGCGTTTTTATTGCGCGTTAGCGGTTGCTTTTCCAGAAGAGAATAAGAACCCGGTTATTGTAAATGGTACATGTGAAGGAAAGATTTTAAATCAACCTCGTGGTGAAAATGGTTTCGGATATGACCCAATCTTTTATGTAGAAGAATATAAAAAAGCTATGGCCGAGCTAACTTCAGATGAGAAAAATGAAATCAGTCACCGCGGGCGTGCTCTTCGTAAGTTAGAGGAGAAAATTCCAGCGTGGTTTTTAGAAGAAGAGTGAGGGAGAGAGACCGATGAGAGCTTTAATTGTAAGCGATAGTCACGGTTCTACGAAAGAATTACAGCAATTAAAAGAAACATATGAGGGAAATGTAGATGTTATGATTCATTGTGGTGATTCAGAACTAACACCGGATCACCAGGATTTGCAAGGATTCCAAGTAGTAAAAGGAAATTGCGATTTCTATAATGGTTTTGAAGAAGAAATTATTATTGATGTAGATGGAATGCGCTTTTTGGTCACACATGGTCATCGGTATAATGTTAAAATGACTGTGCAAACACTTCTGTATCGTGCGAAAGAAGTGGAAGCGGATATAGTATGCTTTGGACATTCACATATGTTAGGTGCGGAATTTATTGATGATATTTTATTTATCAATCCTGGAAGCATTGTATTGCCGCGTTCCCGTAAAGAAAAAACATTTACTTTGTTAGAAGTAAATGAAAATAACATTGAAATTCGATTTGAAACATTAAATGGAAAAGTTGTTGCACATAAAACTTTTCAAAGAGGATAAGAAAAATTATCCTCTTTGAAAAAAAGTATTGACTTTATCCCTGTGTGCAAATATAATAAACCTTGTCGATAAGATATCAAGTAAAAATAAAAACAAAATATGCGGGTGTAGTTTAGTGGTAAAACAAGAGCCTTCCAAGCTCTGGTCGAGAGTTCGATTCTCTTCACCCGCTCCATGTCCCAGTAGCTCAGCAGGATAGAGCAACGGCCTTCTAAGCCGTCGGTCGGGAGTTCGAATCTCTCCTGGGACGCTAAAAAACCTTTGCGGTGACGTCAAAATCCGCAATATATAAGCCTTCTAATTCGTAAGTTGAATCGTACAATGTGCGGTCGCTAACGAGTTAGGAGGCTTATTTTTTTATGTCCAAAAGACGTGATTCTTTAAGAATTAGCGAAGACTTAACGAATGTTTTTAGTGATAGATTGAAAAGTGATCCGCGGAAAAGAAAGACCGCAGAGGGTCGTTATACATTTAATTTAACAATCGACAAAGCACTCGAAATAGTTGTACGTCAAATAAAGGCAACAGGCTTACGTGAGCGTACGATAAATGACTACTATTTACACGTTAATCACTTTACGAAGATAACAGATACGCAATACTTAGAAGAATTAAACGTTAATCATATTTACGAGTGGTTATCGTCTATGAACGTTAGTAATCAAACGAAATTAACTCGTTTGAAGTGTCTAAAGGCATTTCTAGGACGTTGCCACGATAACGGGTGGATTGATATTAACTTTTGGCGCAATGTGAAGATAAAGGTGGATACGCCTGTTAAAGAAGGTGCAACAGACCGTGAAATTAATATCTTGTTATCGGTACTCGATTTAACACGATTCTTAGATTTACGAGATGCTACCGCTATCTTACTTATGTATCAGACAGGAATACGTGTCGGCACATTGGCGCAATTAGAACATAAACACGTTGATTTAGAAACGAAAGTATTAAGTGCTGACGGCGGTATGACTGCTTATGAAGCTCGAAGAGGATGTGACGAAGATATGGCGATTTTTGGCGTGGCTTAATAGCTTCGTACTTTTTATTCATCTATTTATGAAGATAGAGAGGGAGAACTAAAATGACAAAGAAAAAAATGAAGCAATGTACATACTGTAGAAAGATGAAATCAACTGCGGGCGGTTTCCACAAAGAGGCGAAATCATCCGACGGGCTGCAATCACGATGCAAGCCATGTAACGTAAAGGCACGCAAAACTGGCGAATATACCGTGACGGAATTTATCGAGATAGACGGTAAGGAAATCGAAGTAAAGCAATGTAAATCCTGCGCAGAAAAGTTCCCGCTAGATAGCTATTATCGAAATGGGCGTGGGGGATTTAAGCCGATTTGCAAGTGATGCTATGAAGATAAATACGATAGAGCTAGAGCCGTAAAACAAACGTTAGATAAATCACATACAAACAAAATGCAGCGGCAAGGAATCGCATCGTTTAGCGTAACTGCCGTCGGCTCATTCACATTCGAAGAAAATAACGTTTCTAGTGCGATTAAGCAGCTATTATCGGAACTTATCCCCGACAGTGTGTTATAATTAATGGAAGCGGAAAACGAGAATCTCCAATTGACTGGACGTGTGATTGGTTGGACAGTTTAAGAAGGTTGTATAAAAAAGGGAGATGGCGCAAAGATGGCGAGATCAAATGAGAATGATTTAACGGAGAAATTGGCAGAAGGTAACCGAAAATATGGTGACGGCAACTTTACAGTACAGAATATCGGCGATGAAACTAACCCGAATTGGACTGTTGTAAAAAATGTGAGGAAGGGATCGGCAGGTATTCGCGAAGAGAAAGATATATTAAGACTGCGATCAAAATATATAAAATAGTGCGGAAAGGTACGCCGAGATTCGCATTTTAAGCCGATTATTTTTTATTCCGTGGATAAGGGATTCATCTAAATGCGTCAGAAATTCCGCTAGGGAATTGATAGAACAAAAAGGCATTCAACATTGACGTAGAACTACTATATAGCGTATAATATTAATTAACAAAAACGGTCAGTTGACCGCCCAAATGAACGTTCAGCAAACGATGAAAGAATCGTTTATATATCGTAGGTAATTGACGGGTCGGGAGTTCAAATCTCTCCTGGGACGTCTTTTAAAACCGTTAAGTTCATTATGGACTTAACGGTTTTGTGTTTTTAGGTAATAATAAAACGATTCTACCTTTGAAGAAATCAACTTCCTAAATATAGTTTAGGGAGTTTTTTTGCGACTAAAAAAAGAAGTGTTTTGAGGTTTTATTTAATAAAAAAGAACCCTAAAATTTTGGTCTTAGGGTTCTCACATTTAAGGTTATTATAAATCTATTTTGTCGCTTTTCGGCCCACTAATATCCAGTACAGAGATAAACTGAAAAGGGTAATGAGTACGAGGATAAATAGGATATTACTAAACATGGAAGCATCCGAATTGTTTATAATCCCTAGGAAATTTTTTCTCAATGCAGAATGGTCCATCATTGCGGCTGTATAGGCAATTCCGATTGACATAGCGACATTAAGTGTTAAATTATAAAATCCGATTGCTGTTCCTGTTTTTTCTTTTTCAATCGTACAAATGCAAGAATCAAGTAATGGTGCATACATGAATGCAAATGAACTAGAGAAAAGAACCATAGATATTACGAATACAATAACAGAAGTTTTTATAAAGAATCCGCCTAATAGCAAGCTGATCATAATGCTAACCATAGCGATTGTAATACATTGCTTGCTTCCCATAACCTTCGCAATTTTTCCAGAAAGAGCCCCGACTATCGTAGCTGCTATATAGCCAGGAATCAATAATAGTGAAATGGTATCTAGCTTCAAACCATACATCTTTTCAAGCAAGAATGGAAATAAGAAAATATATGCTAACTGTACAGAGTAAATGATAAAAGCAACGCCAAGCAATGAGATAAACTGTTTATTTTGAAAGAAGGATATACCGATAAAAGCCTTTGAGTTCTTGCTGATATAAGTAAGGAACAAGGCAATTGCAACAATAAACAAGAGAAGGTACATCCAATTGAAATCGGTAATATATAGTAGTAGGGATGCTGAAATCGTTCCTACTAGAAATAATCCTAATACATCTACATGACTGTTTGTCGCTTCTTCCTTAGGAAGATATTTTAAAATAAAAGGAAGAGTGAAAAGTGTTACTAAAGAAATTAAAAATAGAGTTGTCCAGTGGAAGTATGTTGAAACATAACCTCCAGTTAATGCCCCGATAAGCTGTGAAAGAGCAAAACTACTTGTACTTAATCCTAAAAATTTCTTTTGTTCATCTGCAGGTAAATGCTTTGTAACAAATATTACATATAACGTTTCAGCTGATGCTAAACCGGCAGTTTGGATAATACGTGAGATAACAACTAGTATAAACGAGTGTTGCAAAATATATCCCATAGCGGAACCAACGCAGATTAAAATGATCCCAACAGTAAAAAGTTTTCTAAAACTAACAGAATCCGCTAAAGCAGCGTAAACGACTGCCCCAATTCCAATCACAAGACCAGCTAATGTTGCCTGCCAGCTAACAGTTGTCGCTGAAATGTGAAAATCCTTTGCCATATCAACAGAAATAATCTTAAATGAATTGTCAATTACTAAACATAATAGAAATAACAGTAAGGTAAAAGGTACTGCTTTTTTAGCGCTAAATTCCTGCGTTTTTTTCGTGCTTACATCTGCACTTATTGTAGACATAGTTATATTCCTCTCTTCTTGTTATTTAGGGAATGGTCTTCCTGGGTCATGATTGTTTGGCCTTTAACTACCAATTAATTCTTTTGTAAAAAGATGGTTTCAGTAATTTCTAAACCATTTGTTTCATATGCGGGGGTTCCTTGTGCACAGTTGTACCCATTTTTGTTCGTTTCTTCTTATGATGCTTAAAAGGAAACGTTCTCATAAACAACCAAAAGCATCTTTCTTTTTGATTGTGTTTTCATGATGATGCATAATAATTTTTTGAACTATATAATATTGTCTGTTTATCTAAAAACTTGTATGCGCCTTAATAATGAAAAGGATACCTGTCCTTTTTACGAAGTTAATAAGGAAACGTTTTCATGAACAACCAAAAAATATTTCACTCAGTGATTACGCTTTCATGATTGTGCATGATAACTCTGTTGAATATACAATATTATCTAGTTGTCTAAAAACTTGTACGCATCTGAACAATGAAAAGGATATCATACCTTTTCTTTGTTCACAACCTATCTTTCTTTTGGAATTTGTCTTTTTTGTTACAAAAAAAGCGATGTATTTCGTATGAAATACATCGCTTCCAAATTAAATATAGAACTTTATAAGAGATGATGAATTATTCATTCGGTTATTTAGATGTTTTAATCCTAATTTGACTGAATTCTATTGGTATATAGTATTTATTATAAACCACAGGGTATTTATCGCTGATATATACACTTTCTAAAATTAAATCAAATTCCTCCCCGTGGAAAATTTGATATTTTAATGATGGGGTATTGGCGGAATTAGAACGTTTAATTTCAATGGTAGAGGAATTAGCAAGTTCATATACTTTCTCCTCCAACATTTCCAATACTTGCTTCTCGTTATGCAAGTCAAGGTCTAATTTAGAAACGGCTTCTATTGGCATCATGGTAAAAGCAAACGCTACTATCTTATCGTGATTTTTATACCATCGTTCCAATGCAACCACCGCGGTCATCTCTTGATTTAATACTTGCATTGCATAGTCCGTTACTAGGTCAATTCGGAAATTAAGTTCGATAGCATCTATTTTTTCTGCATAGCATTTATATAAGGGATTCCCCAACTTCTCCAAGCCATCGCTACTTTCATTATGATGAAATTTTGTAATGAAATTTCCTTTTCCATGGATATTTTTAACCAATCCATCTTCCTGTAAAAGTGCTAACGCGTGTCTTAATGTCATTCTGCTTACACCAAAGATTTTAGCCAATTCAGGTTCTGTTGGAAGTTGACTGTCTAAAGGAAATGTTCCATCCATAATTAATTTATATAATTGGTCATACACAGTGACGAATAGTGGTTTTTTTTGTTTATTGAGTTCGTGAAGTTTATTGTCCATGTTTTTATACCTCTATAGTTTTTCCAGTTTATGACTATAAAGTCCGTTTCGTCTCGTTTATGGTAGATTATTTTCATTTTCTATATTCAACGACCTTTTAGGACGGCTTCTTCGCTTTTATTTGTTTTCCAATTAGTTGTTAATAAATTTTTCAAACACAAACCCATAATCTTTCACGTTATATTGTTTTTTCGTGTCAACAAGCCAGTTGAAGGCAATTTGATTCATTTCTTTAAATTGCTCTGCTAAATTAAGTTGGGCGTTTGTAATACGGCTAAATGTATTCGAAGCCATGTCTAAGCTTTTTTGAGCGTATTGTAATGTAATATCATTTTCATAGGAAATTTCCTCAATTTTGTGAAGTGCTTTATATAAGTCTTTAAGCTCTTCGATGTGCTTTTTATGAACATCAATTGAGTAATATTCATCTCCCATATGAAATTTAATTTCTACATCTAAATCAATGGTACCAGCAGTTTCTAACGTTACATTTCTAATTTGATATTTGCTATAGCTAAAGCGTCGTAGTGTGCGTTTTTTACTCGTTGCACTCGTGCCATCTAAGTGAATTAACCCTTTGTTTGTAAAACAATACTCATCTGATTTTGATTTAATGAGAAAATAAATCTTTTCACCATCTTCATGCATAACATAATCGTCGGCATCGACTTTATCGTAATCTTTCGGTGTAATCACAGAACCTACATCGCTTAATCCGAGAACATCAGCAGCTACTTTTTTGAACATAGGTATCATCCCCTTCAGTTTTTGAATTCTGAATTGCATGAAATTATTTTAACATGATTGAAAGAGGAGCGTTTAAGTTTTATTTTGTAATCTTACAATTCTGTAAGGTAAGTGTAAGGAAGTTCGATGGTAACAATTGGTCAGTTCTTTATAATAGAGGTAACAAAGATGAAACGAGGAGGAAGAAAACATGAAAGGATTAATTGTAACAGCTTTAACGGTAGCTTTTGGGTTTGTTGCATATGAGAAGTTAACAGATGTAATTGATGTTGTAAAACATTTAATGGCATAGAGAGAATGGTTATGAGAGGGAAAGGGTAGATGAATGGAATGGTTATTCGGAATTATAGGTATCTGTAGTGTTATACTATTGTTATTTGTTCCTAGCGGAATACTGAGTTCTACTACAAGTTTATTTTTTATGTGTGTACTTATCTGCATTATGCTTATTATTATGTTTCTTATGAAACAAAGTAAGCCGATCTTCTTTTTTAGTATGATTGTTGTTACAATTATTGTTCTCCAAATGATTACTCTTTTCTTATATCCTACAATTATAAAAGCTTTCCATTAATGCGAAAATCCTCTGCGTCATTTGCTGAGGTTTTTTTTATATAATAAAGATTTTCTAGTGTGAATTTTTTATTTTAATCATAAAAGTTAAATATTTTTATATTTCAAACAAATGTGTTTGGAAAGTTGTTTTCTTAACAGTCATTTGTTATATTTACTTTGAAGAGATTTAAAATCTAAAAAAAGAGGCGGACGTATGGATAAAAAAGAAAATACGGTCGTATTGTTTCCACAGTTGTCAGAGCGTTATATTGACCAAGGGTTTATGGCGCTGCGGGAGCGGAAGTTCGAGGATGCATTGCGCTGTTTTGAAATATTACGTCAGTATAATGGAGAAACAGAACAAACAGAATTAGCTTCGGTTATTTGTTTATTAGAATTAAAGCGAATGGAAGATTCAAAAGAGCGATGTGAGAAGTTGCTTGAAACAGGAACAGTTTTGTTTGGGGATATTCTTGAAACATACGTGACAATTTTAGTTCAAACAAATGATTATGTAGGTGTAATTGAAACTGTTGAAGAAGTTTTGCAGAAGAAAGAATTGACCGTAGAGCAAAGAGAGAAATTAGCACAGCTTGCCCAGTTTGCGGAAAGTATGCTAAACGGCGATGAAACAACACTGATAGAATCCGATTTTGATCTGGAAGAATTTTCGGAGAATCTATTTGTGGAAAGTTTTGGGCAGCAATTGCAGGTAATTAATGCTCTTTCAATTAAGAACCTCGAAAAAGCTTTGCCAGCTTTACAGAAATTTCTTATTGATAGCACGCGACATCCGTATTTAAAAACTTCTATTATATACAAAATGGTAGAAAAGCGTATAGAAGAAGAAATAGAAGTAGAGAAATTTGGCGAAAAAATAATGGTTATCCCAGCTCATTTGGGTCATAATGATGAGTGTTCGAAGCGGGTTATACATATATTATCTAATCGATTAGAAAATGATCATCCAGATATATTTGAGGCAATTATTACATATTGGAGAGAGATGCAAACTAGTATTTTCCCGTTTCCATTACTAATGGATAAGCACGAAGTGTGGGCAGCTGTTCTAGAGCGGATCGGGAGAAAACGTTTCGGATTGATCATCGATGAAGAGGCCCTTATGGCAGCGTATAATATTACTGTTGAAGAGTTTCATATTGCTTATCAATGGTTTTTACGCGTGGAGAGGGAAGGGCATTTACCCGTATAATTATGAAAAAGAATCGTTCAGTTATTGAAACGAGAATATTCTATGTTATAATGTAAGGGTTGCAAAAGGCAGAGTTCTGCCTGTTTGTAAGAGAAGAGGAGTGCAATTCTCTTACTTAATATGTTTCATATTATTCTCGAACAAAATATACCGTGTTTGTCTTATAGACAAATAATAGATTGAGATCTCGCATGTCTTAAGGCTTATTGCTAGAAGATTAGAAAGCCTGAATAAATTGGCTTTCATGCTTTTTGTTGTTTCTAAAAAAGAAATAATAGGAAACTCAATCTGTAGAGGTATGTGCATACATTATTATAGTTGGAGGGAAAGAATAAATGGCTGCAAAATGGGAAAAATTAGAAGGTAACGTTGGCGTTTTAACAATTGAAGTTGATGCTAAAGAAGTAAACAACTCTATCGACGCTGCGTTCAAAAAAGTAGTAAAAACAATTAACGTACCTGGTTTCCGTAAAGGAAAAATGCCTCGTCCGTTATTCGAACAACGCTTTGGTGTGGAATCTTTATACCAAGATGCTTTAGATATTATCTTACCAAAAGCATACGGTGAAGCAATCGATGAAACTGGTATCTTCCCAGTTGCTCATCCTGAAATCGACATCGAGAAGTTCGAGAAAAATGAAAACTTAATCTTCACTGCAAAAGTTACTGTTAAACCTGAAGTAAAATTAGGTGAATACAAAGGACTAGCAGTAGAAAAAGTTGAAACAACTGTAACTGACGAAGATGTAGAGAACGAATTAAAATCTTTACAAGAGCGTCAAGCTGAGCTTGTTGTTAAAGAAGAAGGTACTGCTGAAAACGGCGATACAGCTGTAATCGACTTTGAAGGTTTCGTTGATGGCGAAGCATTCGAAGGCGGAAAAGGCGAGAACTACTCTCTAGCAATCGGTTCTGGTACATTCATCCCTGGTTTTGAAGAGCAATTAATTGGTCTAAAAGCTGGCGAGTCAAAAGACGTTGAAGTATCATTCCCAGAAGAGTACCATGCGGAAGAACTTGCTGGTAAACCAGCAACATTTAAAGTAACAGTTCATGAAATTAAAGCAAAAGAACTTCCTGCTTTAAATGATGAGTTCGCTAAAGATGCAGACGAAGAAGTTGCAACTCTTGATGAGTTAAAAGCAAAACTTCGCACAAACTTAGAAGAAGGCAAAAAGCACGAAGCTGAGCACAAAGTTCGTGACGAAGTAGTAGAAAAAGCTGCTGCTAACGCTGAAATCGAAATTCCAGAAGCTATGATTGAAACTGAGTTAGATCGTATGGTTCGTGAATTCGAGCAGCGCTTAAGCCAACAAGGTATGAACCTTGAGCTTTACTACCAATTCACAGGTACTGATGCTGACAAGTTAAAAGAGCAAATGAAAGAAGATGCACAAAAACGTGTAAGAATCAACCTTGTTCTTGAAGCTATCATTGAAGCTGAAAAAATCGAAGTTACTGAAGAAGAAGTAACTGCAGAAGTTGAAAAAATGGCTGCAATGTACAACATGCCAGTTGACGCTATCACACAAGCTCTTGGAAGCTTAGATGCTTTATCTGAAGACCTTAAAGTTCGTAAAGCTGTAGACTTCTTAGTAGACAACAGCAAAGCTGCATAATAAAATAACAAGGCGCGATTTTTTGATCGTGCCTTGTTTTGTAAATATAGCTATAAATATATTTACAAAACTTTTCGATGAAGAAGGAAATGATCCTTCTAAAGTCGAATATACATATTTCAAAAGTTTTAAAAATTTTTTATTTGTACATAACTAGTCATATTATTTGTATTTCTCGCCACGTAGTGACATAATATGTATTTACATACGATACATTTATCGTGTACATACGAGGGCAAGAGATTAGCACTTTGTAAGGGGTGTGAAAATATGTTTAAATTTAATGATGAAAAAGGACAATTAAAATGTTCTTTCTGTGGTAAAACACAAACGCAAGTCCGAAAGCTTGTTGCTGGTCCAGGTGTTTACATTTGTGATGAATGTATTGAGCTTTGTACAGAGATTGTGCAAGAGGAGCTTGCGAAGGACGAAGAAGTAGAATTCAAAGATGTACCGAAACCGGTAGAGATTCGTGAAATCTTAGATGAGTATGTCATCGGACAAGATAATGCGAAGAAAGCATTATCGGTAGCGGTATATAATCATTACAAACGCATCAATTCTAACAGCAAAATTGATGATGTAGAATTAGCGAAGAGTAATATCGCCCTTATCGGGCCAACGGGTAGTGGTAAAACATTACTAGCTCAAACGTTAGCGCGTATTTTAAATGTTCCATTTGCAATCGCAGATGCAACATCTCTAACAGAAGCTGGATATGTAGGTGAAGATGTAGAAAACATTTTACTAAAACTTATCCAAGCAGCTGATTACGATGTGGAGAAAGCGGAAAAAGGAATCATTTATATTGATGAGATTGATAAAGTGGCACGTAAGTCAGAAAATCCATCAATTACACGTGATGTATCTGGTGAAGGGGTACAGCAGGCACTTCTGAAAATTTTAGAAGGTACTGTAGCAAGTGTACCGCCTCAAGGTGGCCGTAAACATCCGCATCAAGAGTTTATTCAAATTGATACAACGAATATCTTATTCATTTGTGGTGGTGCGTTTGATGGCATTGAGCCAATTATTAAACGTCGCCTTGGTGAAAAAGTAATTGGATTTGGTTCAGAGAAGAAAAATGCTGATGTAAATGAAAAGCATGTTTTATCTCACGTATTACCAGAAGACCTTTTACGCTTTGGTTTAATTCCAGAATTTATTGGTCGTCTGCCAGTTATTGCGAACCTAGAACCACTTGATGAAGGTGCTCTTGTTGATATTTTAACAAAACCGAAAAATGCGCTTGTAAAACAGTTCCAAAAATTATTGGAGCTTGACGATGTTGAGTTGGAATTTGAAGAAGGAGCACTGATTGAAATTGCGAAAAAAGCAATTGAACGTAAAACAGGTGCCCGTGGACTTCGCTCTATTATTGAAGGCTTAATGCTAGATGTAATGTTCGAGCTTCCATCTCGTAAAGATATCGAGAAGTGTATTCTTACAAAAGAAACAGTAGTGGACAATGCACCGCCAAAATTGGTGTTACAAGACGGTACTGTACTTGATACAAAGACATCTGCATAGTGAAAAAGAGAAACAGCAATTTTTATAATTGCTGTTTCTTATTATGTTTAGCACCTTTCCTCCCAGGAAATACTAAATGGTAAAACATAGCGGGAGGAAATGAATTATGAGCTGGACAAATATATTCTTACTTGTTCAACTTGTTTTTGGTGTAATTGTCGGATTGTATTTTTGGCATTTGCTCAAAAACCAGCGAACACAAAAAGTTTCAATTGATCGAGAATCGAAAAAAGAATTAGAACAACTTCGCAAGATGCGCGAGATTTCTTTGACAGAACCGCTTGCTGAAAAAGTACGTCCTACGTCTTTTTTAGATATTGTTGGGCAAGAGGATGGGATTAAATCATTAAAGGCAGCACTTTGTGGACCAAACCCACAACATGTTATTATATATGGACCTCCTGGAGTCGGAAAAACAGCGGCAGCACGTCTGGTGTTAGAAGAAGCAAAGAAAAACCAAAAATCTCCATTCCGTATGAATGCAACATTTATTGAACTGGATGCAACAACCGCTCGATTTGATGAACGTGGCATTGCTGATCCGTTAATAGGATCAGTGCATGATCCCATTTATCAAGGTGCAGGTGCAATGGGACAAGCGGGAATTCCTCAGCCGAAAAAAGGTGCTGTAACAGATGCGCATGGCGGCATTTTATTTATTGACGAAATTGGTGAATTGCATCCAATCCAGATGAATAAAATGTTAAAAGTATTGGAAGATCGCAAAGTGTTTTTGGAAAGTGCATACTATAGTGAAGAAAATTCAATGATTCCAACATACATACATGATATTTTTCAAAAAGGATTACCAGCAGATTTTCGCTTAGTTGGAGCAACGACTCGTTCTCCGGAAGACATTCCTCCTGCCATTCGTTCTCGTTGTTTAGAGGTTTTCTTCCGTGAACTTGATACGGAAGAAATTCAAAAAGTAGCAAAGAATGCGGCTGAAAAAGTAAAGATGGAAATTGGAGAGCAAGGTATTGAACTGATCGGAATGTATTCAAGAAATGGAAGAGAGGCCATTAATCTTGTACAAATTTCTGCAGGGATGGCAATAAATGAGGGACGCTCATTTATTAAAGATGAGGATATTGAATGGGTCGTTCATTCTAGTCAGCTTACTCCGAAATATGAAAAGCATATTTATCCAATTCCGAAGATTGGTCTTGTAAATGGTCTTGCAGTATATGGACCGAATACAGGGGCACTATTAGAAATCGAAGTAACGGCAATTCCAGCTACGGACAAAGGTACGATAAATGTTACAGGAATTGTGGAAGAAGAAAGCATTGGTAATCAAACGAAATCAATTCGTCGTAAAAGTATGGCGAAAGGCTCAGTTGACAATGTTTTAACAGTTCTTCGTTCTCTCGACTTGTTACCAGAAGGGTACGATATACATATTAATTTTCCTGGTGGTGTTCCAATTGATGGGCCGTCGGCAGGAATTGCAATGGCAACAGGGGTATATTCAGCGCTTCATCAATTGTATGTGAATAATGAAATAGCGATGACTGGAGAAATAAGCATTCATGGAGAAGTCAAACCAGTAGGCGGCGTATATGCAAAAGTGAAAGCAGCGAAAAAGGCAGGAGCAAAAAAAGTTATCATTCCTGCTGAAAACATGCAACCATTTCTATATACGATAAAGGGTATTGAGATTATTCCTGTTCGAAAACTAACAGAAGTTTTTGCGTTAACATTCGTTCAGGAAAAATTACATCGTGAAATCGATGTGCATCGCAAGCTAGATGAAGGTGATGTGCAATCGATGTAAAATGAAATAGGATTCTAAGAAGTGATTTCTTTTTGGATAAATGCGAAATAGAACATATAATATTTGCCAGACTTCGTTTAAGTTTGTATGCTTAAGCGAGGTCCCTTTTTTCTTTTATGGAAAGGAAAAACAGGAGATTTGCAATTGCAAGGAATCTCTGTAATTGCATCAAGGTGTATTGTAATATAAAATAGTTGAACAGGAGTTTAATTTATTATGGAGGTGCTATGTCTAGTATGAATACGAACGAAAGAATTGTGCCCCTCCTACCATTAAGAGGCGTTCTCGTATATCCAACGATGGTTCTGCATCTTGATGTAGGACGTGATAAATCGATACAAGCACTAGAGCAGGCAGCAATGGATGAAAATATCATCTTTTTAGCAATGCAAAAAGAAATGAATATCGATGATCCAAAAGAAGATGACATATATAGTGTGGGTACAGTAGCGAAAGTAAAGCAGATGTTAAAGTTGCCAAACGGTACGCTTCGTGTCCTTGTAGAAGGTTTACATAGAGCAGAAATAGTAGAATTTATTGAAGAAGAAGATGTAGTAAAAGTTTCGATTCAAACAGTAACAGAAGAAGAAGAGGGCACTCTAGAGGAAAAAGCTCTTATGCGCACGTTGCTAGAACATTTCGAGCAATATATTAAAGTTTCGAAAAAAATATCGAATGAAACATTTGCAACAGTAGCAGATGTGGAAGAACCAGGTCGCTTAGCTGATTTAATTTCTTCCCATTTACCAATTAAGACAAAGCAAAAGCAAGATATTTTAGAAATTATATCAGTAAAAGAAAGATTACATACACTTATTTCCATTATTCAAGATGAACAAGAACTACTTAGTTTAGAAAAGAAAATTGGACAAAAAGTGAAACGTTCAATGGAGCGTACGCAAAAAGAATATTTCTTGCGTGAACAAATGAAGGCAATTCAAACCGAGCTTGGTGATAAAGAAGGTAAAGGTGGCGAAGTAGAAGAACTTCGTGAAAAAATCGAAGAGGCAGGAATGCCGGAAGAGACGAAAAAAGCCGCTTTAAAAGAATTAGATCGTTATGAAAAGTTACCAGCAAGTTCTGCAGAGAGCGGTGTTATTCGCAATTATCTAGATTGGTTATTAGCACTTCCGTGGACAGAAGCAACAGAAGATATGATTGACTTAGCACATTCTGAAACAATTTTAAATAGAGATCATTACGGTCTTGAGAAGGTGAAAGAGCGTGTGCTAGAGTATTTAGCTGTTCAAAAGCTAACCAATTCTTTAAAAGGACCAATTCTTTGCTTAGTTGGCCCTCCAGGTGTTGGAAAAACATCTTTAGCACGTTCTATTGCAACATCGTTAAATCGTAATTTTGTCCGTGTCTCTCTTGGTGGTGTTCGTGACGAATCTGAAATTCGTGGTCACCGTCGTACATACGTTGGAGCAATGCCGGGCCGTATTATTCAAGGGATGAAGAAAGCGAAAACAATCAATCCAGTCTTTTTATTAGATGAGATTGATAAGATGTCCAATGATTTCCGTGGTGATCCATCCGCTGCGTTACTTGAAGTATTAGATCCAGAACAAAACCACAACTTTAGCGATCATTATATTGAAGAGCCTTATGACTTATCTAAAGTAATGTTTGTTGCAACGGCAAATACACTTGCGAGCATTCCAGGCCCGCTTCTTGATCGTATGGAAATTATTTCGATTGCTGGTTATACAGAGATTGAAAAGGTGCATATTGCTCGTGAACATTTATTACCGAAGCAATTAACAGAACACGGTTTGCGAAAAGGAAATTTACAAATTCGTGATGAAGCACTTCTTGAAATTATTCGTTATTATACACGTGAAGCGGGTGTTCGTACGCTAGAGCGTCAAATTGCAAAGGTTTGTCGTAAAGCGGCAAAAATCATTGTTACAGAAGAGCGTAAACGTATTGTTGTAACGGAAAAAAATATTACAGACTTACTTGGGAAACATATATTCCGTTATGGGCAAGCTGAAACGAAAGACCAAGTTGGAATGGCAACTGGTTTAGCGTATACAGCCGCTGGCGGTGATACATTGGCAATTGAAGTATCTGTTTCACCAGGAAAAGGGAAATTAATTTTAACAGGGAAACTTGGGGATGTTATGAAAGAATCCGCACAGGCTGCATTTAGTTATATTCGCTCTCGTGCAGAAGAACTTCATATTGATCCAGATTTCCACGAAAAGAATGACATCCATATTCACGTTCCAGAAGGAGCAGTTCCGAAGGATGGTCCATCAGCAGGTATTACGATGGCAACAGCTCTAATTTCTGCACTAACAGGTGTACCTGTAAGTAAGGAAGTAGGGATGACCGGAGAAATTACGCTACGTGGTCGTGTATTACCAATTGGTGGTTTGAAAGAAAAAACATTAAGTGCTCACCGCGCGGGCTTAACAAAAATTATTTTGCCAGCCGAAAATGAAAAAGATTTAGATGATATTCCAGAAAGCGTAAAAGAAAACCTTACGTTTGTGCTTGTGTCTCATTTAGATGAAGTATTGGAGCATGCATTAGTAGGAGTGAAACAATGAAAGTAACAAAAGCAGATATTGTCATTAGTGCTGTTAAACCAGAACAATATCCAGATAGCGACTTACCGGAAATTGCATTAGCAGGTCGTTCTAATGTTGGGAAGTCTTCCTTCATTAATAAAATTTTAAATCGTAAAAAGTTAGTACGTATTTCTTCTAAACCAGGAAAAACGCAAACACTTAACTTTTTCTTAATTAATGAAATGATGCACTTTGTTGATGTGCCTGGTTATGGATATGCGAAAGTATCGAAATCAGAGCGAGCGGCATGGGGTAAAATGATCGAAACATACTTTACAACGCGTGAGCAATTAGATGCGGCTGTATTAGTAGTTGATTTACGTCATCCGCCAACAAACGATGATGTCATGATGTATGATTTCTTAAAGCATTATGAAATCCCAACGATTATTATCGCAACGAAAGCTGATAAAATTCCGAAAGGGAAATGGCAAAAGCATTTGAAAGTTGTAAAGGAAACTCTTGATGTCGAGGCTGGCGATGAAGTCGTTCTATTTTCTTCAGAAACAGGACTTGGAAAAGAAGAGGCGTGGAAAGCAATTCATAAATTTACAAAAACAAAAAACGTGTGACGATTTGTCGCACGTTTTTTTGTTTATTTATAGTACAGGTTCAAAAGGGAAGATATAGAGTGCGAAGAAATGCGAAAGCTATCTTTACCGGACTTTTTGGACATCCTCTTACAGTACGTTTAATGTGATTTCAAAATTTCCTCTAGTTGCTTTTGAATATGGGCATACGTCGTGTGCAATATGAAATAATTTGTTACATTTTGGAACAATCATACATATTTTTCTGTATGATGAAAGAAGATAAACAAAGATAGTTTTTCTATTTCCTATGGAATAGTTTCCATCACTTGATTCTGACAAATTTTTTTGGTAACGTACAAATAGAGTTGTTATTTTATAATGATTATAAAGTAAGATGTACATACATTTTGATTTTCCAACATATAAGTTGCTACTATAAAGAGCAAAAGATGATCTTTACTTACTTGCTCTTTTGTTTTTACTTGGTATTAGAAAGAGGTTCTGATTGCTTCTATGCATGGCCGGATGCTCTCACCCACCTAAAGGTTAGGTTTTTATGTCGGTTTTTCAATTTGTATTTATATAGTTAGCTGAGTAACGTATTTCTTACTAGATGTGAAAATCCGAAAAATAATTTGTCGATGTTCACACGATTGTCAGATTCATAACAGGAAAGTTGTATTATGATAGTAGATAAAGTGATAAAAAGGTTGAAGGGGGACATGCTGCGTGCATATTCTTGTTGTTGGTGTAAATTATCGAACAGCCCCTGTAGAATTTCGTGAGAAACTAACATTTCAGACAGCAGAGTTAGAGCAGGCAATGACAACATTACAAAATCAAAAGAGCGTGTTAGAAAACGTCATTGTATCAACGTGTAACCGCACAGAAATCTATGCTGTCGTCGATCAATTACACACGGGACGATATTACATTAAGAAATTTTTAGCTGATTGGTTTCAGCTTGAGATAGAAGAAATTTCACCATACTTGTCTATTTTTGAACAAGATGGTGCGATTGAACATTTATTCCGTGTAACGTGCGGATTAGATTCTATGGTAGTTGGTGAAACGCAAATTTTAGGTCAAATTCGAAATAGCTTCTTAGAGGCACAAGAGGTAAAAGCAACAGGGACAGTTTTTAATGAATTGTTTAAACAAGTCATTACATTAGCAAAGCGCGCTCATTCAGAAACAACAATTGGTGAAAGTGCAATGTCTGTTAGTTATGCAGCTGTTGAGCTTGGAAAGAAAATTTTTGGTGATTTAACAGATTGTCACGTGCTAATTCTTGGTGCTGGAAAAATGGGTGAACTTGCACTACAAAATTTATACGGAAGCGGGGCTCATAAGGTAACGGTAATGAACCGCACACTTACGAAAGCGGAAACAATGGCCGAGAAGTATATGGGACATGCGAAGCCGTTAAGTGAATTGCAGTGTGCATTATTGGAAGCGGACATTTTAATTAGTTCAACTGGGGCGTCTGACTATGTAATCACGAAAGAAATGATGACACGGGTGGAGCGTATGCGCTCAGGTCGTCCACTATTTATGGTTGATATTGCAGTACCTCGTGATATTGATCCCGCAATTGATGAGTTAGAAGGTTCGTTCTTATACGATATTGATGACCTGCAAGGTGTAGTAGAAGCGAATCGTGCTGAGCGTTTAAAAGAGGCGGAAAAAATTCAACTTATGATTGAAGAGGAAATCGTTATATTTAAGGCATGGTTAAATACACTTGGTGTTGTTCCGTTAATATCAGCTCTTCGTGATAAAGCACTAGCAATTCAAAGTGAGACGATGCAAAGTCTTGAAAGAAAAATTCCAACGCTTAGTGATCGTGAGAGAAAAGTGATTAGTAAGCATACAAAAAGTATTATTAACCAAATGTTGAAAGATCCAATTTTAGTAGCAAAAGAGTTGGCTACTGAAGAAGAGGCTGCAGAAAAGCTTGCTTTATTTGCAAAGATTTTTGATTTAGAGGTACAAGAAGAGACTGCGAAACATATAGAAGAGCCGGAACAAAAACGAGTGTGGACAGCATCCGTTCCATCTTTATAACTGGAAGGATGATCGGATGGGCTTTTTAAATAACAGTATTATTTATCATATTGCAATTATTTTATATGCTTGTAGCATTAGTTTATATTTTATAGATTATTTCCAAAGTAACCGAAAGGCGAATCGAATTGCTTTTTGGTTACTTGCGATTGTATGGGTATTACAGTCTATTTTCATGTTACTTCGGGCCACGGAATCAGAGACGAATCCGATTTTAACATTATTGTCAGGAATTTATTTTTACGTGTGGTTATTAATTACAATGTCACTCGTAATCAATCGATTTATGCGCATTGACTTTTTAGTTTTTTTTACAAATGTCATTGCTTTTGGCGTAAGCGCTTTTTCTATTTTCACCCCGCTCGGAAAAATGTCGCCGGTACTTGCGCATCAATTAGTTTCAGAGCTTGTATACGTACATGTAGGAATGGCGATTATTTCTTATGCGGCGTTTACAGTGTCGTTTATTTTTTCCATTATGTACTTATTGCAATATCGATTGTTAAAACAGAAAAAATGGAATGCGAGATTAAGGCGGTTGGGAAATTTACGGAAGCTTGAGTCGATGTCATATGGATTAAATTTATTTTCTGTTCCGTTTTTTCTATTAGCTATTTTGCTTGGATGTATATGGGGATATACCAAACTAGATAATTTTCATTGGTATGACACGAAAGTAATCGGGTCTTTTGTTGTTTTATTTGCATATTGCATGGGTTTATATTTACGAGGATCAGACATATTGCAAGGTAAGAAGATTATAAGTTGGAACATTGGAGCCTTTCTTGTTATGTTAATCAATATTTTTCTATTCAGCAGTTTATCCAATTTCCACTTTTGGTATTTATAATGAGGAGAGAAAATTATGCGCAAAATTATTGTAGGTTCAAGAAAGAGTAAGCTAGCATTGACGCAAACAAATTGGTTTATTGATCAGTTAAAAGCGCTTGGTTTGCCATATGAATTTGAAGTGAAAGAAATTGTTACAAAAGGCGACGTTATTTTAGATGTGACGCTTTCCAAAGTAGGTGGGAAAGGTTTATTTGTAAAAGAAATTGAACATGCACTGCTTACAAAAGAAATTGATATGGCTGTACATAGTATGAAGGATATGCCAGCTGTACTTCCGGATGGATTAACAATTGGATGTATACCAAAGCGTGTAGATCCGCGTGATGCGTTCATTTCAAAAAATGGGGAATCATTTGAGGATTTAGCAGAAGGTGCGATTCTTGGGACAAGTAGTTTACGACGAAGTGCACAGCTACTAGCTGCTAGACCAGACTTACAAGTAAAGTGGATTCGTGGAAATATTGATACGAGATTACGTAAATTAAAAGAAGAAGACTATGATGCAATCATCTTAGCGACAGCTGGTTTAGAGAGAATGGGCTGGGCAGATGATGTTATTACAGAGCACTTAGATGAAAAGGTATGCGTGCCAGCTGTTGGACAAGGTGCATTAGCAATTGAATGCCGTGAGGATGATCAAGATTTATTACGATTATTATCACATATCAATGACTCTGTCACAGAGCGAACAGTCGCAGCAGAGCGAGTATTTCTTCATAAACTTGAAGGCGGTTGCCAAGTACCAATTGCTGGTTATGCAACACTTGGGGAGAGAGATGAAATTGAATTAACAGCGCTTGTCGGTTCTATGGATGGTTCCATTTTGTTAAAAGAAATTGTCACAGGTGTGGATCCGGAGCAAGTTGGTTTAGAGGCAGCGAATCGTTTAATTGAGCAAGGAGCAAAAGAACTCATTCTCGCTGCAAATAAGGAGCAACATTAATCATGGATGCCCTTGCTGGAAAAACAGTACTAATTACGCGTGCCCAGCATCAAGCAAAACAAATGAGTGAAGCGGTGAACAAACAGGGCGGAATTCCATTGGAAATTCCGCTTTTGCATATAGAAGGCGTATCTCAGCAGGAATTTCAAAATGTATCTCAACAGCTTAACACATATGACTGGGTTATTTTTACGAGTAAAAATGGTGTGGAATGTTTTTTAGATGGTTTGTATAAGAGAATTCCCTCTACTGTTCGCATTGCTGCAGTAGGCGTGAAAACAGGGCTAGAATTAAAAAAGCGAGGTTATGAGGTTCATTTTGTCCCAACGGATTTTGTTGCGGAAGCTTTCGCTAAAGAATTTGTAAGAGAGTTAAATGGGACAGAACGTATTTTATTTCCAAAAGGGAATTTAGCTAGAGATATTATTCCAAATAAGCTGCGTAAACTTGGTGTGTTTTTAGAAGAGTTTGTTGTGTATGAAACGAAAGCGAATCATGAGAAGCGGCAAGATCTCATCGCCAATCTAGAATCAGGTAAGATAGATATTGTTACATTTACGAGTCCTTCTACCGTTACTAGCTTTGTGAAATTACTTGAAGGCACAAACTGGAGAGAATGGATAAAAAAATGTACAATTGCTTGTATAGGACCAATAACAGCGCAAGAGGCAAGTCGTTATTTCTCTGATGTAATTGTTCCGAAAGAATATACAGTAGAAGCGTTAATACAATGCATTTCAACATATAATCAAAATGCATAATTTAAATAAAAGAATGGGAGATAGAAATCTATGAATTCTTTACAGTTTAATCGTCACCGTCGTTTAAGACAAAGCGGAAATATGCGTGCACTTGTACGTGAAACATTTTTACATACAGAAGATTTTATTTATCCTATTTTCGTACTAGAGGGAGAGAATGTTCGTAACGAAGTTCCTTCTATGCCAGATGTATATCAAATTTCTTTAGATCTTCTGCAAGCTGAAATGCAAGAAGTGGTAGATTTAGGTATTCGATCTGTTATCGTATTTGGCTTGCCTGCTGAAAAAGATGAAGTTGGATCTTCTGCATTTTGTGAGCATGGTATTGTACAACGTGCAATTAAACAAATTAAAGAACAGTTCCCAGAGTTAGTAGTAGTTGCAGATACATGTTTATGTCAATATACAAGTCATGGACATTGCGGTGTTATTGAGGATGGAATCATTTTAAATGATGCATCGCTAGAAGTTCTTGCGAAAACAGCGGTAAGTCAAGCGAAGGCAGGAGCGGATATTATTGCCCCATCTAACATGATGGATGGATTTGTAACGGCGATTCGCCATGCATTAGATGAGAACGGTTTTTCACACGTGCCGGTTATGTCATATGCTGTGAAATACTCATCTGCATTTTACGGTCCATTCCGCGATGCAGCACATGGTGCACCACAATTTGGCGATCGTAAAACGTATCAAATGGATCCAGCAAACCGTATGGAAGCATTCCGTGAAGCGGAATCAGATGTAATGGAAGGAGCAGATTTCTTAATTGTAAAACCAGCTCTTTCTTACTTAGATATTATTCGCGATGTAAAGAACAATTTCAATTTACCAATTGTTGCTTATAATGTGAGCGGAGAATATTCGATGATTAAAGCAGCAGCGCAAAATGGTTGGATTAATGAAAAAGACATTGTACTTGAGAAATTGTTAAGCATGAAACGTGCAGGGGCAGACTTAATCATTACGTATCATGCAAAAGATGCAGCACGATGGTTACAAGAAGGAGGCGCACAATAATGAAAAAGTTTGATAAGTCGATTGAAGCATTTGAAACAGCACAAAATTTAATGCCTGGTGGTGTGAATAGTCCGGTTCGTGCATTTAAATCCGTTGGTATGAATCCGCTCTTTATGGAGCGCGGGAAAGGTTCTAAAGTGTACGATATCGATGGGAATGAATATATCGACTACGTATTATCATGGGGACCACTGATTCATGGGCATGCCAATGATCGTGTTGTAGAATCATTAAAGGCTGTTGCGGAAAAAGGAACAAGCTTTGGTGCGCCAACAGAAATTGAAAATAAATTAGCGCAGCTTGTAATTGAGCGTGTGCCGTCTATTGAAATTGTACGTATGGTAAACTCTGGAACAGAAGCGACAATGAGTGCGCTTCGTCTAGCACGTGGTTATACAGGGCGTAATAAAATTTTGAAATTTATCGGTTGTTATCATGGGCATGGCGATTCCCTATTGATTAAAGCTGGTTCTGGTGTTGCGACGCTTGGTTTACCAGATAGCCCTGGTGTACCTGAAGGTGTAGCACAAAATACAATTACAGTAGCTTATAACGATTTAGAGAGCGTAAAATATGCTTTCGACCAATTCGGTGACGACATTGCTTGTGTGATCGTCGAGCCGGTCGCTGGAAATATGGGTGTTGTGCCACCTCAGCCAGGATTTTTAGAAGGACTTCGTGAAGTAACAGAGAAAAATGGTGCTTTGCTTATCTTTGATGAAGTAATGACAGGGTTCCGTGTTGCTTATAACTGCGGACAAGGGTATTACGGTGTAACGCCTGACTTAACTTGTTTAGGAAAAGTAATCGGCGGTGGTCTGCCAGTAGGAGCATATGGTGGTAAAGCGGAAATTATGCGTGAAGTTGCACCGAGCGGACCAATTTATCAAGCAGGTACATTATCCGGTAATCCTTTAGCGATGACTGCAGGTTATGAAACGTTAGTACAATTAACGCCAGAGTGTTATCAAGAGTTTGAACGTAAAGCTGAAATGCTAGAAAATGGTCTGCGTAAAGCGGCTGAAAAACACGGTATTCCGCACCATATCAACCGTGCCGGTTCTATGATTGGTATATTCTTTACGAATAAACCAGTTATTAACTACGATGCGGCAAAAACTTCAAACTTAGAGTTCTTTGCAGCTTACTATCGTGAAATGGTAGAGCAAGGTGTATTCTTACCACCTTCTCAATTTGAGGGCTTATTCTTATCAACAGCACATAGTGATGCTGATATTGAAGCAACGATTGCAGCGGCAGAAATTGCAATGTCAAAATTAAAAGCATAAAGTAAAAAGGTTGTCAGGGATCATATCCTGGCAACCTTTTTTTATATATAGCTGAAAATTATGGGGATATTGTTGGAAAGCTGATATATGAAAAAAATCAATCAGAATCCCATGTATGCAGTTCGATTTTTTTACTCATAAAATGACTCTCATGCACATAAATCTGTAATGACATACAGTTTGGGAGGGGGAAAAAAAGTGACAACAAATCATTCGTTACGTTTTTCATTGAAAGAATCGGTTTGGTTCCAAAAAGGACAGGAAGTCGAAGAACTTTTGTCAATTTCGTTAGATCCAGACGTTGAGATAGAAGAGCTTGAATACGAAGTGATTGTGAGAGGGCAATTAGATTTAACAGGGGAATATGTTGCAAGGAAAGATGAGGTTGAGTTTTCATTAAGAGACGTATCTCCAGCGAAATCCATTGATTATGTAGAAATGAGAGAAGATGGTGTCAACGAACTTGTACACTCTTTTCCGTTAGAAATTTCGATTCCGCGAAACCGAGTGAAACAAGTTGAAGAATTGTATGTTTCCATTGAGGAATTTGATTATGAATTAAAAGAAAATGGTTGCTTGCAACTATTAGCAGATATATCGATTTCTGGTTTATGCGAGGACGAGAGAATGCAGTATGAAGTACAAGAGGAAGAAATGGAGAATGTGGAAGTTGGTAGAGCTGAGGAAACAAAAGTGGTGGATGAGGATAAAGGATCAGTGGAGGAAGTAGTAGTTCATACAGAATCAGACGGATGGGAAGATTATGCATTTGAGCCGTTTCAATTAGAGGAGCGCAAAGAACAAGAATTAGAAGAGGAAGAACATCTACTAGAAGGACATGAAGAAGAAAGGGAAGAAGTGAAAGAAACTACCCCACAGTTTGAATTGTTCGGCCGGAAGGATTTTAAGAAAAAACAAGCAGAGAAATTACAAGAAGAGCAAGAGGAAGCATCCTACTCGCAACGAGATGAAAATGCATTATACTTAACAAAATTATTTACGAAAGAGCCGGAAGAAGAGTTTACGAAATTACGTATGTATTTTGTGCAAGAAGGGGATACAATTGAATCGGTCGCGGAGCGATATGAAACGACTGTCCAGCATTTACATCGCGTGAACCAAACAGATGATGTGTATTTAACTACAGGACAAATTATATATATACCTGTGCCAAAAGCAAAGACAAAGTGAGTGAAGAGGATTCTTCACTCACCTCTTTTCTTTCGTCCTAGTTTATCCTGCTATGAGCGGGCAGTAAGATCCTCACCTCAAGATTTAGATGGAAATGAGGAAGATAGCGTGAGGGTCCCCAGCAGGAGGATGAATCCCCACTTATCTTCACCTTTTGTTCTCACGTGGTATGGGGCGAAAAAAGGAACTGACCGCTTCTAATGCTTTCTTCCACTTAAAGATTAGGCTTTATGTCGGTTTTTCAATCTGCATTTCTATAGAAATCGGTTATTCCAGTTAAAAGGAATTTTATTTTACGTTTTTGAATGAGAAAGGATCATTCGTATGGATATAGAATTACGGGATCGTTATGCACCGATCGTACAGCGGTATCAATTAGATGTCCAACATATGGAAGAGCACGGAAGTATCATAAAAATTTATACGAATCAAGGGCCATATGCATTAAAAAAATTACCATCTCATCGATTGAAGCGAAATCATTTAATGTATCATATTCAATATTTACGTGAAAAGGGATTTACACATTATGCACCCATTTACCATGCAATAGATGGGAATCACATTTTGAACGATGAAACATATAGTTATTATTTAATGCCCTGGCTGGAGCGAGCTGAAGGAAGTGGAGAGGACAATGATCAATATCACAAAATGTTTCAGACGTTAGCGCTGCTTCACCAAAGGACGGTAAAAGAAGAATCATATACGGAAGAAACGTTAGAGAAGCATTATAAAAATGTCTCTGAGCGTTGGGAGGAAGATGGGGATTTCTTAGAGAAATTTCTTTTAGAATCTGAGGCGAAATGGTATATGTCTCCGTTTGAACTACAGTATTGTACGTATTTTCATCACGTGATGAGAGCACGTGAATTTGCAACGAAACAGCTTTCAGAGTGGCATGAAGTGATGAAAGAGAAAGAAAAAACACGAGTTTCTTTTATCCATGGTAATGTATCAATGAAGCATTTTTTATTCGATTATGAACGAAATGGTTATTTTATTAGTTTGGAAAAATCTCAGTTTGCGACACCAGTTCAAGATCTTGTCCGTTTTTATTCCCGCTCACTGAACACATACCCAATGGCGAGAAACGATCGTTTTGAATGGTATCAGGTGTATCAAAAGAATTTTCCGTTTACGAAAGAAGAGCAACTTCTTATGTTTGCTTATCTAACATATCCTTCTCCATTTATTCGGCAAATTCAATCTTATACAAGCAAACAGCAGAGTCGTAGTGAAAAGCAAGAACTTCAAGGTGTGAAAATGTTACAACAAGCGCATTGGCTTGTAAGTAATATAGAATATTTTATTTCACAATTACAAGCAGCGCAGCAAGGGAATGAGTAACAGCCGTAGTCTCAAGTATCTTGAGGCTACGGCTGAAAATGCAAGCGAATCGTAGCTACAACAAAGATGATAAGGATGATAAAGTCTAAAAAGGTAGGAAGTAGTAAAGTGCGAATTCCTTGGAAAATAGTAAGTGGAATTGCAAAATCAGCGAATATGGTTTGCAAATTTCTAACCCATGAAGGGGCTGAAAAATTATAGGTGCGTTTGTAACGTCGCATAATCATTCCTCCGTATAGAAAGGCTATTGCCGTACATGAATCTTAAAAGATGAAGGGGTAATATTACAGTATGCGGGGTAATTACCTAAGGTGCTTGTGCTGCAGACTTTCATATATATTACAGAAAAAATAGTTAAGCTGATTGATGATTATAGGTTGTTTTTATCAAATAGGAAAGTATAGCATCTATCCATTGTAGAAAAATGCTGAAAAATATTTTTATCTTGACGAATATGGTTTCGTTTTTTACACTATTGTATATAATAAATAACAATTATATAAATGCGTTGAAGGGGAAGAGTATAACATTAAACGTCTGCAGAGAGGAGAATTATTAGCTGTGAGATTCTCTAGATAGTCATGTTAGAAGGTAGCCCTGGAGCATCTTTTCTGAACGGATTCATTCTCATTAGGAAAAGACGGATCTGTCCGTTATCAAATTAAGAGTATAAGCAAATTTTGAATTTGTTTGTAAATAAAGGTGGTACCACGATGTCCCTCGTCCTTTTTGGATGAGGGACATTTTTTATTCTTAAGGAGGGAAAATAATGTCAAACACGGAAAAGAATTTACCAACTAAATATGATCATATGTCCGTTGAAGAAGGCCGCTATAAATGGTGGCTTGATGGCCAATATTTCGAAGCAAAAGGAGATGCGGAAAAACAGCCGTATACAATTGTAATTCCACCTCCAAACGTAACAGGTAAGCTACACTTAGGTCATGCTTGGGATACAACACTTCAAGATATTTTAACACGTACGAAGCGTATGCAAGGTTACGATGTATTATGGCTTCCTGGTATGGACCATGCGGGCATCGCAACGCAAGCAAAAGTAGAAGCGAAACTTCGTGAAGAAGGTATTTCACGTTACGATCTTGGCCGTGAGAAATTCCTTGAAAAGGCATGGGAATGGAAAGAAGAGTATGCTTCTCACATTCGTCAGCAATGGGGAAAAGTTGGTTTAGGATTAGATTATACGCGTGAGCGCTTCACATTAGATAAAGGTTTATCTGATGCGGTTAATAAAGTATTCGTTCAATTATACGAAAAAGGTTTAATTTACCGCGGTGAGTATATCATTAACTGGGACCCAGCAACACGCACAGCTCTTTCTGATATAGAAGTAATTCATAAAGAGGTTCAAGGTGCATTCTACCATATGAACTATCCGTTAACAGACGGTTCTGGTCATATTCGTCTTGCAACAACTCGTCCAGAAACAATGCTTGGTGATACAGCAGTAGCAGTTCATCCGGAAGATGATCGTTACAAACATTTAATCGGAAAAACAGTTACACTTCCAATTGTAGGCCGTGAGATTCCGATTATTGCTGATGAGTACGTAGAAAAAGATTTCGGAACAGGTGTTGTGAAAATTACTCCAGCTCATGATCCGAATGACTTTGAAGTAGGTAACCGCCATGACTTACCACGCATTCTTGTAATGAACGAAGATGGTACAATGAATGAAAAAGCTGGTAAATATAACGGTATGGATCGTTTTGAATGCCGTAAAGAATTAGTAAAAGACTTGCAAGAAGCTGGCGTATTAGTAGAAATCGAGCCTCATATGCATGCGGTAGGTCATAGTGAGCGTAGCGGAGCAGTTGTTGAGCCTTACTTATCAACACAATGGTTCGTAAAAATGGCACCACTTGCAGAAAAGGCTGTTGCTCTGCAACAAAAAGAAGGAGAAAAAGTAACGTTCGTACCAGATCGTTTCGAGAACACATACTTACGCTGGATGGAAAACATTCATGACTGGTGTATTTCTCGTCAATTATGGTGGGGACATCGCATTCCAGCTTGGTATCATAAAGAAACTGGTGAAGTATACGTAGGTACAGAAGCACCAGCAGATATCGAAAACTGGAATCAAGATAACGACGTACTTGATACATGGTTTAGCTCAGCGTTATGGCCATTCTCAACACTTGGTTGGCCAAATGAAAATGATGAAGACTTCAAACGCTACTATTCTACAGATGCGCTTGTAACGGGTTATGATATTATTTTCTTCTGGGTATCTCGTATGATTTTCCAAGGTTTAGAGTTTACAGGAGAGCGTCCATTTAAGGATGTATTAATTCATGGTTTAGTTCGTGATGAGCAAGGGCGTAAGATGAGTAAATCCCTAGGTAACGGTATTGATCCAATGGATGTTATCGATAAGTACGGTGCAGATGCAATGCGTTTCTTCTTATCGACGGGAAGTGCACCAGGACAAGATTTACGCTTTAGCATGGAGAAAGTAGAATCTACTTGGAACTTTATTAATAAAATTTGGAATGCATCTCGTTTCGTATTAATGAACATGGATGATATGCAATATGAAGATATCGATTTAACTGGTGAAAAATCTGTTGCAGATAAGTGGATTTTAACTCGCTTAAATGAAACGATTGAAAGTGTAACACGTAACATGGATAAATATGAATTCGGTGAAGCTGGCCGTGCGTTATACAACTTCATTTGGGATGATTTCTGTGACTGGTACATTGAAATGGCAAAACTACCATTATACGGTGAAGATGAAGCAGCGAAGAAAACAACTCGTTCTATTTTAGCTTATGTACTAGACCAAACGATGCGTCTATTACACCCATTCATGCCGTTCGTAACAGAGAAAATCTGGCAACACTTACCGCATGAAGGTGAATCTATTACAGTAGCTGCATGGCCAACAGTTCGCGAAGATTTACAAGATGAAGAAGCGGCAGCTGAAATGCATCTTCTAGTTGATATCATTCGCTCTGTTCGTAACATCCGTGCAGAAGTAAATACGCCAATGAGTAAAAAAGTTCAAATGCAGATTAAAGCAAAAGACGAAAAAGTTTTAGCTCAGCTTACGAAAAACAGTTCTTACATCGAGCGTTTCTGTAATCCAAGTGAATTAACGATTAAGACGGATTTACAAGCACCAGAAAAAGCAATGACTGCAATCGTATCAGGTGCAGAGTTGTTCTTACCGTTAGCTGATTTAATCAATCTTGATGAAGAGAAAGCACGCCTTGAAAAAGAACTTGAGAAGTTCGATAAAGAGGTAGAACGTGTACAGAAGAAACTTGCAAATCAAGGTTTCGTAGCAAAAGCTCCAGCAGCAGTTATTGAAGGAGAGCGTGCGAAAGAGCAAGATTACTTAGAAAAACGCGAAGCAGTTCGCCAACGTCTAGCTGATCTTCAAAAATAAAAGTTTTTCCAAAGAGACTCACTATATTGGTGAGTCTCTTTTATTTGCGTATAATAGAGTTAAGGTGATTTCTTGCCTTGGTTCTTTTTTGGATTTGAAAGGGGAATGGCACAAGTGGTACATACATACGAAGAAGCAATAGGTTGGATTCATAGCCGATTAAAGTTTGGTATTAAACCAGGATTAGAGAGAATGCAGTGGATGTTAGAAGAGCTTGGAAATCCAGAGCGTCATATAAAATGTGTTCATCTTGCAGGAACAAATGGAAAAGGTTCAACTTTAACATATATGCGTTATATGTTGGAGGCAGAAAAATATAAAGTTGGGACATTTACGTCTCCATATATTGAAACATTTAATGAACGAATTAGTGTGAATGGGACACCAATTGCAGATAAAGAAATTACTGAGCTTGTAAACATGGTAAAACCAATTGTTGAAAAGTTAGATGAAACAAATTTAGGAGAAGCAACAGAGTTTGAAATTATTACGGTCATGGCAATCTGCTATTTCGGTAAAATAAACTTCTGTGATATCGTCTTGTTTGAAACAGGGCTTGGAGGTCGTTTTGATTCTACAAATGTTATTCATCCAGTACTAACGATGATTACAAATGTCGGTCATGATCATATGCATATTTTAGGTAATACGCTAGGAGAAATTGCATATGAAAAAGCAGGGATTATTAAATCAGGTGTTCCTGTTATTACGGGCGCACAGGATGAAGAAGTACTTGGGGTTATTCAGAAGGTTGCCAAAGAAAAAAATGCAAACCTTTATGAAATCGGAAAGCAATTTACAGCAGTGCATCAGCGTTCTGATGAAGATGGAGAGCTCTTTGATTTCTCTTGTCCGTTCTCTTCTTTTGAGGAAGTTCGGATTTCAATGAAAGGGCGTCATCAAGTAGGAAATGCGGCATTGGCGCTGATGGGAGTTATGTACCTTAAAACATATCTATCATTCTTAATGGGGGAAGAGCATATTCGCGAAGGATTAAGTGAAGCATATTGGATTGGTCGATTTGAACGACTACAAAGTAAACCTGACGTAATTATAGATGGTGCACATAATCCCGAAGGAATTGCAAGTCTTGTAAAAACAGTTGAGGCTCATTATAGCGATAGAAATGTCATTGTTTTATTTACGGCTCTTGGTGATAAGCAGCTGAATAACATGGTAGGACAATTAGAAACAATTGCAGATGAAATGATTTTTACAACATTCACATTTGATCGTGCGATTTCTGCTAAGGAGCTTGCTTCTTATTCAAGTAAGGAAACAAAACAAATTTTTGAGAATTGGAAAGAAGCTATTGATACGAAATTGAATGCTCTTCAAGAAAAGGATGTTTTCATCATAACGGGCTCTCTTTACTTCATTTCAGAAGTTCGAAAATACATTTGTGAAAGAAACTAGGGTAGCGGCTACCCTAGTTTTTTTGTTCTACAAATGAAGTCAAATGCATACATATAGGATAACTATATGGGACAATTTGACGAACCTCTCCGACAAATATCTCGTTTTTTTGTGAAGTGAATATGTTATGATGCGGACAATGATAAGAGGTGAGGTGTGAGGGTATGGACAAGCAATCACGAACAATCTCGGTTAAAGTAAATGGAACGGAAGCAAAGTATGAAGAAAAGAAGAAGGAAAAAGTTGAGTTTGATTGGATAGTAGTAGAGAGTGAAACACCGAAAAATGTAGTGCCGTTTCAAAAAAATAAGTTGCCATCTATCAGACAGCACCGGAAGAAATGGAATAATGCTTTTATTGTTATAGTTGCTACCGCGATCATTATTGGCACAGTGTTAGGGATGGGAATGCTTCACTTGTTAACGGGGCAAGGTACAGTTCGGGAAACTACGGTGACAAGTGGAGAAAAGAATCATGAAGCAGAGCGAAATGAAGTAACGGCTGAAGAGAAAAAAGCAGAAAAAACGAAAGAGGTAAATGCAGCTGCTTTAGAACCGATCACCTTATATTTCGTGCAAGGAGGTCTCTATTCTTCTGAAGAAAAAGGACAGGCAGCTACTCAGGAGTGGAAAGATAATGGAGGCGTAGCAGCGATTAAACCGATGGATGATAAATATTCACTTGTAGTTGGAATTTCTAGTGACGAGCAATCCGCAGAGAAATTGATTGAACAATATAAGAAAGATGGTATATCAGTTTTGAAAAAGAAATGGGAAATTACAGACCGGGCATTGCTGAAAAATGATAAAGAATCGGGTCCATTGTTAAGTAAGTTGCAGTCCTTATACATTCATTTTGTAAAATACTCGACTAGTATACAATCTGGAAGTAAAAGTAATCCGAAAGAAATAGAAGTGATTGAAAAGGAATGGAAGGCAATTGAAAAAGAGGGGAAATCAATTAAGCGTGAGGATGTAAAAAAAATATATACGTATGCATCAGTAGCTATGCAAACAATAAAAGAAGGACAAACTAATAAAGAAGCAGTAGCTAAATTGAATCAAGTTATCATTGATGGTTTGCTTTCTTATGAAAAAGTGGTTTCGCACAAAGCAAAAGAGTAAGATAATAAAATGAGAAGAAAGAAGTGCCGAGACTTCTTTCTTTTCTTTTGGATTGTATTTTAGATCAAAGTGCTTTTTTTGTGTACAGAATATAGTCGTATACAAAGGGAAGAGTCAATTTCCTGAAAAGAAAATGATATTTTTTTCAATTTGTGGGAAAGATATTCATTTGATACGATTAAGTTATATTTTTCTGTTACGTGCAAGAAAGAAAGGAGAAAATATGAAAAAACTTATTCTAGCTTCTGGCTCACCACGCCGGAAGGAATTACTTGAACTAGCGGATGTACCATTTGAAATTGTTGTGAGTGAAATAGAAGAAACAATCGGTGCGTATTCGTCACCTTCAGATATCGTGATGTCGCTTGCTTTGCAAAAAGCCTCTGCTGTAGCAGAAAATCATGAGGATGGTATAGTGTTAGGAGCAGACACGATTGTTACATATGAGTCACGTATTCTTGGAAAGCCTTCCGATGAGGCGGAGGCAAAGGAAATGTTGCAATTACTGTCAGGGAAAACACATGAAGTATATACAGGTGTTGCGCTCATTTCAAAAGAAAAAACGGTAACTTTCTATGAACGTACGGAAGTTACATTTTGGGAACTAACAGAAGAAGAGATTGATACGTATATTGGGACGAAAGAACCACTTGATAAGGCAGGAAGTTACGGTATTCAAGGGAAAGGTTCCATCTTTGTTCATCATATTCAAGGAGACTACTACAGTGTAGTGGGTTTACCAATTGCGCGTCTTATTCGTGAATTAAAACAGTTCGATAGTGATGCATCCCATGCTTAAAATTGCATGGGGTTTTCTTTGCGAAAAATTGAAAAAGGAGTGAACATATGAACGGTATTCGTGATGTTTTGAAAGAAGAACAACCACGGGAGCGTTTATTAGCAGAAGGAGCAAGTAATTTATCGAATCGGGAACTTCTTGCAGTATTACTTAGAACGGGTTCTAAAGAAGAATCTGTTCTAACATTAGCGGATCAAATTTTATATCATTTTGACGGATTAAGAATGTTGAAAGATGCTACAATGGAAGAGATGACAAGCATTCATGGAGTAGGAGTAGCAAAGGCGTCTCAGTTAATCGCTGCTTTTGAATTAGGAAGAAGAATGGTACGTTTAGAGTACCAAAACAGATATAGTATTCGGAGTCCAGAAGATTGTGCTAGTTATATGATGGAAGAGATGCGTTTTTTACAACAAGAGCACTTTGTTTGTTTATACTTAAATACGAAAAATCAAATCGTGCACCGTCAGACTGTGTTTATTGGAAGTCTAAATGCCTCAATTGTGCACCCCCGTGAGGTGTTCAAAGAAGCTTTTCGCCGTGCAGCAGCCTCTATTATATGTCTGCATAACCATCCTTCAGGAGACCCTACGCCGAGTCGTGAAGATATTGAAGTAACAAAGCGATTGGTGGAATGTGGGAGAATTATTGGAATTGAAGTCCTTGATCACATTATTATAGGTGACCATAAATTCGTGAGTTTAAAAGAAAAAGGTCATATTTAAGACTATTCTTTTTACTTATTTTGTTTTATAATGTGATTTATGAGTTTTTTGTAGGCATTCGCTTACAATAAAGGATAGAAAATATAAAAACGTACTGTTTTATTATAAATATAAAGTAAGAAAATGAGTCCGTGAAATGAGAAAGGAAGATAGATAATATGTTTGGATTTGGTGGTTTTACTCGTGATCTTGGAATTGATTTAGGAACAGCGAACACTCTTGTATATGTAAAAGGAAAAGGTGTAGTTTTACGTGAACCTTCAGTTGTAGCTTTACAAACGGATACAAAACAAATCGTTGCAGTTGGTGGCGATGCGAAACAAATGATTGGTCGTACACCAGGAAACGTAGTAGCTCTTCGTCCAATGAAAGATGGTGTAATTGCTGACTATGAAACAACAGCAACAATGATGAAATACTATATCCAACAAGCGCAAAAATCAAATGGATTTTTCTCTCGTAAGCCATATGTAATGGTATGTGTGCCATCTGGTATTACTGCTGTAGAAAGACGTGCAGTAATCGATGCAACTCGCCAAGCGGGTGCGCGCGATGCATATCCAATTGAGGAGCCATTTGCAGCGGCGATCGGTGCAAACTTACCTGTTTGGGAACCAACTGGTAGTATGGTTGTTGATATCGGTGGTGGTACAACAGAAGTTGCAATTATTTCTTTAGGCGGAATTGTAACAAGTCAATCAGTTCGTGTTGCTGGTGATGACATGGATGATTCTATTATTCAATACATTAAGAAGAACTACAATTTAATGATCGGGGAAAGAACAGCAGAGGCATTAAAAATGGAAATCGGATCTGCTGGCGAGCCAGAAGGTGTTGAACCAATGGAAATCCGTGGTCGTGATTTAGTAAGTGGTTTACCAAAAACAGTATTAATTAAACCTGAAGAGATTGCAGATGCATTAAAAGACACAGTAGAAGCAATTGTTGAATCAGTAAAAAATACATTAGAAAAAACGCCACCTGAATTAGCTGCGGATATTATGGACCGTGGAATTGTATTAACTGGAGGCGGTGCATTACTTCGTAACTTGGACAAAGTAATTAGTGAAGAAACGAAAATGCCAGTTCTTGTTGCAGAAAATCCACTTGACTGTGTAGCGATTGGAACAGGTAAAGCTTTAGATAATATCGACCTTTTCAAAACAGCTCGATAATATTCCTGAATAAAAATCAATGAAATTAAGAGGGTGTGAACGTGCCACAGTTTTTCTTAAACAAAAGATTAATTGTTTTGCTAGTTAGTATTATTCTTCTCGTGGCATTGATTGGAATCTCATTGAAAGAACGAAAAAATCTAACATGGCCAGAGCAGTTTGTAAAAGATACTGTCGGTGTTGTAGAGCGTGTATTCCAAAAGCCAGCGAACTATGTTGCCGGATTCTTTGAGAATGTAGAAGATGTAAAGCGCACGTATGAAGAAAATAAAACACTAAAAGAAAAATTAGATAAGTATGCGGAATTATCCGTGAAAGTAAAAGATTTGGAAAAAGATAATGCGAAACTTCGTGAAGTGATTGATAAAAAAGATTCTCTTCGTGACTATAAGCCAATTCAAGCTACAGTGATTGCACGAAATCCAGACAAGTGGTATGACTTGATTTCAATTGATAGAGGTGCACAGCAAGGAATTCAGAAGGATATGGCTGTTATGACTTCAAAAGGGTTAGTCGGAAGAGTGAAGAGTGTGTCTCAATTCACATCAACTGTGGAGTTATTGAGCTCACTGAATCGAACAAATCGTATTTCTGCTGTAGTAGAAGGGCAAGAGCGTATTTTTGGATTAATTGAAGGATACGACAAGGAAAAACAAACTCTTGTTTTCACAAAGATTCCATCTGATGTAAAGGTAGAAAAAGATCAAACAGTTGTAACATCAGGATTAAGTGATATTTTCCCGAAAGGACTTGTAATTGGGAAAATTGTAGATGTTGCACCAGATGAATATGGATTAACACAAACAGCTTATGTAAAACCTGCTGCGGATTTAAATGATGTGGACCATGTTATGGTTACAAAACGAGTTATGCCCTCAGCAGCGTTAGAACAGTAAGGGGGAGAAGATATGGCTATTTTAAAAAGAGCAATTCTTCCTCTGCTGCTTCTTTTTGTTTTTTTATTCGAAAATATGTTTTCTACTGTAGTTCCAACAGCATTGTTTTGGAAAGACAGTATAGCAGCGCCACATTTCTTTATGATTGTCTTATGCTTTATTACTGTATATTATAGTCCTCTTCAAGGTATTTACTACGGACTATTATTCGGTTTTTTATTTGATACTGTATATACGGAACTTGTAGGGGTATACATATTTGCTTATCCAATCTTAGCATATCTCGTTTATAGTACGATGAGAGTATTACAATTGAACTTATTTATTGTTTCTTTTATTGTATTAGCGGGTATTGCAGCATTAGAGTATTATGTATATGGATTTTTAACTTTGCTAGGACGTATTCATGTACCAGCGCATATCTTTTTCTCAGATCGTCTCCTTGCTACTTTATTGTTAAATGGAATTTTCTTATTGCTAGTTTGTTTCCCACTGAGACGATATCTTTTACGTCTTTCAAAAGCGATGGAAGAAAAAGAAAAAAGGATTTTCTGATTTTATGTCGAATTGAATCGTTGGGGTGAACTTTAGTGGAAAAAAAGCAACAGAATGTAACGATAAAAGGGACAAAAGATGGACTGACATTACATTTAGATGATTGCTGTTCATTTTCTGAATTACTGCAAGAACTGGACGAAAAACTTTCCACCCACTATTACGATGGTGATGGACGGTCATTAATCGAAGTACATGTTAAAGTTGGCAATCGCTATTTGACAGAGGTACAGCAAGAAGAACTTCGCACTTTGATTCGAAATAAAAAAAATCTTGTTGTAGATTCAATTGAGAGCGATGTTATAACAAAAGCTGAAGCAAAAGCATGGAAAGAAGAAACAGAAATTGTCCCTGTTTCCAAAATTGTTCGCTCAGGTCAAGTATTGCATGTAGAAGGAAACCTATTATTAATTGGGGATGTCAATCCAGGCGGAACGGTTATCGCTGGAGGAAATATTTTTGTCGTTGGATCATTACGAGGAATTGCGCATGCTGGATATTATGGGGATACAGATGCTGTGATTGCAGCATCTGTTATGAATCCAATGCAACTTCGAATTAGTGATGTGACAATGCGGGCTCCGGAAGAGAAAGAAGACGGAGCAGAGGCGGCAGAATGTGCGTATATTGATGAGAACAATCACATTGTTGTCGATCGCCTGCAACTTCTCACTCATCTTAGACCTAATTTAACAAAGTTAGAAAGGGGAATTGTATAGCTGTGGGAGAGGCAATAGTAATTACATCTGGAAAAGGCGGAGTAGGAAAAACTACAACGTCTGCAAACATTGGTACAGCCTTAGCATTATCCGGAAAAAAAGTATGTTTAATTGATACGGATATTGGTCTAAGAAACTTAGACGTAGTAATGGGGCTAGAAAATCGTATTGTATTTGATCTTGTTGATGTCGTCGAAGGTCGTTGTCGTTTACCTCAGGCTCTGATTAAAGATAAGCGCTTTGATGAGCTTTATTTATTACCTGCAGCACAAACGAGCGATAAGTCAGCGGTAACTCCTGAACAAATGGATGAGTTAATACAACTATTACGTCAAGATTATGATTACATATTAATTGATTGTCCTGCTGGTATTGAGCAGGGATTCAAAAATGCGGTGGCAGGTGCAGATAAAGCAATTGTTGTAACGACACCTGAAGTATCTTCTATGCGTGATGCAGATCGTATTATTGGGCTTTTAGAAAAAGAAGATATTGAACCACCAAAACTTGTTATTAACCGTGTGCGTAGCCATATGTTACATGAGCAGGATATGTTAGATGTAGATGAAATTGTACGTACACTTTCGATTGAGCTACTTGGAGTTGTCGAGGATGATGATGAAGTTATTCGTGCTACAAATACAGGTGAGCCTGTAGCGTTGCAGCCGAGTGGGAAAGCATCATTAGCTTATCGGAATATTGCAAGGCGTTTGCTAGGTGAATCTGTACCTTTACAAGCGTTTGAACAAGAGAAGTTATCTGTTTTTACAAAAGTAAAGAATTTCTTTGGAATTCGTTAAGAGCACTTCGCATATATGCGAAGTGCTTTTCTTTTTTCTTCTCATGAATATCTTCCTTCTAGGGCTCATACATATGTACAAACTGTATAAAGTTTGGTAAATAGAGCACTTTTTGATTATTAGTGTTTCACTTCTGATGCAAAAATGAGGTAAAAAAGGAAGGGGACAGAATGAGGAATAGACGGGTAGAAGATATTAAAAAACGGATTGCGAAGAGAAGGGAAGAGAAAGAGAGGCTCGAGGAAGAACGATATTTTTCTGAAGAGAACTTGGATGAGGAAACAATTTTGATTGAAGAGGGTGAAAAAGAGGTGTATCCTTTTTTTCGAAAGGAAGTATTTTTATTTAAATTTTTATTAGCGACGATTCTTGTTCTCTCGGTAGCTATATTATTTAAAAATGCACCAGCTTCTTTGGATGGAGCAAGAACGGTTGTAAAACAAGTTATGCAAGAAGAATTTCAGTTTGCTACTGTATCAAAATGGTACGAAGATCAATTTGGAAAACCACTTGCTTTTCTACCTGCGAATGAAAAGAAGCAACCAGTGCAGCAAAAAGATTATGCAGTTCCAGCTTCGGGGAAAGTCATGCAAAAATTTCAAAAAGATGGCCAAGGTGTATTTGTGCAAACAGCTGTGAATACAGCTGTTGAATCTGTAAATGAAGGAGTTGTCATTTTCGCCGGTAAGAAAGAGGGATTTGGGAATATAGTTGAGATCCAACATGCAGATGGCACGGAATCATGGTATGGAAATTTAGGGGAGACATCTGTAAAATTATATGATTATGTTGAAAAGAAACAAAAGATTGGAACAGTTGAGAGTAATGCGGATAACAAAAATGGCAAATTCTATTTTGCGATCAAAAAGAATGAAAAATTTATTGATCCGATTCAGGTGATTTCATTTGAATAAATATAGTGAAGTATTGTCAAAAATTACAGTGCATCCGTTGTTTTGGGGAATTATAGCGATTGGAGTTTTGACGGCGCGTTTTAAAGAATTACTACTTTTATTTTGTATCGTTTTGATTCATGAACTTGGGCACGCCTTCGCAGCAGCTTATTATAAATGGAGAATCAAGCAAATACAACTTTTACCGTTTGGCGGGGTGGCGGAGCTTGAGGAACATGGGAATAAGCCATTAAAGGAAGAATTAATCGTTGTAATAGCGGGACCTATTCAACATGTATGGATGATTGGGCTAGCTTACGTCTTAGTTAGGATAGGATGGTTTAGCGAGGAACTGTATCATTATTTTGTATGGAACAATTTAATTATTTTAGGGTTTAATTTACTTCCAATTTGGCCACTAGATGGTGGGAAAGTATTGTTTAATGTTTTGTCGCGCCAATTCCCTTATTTACAAGCGCATGAGAAAATGATGAAAATATCATGTGTTTTTTTTAGTGTGATATTAGGATGGCAACTTCTTTGGAATAGCAATAGTATTATGATGTGGATGCTTCTTTTATTTTTAGCGATTTCTCTATATCAAGAATGGAAGCAACGGCGTTATGCGTTTATACGTTTTTTATTAGAACGTTATTATGGAAACAAGCGTGATATTGAAAAAATCGCTCCCATTGAGGTGCGAACGGAGGATCAATTATACACGATTTTCACAAAGTTCCGGAGAGGGTATAAGCACTCGATTATTGTTCATGGAAAATATAAGGAACATTATACATTAGACGAAAATGAATTGCTTTATGCTTATTTTACCGAAAAACGAACAACCTCATCTGTAGAAGAGTTAATCGGTTAGTGTTGACGAGGACACTAACCTTTTATATTGTAAGAAGAAAAGAAAATGAAAAAGTGAGGAAAGTATTTTGAAAACGTTATACATCAACTACACTGGTTCGGAAAAACGAGTTGCTGTAGAGGAAAAACAAGAGATTGTCGAACTTTTATGGCAACGAAATCAAGTGCAAGAGATTGTTGGGCATATTTATTTAGGACGTGTAGTGCGAACGATTGCCGGGATGAATGCAGCCTTCGTAAATATTGGTTTAGAAAAACATGCATATCTCTCCTATGACGATGTGCCATCATCATACCGAGTACATGAAGGACAAGCTCTGCTGGTACAAGTGGTAAAAGAAGCAATTGATGCAAAAGGCCCAAAATTAACAGCGAATGTAGAATTTACCGGGAAATATGTCGTTTATATGCCTTATGATGAGATGCGTGCTGTTTCCCGGAAAATAAAAAATAATAAAAAACGACAACAATTGCTTGAAATTCAATTAGAAGGAAGCGGGGGATATATTTTTCGCTCAGCTTGTGATAAAGGTGCAATAGATGAAGTGCAGATTGAAATGCAACATTTTCAAAATCTGTTTAAGGAATTAAAAAGAAAAGAAGATCATGGAAGGGCACCGGTATTACTCCATCGCCCAGCAACGTTTTTAGACCGTTTATTTAAAGAAAATCCGATTGAAACAATTGAAAAAGTAATTGTAGATACACGTAGTATAGTACTGGAATTGCAAGAGAAAGTAGGGAAAGAGAAGGTTTCGTTTTACAATGAAAAAACTTCTATGTTCAGTCACTATGGTGTAGAACGTGAAATTGAAAAAGCACTACAAAAAATAGTGTGGCTATCAAATGGTTCTTATTTAATTATTGAACAAATGGAGACAATGACGGTAATTGATGTGAACACTGGTAAATTTACTGGAAAGCAGAATTTGCAAGATACGGTATTACGGACGAATGAAATAGCTGCGCAAGAAATTGCTCGCCAATTAAGGCTGCGTGATATTGGTGGTATGATTTTAATTGATTTTATTAATATGAAAAAACAAGAAGATAGGGAAAAAGTAAGAGAGAAACTCATTTCTTCACTTCAAAGGGATCGTACATATACACGTGTTCTCGGATTTACAGAGCTCGGTATTTTAGAAATGACACGTAAGCGTAAGAAACACTCCCTGCGTGATGTATTACTAGAAGATTGTTCGCAGTGCAAAACGAAAGGGCATGTTATTTCCGATGAAACTATTGCATACGAGCTGGAAAGAGAGCTTATTACATATAGTAGTGTAGAGGATGAAGCTGTGTTAATTGCAGCAAGAGCAGGAGTACAAAAAATATTTTTACAAAAAGAATTACAAAAAAATATACCGTTTCAAATTTATTTCAAGGATGAAGAAGTGGAGAAATATGCAATCGTTCGGTTTGGAACGAAGCAAGAAATTATGGAGCGAAAAAAATAGTTAGCAGAACATTTATTGACAATCGTCTATGTTTCATGATAACATCTCTATGTTATAGTTTATAGCACCTAAACTGCTATATGCTACAACCGCACAAGACAGGTTCTCAAAAGACATTCTATGTCTACCTCGTTTTGGCGAGTCTTAGTAATTATGAGGAGGTGCAAGTATGTACGCAATTATCGAAACAGGTGGAAAACAAATCAAAGTTGAAGCTGGTCAAGAAATCTACATTGAAAAATTAGATGTTGAAGCTGGTGAAACTGTTACTTTTGACAAAGTTCTTTTCGTTGGTGGCGAAAACGTGAAAGTTGGTAGCCCAGTTGTAGAAGGTGCAACAGTTACTGCGAAAGTTGAAAAACACGGTCGTGCTAAGAAAATCATCGTTTTCAAATACAAAGCGAAAAAGAACAATCGTAAGAAACAAGGTCATCGTCAACCTTACACTAAGCTAGTTGTTGAAGCAATCAACGCTTAATTCTGGTTAAGATGATTAAGATTACGATAAGTCGCACGAAATTAGGAAGTATCCAATCATTTAAAATGACTGGGCATGCCGATTATGCGCCGCACGGACAAGATCTTGTTTGTGCCGGAACAACAGCGGTTGTGTTCGGATCTATAAATGCAGTGGAAGTACTTTGTAATGTGCAGGCAACTATTGAACTCGGAAGTGATGGCGGATTCTTAACGTATGAATTGCCTAATGATTTAGACACTCATACAATGGAAAAAGCACAAACACTTTTAGAAGGATTAGTTGTTTCGCTTAAGACGATCGAACTTGATTACGGAAAGTATATCCGTTTAATAGAAAAAGTGCAGGAGGTGTAACGTATGTTAAGATTAGATCTTCAGTTTTTCGCATCTAAGAAAGGTGTAGGTAGTACAAAGAACGGTCGTGACTCTCAGTCAAAACGTCTTGGTGCTAAACGCGCAGATGGTCAAATGGTTTCAGGTGGTTCAATTCTTTACCGTCAACGCGGTACAAAAATTTATCCAGGTGTTAACGTTGGTCGTGGTGGCGATGACACTTTATACGCGAAAGTTGACGGCGTAGTACGCTTCGAGCGTCTTGGCCGTGACCGCAAACAAGTGAGCGTATATCCTGTTGCTCAAGAAGCATAAGAAACTCACGGAAAACTCTAACCTGGGTGCAGGTTAGAGTTTTTCTATATTAAGGAGTATCTGGATGAATAAAAAATGGACAATTATAGATGCATTGCGTCATTCAAGACATGATTGGCTCAATCGTATGCAGATGATTAAAGGAAACCTTTCACTTGGAAGAGTGGAAGAGATTCATGGGCTCATCGATCGTTTTGTCCAAGAAGCGAGACAAGAATCCTATCTGATGGAGCTATCGATGCCTCTATTTTCAGAGTGGATTTTAACATATAATTGGAAACAGCAACCGTGCTTATTGGAGTACGAAGTATTAGGAGAACTACATAACTTATCTCATGTCGATGAGGCTGTATGTACATGGACGAATCAATTTTTCTCAATACTTCAGCATAGTTTAGACGTTTATGTTGAAAATTATGTTTGTATCACAATTGAATGTAACGCGGAGAATGCTCGTTTCTTTTTTGATTTTCGTGGTAAGCTAACGAATGTAGACGAACTACAAACGTGGCTTACGAACCAAAGCAATAAATGGTATTCCATTTCTTATACAGTGCGAGATGATGAAGTCTCGGTTATATTACAACCAATTGAAAAAAGTGTGGTGAAATAATGTTTGTAGATCAGGTCAAGATATATGTAAAAGGCGGCGACGGTGGAAACGGAATGGTTGCGTATCGTCGTGAGAAGTATGTTCCGAAGGGTGGCCCAGCAGGTGGCGATGGCGGTAAAGGTGCAGACGTTGTTTTCGTTGTTGACGAAGGCTTACGTACATTAATGGATTTCCGTTACCAACGTCATTTCAAAGCTGATCGCGGTCAACACGGGATGAGCAAAGGTCAACATGGTCGTAAAGCTGACGATTTAATCGTAAAAGTTCCACCAGGAACAGTTGTAAAAGATGAAAAAACGGGTCAAATTCTTGCGGATTTAGTAACGCATGAGCAATCGGCAGTTATCGCAAGAGGCGGTCGTGGTGGCCGTGGTAACTCACGCTTTGCTACTCCAACGAACCCAGCGCCAGAAATCGCTGAGAACGGGGAACCAGGTCAAGAACGTGATGTAATCTTAGAATTAAAAGTATTAGCGGATGTTGGACTTGTTGGATTCCCAAGCGTAGGTAAATCAACATTATTATCCGTTGTATCATCAGCACGTCCGAAAATTGCAGAATATCACTTTACAACAATCGTTCCAAATCTTGGTGTTGTTGAAACTGGTGATAACCGCAGCTTCGTTATGGCTGACCTTCCTGGATTAATCGAAGGAGCACATGAGGGCGTTGGACTTGGACATCAATTTTTACGTCATATTGAACGTACACGTGTTATCGTGCATGTGATTGATATGTCTGGTTTAGAAGGCCGTGATCCATATGAGGATTATGTAACAATCAATGCTGAATTAAAAGAGTACAATCTGCGTTTAACAGAGCGTCCACAAGTTGTTGTTGCAAACAAAATGGATATGCCAGATGCAGAAGAAAACTTACAAGCATTTAAAGAGAAAGTAGGAGACGAAGTTCAAATCTTCCCAATCTCTGCAGTAACAAAACAAGGTGTTCGTGATCTATTATTTGAAGTAGCAAACTTAGTGGAAACAACACCAGAATTCCCAGTACATGATGTTGTAGACGAATCTGAAGCAAGTGTAATGTACAAATTTGAAACTGAAGGTGTTAAATTTGAAATTACACGTGAAAGCGACGGTACGTTTGTTATCTCTGGTTACGATATTGAGAAAACATTCAAGATGACGGACTTCTCACGTGATGAATCTGTGCGTCGCTTTGCTCGTCAAATGCGCGGAATGGGTATTGATGAAGCCCTTCGTGCACGTGGTGCAAAAGACGGTGACATTGTAAAAATTCTTGAATATGAGTTTGAATTTATCGATTAAGACTGCCAAAATACGGCAGTCTTTTTTATAATGGAGAAAGGAGTGTAAATAAAGCTATAGAAATAAAGATTGGAAAACTTTGTGTGGTAGGGAGAGTCCGGTTGAGCGTGGAAGTGGTTAGAGCCTTTTTTCCCATACCATGTGAAGACAGAAGGAGGCTTCTTTTGTTTTCATTGTCTTTGTATGTTGGAAAATCAAAATGAATATATGTTCGTTTTAAAATTCGGAAGAATGTAAGAAATGGTCACTCCGTAGTAAGAAACAAGGGGAGAGGGAGTATATGTATAAAATATTAATTGTAGAAGATGACGAAAAAATTGCAGAAATATTAGAGGAACATTTAGGAAGATATGGATATCAAACATTCAGGGTGACTGATTTACGTCACATAAAAGATGAGTTTGTAAAAGTAAATCCTCATCTAGTGTTACTTGATATTAATTTGCCATACTTTGATGGCTTCTATTGGTGCCGTCAAATTCGTACAATATCGAATGCACCCATTATTTTCGTCTCTGCAAGAACAGGGGAAATGGATCAAGTGATGGCGATTGAGAATGGCGGGGATGACTATATTACAAAGCCGTTTCATTTAGACATTGTAATGGCAAAGGTGAAGAGTGCATTGCGCCGAGGATATGGGGAGTATGCTTCTACGGCAGAAAGCGATTGTTTAGGCGTGAATGGATTGTTATTATTTCCATCACAGCACACAGTAGAGTGGAAAGGTCAACAAACTGAACTTACAAAAAATGAATTTTACTTATTAGAATGTTTAATGAAACAGGCTAATCAATACGTCACGCGTGAAGAGTTATTAGAGGCGCTATGGGATGAAGTAGCTTTTGTTGATGATAATACATTAACTGTGAACGTAAAACGCGTAAGGAAAAAATTAGAGGAGCTTGGTATTAAAAATGCAATTGTAACAAAACGTGGGTATGGTTATGCGCTTCTTACAGAGTGGGGAGAAGAGCATGAAGCTTAAAAGTTACTTCATAGATCGATTTTCTTTAATCCTTTCTTATATTGTAAGTCTTTGCTTATTCGGGCTTGTGTTACAGTTACAAAGTCTTTTAGAAAAGAGATCACTTGACTTGGGAACATGGCTATATGGACTTTTATTAGGAACAGTCGTGTTTATCGTATACCTCATTTACGATTATCGAAAGAGAAGTGTATTTTTAAAAAGGATAGAACAATATATTGCTGGAGGACATACGTTACATGATTCTTTACTCATTGACGATTCTTATACGTCAGAGCAAGAAATGATCGTAGAAGCGTTCACATTGCTGAGACAGCAATATATGGATGAAATTCATAAGCAGCATGCAAAAGAGCAGCAGCAAATGATCTTTATGAATCAATGGATTCACCAAATGAAAACACCGGTTTCAGTTATTGAATTATTGCTGCAGAAATATGGTAAAGAACATCGGGAAGCTAGAGAAACGGTTGAAAGTATTCGCGAAGAAAATAACCGCATTTTAAATGGCTTAGATTTAGCATTACATATGGCAAGGTTAGAGCAGTTTGCGAAAGATTACAAAGTAGAAGTAGTGAACGTAATAGATGTTGTTCGAGATATTATTAACCAAAATCGAAAATCATTTATTCAATCTTCTGTATATCCGAAACTAATGTTTGAAGAAGATACGTGTATGGTTGCATCTGATAGAAAATGGCTTAGCATTGCCATAGGTCAAATTGTTATGAATGCAATTAAGTACACAAAAATCTCACAAGTAGAGAAAAAGGAAATTCAGTTTCAAATTGAAGAGAGGGATCACAAAGTTTTATTACATATTCGTGATAATGGAATTGGTATCCCAAAGCAAGATGTAAAGCGTATATTCGATCCGTTTTTTACGGGGATAAATGGTCGTAAAACGAGAGAAGCAACAGGGATGGGATTATATATTACAAAGGAGATTTGTGATAATCTTCATCACGGAATTTACGTGCAATCGACCGAAGGGGAAAGCACAACATTCACATTTCAATTTGCAAAAGACGAAGAATATCATGTGTTGATGAGAAAAATGACAAAATTGTAAGATAACAAATGTTTTTGTAAGGGAAATCACTCGTTTCTTTTTCTCAATTTTTTTATAGTAAATGTAAGAAGAAAACACATAGGGGGATTAGAAATGAGTGTTCTTGAAGTAAAAGGGTTAACGAAGGTGTATCAATCAAAAGGTTCAGTGGCAACGACTGCTTTACATGATATAAATTTTAAAATTGAAGAAGGCGAATTTGTAGGGATTATGGGTCCCTCAGGAAGTGGGAAAACAACGCTTTTAAATTTATTAGCGACAATTGATAAACAAACTTCAGGTCATGTATATGTAAACGGTGAAGAAATTAGTCAAATGCGAGCTGCAAAATTAGCAGAATTTCGTCGTACACATTTAGGATTCATCTTCCAAGATTTCAACTTACTTGATACGTTATCTATTAAAGAAAATATCATTTTACCACTTGTAATGGCAAACCGTCCTGTAAAAGAAATTGACGCAAAGGTGCTAGAGATTGCGAAATTTTTAAATATCGAAGGAGTTTTAAATAAAAAGGTATATGAAGTATCGGGTGGACAACAGCAACGTGCGGCAGCTGCACGAGCAATCATTCACGATCCAACATTAATTTTAGCGGATGAGCCAACTGGGAACTTAGATTCTAAGTCTGCAAAATCTTTAATGGGTGCTCTACAAGATTTACATGAGCAAAAGAAAGTGACAATTGCAATGGTAACACACGATCCGGTAGCGGCTAGCTATTGCGAACGTATTTTATTTATACGTGATGGAGAAATTTTCTCAGAAATACATAAAGGAAAAACGAAGCAAACCTTTTTCCAAGAAATTTTAGACGTACTTGCGATGCTAGGAGGGGAATATCATGAACTTTCGCCAGCTCGCGCTTAATAATGTAAAAGGAAATTGGCGTAATTATAAAGCCTTTCTTATTAGTAGTTGTTTATCAATTGTAGTATTTTTTATGTATGCTTCTTTCATTTATCATCCAGATGTCGTAAACGGTAATATTAGCATGAGGACGATGATTACAAAAGGATTAGAATCTATGAATTATATCGTGGTTATCTTCTCAGCACTCTTTATTTTATATGCTAATTCAACGTTTTTACGTGCAAGAAAAAAAGAGTTCGGTTTATTAACATTAATAGGTGGAACGAAGGCTCAACTTGGCCGAATGATTATACTAGAGCAAATGATGTTAGGTTGTATTGCAATTGTAGTAGGTATTGGTCTTGGAATGCTTTGTTCAAAACTTTTCTTCCAAGCATTAGGTGTATTATTAAAAATTGATAAAACACTTCCGCTTGTATGGAATGGAAAAGCAGTTCTTATTACAGCTGGCGTATATTTTATTCTTTTTTTAGTCTTAGCATTGTTTAGTGTTTGGACGGTAGGACGCTTACAAATTATTGATTTATTAAGAGAAGCGAGAAAGCAAAAAGTAGAACCGTTTGCATTTACATGGTTATGTGTAGTTGGGGTATTATGTATTATTGTCGCATATGTCCTTTGTTTCCAAGTGACGCTTATGAATTTTCTTATGTACTTCTTGCCGATTGTAGGATTAACAGTTGGAGGAACATATTTACTATTTACACAAGGAAGTACAGTTGTATTAAAAGCATTACAAAGACGAAAAAAATCATTCTATACATATCCAAATATGTTTGTGCTTAGCAATCTTATTTATAAAATGAAAGATAATGCTCGTTTTCTTTTCGTTATTTCTATTATTACGGCTGTTGTTTCTTCAGCGGTTGGGACGCTTTACGTATTCTTTCAAGATATGAGTTATAAAACAGTAGCAAGTACTCCTCATGCTATTTCATATATAGAAAAGGGAGTAAATACGCATAACGTCATAAGTGAAGAAAAAACGCAAGAGTTAATAAAAAAACATGGATTTGAAGAAGCGCGAAAAGTAACATATGTAAAACTTCCTGCAAAACAAAAAATAGTAATGTTTAATGGTGAGCATGAGATGCCTTTAGGTATTATCACAGAAAAAGAATATAATGCAGAAGCGCGTAAGCAAAAGAAAGAGGAAGTTCATAATGCACCAGGAAGTGCAACGATGGTTTTACTTGATATGATGAATGATTTTGTGAAGATAGATCGTACAAAGCCATTTGAGTTTACACTGAACGGACAAAAGCAGTCTATCAAGCTAAATGATCCAATTTCGCAGTCTGTTTTTAATGATGAAGGGTATCTTATCGTCAATGATCAAGACTTTGTGAAATATGCAGAGAGTGTATCAGATGAAGAAAAGACGAAATATTACGGATATTATATTGAAGATTGGAAAGAAACAGAAGATCTTGTACTAGACTTAAAAAAAGAAATTGCACAAGAACAACAAGAGAATTTCCACAATTCCATTCTTACGTATAAAGCGATAAAAGAGCAAGGTGCAATTACAATGTTCATTGGTTTCTTCGTAGCGGTACTATTCTTCTTCTTTGCTTGCAGTATGACGTACTTTAAATGGTTTAACGATAAGGAACAAGATCGTATCCAATTTAAATCATTAAAGAGAATTGGTATGACAGATAAAGAAATTCGTAAAATCGCACTTCGCCAAATGGGAGCTATTTTCTTTATCCCGATTCTTATAGGGGCTATTCATAGCGGGTTTGCTCTTCATACATTAGGGAAGATGCTTTATTTAGATTTATGGAAATCAGGTGCAATTGTCATTGGAGCGTATATTGTAGCTTCAGCAATTTATTTTGCAATTGCACAAAGAGGATATTTAAAACACGTAAAAAGCTAGGGAACCCTCTAGCTTTTTACGTGTGTAACAGGTTACAGGGGGAAAGTAGATGAACATCAGGCAACTAGCGATACAAAATGTAAGGGGAAATTGGCGAAATTATAAAGTGTTTTTCTTGAGCAGTTGTTTTGCGATATTTGCTTCTTATGCATATATGTCCGTAATTGTCCATCCTTACATGCAAGAGACGATGTGGTATCAAAATGTGCGATTGGGGCTCATTGTATGCAACGTTATTATTGTCTCTTTTTTTATTTTATTTATTTTGTATTCTACTTCTATATTTATAGAAGCGCGCAAAAAAGAATTAGGATTATATATGTTAATGGGAGCGACGAAGTCTAACGTAATAGGGATGATAATGACCGAACAAATGTTGATTGGGATTTTTGCTAATATTTTCGGTATTGGACTTGGCATGATATTTTTAAAACTCTTTTTTATGGTATTTAGTATGCTCCTTCGTCTTCCGAAAGAGTTAACTCTTATTTTTGATGCGAAAGCGATTTTTATAACGCTTAGTATATATACTATCGTCTTTTTCGTTCTATCATTTATAAGTGCTTTACGTATATGGAATATAAAGGTTATTCGACTATTAAAAGAGTTTCGAGCAGATAAAAGAGAAGCGAAAAGTTCAAAATGGCTGTGTTTATTTGGATTTTCCTGTTTAGTGATTGGCTATAGTTTAGCTTTCCAAACGACGATGTTAACGATGGGATTATACTTTATTCCAGTTGTCATATTAACCTCTGTTGGAACGTACTTTTCATTTACACACGGTGTTACACAAATATTAGAAATGATAAAGCGAAATAAAAAAATAATGTATACGTATCCGTATTTGTTTATAGTAAATCAGCTATCACATCGAATGAAAGAAAATGGTCGTTTCTTCTTCCTTTTATCTATGGCAACGACGGTTGTTGTTACAGTCACGGGTACGGTGTTCTTATATTTTTCGGGCATGGAAGATATGTGGCGAGACGGAGGAGCACAATCGTTTTCATATGTAGAAAAAGGTATCCATTCTCATGAAGTTTTTGAAAAAGATGCGGTAGAAAATCTATTACATAAGCATGGGTATGATGAATTTCAATATACAAGCTTTGTAGGATTGCAAACAACGTTTCAATCTCGAAACGAAAGTATAGAAGCCACCCTTATAGGAGCGAGTGAATACAATAAAGAGGCAAAAAAGCAAGGGCAGAAAGCATATAATCCAAAAAAGGGAACGGTTATGCTAGTTTATTATAATGAATATAATGGACCCGCTTTATATAATAAAAAAGAAATTCAACTACATGTATTTGGACAATCGTATCAATATGCGTTTAACGGTCAAAAGGAAGGAGCGCAATTCAATTATCATAATTCACAAATAAATGGTACATTTTTTGTTATGAATGATGAAGACTTTAATCATATAGAAGCGACGATTCCTGATGTAGAAAAAATCGTCTACCGAGGTTACACCTTAAATAATATTGAAGATACAAAGAAATTCAACGAAGATTTACGTAAATATATAAAGCAAGATAAGAGTAGCGTATTTCGAAACAATATGGAACTATATGTGAATATGAAAGAGGTAGGTGAATTTACGTTATTTATTGGCTCATTTATTAGTATATTATTCTTTCTTACTTCATGTAGCATTGTATATTTTAAATGGTTTCATAATATTTCATCGGATCGTAAGCAATATGAAGCCCTCTCTAAACTCGGAATGACAAAGCAAGAAGTGTGGGAAATTTCTCGTTGGCAATTAAGTATGTTATTCTTTGCGCCTATTGTAGTAGGGAGTATACATAGCGCAGTTGCATTATATACGTTTCATAATACAGTCTTTATGGAAGGATCATTTAGGAAAGTATGCTTGTTCATTATGTTTTATATTGCCGCATGCATCATTTATTTCTTCTTTGCTCAAAGAGAATATAGAAAACATATAGACTAGCTGATGCTAGTCTTTTTTTAATATTCGAAATTTATATAGAAGAATATAAATAATTATGGTATAACAGTAAGAAAAACGAAGAAGAGGGGAAAACGACGATGATTCGAGTTGGATATTTAGGACCGGAAGCAACATTTACAAATATGGCGGTGAGTCGTTTTTTTCCGGAAGCAGAGCATGTACCATATCGTACAATTCCTGATTGTATAGATGCAGCAGCAAATAAAAATGTAGATTTTGCAGTTGTACCGTTAGAAAATGCGATTGAAGGTTCTGTTAATATTACTGTTGATTATCTTGTGCATGAACAACCGCTTTTTATTGTAGGGGAAATTACAGTTCCTATTCAGCAACATTTACTTGTGCATCCAGATCATGAAGAGATGTGGAAAGAAGTGTATGCTGTACATTCTCATCCACATGCGATTGCGCAATGTCATAAGTTTTTAAATGAAGAATTAAAAGGTGTAACGGTTCGAGATATGACTTCCACAAGTGCAGCTGCGCAATATGTAAAAGAACATTCGGAAGAAAGGATCGCTGCAATTGCAAATGAAGCAGCAGCGGAAAAATATGGGTTATCAATTGTTCAGCGTAATATTCATACGCATAAAAACAATCATACGCGTTTCCTAGTACTACATAAAAAGAAGCAAGCGTTATTGCCGAGAAATGGTGAGAACCGCGGAGAGAAAACGACGATTATGATAACGTTACCTGCTGATTATGCCGGAGCACTTTATCAAGTATTATCAGCTTTTGCATGGAGAAAATTAAATCTATCAAAAATCGAATCCCGCCCGATGAAAACAGGCCTTGGAAATTACTTTTTCTTAATAGATGTAGATAAAGCATATGACGACGTATTATTGCCGGGTGTGACGATGGAGCTTGAAGCGCTCGGTTTTGCTGTAACGGTGCTTGGGAGTTATTCGTCTTATTGGTTATAGTAAAACAAAAATAAATCCCATCGCATATGTGGTGGGATTTATTTTAATTTTGCTAAGCGATCTGTTAGTTGCTCACGCCAAACTTCTGCTAATTCTGGAACAGCAATAATTTTTTCCATTGCTTCTTTGTCTTTCCGTCTATGAAAATATACTTCGTTAGAAAATAGAATGGAAACTTGATTTGGATGGCGCTCTAATAGTTTTATTTGTGAGTCTTGACGAACAATACCTTCTTGAAGAACGCGACATAAATATCCAGTATAACCCGTTTCTACAATGCGCGGTAAAATGCCGGGAATGCCGAGCCTTTTTGAAATGGTACTACACGGTACTCTAGCTTGTGTAACTTGAATGATTGCCTCACCTAATTGATAGATATCCCCGATACAAACATCACGTTCTAACATATTTAGGACAGTAATATTTTCGCCAAATGTAGAAGCTGGAAGCGATGTTTGAAATTCTTGTTCCCAAAGTGCGTAATGCTCATAGGGATAAACGCAAACGGCGCGATCAGGTCCGCCGTGATGTCGTAAATCAGCTACATCATCACCACGGAAGCCATCTTTTGAAAGAAACGATTCTTCAGTAAGCTCTTTACAAATCCCTGTTACCATTTCTTTATCTTCGTTATATTTCATTTGTTTCGGTTTGCCAATGCTAAAGTGAACGAGTTCAATTCCCATATTTGCTCTCCTTTACAATTGATTTCAATATTATATCATTTTGTAAATTAAAGCACAGAGAATGTTGAAAAAACTCTGTGCGTTACATTAATAAACGAGAAATCCAGCTCGGTCTAGCGCATCACAAGCTGCATCTAATTTCTCTTGGGAATCTGCTTCAATTGTATGTAAGTGAACACCATCAGTTAGTTGAGAGAGATAGGAAGCATTTGTATCTTCAATCTTTTGCAAATATTGCTCCACATCAAAACGGTTGCTCACCATAATAGAAGCTGTTAAGTCGCCGTATACAGGATGCTCTACTTTTACATCTTTAATCGTAACGCCGTGATCGACCAGCGTTGTTAGTTCTTGGCGGACTTCCTCTGGTTTATGTTGGCAGACGATGACACGTTCAAAAGTCTGCTGCTTCGTCTGTGGCTTTAAATATAAGTATCCTTGTGCAGTTGCGATAATTGGTTCATTTCGTGCTTTCAGTAAAGAGATATCTTGCACAATGACCTGTCTACTGACATTTGTTTTTTTAGATAATTCACTCCCAGATAATGGTTCATTCGCAGCAAGGAGCCATTGCAGGATGAGCTGCCTTCTTTCTTCACCTAAAATTTTTTTTTGGTCATTTTGTTTCATTATAATTTAACACCTCTATAAAATTGATTTCCAATTGTGAGTAGTGCATGAATGGTTGTGTCAATATTTTCTTTTGTTGTGTGGCGTCCAAATGAAAAACGGACGTATTGTTTTGCCTCTTCATACGTTTTTCCAATTGCAAGCATTGTTTTTGAAGGCTCTTGTTTGCCGACTTGGCAAGCGCTTCCTGTTGAAATCGCGATGCCATGACGGTTACATTCTAACATTGTGTACTGACCTTCGATTCCTTTTATTGTAACCCCAATGATATGAGGTAAACAAGAAGTAGAATGGCCTTCTACTTGAATTTCAAGAGGTAGAGGCTGTAATTGCTCGATAAAATAAGAGCGCAATTGCCTGAAACGAGTTTGTTCTTCTTCATGATTATCTAATATATGCTCTGCTGCTGTCAGAAAAGAAGCAATGCCAGGAACATTGACAGTACCGGGACGAAATCCTTTTTCATGAGATGTTCCAGGAAAAACTTCCTCCCAACGGACTTGTGGATTTATATAGCAAGCTCCTACACCTTTTGGTCCATAAATTTTATGCGCGGAAATAGAAAGGCTATCAATTTGCATCGCTGTCACATCAATTGGGAGTTTACCAAATGTTTGAACACAATCTGTATGGAATAAAATATTACGCTTTTTGAGTATTTCTCCAATTTCTGAGATTGGTTGAATTGTTCCAATCTCAGAATTCCCGTGTTGAATACTTGCTAAAACTGTATCCTCTGTAATTGCCTCTTCTAATGCTCTTAGATCGATAAGCCCATATGAATCAACAGGGATTTCGGTAATTGTGTAACCTTGCTGCGCTAAAAATTGAAAATAGCTGCGAATCGATGCGTGCTCCATTGGTGTTGTAAGTATATGTTTACCACTTTTTGTGTTTAAGAGTGATTGGATTGCAAGATAATTAGATTCAGAACCACCGCTTGTGAAAAATACACCTTGTTCTTTTCCACCAATCATTTGTGCCAATGATACCCTGCAAACTTGTAGTAAAGACGAAGCTGTTCCTCCGATATCGTGTAAGCTTTGTTCATTACCGAAGTATTGCTCTGCTGCTTTTGTGTATGTTTCAATCGCTTCTTTGCTCATTGGTGTTGTAGCTGCATAGTCAAGGTATATCATAATGTATAGTCCTCTCTATAATGGAGTTATATTCGTTTTTATTTTAAAGTTCCGTGAAAAATTCGTTAAACTCCTTGGTGAAAATACCACTTTCTAAAAAACTCTTGTCATTATTTTAAATCTATGTAAATATAGGTGTCAAGACAGTTGAAAAGTGTAAACTAGGAGGCAATAATTATGCCAAGGGCAGATGTCTTAATTATCGGAAGTGGTGTCGCGGCACTTAGTGTTGCGAAAGAGATTTGTCACGAAAAGAATGTGATGATTATCACAAAGAAAACAGGACGAAATAACAATACGCATTTAGCGCAGGGCGGAATTGCAGCAGCTGTAGCTACCTATGATAATGCGAGTGATCATTATGAAGATACGATAGCAGCTGGTTGTGGTTATAACAATGACGAAGCAGTTCGATATTTAGTTGAAGAAGGGTCAAAAGAGATTCATAAGCTCATTGCAAATGGGATGAAATTTGATGGTGATGAAAAAGGACCTCACCTTGGAAAAGAGGGCGCGCATCGAAAACGACGTATTTTACATGCTGGGGGAGATGCGACAGGAAAAAACTTATTAGAGCATTTGATTAAAGAAGTAGTTCCTTACGTTACAGTAGTGGAGCGAGAAATGGTGCTCGATTTAATTATAGAAAATAATACATGTAGGGGTGTGTTGACCCGAGATAGCGAAGGAAATATACATCGTTACTATGCTGAACGAATTGTATTAGCTACAGGCGGTGTTGGCGGCGTGTACGCATTTACGTCTAACGATGAGACGATTACAGGCGACGGACTAGCAATCGTGTATCGAGCTGGTGGAGAACTTGTTGATTTAGAGTTTATTCAATTTCATCCAACGATGCTCTATGTAGACGGGCGTTGCTGCGGACTTGTTTCAGAAGCGGTACGAGGTGAAGGCGCTGTTCTGTTAAACGAAAAAGGACAGCGTTTTATGTTGAACGTACATCCACAACACGATCTTGCACCGCGTGACGTAGTAGCACGTGCGATTCATGAACAGCTTCTTGCAGGTGAAAGTGTACACCTGGATATTTCGTCTATTCAAAACTTTGAAGAGCGTTTTCCTACTGTATCGGCATTATGCAAAAAGAATGGTATAGATGTAAAACAAAATAGAATTCCAGTTGTTCCAGGCGCTCATTTTCATATGGGTGGTGTGAAAACCAATTGTGATGGAGAAACATCTATTTCGCATTTATATGCTGTAGGTGAAGTAGCTTGTAACGGTGTGCACGGTGCAAATCGTTTAGCGAGTAATTCATTGTTAGAAGGCCTTGTGTTCGGGAAACGAATTGGAAAGCATATTTTAGCCCATCCAGTACAAGGACGAGAAGACAGTTGTGAAAGAATACATGGAATATCTCAAGTTTCTCAGTTACCTATGAAGAAAGAGATACAAAAATATATGATGACGTACGTGGGGATTGTCAGAACAGAAACGAGTTTATTGTATGCAAAACAATGGTTGGAGCAGTATCGTGTACAAAGTGTTCAAACGCAATATGAAGCTCTTACAAATGAAGATATAACAATTATGAATATGCTAACGGTCTGCCAGCTCATTACAGAAGCGGCACTGCAAAGAAAAGAGAGCATAGGTGGTCATTATCGTGGTGATTACCCAAGTCGAAATAAATTCACGAAAGAAATTATTCATGCTAACAAAAAATTACAACTTGTGTAATGAGGGGAAGAGGGATTGTATGAACGTGTTAAAGGTAAGAAAGGCATTAGAAAGTTTTTTTCTAGAAGACATTGGGGAAAGAGATGTAACATCTCAGCTTATTTTTCCTGAAAATTTAAAGGCAAAGGGAACGTTCCTTGCGAAAGATACAGGGGTATTCGCAGGGAGAGTAGTAATTGAACAAGGGTTTCGATTATTAGATGAAAGTATCCAAATTACATTTCATAAAAACGACGGAGATTTGGTAGGAAAAGGGGAGATTTTAGCAAGTGTAGAAGGGCCAATTGCATCTCTGTTAACAGCAGAGCGTGTAATTTTAAATATTATTCAACGCATGAGCGGCATAGCGACGATGACGCAAAGAGCGGTTCGAGCGCTAGAAAGTAATCATACACGTATTTGTGATACGAGAAAAACGATGCCAGGGCTTCGCATGTTTGATAAGTATGCGGTTGTTTGCGGAGGTGGGTATAACCATCGCTTCGGATTATATGATGGTGTCATGATTAAAGATAACCATATTGCTTTTGCTGGATCTATTACAAAAGCCGTTACATCTGTGAAAGAAAAGCTTGGACATATGGTGAAGGTTGAAGTGGAGACAGAAACGAAAGAACAAGTGCATGAAGCTGTAGCTGCTGGAGCAGATATTATTATGTTCGATAATCGCACACCAGAAGAAGTTCATGAGTTCTCGAAAATTGTTCCAAGTGTAATTGTGACAGAAGCATCGGGCGGTATTACAATTGAAAATTTATCAAAATACGGTAAAACAGGGGTAGATTACATTTCACTTGGAGTATTAACACATTCTGCGGGAGCGTTAGATATTAGCTTTAATATTGAAGTTTAAGGCGATAGGGTTAGAGGGGGAGATTATTCATGAGTATTTTAGAGAAGGTTCAGCCAATTGAAGCGATGTTACCAGAGCGTTATCAAACGATGTCAGTACAAGAGATGGAAGAGCGTGTCCGTGAAATTAAAGAAAAATTAGGGGAATCGTTATTTATTCCAGGGCATCATTATCAAAAAGATGAAGTCGTTCAATTTTCGGATGCTGCGGGAGATTCATTGCAACTTGCGCAAGTGGCTGCTAGCAATAAAGCGGCAAAATATATTGTATTTTGCGGTGTACATTTTATGGCTGAAACAGCAGATATGTTAACGACAGATGAACAGGTTGTTATTTTACCAGATATGCGTGCCGGCTGTTCCATGGCGGACATGGCGGATATTGAACAAACAGAACGAGCTTGGAAAGAACTGACAAAGTTATTTGGAGATACGATGATTCCATTGACCTATGTCAATTCTACAGCAGCTATTAAAGCATTTTGTGGTCGGAATGGTGGTGCAACAGTAACGTCTTCCAATGCTAAAAAAATGGTGTCTTGGGCATTTACTCAAAAAGAGCGTTTAGTCTTTTTGCCAGACCAACATTTAGGAAGAAATACAGCATATGACCTCGGTATACCATTAGATAAAATGGCGGTTTGGAATCCACATACAGATTCATTAGAATACGATGGAGAGATTGAGGACATACAAGTGATTTTATGGAAAGGTCATTGTTCTGTTCACCAAAATTTCACTGTTAAAAATATTGAAAGTGTGCGGAAAAATCATCCCGATATGAGTATTATTGTCCATCCAGAATGCTGTTATGAGGTGGTAGTGGCTTCTGACTATGCAGGATCAACAAAATATATTATCGATATGATTGAACAAGCACCATCTGGTAGCAAATGGGCGATTGGTACAGAGATGAACTTAGTAAACCGAATTATTCATAGGCATCCGGATAAAGAAATTATTTCATTAAATCCTTTTATGTGTCCTTGTTTAACGATGAATCGTATTGATTTACCACATTTATTGTGGGCGTTAGAAATGATAGAGCACGGAGAAGAAGTCAATGTGATTCAAGTAGATAAGCAGGTGACAAAAGAAGCAGTCCTTGCCTTAAATCGTATGTTAGAGCGTGTGTAAAAGCGGCGGATTTCCGTCGTTTTTTTATTAAACATAATTAGCTAATTGTAGTCATACATTGTGTTGAGGGAATCATTGTATTTTTTATATTTGTGCAATAGTGTGTACGACTAGATGGTAAGAGCAAGAGGGTTAAACCATAGAGGATAGTCTCAGTGTATATTACTTTTGCTCATAGATAAGTAATACAGGAGGGGGAAAATTTGAAAATTCATATCGTGCAAAAAGGGGATACCCTTTGGAAAATTTCGAAAAAGTACGGAGTAGATTTTGAAACGTTAAAAAAGGCGAATACACAGCTCAGTAATCCAGATCTGATTATGCCAGGTATGAAAATAAAAGTGCCATCTAGCGGTGTGCATGTGAAAAAAAATATGGGTGCTGGCTCAGCTCCTCCAAAAGAATATGTAAAAGAGGTACAACAAAAAGAATTTGCAGCGACACCTACGCCGCTTGGAATAGAAGATGAAGAAGAAGCACTATATCAATCTGCGCCAATTACACAGCAACCAGCTATGCAGCAAACACAAAAAGAAATGCAAGTAAAGCCGCTAAAAGAAATGCCAATACAAAA